>JACRMM010000055.1 GCA_016214985.1 Deltaproteobacteria bacterium | reverse complement strand
TGGCTCGACGATCCCTTCGAGACGCCCCCCGGGCTACCGGATCATCCCCACGCTCGGCTGCCCGGCTTCGACCTTGGACAGCTGCCGAGGGTCACGGCGGACGAAGCCTGGCCCCAGATGTGGGAGCCGCGTCCCGCGCCGTAACCCCCGTGAACTCACGTTATTCGTTCTTGGACAGCAGTGGGGAGCACGCGACTGCTATCCAACGAGAGCGAAGTAGGTACCCCCTTCGACCGAAATGAGAGTTCGTTAGACAGTATTGCGTTTCCTGGTGCAGCGCAACTCCCAGGTCGCACAGAGGTTATGTCCGTTGAACGCCCGGTCTTGAATCGTCATCACTTCTACCGAAGGGCTGCCCGGCCGACCCACTCAACTCCTCAATCCTGTGTGAGTCTTCCTGGTACTCGGCCGCTAATGTCCGAGGGGCCTCGGGTCTGTGAGTTCTTGTGTTCGTCGAGGCCGTGTGGCCGGCGATCAGGCTGGGGTGCGACGGTCGGGCAGGGGGCGGGCAGGACACCCCACCGCGGTGACCCCTTCGGGCAGGTCGCGCACGACCGTTGCCCCTGCGCCCACCCGGGCCCAGGCGCCGACGCGCCTGCCAGGGATGACGCAGGCGCCGATTCCCAGCAGCGCCCCCTCCCCGAGGTGCACTCCACCGGCGCAGTGAGAGCCGGGGGCCGCGTGGGCGAAGGGGCCGAAAACGCAGTCGTGGTCGATGGTGGCGCCGGTATTTACGATGCAGTGTTCGCCGATGCGGGTGTCAGTCTGGACCATTGCGCCAGCGAACACCACGGTGCCCGGGCCCAGATTCACGGTGGGGTCCACGAAGGCCGTCGGGTGGACCGTGGTGACCCACTCGGCCCCGTCGAGCCGAGCCACCACCGTCTTTCGAGCACTGTTGCTCCCCACGGCGACCACCACAGGGAGCGGCAGCCTCGCCGCAAGATCCCCGATGGGACCCAACACCGGCACCCCCAGAACGGTCTTGCCCCAGGTCTCTGGCGCATCGTCGTAGATGGCCTTCGGGGCGAAGCCGCAGGCCAGGAGAGTGCTCAGGACCACCTTCGCGTGGCCGCCCGCGCCGGCCACGTAGACTTCCCGCCGGGCCATCATGGTCGGGCTCCGGGCGAACCGGTGAAGCGGGGCATGGTGAGGTGTCCCTCGGCCGAGACGCCCCGCCCCCGAAACACGGCGGCGACGGTCTTCCCGAGGATCCGAAGGTCCAACCCCAGGCTCCAGTGATCCACGTACCAGACGTCGAGACGAAACCGGTCCTCCCAGCGAACGGAGTTCCGACCGTTCACCTGTGCCCAACCGGTGATTCCCGGACGCACCTCGTGGCGTCTCGCCTGCTCCGGAGTGTAGAGGTCGAGGTACTCCATGAGGAGCGGTCTCGGTCCGACGAGGCTCAGGTCCCCTTTGAGCACGTTGAAGAGCTGTGGAAGCTCGTCGAGGCTCAGCCGGCGGAGTGCGTGCCCGAGGGGCGTGAGGCGCTCCTGGTCGCTCAGGGGGGTGCCCCGGCTGTCCGTTGCGTCGGTCATGGTGCGGAACTTGTACAAGACGAACGGGCGGCCCCGGTAGCCGGGCCGGCGCTGGCGGAAGAGGACAGGGGCGCCCAGAAAGAGGCGAACCACACCCGCCACCAGGATGAGCACCGGACCCAGGGCTACGAGCCCCAAGGCGGAGGCGGCCACGTCCAACGCCCGTTTCACGAAGAGCTGGTAGGGCTTTGCCGGTGCCCTCGCCATGGTCTTCCTCTCCCATCCCCCGGGGGGTGACGCGCGCAGGGTTTCGCCACGGCTTCGATCATGGCCACGAACTTCTCGGCCTGCCGCTGTCGAGCGAGGTCTGCGGCCAACTGCCGGGCGTTTCGCGACAGCGCTGCCACCTCCTCCGGAGAGCGCTGGAGCCGGTCGAAGACCTCTACCTCCTCGTCCATCGTCCCTACCACGTGGCCGCAGCGGCGCTCCCGAAGGAGCTCGCCCATGTCGCCGTCGTAGTTCGAGACGATGGGGAGCCCCGAGGAGATGTAGTCGTAGAACTTGTTGTCCAGAGCGCAGTCCGAAGCCGCGGACGGGAGCGAAGACTCGTACCCAATCTGGACGAATTTCAGCACCCGGGGCACTTCGGAGTAGGGGATGGCGGGCCCCAGGACCACGTTGGTGAGGGCGAGCGCCATGATCCGCTCTTCGATCTCTCGGTAGCGGTTGCCGCGACCCAGGAGCAGAAACGCGATCTCCGGGTTTCTCCCCTCCAGCCGTTTGGCCACGTCGAGCAGGCGCTCCAGACCATACCCGTAGCTGATGCTCCCGAGGAATGCCACCACGAACCTTTCTTTCAGTCGTTGGTCCTCCAGGATCGGATGCGGTGCGAAGGTCCCGTCGTAATGGGCCATGTTGGCTCCGAGAAGGATGGTGTCGAGCTTCGCGCGCGCGACCCCCTTGCCCTCGATGATCCGGGTCATGCCCGGGGTGGTGCACGTGACTCGATCCGCGGCCCGGTAGATGACGCGCATGGCGGCGTCGATGGTCCGGAAGAACCAGCTGGGTGCCCAGGGGAGCACCTGGAGCTGCTCGACGAAGTCAGGCCAGATGTCGCGGAGCTCGAAAACAAACGGGACCCTCCGTAGGAGCTTCACCGCCAGGGCCGGCCCCGCGATCGTCGGGGGAGTGGAGGTCGCAAAGACCACGTCGACTCCCGGAATCCGAAGCGCCTGGACGATGGCCATGGCCATGAACTCGAAGAACGAGAGGATTCGGCGGGGGATCCCGAACTGGTTGGAGTAATGAACGTCGAGCCCGACGATGTCCACGTCCTCTACCCGAACCCGCCGGACGACGCCCCGTGTTCCGGAGAACAGGGTCCGGTTCGTGTCCATCACCTGACAGATGACCGTGACCCGGTGCCCGGCCCCCAGCAGCGCCCGACACAGGTCGTGAGAGCGGGAGCCGGCGGTGGATGCGGCCGTGCAGTAGTAGGCGTGGAGGAAGAGGACGTGGAGCCTCCGTCTCCGCTCGGCAGCCCGGCTCGCCTCAGTGCCCCCGGGGAGGGGGTCAGCCTTCCCCATCGACGTACCAGACGGAGAGATAACCGTCCTGGTCCACGACCGCGGTCTCCGGAGGCTGCCAGGTGGGGTTCCAGGCACGCCGGTCGGCGAGACGATACTGGCTGCGCAGGAGGAGCTTGCCGTCTCTGCGATCCACGATCGTGCCTTCGTAGAACGTGATCTTGCCGATATCCGTCATGGCGGCAAACATGGGCTTGGCACGGCCCGAAATCCGCCCCGAGCTTGTCAGTGACCGGGCGAGGTCGATCCCTCGGGCCACACTCGTCCGCAAGTGATGGGTACCGCGAATCGGAACCGAGTGAAACAGGTAGTGCGCCTCGATACGGTTCCGACGCATCGCGTCGTAGAGCTCGATCAGGCTGTCGAGATCGTCGTTTACCCCCTTCAGAAGGACGTTCTGGGAGTAGATTCGCACCCCGAGATCGGTGACCTTTGCAAAGGCCTCGATGCTCTCCTGGAAGAACTCCACCGGATGATTGATCTGAGTGGCAAGCTCGAAGCGGAGGGACGGTTTGTTTAAGAAGAGCCCGAGAACACTCTCGTCAATGCGCGTTGGATCCTGGGTCGTGAGCCGAGTGGCGAGACGAATGATCTGGATGTTGGGTGCGTGATCGATCAGGGCGTTGAGAAGAACCTCGATGCGGTTGGGGATGATCAGCGGGTCGCCTCCGGTGATCAGGACCTCGTTCAGGGTGTCCCGGTTGGCCGCGTTACCGCAGTAGCGGGCAACGTCGATGAGCTCTTTCTCCGTGAGGGTGTGCTTCTGGTAGTTGCTTCGCAGGCAGTACCGGCAGTGGGCCAGGCAGACGAGGGTGGGCTCGATGACCAGGGTGCGCCGGTAAAGACGCTCGAGACCGGGGAGATCGTGGGCGTGATCCGGGCCCTGAACCGCTGCTTCGTAGTGTTTGGCGTTCTGCTCTTTGGAATCCTGGTCTTCCCGGGGATCGTAGACGTACTGCCGGGCCAAGCCGAGATACGAGGGGGAAGAGTTGCCTTCGGAGCTCTCCAATGCGGCGAGCTTCGAGCGAAGGAAGGGCGAAATCTTCTCGGGAAAGCCAACGGTTGCCATGGGGAGAGCCTCCTGAGATTACGTCCGTCGAAGGAGCCGGGCAGGGTTGCCGACGTAGGCCCCGCGCTCGGTCAGGTCCCGGATCACCACGGCTCCCTGTCCCACCACCACTCCGGGGGCGACAGTGAGCGACTCGCGGATCGCGGCGTTGGGGGCAACGGTCACGTCGGGCCCCAGGGTGACGTCGAAGGCGATCACGACGCCCGCTGTGAGCATGCACCGGCTCCCGATCCGCGCGCCGCTTCCCACGTGCACGAGGTCGTCGACCTTCACGTCGTCTTCGATGATCGTTTCCACAAGCATTCCTCGTTCCACCGTACTGTTTGAACCCACCCAGACCCGGTCGCCGATGACGATGCGGCCCAGGTGCGGTGGGTGGAGAGGAGTCCCGTCCTCGCTGATGACGAACCCGTACCCCTCACTCCCGATCACCGCGCCGTCCTTCACCACGCAGTACTTCCCGAGAACGGCCGGCCCAGAGATCACGACGCGGTTGAGGATGCGCGTGTTGTCTCCGACCTCGACGCCCGATCCGATCATAGAATAGGCGCCCACCATGACGTTGCGGCCGATTCGCGCATCTTCGGAGATGAGCGCCGTGGGATGGATCCGGTTGACCGGGGCTGTCGCAAAGAATTCGAGGAGCAGGCGCGCGAGGTCCACCTCGGGTTGGTCCGACGGGATGAAGGTGGTCGGCGAAGGGCCGGCCGGCGAGGCTGGGGCCAGGACGAGCGTCTTTCGACCCTCTCGGGGCAGTCGGGGCGCGTGAGCTGCAGAACGGGGGGTGACGATGGAGGTGGGGTCGTCGACCAGAAAGTCCTCCCCCTGCAGGTTCCTGTTGAGGTACTCAGCGATCTCGGAAGTCCACACTCCGTGCGTCTTCTGCCGGTACATCGGTATCCTCCTGTCCCGGGGGCTGGGCGAGAGGTCGCCGGCCCCACACAGTGCGTCAGGTTCGGCGGAGCATCGGCTTCGCGGGGACCCCGGCCACGGTACTTCCCTCTTCGACGTCCTTCAAGACAACGGCGCCGAGCCCGACCGTTACCCGGTCGCCGACGCAGACCTTCTCCTTGATCACACTATTTGGCGCGATCCAGCAATGCTCTCCGATTCGGGCGCCCCCGCACACGACGGTGTTCGCCATGATCAAGGTGTTTCGACCAACGGTCACGTTGTGGCCGACCTGGACGAGGTCGTCGACTTTGACCCCTGCGCAGAGGAGGGTGACCCCGAGCGTGGCTCGCTCCACGGTCGTGCAGGCCCCGAGCCAGACGTCATCTTCGAGCACGATCCTCCCTACGTGGGGGAAGTGAAGAGGGGTCCCGTCGTCGTCGTACTCGAAGCCGAAGCCTTGCCCCCCGAGCACGCTGTTTGCCTTGACAACGCATCGCCGCCCCAACTCGACCGCCCCCTCCAGGGCCACACCCGAGCCGATCCGGCATCCGTCCCCAATCGAAACCCCTGCCCCGACCCGTGCGTAGGCTCCGAGGGAGACGTCTCGCCCCACAGTCGCGCCGGGTTCGATAAGGGCGGTGGGGTGGATCGCCGCAGGCTCCTCGGTCGTGAAGTACTGGTAAAGCGCCCGTACGAAGTCGAGCCTGGGGTTCGGGCTCGCCATGGTGGGGACCGTGGTCCGCGCCGCCGTCTCCGGGTCGCAGATGGCGAGCGCCGGCAGACGGTTCTCGAGCAGGGCCAGCCGGTCGTCCCGGAAGCTCTTGACCCAGACCAGACTGCCGGGGCCGCACTCTTCCAGGTCCGCCGGCGCCTGCACCTCGAGGCTCGAACCCCGCAGGGGGTGGCCCAGGAACCGGGCGATGTCCTCACCGAACAGTCTTGCCATGGGTCAGCTCCTCTCCAGGTAGCTCTTTCGCACCCGCCGGGTCTTCCCCTCCGTGCGGGGAAACGCCCCGAAAGCCAGGACCTCGACCCGGGGGCTGAAGCTCAGGCGATCCCGGCAGAGGGCCTCGACGTAATCCGCGAGCGATGGGTCAACGTCGGTCGCGGCCTCGATACGCAGGAGCGGTCGCTCGAACGGCGGGGGGCTATCGAGGACGATCTGGAATTCCCCGCTAAACCGGCTGGGTTCCCGCGAGAGAAGGTTGGCCACGGCGCCGGGGTAGACATTGATGCCGCGCACCGTGACCATCTCGTCGCTTCGGCCCACGACCCGGAAGCGAAAGGAGCCCCGACCGCAGCGGCACGGATCGGTCCCGGTCACTTCCACCACGTCGTTGGTTCGGAACCGGATCAACGGTTGGGCCTCCCGAACCAGGTTGGTGAGGACCAGTTCCCCCCGACTGCCGCCCTCCATGGGGACGGGCGCGAGCGTGTCTGGGTCCAGAAGTTCCACGTGCAGGATCCCCTGGCCGTGGAAGTGGAGCCCTTCGCGGGCCTCGCATTCGGCACCGAAGATGCTGAGCACGTCGGCCATTCCGTAATTGGCGTCGATGGCCCGAAGACCCCAGCGCTCCTCGATGCGCCCCCGGACGGCCGGATCCTGGAGACCCCCCTCGCCGCCGAAGAGAGCCTTTCGGAGCCCCAGCTTCCGCGGTTCGAGGCCGAACTCCTGCTGGAGCACCACCTCCAGCCGGGACATGTAGGAGGGAGTGCAGGAGATGGTGGTGGGCCGCAGCGCGAGGATCGTCTCGATGAGGGTTCGGGTGTGTCCCACCCCGAAGGGGATGACGAGGGCTCCGGCCGCCTCCAGGCTGAGGTGATCCGTGACCCCTCCGGCCCAGAGGCAGTAGTTGAGGCAGTGGACCACCGAGTCTTCGGACGTGAGCCCTGCGCACCGAAAAGCTCGGCCGCCTGCCTCGTGGGTGGCCCGGACGTCGGCCTCAGTGAGGGCGATGTAGAGGGGCCGGCCCGTGGAGCCCGAGGTGGAATGGACCCGTCTCAGGGACCGGTTGGCGAGTCTCCCGTAAGGGGGGTGCTCTTCCTGATCCGCGAGGAGCTCGCGCTTCTCGGTGAAGGGCAGGAGGTGGAAGCTCTCGATCCTCTCGGCGTCTTCGAGGGACAGCCCGGCCAGGGCGTACTTCTCCTGGTAGAACGCGCTCTCTCTCGCCACCCGGACGAGTTGTCGAGCCAGCAGTGGCGGGTCCACGCTCTCGGCCAGTCGGTTTTGTGACAAGAGCTCCAAAGCGTCCGGCCCGCTAACAGTCATGTTCGCTCCTCGATCCCACCGGCCGGGGGGGCGCTCAGTCGTTGACGATCCACCGCAGAACCTCGAAAGTCTCGGCGTGCCGCGTGCCAATCTGGGTTCCTCGGGTCAGCGCGAGTGCCCGGATGAACTCCTCTGTGGCGTAGAAGCGGTCCTTCTGGGACTCGTAGCAGGCGAGGGCCGCGATCTTCTTGCGCAGTTGGCTCTCCTCCAGGGGAACGAAGCAGGTGGTCTCGAAGGTGAGGTTGTTCCACGGCATCTCGTACGCAAGCACGGTGGCCGAGAGTTTGAATGCACGAAGCCCCTCCATGGCCACCGTGTGGTGGTCCTGGTGGAGATCCCTGGGAGAGGGGAGGAACACGAGGTCCGGGCGCAGCCGCCGCTGGAGGTCCACCAGCACCTCGAGGATCTCCTGACGATCGCGCTCGAAGCAGCGGACTTCGAACTGCTCAATCCGCACGTTGGCCGAGGGGATGCCGAGTTGGCCTGTGGCGTTCCGGAGCTCGTGGACCAACGTGTCGCGCGGCATGTCGGGGGGGAGCGACTTCTCGCAGTCGGAGAACGCGAGGTAGTGGACCTCCTTGCCCGCCTCCACGAACCGGGCGATGGTTCCTCCGCACCCGAACTCCCCGTCGTCGGTGTGGGGAGAGAGGATCAGGATTCGCTTCTTGGTCTTCATTGCGGTCCTTCCTTCATCCCTAATCCCTCAGTCTCCATGACATCAATCTAGTATGGTGATCTTGCAGCAAATATGCGAGCTTAACTATTGTGTAAGATCTCTATATAGGTCTCTAAGTTTAGCAGCTTCGGAATCCCAACTAAAGAGCCCGACAACTGTCTCACGGCCCCTCAAACTCATGAGATCAGCTTTCTTAGGATCCCTGATGATCTCTTCAACACCATCTGCGAGAGATTCAGGAGTCGGTGCAACGCAAAGTCCGACACCATGCGTCTCCACAATGTCCCTGTAAATTGGAAAGTCTGATGCCAGGACGGGAATGCCGAGTGCCATGTATTCAAAAATCTTTGTAGGAACCGAGTCTACATAGTTTGGCAGTGGTTGCAATACGGCGAGGCCGGCGCTGCAATGTGCCATGATCTCCCATCCTTGACGAGGCGGGAGATAGCCGTGAAGTCGAATGCCTTCAAGCTCGTATCTCTTCGCAAGTGCTTCTATTTCAGCCCTGTGTGCATCTTGCACAGGTCCCACACAATCCCAATAAATCTTGTGGCCCCGATCTCTTAGTATTCTTATAGCTTCCAGCGTCACAAGAGTTCCCCTTCCAGGACCAACGGCACCGAGATAACCGAGAGTAAAAACCGACGCCTTCTTTGTATATATGCCCTGTAAATCACAGATCAAAGGCAGATTCAATATATTCACATGTTGCGACACCCACGGGTAGTCTCGTTCATACGATCTCTCAGCAAAGACAACGGGAAGTCCAAACATCAAGCATTTCTCTGTAACCCGGTACATCAGAGACGCATACGATCGAAGACTCGGTGGAATCCATTCTTTATAGAGCAAAGCTTTTGGTGTGTTCTCGTGCATGTCATAGACAACTGTTTTTCTAAGAAGTCGTAATATTTGCCCAACCGGAAGCAGTTCAGGATCATGTATGTGGTAGATATCCCCTCTTTCGGCAAGAGCCGCCCTAAAGGCAATAAATGCGGTAACGGTCATCCGCGTAAGCCTGTTGCTAGGCAAAGGTATATAGTGGATGCGAACCAAGCCCTTTTCAACAAATTGGCTTCTTGGCGCGATCAAGACGACGTCGTAGCCAGCTGAAGCAAGCGAGATGCACTGCTTGTAGTAGATGCGAATGTCATCTGCGCTGTGCACCGTCGTGATATGGACTATCTTTGGCATGGGCAATGCCCCTATTTTTTACGCAAGCTGTCAGGCCTACTAGCACGAAAAAAAATCTATTGTCGGGAACATCTCCGCTAATCATGGAGTTGATAAAGAAATAGATTATGGAGACTGAAAGAAGCATCCTTTCGGCATCGGTAAATGCTTGACGAAGCGGTCGTAACAACTGGACCGCATAGCACAAGAAAGTAGCTAGCACCAGAAGCTCAACCAAACCTCCTTCGACAGTAGTCTCGAGGATCATGTTGTGAGGATAGGAACGTTCGTCTGGAAGGCCCACGAGCAGGGGCCAAGACCCAACGCCGTGTCCAAAGAAGGGTCGCTCGTCAATAAGGTCCAGCGCGGTATAGTAATTGCGAATGCGAGTACCGGCGGACTCTCCCATCCCTTTTTCAGTTAGAGAACCTAAACGAGCCAATGTGCGGCCCGCGTCTGTTTGAAGCGTGGAGTAAGAAATTACTGCAACCCCTACAGCAACGAAGGCAGCGCCGTATATGGTTGTCCTGCGAATGAAAAAACTATTGGCCGATATCCGCACAAGAAAAATGAACGGCACGCAAATGGATAGTACAAGAGCAACAAATGGCGCACGCCCCCCCAATGTAATCAAAATAAATATGAACAATACTGTTATCAGCAGCAACGCAACTCTAGTAAATTTATTGTGGTTATGGTAACAACACAAGATATATGATACAATGGCACCCTCGCCAACGACCTGGCCCAACCCCAAATAGCTTGATTGTAGGTCAGAAAGAAATATTTTAGGACCCACACTTACAATTGATATTCCAATCCTGACCGATAAAAACAATGCTAAGAAAAGAAGGATCAAGAAAAAGCGAGTAACCCGGCATGGATCCGGAGCTATAACAATGGCAGCCCCCATAATGGCCCACGTCGTGGTGGTCCAAACAAGGAAGAGCTTGTCTGCCGCATAGACGCTGCCAGGGGTCCACAAGAAACTGATTGCAATATAGGATATAAACAGGAACCAAAATCCAAGTATTCTTCCGGAAGTTCTTGGAAACCGAAATTTTCTGTGCCCAACGATACGCACGCCGACTAAACTACTCGCGCAGAAGAAGGCTGCAGTCAAGTCGACTGGAACAACGTCGAATAAAGGATCTGCTTTGTAAACGCCTGCCAAGACAAACAAAACGAAAAACGTTTCAAAAGAGATGATATTGTCTAAGACTGTTAACGCAAGCACTCGAGCATTACGCCAAACGCAGGTCAGCAATGGGGGTTTATCACAAAGTTTCTGGGCGCCCAATGGGCTGCTAGATAGACTTTGCAATTATATCCCCTGTAGAGCGAGTTTCATTTGGTTGCAATTGGTTGTGATGGGATTGCCTTTCCAGAGAGCCATCAGATACACGCTGAGAACTTGCGCCCTGCCATGATTAGAGATGATGATAGAGCCTGAATCGCATCCTCGATGCTTGGAAGCTTTCGTATGGTCGTGATCCGGCGCAATCTTGCTCTTTCGGCGTATCGATCGGCCAGAGTCCTTGCACGAAGTAAATACGCGTAACCGTAGGCGAAAATAAACTGTGCCGTCCCGATGGCGTAACCCTTGTGCGTCACGCGGAGTGCTCGGTAAAAGTTTTCGATCGTCAGTCGAGAATACTGCGGATTAAAGGCAACACAAAAGGCGTGGAGGAGCGGTACATTGAATTGCGCTAGGATGTCCTTGCGTCCTATGGCGGTCAAGGCCTGCACAACGTCCTCGCCCCAGATCGTGTTCCCTCCGAAAAAAGCAGGAACGAGCTTTGACCAATTGCGAACGTATTGCTGTGGCAGGTGGGGCCAAGCCTCTAACCTCCCAACGTGCTTCTTCATTGCACCAAGACCAGCCGTGCTCTTCGCAGAACTGCCAGGGAGCAAGAGCGGGTAATCAACGTGCGCCATGGCCTTGACGTAGTTAGCTACTGCAATGGCTCCAGAGAGGTCAGGGCTGGGCCCTGGAAAGTACGTGCCTGCCGTCATCTTTACCTTATTCAGACAGTCTCTTCGTACCACGCCATAATAGATCCTTGGAAGTTTGGCAAAGTGGTAACCAGCCGCCCGCGCGCACTTGCGCATTTCCGTCTCTGGATCCGGGTAGCTAAGCTTGCCGGTGAATGGTCGAAGATCCATCGACCCGGCGGATATGGAGCCGTGGTAACGGAAACGGTGGTCGGGCCACCAGTACTGTGCAGGGCGAGAGGGAAGGATTGCATCGAGCTTCTTTCCGCGAGCCCAGGCTGTGGCTTCCAGAATTTCGGGGTTCGCGCCGTCGTCGTCGCCGAGATAGGTAATGTACTCGCCGGTCGCGAGGTCCGTCCCTCGCGTGAAATTCTCGATTACGTCAAGCCGTTCTGTGATGTGGTTGTAGCGCAGCCGGGGGTCGCTGGGCAATGCTTCCACGAACCTCTCGAGTTCTGGGTCGTCGCTGTTGTCTTGAACGACGACTTGGATATCGGTAGAGGGAATGGAGAGGAGGCTGCGAATCGCGGGGACCGCATAGGTGGCTCGGTTGCGGGTCGGCACGACGATGGAAAGAAGGGGACGAACAGATCGCCCAGTGTCAGTATCCATGGCTCATGCTTTCGTGTGTTCAGAGTGGATGAGGCTATGCCGAGCTAGCCTTGGCGCTCTCTCGGCGTCAGTGAGCGGATGGCTTGCCGCCAATCGGCTCGGAGGACGCCGAGGGCAGCCCTGCGAACGTCGGGGGCCGCTGCGACGGCTGAAAGAGTTGCGAGGACCCACACCGCGCCCAGCGCTAGAAAGAGAACGGGGCGAGATAGGGCCGCAGGGAAGACTTGCCGAAATAGCGCCAGGGGAGTCGCCGCGGCCGCGAGCGGCAGGCCGAGGTCGCGGAGATACCAACGAAGCTGCTCTCCTACCAATGTGTAGCGGTGAAGAATGCTTACAAATACTGTTAGGTACATTGCATTGAGAACGACCAGCGATCCGCATGCTCCCGGCGGACCGAAATAATGGGTGAGTGCGATCAGCAGGGGGATCATCAGTACCACGTTAACGACATTTGTTTTCAGAGAAAGACTAGCCCAACCGTGCGCAAGGGTGAGAGCGTAGGGGAGGACCAGTACACCTGTGAATCCTGTTGCGACGACGAGTAGACGCACAAGCGGATAGGTGTTGGCCGCAGTAACCGAATTGCCGAGCCACAAGAGCAGGCATTCGCGGGAGAACAAGCAAATGAAGGCTGCAAACGGAAGTACCAGGACGGCGACTGTTTGGGAGGCGCGGTGGTAGAAGGAACTCAGCTCGAGAGTGTCACCGCGGGCGACGTGCTGGGTAAGTCTGGGGAATACAGCCTGGTAGACAGGGCTGCTCAAGGCCGAGATTGGGGTCTGGGCAACCGTCCACGCCAGCGTGTAGTAACCAAACGTGTCCAAGGGAAGCATTCGACTCAGGATTACCTTGTCTGTCTGTAGGAGGATGGAGGACGTAACGGTCATTCCGAGCATGCTGGCTGAGTAGCGCCACAGGTGGCGGAGGATGGCAGGGCGGTAACGCGACCGTGCGGTCGACGCCGGCAGAACTCGCCAGACCGCTGTCCGGATCCAAATGAGTTGCAGAACGTTGGAGACAACCTGCCAGAGGGCGAACATCTCTATTGTGGAGGACAGCAGTGCCAATGTGGCGATGGTACCGAGGGCTCGAAACAGACCCATTGTGACGTAGATGCCGTTCAAGTAAACCTGTTGCTGCAGCCCGACGAGCGCACCTTGGTAAAACGTGAACGCAGCCTGAAGTGCGAATGCCAAGCCCATCAATCGGAGGGCGGTCTCGATCGCGCCGGCCGAGATCGCCTGGGCTTTTACCCAATGGTTCGCGATCAAGGGAGCCAATACCATGACGAGTCCGATGATGAGTGCCGCGACGCCGAAATACCAAACCTCCATGGTTCTGACTGTGTCCCGGATGTCGGAGGCGCTGTCCTCAACGGAGGAAAGGCGGGCCACCTCTCGTGTCAGAGTGGCCGACAATCCCATATCTGTCACGGCGAGCATCACCTGGAGCGAGGTGAAGACGCCTACGAGGCCATACGCCTCCACCCCGAGCAAACTGACGTAAAGGGGGAGGAATGCGACCGCCGAAATGACAGCCCAGCCGCGCCCGAAGAAGTTGGCGAGAATGTTCTTCCTGATTCTGCTCAAACGCCACCCGTTCCCCAAACCTACATGCGGTCGATGTACGGGATGTGCCACGCCGAGAGGTCGACGGTGCTCATCTCGCGAGAAAGGAGGAACCAAAGCGTTTGGTCTTGGTGGTCCCAAGTCCCGAGCGGACGATTCCGAAGCCAATTGTAGAAGAGACCCGATGAATGCTCATTGACAAACAATGTAGTGTACGCCGAAGCGAAGGACGACAAAAATACATGGAAGTCCTCCGTTCGTGACACAAGTTCGTAGAGGTAGCCAGTGCTCCCCTGCCGCCCTACGATGGCGTATCCAACTGCCTTCGGGGCGCGATCCCAGAAGAAGAACTCGACGCTATCGGCCGGAAAGGGGAGGGCGCGATAGTCCAAGGCTGTTCGCAGGACGAGTGAGGAGCAATGTTGGGAGCGGCAGCTCTCGATGCGGTCTAGATCCACCTCCCCGAATCCGCGCGGGATCAGCGGCGGCTGGGCCGGGGGCTTCTCTGTGAAATCGATGCGGCCCAGTTGTCCCAAGTCTAAGTGGGCCTTCCACCCCAGTCTTTCGTAGAAGCGGTGTTTGGAGGTCCAAAGCACTGCGAAGTCGACGGAGCCTTTCGAAAGCTTGACTGTGAGCCCGCGCAACAGCGCGGACCCGACGCCCCGCCCTCGGAACTGGGGCGCCGTGCAGACCATCCCCACCATCGCTCCCTGCCAGAGTCGTCCGCCTGCCTTCCAGACGAATTTTCGAACCGCTGCTCCCCCGCAAAGGACGTCGCCCGACGAGGCGGTAAACAGGGTGTCGAGCGCCTCGGGCCTCAAAATGTGAGGGAAGCGGCGCCTGAGGGGAACCGTGCGACCCCTGCCACGGACGAACTCCGCGTCAAAGAGATCCAGTAGGCGTTCCAGGTTCCCCGGCCGACAAGCGGTGACGGTCAGGTCCACGAAGTCACGCCTTGCGCGCGATACAGTCGACTATGCGGTGGAGATCTTCTTGCTGCAGCCACCAACCACAAGGGATGCTGAGGCAGTGCGAATCGAAGAAATCCACGCCAGGTAGAATTTGCTTGGCCGATTCGAAGCAGGAATATATGTCATTGCGGATGTGGACTCGGGAAGCCTGGATACCCTCGGCGCGCAATCTGGCCATAAGACCTGTCCGGTCGTCAGAGAGAAACGTATATACCCAATGGGCGGATCGCGTCTGAGGAAGGCGTTTTAGCGTCGTGATTCCGGGAATCTCAGCCAGCGCCGCGTCGTAGAAGAGCCCATTCGAGTGATGCCGCTCGATGATGCTGGGCAGATGCCTCATTTGGGCTACTCCGATGCTGGCGGCGACTTGGTTCATGTAGGAGTTCCATCCGGCCACGGGGATGTCGGATCTCGGGTCTATCTCGCCGTCCGCGGTTCGAAAAGACGGGTGGTGGATCCCGTAGCGCTTGAGCCAGCGACCTTGTTCGTAGTCTGTTTCCTTCCCGAAGGCAATCGCCCCGCCTTCGATGGTGTTGATGTGGCGATTTGGGTAAAAGGAAAAAACGGTGTAATCCGAGCCGGAGTTGCCGATCTTCCGGCCCTTGTACTCGGACCCGAGCGCCTCTCCGGCGTCTTCCACTACGGGTATCCCCCACGATGATCCTATCGCGCGAATCGAATCGACGTCAGCCGGATTCCCTGCCCAATGAAAGACCAAAATCGCCCGGGTTCGGGACGAGAGACTTCTCTCTAGCCCTTCAGGATCCAGATTGCCCGTTGTTGGATCGACGTCGCACCAGCGCACTTCCGCGAACAGATTTCGGACCGGCGCTGTTGTCGCCAAGCAGGTCATCGGCGTGGTGACGACCTCGTCGCCCGGTCGAACGCCTGCCATGAAAAGAGCTACCGTGATGGACGAGGAGACGTCGGCCGTGGAGGTAACGCATGGATTTCCAAGGTACGTTTGGAGCAAGCCTTCGAATTGTCCAACGGCTGGACCGCTCGCAATCTGTCCGGTCTTGACCACTGATCCAAAGAGTTCCAGGACGTCCGGGGGCATGTGAACGCGGTATAGAGGAATTGTCGGTCGGACTGAAGAGTTATACGCCATCGCCGTTTTGCTCCACCTTGGTAGCTTTTCGGCTTCCTATTACTCTGGCAGGGACACCGCCGACGATCGCGAAGGGAGGAACGTCCTTTGTGACCGCAGAGTTGGCCCCAACGATGCTCCCGGTTCCGATACGGACGCCTGCGGTTACCGTACAGTTGGCGCCGATCCAGATGTCATCCCCCATGACGACCCGGGCATGTTCAAAAGGCTGCTTTATCATAGGGATTCCGCAGTCCGCGAAACCGTGATTGAAAGCGACCACCGTCGAGCCGGGTCCAATCATCACATAATCGCCGATGTCGATCCCCTCCTCTCCCCCATTGAGAAAGCAGTTATTTGAGATTGCACAGCTCCTGCCCATGGTGACCTTGCCAAGAAAATAGACATTGCGAAAGATGACTGAGTCGTCCCCGAAATGGTAACCTCTCATTCTCCAATAGCTGAGTCTCATTCGGCAAAATGGGCCATCATTTGGGAGCAATCCCAAGAGTGTCCCGGTGCAGCTCACTGCAACGCCTGTCAGCACTTCCAATCGGTTAAGAAGTCGCGAGAGCATCATTACCAACCGTGGCGAATCACGTTGGCTATTTGCTCTCTGTCTATATCTCCAACCCACCAACCGCAAGGAATGTGAAGCATGCGAGAGTAGAAGCGATCGAGTCCTGGAAGTTCTCTTCTGCTTCCAGCGAAGACGGAATGCGTGTCGTTGCGTTTGTGTGCTGTGGAGTTGGCGACGCCGAATTCAGTTAGCCTGCGAGAAAGTCCGTCTCTGTCGTCAGCGAGCACGGTGTAGAACCAGTACGATGGTTCAGCCTTCGGGTCCCATTGGCAGAGCTCAATCCCTGGGATACTCTGAAGTGCCACATCAAAGAACTTTCCATTTTCAATGTGGCGTTGAACGACGGGGCCTATGAAATCAAGCTGAACGAGCCCAATCGTCGCGTTGACGTTGTTCATGTGGTATTTGTACCCAACCACATCGACGTCGACCTCGGTTCGAGGTGCCGCCCTATCGATGCCAAACCAACGCAGCTTCCGTCCGACGAACAAGTGCTCAGGATTCTTGCAGGCGAGCATCCCACCGTCGATGGTGGTCATATGCTTGATCGCCTGAAGGGAGAATATGGTGTAGTCGGAGTTGCTGCCGATCGGGGCGTTGCCGTAACGTGCGCCCAGCGCGTGGGCGGCGTCTTCGATCACCGGAACTCCCCACGCTTCTGCGATGGACTGGATGTCGGCCATCGGCGCGGGAATGCCGCCATAATGGACCACCATGATTGCACGAACCCTAGGAGTCATGTGTTCGGAGATCGACGTTGCAGTGAGGTTTCCGTTCCTGGGGTCTACGTCAGCCCACACCACGTTGGCACCGGCATGGCGGATGGCCATGTTCGTGGGCTCAGCGGTCATGGCGGTTGAAAGCACGTCGTCACCAGGTGTGACCCCCGCCAGAAGTAGGGCGGTGTGCAGGGCCGCTGTCCCACTATAAAAGGACAGGACATTGGGCAGACCCACGAAATTAGAGAACCTTTTCTCAAAGTCGTAGACAGGTTGCCCTTCACTCACCTGCCCGCTGTATAGAACGTCACGAAGGCGTGGGATGAGTGCGTCTTCCGGGGGAAGGAAGACCTTGAAGAGCGGAATCTGCCTAGCCATGGGATAGTCGCGCCTTCGGACCGGGGCGGTGCTCAGGTGTGATCCAACCATCTGCCATAAGCATCTCAAGGAGTTCGCCCTCAGACAATTGGTGAACATCTTCTGACGAATACTCCTTGAAGGCACCTTCCGTGATACCAGGCGTATCCTGAGATTTTGCCCAGGACGGAATGAGGAAGTGGTCCTCCAATTCCGTCGCCCGCCACATCTCCTCTTCTGACACCAGGACTTCGTGCATCTTCTCTCCTGGCCGGGTTCCCACAATCCTCTCCGGGTACTCCTCGTTTCCCGTCATGCCATATGCCAGAACCCTTCCCAGAGTCCGAATGGTCGTGGCTGGCATCTTGCGCACCCAGAGGTCCCCGCTCTCCCCCCTGACCGTAGCCCACAGCACAAGGTGCACAGCCTCCTGGAGCGTGAGTTGGAAGCGTGTCATGTCGGGGTGGGTGATGGGGAGTGCTTCGCCCTTGAGAATGTAGTCGCAGAAGAGGGGCACCACACTCCCGCGACTTCCCATCACATTGCCATACCGAACGCAGACGAACTTAGTACTTTCGCTCTCGTTGGTTGGATTCAGCATAATCCGTTCTTGTATGGCCTTTGACATTCCCATGACATTCACTGGTTTGACAGCCTTGTCAGTACTAATTGCAATAACTGTCTTAACGCCTGCTTCCACCGCGGCGCGTCGAAGATTTTCAGCGCCAACGATGTTGGTGCGCACAGCCTCGAAAGGTGCAAATTCGCAATTTGGGACCTGCTTCAAGGCGGCTGCGTGAAAAACGATGTCGATGCCGCGCATTACTTCCCGAGTTCTTTCAAAGTCTCTGACGTCTCCGAGGAAAAATCGCAGGCGGCACTCATGCGAAAATTCGTGCTGCATCTCGTATTGTTTCTTCTCATCCCTGCTGAAGATACTGATGGACGCGGGCTGAAAGCGTGCCAGTTCCTTGACGATAGCGTGGCCGAAACTACCGGTGCCACCCGTCACGAGCATGTGCTTTCCCTCTAGCGCCGTTGAGATCTTATCGCGCATGGGCTGCGTCCTTCTGTGCGTCAAGGAGGCGAGTCAATGGGTCAACTCAGGCCGTCGTCATCCGAGGACCAGAGCTTCTGCAAGGAGCTCCCGGTCGGTCGTTCCGGACGGCACGTACCGATATCCCTCTCCGAGGATTCCGTGAAGGTCGGAGAGGAGCTCGCTGACGCGACTCGACGCTGCGCAGGCGGGCTCCGCAGTGTTCGCCGGCTCAGAGGTTTCAATCGCGTCGTCAGGGATCTCTACGGTCAATTTCCGTTGAGCGGATCGGAGTCTGAGACCCTTCGGGAGAATGAGCCGGTTGCCTTCCGTCGTGACTTCAATCCGCATGGTCGATCGCCCTCGTTGTCGGATTCGCGGCACTCGCCTATGTTGGCACGGTCGGTCCGGGGAAGAAGGCGCAGCGACTCGGCACTCTCTGCTGACGCTCGCCCGTCTCCGTAACGGTCCGCTTCCTCGCCCCTTCTTCAGCGCAGCGCCGCGGTGACCTTGTGCGCCGACGCGTCGTCGAGATGCGGGCCAAAAGGCAGACTCAGCACCTCGGTGCTCGCCCGCTCCGACTCGGGAAAGTCTCCCTGCCCGTACCCAAGAGGCCGGAAGGCTCCCTGGAGGTGCAGCGGTTTGGGGTAGTACACGGCGGTGGGAACGCCTGCCCTCTTGAGGACCGATTCTATCGCAGTCCTTTGACCCGCGGCGAGGCGGATCGTGTACTGCGCCCAGGCAGACTTGCAGCCGCCGGGCACGTGGGGAGGGCGTAGGCCCGAGATCCGAGCTCCCAGTGCCGTGTTCCCTGTTCCGAGTCCTGAGTCCTGAGGCCTGGGTCCGGGACCGGGGGACAGAAGCTCGGTGTACCGCCGAGCCACGTCTTGCCGCGCTTCCACTTCGGCCGGAAACGCCTCGAACTTTGCCAAGACGATCGCGGCCTGCAGCGTGTCGAGACGGGCATTGAGGCCGATGCGCACGTTGTCGTACTTCTCCTTCCCCTTGCCGTGGACCAGCAGAGAACGGCAGATCTCGGCGATATCGTCGCGGTTGGTGAAGACCATGCCGCCGTCGCCGTAGCAGCCCAGGGGTTTGGCCGGGAAGAAGCTCGTGGCCGCTGCGTCGCCGAAGGAGCCGGCCTTTCTGCCCTTATGCTCGCCCCCGAACGACTGGGCGGCGTCTTCGAGGAGGAAGAGACCATTGGCGGTGCAGAGCTCCTGCAGGCGGTCGTAGTCGGCGGGGAGGCCGTAGAGGTCTACCGCGATCACGCCGGCCGGCCGGAGGCCGGCGTTCCGAGTTCCGGGTTCCGAGTTCCGAGTTGGGAGAGGATAGATCGCTGGATCGTTCGTCTTGACGGCTCGGATCGCCTTTTCGAGCTGGGCCGGGTCGATGTTGTAGGTGAGGGGATCGATGTCGACGAAGACTGGTGTGGCGCCGAGGAGCGAGATGACCTCGGCGGTGGCGATGAAGGTGAACGGGGTCGTGAACACGGCGTCGCCCGGGCCCACGCCGAGGGCCATCAGCGGGAGCAGCAGGGCGTCGGTGCCGGAGGAGCAGCCGATGGCGTGCTTGACGCCCACGTACTCGGCGAGCTTCTTCTCGAGCTCCGCGACCTCGGGGCCCATGATGTAGTGGCCGTGGCGGAGGACCGTCCTGAGACGACCCTCCAACGACGGGAGCACCGTACGTTGCTGTTCTTGAAGGTCCACAAACTGGATCGCCCGTGATGCTTCTCGCTCTGAGAGGGCGGCCAAAACCTCAGCAGGGGAAAGGGCTGGCACCAAGCCGCACGCATCGAACGATTTGTCCTCCGTGACGATACAGGCGGCCCCGGCCAAGGCCGTGGCTGCCAGCGCGATCTGTGCGTCCTCAAGATCATGTGCCCCGTGCAGCTTGTCGACCGTTTCCACGCCCGGCAGCGAGAGGACCCGGTAGTGTGTCGTCAGCCACTGCAGCAGTTCTCGCACCGACGCTCGGGCTTCCGTGGGCGTCAGTCCATCGTTCTTCAGCTGCTTTACCAGTAAATACTCCAAAGTGGGCAACGACTGCGCCGCCACCCAACCGGTGATCTTGCCCTCCAGGACTTTGTCGGAGAGGGCTTCTGCGGCCGCGGAATCTCCTCGACGCAAGAAGAGATTGACCAATACATTCAGGTCAAAAACCACGTGTCGTGAGCTCATCGAAGGTACTTCTCCTCCAAATGTTCGTGCCAGATTGCCTTGTCCTCCGCGGCGGACCGCGCAGGCCGCACGAGGGCATAGGGGCCGAGGATTTGGTCAATCTGCTGGCGCGAGGGAGAGTCCACTGGGGAGATGGCCTCGTCGGGGATGTCCACCGTAAGCTTTTGCTGGGTGGGTCGAAGCCTCAGCCCTCTCGGCAGGACCAAGTGGTTGCCTTCCGTCGTTACTTCGATCCGCATCGTCTCCTCTCCTTTTCTTCCAGGGCTGGGGTCCCCCACTCGTCAGGTTTC
Organism: Deltaproteobacteria bacterium; assembly: GCA_016214985.1. Lineage (GTDB taxonomy): Bacteria > Desulfobacterota > Deferrisomatia > Deferrisomatales > JACRMM01 > JACRMM01. Next base: position 55,008 of record JACRMM010000055.1, on the reverse strand, counting down.
GACTGCAAGGGGCTCCGGTCCTCGCGGCTGAGAAAAACTCTTTCTGCTTACGAACGGACACCTTTGCGTTCTCTGCGGCTCTGCGTGAAGAAGCTTTTGAGCCTTCCTCTCTCGCTGAGCCGCTGAGCCCGCTGAGAAGGTCTCCTTCTTTTCGAGAACCAACCCCTCTGAGTCCGCTCCCCTTCCCTAGCGCAGCGCCTCTGTGGCCCTGTGCGCCGCGGCGTCGTCGAGATAGGGCCCAAAGGGCAGGCTGATCACCTCACCGCTCGCCCGCTCCGACTCCGGGAAGTCTCCGTCTTTGTATCCCAGCGGCCGGAACGCCCCCTGGAGGTGCAGGGGTTTGGGATAGTAGACGGCGGTGGGAACGCCGGCCTTCTTCAAGGCCGATTCTATCGCACTCCGCTGTCCGCCGGCCAGGCGCACCGTGTACTGCGCCCAGGCGGACTTCAGCCCCTCGGGGATGTGAGGAGGTGGGGGTGAGGGGCGAGCGCCTCGGTGTATCTCCTGGCGACGTGCTGCCGCTTCTCCAACTCATCAGGGAAGACCTCAAATTTCGCCAAGACGATCGCGGCCTGGAGCGTGTCGAGCCGGGCGTTGAGGCCGATGCGCACGTTGTCGTACTTGTCCTTCCCCTTTCCGTGCACCAGGAGCGAGCGGCAGATCTCGGCGAGGTCGTCGCGGTTGGTGAAGACCATGCCGCCGTCGCCATAGCAGCCCAGGGGCTTGGCCGGGAAGAAGCTCGTGGCCGCCGCGTCGCCGAAGGAGCAGGCCTTTCTGCCCTTGTACTCGCCCCCGAACGACTGGGCGGCGTCTTCGAGAAGAAAGAGGCCGTCGGCGGTGCAGAGCTCCTGCAGGCGGTCGTAGTCGGCGGGGAGGCCGTAGAGGTCTACCGCGATCACTGCCTTCGGCGTGAGCGCGGAGTTCCCAGGTCCGGGTTCCGAGTTGGGAGGCCGGGGTTCCCAGTTCCGAGTTCCGAGTTCCGAGTTCCGAGTTCCGAGTTGGGAGCGGGTGGAGGGACGAGTCGCCGGACTTCAGGGCACGGATCGCCTTTTCCAACTGCGCCGGGTCGATGTTGTAGGTGAGGGGGTCGATGTCGACGAAGACTGGTGTCGCACCGAGGAGCGAGATGACCTCAGCGGTGGCGATAAAGGTGAAGGGCGTCGTGAACACGGCGTCGCCGGGGCCCACGCCGAGGGCCATCAGCGGGAGCAGCAGGGCGTCGGTGCCCGAAGAGCAGCCGATGGCGTGTTTGACGCCCACGTACTCGCCGAGCGTCTTTTCGAGCTCCGCGACCTCGGGACCCATGATGTAGTGGCCGTGGCGGAGGACGCGGTGCAGGCGCTCTTCCAGAGGCTTCCAGATTGCGAGCTGCTGCGCTTTGAGATCCACAAAGTCGACTGCGCGGTTCGCGTCGCTCGTTACGCTCCGGTCGTCGAGGTCTGCGGGATGATAGACCGGCAGGCCCAGGGACTCAAAGGTCTTGTCCCGGCTGACGATCACGCAGTCCCTCAGGTGCGCCTTGGCGGCGACTGAGATCAGATGGTCTTCAAAGTCGATGGGCGCTCCTTCGAGCGAGTCGAGCAGTTGGGTTCCCGTCATGGGCAGGATGCTCAAGTGCCGTAGCACCTCCCGCGTCGCCTCGCAGGCTCGCTGATGAGCCTCGGTCGTAGAAGCGCCTTCCGCCCTCAGCTGTCGTTCGATGAGATAGACCATGGTAGGGGGCGTGTATGAGGCTGTCCAACCGGCGGCATCGCCTCTTGCGACCTTCTCCAAGAGCCGAGCGGTCTCCTGATAGTACAACCCCCGGAAAATGGCAACGTCGACCAATACGTTGGTATCGAAGACGAGATGTCTCATTGGCCGTACTTCTCCATCAAAACATCGCCTAATGTCCTCCGGTCCTCTCCGATCGAATAGCCTCTCCGTTGTCTTGCATAGGGACCTAGAATGGCAGCAAGCCTCCCAAGAATAGGATATTCTCGCACAGATCCATTGGAACTGCCAATCTGTTGTTCGAGCTCTCCAACCTCGTCATCCGCAACAACGACTGTAACTCGGATTCGAGGATGTTTGAGTGTTACGGCTTCATCGAAGAGCAAGTGGCCGTCTTCGTACGTGGCTTGGATCTCCATGTCTTACTCCTTGCACGGGTCCGGCGCGTTTCCGCCCGACGTACGGTTCAGTTCTTCCGTAATCCTAGATCGCTTGGGAACATTGGGCCAGGAGCGTCTCGTCGCGGGTGAGGATGCGCGCGCCTGACCCCAGCCGGGTCACGGCTCGGCAAAACTGGGCGTCTTCGGGATCCGGGGCGTTGAGCACGGCGCCGTCCTCTGACAGGGCGGCGAGCCACTGCTTGTCAGCGCAGAACGATTCGAGAAGGGCTCGGGCCTTCAGGTGGGATTCCCGCAGGTTCAAGCGCTGCCCGTTCTCGGCCTCTACGCGCCTCAGCTCGTTTGCCAGCACGTACTCCAAGGTTTGGACGCTGCCGGCGTACAGCCAGCACGCGACCCGCGCCTCCTGTGCCTTGTCGAGGGCCTGAAGAACGGAAGCGAAATGCGGCGATCGCTCTGCGCAAAAGTCCACCACGATGTTTACGTCGAGCAGCAGGTTCGTTGTCATCGGTAGAACAGGTCCAGTTCCTCGGAAAAGCGCTCCGAGTCCGTCCGTCCGTCGTCTTGATAGCCGGCGGCAGTGCCCCGAATCTGCCTCATCCGTTGAACCAACGATCGCAGCGACTCGCTCGCCACAGAGTCCAGAGGCTCCGTAGGCGGTTGCTGGGATGCGGTCGTTACGTCCACGGCGTCGTCGGGGACGCTGATCCGAAGGGAAATCCGTCTGTTCTTGAACCGAACCGGCGTGTCAAAAATGAGCCGGCCGTTCTCGTAGGTCGCGCTCAGCTCCATGGTCTCTCCTTCTGCAGTCGACGAACTCGTTGTTTCGTGCTCATTCGAGCAACCGACCGCTATTCTGTCCTCGCAATCGTGGCGGCATGGATTCGCCGGCAGACTGTGCCGCTCTCACTCAGCGCCGGATTCACGACACTGCAGGGACCGGAGTTGTTCTGCTGTCTTGCCGGCCGTCTGCCCGTCTTCAGGAGCGCCTCTTCGAGCAGCAGCTGGTCGGACTTCCCGCTTGGTTCATAGACATAGTCCGGGACCCAGCATCTCTTGCGCACGCCGCAGGGCGGGATCCCTCGGGCGGTAGGGAGGGGGCGGCTCCGCTGCAACCACCGCGTCCTCGGGAACGTCCACCTCGATGACGCGCAGGCGAGACGAGAAGCGCAGATGAGCCGGGGGGAGGAGTTTCCCGTCGTGGATCTCCATCGCCAGCCTCATCCGGCCTTCCTTTCGCTCAGTATCCCAAGGCGAATGCTGCCATTCGCTCCTGCTGTTTTGTGCTCAGGGGGGGCAATTCCTCGTCTGGTGGTAAAGGCGCGGCACGTATTTCGTCTAGCTCCGCTGTCATCGCCTTGGCAATGACCTGAGCCTCGGGAGAGAGCTCGTAGGCGAGCTGCGATGGACCCGCAACCTCATCATCCGGTACCTCGATCGTCACCACCGCGTGCCTGAGGTTCAACGGAGTCAGTGGTCGCAAAACGCCATCTTCCCATCTCGCCTGAACCTGCATGGTCTATCCCTCCGCTGCTTCGATATCGCCACCATCGAGCCGGCTTCTTTCTGAGGGTAACCGGTCATTCCGCTGGTGCTCGGCGCGCCCGGGCTCGAGCACCTCGACGCCCTCGTCCTGCACTTGCCTCGCGGCGCTGCCGAGGAGTGCGGCAATCTTCTCTGCGGCCCGGCCGTCTCCGTAGGGGCTGGCCTCTCGGCCCCGCGCGCCGAGCGCTGCCACGAGCGTCGCTCCCACCGACGCCGCATCCCTTGGCGGCACGAGGCGGTTCCAGCCGAGCTCCACCAGCTCCACCCACTCGGTCTCGTCGCGCAGGGTGGCGCAGGGAACGCGGTGGAAGAAGGCCTCCTTCTGGACGCCGCCCGAGTCGGTGGCCACGAGGGCCGCGTTCTTCTCGAGCATCACCATGTCGAGGTAGCCCACGGGGTCGATCAGACGCAGGCCGGAGGTGCCGCCGAGCGGCTCGGAAGTCAGCCGATGGCGCGTGCGCGGATGCACCGGGAACACCACCGGCAGTCTTTGCGCCAGCGCCGACAAGCCCCCGAGGATGGCGGCGAGCCGCACGGGGTCGTCGGTGTTCTCTGCCCGATGGACCGTGGCCAGCGCGTACTCTTTGGGACGCAGCCCCAGGCGCTCGAGCGCCTTGCTCTCGCTCTCGGCCTTGTCGCCGAAGTACAGGGCCACATCGTACATGACGTCGCCCACGAGAGCCACGTTGCTTCCGCCGATGCCTTCTCGCGCAAGGTTCTCCAGCGCCGCTGTCGTGGGCGCGAGGAGCAGGTCGCTCGCGTGGTCGGTGAGGACCCGGTTGACCTCCTCCGGCATCCGGCGGTTCAACGAGCGCAGGCCGGCCTCCACGTGGGCTACGCGGATGTGGAGCTTCGCCGCGGCCAGGGCGCCGGCGAGCGTCGAGTTGGTGTCGCCGTACACGAGCACCCAGTCGGGTTCCTCGGTGACGAGCACGGCTTCGACGGCCTCGAGCATCCGGCCGGTCTGGGCGCCGTGGGACGCCGAGCCGATCCCCAGGTTGTGGTCCGGCCGCGGAATCTCGAGCTCTTCGAAGAACACGTCGGACATGCTCTCGTCGTAGTGCTGGCCCGTGTGGATCAGCACCTGCCGTGCTCCGGGAGTGGCCCGGAGCACGCGCGACACCGCCGCCGCCTTGATGAACTGGGGTCGGGCGCCGACGACCGTGGCAACGATCACCCGACTCTCCGGAGGGCCGACGGCCCGCTCTCGTACTCCGACCCGCAGGCGCTGCACTCCACCCGGCCCGGGGCATCGGGGAGCCGCACGCCGCACTGGCACATCCAGCCGAGTCGCCGGGCAGGGTTCCCAACCATCAGGGCGTACGCGGGCACGTTCTTGGTGACGACCGCGCCGGCGCCGATGAAGGCGTACTCGCCCACGTCGTGGCCGCACACGACGGTGCAGTTGGCGCCGAAGCTCGCGCCCCGGCCGACCCGGGTCTTCCGGAACTCGTCCTTGCGGGAGACGTGGCTGCGGGGGTTCAAGACGTTGGTGAACACCATCGAGGGGCCGCAGAAGACGTCGTCGCCCAGCTCTACTCCCTCATAAAGGCTGACGTTGTTCTGGATCTTCACGTTGGCGCCGACCGTGACGCCGGCCGCCACGAAGACGTTCTGGCCGAGGTTCGAGCCCTCGCCGATCTCGCAGTTCGGGGAGATGTGGCTGTAGTGCCAGATCTTCGTGCCCTTGCCGATGGAGCAGGGTTCGTCGACGGTGGCCGTCGGGTGGACGAAGTAGGCCCGGGTCGAAGGCGGCGCCAGCGTCACCGTCTGACCCCCCCGGTCGAGGCTCTGCTGGAGCGCCTGCAGGACGGACAGAACGCGCAGCCCCTCCTCGCCGTCGGTGACCGGCTGCGCCCGGGTTTCGACGCACGAGAGGAAGTGGCGGCACTCTTCCTTCAGCGGCTCGGCCGTGTCGAAGGCCACGAGCTGGGCCTCCGCCTTCACGGGCACGGGCATGCTCTCCTTCCACTCGATGTCGTGGGCGTACAGACGAAGCTTCTCCACCGGCTCCTGGTCGTCGAAGACGGCCATCTTCCGGTCGCCGACCACGATGAGCTTCTGCTCCTTGTACGGGTGAAGCCACGAGACGAAGATGTGCGCCCGGAGGCCGGAGGCGAAGGCAAGCGTGGAGACGGTGACGTCGGCGATCTTGGCGTGGAGATAGTTGCCGCCCTGGCAGGCGAGGCTCTCGGGGGCTTCGTTCGCCAGCGCGAGGATCACGCTGACGTCGTGGGGCGCGAAAGACCAGAGGATGTTTTCCTCCCGCCGGATCTTCCCCAGGTTCAGCCGATTCGAGTAGACGTACCGGACGCGGCCGAGCTCACCCGACGAGACCAGGTCTTTGAGGGCGCGAACCGCGCCGTGGTAGTGGAGCAGGTGCCCGACCATGAGGACCCGACCGGTCTTGCGGGCGAGGCGGAGCAGATCCTCCCCTTCCTCCCGGGTCAGGGCGAGGGGCTTCTCCACGAACACGTCCTTGCCGGCGAGCAGGGCCTCGCGGACCATGGTCGCGTGGCGCTCGGCCGGTGTGGCGAGCACTACCCCGTCGACGGCCGGGTCGGAGAGGACGTCGGAGTACGAAAGGGTGGTAGGGACGCCGTACTTCTCGCCCAGCGCCTGGAGGCGCTCGGAGTCGGCGTCGCAGATGAGCCGCAGGGCGCCCAGTTCGTGGAAATTTCGGACCAGGTTCTTGCCCCAGTACCCGCCACCGACCACCGCAATGTTTGGTTTCACGCGCTGCTCCGTTTTCGAGGAAGGGGGACCGGAGGTCCCGGGGGGGCACCGCGCCGCGGCGGCGCCGGGGGGTGGGACGGCGTCAGACCATCGCCCGGGCCTTTCGGACCCATTCGGCGAGCAGGGCCAGGAAGACGCCGAGCGAAAAGGAGCCTGCGGCGCCGCCAGCCCCAATCAGGGCTTTTCGAGGCCGCACCTTCTGATCCGAGCCGGCCGGGGGATCGATGACCTCGAACGCGAAGTCTTCGAGATTCTGGGCCATCATCGCCTTGTCCAGCTGCTCGGAGAGGATCGCCTGAAGCTTCGCAATGACGATGGGGTCGGTGGCGCGCCGGAGCTGCTGCCGGGCGAACTCCTCGTTGCTTCGGATCTTCGCGAGCTCGTCTTGCTGCATCGTCGACGCCAGTTCGTCGAGGAAGTGACGCAAGATCTCTTGGGCCGTCCTGGGATCCCCGAGCTCCAACGAGAGATTCACGACTCCTGTCTTGATGTCGTTCTTGACGAGAAACACCTTGTCGAGGCGCTTCTCTGCGTCCCAGATGTTCGGTTCCGTCTCTGCTGAGTCTGTCTTCCACTTCTTGGCGGCCCCGTCCCATTGTTCGGGGAAGAGAACGGGGAGGAGCGTGTACTTCGTCACGACGCGCTCACGCAGGCGGTGGCTCTTGAGGAGTGCCTCCAGGCGGTTCGCGTCGGCGCCCCCAGCGGAGAAGCCCATGCTGCCCGCAAGCTCCGCGCCGATCCCGCCGAGGGCCGCGAGCGCGGCGGACGCGCCTCCGGCCTGCTTCGGCGCGGGCGGCGCGATGACCGCCTTGGCTCGGAAGATCGGAGGCGCCTTGAGCGCGTAGAGTACGGCTCCACCGGTGCCGAGCGCCGTGACGAGGGCGATCAACCACCACCGCCGGCCCAGCACGCGCAGGAGATCCAGGAGGTTGATCTCGTCTTCCGGTCCGGGGTACGGAGCGTAGAGCACGGGGCAGGGATGAGGCCCCTCGGCCTGCGTTGTGATCGGTCTCTCCTTGTCGGGCGGGCGGTTCAGGACGGAGCGGCACCCCAGCACCAGGGATTAGGCGAGCAGAAGCATAGGACAAGCCGGCCGCGCGGGACAAGCGCGAAGTCTCTGAGCGGTGGGGTCGATCCGACGCTCGAGGGCAGGAGGCGTGCCCGCCCGCGAGTCGCCGAGGCCTTCCCGAGCCCCCGGTTGACGGGTGGGCGGACGACCGGTCGCCTCCTCAGAACAGCGCCACCGCCACGCCCGCGGTGACTGCGATCTGGTAGAGGATCTGCGTCAGATCGCGGAACTCCCGCATGTAGCTCACGCGGACGACCTTCTCGGGCACGAGGATCGAGTCGCCGGGCGCGAGGTCGACGCTCTCGATGCCCCGGCTCCACCAGCTGCCGGCCCTGAGGCTCCCCTCGCTCACCACGGTGCCGTCGGCTCGGACGACGTACATCTCGCCCTTCTCCGCGTCGGCCGTCGGGCCGCCGGTCTTCGCCAGGTAGTGGCCGACGGTCCGCCGGTCCGGCTCCCAGAGGAGCGCGGTGGGGTTGTAGACCTGGCCCACGACCGTGACGGTCTGGGGCGTGCGGGGCACGGTGACCGTGTCGCCGTCCTCCAGGACCACGTTCCACTGCGACGCCTCGAACTCGTCCAGGGGAAGGAGCTTCACGACCACGCGGCCGGTCGCCCGGACGGACTCGAGCTTCTTCAGCAGTTCCTGCTGGCCGGCGAGGTACTGCTTCTGGGCGGCCAGATCCTCGGGGTTCAGCGACGACTGGACCTCCTGGGACGAAGCTCGGAGCACCGCCTGCTGGAGACGGTTCCGCAGGTCGTCGAGGCGCTGCTGCTGCTGCTGACGCGTGCTCTCTCGGGTGAAGAGCGCGCCGGCCAGGTAGGCCTCGCTGGTGTAGCCGCCGGCCCGGCGCAGGACGCTCGAGAGCGTCTCCCCCTTGGCCACGTAGTAGGTTCCGGGGAAGACCACCTCGCCGGTGACCTCGACCTTCTCGGTCTCCCGCCACTCCGGCACCTTCTTGACGAACACCTTGTCGTAGGGCTTCAGGGCGAGGTTCGCGTCGGGGTCGCCGGCCAGCGCCTTGCCGAGGTCGAAGCGAAGCGTCTTGGTCTCGGTGCTCTGGCCCGCCACGGTCTCGGCGCGGACGACCTCGGCTTCGCCCAGGAACGCCTCTTCCTTGAGCCCCCCGCCGGCGAGGACGAGGTCTCGCACGCGCAGGTTCGTGGCGTAGGGGTAGTCGCCGGGCTTGTTGACCATGCCGGAGAGCACGACCCTCTGCGCCGGCGCGAACTCGTAGGCCGAGTGGATCGTGACCCGGTCGCCGTCGGCCAGGAGGAGGTTCTCGGAGGAGTCGCCGCCCAGGGCCTTGCCCAGGTTGAAGGTGTGGATCGTCACCTCTTTGGTGACGCGGTCAGTCCGGTAGAGGTGGGCCAGGGGGAGGTAGGCGTCCTTGGTGAGGCTGCCCGCCTTGAAGACCAGGTCGCTCACCGTCATGCCCTGCGTGATCGGCACCTCGCCGGGCCGCTTGACCTCGCCCGCGACCGACGCGCTCTCCCGGAAGGTCCGGTCCCACACACTGTGGACCACGAGCTCGTCCTCGTCGGCGAGGACCGGATTCTCCCGGGCTTCGCCGGCCAGGGCCTTCGCGAGGTCGAGGTAGAGGGTCTGGCGCGACCGGTCGGGCAGGTAGCGAAGGACTTCCACCCGGGAGAGGAGGGCCTCGGGCGTCGGACCGCCGGACAGCCGCAGCAGGTCGACCACCGTGGCGCCCTGGTCGAAGCGGTAGGTGTTGGGCTCGCGCACGGCGCCTGACGCCTTGGCCTGAAGCGGCGGCCGGAACTGGTAGCGGGAGAAGACGTAGAGCTCGTCGCCGGCCTGGAGCGCGAGGTTCTCCCCGGGCTCGGAGCGGTCGAGCGCGGCCCCCAGCCGAAACGGCAGCACGGTCTTGGCGCGGTCCGGGCCGGTCTGGCGCAGCACGATCGCGTAGGAGAGCTCGACGTCGGGCTTGAGGCTGTCCGCCGAGCGGATGACGTCGGTCACGCGCATGCCGGGCTTCAGGGCGTAGGTGCCGGGTTGGTACACGTGGCCGTAGAGCGACACCCGGTTCTCGACCTCGGGCGTCAGGGTGAAGGCCCGGACCACGTCGCCGTCCTGGAGCGCGAAGTCCTGGCCGAGGTCGGCCAGCGCCACGTCGAGGACGACCCGGGCGCGGTTCTTCTCCGAGCGCTCCACCTGGATCCGGCCCCCGAAGGCGTCGGAGGAGAGACCTCCGGCGAAGTCGAGGAGCGCGCGCAGCCCCTCACCGTCGCGCAGTTCGTAGACCGCGGGGCGGCGCACCTTGCCGAAGGCCCAGACCTTGTGCCGGGCCCGGGGCAGCACGATGACGTCGCCGTTCTCCAGCGGACGGTCCCCCTCGAGGACGCCTTTGAGGATGAAGCTGTAGAGGTCCAGCTCCGCCAGGGCCTTGCCGCCCCGCCGAAGGGCGACGCGGCGCAGCGACCCCAGGGGCGTCGGGCCGCCGGCGGCGAGCAGGGCGTCGAGGGCGGTCGAGAGGGGGGGCAGGGTGTAGGTGCCCGGCTTCTGCGCCTCGCCCACGACGAAGACCTGGAAGGTGCGGGTGGTCCCGAGAGTGACCGCGGCGCTCACGCCCGTGATGGCCTGCGCCTTGCCCCGCAGGACCCGTTTCGCCTCGGCGTAGGTGAGCCCGCTCAGCCGCACCGGGCCCACCTTGGGGAAGAGAACCTTGCCCTCCGCGTCGATCGTCAGCGTGTACTCCGCCTCGAGGCGTCCCCAGAGGGACACCCGGAAGGAGTCGCCCGGGCCGACGACGTACGATTCCGGGACGGCGACCCCTTGAAGGGGCTGGAAGGCCTGAGTGCCGGCGAAGAGGTCGAACCCGAACACGGGCAGATCGCCCCGGAGCTCGGGGGCGGCCGCCTGCTTGATCTCGCCGAGCACGTCGCGGGCTGGCGGCGGCGTGGGGGCGCTGGTGGGGCCGGAGGCCCCGGGGGCTGACGCGGCTGCCGCCGGGCCGGCGGGGGCGGCCACCTGCGTTGCTGTCGGGGGGGGCCCCGGCGGCGGAGCGGTGGGTACCGCCTGGGGGGCAGTGGGGGGGGCCGGCGGCAGGGGCGCGGCTTCCCTCGGAGCGGGCGCGGGCGCCGTCACGGTGGGCGGTGCGACCGGCGCGCCGGGGCTCGTTGCCTGGGCTGGCTGCGCCTCCTTGGCCGACTGAAGGAGCTTCTCCAGGTCAACACCGGGGGGGAGGGTGACCCCGGGGGGAAGCTGGAACCCCGGCGGCAGCGTCTGCCCCTGGGCGAAGGCGGCGGGAGCGAGGAGGAGCAGGGCGGCAACGGCCGCCAGAAGGAGCCTTTTCATCCGGTCCGTTCATCCTGTGGGTGGGCGCCGGAGGCGATCCGGCGCAGGTCGTGGGGCCGCGGGCGAAGGGTGTTCGCGCGCTCGTGGTTGCGGCCGGCCGGCGCGCAGTATAGCAGGGCGAGCCGGGGGAGTCTTCCGTCGGATGCCGGGGGGGGTCATGCCCGCCGCGGGAGTCAGTTCACTCGGCCAGGTCGCCGAGGAAGCGGAGGCTCGCGGCCACGATCTTGGTGACGTCGGCTGCGGCGCTTTCCAGGTCGTCGCTTCTATACGCCTGGAATGGCGAGCCTCCCGGCAGCCCGTTCGGGTACCGCGTCGTGATGTAGTATCGGTCGAGCCGGCGCGCCTCGTCCACGAGCGATCCGAAGCGCGCCTCGCGCTCGGCGAGCCGAAGCGTCATCTCAAAGAGCGAGTGCCCGATGACTCGGCGCTCGCCCAGGGCGTAGAGGCAGGCCTTCAGCGCCTTTTCGCCGGCCTGTTGAGCCAGAAAGCACCCCTTGTCGAAGAACACGCCTTCCCGTTGGACCCACTGGACGAACCGGAGGTCGTCCTCAGCTTGCAGGATCCAGCGGCCGGCTTCCCGCCGCGCTTCTTTCATAGATGACCTGCCCTTCCGCCACGATGTCCTGGAGGAATGCCCTCTCGACGAGCATCTCGTCGAACTCCTCCGGCGTGTACGCGAGAATGTCGACCGCGACCGGCAGTTGCCAGCGGAGGTGGAGCTCCTCGAGCCGGTCGAGAAACCGCTTCGGCGTGCGGTACACGACAACGACATCGACGTCGCTCTCCTCGTCCCAGTCGCCCCGGGCGAGCGAGCCGAAGAGGAGGATCCGCTCCGGGGCAAACGGCAGAAAGGCGTCGAGGATCGCTTGCCGGACGCGCTCTGGGTTCACGGCTCGCCCATCTTCGACACCCCGACGCGGGCCTCGGCAGCGCCGTCGATCGTGCTCTCCATCCTGTTCATGCTTTGTCGACCTCGGTGAAATCTGCGAAATCTGCGGATGCGGTGCTGTCGTGCTTGGGTTTTCCGGGTGCCCGGATCACGGGGCAGCGTCTCGGAAAGGGCTCCTGCCGGAAGCCGGAACCTCGTGGAAAGGCCCCACCCGAACGCAGGCTACCGCCACCCCCAGGAGACGGAGGCGCCCAGGTAGAGCTCGGTGCGGTCGTCACGGTCCGGGTCGTCGAGGGGGGAAGAAACCCGCGCGGCCAGGCCCTCCGCCCGCAGGATCAGCGGCAGGCCGAACGCCTTCACGCCGAGCGCGTCGAGCGCGAGGGTTCCCTCGGAGCGCTTCTCCTCCTCCGTCAGGTGCCGGCCCCGCTCCTCCCAGTCGTAGCCGGCGGTCACCTTCCAGGCGGGTGAGAAGAACCTCGAGACCTGCACGAAGACGCTCTGGGCGTCGCCGCCCATGGGGTGGCCGAGGGGAAGCCCGTCGTAGGAGTAGCCCTGGGGGTACTGGCCGTGGCGGTACCAGGACTTGTCGGTGCGCGCGACCTCTACCCGGAGGTCCGAGACGGCCGTGGAGAGATAGAGGCCCACGAGGTCGGAGGTGCGCAGCAGGCCGAAGCGGAGGCTCCCGTTGCTGCCTGAGCTCCAAGGCGCGTTGAAGTCGGTGCCGCCGTGCTCCCAGTAGATCTTCCCCGCCTTCAGCGGCCCCAGGTCGCGGAGGAAGGGCAGCCGGAGGGTCGCGTCCAGGGCCGCGTACTGGTCGTTGTCGTAGCGGTGGCTCTGGCCCGCGTACACGTTCTCGTTGCTCGCGGTGAGGAGCTCCCACCAGTCCTTGGGCGTGTCGTAGGTCTCTCGGCCCTTGCCGCTGTAAAGGATCGTGCGCGAAAGGCCGAGGTCGAGCCACAGGGCCGGGTGGTAGGAGAGGCGCATGCCCAGGAGGCGCGGGTCCGGGACCGCGTTCACCCCGCTGCCGTACCGGGGATCGGGGGGCGAGGGGTGCTCGTCGGACAGGAACGCGTTGAAGAGGGTGAAACGAAAGCCCCCGAGGCGCTCCAGCACCCAGGGCAGGTAGAGCGGCTCCTCGGTGCGCACCTGCCAGAGGTCCAGCGGCCGCGCGTTGTCGTCGAGGAGCAGGCTTCCGCGATAGCCGGGGCCGAGCCGGACGCTGTCGCGGCCGATCTTGAACGACCACTTGCCGTACTGCGCCTTCAGGTAGAGCCGCTTCACGGCCCCGTCGACCTCGCCGGTGGATTCCTGGAGCTGTACCTCGTACCCCGCGCCGAGCCAGCGGTTCCACGTCGCCTCGCCCGAGGCCGAAAGAAACGCGTTGAGCCCGCGGTCGAGCACGTCGCCGGCGGTGTGGAGGAGCAGCCGCTCCTCCGCGCCGCCGAGGACGTACCCTGCGAGGGTGAGGCGAGGCACGAGGGTCTCGAGGTGGAGCCCGCCGTCGGAGCGCGCCGCGTCTCGGGCATCGCGCTCCGCCCCGAGCGGGTCCACGAGGCCCCGGGCTTCCAGGGCCTGGTAGGCCTCGAGGTAGGCCCGGTCGTCCAGGGGAAGGACCGCGGTGTCCGCGGGCGGCGCGATCCCCGAGCCGCAGGCGAGATCGACCACGTCCAGCGCCCGGCGCTCCGGGCTGGGCACGTCCACGACCGCGTGGGCCAGGGGCGCGGCCAGGGCGAGAGAGGTCAGAACCAGAGCGAGGCGGAGTCCGCGCGGCATGAAACCTCGAAGGAACGTCTTGGGGCGGCGAGAGAGGCCCTCCATTAGCACGGCCAAGCGATCCAGGGCAAGCGGCAGTGTGCCTCGTCCAGGGGGCCGTCGTTCTCTCTCGGCACGGGGCTTGCCGCGCCTGTCTTCCTACCCCTGCGCCAGCAGCCCCTCGAAGTACTCGACCGTGCGCCGCAGTCCCTCGGTGAGCGGGACCCGGGGCTCCCACCCGAGCCGTTCCCGGGCGAGCCGGATGTCGGGCTGGCGCTGGGTGGGGTCGTCGGAGGGAAGCGGCAGGAATCGGATCTCGCAGCGGGCGCCGGTCATGGCGCGCACCTGCTCGGCGAGCTCCAGGATGGTGAACTCGTGGGGGTTGCCGAGGTTCACCGGCCCGATCGTCTCCTCCTGGTCCATCATCCGGAGCAGACCCTCCACCAGGTCGTCCACGTAGCAGAAGCTGCGGGTCTGGGAGCCGTCGCCGTAGACGGTAAGCGGCTCGCCCCGGAGCGCCTGGACGATGAAGTTCGACACGACCCGGCCGTCGTTGGGGAGCATGCGCGGGCCGTAGGTATTGAAGATCCGCACGAGGCGCACGTCCACGCGGTTCTGCCGGTGGTAGTCCATGAACAGGCACTCGGCCGCCCGCTTGCCCTCGTCGTAGCAGCTGCGGATGCCGATGGGGTTGACGTGTCCCCAGTACGCCTCGGTCTGGGGATGGACGTCGGGGTTCCCGTACACCTCGGAGGTGGACGCCTGGAGGATCCGGGCTTTGACCCGCTTGGCGAGGCCGAGCATGTGGATCGCCCCGAGCACGCTCGTCTTGATCGTCTTGACGGGGTTGTACTGGTAGTGGATCGGCGAGGCCGGGCAGGCGAGGTTGAAGATCCGATCCACCTCCACGAACAGCGGGTGGGTAACGTCGTGGCGCAGGACCTCGAAGCGCGGGTTTCCGAGGAGGTGGGCCACGTTGAGCTTTCGGCCGGTGAAGAAGTTGTCGAGGCACAGCACCTCGTCGCCCCGGGCGAGCAGGGCCTCGCAGAGGTGGGAGCCGAGGAACCCGGCGCCGCCGGTGACGAGCACGCGCCGGTTGCCGCGCAGCTCCGGCGCGTAGATGAAGGTGTTCTGGTCGATGGTCATGCCGCTCTCCGGGCGTGTTCCGCGTTCCGGGTTCCGGGTTCCGGGTTGGGACAGGTACGCGGGACGCGGTACCCGGAACGCAATACTAGGCTTTCCGGCCGATGCCGAAGTATGTGAACCCGAGGCGTTTCATCTCCTGGGGCTCGTAGAGGTTTCGGCCGTCGAAGATGACCGGCGCGGCCATGAGGGTCTTCATGCGGCCGAAGTCGGGCCGGCGGAAGGCGCCCCACTCGGTGCAGACCGCGAGGGCCTCGGCGCCCTGGAGCGCGTCGTAGTTGTTCGGGCAGTAGGTGAGTCCGCCCGGCTCGCCGAGGGTCCGGCGCGCGGCCGCCTCAGCAACGGGGTCGTACACCTGCACCCGGCAGCCGGCTGCGAGGAGCCGGCCGATCACGGTGAGGCTCGGCGCTTCGCGCACGTCGTCCGTGTTGGCCTTGAAGGCGATGCCCCACACCGCGACGATCGCACCCTCGGGCGCCCGGCCCTCGACCGCGAAGTGGGCGAGGATCTTGTCGGCCAGGAGCGACTTCTGTCGGATGTTGAGCGCGTCCACGGCGTCGAGCACCTGGGGCTCGTAGCCGGCTGACCGCGCCGTGCGGATCAGGGCCTTGACGTCCTTGGGGAAGCAGGAGCCGCCGTAGCCGACGCCGGGAAAGAGGAACTGGTAGCCGATCCGGGTGTCCGCGCCGATGCCGAGGCGCACGGCGCCCACGTCGGCACCGACCCTCTCGCAGATGTTCGCGATCTCGTTGATGAACGAGATCTTCGTGGCGAGCATGGCATTGGCGGCGTACTTGGTCATCTCTGCGGAGCGCACGTCCATGACCAGCACCGGGTGGTTGGTGCGGGTGAAGGGGGCGTAAAGCTCCTTGAGAATCTCGGCCGTGCGCACGTTGTCGGTGCCGATGACCACGCGGTCGGGTTTCAGGAAGTCCTGGACCGCGCTGCCCTCCTTGAGGAACTCCGGGTTGGAGACCACATCGAACTCGATGTGTGTGCCCCGGGCGTCGAGCTCGGCCTGGATCGCCTCGCGCACCCGCTCGGCGGTGCCCACCGGCACCGTGGACTTGTCCACCACGATCCGGTAGCCCTCGAGCGCCTGCCCAATCGCATGGGCCGCGGAGAGCACGTGTTGGAGGTCGGCCGAGCCGTCCTCACCCTCCGGCGTGCCGACCGCGATCAGGAGCACCAGGCTCTGGGCCACGCCCTCGGCCAGGTCGGTGGTGAAGGTCAGGCGCCCTTCGTCCACGTTGCGGTCCAGAAGCTCCTGGAGCCCGGGCTCGTAGATCGGGAGCTTCTTCTCGCGCAGCCCCTCGATCTTGGCCTCGTCGATGTCGACGCACACCACGTCGCTGCCCATCTCGGCGAAGCAGGTCCCGGTCACGAGCCCCACGTAGCCGGTTCCGATGACGCACAGTTTCATGAGCTCCTCCGAAGATGGCGATCAGCTGTCAGCGATCAGCTTTCAGCCAAGGCGTTGCAAGAATCGTCTTACAGCTTCAGGCTGACCGCTGAGAGCTGACGGCTGACCGCTTCAGACGATCCGCTTTCAGCCAAGGCGTTGCACGAATCGTCTTACGGCTTCAGGCTGACCGCTGAGAGCTGACGGCTGACCGCTTCAGACGATCCGCTTTCAGCCAAGGCGTTGCACGAATCGTCTTACAGCTTCAGGCTGACCGCTGAGAGCTGACGGCTGACCGCTTCAGACGATCCGCTTTCAGCCAAGGCGTTGCACGAATCGTCTCACGGCTTCAGGCTGACCGCTGAGAGCCGACGGCTGACCGCTTCAGACGATCCGCTTTCAGCCAAGGCGTTGCACGAATCGTCTTACAGCTTCAGGCTGACCGCTGAGAGCTGACGGCTGACCGCTTCAGACGATCCGCTTTCAGCCAAGGCGTTGCACGAATCGTCTGACAGCTTCAGGCTGACCGCTGAGAGCTGACGGCTGACCGCTTCCTTATCTTCACGACGCAATCCAGCACCCGGTCCGCCACCCGGTCCTTGGTGGCCAGGGGCACCCCCACCTCGCTGCCGTCGGCGCCCAGGATGCGCACCGCGTTGGTGTCGGCGTGGAAGCCGGCGCCGGGCGCCGTGACGTCGTTCGCCACGATGAGGTCGAGATTCTTCTCTCGGAGCTTGGCGCGGGCGTGGGTTACGAGATCCGTGGTCTCGGCCGCGAAGCCCACGAGGAGCTGGCCGTCGCGCTTGCGCTGCCCGAGCTCGCGCAGGATGTCGGGGTTGGCCTCGAGCGCCAGGGTCAGCCCTGCCCCTCGGGCCTTCTTGATCTTCTCCGGGGCCGAAGCGGCCGGCCGCCAGTCGCACACCGCCGCGGCCTTGATCACGACCGTGGCCGCGGCGGCCTCGGCAAGGACGGCCTCGCACATCTGGTCCGCGGTCTTCACCGGAACGATCCGCGCCCGGCGGGGTGGTGGGAGGCACGTGGGGCCGCTCACCAGCACTACGTCGGCGCCGCGCCGTGCTGCGGCGCGCGCCATGGCATACCCCATCTTGCCCGACGAGTGGTTGGAGACGAACCGCACCGGGTCGATGGGCTCCACCGTCGGTCCGGCGGTGACCAGGATGCGCTCGCCGGTGAGGTCCTTCGGGCAGAAGAGGGTCTCGAGCGCCTCGACGATCTCCTCCGGTGAGGCCATCTTGCCCCGGCCGTGGACCCCGCACGCGAGCTCCCCCTCATCGGGCTCGACGAAGTGGTGCCCGGCCTCGGCCAGGGTGCGCAGGTTTCGCTGCACGGCGGGGCTGTCCCACATCACGGTGTTCATGGCGGGGGCGAACAGCACGGGCACGCGCGTGGCCATGATCATGGTGGAGAGGAAGTCGTCGGCCAGACCGTTGGCCACCTTGCCCAGGATGTTCGCGGTGGCCGGCGCGACCACCAGCGCATGGGCCCGGTCGGCCAGGGCGACGTGGCCGATCTGAGAGGCGTGGAAGAGCTCGAACAGGTCGTGGGTGACCGTGTTGCCGGAGATGGTCTGGAAGGTCAGCGGCGTGACGAACTCCATCGCGTTCTTCGTCATCACCACGTGCACGTTCGCGCCCTGCTGGGTGAGCTCGCGGCACAGGAAGATGCTCTTGTACACGGCGATACCGCCGGTAACGCCCAGGATGATCTCACGGTTGCGAAGCATGGCGCTTGGTCCTCACCGGAAGAACGGGTTTGTCCGCTTCTCCCGTCCCACGGTCGTGGCCGGCCCGTGGCCGGGGTACACGGTCGTGTCGTCGGGCAGGGTGAAGATCTTGGACCGCACCGAAGCGATCAGCGTGTCGTAGTCGCCGCCCGAGAGGTCCGTGCGGCCGATGGAGCCTGCGAAGAGCAGGTCGCCGACGAAGACGCTCTTGTCGACCAGCAGGCTCACCGACCCCGGCGAGTGGCCGGGGGTGTGGAGCACGGTGAGGGCCTTGCTCCCGAAGGGGATCGTCTCGCCGTCGGCGAGGAAGCGGTCGGGCGCCGGGGCGGCCTCGACCTTGATCCCGAACAGGAGCCCCTGGCCGGTCAGACCCTGGATCAGCGGAAGGTCGGCCCGGTGCGCCAGGATCGGCGCTCCGGTGGCCCGCTTGACGCCCCCGAGGCCCTCGACGTGGTCGAAGTGGCCGTGGGTCGCGACGATCGCGACGGCCTTGAGCTTTCGCGCCTGGAGCGCGCGCAGGATCACCGGGGTGTCACCCCCCGGGTCGATGACCACGGCCTCCCCGGCCTCCTCGTCCCCGAGGAGATAGCAGTTGGCCTGGATCATGCCGACGACGAGGGTTTCGACGATCACGCGTGCTCCTTTCCCTGGGCGAGGATCCAGGTTCGGCTCGCCTCCGTGAGCCGAGAGAGGCTCTCTTCGTCCCCGGCTTCGACGTACAGTCGGACCACGGGCTCGGTGCCGGACTTGCGCACCAGCACCCACGCCCCGCCGTCGAGCAGAAACTTGTGGCCGTCGAGCGTCACGGCGCCGACCACCGCGCGCCCGTCGAAGGAGGCCGGGGGGGAGACGAGCTTTCCGGCCAGGGCGGTCTCCTGGGCAGGGGTGAGCGGCAGGTTGACCCGGCACGTGAGGGTTCGCCCCACCCGGCCGTAGAGCTCCTCGAGCTGTTGGAAGAGCGGCTTTCCGCGACGGGCCACCATCTCCGCGGCGAGGCAGCAGGCGAGGATGCCGTCCTTCTCCGGCACGTGCCCGCGGATGGAGAGGCCGGCCGACTCCTCGCCGCCCAGGGCCACCTCGCCCCGGCGGATGAGGTCGCCGATGAACTTGAAGCCCACGGGCGTCTCGTGCACGGGCCGGCCCAGGTCGCGGGCCACCGCGTCGATCAGGTGCGTGGTGGCGACGCTTCGGGCCACTCCGCCCGGAAAGCTGCGGTCGCGCACGAGGTAGTCGAAGAGCAGGGCGAGGAAGTAGTTCGGCTCCAGGAAGCGCCCCCCTGCGTCCACGATCCCGAAGCGGTCGGCGTCTCCGTCCGTCGCGAGCCCCAGGTGGAACGACCGGTCCGCCCGGACGGTTTCGACCAGCTCCGGGATGTGGCTCTCGCTGGGCTCCGGCGGCCGGCCTCCGAAGAGGGGATCGGGGGCGCCGTGGATCGTGGTCACCCGGCACCCGGCCTCGGCGAGGAGGGTGTCCAGGTAGCCCCGGCCGGTGCCGAAGAGGGGGTCGAGCGCGAGGCGCAGCCCCGCAGCCCGGATGGCGTCGAAGTCCACCAGCTCTCGGAGCCGGTCGAGGTAGGCCGGGCGCGGGTCGTGGACGGTCACGAGCCCCTGAGCCAGGGCGTCCTCGAAGGGCAGCGACCGGTACTCGCCCGACTCCATCCGCGCGTTGGCCCGGCCCTCGATGTCGGCGGTGGTCTCCGGCAGGGCGGGGCCCCCCCAGGCGGGGCTGAACTTGATCCCGTTCCACTCCGGAGGGTTGTGGGAGGCCGTGAAGTTGATCGCCCCGCTACGGCCGTGGCGCAGGATGTCGAAGGAGAGCACGGGGGTGGGCGCGTCGCGCGAGCACAGCGCCGCCGCGATGCCGTTGCCGGCGAGGACCTCGCAGGAGAGGCGGGCGAAGCGCTCGCCCAGGAACCGGGTGTCGTAGCCCACCAGGATGCTCGGCGCGTCACTTCCCGCGGCGGCGGCCGCGAGGTGGTCGGCGATGGCCTGGGTGACGAGGCGGACGTTTTCGAAGGTAAAGTCATCGCACAGGACGGCTCTCCAGCCCGACGTCCCGAACTTGACCGAGGTCCGTTTCATGGATCCTCCACTTCGAGCGCCGAAGCGCGAACGCGGGTGCCGGTCTCTGGTGCCGAAGAGGCGCGAGTATAGCAACCGGCTCACCGGGGGGTCAAGAAACGCCCCGGGCCGTTTCGGCTGGCCGCCGCGGCTGGGATTCTGCTACGATCCTGAGCCCTTACCCTGCGACTCGGGTAATGGGAGGGTGAGTGGACCGGGCCGGAGGCAGAGGATGAAGGTCCTGGTGACGGGTGCGGCCGGCTTCATCGGGTTTCACGTGGCCCGCGCGCTCCTCGCGCGGGGCGACGCGGTGGTGGGTCTCGACGACCTGAACGACTACTACGAGGTCTCCCTGAAGGAGGCCCGGCTCCGGCAGTTGGAGAGTCGGCCCGGCTTCGCCTTCGAGCGAGCCGACGTGGCGGACCTCGGTGCCCTGGAGCGGGTCTTCGACCGGGGTCCCTTCGACGCCGTGTGCCACCTGGCCGCCCAGGCCGGCGTGCGCTACAGCCTCGAGAACCCCCTGGCCTACGGCCGCGCGAACCTCTCCGGGTTCCTCCACGTGCTGGAGCTGTGCCGCCACCGGGGGACCGGCAATCTGGTGTACGCGTCGTCCTCGTCGGTGTACGGGGCCAACGAGAAGGTGCCCTTCTCGGAGGACGACCGGGTGGAGCGACCCGTGAGCCTGTATGCGGCTACGAAGGTGGCCGACGAGCTCATGGCCCACGCCTACCACCACCTGTACGGGATCCCGTCCACGGGCCTTCGCTTCTTCACCGTGTACGGGCCCTGGGGGCGCCCCGACATGGCGCTCTTCGGCTTCACGCGCCGGCTGCTCGCCGGGGAGCCGATCGACGTGTACAACTACGGGAAGATGGAGCGGGACTTCACCTACGTCGACGACATCTCCGCCGGGGTCGTGGCCGCGCTCGATCGCCCCCTGAACGACGAGGTCGTGAACCTCGGCAACTCCCACACCGTGAGCCTGGAGCGGTTCATCGCCGTTCTCGAGGCGGCGCTTGGGGTGAGGGCCGAGAAGCGGTACCTGCCGATGCAGCCCGGCGACGTGCCTCGGACCTTTGCCGATGTTTCCAAGGCGAAGACGCTCCTGGGCTGGGAGCCGACCACCTCCATCGAGGTGGGCATTCCGAAGTTCGTCGAGTGGTACCGGGAGTACTATCGGTAAGAGCAGGCTGGAAGGCTAGGAGGCTGGGAAGCTAGAAGGCTGGGCGTCCATGCGCCCGCGGGATACACCCCTTCCTGGGGATCAACTCGGAATAGAGGACAGGATGTCTGATTTTGTGCAGCGGCTGGTGAACGCAGAAGCGAAGCTCGCGGTTGTGGGGCTCGGGTACGTGGGGCTCCCGCTCGCGGTGGCGTTCGGCCGGCGCTTTCCCATCGTGGGGTTCGACGTGAGCGAGCGGAAGGTCGAGCTCCTGCGCCGTGGGATGGACCCCACCGGCGAGCTCGGATCCGAGGAGCTCGCCGCGGCCCGCATCGACTACACCACCGACCCCGAGGCGCTCCGGGGCGCGTCCTTTGTGATCGTCGCGGTGCCCACGCCCGTCGACCACCACAAAGAACCCGACCTGGGGCCGGTAGAGGCGGCCTCGGTGTCCATCGGCCGCCACCTCGCGCCCGGCACCGTGGTCGTCTACGAGTCGACCGTGTACCCCGGGGTCACGGAGGAGGTGTGCGTGCCGATCCTGGCCCGCGAGTCGGGCCTCACGCCCGGCGTGGACTTCAAAGTGGGGTACTCGCCGGAGCGGATCAACCCCGGCGACCGGGAGCACACCCTGGAGAGGATCGTGAAGGTGGTCTCGGGCGAGGATGAGGAAACCCTCGACGTGGTCGCGCAGGTCTACGAGCTCGTGGTCTCGGCCGGGGTTCACCGGGCGCCGACGATCAAGGCGGCCGAGGCGGCCAAGGTCATCGAGAACACCCAGCGGGACCTCAACATCGCCCTCATGAACGAGCTCTCGATCATCTTCAACCGCCTCGGCATCGAGACCCGGGAGGTGCTCCGGGCCGCGGGCACGAAGTGGAACTTCCTCCCCTTCACGCCCGGCCTCGTGGGCGGCCACTGCATCGGCGTGGACCCCTACTACCTGACCTACAAGGCCGAGGAGGTGGGGTACAAGCCCCGGGTGATCCTGGCCGGCCGGGCCATCAACGACGGCATGGGCAAGTACGTGGCGGAGAACGTGGTCAAGGGGCTCATCCGGTGCGGCAAGGCGGTGCAGGGGAGCCGAGTGCTGATCCTCGGGCTGACCTTCAAGGAGAACGTCTCGGACCTGCGGAACTCCCGGGTGAGCGACGTGATCCGCGAGCTGCGGGAGTACGAGGTAGAGGTCGTGGCCCACGACCCCCTGGTGGACCCGGACGCGGCGCTCGGCGAGTTCGGGCTGCGGCCCGTCTCCCTGGCCGAGGCGGTGCCGGTGGACGGGATCGTGGCCGCTGTGAGCCACGCAGCGTTTCGGGGGCTCACCCTGGAGACCCTCCGGGGGTTCTACCGGCCCGACGCGGGCCGGGGCGTGCTGGCCGACGTCAAGATGGTGTACCCTCGCGCCGAGGCCGAAGCGCTCGGTCTGTACTACTGGTCGCTGTAAGAGCGAGTTTCCAGTTCCCAGTTCCCAGTTCCCAGTTGACCCGGAACCCGGAACTCCGGAGGTTTCATGGCCCGCTTCCTCGTCACCGGCGCCGCCGGCTTCATCGGCTCCAACCTCGTCCAAGCTCTTCTCGAGCAGGGGGAGGCGGTACGGGGTCTGGACAACTTCCTCTCGGGCAAGCGCGAGAATCTGCGCGGCCTGGAACCGATGGAGTTCCACGAGGGGGACATCCGCGACCCGGAGGCGTGCCGCAGCGCCTGCCGGGGCGTGGAGTGCGTGCTGCACCAGGCGGCGCTGGGCTCGGTGCCCCGGAGCGTGGCGGACCCGTTGCTCTCCAACGACTGCAACGTGACCGGAACGCTCAACATGCTCGTGGCGGCTCGGGACGCCCACGTGAGGCGCTTCGTGTTCGCGGCGAGCTCCTCGGCCTACGGCGACACGCCGGTGCTGCCCAAGGTCGAGACCATGCCGCCGCGGCCCCTCTCCCCCTACGCGATTACGAAGCTGGTGGGCGAGGAGTACTGCCGGGTGTTCTACTCCCTCTACGGGTTGGAGACCGTGGCGCTTCGCTACTTCAATGTCTTCGGCCGGCGCCAGGACCCCTTCGGCGCCTACGCCGCGGTGATCCCCCGATTCGCCGCGGCGCTGCTGCGGGGCGAGGCGCCCGAGATTTACGGCGACGGCGGCCAGACCCGGGACTTCACCTACATTGCCGACGTGGTGCAGGCGAACCGGAAGGCCTGCGACGCCCCGGCCGAAGCCTGCGGCCGGGTGTATAACGTCGCCTGCGGCGGCCGCATCAACCTGAACGAGCTCTACGACGAGATCGCCCGGCTCCTCGGAAGCCCGCTTCGGCCCCGGTACGGTGCGCCGCGAGCGGGCGACGTGCGCGACAGCCTCGCGGACATCTCGGCGGCCCGGCAGTTGCTGGGCTATGACCCGCGCTACTCGGTGGCCGCCGGGCTCGCCGAGGCGATGGAGTGGTATCGGAACAACCTATAGAAGCCGTTCCACGTTCCAGGTTCCGCGTACCGCGTCAGGCCCGGAACTCGGAACCCGAAACGAGGTCTTTCATGCGAGCCATCATCCTCGCCGGCGGAAGCGGCACGCGGCTGTGGCCCCTGTCCCGGGAGCAGTTCCCCAAGCAGTTCCTGCCGCTGGTGGGCGAGCAGAGCCTGCTCCAGGACACGGTGGAGCGGGTGCGCCCGGTGGTCGGGGACGACGTGCTCGTCGTCACGACCGAGGAGTCGCGCTTTCTGGTCGCCGACCAGCTTCGAGCCCTCGGCCTCGAGCCCGAGGGCAGGATCCTGTGCGAGCCCGTCGGCCGCAACACCGCGCCCGCGATCGGCCTGGCAGCCGTGACCTCCGACCCTGGGGAGGTGCTGCTGGTGCTCCCCTCGGATCACACGATCCGAGACGCCGACGCCTTCCGGGCCGCCCTGGCGGCCGCGGCCCCAGTGGCCGCTGCGGGCTACCTCG
The DNA here is from genome assembly GCA_016214985.1 of Deltaproteobacteria bacterium. Classification (GTDB taxonomy): domain Bacteria; phylum Desulfobacterota; class Deferrisomatia; order Deferrisomatales; family JACRMM01; genus JACRMM01. Next base: position 31,156 of record JACRMM010000055.1, on the reverse strand, counting down.
TGACCTTCGGGATCGCCCCTTCCTATCCCGAGACCGGCTATGGCTATATCCGGCTCGGGCCCGCACTGCCGGACGCCCCCGCGTTTCGCGAGGCCGCGGCGTTCGTGGAGAAGCCGGATCGCGCACGGGCCGAGGAGTACCTGGCGTCGGGAGGGTACTGCTGGAACTCCGGGATGTTCGCGTTTCGGGCCGACGCCGTGCTCGACGAACTGGCGGCGCACGCGCCCGCCGTGCGCGACGGTCTCGAGGCACTCCGGCCGGAGCTGGCGGCGGGCCGCCCCGTTCCCCGCGACCTCTACGAGGCGATGCCGAGCATCTCCATCGACTACGCGGTCATGGAGCGCTCGCGGCGCGTGGTCGTGCTCCCGGTGGAGCCGGGCTGGTCGGACCTCGGAAGTTTCTCGGCGCTCTTCGACGTCTTGGACCCGGACGAGGAGGGCAACGTGGTCCGGATGCCGGCCGGCGGGCAGTGGGTGCCGGTGCGCAGCCGAAAGAACCTCGTCTCCGCCGGTCCGAAGGTGGTGGCGCTGGTGGGGATCGAGGACACCCTGGTCGTCGACACGCCCGACGCCCTGCTGGTCTGCGCGCGCGAGCGGGCCCAGGACGTGCGCGAGGTCGTCAATCGCTTGCGCGCCGCGGGGCGCGAGGAGGCTTCCGTCCCCCGGACCGTCCACCGGCCCTGGGGTACCTACACGGTGCTCGAGGGATCGGAGCGCTACAAAATCAAGCGGATCCGGGTGAACCCGGGGGCCAAGCTGTCGCTCCAGCTCCACCACCACCGCAGCGAGCACTGGGTCGTGGTGTCGGGCACGGCGCGGGTCACGAGGGGAGCCGAGGAGCTGGTGCTGCGGCCCAACGAGTCGACGTTCATCCCCATGGCCACCCCCCACCGCCTCGAGAACCCGGGGCTCGTGCCGCTGCAGATCATCGAGGTACAGAACGGAGAGTACCTGGGCGAGGACGACATCGTCCGGCTCCAGGACGACTACGGTCGCTCCGAGGGCTGAGCGCTCACGTGACGAGGGGTTGATGGAGATCCTTCCCCTGGGGGTCGGCGACGCGTTCGCCAAGACCCTCTTCCAGACGAACTTCCTGGTGCGCCCCGCGGACGGGGAGCCGTTCCTCTTGGATTGCGGGCAGACGGCGTCGCGCGCCATGGCCCGGCTGGCGCTCGACCCGCGACTGGCGGGCCGGGTGGTCCTGAGCCACCTTCACGCAGACCACATCGGCGGGCTGGAGGAGCTGGGGTTCACGGGCCGCTTCCGGTGGGGGCAGCGACCCGTTCTCTGGGTTCCCCGGAGCGTGCTGCCGTTTCTCTGGGACCACGCGCTGATGGCTGGGATGGGGCAGAGGCTGCGGGCGCCCGACGGACAGTTCTTCGAGGCGGACCTCGACACCTACTTCGAGGTGCGCCCCGTCGTGCCGGCCGAGCCGTTTGCGATGGGCAGCGTGGAGGTGACGGCGTTCCCCACGCCGCACACCGCCGGACGGCCGAGCGTGGGGTATCGGCTGGAGGACCGCGCCACCGGCGGTGCCGTGCTGCTCACCTGCGATTCGCGGTTCCACCGGCGAAACCTGGAGCGGTGGGGCGACGGCGCGCGCGCCGTGTTTCACGACTGCCAGCTTGTGTCCAACGGTTCGCACATCCACACGACCCTCGACGAGCTCCTGACCCTCGAGCCCGGGTGGCAGGAGCGGATCCACCTCGTTCACTACGCCGACGAATGGCCGGTGTGGGAGGGGCGTACCGGGCTCATGCGGTTCGCGAAGGAGGGGGAGGCGTATCGGTTTTGAGACAGCTGGAACGCTAGGCGGCTAGGCGGCTAGGCGGTTGGGCGGTTAGGTAGCTAGGCGGCCCAGCGGCCCAGCAGCCCAGCGGCCCAGCGGCCCCGCAGCCCAGCGGACAGCAGTTCTTTCGGAGGTGACGCGTGAAGATCCTGGGAGTGAGTGCGAGCGTGCGGGAGTGGGGCAACACGGATCTCTTGGTCCGCCACGCCCTGGCGGGGGCTGCGGCCGGAGGAGCGGAGACGCGCTTTCTCCGACTGACCGACCTGGAGCTCAAGCCGTGCCGAGGGTGCATGCAGTGCGTGTTCAAGGACCGCGACTGCGTCGTGCCCGACCGGCTCGGGGAGTTCCTGGAGGCCCTGCGTGCTGCGGACGCCGTGGTCCTGGGCTCGCCCACCTACGTGCTGGGCGCCACGGGGGCGCTCAAGAACCTCCAGGACCGCCTGATCCGGTTCGGGGTGAAGCGGGAGTTCGTGGGCAAGCCGGGCCTCGCCCTCGTGGCTGCCGGCGTGCCCGGCTGGGTGCCCTTCGCGTTGTCCCAGGTCTCCCTCTTCTTCCTCTTCCTGGGCATGCCGGTCGTGGATCAGTTCGTGGGCTTCGCCCAGGGGCCGGGCGAGATCCTCTTCGACGAGGCGGCCCTGGGCCGAGCGCGTGCCGGAGGCGAGGCGCTGGCGTCCGGCGCCCGCGAGTTCCGCGGCGAGCCGGGTGCGTGCCCCGTGTGCCACCTCGATCTCGTGGCGACGCGGCCGGACGGGGGCGCCTTCTGTCCCCTGTGCGACCTTCCCGGTCGCTGGTCCACGGCCGGCGGTCGGGCCGTGATGGAGCCGGCGCCCGGTGCCGAGCCCCGGTGGAGCGAGGCGTCGATGCAGGAGCACTTCGTCGGGAAGATCCTGCCCTCGGGGCCGCGCTTCAAGGCCCGCCTGGGGGAGATCAAGCAGCGGGTCCAGGCGTTCCGGGAAGAGACGGGCGCGTGATTGACCGGCTGGTGCAGGCGGCGGAGGTCCTCTCGGCCCGGGGTCGGGTGGTCGTGCTCACGGGCGCGGGCATCAGCGTGGAGAGCGGAATCCCCGACTTTCGCAGCGAAGAGGGGCTGTGGACCCGATACGACCCCTACGAGTACGCCACGGTCAGCGCCTTCCGCTCCGAGCCCCGCAAGGTCTGGCGGATGCTCGCCGAGATGGAGCAGGTGCTCGACCGGGCGCGGCCCAATCCGGCGCACGCCGCGGTGGCTCGGCTGGAGGCAGCCGGTGTCGTGGAGGGTGTGATCACCCAGAACATCGATGGTCTGCACCAGGCGGCCGGAAGCCGCAACGTGGTGGAGTTCCACGGCTGCCACCGGACCCTGACCTGCCTGGCCTGCGGCCGGGCTTTCGGCCGCGACGAGGTGCGTTCCCGGGGCGTTCCGCCGCCCTGCGACTGTGGGGCCCTGCTCAAGCCGGACGTGATCTTCTTCGGTGAGGAGATCCCTTCTCGGGCGCTGGAGGAGAGCCACCGGCTCGTGCGCGCGTGCCGCGTCCTGCTGGTCGTCGGCACCTCCGCCGAGGTGGCCCCGGCCAGCCACATGCCGTGGCTGGCCAAGCGAGCCGGGGCCATCGTGGTCGAGGTGAATCTGCGGCCCTCGGCCATCACGGCGACCATCACCGACCTCCATCTGGCGGGACCGGCCGGCGAGGTCGTCCACCGCCTGGCGGAGCACGTGCTGGCGGGGAGAGGCGCCGCCGCCCGGACGGGGTAAACGGGCGGCGGCCGCGGGGTCAGGAGCGAAGCGACTGCACGATACCGGCGACGGAGAAGATCGACCGCGGATCGGTCGTCTCCTGCAGAATTCCCCGCGCGGCGGCTTGGAGGTGACGGCTCTTCTTCACCCGGCGCGACATGAAGTCGATGAGCCACGGCCAGCGGATCCACGCCTCTGCAATCTCGTAGCCCCAGTACTTGGGGCGGAGCTCCGCGTCCAGTGCGTCGGGGTAACAGCGCAGCGCGCCGAGGTCGCCGCGGACGAGGGCGACGTCGATGGCCCGGGCGGCGAGCTCACCGGTGTGCAGCGCCTTCCCGATGCCCTCTCCGGTGAAGGGAAACGTGGCGCCGATCGTCTCCCCCACGGCGAGGACGGGGCCGGCCGCGAGCGGAGCCGCGCCCCGCAGCCCGCAGCGCAGAGGGGCGCCCCGGAGCGGGCCGACGGCCTCGGCCCGGGCGAGCACCTCTCGGGCAAGCGGGAACTCCCGGACGAAGGCGTCGAGCGTCTGTTTCAGATCCGGGGGAGCCTTTCGCGACGAGCGGTGGAAGATACCGCAGCCGAGGTTGTACCGTCCGCCGCCGAGGGGAAAGATCCAGGCGTAGCCGGGCAGCACCGAGCGGTCGAAGGACGCGACCAGACGGTCGATCTGCGCGTGGGAGCGAACGATCCGGCACACGGCCACGGCGTCGGGGGCGGCGTGGGAGGGGGGAACCATCCCGAGACGGGCCGGCAGGGCCAGGCGGGCCCCGGTCGCCAGGACCGCCACCCGTGCCCTCAGGGCAGGACCCCCGGCCACGCGGGCGACCGCCGCGCCCGAAGGGTCGACCGTCACCGCCTCGACGGTGCCCCGGCACAGGTGGGCCCCGGCTTTCGTGGCGCACCGCGCCAGGATGGCGTCCAGGTCGGCGCGCTCGAGCGTCAGGTAGGCGCCGTGGGCCCGGACTTCGATCTGGGAGGGGCTGAAGAGGGAGAGGGTATCGAGGGGGTGGGCCGCGGCCTGCACGTCGTCGAGGACGCCAAGTCGCGCGAGCGCCGCCACGGCGTCGGCGATCAGCCCACCGCCGCAGACCTTGGACCGGGGGAACGATTCCCGGTCGACGAGCGCCACGGCGTGGCCTTGCTCGGCAAGCCGCAACGCGCAGGCGGACCCGGCGGGTCCCGCGCCCACGACCACCGCGTCCCAGAGGCGGTCGGGCAGGTCCCTCGCCAGGGGCTGCCCCACGCCGTCGGTCCCCATGTCCCCTCCTGCTTTCGCCCCGTTCCTTCTGGTGTGCGCGCCCGTAGGGTAACGGGACCCGGGCGCGGCGGTCAACGCCCCGGCACACCGCCTTGGCACACAGCCCCCCCCGAAGGGAGATGCGCCCCGTGGTCTTCGTCGACATCCTGTTGCCCGTCTTCCTCCTGATCGGAGCCGGGGCCCTCTTCTCCCGCACCCTTCGGCCCGATCTGGAGTCGCTGACCCTCTTCGCCCTCTATGCGTCGACCCCGGCGCTGGTGTTCTCCGCCCTGGTGAAGCACCCGGTTCCGGCCCCCGCCCTGGCGCGCCTGGTCGGGGTCATGCTCGCGTACACGGTCGCGCTCTGGGCCCTGGCCGAGGGGATCGGCCTCGTGCTCGGGCTCAAGGGCGACCTGCGTCGCGCGTTCCTGCTGGCGACCGTGCCGATGAACGTCGGCAACTACGGCCTGCCCCTGGTCCGCTTCGCCTTCGGGCAGGAGTCGGAGCCGTTCTCCGTGCTCGTCTTCGTGATCTTCAACATCCCGCTCGCCACCTGGGCCATCTGGATGGCCGCCGGCGGGAGCCTCCGCTCCTTCGCCGGTGTGCGCGACACGCTGCGGATTCCGATCCTCCACGCCACGGTCGTAGCCTTCGTGGTGAGCGCCGCGGGCCTCACGGTGCCGAGTCCGCTCCTGAAGGGGATCACGCTTCTGGGGGAGGCGTCGATCCCGGTTCTCATGGTGATCCTGGGCATGCAGCTGGAGAGGACCCGCGTGGCCGGGGCCCCCGCCTCCCTGACCGCGGCCACGGTCCTGCGCCTCGCGGTGGCACCCTGCATCGCCTGGGGCCTCACAGCGGCATTCGGGTATCAGGGGCTCGAGCGAAAGGTGCTGATCCTCCAGACCTCGACGCCCGCGGCCGTGCTCCCCCTGCTCTACGCGATGCGCTTCAAGTGCCGCCCGGACTGGATCGCCTCGAACCTCCTCGTCTCGACCCTCGCCTCGGCGGTGTCGCTGTCGGTGGTGCTGGCACTCTTGCTCTGAATCGACCCCGCTCCCGCTTCCTCCCCGGGCGGGTGCTGAGAATCGTAGGCCGATCCCTCTCGGCTCCGACTCGATGTCCAGGATCCGGAGAAACGCCGGGGGCTTGCTAGGGTCCTCGCTCCCGGTGTATCAGAACGTGAAACGCTGCCCGTCGCGACACAGCGCGGACCGACGGTTGCTCCGGCGTCAGCGCTTGGCACGCCCGGACGAAACAACGCACAGGGGAACGACGATGAACAAGATCGCAGCGCTGCTGCTCGGGTTGCTCTGCCTCGCCCTCTCCGCCGCCGCGGCGCCGGACAAGCCCGGGTGCGTCGACCACCCGCTCTTTCCGACCCGCATGCCCGACTACCGGCTCTCCGACTGCACGTCGAAGGAGTTCGACGGGTACGAGTTCTTCGCCGTCAAAGGCCCGAAGCACCGGGAGGAGGGGAAGTTCACGTTCCTTACCTATGCGATCGACGACCGGAAGAAGGAGCAGAGCGGGCTCGCCGTGGTGCGCAACTTCGAGAACGCCATCACGAAGATCGGCGGGACGATCGCCGCCAGCGACCCGCAGCGCTGGGTGAACGGGCAGATCACGGTCGACGGGAAGCAGGTCTGGGTGCAGGCCGAGAAGGGAAACGGCCTGATCTGGCTGCGCATCGTCGAGAAGACCGCGATGCAGCAGCACATCGTGGCGGACGCAGCCTCGTTCGGGAACGAACTCAGGTCCGCCGGCCACGCCGCGGTCTACGGCATCTTGTTCGACACCGGCAAGGCGGAGATCAAGCCCGAGTCCGCGCAGGCCATCGGCGAGGTCGGCAAGTTGCTGAAGGCCGAGGCCGGCCTCAAAGTCTTCGTAGTCGGCCACACCGACGGCGTGGGCGGCGTCGACGCCAACCTGAAGCTCTCGCAGGCCCGCGCCGAGGCCGTCGTCCAGGCGCTCGTTCGCGACCACGGCATCGCCGCCGCCCGGCTGCTGGCCCACGGGAGCGGGCCCTTCGCCCCGGTTGCGACGAACGACACGGACGAGGGGCGAGCGAAGAACCGCCGCGTCGAGCTGGTGAAGCAGTAGTCCTGCGCAACGACAAGGGGGCGCGAATCGTGAAACAGCATTGGGTGTTCGGGATGGCGCTGCTCCTGACGGCATCCTTCGCCCTGGCCGACGGCGACGGCCCCACGCGGAAGATGAACGGCTCCGAGGCGGCGGCGTTCGATGCGCTCAAACGCTCGGTTCAGGAGGCGCTTCCCAGGGCCCCCGCGAACTACGCGCTGAGCTTCAGCGACAGCAGCGGCTCCGGTGAGCTCCTGCTGCCGGAGAAGATCACGGCCGACCAAATGGCGCGTCTGCAGTTCACGGCCATCTACACGCTGAGTCAGGAGTACCGCGACGGTCGGCAGCGCACTCTGTTCACGGACCGCGTCAGGGGAACTCCGGAGCAGCAGGCGCAGATCGCCGCCCTGAACGCGAAGAGCGACGAGCTGAAGCGAAGGCGCGACACGACCCGCGATCGCGGCGAGAAGGATCGCATCCGCGCCGAACTCAGGGCCGTCCGGGAGGAAGAGAACCGGCTCAACGAGCAGATCATGGCCACCTACCAGGCGTGGGTCGCCGCGGGGGGCGCGAACGCCGCGATGCAGGACAGCGAGCGGTCCCTCCCCGCGAAGGAGTTCGCCATCCGGGTCTTCGTCAACCAGGAGGTGAACCTGAACGACCAGGCCATCCCCTACAAGCTGGCGGGGTTCCCGCTCGCTTTCGAGCAGAGCGAAGGGTGTGCGGACTTCGGCTCCCGCTGCCTCAGCGTCCTTCTCGGTGCCTTCGACAAGGAGAAGCGGGTCAGCGGCTACACGCGCTACAACCCGCGTGCAGCGAACCTCGGAGTCCCCACGAAGCCCCGGGGCCTGGTGCTCGTCGTCTCCGGGCCGAAGGAGAAGACGCAGGACGTGCGCGACTTCCTCGCGCAGGTCGACCTGGCCAAGCTCAAGGGACTGTTGCCCTAGCGGGGGAGAGCGCCGCGCACCCGGGGTGCACGAGGAGGCCCAGCGGGTAGGCGGCGTCGTCAGTGCCAACGCCGGCGGAAGCCCGTGGGGAAGATGTTTTCCTTGTTCTTCTGGCCTGGGTCGGGTCTAATACTCGGCTTCCCTAGAGCCAGAGGTGCCCTGATGTCCAGTCGTCCGTTCCGAAACATCGCGATCATCGCCCACGTCGACCACGGCAAGACGACCCTGGTCGACGCCATGCTGTGGCAGAGCGGCACCTTCCGCGTAAACGAGAGGGTGGCCGAGCGCGTCATGGACTCCAACGACCAGGAGCGCGAGCGCGGGATCACGATTCTTGCGAAGAACACCGCCGTCTTCTACGAGGGCGTGAAGATCAACATCGTCGACACCCCCGGCCATGCGGATTTCGGCGGGGAGGTGGAGCGTACGCTTCAGATGGTGGATGGGGTTCTGCTGCTGGTGGACGCGGCCGAGGGGCCCCTGCCCCAGACCCGCTTCGTCCTGAAGAAGGCCCTGGAGCGGGGGCTCACGCCGATCGTCGCCCTGAACAAGATCGACCGGTCCGACGCCCGCCCCGGAGAGGTCCTCGACGAGATCTACGATCTCTTCATCGACCTCGACGCCACCGAGGACCAGCTCGACTTCCCGGTGCTCTACACCAACGCCCGCAAGGGGATCGCGCACCGTGAGGAGGGGGACGGCTCCACGGACCTGCGGCCGCTGCTCGACGAGATCGTGCGCACGATCCCGCCGCCGGCCGGGGACCCGGAGGCGCCGTTGCAGGTGCTCGTGACCAATCTGGACTACAGCGACTACCTCGGACGGCTCGCGGTGGGGCGCGTGTTCAACGGTCGGCTGCGGGCCGCCAGCAACGTGGGGCTCGCCACCGAGGCGGGCATGATGCCGGTCAAGGTCGGTGTGGTGTACACCCACGAGGGATTGAAGCGCATCGACGTCAAGGAGGCCGTGGCCGGCGACATCGTGGCCGTGGCGGGCGTGGCCGACCTCACGATCGGCGACAGCCTGGTGGATCTGGAGCGCCCCAAGCCCCTGCCGCGGATCGCCGTGGACGAGCCCACCCTTGCGATGGTGTTCTCGGTGAACAACTCCCCCTTCGGGGGCCGGGAGGGCGACTACGTCACGTCGCGCCAGATCCGGGCCCGCCTGGAGAAGGAGGCGCTGCACAATCTGGGTATCCGCCTCGAGATCGAAGAGGCCGACGCGTTCAAGGTGATGGGTCGAGGCGAGCTACAGTTGGCCGTGCTCATCGAGACCATGAGGCGAGAAAGCTACGAGCTCTCCGTGTCCCGGCCGGAGATCCTCACGCGCCGCGTCGACGGCGTGCTCCACGAGCCGATGGAGCTCGTCATCATCGACTGCCCCGAGGATCACATCGGGGTCGTCACGCAGAAGCTCGGCACCCGCCGGGGCCGTATGATCAAGATGGCGAACCCCGGACACGGCCGGGTGAGGATGGAGTTTCGGATCCCGGCGCGCGGGCTCATCGGGTACCGCTCCGAATTCCTGACCGACACCCGCGGCACCGGCATCTTGAACCACCTCTTCGACGGCTACGACGCTTGGCAGGGCGACATCGCGGGCCGCACGACCGGCGCGCTCGTGGCGGACCGGCCCGGGAAGACCACGATCTACGCCCTCTACCACATGCAACCCCGGGGGACGCTCTTCGTGGGGCCGACCGTGGACGTCTACGAGGGCATGATCGTGGGGGAGAACGCTCGCGAGAACGACCTCGACGTCAACGTGATCCGGGAGAAGCACCTCACCAACATGCGCGCCGCCGGCTCGGAGGAGGCGATGCGCCTCGTTCCGCCCCACGAGATGACCCTGGAGCGCGCTCTCGAGTGGATCGACGCCGACGAGCTCGTGGAGGTGACGCCGACCCAGATCCGGGTGCGCAAGCGCGTCCTCGAGGCGAACCGCCGTCCGAAGAAGTCCAAGAGCGAGGCCGCCGCCGCGTAGAGCGGTTCTTGTTTCCACTGTTGCAACCGGTGTTTGATGGCGCCAAACCGGCGGGAATGCGGCCCAGGACTGCGTCTTGTTTTTTCTTGACACCTGTGCTGAAGGGTACATATCATCCGTGCCCGTACGAGGTTTGAAAGCGGCGACGTTGTCGCTGGAGCCCGCGGAACGCGGGTTCTTCTGTGTCGAGGTCTTTTCAGCCGTCGGATGGGCGCTACACTGCGGCGCCCGAGCCAACCGAACGCACCCCCCGAGGAGGAAGCCAGGCCATGAGAAGCCGCTGGGTTCTCACCGCTGCCTTTGTCGTCGTCGCGTCGTGGAGCGGACAGAGGGCTGGGTGGGCCGCCGAGGAGTTCCCCGTGCCGCCGCCGCCCCTGAGCGAGGACTACTTCCCCTGCATGGAGAAGTGTCACGCGGACATGACCCCCAACCCCACCCCACGCGAGCTCGAAGAGCACACGGACATCAAGCTGCACCACGCCGAGCAGTTCCGGTGGTGCCTCGACTGCCACGACACCCAGAACCGGGACAAACTGCACCTGCAGAGCGGTGAGAAGATCGACTTCACCGAGTCCTATCGCCTCTGCGGCCAGTGCCACGGCGACAAGTACCGCGACTGGAAGAAGGGCGTCCACGGCAAGCGCACCGGCTACTGGAACGGCAAGAAGGAGTATCTCCTGTGCGCCCACTGTCACAATCCCCACAGCCCGAAGTTCGTCCTCAAGCCAGATCCCGACCACCCGGACACGACAGACAGCCGGCCCGAGCCGCCGCCGCTGGTGCCGGGGTCGGCGAGCCTCGACTCTCACCGGGCTGCGACCCACGGGTCTGGCGCCAAGCACTGAGCGACCTCCCCCGGAGGGGATGAACCGAGGAGACGGATCCATGGCAAATGAGAAGAAGATCCAGACGGTGGAGCCCCGGCAGGCGAGCCGGCGGAAGTTCCTGAAGGGTGTGGCCACGGTAGCCGCGGCCGCCGTGCCGGCGGGCGTGCTCGCCCAGGGCGCCGGCTTCATGACCTATGGGTCCTGGGAGGAGTATTTCCAGAAGCAGTTTCAGGAGATGTCCCCGGACGAGGTCCAGCGGACCCTGCAGCGGCTCGAGAAGAAGTACTCCCAGCAGTTCGGCAAGAAAGTCAGCGTCAAGGCGACGCCGGCCATGAAGGACGTGCTCTTCGGCTACGCGCTGAACCTGAACGTGTGCGTCGGCTGCCGCCGCTGCGTGTACGCGTGTGAGCGGGAGAACAACCAGTCGCGCAAGAACGAGCAGATTCACTACATCCGCGTCCTGCGATTCGAGGACGGGGAGATGGAGTTCGAGAAGGCGGATCGGTACTACAACCCGGAGAAGGTGCCTGAACCAGGCTATTACTACATGCCGGTTCAGTGCCAGCACTGCCGAAACGCTCCGTGCGTGAAGGCGTGCCCGGTCAAGGCGACGTGGACCGAGCCGGATGGAATCGTCGTCGTGGACTACAACTGGTGCATCGGGTGCCGGTACTGCATGGCGGCCTGCCCCTACGAGGGGCGAAACTTCAACTGGGCCGACCCCACGCTCCCCTCGGAGGAGATGAACCCCACCACCCACTACCTCGGAAACCGGCCGCGGATGCGGGGCGTGGTGGAGAAGTGCACGTTCTGCGTCCAGAGGACCCGCGAGGGCCGGTACCCCGCCTGCGTCGAGGTGTGCCCCGCTGGCGCGCGAAAGTTCGGGAACCTCTTGGACCCCGAGTCGGAGATCCGGGTGATCCTGGAGACGAAGAGGGTGTTCCGGCTCAAGGAGGACCTCCTCACGGAACCCAAGTTCTTCTACTACTTCGGCTAGAGGTGAGGGCCATGACGACCTTCCTGGAGTTCTTCCTCGGCACCCTTGTCCTGATCTTTCGGGGGGGGAAGAAGTACTACGCCTGGATGATCTCGCTCTCCGCGGTTGCGGCCGTGGGCATGATAGCCTGGGCGTACCAGCTCAACTCGGGTCTGATCATTACGGGCATGCGTGACCCCGTCTCCTGGGGCCTCTATATCGCGAACTTCACGTTCCTGGTCGGTGTGGCCGCCGCCGCAGTGCTCCTGGTCATCCCCGCGTACATCTACAAATGGGGGCCCATCAAGGAGATCGTGCTGCTGGGCGAGCTCCTCGCTGTGGCGGCGATCAGCATGTGCTTGATGTTCGTGACCTTCGACCTGGGCCACCCGGAGCGATTCTGGCACCTCATACCGGGCCTGGGGATCCTCAACTTCCCCATCTCGATGCTCTCGTGGGACGTGGTGGTCCTCAACGTCTATCTCCTCTTGAACCTCAGCATCCCCGTCTACATCCTGTACAACGCCTATCAGGACCGGGAGCCGAACTACAAGATCCTCTGGCCGTTCATCATCTTCTCGATTCCGGCCGCGGTCTCCATCCACACGGTCACGGCGTTCCTGTACAACGGCTTCCCGAGCCGGCCCTTCTGGAACGCCTCGATCCTGGCGCCCCGGTTCATCGCCTCGGCGTTCTGCTCGGGTCCGAGCTTCATCATCATCGCCTTCCAGCTGATCCGGAAGCATACGGGCATCAAGATTCAGGACCGCGCGATCTTCAAGCTCGCCGAGATCATCGCCTACGCGATGGGGATCAACCTGTTCCTCCTCATCGCCGAGCTCTTCAAAGAGTACTACGGGGCCACGGTCCACCTGGCACCTATGAAGTATCTGTTCCAGGGGCTCCACGGGCACAACGAGCTCGTGCCGATCATCTGGACGGCCGTGACCTTCAACGTCACCGCCTTCGTGCTCATGCTCATCCCGAAGACGCGGGAGAACTTCAAGACCCTGAACCTGTCCTGCGCCCTCATGTTCATGGGCGTGTGGATCGAGAAGGGGCCCGGCCTCATCCTGCCTGGGTTCGTCCCGAGCCCTCTGGGCGAGGTGTGGTCCTACCGCCCCACGCTGCCCGAGGTGTTGGTCACCCTGGGGATCTGGGCTGCGGGGCTCCTGATCTACACGCTTCTTCTCAAGGTTGCGATCCCCATCGAGGTGGGGGAGTTCCGGCAGATCAAGGAGGGGATCCGCGGAGCCGTGACCCGAGGCAGCCATCACTGAGCGGCGCGCCTTGTCCGTTGACGTGTCGAAGGGGCCCCGACTGGGCCCCTTCGACGTTACGGGAGCCGGAAGGGTTCACCATCTGAAAGCCTCGAGCCTGCGGTCCGGGGGTCCTGCGGCATGGCATCGAGCGGCGCGCCCTTCGCCTGGACCAGCACGTGGAAGGCGTCCCCCATCTGATCCGGGAAGAGCAGCGGGGCCACCGAGCGCCGCGCGGCCAGAAGCTCCGGCTCGGGCAAGCCCTCGCCCTCCAGCGCCTCGACCTCTTCGAGGAGCCCGGCGGCGAAGAGGAAGTCTCGCTGCGTCTGGAGCGGAGCGGCGTCGAGGCCGAGCTCGGCACCGGAGCGGCGCAGCGCCGAGAAGTTCACGTGGGCGGTCAGGTCCTGGCCGCCCGGGTCAGCCAGGAGATCCTCGGAGAGGGTGTGGCGGCGGTACGCGGCCGACGTGCCCCGGGGGCGCTGGGGGCCGAAGAGCCGGTGCCCCTCGTCCCCGTAATCGATCGTGACCACGTACCCTCGCTCGAGGCGGCGCGCCACGCCGCGAAGCCACTCCAGGGCCCGCAGGTTCACCTCCACCTCGTATCCTTCCGCGACCTCGATCCGCTCCGTGTCCAGGTAGGCGGCGAGCTCCGGCCGGCTCGGCGGCCTGAGGACCTCCACGAGGCGCCCGCCGTCCGCGGCCACGAAGACCTCCCGAAGCTCTCCCTCGAAGCGCCTGAGGCGGTGGACCGGAAGGGCATCGACGAGCTCGTTGGAGAGGTACAGCCCGGAGAACGCTGCGGGGACCTCGGCCAGCACTCGTTCCCTGTGATCCGAAAGGGACGCCTCCCAGAGGCCCCTCCAGGATGGGCCCGACTCCTCGGCCGCATAGCGAAGTCGCTCGTAGAGCGCCGCTTCGCGCTCTGCCAGGGCGCAGAGGAGGTCCCGGGCAAGCCGACCCTCGCCGGCCCCTCCTTCCACGAGCACGAAGGGGTCGGGCCGGCCGAGTGCCCGATCGGCGGCGGCCACGACCCGCGCGAGGCACCGGCCGAAGAGCGTCGAGGTCTGCGGCGCCGTGGTGAAGTCCCCCTCGTCCCGCCCCGGCGCAGCGCGGCCCGAGGCGTAGTACCCGTGTTCGGGGTGGTACAGGGCCCACTCCATGAAGCGCTCGAAGGGCACAGGGCCCTCGGCGGAGAGGCGGTTGCGGACCCATGGGTTCAAGGGATTGTCCATAGCGTCAACGGGAATAGAGCGGCGCCTTCACAGTCGGCTGAGAGACCTCTCGATCTCACGGACGAAGATCCGGTTGACCTCTGGGATGAGTCCGAGGCCTCGGTACTGGGTCTCCCCCGCCAACTCGACGGTCGGCATATCGGCCTGCTTGCCCGCGGCCGTGACCTCGGCGCGCCAGCTGTCGGTGTCGCCCATGATGTCGTTGATCGCGTGGTCTCCGCCCACGAAGAGGAGCGGGAGGAACCGCACCCTGCCGCCGGGGTGGGCCTTAGCCGCGGCGAGGGCATCCTCGCCGGAGACGATCCCCTCCACGCACCCCAGGAACGCGTTCGGGTACCGACGGGAGAGGTAGCGGTCGATTCCGAGAAACGCGGCGTTGGTGGCGGCGGCGGTGGTCGGCGATCCGTGGGCCACGAGCACGTTGGCGCCCTGGTCGGGGGGCAGGAAGTCGCGGGCGAGGATCCCGATCACCTCGTGAACGCTCTCCCAGCGGTGGAGAAGCGTCTCTCCCACTTCGATCCGGAGGCCCGGGAAGCCCTTGACCTCGCCCAAGACCTCTTCGTACTCCTCCCCGGGGAGGATGTGCAGCGGCTGAACCGCGACCCGGGTGTAGCCCTCGGCCTGGAGGTCTGCCAGGGCCTGGGGGAGGCTCTTGAGCCGGTCGGAGGAGCCTTCTTTGGCGCGGCGCGCGTTGACCTTCTCGCGGATGACCTCCGAGGTGAAGGCCCAGCGGACCTCGTAACCGGGTAGCGCCTCGTGGAGCTGGTGTTCGAAGACGGCGTAGGTGGCCTGGGCCTTCGTGCTGGTGCCGAAGGCGGCCAGCACGATCGCCGGCTTCTCCATGAGGGTTCGGGTGATGAGCTGGGCGGCTCGGGACGTGCCGGCAGCGAGCAGCGCGGCACTCACCAGGGCGAGCGTGACGCAGCGTCGGTTCATCGTGCCTCTCTTTCTCGTGTCTTTGGGGGCGGTCGACCGCTGGACGTCCCCTTCGACGGCTTGGATCAAGGAGATCGTCGCGTGTCGCCGTGTCGCGACCCTACCCCTGGTCGGCGCTGTTGGAGCCTGCTGGACGGGGGATCGCAGCCCGGAGCTTCTCGGCTCCTTCGGGCACAGGTGCGGCGCGCACCTGCTCCAGAAAGGGGGAACCTTCGGAGTATCGGATGCAGCTCCCCAGCATGTCGGGCCGGAACCAGAAGAAGATCTTGTAGAGCTGTTCTTCCGTGAGCCCTGGAAAGAACGCGGTCAGCTCCTCTCGTCCCCGGGCGGCGTGAGCCTGCGGCAGGCAGTAGCAGGCGGCGCGAAAGAGGTCCTTGAGGTGGGTGCACCCGGCTTGTGCCCACTCCCCGCCGAGCTCTCGCATGATCCCGGGGGTCGCTGCCTTTCCGACGAGCTCGGTCAAGAGGCCCGCCGCTCTCCCGCAGATGGGGTCCGGGACGCCGGGCATCTCCGCCCCAATCTCTCGGATGCGCGAGGTGACCTTGTCGACCACCATCGTCAGGCGTAAGCGGTGATGCCCGTCCTCCATCTCCGAAACGACCCGAAACTGCTTGGTCGCTGGCAGCCACTCGATGTCCACTCCGCTTCGCCGGCTGTAGACCGCCTCTGGGGTACTCTCGTCTCTTCCCATGGCTCTCGCGTCCTCCCGATTTCATACACCCCGGCGTTCCCGCGCCGGACGGAGCTCTGAACCCGGACCCTCGGCTCGGATTCGATTAGTCGGAGTGGGGCTTCCACGCCCGCCCGAGGCGCAGCGCGGCTTCGAGTTGCTCGGGGGACATCTTCGTCGCCACGCCGTCGCGGATTCGAGCGGCGGCGTCGGACCCGTTGGCGGCTGCGAGGCTCAGCCACAGGTGCGCCTGGACCGGGTCCTTGGGTACGCCCAAGCCTTGAACGTAGGCAATCCCCAGGTTGTACTGGGCCGCGGCCAGACCCTGCTCGGCCGCCTTGCGGCACCACGCCATGGCCGCGGCGGCGTCCCGCGCAACCCCCTTACCCTGAGCATAGAGGGCCCCGAGACGGTACTGGGCGTCGGCGTCGCCCTGGTCGGCCGCCTTGCGGTACCAGACGGCCGCCTGCTCGTACCCCTGGGCAACGCCCTGCCCCTGCTCGTAGAGGGTTCCCAGGTTGAACTGGGCCAGGGAGGCTCCCTGGTCGGCGGCCTTGCGGTACCAGGCGGCCGCGGCTCGTTCGTCTTTCGGTACCCCCTGCCCGGCCGCGTAGGTGGCCCCGAGGTTGCACTGGGCCAGGGCGTGACCCTGGTCGGCGGCCTTTCGGTACCACCGGATCGCCTCGGCCTGATCCTTCGGTACGCCTTTACCGGCTGCGTACAGGACCGCGAGGTTGTACTGGGCGGCGGGGTCGCCCTCCTGGGCCGTCTTCCGAAACTCCCCGGCGGCTCTTGCGTAGTCCGGGGGCTTTCCGGTTTCCGGGCGGGCGTGGCGCCTGAGCCACTGCACGCTCGCCGCCGTCGCCACGGCGAGCACCAGCGCGCCCGCCACCAAGGCCCAGGTGCGTCGCCTCCCTCGCTGTGCAGCTCCGGTCGGTTCCTTCATGTCCCACTCCTGGGGATCTTGACATCCGGAGGCGCAGACGCCGCCCGGACCGTGAACTCTGCCGGCGCCGGTGATAGCACGTTCTCGGGCATGTTGCCAGCAGCGCTTGGCCCGGGCGTCGAGCCCTTCCTTCGAGCGGCTCACCCCGGATACTCGGATCCACGGGGCACTCCTGGACTGCGATTGACGCGAGGAGCGCCGCCCTTCCCGTGCGCTGCCTCCTGTGCCAGACCCCTCCGGTGGCTCCGGCCGCCGGTCCACTCGGTCGCCCCTTCGCGCATTTCCTTCGTTCGCCAGAACTCGGGGTGGCTATTTCTTTCCAACCCACAGCTCCGGGTAGAGGAAACGGCTGAGCGTCTCGGCGGCCTCGGCCACGTGCGGGCCGGGCCGGGCGAAGAGGTCTTCGTCGACGTTGAGGACGCGGCCCTGCTTGACGGCGCGCAGCGGACGGAGCGTTGCCCGGTCTCCTGGAGGAGCCGGGTTCGGGTTCATGGGGCCGGTCTGAATCACGTAGACGTCCGGGTCGAGGCGCAGGAGCGCCTCGGGGTCGAAGGAGAGGATCTTCTTGGGGTTCTTGACCGCGTTCTCCCCGCCGGCGGCCGCGATGAGGTCGTCCACCAGCCCACCCGAGCCGGCCACGGTGAGAGGCTCGGCCCGGACCTCGTAGACGACCCGCAGGCGTCGGCCCCCGACCCCAGCCTGCGCCCGCTTCTCGACGCGCGCCACGTCGCCGCGGAGCTTCTCGGCGAGCGCCCGGGCCTCGGCCTCCTTGCCCCACAGCACCCCCAACCGCTCGATCGTGGCGTAGAGGTCCGTCAAGCCCCCGGGGTCGAAGGCAGCGACCTTGACGCCCCGGGCGCGCAGCGCGTCCAGGGCCTCCCGCCCGGCCTTGCCCCCACGGGCCACGACGAGCTCGGGACGAAGCGCCAGCAGGTACTCCACGTTCGGGCGCAGGCCCGTGCCGACCTGCGGGAGTTTGGCCACTGCGGGGACCGAGTCGTCGTTCTTGGTCCGAGCCACCAAGGTGTCGGCGGCGCCCAGGGCGGCGAGCGTCTCGGTGAAGGCGCCATAGAGCGACACGGCGCGCCGCGGCGGGGCGTCGAGGCACACCCGGGTGCCGGTGTCGTCGGTCACGCAGGCGGCCCGGGCGGGGCCCGCCACCAGGGCGGCGGCGAGGACGAAGAAGACCAGGGGGGTACGTCTCACGGGGGGCCTCCTCGAGGAAGCAGCAGGGCAAAGGGACGAGTGGTGACCGGGTGGAGCGCGACGTCGAAGGCCGTGTCGTAGACGGCCTCGAGGACGGTGCGGGTGAACACCTCGGTGGTGGGGCCTTCGGCGAAGACGCGGCCTTCCTTGAGGAAGAGGAGCCGGCGGCAATAGAGCGCCGCCAGGTTCAGGTCGTGCATCACGACCACGACCGTCACGCCCTCGGCGTTTCGGCGCGTCAGGAGTTCGAAGGCGTCGACCTTGCGGTGGACGTCCATCGCCGCGGTCGCCTCGTCCAGGAGGAGAACCCGGGTCCCCTGCGCCTGGGCGCGCGCGAAGAGCAGACGCTGCCGCTCGCCTCCCGACACTTGGGTCACGAGCCGAGGCGCAAGCGCCTCGGTGTCGGTCGCCTCGAGAGCCAGCCGGACCGCCTCGCGGTCGGCCTCTCCCAGGGGCGCGAACCGCCCGACCCACGGGTAGCGGCCCATGGCCACGAGCTCGTGCCCGGTGAAAGGGAACGGCACCTCGGTGGACTGGGGCACCGTGGCCGCGGCCCGGGCCAGCTCCCGCGCGGCCGCGTGGGCCGGGTCGAGCCCGGCCACCCGAGCCGCGCCCCGCTCGGGCCGCAGCACGCCCGAAAGCACCCGCACCAGCGTCGACTTCCCGCAGGCGTTGGGACCGAGGATCCCCAGGAACTCTCCGGCAGCACAGGCGAAGCTCACCCCCCGGAGCACGGGCTCCTCGCCATACCCGGCCCAGAGGTCCCGGACCTCGATCTCGCTCACGCCCGAGCCCCCCTCATCCGCCCTCCGGGGTCGAGCCGTAGGAGGTAGCAGAAGAACGGACCGCCGAGCAGCGCGGTCACGACGCCTACCGGAAGCTCTTCCCCGCCGGGCAGGAGCGTGCGGGCAAAGGCGTCGGCGAGACTGAGCAGCAGGGCGCCGGCCAGGAACGAGCAGACGAGGAGCCGGCGGTGGGAGGGGCCTACCACCAGACGCAGCAGGTGCGGGACCACCAGGCCCACGAAGCCGATCACGCCGCTCACGGCGACGCACGCGCCGGTGAGGATCGACGCGGACACCAGGAGCCAGCGCCGCACCGACGCGGCCTCGACGCCCAGTTGACGCGCGCTCTGGTCCCCCAGGGCCAGAAGGTCCAGATCCCGGGCGAGCCACAGGGCCACAGCGAGGCCCGCTGCTACGTACGGCGCGCAGAAGGCGACGTGGCCCCACCCCCGGCCCGAGAAGCTCCCCATGATCCAGAAGACGATCGAGGACACGCTGTCCTCGTGCAGGCTCTTCAGGAGGCTGATCCCCGCCTGGAGCGTGGTGCTCACGACCACGCCGGCCAGGATGAGCGTGCCGCTGCCCGTGAGCCCCCGGGAGGAGGAGAGCAGCTGGACGGCCGCCAGGGCGAGCAGTGCCCCAGCGAAGGCAGCGGCCGGCAGGAGCCCGAGCCCCCAGGCTGTGTAGCCGCCGAGCCCACCGAGGATCGCGAGGCTCGCCCCGAGCGCCGCGCCGGAGGAGACTCCAACGGTGTAGGGGTCCGCCAGAGGGTTCAGCAGCAGACCCTGGAAGACGACGCCCGCGGCGCTGAGCCCCCCGCCGACCAACGCGGCCAGGGCCACACGGGACAGACGCACCTCCAGGAGGATCGCGCGGTCCACCTCACTCAGGCGCGGCGCCAGGAGGCCCACGGCCTCGCCCAACGCCCGCAGGAGGTCCGCGCCGCCGAGGCCCGAGGAGCCGATGGCGGAGACGGCAAGGAGGGCGGCAGGAAGCGCTGCGGCGAGGGCCCAGGGGACCCACCGGGCCCACCGGGTCAGCGCGGGGGCGGGGGCGGTCACGGGCGGCGGTCCTGCTTGACCAGAAAGAGGCTCATGTAGCGCCGGGGCAGACGGCGAACGGCACCGAGATCTCGAAGCACGAACGCCTCGGGGCGGGAGCAGTCGCCGGCGAAGACCGTCCGCTGCCCGAGGCCCCGCGTCTCCAGGAGGTCGCACACCTCGGCCGCGCGGCGGTACGACTTCATCACCACCACATTGTCGACCGCATCGAGCGCCGCGGCGAGGGGGCCCGTGCCCTGGGCCGCGCTTACCACCGCGAGGCTCTCGTTGCCTTCGGCGAGCGGCGTGAGCGACGCCGCTGCCGCAGTGCTGTAGGAAGTGATTCCGGGCACGACCTGGATCGGGGCCGCCGGCTCGAGCCCGCGAAGCGCCGTCACCAGATACGTGAAGGTCGAATAGGTCATGGGGTCGCCCAGGGTCAGGAATGCGGCCGAGGCCGGCCGTCGCAGCACCTCCAGCACACGTGCGGCGTTCTCCCTGTGGGCGCTGCCCTCCTCCACGGCCTCGAAGGTGTGGGAGAAGGGCAGGGGAACGACCTCACGCCCGACCGCGAGGTGGGGCGAGGCGATCTCGAGCGCGAGGCTGCGCCCCGAGCGCTCCTGGGCGGACGTGAAGACCACATCCACCTCGCGAAGCACCCGGCAGGCCTTGAGGGTCAGCAGTTCGGGGTCGCCGGGGCCGACGCCGACGCCGTAGAAGGTTCCGATGGTCATGGAGGGGTGTCCGTCGTTGGTTGTTGGTTGTTGGTTATGGGCTCTTCCGGTCCTCTTTCGCCGGAAGCCTTCAGACGCTCGCTCGGCGAACGGTCCACACCGCCAGCCCGAAGAACACGGCAGCGAAACCCGCGAGGGCGGCTATGCTGGCCCAGGGCAGCGGCCGGCCGAGGGCGGCGGCTCGGATCGCGACGCTGGAGTGGCTGAGCGGCAGCGCCCAGACGGCGCCCTTGAGCCATGTCGGCAGCCGGTCGAGGGAGAAGAACGTGCCGCACAGAAACGACATCGGCACGATGAAGAACGTGTTGATCTGGCCCTGATCCGCGTGGCTCCGGACGACCATGGCCGCCACGACGGCCGCGGAGGCGAAGGCAAAGGTGTGCAGGCAGAAGAGCGCCGCCGTGGACGCCGACAGCGGCAGACGCTGCCCGAAGGCCAGCGCCAGCAGGTACACGGTGGCGGCGGCCGCGAGGCCGCGGATCATGCCGTAGAGCACTTCGCCCAGCGCGATCTCCCAGGCGGACACCGGCGCCATCTGGTACTCCTCGAAGATCCTCCAGTAGAACCGCGCAATGTTGATCTCCGTGGCGGTGCTGTAGCTGTGGGTCATCGACGCCATCGTCGCCAGGCCCGGAAGGAGGAACGTGAGGTAGTCGACGTTCTCCATGCGCATGCCGTGGCCCACACCCAGGCCGAAGACCAGGAGGTAGAGGAGCGGCGAGACCGTGTAGGACGCCAGGTGCTTGCCCCAGCGCCGGCGGTAGATCCGGAGCTCGCGGTACAGGACGCCCTTGACGCCGTTCACGGTTGCACGCGGCGTCCCGTGCGCTGGAGGAAGAGGTCCTCCAGATTGGCTCGGCGCACGGGGGCGGCCGCCTGGCGGGCCAGGACCAGCGCCTCTTCCCTCGTGCGGAAGAACCGGGTCCGCGTCTCTCCGTCGCCGGCTACGTCTACCGCGTGCTCGCCGAGTTCTTCGATGAGGGCGCGCGGCTCCCCCTCCGCGATCAACCGCCCCCGGTCCAGGATGCCCACGCGGTGGCACAAGAACTCGGCCTCCTCAATGTAGTGCGTGGTGAGGAGCACGGTGACGCCTTGGCGGTGGATCGAGCGGATGAGGTCCCAGAGCCGTCTCCGGGCGGCCGGGTCGAGGCCTACGCTGGGCTCGTCCAGGAAGAGGATCTCGGGCTCGTGAAGGAGGGCTCGAATGATCGTGACGCGGCGTTTCATGCCCCCGGACAGCGTGCGCGCGAGGCTCGACGCGCGGTCGGAGAGCCCGGCAAACTCCAGAAGCTCCGCCGCCCGCCGCCGGCGCTCGGGGCGCGCCATTCCGTGGAGGATGCCGTGGAGCTCGAGACTTTCAGCCACGGTCAGGTCGGCGTCGAGGTTTACGTGCTGGCTGACGACTCCCAGGTGGGCCTTCGCGGCCACCGGGTCGACTGCCACGTTGCTGCCTGCTACGGCGGCGAGGCCGGCGGTGGGGCGCGTGAGGCCGGTGAGGATCCGGAGCGCCGTCGTCTTGCCCGCTCCATTCGGCCCCAGGAACCCGTAGATCTCCCCGGGATGCACGGAGAGGTCGAGGCCGTCCAGGGCCCGGACCGCGCCGAAACACTTTACGAGGCCTTGCGTCTCGATCGCTGCGGGCGCGAGGGGCGGGCCGGGGTCGTTCAGGGCATGGGTGGCCAAAGGGGATCCTCGTCTCGATGGGCCCGCCGGGGGCGTGCACAAAACACAAAAGCCCACCCCGTTCTTTCGGAGTGGGCTTCCCGTGTTCGAAGCGCCGTTGCCCCACCTCCCAAGACCGGAGAGGCATCGTGCAGGGCGTCCGACCGGCAGGTCTTCTGGCTCGCGATTCGCCCTCGGGGCCACCTTCCCGGCCGTTTCGGCCAGTGGCGTCTCGGCCCCTCGTCCTCGCTCACAGCGGCGGGTCCGCGGGGGACTCTCACCCCACTTCCCTTTTCAGCCCCGGAGGGCACCGTCGGACTGTTGCTCGTATTGTATCGCCCTGTGTACCCCTATTGGTGCGCCCCTGTCAATCGGCGCCGTCTCGCGGCGCGGCGCTTCTGCCGCGGGCGGCAGAAGCGGGCCGGTCCCCTGCCGGAGCCAGGCTCAGGGCCCGGGAGACAGCGGCCACCAAGTCTCCGCGTTGGTAAGGCTTCTCGAGCGTGCTCGCCGCGCAGCGTTGGGCCAGGGCTCTCGCCCCCTCGTGCGCGCCTCGGCCGCTCGCAAAGATCAGAGGCACCTGGGGGTAGATCTCCCGGACGCGCTCGACCGTGCCGGGGTCGTCGAGTCCCGGTACCCCGACATCGAGGATGACCGCGGCCAACCCGTCGCTGTGCTGCGCCAGCAGGCGGAGGCACTCGGCGCCGTCCGCGGTGGTGAGGACCTCGAAGCCGAGCTCTCCGAGAGCCATGCGGGTCACCGTGCGTACGGTCTCCTCGTCGTCTGCGACGAGGATCGTGTGCCGGGCTCGACCCGTTGCCGTGAGCTCTCGAACTTCGGCGGTGACGGTGGCGGCGCCCTCGGGAAGGGGCAGAAGCACCTGAATCCGGGTGCCGAGGCCCGGCTCGCTCTCGGCACGGATCGTTCCGCCGTGGGCCCGCGCAATGCCCAGGGCCGCCGGCAGGCCGAGGCCGCGTCCCGCGAACTTGGTGGAGTAGAAGGGATCGAAGAGCCGGGGAAGCGCGGCCGCCTCGATCCCCGGCCCGTCGTCCGTCACCTCGAGCATCGCATAGGCCCCCTCAGGCACGTCTTCGCCGGGAGCCGCGGTGGTGAGGAGGAAGGCCTGATCGGCCCGGATCAACCCCGTGGCCACCGCGATCGTTCCCGCGCTCGTGGACAGCGCCTCGGAGGCGTTGGCCACGAGGGACATCAAGACCTGCCGAAGCTGGTCGACGTCGCCTCGGACCGTCGGAAGCGGCACGGCGAGCCGATAGTGGACCGTGACGGAGCGCCCGGCCGCGGCCTCAACCAGTGGCGCCGAGGTCTCCACCAGCTCGGTCAGGTCGAGAGGCTCCGCGCCCGGTGTTTGCGTGCCCGAGTACAAGGTCATCTGCCGCGTCAGGTCCGAGGCTCGAAGGGCAGCGGCCTCGATGCGCTGCACGTAGGGCACGACCGGGGAGTGCTGGGGGAGTTTTCGCAGCGCCATCTCCGCATTTCCGAGCACGCCCATCAACAGGTTGTTGAAGTCGTGGGCGACGCCCCCAGCCAGCGCCGCGAGACTCTCCAGTTTCTGATGCTGCGCGAGCCGAACCTCCATCTGGTGGCGCTCCTGCGCCGCGCGAACCCGCTCCGTGCGGTCCTCGACCACCTCGATGAAGCCTTGTGACTTCCCATCCCGCAGGGGGATGGGGAAGGCGTGGATCCGCAGCGATCGGCTCGAGCCATCCGGGAGAGTCGCGTCCCGGTCGAACCGTATCGCGCGTCCCTCGGTAGCGGCGACGCGACCCGGGCAGTCGGCGCAGGCCGTGTCGCGGCCCCGAAACGCGCGAAAGCACTTCTGCCCGGTGAAGGAGAAGCTGTTCCTGCCGAAGAGCCGCCCCCGGGCCTCGTTGGCCATCACGATGGTGAAGTTGCTGTCAACGAGGGCGATGCCGAGGTCGATGTTGTCCACGAGCGTTCGATACTGCTCGCGGCTCAAGAGAAGCTCCTCCTCGGCACGGAGCCGCTGGTCGAGCTGCCGGCGAGATGTCAGGGAGTAGAGGCCGAACAGAAAGAACGGGATGAAAAGATCTTCGATGTAGTCCTCGTACCGGTCGAGGGCCGCGGTAAGGCCCGTGTGCTCGAGGACGTTGGAGACACCGACGAGGAGATAGATGGACAGGGCGGCCCCCAAGAAGAGTTTGGTCGGCGTATCGAGCAGTCGCCCGGGCAGTCGGAGCAGCAGGCCGAGTGCGCAGCCGAAGGAGAGGGTCGAGACGACGTCCGCGAGGGCGATCGCGTTCACGGCCCATCCTCCTCCCGGCCGTCCAAGTCGCGGGGGAGCCGGGAGAGCGCCGCGCAGAAGAGCAGGCCGGAGGCCGCGAGAGAGAGGTGCTCCAGGAGGTTGAAGACGTCGAACCAGAGCAGGCCCTCGATGATCGTGAAGACGTACGCGGCGAGCACGGCGCCGAAGCCGGCATAGAAGAAGGGAAGGCGGGGAGTCCGGCCGTGGCGTGCGAGGAGAAGCAGGGCAGGCAGGGCAGCCAGCCCCATCAGCAGGTTGATGAGCTCATTTTCCTGGACCATGAACGCCCCCTCGATTCCCCGTCGTCGTGTCACGTGAAAGATACCACGAGGACCAGAAAAGGGTACCATTCAAGAGACATTCTACTTTCGGGAGCCGGCCGATCCGGGAGAGACATCCGGGTCCGGGTTCTGCTAGAGTCCGTCCGGCAGCCGATCGGAGCCGGCTGGCCGGGTCGCCGCTGCAGCGGACGTTGACGGAGGGAACCGGGGACGATGAAGAGACGCTTGCCCGCCGAATGGGAACCCCAGGACGGCGTGCTCCTGGCCTGGCCCCACGCGGCGACCGACTGGGCGCCGGTACTCGAGCAGGTGGTTCCCGTCTTCGTCGACCTCGCGGCGGAGATCAGTCGCTTCGAGCGCGTAGTGGTGGTTGCCGATGACCCGGCCGCCGCGGAGTCCGGTCTTCGGCGCTCCGGCGCGCAGAGGGAGCGGGTCGAGGTCCGGTCCGCGCCCCTGAACGACACCTGGGCCCGAGACTTCGGCCCGATCGCGGTCGAGGACGAGGATGGGGAGCGGCTTCTCCTCCTCGACTTCGCGTTCAACGGCTGGGGCCTGAAGTTCCCGGCCGATCAAGACAACCGCATTACCCGCCGGCTTGCCGACGGGGGCGCCTTCGCTGTGCCGGTGCGCAGCGTCGGGCTGGTGCTGGAGGGGGGTAGCATCGAAGGCGACGGGAGGGGCACGATCCTCACCACGTCCGAGTGCCTGCTCGGACCCAATCGGAATCCCCACCTGGACCGGGCCGGGGTGGAGGCGGTCCTCCGGGCGGAGCTCGGGGCCGACCGGTTCCTCTGGCTCCAGAACGGGCACCTGGTGGGAGACGACACGGACGCCCACGTGGACACCCTCGCGCGGTTCGCGCCGGGAGACACGATCGTGCACGTGGCCTGCGACGACCCGGGCGACGAACACTTCGAGGTCCTGCGCCGGATGGAGGACGAGCTTCGAGGGTTTCGCACGCGTCAGGGTCGCCCCTACCGTCTGATTCCGCTGCCGTGGCCTGCGCCCGTCGCCGACGGCGACGGCCGTCGATTGCCCGCGACCTACGCGAACTTCCTGGTGCTCAATGGCGCTGTGCTCGTGCCCACCTACCGGGATCGTCGGGACGCAGAGGCGCTCGCGGCGGTGGCCCGCGCCTTCCCCGGGCGGGAGGTGATCGGGCTCGACTGCCGCCCGCTCGTGCTCCAGCACGGGTCGCTACACTGCGTGACCATGCAGCTGCCGAAGGGAGTGCTCCGATGAGCCCCGCCGACCGCCTTGCCGTGGGGCTGGTGCAGTTGCGCTGCACCGCCGACCGCGCCTCGAACTTCGAAGCCGCCGAGCGCGGGATCCAGGAGGCCGTCCGGGGCGGCGCCCGGCTCATCGTGCTGCCGGAGCTCCACGCCGGTCTCTACTTCTGCCAGACCGAGAGCCTCGACGCCTTCGATCAGGCGGAGCCGATCCCGGGGCCGTCTTGCGAGCGGCTCGGTGGGCTCGCGCGGGAGCTCGGCGTCGTTATCGTGGGGTCGCTCTTCGAGCGCCGGGCACCGGGCCTGTACCACAATACGGCCGTGGTCCTCGAGCGCGACGGCTCCCTCGCCGGCCGGTACCGGAAGATGCACATCCCCGACGACCCGGCTTACTACGAGAAGTTCTACTTCACCCCCGGCGAGGGGTTCGAGCCGATCTCCACCTCCGTGGGCCGTCTCGGCGTGCTCGTCTGCTGGGACCAGTGGTACCCCGAGGCGGCGCGCCTCATGGCCCTGGCCGGGGCTGAGCTTCTGGTCTACCCGACGGCCATCGGCTGGGACCTCGGAGACTCCGAGGAGGAGCGGGCCCGACAGCTCGACGCTTGGACGACGAGCCAGCGCGCGCACGCCGTGGCGAACGGCCTGCCGGTGGTCAGCGTGAACCGGGTGGGGTGGGAGGGATCCCCGTCGGGCGGGGGAGCGGGCATCGGGTTCTGGGGCTCGAGCTTCGCGGCCGGGCCCCAGGGAGAATTCCTGGCCCGGGCGGTGTCGGACGCGCCGGAGGTCCTGGTCGCGGAGATCGACCGCGGCCGCACCGAAACCGTGCGGCGCATCTGGCCGTTCCTTCGGGACCGTCGGATCGACGCCTACGGGGACCTCCTCCGCCGCTACCGGGACTGACGATCAGCACCGCGACATCTTCTCCACCCGCACCCTCGTCCCATAGTATGCCGCCCCCTCGCCGAGGTCGGTCACGAGGGCTTCGGTCGCCTCGTTCACTCCCAACCCAAGGCCGATCCAACCCCCGCGGGGGCTCGCCACGGTGCCCGGGTGGAGGCCGGCGTCGAGGTGGACCTCGGCCTCCACCTCGCCGGTCGTGCTGACGAGGCGGATCGCGCACCCGGGTTCGAGGCCCAGAGCGGCCGCGGTGTCGGGGTGGATCCTCGCCGGCAGCGCGCCCTTCTGCTCCTCGGGGAGGAGCTGGGAGTGGAGGGCGTCGGGCCGGATGAGGGTGAGGAACCGGAGAGGGTGGCGGGGGTCGGCGGCGGGCTCGGGCGAGACCGCGGTGAGCAGCCGAAAGCGGCCGCCCGGGTGACCGAACCCGGCGCTCCAGGCGACCGGGGGCTCGTCGCACAGCCACCAGCCGCGTGTTCGCATCTCGGCGAGGTCCGGGGCTCCGGCCGGCAAGCACGCGGCGAGCCAGTCGTCGACCGTAGCGAAGGGCACTTCGATCCCTAGGCGCCGGGCGATGTCGGCGGCGATCTCGAAGTCGGTGCGGCACCCCTCCGGCGGGGCGACCGCCCGTCGCACCGCGCCGATCCCACGGTGCCAATAGGAGGCAGCCAGGTCTTCTTCCTCGAGCCACAGGGCCGGCGGGAGGACCACGGTGGCGTGCCGTGCCGTCTCCGTCCAGAACGGCTCCACGGCCACGACCATGGGGATCGTGGAGAAGGCCTCGCGCAGGGCTTTCGCGTCCGGAGCCTGGTTGAGGATGTTGGAGCAGCACACCCAGGCCACCTGGAGCTGCGGGCTCGCCTCCCGAAGGTCCTGGGAGAGCCTCGGGAGGCGCAGCGGAACGGTCGGGCGCAGCGGTGACGGCGGCCGGCGCAGGTAACGCGAGGAGGGGACGCTGTAGTAGAGACCTCCGCCGGGGACCCCGAGGCTGCCCGCGAGAAACGCAAGCGCGTGGACCGCGCGGAGGTTCTCGGCCCCGAAGGGGTAGCGCTGGAGGCCCCAGCCTACAACCGTTGCGACGCGAGGGGTGGCTGCGTAGACGGCGGCAAGGGCGTCGGCGTCGGCCCGGTCGGTGCCCGACGCGGCGAGGAGGTCGGAGAGCGGCCAGGTGTTCAGGAGAGTCTCGAACTCCGCTCGGTTCGAGGCCGCGTCCCAGGGGGGCGGGCGGCCCGGGCCCTCGAGGAGAAGCTTCGCGGCCGCCAGGGCCAGGAACCGGTCGGTACCGGGGCGCACCGACACCACCCGGTCGGCGAGGGACGAGACGCCGCTGGTGTCGGGGTTCACCGCCACAACCGGGGCGCCGCGCTTCCTCGCTGCGGCGACCTGCGCCGCGCAGTGAATCGAGGAGGCTCGAGGGTTCTTGCCCCAGAGCACGACCGCCTCCGCAGCGTCGAGCTGGGCCGGATCGTTCATCTGAGCACCCCCGGTGTCGGCCGCGAGCGCGGCGAGCCCCGCCGAGTCGCACAGGCTCCCGGCCGTTCCCCGGGCACCGAGCAGGCCGAAGACGTAGTCGACGAGCCCCTTGCTCGCGCCCATGGAGCCCGAGCCCCGCAGCCAGAAGATCGACGCGGGATCCTCACGGCGGGCCTGGGCGAGCGCCCCGCACACCGCTTCGAGGGCTTCGTCCCACGAGGCCGCAACGAAGCGGTCGCCCCGGCGCATCCACGGCTCGCGGATCCGGTGGGGGCTCGCGAGCCGGCCGGGGTACCGGCGGATCTTGTCGCAGGTGAAACCGCGGGTGTAGGGGTGGGACGGGGCTCCCGTCAGGTGGACGCCCTCGGGCGCTTGACGACACACGAGGGAACACCGGTCGGGGCAGTCGAGGGTACAGGCGGTGACGAGCTCCATGGGGCGTCTCCTTCGAGCCGAGGGCCCGGTGAGCATACCCCCGTCGCGCTACTTCTCCAGCACCTGCCGGGAAGTCCGAACGACGTTGTCGGCCGTGAGGCCCAAGCGCTCGGCCAGGACGTCGGCGGGCGCGCTCGCGCCGAACCGAGCGACGCCGACCATGCGGCCCCGGAAACCGACATAGCGGTCCCAGCCGAAGGGGCTCGCAGCCTCCACGGCCACCCGGGCCGTGACCGCCGGGGGCAGGACCTCATCGCGGTAGGACGCCGGCTGGGCCTCGAAGAGGTCCCACGACGGTAAGCTGACCACGCGGGTCGCGACGCCCTCGTCCTCCAGGATGCGGGCGGCGGTCAGGGCTAGGTGCACCTCGGAACCGGAGGCGATCAGGAGCAGTTCGGGCGCTCCGCCCCGCGCCTCTTTCAAGATGTATCCGCCCCGCCGGAGCCCTGCGGCCGGGCCGAGGGTCGAGCGGTCGAGGGTGGGGAGGCCCTGGCGGCTCAGGATCAGCGCCGTCGGCCCGTCGGTTCGCTCCAACGCCGCGCGCCACGCCTCGGCGGTCTCGTTCGCGTCGCAGGGCCGCAGCACCCGGAGGTTGGGCAGGGCCCGCAGGCTCGGAAGGTGCTCCACCGGCTGGTGGGTCGGCCCATCCTCGCCCACGAACACGCTGTCGTGCGTGAAGATGTGGACGACGGGCAGCCCCATCAGGGCCGCGAGACGCAGGCTCGGCCGCAGGTAGTCGGAGAAGACGAAGAACGTCGAGCCGTAGGGCCGGAACCCGCCGTGGTTGGCCATCCCATTCAAGACCGCGCCCATGGCGTGCTCTCGGATGCCGAACCGGAGGTTTCGGCCGCCGGGGTTGTCGCGGGAGAAGTCTCCGCCCCCCGAGACGAGGGTCTTGGTGCTCGGCGCGAGGTCGGCCGAGCCGCCCATGATCTCGGGGAGGACTGCGGCGAGGGCGTTCAAGACCTTGCCGCTCGACTCTCGGGTCGCGAGTCCCTTTGTGTCGGCCGGGAAGGAGGGCAGTGCGGCCTCCCAGCCCGACGGCAGCCGGCCGGCCATCCGGCGCTCCCACTCGGCGGCGAGCTCCGGGTGCTCCCGGCGGTAGCTCGTCCACAACGCCTCCCACCGTTGTCGCGCGTCGGCGCCGCGCTGTGCCGCTGCTTCAAGGGGCTGGCGCGCACCGTCCGGGACGTGAAATGCCGGAGCCTCCGGCCAGCCCAGGTTCGCCTTCGCCCGCCTCGTCTCTTCGGCGCCCAAGGGCGAGCCGTGAGCCTCGGCCGTGCCCTGCCGGCCCGGGCTTCCGAACCCGATGTCGGTGCGTACCCGGATCAGCGTGGGCGTTGCCTCCTGTTTCGTCGCCTCGGACAGTGCCCGGCCGAGCGCCTCGACGTCGTTGCCGTCCTCCACTGCCAGGGTGTTCCAGCCGTAAGCCCGAAAGCGGGCTTCCACGTCCTCGCTGAACGCCAGGGCGGTGCCGCCTTCGATCGTGATCCGGTTGTCGTCGTAGAGCACCACCAGGCGGCCCAGGCCCAGGTGCCCCGCGAGGCTCGCGGCCTCCGAGGCCACGCCCTCCATCAGATCCCCGTCGCCGACGAGCGCGTAGGTCCAGTGGTCCACCAGCGGGAACCCCGGCCGGTTGAACCGAGTGGCGAGGCTGCGCTCCGCCAGGGCCATGCCCACGGCGGCCGCGATGCCTTGCCCGAGGGGGCCCGTCGTCGTCTCGACCCCCGGCGTGTGGCTGCACTCGGGATGCCCCGGCGTGCACGCCCCCCACTGCCGAAACTCGCGGAGATCGTCCAGACCCACGGGGTAGCCGGAGAGGTGGAGCAAGCCGTAAAGGAGCATCGAGCCGTGCCCGGCGGAGAGGACGAAGCGGTCCCGGTCGGGCCAATCCGGCGCCGAGGGGTCGAACGAGAGTCGCCGCGACCACAGTGCGAACGCCATGGGCGCCGCGCCCATGGGCATGCCTGGATGCCCCGAGTTGGCCCTCTCCACCGCGTCCACGGCGAGAAAGCGCAGGGCGTTGACGGCGAGCGTATCCTGGGAGGAGGACATGGACGACTCCTTCGATCGGCAGACCCGGGGCGGCGAAGGGCGCGATTGTGCTCTCATCGGTCGGGCGGTGTCCAGAGCACGGCCGCGCCTCTCCCCTCTCCGCCTTCAACCGGTCGGCGACAGGCGGCGGGATTTCGCTTCGCAGGTTCAACTTGGGGGTGCCAGCCGGGGGATATGTCGCTCGCCGGGCGAAAGGAAAGGAAGTTGGAAGGAACTGTTTCGGTCCTCTCCCACCAAGATCTAAGGAGGCTGCGCCTCTGCGCGAGACGGTCTTTCGCTCGTGACTCCCGGGGGAAAACTTGACCTATTCTTCAAGATCCTCGGTCCTCAAGGAATCTAGCAAATCTGCTAGGAGCCTGTCGGACTTGAGAAAACTGGCCCCATAAGATGGAAATGTTCTACATGCACAGAACTCGCGCTTTGCCGGAGAGCCGGTGCCTGCCGTGGGTCAAAGCCCGACCGGGCGGGCGCGGACGGCTTTGGAGCG
>JACRMM010000046.1 GCA_016214985.1 Deltaproteobacteria bacterium | reverse complement strand
TTGCGCATGAGTGCCGACCGGAACCGAGACCCTGTCAGGTGTCAGCCTTTTTCGGCACCCTCGAGAGCCAAGGCGCGCTCCCGGAACCGTCAAACTTCGGGGGTCCCCCGCCAAAGGCGGGGGGTTACCCGTTGTACTTACTCAGGGACCCGTGCGAATGGGGAACGGCAGGGCGTTCCGCCAAGCGGAGGAACCGCTGATGCTGTTGTTCGCCCGGATCCGGTAGTAGTAGGTTGTGTTGCGATTCACGGTCTGCGTGAGACTCCTGACGGCGGCCCCAGGCGTGAAGCTGGCCAGGCCGGTCGTGAACGTGGCGTTCGTGGCGCGCTGGATCGTGAAGTTGGTCGGGTTGGCGACGGCCGTCCATGTCAGCGTCGCCGTATAGTTGTTGCCGTTCGCTTTCACGGCCGACACAGTGAAACTGGTAGGTACCGCCGGAATCGCGGGCACGACCGCGGAGGTTGGGCCTGCAGGACTAAGCGACCGCCCTACTGGGTTCACGGCCCACACTTGGTAACGGTAAGTGTTGCCGGCCGTTGCCGTCGTATCCACGTATGTCGTGTTCCCCGTGTTGTTTCTCGGCCCGGGCGCGGCGATCTGGGCGAAGTTGGTGCACGTAGCTCCGGTGCACCGCTCGACCGCGAAGCCGGTCTCGTTGGTCGCGTTGTCCCTCCATGTCAGGCTCACCTGCGGTCCGGCTTGCACGGTGGCCGTCAGAAGGGTCGGATTTGCCGGCACCGCCGTTGTTGGGGTACCGACATCCACCGGGGCGAAGGTGGCGGCAATAGAGTCAGCAGACATGGTGGGGAAGCCTGCTGTCGCTATGTCGCCGACTGGACTGCCGTTTGCGAACACCCTGTACCAGTATCGCGTGTTATTCGCAACGGTCGTGTCTACATAGGTCACGTTACTGGGCACAGGCAAGGCGCTCGCGGCGACGTTGAATGTGGTCAGCCCCATCGTGAAAGCGGCATCCGTTGCCCTTTGGACGGTGAACCCCGTCTCCTTGTCGGAGTTGTCCGTCCAGACCAAGGTGACTCTCCGGGTGCCGCCGGTGCTTCCGTTCCATGTAGCGGTGAGGGCCGTAGCCGCCGTCGGAGGAACCGCAAACACCAGGGAGTGCATCATGTCCATCTCTTCGTGGGCGAGAATGTGGCAGTGCCACACATACTCCCAGCCGAAGTTGACGTAGTGGTTGAGGATCTCCGCGATCGCGTTTCCAGCCGGGTCGAACCAACCCGCGGGTGCCGGCGGGATCAGCGTGGCCCCCTCCGGCAGCGTCGGGTCGATCAGGCGAACGCTGTCGGCCACAGGGAACGGGAGCTGCGCCGGAGTCGGAACGGTCGGCCTCATCGCGAGGTAGGTGATTTCCAGCGGGTTCACCCGGAACGTGTCCTTCCAGCCCAACTCGACCGGGTCCACCCCCAAGTTGATCCCGTCCTGGCCGAGGCGATTGATGAGTTGAGCGTGGAAGAGGTGCGTGTGGATGGTGTGGGTATCGACGCCGTTGTGGAAGATCCTCCAGATCTGCGTGCCGTCGGGCATCACCCCGATTGGAGTCCCTTCGACGGAGCCCTGGACGAGATCGGTGGGCGGGCTCGCATAACCATACGGGATCAACACGTGGACAGGAGAGGTCGGGTTCGTGAGTCCGAGCATGCCGCTCATCCGGCCGAACTGGGTGTCGTACACGCCGCCCATCTCGTCGTGCATCGCCTTCATCTCCAGCGGCAGCGTGACGGGATTCGTAGCCAGCGTCCCCGTTTCGTCGATGGGCTTGAAGGTCTTCGCCGTGTCGGCGATCTGGACGTACTGTGCCGCAGCCGTCGAGGGGAACGTGTTGTTGTAGGCGGAGTTGTAGTCGGCCTGCGGAATGATGATCGGCTCCTGCGAGACTTCGAAGACGCCTCGCTTGGCCGCGGTCTTCGCAAAGACCGCCTGGAGATTCCCGAGCGTGACGTCCGTGGTCGGCGTCGTGACCGTGGTGCCCACCTGGATCTGCATGATGGTCCGGGTGTTGGGACCGTAGCCGGGCTGGGTGCTCGGCGCGCCGCCGACGTCGACCTGGTCCGCGACACCGGTGAAGTAGTCATACGCCGGGACGCCCGCCGGGAAGGCCGCGGGGGCGTCGTTGTAAAGGACGAGCGTCTTCCCGGCATACGCGGAGAAGTCAACGACGACATCGGCCCGCTCGGCCGACCCGACGAGGAGCGAGTGCTGATTGACGGTGCCGAAGTTAAAGGTCGTCGGGTTCAGGTTCCAGCCGACGGGCTGCTGGGGCACCACGACCGGCTTCGGCAGGAAGCCGCCTTCGGTGCCGATCAGGATCCAGGGCGGTCCTGCCGTCGCGGGATCGGGAACGCCGCTCGGCCAGTCCGCGTATTGGTTTGGCTGGCCCGCGACCGAGATCATCTTGACTTCCGTGCAGACCGTCGGGTCCGCAGGGGTCGGGTCGCAGAGAGCGGTGGGACTGCCGGGGATGCCGGGGGTGCCGGGGGCCGGCGCCCAGGAGCTCTTGTCTGCCGCCACATAGAGCTGCAGGTTGAACATCCGGTCGTTGGCGGCACTCAGGACGCGGAACCGGTACGCCTTGGGCTCCACCTTCAGGACGGGGTAAGCGGTCCCGTTGACGGTGGGGGTGTCCATGAAGGCCTCGCCCGCTATGGAGGGATTCGGAACCCCCGGCCGCATCGGCGGCTCCCAGGGAGCGGTGCAGAGGGGGTTCACGGGGTCCGGCAGCCCGTCGCAAACAGGCTGATAGTACTCGTTCGCCACGGGCCCGACCTCGATGCACCCCACGGGGAGACCGTTGACGCACTCGGGGACCGGCGGATTGAACCAGGGGCCATAGTGCCAACGGCCGAAGGCGTTCGTGCCGGTCAGGTCCCACGGATTCTGGGCCGACATGTAGACATGAGGCATCCAGAGGTCACCGTCGACTGCGCCCGTTATGTTTCCGGTCAACGGGTCTCTCGGCCCCGTTCCCCAGTTCCAGGTGGGGTCCTGAGCGAAGATCGTGTTGGCCTCCACCCAGGTCCTGTCTTGGATGACCAGCGGAATGCCGATGTCGGGGAGGACCTTGAGTCCGGTCGGGTTCACGCCGGAGACGTTCGTGCCGCCGATCATGTCCGACTCGACGGCGTTCGTGACGACGTATCCGGCCGCCTCGCCGGCATAGACGTTCAGCCGCGTGATGCCCATGGCATGATCGTGGTAGAACATCAGTCGGGCGCTCTGCGCGTTCGTATAGAAGAAGGTCAGCGCTCCCGGGCCCGGATCCGGCATGTCGGGAACGTTCCGCGCGCTGGCACCCTTGGGGTAGGGGGTGTTTTCATTGCCCGGGGTAATCCACTGGTGGGTGTTGCCGTCGCTGAGCCAGACGGTGTTGTTGCCGTGGAGGTGGATGGTGGCGCGGTTCTGTGGGTACATGTCGCCCGCCGTACCCGGCAGCGACGGTCCCACCCCGGCACCCGGAACGGTCTGGTCCACCGGAATGAAGAGGTCTCCGCCGGCGCCGGCGGGAAGCAGGTTGTAGAACTTGATGCGAACCGGCACCGGCTGACCCGCTGCACCCGCGACGCCGTGTGCGCTCCCGCTTGCGAGGATGATGGGCCCCAGGTAATGGGGCTTGTCCACAGCCTTTGCCTGGGTGACGCCGTCAGGCATCATGATGGGAGTGCCGTCGGGGTTGGCGAGGAGAATCTGTTGGCCAGGGACGTTTGTCGTCGACAGCTGCACGTAGCCCCGGAGCCTGGTCGGCGGCAGGTTCGTATGCATCTGCTCCGTGAACTCGACCAGGGCTATCTCGTAGTAGTCGGAACCCGGAAAGGCCAACGTATCCTTGACGGCGAGGGGCAGGGACTGGCCGAGGTTGTTCGAGCCATCGAGATTGTACCCGTTGGCCGGCGTCACGTACGAGCTGACTCCCGGGATTCCGGGCAGCAGATCGACGAACTTCTGCATCCCGCCCGTGAGCGTCGTGAGGTCGAGTGCCGCCGTGGCGGCGGCACCCGTTCCCGTGGGATCGGTGATAGTCACGAAGGGAACGTGGAAGCCCGCGCTCCCCGAGTCGACGGTGATAGCGGTAATGGCGCCCGTGGCGTCGACCGTGGCGGTGGCCGTCGCGGTGCCGGTGCCATAGACATCGGTGATCGTGACCGTGGGACTGGTGTACCCCGTGCCGGGGTTGTCCACCGTGACTGTGGCCACCAATCCGAACGACGGGAGCGGGCTGTAGGCCCAGTTGCCGTAGGGGCCGAAGTAATGTGGTATCCCGCCTGGCCCCTCAGGGGCCGGGAGGGGCGCGGCGGGGGCGGCCAGGGCCATTGCCGGCAGCAGCAAGGCCAGAGCGCCACAAAGGGCTCCTTTCAGGAATCTTCGGGGGCAAAACGGCCAGTTTCTCATGTCAGTCCCCCCTTTGCCGGTCGCGAGGCCGACCTTCAGAGCCTGCTGGAGCCCTCCCCGCCACGCCCGGCAAGAGCCCGGCGCCTCTGGCCCGCTTCGCGGCGGCCTTCTGCTCGGCCGGAGACACTTTGTTGAATTTCTTCATCACCTCGTCGTGGGTGACGCCCTTGCCACCCTTTGCAGGACCGTTGCCACCGTCTGCCGCCACGCAGATGCCCAGGTTCATCCCCAGGCTCAGGGCAGCGGCGGCGATCAGCAACCGCAGTGGAAGTCGAAAGATCCGTCTACTCATGTTGTTTCTCCTCTCGCGTTGCGTTTCTCTCCCGCACACAAAGACCCAGTCCCAATGTTCCCTCCTTTCTCCTGACCTGCGTTCGGTTCGACGCTCTTCCGGCCGCGAGGGCCGGCTGCCCTTGGACAGCTGCCCCAGCCTGCCCGCCTCTATGTTCAGTCAGCCGCCGGGCTTCCTCCCCATCGCGTCCCGTCCCTCGGGTCGGACGGCTCGGTCGTCGGCAGCCTCGGTCGCAACCTCATCCGCGATTCCAGCGGGCTTTCACGCCACCCCGGCTCTCGGCCCTTTGTCTCGGCCCATCTCCGCTTCCACGATGTCGCCGACCTCGTCCCAGTCCAGGTCTCCCTTGCACAGGAAGTGCGTGGCCCCGTGTCGAAAGGCGCCCTCCCGGTACTCCGGGAGGTCGTAGCTCGTGCACACCGCCACGGCGGTCTTTGGCAACTCCCGGCGAATGACGTCCGCCAGCTCCAGGCCGTTTCCGTCAGGAAGATTGATGTCCAGGAAGACCACCTCCGGCGCCGCCGCGGACACCATGCGCCTCCCCTGGGCGAGGTCCTCGGCCTCGAAGATCGTGACGAGGGGGAACCGAGCCCGTACCGCTTCCGCCAGCGCCCGGCGGAAGGGCCCGCTGTCCTCCACGATCAGCAACCGGAGAGCCCTGCTGGCCTTGCTACCCATTCAAACCACCTTGCCCTCGACGCCGTCCCTGGGCGAGCAGCGGACCCGGGTTCTTTGACCTGTTCGCGATGAGGGTATCGCGACCAGGAAGGCGCGCTATGGGTAGAACTACGGCTTCTTTCTGGAAGGCACCCCACGGCCGGCGCGCCGGGGCCCCTTTACAAAGGAGGGCGGCCGGCTAGACTGGCGCCGACCCTTTCCGGAGTATGTACAGCGTGGCCGCGCCCCACCGCATTCTCCTCGCCGAAGATCACGCCGTCCTCAGGGATGGACTGAAGGCGATTCTGTCTTTCGAGCCCGACTTCGAGGTCGTGGGTGAGGCGTCCGACGGCCGCGAGGCCGTCCGGCGCGCCGCCGAACTGAGGCCCGATCTCGTGCTCCTCGACCTGACGATGCCGCACACAAGCGGCATCGACGCCCTGGCGGAGATCAA
The DNA here is from genome assembly GCA_016214985.1 of Deltaproteobacteria bacterium. Lineage (GTDB taxonomy): Bacteria > Desulfobacterota > Deferrisomatia > Deferrisomatales > JACRMM01 > JACRMM01. The sequence goes on along the minus strand of JACRMM010000046.1, from coordinate 124,916 downwards.
GAAGGTCAGCCCCGGAGCGCGCGTACTGGTGCTCACCGTACACAAGACGCAGGAGTACGTGCTCGCCGCCCTCCGGGCCGGAGCCGACGGTTACCTCGTCAAGGATGTGCCGAGCTCGGAGTTGCTCGCAACCTGCAGAGGGGTGCTGGCGGGGGAACGGTACTTCGTCGCGCCGGGCGCGAGCGTAGAAGCGACGGCGTTGCAAGCGGGCAACGGCAAGGGAGGGAGAGAGGGCCCGGAGCCCGGCCTCGATTCGCTCTCGGTGCGGGAACGAGAGGTGCTGACGCTCGTCGCCGAAGGGCGCAGGACCCGCGAGATCGCAGCGTACCTGTTCCTGAGCCCCCGGACCGTCGAGCAGCACCGGGCCAGTCTGATGAAGAAGCTGAACCTTCGCACCATCCCAACGCTCACTGCCTACGCCATCGAGCACGGCCTCGTCAGTCGGTAGCGCCTCCGGCCTGCAACCCGGCAACCGCCAAGCCGGCACGATGCAAGAGGGGCCAGGGTGGGTTAGGAGCGTGGCGTCCACGAACGCGGTGCCGTATCATACCGTTCGAGGGTTGCACCGGGAGAGGCCCCGTCCACCCGGAGGAGGGAGGCGCGTGAGCAGACAGTACCGGGTCGTGGTGGCCGAGGACCACACGATCCTCAGGGAAGGTCTGAGGGCCATCTTCGCGCCGGAGCCCGAGTTCGAGGTCGTGGGCGAAGCCACCGACGGCCGGGAGGCCATCCAGCGGGCGGAGGAGCTCACACCCGATCTGCTCCTGCTCGACCTCTCGATGCCGCGAACCAGCGGCCTCGATGCGCTCCAGGCCATCAAGCGGGCCAGCCCCGCAACCCAGGTGCTGGTCCTCACGGTCCACAAGACCGAGGAGTATGTGTCCGCTGCTCTCCAGGCCGGGGCAGACGGCTACGTGCTCAAGGACTCCTCGGCCGCGGAGCTGCTCCTGGCCGTGCGAAGCGTGCTCGCCGGGGAGCGCTACCTGTGCGCGCCCATCGCCGGCCAGGTCGTCGCGGGCTTCCTCGGGCCCAAGGCAGGATCGACGTTCGAGCTCCTCTCGGCCCGCGAGAGAGAGGTGCTCAAGCTCATCGCCGAGGGGTATCGGAACCGGGAGATCGGCGATTACCTCTGCATCAGCCCCAAGACCGTGGAGAAGCACCGGGCCAGCCTGATGGACAAGCTCAACCTGCGCACCGTGGCGGCCCTGACCACGTACGCCATCGACCGGGGCCTCGTCGTTCGGTAGGTCGATTGGCGCGAGCGCGGAGAAGTTCACCGTCCCCCAGCCGAATTTCACCGCTCTTCGTCGGGCCCCAACGGCCACCCCGGGCCGCCGGGTCTCCTGCACGGCCGCGCAATTCCTCTCGACTCCCGAAACCCGGCGTGTACAATGCCCACGGTTTCGCCGGCCGCAGCCCCAGGCTCGCTCGGGCCGCGTTCTTGCATTTGGCGCGGCCGCCTCGTTTGTCCATCGTGAACCCATCTCCGTGCCAAGGAGGAACCCCATGAGGCCGTACTTCGAGAAGATGCCGGACGTCGGCCAGCCCCTCTCCGAGCGCCAGCTCGCCGCCTCGGAGGAGAGCCTGGAGCAGATCCGCCAGGTGGAGAAGGCGCTGGCCGCCGAGGTCGAGAAGGTCAAAGCAGTCGGTCTCCCCGAAGCGAAGATCAACGAACGGGGCCAGATGACCGTGTGGCAGCGCCTCGACTACCTGATCGACCCCGGCACCTGGTGCTCCTTCCACACGATCTTCAACCCCACGGACAACGAGTACGGCACCACCGGCGTCATCGACGGCCTGGGGAAGATCTCGGGCAAGTGGGCCGTGGTCATCGGATTCGACAACAAAGTACTGGCCGGGGCGTGGATCGCGGGGCAATCGGAGAACATCCTTCGGGTAACCGACCTGGCGAAGCGCCTCAACATCCCGCTGGTGTGGCTCGTCAACTGCTCGGGCGTGGATCTGCCCAACCAGGAGCTCGTGTACCCCGACCGCCGCGGCGGCGGGACGACCTTCTTCCGCCACGCCGAGCTCCAGAAGCTGGGCGTGCCGATCCTCGCCGCCATCTACGGCACCAACCCGGCCGGCGGGGGCTACCAGTCCATCAGCCCCACGGTGCTCTTCGCCCACAAGGACGCGAACATGGCCGTGGGCGGGGGCGGCATCGTGAGCGGGATGAGCCCCAAGGGGTCCTTCGACGAGGCGGGGTGCGAAGCGCTGATCGAGGCCACCCGCAAGTTCAAGGAGGAGCCGCCTGGCCGCGCCGAGATCCACCACGACGCCACGGGCTTCTTCCGTTACCTGTACGACACGGAGCGCGAGGTCCTGAACGGGGTCAAGGAGTACATGAAGGAGATGCCCGCGTACGCGCCCCGCTTCTTCCGGGTCGCCGACCCCAAGCCCCCCCGGTTGGACCCGGAGGAGCTCAACCGCGTGGTCCCCTACAATCAGAAGCGCACCTACGCGATCGAGGACGTGGTGTCTCGGCTCGTGGACGGCAGCGAGCACCTGGAGTTCAAACCGGACTTCGGGCCCGAGATCTACTGCGGCCTTGTGAAGGTGGACGGCTTCCTCGTGGGCGTGATCGGCAACCGCCTGGGCTTCATGCCCAAGGGCTACCCGGAGTACGCCGACTACCCGGGCATCGGCGGGAAGCTCTACCGCCGCGGCCTCATCAAGATGAACGAGTTCGTCACCCTGTGCGGCCGCGACCGGCTGCCGGTGGTCTGGTTCCAAGACACCTCGGGCATCGACGTCGGTGACATCGCCGAGAAGGCGGAGCTCCTCGGCCTCGGTCAATCGCTTATCTACTCCATCGAGCAGACCGACGTGCCGATGATGCTCGTGGTCCTTCGCAAGGGCACGGCCGCGGCCCACTACGTCATGGGCGGGCCCACCGCGAACAACCAGAACGCCTTCACGCTCGGTGTCCCCACTACCGAGATCTACGTCATGCACGGGGAGACGGCCGCGGCCGCGAGCTACGCCCGCCGCCTCGTCAAGGACAAGGACGCCGGCAAGCCCCTGGGACCCACCATGGAGAAGATGAACGAGCTCGTGCAGAAATACTATGACAAGTCCCGGCCGCTCTACTGCGCCAAGCACGGGTACGTGGACGAGGTGGTGCCCCTGCCGGACCTGCGGCGCTACCTGGTGGCCTTCGCCGGCGCCTCGTACCAGAACCCGAAGTCCCTGTGCGCCCATCATCAGATGATCCTGCCGAGGATCATCAAGGGATAGCCCCTCTTCGCCCCGAACGCGCCTCGCGAGCCCGGCCCACGGCCGGGCTCGCGTCGTCTGGGTGAGGCGCCTTGTCGAAGGGGACCGCGCCGGGTACCTTGGACGCGCGCGCCGGTCACGACCAACCCCCACCACGACGAGGAGGAGCATCCATGGAAGTCAGAGGCACCCGGACCGAGACGAACCTCATGGCGGCCTTCGCCGGGGAGAGCCAGGCGAGAAACCGTTACACCTACTTCGCCGGCGTTGCCCGGAAGGCCGGGCTCGAGCAGATCTCCGCGGCCTTTCTGGAGACCGCCGACCACGAGAAAGAGCACGCGAAGCGGTTCTACAGCTTCCTGGCCGACGGAGCGTCGGTCCAGATCACCGCGAGCTTCCCCAAGATCCTCGCCGACACGGCGGCCAACCTGCAGGAAGCGGCGGCCGGCGAGAACATGGAGTGGACGACCCTCTACCCCGGCTTCGCGCAGGTCGCAGACCAGGAGGGCTTCGCTCCGGTCGCGGACCTGTTCCGACGGGTCTGCGTGGCGGAGCGGCAGCACGAACAGCGCTATCTGGGGTTCCTGCGAAACCTCCGGGAGGGGCGCATCTTCGAGCGCGAGGCCGCGACCCTCTGGGTGTGCCGCAACTGCGGGTACGTTCACGAGGGGCCGAGCACCCTGGACCTGTGCCCCGCGTGTGCCCACCCCAAGGCCTACTTCGAGCTGCTCGCGGAGAACTGGTAGCCCACGGCCGAAAGGGGCCCGCCCCGCGGCGGGCCCCTTGGCCCTCTCACGCCGGCGGGGCCGTCCGCCTTTCCCTCCCCTCGCCGGAAGCCTCTTCGTCCCCCTTCTCGCCCCCGGAGTCCCGCCCCACGGAGACCCCAAGGGCCGGTTGGTTTTGCATTGACATACTACATACTATGCAATATGTTCGCTCGACCTTCGCCCCGGAGGGCGCGCCCGGCACTCCAAACGGGGTTCTTCCCCCGGGCCGGCACACCTCGAGGAGCGTCCTTCCCGCGCACCCTTCCCCCGTAAGGAGTAGATCAAGATGACCCAGACCGGCAACGACGTGGTGATCGTAAGCGGCGTACGAACGCCGATCGGGAAGTTCGGCGGTGCCCTGAAGGAGCTGCGGGCCCACCGGCTCGCCAGCCTCGTCATGACCGAGGCCCTCGCGAGGGCCGGCGTCGCGGGCGAGGACCTCGACGAGGTGATCGCCGGCGACTGCATCCAGTGCCCCGACGAGGCCAACACCGCGCGCACCGCGGCGCTCGTCGCGGGCATCCCCGTGGAGGTGCCGGCCTATACGATCCAGAAGCAGTGCTCCTCCTCCATGCAGGCGCTGGCTTCGGCGCGGGCCCAGATCCTCGCCGGGGACGCCGAGATCGTGCTCGTCGTGGGCACCGAGTCCATGTCCAACGCCCCCTACGTGCTCAACACCGCCCGGTGGGGCCAGCGGCTCATGCACGGGGAGATGACCGATGCCGTGTGGGAGCTCCTCCACTCGGGAAGCGGGCTTCTGGGCAAGCGGATGATCATGGGGGAGACCGCCGAGAACCTGGCCGAAAAGTACGGCATCTCGCGCCAGGAGCAGGACGAGGTCGCGGTTCGCAGCCACAACAACGCCGAGGCGGCGACCGCGACCGGAAGGTTCAAGGAAGAGATCGTCCCCGTAGTCCTCAAGGGAAAGAAGGGCGAAACGATCGTCGACACCGATGAGCACATCCGCTTCGGCGTCACCCTCGCCGATCTGGTGGGGCTCAAGCCCGCGTTCCGAAAGGACGGCGGCACGGTTACAGCGGGCAACGCCTCCGGTCTCAACGACGGGGCGGCGGCCGCGGTCGTCATGTCGCGCCGCAGGGCGAAGGAGCTCGGCCTCAAACCCCTCGCCCGCGTCGTCGCCCAGGCGAGCGCCGGCGTCGCGCCGGAGCTCATGGGCTACGGGCCCGTGCCGGCGGTCCAAAAACTCCTGGCCAAGACCGGGCTCGCGCTCGGCGACGTCGGCGTGATCGAGCTCAACGAGGCCTTCGCCGCCCAGTACCTGGCGTGCGAAAAGGGGCTCGGGCTCGACCGCGCCAGGGTCAACGTCAACGGCAGCGGCATCGGCCTCGGCCACCCGGTCGGGTGCACCGGCCTGCGGATCACCTTGAGCCTCCTCTACGAGATGCGGCGTCGCGGAACCCCCCACGGGATCGCGACCTTGTGCGTCGGCGGCGGGATGGGCATGGCGACGCTGCTCGAGCTCGAAGGCTAGACCGGTTCGACCGGTCGGGCGCGTCGGACGCGTCCGGCTTCCTTGACCGCCAACCACCGACTCTTCTCAGGAGCCATCGACATGGAACAGTTCGCGTTGACCGACGACCAGAAGGCGATCCTCGACGCGGTGCGCCGCCTCGTGAAGGAGAAGGTGGAGCCGCGCGCCAAGGAGATCGACGAGAAGGGTGAGTACCCCTTCGACCTCAAGGAGCTTTTCGCCGAGATGGGGTTCCTCGGCGCCGACATCCCCGAAGAGTACGGCGGGCAGGGCCAGGGCCTCCTCACCTCGTGCCTCATCACCGAGGAGATCGCCAAGGCGTGCGCCTCCTCGGCGCTGATCGTAGCGGGCCAGGAGCTCGGCTTCACGCCGCTGAAGATCGGCGGCTCCGAGGAGCTCAAGCAGAAGTTTCTCCCCAAGTTCGCCTCCGGTGAATTCATCCCCGCCTTCGGCCTCACCGAGCCCAACGCCGGGAGCGACGCCGGCGGCATGAGCACCAAGGCCGTGCGGGACGGCGATCACTGGGTGCTCAATGGCACCAAGTGCTTCATCACCAACGGCGGCATCGCCGACGTCTACACCATCTTCGCCAAGACGACGCCCGGTGAAGGCGTCAAAGGGATCAGTGCGTTCCTCGTGGAGAAGGACGCCCCGGGCCTCTCCATCGGCAAACACGAGAACAAGATGGGGATCCGGGGGTCGCTCACGACCGACGTGATCATGAACGACTGCCGAATCCCGGCGGCCCACCAGGTCGGGGAGCTGGGCACCGGCTTCGGTCTCGCCATGGCCACCCTCGACCGCACCCGGCCGTGCGTGGCGGCCCAGGCGCTCGGCATTGCCGAGGGCGCGCTCGACTTCGCGGTCAACTACATGAAGGAGCGAAAGCAGTTCGGCAAGCCCATCGCCACGTTCCAGGGGCTCCAGTTCATGGTCGCGGAGCTCGCCACGGAGATCGAGGCGGCCAAGTACCTTCTCTACAAGGCGGCTTCCATCGCCGACGCGGAGTCGAAGGCCGGCCGGCTGCGGCTCTCCTCCGAGGCCGGCAAGCTCTCGGCGATGTGCAAGCTCAAGTGCGGCGACGTGGCCATGCGCGTGACGACCGACGCGGTGCAGCTGTGCGGCGGCTACGGCTACATCAAGGAGTACCCGCTCGAGCGCATGATGAGGGACGCGAAGATCACCCAGATCTACGAGGGCACGCAGCAGGTTCAACGGGTGGTGATCGGCGGCCACATCTTCCGGTAGGATTCGAACGTCACTCGAACCGCCAACAACAGTGCCATCCGAGGGAGGAGCGACATGGAGATCAAGACCGTAGGCGTGGTGGGCTGCGGGCTCATGGGGTCCGGCATCGCCCAGGTGTGTGCCCAGGCGGGCTATTCGGTCGTCGTTCGGGAGATCAACGACGAGTTTCTGAAAGCAGGGCTCGCGAAGATCGAGAAGACGATCGGCGGAGCCGTGGCCAAGGGGAAGATGGCCGAGGCGGACGGGAAGGCGGTCCTCGGACGGATCCGGGGCACGACCCGGCTCGAGGACTTCGCCGGCTGCGACCTCGTCATCGAGGCCGCCATCGAGAACCTCGACGAGAAGAAGAAGGTCTTTGCGGCGCTGGACGCAATCTGCGGCCCTGCGGCGATCTTCGCGAGCAACACCTCCTCCATCCCGATCATCGCCATGGCGGCGGCCACGAAGCGTCCCGAGCAGTTCCTGGGGCTGCACTTCTTCAACCCGGTGCCGGTGATGAAGCTCCTCGAGATCATCCGCACGATCAAGACGAGCGATGAGACCGTCGCCGCGGCCCGGGCGTTCTCCGACAAGATCGGCAAGCGATCGATCCTCGCCAAGGACCGGCCGGGGTTCATCGTCAACCTCCTGCTGATCCCCTACCTCCTCGACGCCATCCGGGCGTACGAGATCGGCCTCGCGACCGCCGAGGACATCGACAACGGCATGGTGCTCGGCTGCGCCCACCCCATGGGGCCGCTGACGCTTCTCGACTTCGTGGGCCTCGACACGACCTATTACATCGCCAACATCATGTTTGACGAGTTCAAGGACGCCAAGTACGCTCCGCCGCCGCTCCTTAAACAGATGGTGACCGCCGGCTACCTGGGAAAGAAGAGCGGACGAGGCTTCTACGACTACACGAAGGGGTGAGACATGGGCTACGAGAACATCCTCCTGGAGCGGGACGAGGGGATCGCGATCCTCACCTTCAACCGGCCGAAGGCGCTGAACGCGCTCAACGCCGTCACGATCCGAGAGCTGGACGCGGCCCTCGACGAGGTGGCAGCCGACACTTCGATCCGGGCGCTCGTGCTCACGGGCGCCGGCGAGAAGGCCTTCGTGGCCGGCGCCGACATCACCGAGATCCGTGCCCTGCCGTCCCCCCTGGCCGGTGTCGACATGTGCCGGCGCGGGCAGGCGGTCTTCTTCAAGCTGGAGAAGCTCGACAAGCCGGTCATCGTCGCGATCAACGGCTTCGCCCTGGGCGGCGGGTGCGAGCTCGCCATGGCCGGCGACATCCGGATCGCCGCCGACACCGCTCGCCTCGGGCAGCCCGAGATCAATCTCGGTATCCTGCCCGGGTACGGCGGCACGCAACGCCTGCCCCGGCTCGTGGGCAAGGGCGCGGCGAAGCTCCTCATCTACACCGGCGACATGGTCACCGCCGCGGAGGCCTTGCGCATCGGCCTGGTGGACAAGGTGGTCCCGGCCGCCGAGGTCCTCGAGGCGGCGAAGGCCCTGGCGAAGCAACTGGCCGGAAAGGCGCCGCTCGCGCTCGCCCTGTGCAAGCGGTCCATCGAGCTCGGCGTGGAGATCGACCTCGAGCGCGCCTGCGCGATCGAGGCGGAGAACTTCGGTGTCTGCTGCGCCACCGAGGACAAGGCCGAGGGCACGGCCGCCTTCGTGGAGAAGCGAAAGCCGATCTTCCAGGGCCGGTGAGAAAGTTGTTTGTTCAAGAACCAACAACTACAACGGAGGTCCCGCATGCCGGCCAAACTCATCGAGAAGACCCTCTCGGCCTATGAGTATCCCCTCCTGATCAAGCAACTCCTCCACGCCCCGCTGCTCCACTCCCCGGAGCAGGAGATCGTGTACCGAGACCTGGTCCGGTACACCTACCGGGAGCTGCGCGACCGCCTCGGCCGCCTGGCCAACGGGCTGGCGAGCCTGGGCGTGAAGCCCGGCGACACGGTGGCGATGATGGACTGGGACAGCCACCGCTACCTGGAGTGCTTCTTCGCGGTGCCGATGATGGGCGCGATCCTCCACACCGTGAACGTGCGCCTGTCGCCCGAGCAGCTCATCTACACGATCAACCACGCGGAGGACGACGTCCTGCTCGTCAACGCGGAGTTCCTGCCGGTCCTGGAGCAGATCCGCGACCGCCTCGAGACCGTAAAGACCTTCGTGGTCCTCAGCGACGCGGTGGAGCCGCCCACGACGTCGGTCCCCCTGGCGACGGAGTACGAGGCGCTCCTCGCGCGGAGCTCGTCGCAGTACGACTTCCCGGAGCTCGACGAGAACACGCGCGCCACGACGTTCTACACGACCGGCACCACCGGGCTCCCCAAGGGCGTCTACTTCAGCCACCGCCAGCTCGTCCTCCACACCCTGGGCGGCCTCTCGGCGCTCGCCTCGACGGCCGATCAGGGCCGGTTCCACAAGGGCGACGTGTACATGCCGATCACGCCCATGTTCCACGTCCACGCCTGGGGCATCCCGTACATGGCCACTCTCCTGGGCGTGAAGCAGGTGTACCCGGGCCGTTACGACCCTGCCGTGCTGCTGGGCCTCGTCCAGAAGGAGCACGTCACCTTCTCCCACTGCGTGCCCACGATCCTCCACATGATCCTGGGCAGCCCGGCCCTGGCCCAAACGGATCTCTCCCGGTGGAAGGTCATCATCGGGGGTTCCGCCCTGCCCAAGGCGCTGTGCAAGGCCGCTCTGGCCCGGGGCATCGACATCTTCACGGGCTACGGCATGTCGGAGACCTGCCCGATCCTCACGCTCGCCCACCTGTCCCCGGAGCTGGGGGACCTCGACGAGGACCAGGCGGTCGAGATCCGCTGCAAGACCGGGAGGCCGCTGCCCCTGGTGGACCTTCGGATCGTCGACGAAACCATGGCGGACGTGCCCCACGACGGCAAGGCCACGGGCGAGATCGTGGTCCGGGCCCCCTGGCTCACGCAGGGCTACCTCAAGGACACGCAGAGCTCCGCGTCTCTGTGGGCCGGCGGCTACCTGCACACCGCCGACGTGGCGAGCATCGACGCGCGGGGCTACGCCCAGATCTCGGACCGCATCAAGGATGTGATCAAGACCGGCGGTGAGTGGATCTCGTCGCTCGAGCTCGAGGACGTGGTGAGCCAGCACCCGGCGGTGAGCGAGGTGGCGGTCATCGGCCGGCCCGACGAGAAGTGGGGCGAACGCCCCGTGGCGCTCGTGGTCCGCAAGGCGGGCGCGGCCGCGACCGAGGAGGAGATCAAGGCGCACGTCAAGGACTACGCGGAGCGGGGCATCATCTCCCGGTATGGCATACCGGACAAGGTGCTGTTCGTCGACGCGATCGACAAGACGAGCGTGGGGAAGATCAACAAGAGGGTCTTGCGGGAGAAGTACAAAGGCTGAGCCGGGTCGATCCCCAGCCGTGTCTGTACAAAGGCCGCCCCGCTGGGCGGCCTTTGTTTCGTCTTCTGACTCTCGCCGCGGAAGAGATCCGTGTATCCCGCGGGCGAATGGACGCGCAGGAGCGGGGCCCAGCGTCCCAGGCGGCATCGCTTCGCATAGCTATGTGGGTATTTGGTGGCCCCTTCGTGTATATCGTACCCCTACACCCTAGCCCCGCCTCCAGTGCCGACCTAACCTGATCGAGAATCGGACGAACGATTGCAACAGCACCACAGGAATTGCTGCACCCCAAAACCGTCGGCCGCGAACGCCGCGGCAATAGAAAGGAGAATCGCCATGGCCAGTTACATGCTCGTACGGCACAAGGTTAGGGACTTTCCGGCATGGAAGCTCGGCTACGACGCGCACCTTCCCAAACGCCTCGAGGCGGGCCTCACGGAGCGGCACTTTCTGCGGGGTGCTGACGACCCGAACGAAGTCATCATCGTCTTTGACGCGGCAGATCTTGGGCGAGCGAAAGCCTTTGCCGGCTCTGCGGATCTGAAAGAGACCATGCAGAAACTCGGCGTCGTGGATAAGCCGGACATCTACTTCGTCAACGGCTGAGGAGAATGGATCATGTCCAGAGAAGACGAAGTACGCGAGGCGTCGAAGCAGTTCTACGCGGGTTTGAACCGCATGGCCAATGGGGACGCGGGCCCATTGGCAAGCATCTGGTCCCACGGCGCGGCTGTAACCACCATGCACCCGATCGGCGGTCGGGAAGTCGGTTGGGATGCGGTGAGGGGGTCGTTCGAGCAGGTCGCCCGACTGGCCTCAGACGGGAAGATCGAGCTGAACGATCAACTCGTCCAAGTCGCCGGGGATGCCGCCTACGAAGTGGGCGTCGAGAAGGGGCAGTTTACGCTTGCCGGACAGCGGGTCGCCACCGAGCAGCGCGTGACGAACATCTATCGACGAGAGGGCGGAGAGTGGAAGATGACCCATCACCACGCGGATATTTCCCCGGCGATGCAGGACGTTCTCCGCCGGTTGGAGAGGGGCCACTGACGCGAGACCACTGCGACGACCCTGCCGCACGCCACCGGCGGCGTTCCCCGACCGCCGGGAGGGGGCCGGGAACCCTCTCGCGGCGGTCCAGCTTTATCCCCAAGAATGGGGGGGGTACCGCGCTTTCCAGCGTTCCAGCTTTTCCGATCCTCTAGCGTTCCAGCCTCCTAGCCTCCCAGCTTCCCAGCCGGCCCCCCTTTCGCCCTCTTGTCCACCGTGAGTCCGAGCCCGCAGTGCAGGCACTTGCGCACCCACACCGGCATGAGCCCCATCAGGTGGAAGTAGTTGCCGCAGCGCGGGCAGCGGGCGGCCGCGACCACGGCGCCCGCCACGGCGGCCATCGCCACCCACACCCCGAACACGACGGCCGTCTTCCGGTCCGACTCCGTGATCTCTAGCGAGAGCCAGATCGCCGGCAGGTAGGTGAGGAGCACGGCCCACAGGTACCAGCGCCGGCGCCGGATCACGGAGAGCCCCGCAGAGAGCTCTGCCTCCGAGGGAGCGGTCCCTTCGGCGTCCCCTCGCGTCGGGCCGTCCACGCCGCTACCCATCACCCAACAACCCGCGCAGCACCATCGGCAGGATCCCGCCGTGGCGGTAGTACTCGGCCTCGACCGGCGTGTTGATCCGAACGATCACCGCGAAGGTCGTCGTCGACCCGCCCGCCGACCGCGCCGTCACGCGGAGCTCCTGACCCGGCTCGAGGGCCCCCTCCGCGCCCTCCACGTCGAAGAGCTCCTTACCGGTCAGACCGAGGCTCCCCGCGGTCTCGCCGGGGCGGAACTGCAGCGGCAGGACGCCCATGCCCAGGAGGTTCGAGCGGTGGATGCGCTCGAAGCTCTCGGCGAGGACGGCGCGCACGCCGAGAAGGGTCGTGCCCTTGGCCGCCCAGTCGCGGCTCGAGCCCATGCCGTAGTCCTTCCCGGCCAGGATGACCAGGGGCGTGGCTTCGGCCGCGTAGCGCTGGGCCGCGTCGTAGATGCTCATCGGCTCCCCGCTCGGCACGTGGACCGTGACGCCGCCCTCGGTACCGGGCGCGAGGAGGTTTCGCAGGCGGACGTTCGCGAAGGTGCCCCGCATCATCACCTGATGGTTTCCGCGGCGCGCGCCGTAGGAGTTGAACTCCTCTTTCGCCACGCCCCGATCCAGCAGGAAGCGGCCCGCCGGAGTCGCTGCGGCGATGTCGCCGGCCGGGGAGATGTGATCGGTCGTCACCGAGTCGCCGAGCAGCGCCAGGGCGCGGGCGCCGCGCAGCGGGCGAGCCGGCGGCGGCTCCCGGGTCAGGTCCTGGAAGAACGGGGGCTCCCGTATGTACGTGGACTCGGCGTCCCAGGCGTAGAGATCGCCCGTGGGCGCCTCCACCGCGTTCCACAGCTCGCTGCCCCCGAAGACCGTGGCGTACTCCTCGGAGAAGAGCTCGGAGGAGACGGCCCGGGCGACCGCCTCCCGCACCTCCGCTTCCGTGGGCCAGACGTCGCGGAGGTACACCGGCTCTCCGTTGGGGTCCGCACCCAGAGGCTCGGTCGTCAGGTCCACGTCCACCGTGCCGGCGAGCGCATAGGCCACGACCAACGGCGGGCTCGCGAGGTAGTTCGCGCGGGTCAGCGGGTGGATGCGGCCTTCGAAGTTGCGGTTGCCCGAGAGAACGGCGGCTGCGACCAGGTCGCGGCCCCGTACCGCCTCGGCGACCTCGTTCGGGAGAGGCCCGCTGTTGCCGATACAGGTGGCGCACCCGTAGCCGACCAGGTGGAAGCGCAGCGCCTCGAGGTAGGGGGTGAGGCCCGCCGCCTCCAAGTACCGCGACACGACCCGGGAGCCCGGCGCGAGGCTCGTCTTCACCCAAGGCTTCACGGTGAGCCCTCTCGCGACCGCCTTCTTGGCCACCAACCCGGCCCCGATCATCACCGACGGGTTCGACGTGTTGGTGCACGATGTGATGGAGGCGATCACCACCGAGCCGTGGGAGAGCTCCCCGGGCGCGGGCTCCCCCTCCTTGCCCCAGGTCGCGCGAAGCGCCGCACGAAAGCCGGCCTTCGCCTCCCGAAGCGGGGTGCGGTCCTGCGGTCGCCGCGGGCCCGCCAGGGAGGGCTCGACCGTGCCCATGTCGAGGGTCAGAACCGCAGTGTAGGCCGGCTCGGGCACCCCGTCGCTGTGAAACAACCCCTGCTCCTTGGTGTAGCGCTCGACCAGGTCCACGAGGGCGGGGCTTCGGCCCGTGGCGCGGAGGTAGGCCAGCGTCTCGGCGTCCACGGGGAAGAAGCCCATCGTGGCCCCATACTCCGGCGCCATGTTCGCCAGGGTCGCCCGGTCCGGCAGGCTCAGGCGCCTGACGCCCGGCCCGAAGAACTCGACGAACTTGTCCACCACGCCGTGGGCCCGCAGAAGCTGCGTCACCGTGAGCACGAGATCGGTGGCCGTCACCCCCTCGCCGAGCGCACCGGCCAGCTTCAACCCGACGACCTCGGGGGGCAGCAGGTAGAGCGGCTGTCCGAGCATGGCAGCCTCGGCCTCGATGCCGCCCACTCCCCAGCCCAGGACCCCCAGGCCGTTGATCATGGTGGTGTGGGAGTCGGTGCCCACCAGCGAATCAGGAAACGCGACCGGCCGACCCCCCTCTTCCCGCACCTCGACGACCCGCGCCAGGTACTCCAGGTTCACCTGGTGGCAGATGCCGGTCGCCGGTGGCACGACCCGGAAGTTTCGGAAGGCGCCCTGCCCCCACTTGAGGAACTCGTAGCGCTCCCGGTTGCGCTCGAACTCCCGGCGGGCGTTGAAGGCGAGCGCACCCTGCGTGCCGTAGCGATCCACCTGGACCGAGTGATCGATCACGAGGTCCACGGGGATGAGGGGGTTGATCCGCCCCGGGTCGCCGCCGAGCCTGCGCGTTGCCTCCCGGAGCGCGGCTAGATCCACCACGGCCGGCACGCCGGTGAAGTCCTGTAAGAGGACCCGCGACGGGAAGAACGCCACTTCGCCCTCGCTGGACCCGGTTCCCCAGCGCGCCAGGGCCGCGACGTCTCCCTCGGTCACCACAGCGCCATCGCATCGGCGCAGCAGGGCCTCCAGCAGAACCTTGACGGAGAAGGGAAGACGCGAGACGCTGCCGACACCCGCCGCCTCCAACGCCGAGAGGCGGTAGCACCCCACGCGTCCCGAGGCGGTCTCGAGAACACTGGAGGATCCGAACGGGTTGTTCATCGTGGGGCTCCTTACAGGGGAATCGACCGGGTGGCCGGGATCGTTGCGAGGCGGCGAAGGGGCGTTAGAATCCCACAGGCTCGCGGTCCCTGCAAGAGTTCGCGCGCAGGCTCATGCTCTCCCCTCCGCCAGCCGATCAGTGTGCCGTTCGCCCCCTTTGTCCGAGGAGGTATCCGTCCATGAATCGACGTCGATGGGCCCCAGTAGGTCTCGCCCTCGCGGTGCTCGCACTCGGCCACGGCGCCGCTGCGACCGACAAACCCTTCCACCTCCTCACCCCGTTCTCCGGAGCCGTGGTCCACACCCCGCAGATCCTGCTGGTGTTCACCGTGGCACCGACCACCAAAGTCCTGATCCAGGTCGACGGGAAACCGACGGAGGTCACCGATGTCCTGACGCCCGGCGACCACGAGGATCTCCACCACATCCGCCTGCCCCTGACCGAGGGCCGTCGCACGGTCCGCGTGCTCGACGCCTCCGACGAAGCGGAGCTCGGGGCGCTCGGGCTCGTCTTCATTCCACCCTCGAGCCTTCGAACCGCAACGGGAAAGGAGGATCGGCCCTACGCCTTCCACACCAAGGAGAAAGAGGCGACGTGCAAGGGGTGCCACAGCCTGCCGGAGACCTTCGAGACGGTCGCGGACCACCCCATGGCGCCCGCGGGCAAGGTGTGCGGCGCCTGCCATCCGTCGGTCGAAGCGTGGCCGAGCGTGCACGGCCCGGTCGCGGTCTACGAGTGCTTCAAGTGCCACGCCGCCGAGTTCGCCCCGTCCCGCTTCACCCAGAAATCCTCCCAGGCCGCTCTCTGCAGCACCTGCCACCAGGAGTTCCTCTCCAAGATCCTCGGCAGCCGCAAGTTCGTGCACGGCCCCGTCGCAGCCGGCGTGTGCATCGTCTGCCACGACCCCCACGGTGGGAAAACATCAGCCCTCGTGCGCGACGAAACGCCGCGGCTGTGCCTTCAGTGCCACGCCGATACGGTCCCGCTGCCCCTCGAGAGGAGTCTCCACGGCAAGGTGACCTGCACCAAGTGCCACGACCCCCACGGCGGCCAGACCGTGGTCTTGTCGGCCTCGACCGGAAACACCTTCTGCGCAGGCTGCCACGCGAAGATCGCGGAGAACGGGGGCCACCCGATCCCGGGCCACCCCATCGAGGCGGCCCTGGACCCGTCCAAACCCGGCAAGGCCATGAACTGCCGCAGCTGCCACGAGCCCCACGGCATGAAGGACGTCTCCAAGGCCGACATCGAGCACAACGAGGCGGCGCAGCGCCAGTTCTGCCGGCGGTGCCACTACTGAGGAGGGCTGGCTCATCCTGGCGCCACCGAGCCCTTTGGGCAGATGCGCCGATAACATGACCAGGGGGTGCGCCGAGCAGCGCACCCCCTGTGTGTTACCGGGTCAATAGGTTCACCTCCCTGAGAGCAGCCAGAGCTGGCCTTGCCCTTGTCAGTATCCGAGAGTGCCCGCTTCCCTCACCTTCACCCAGTACCCATACCCCGGCCCCAGGTAGGTCAAGTCGCTGAGGTAGTCCGGCAACGTCGGGTTGTAGGTGTGGGCGCCCCCGGCGTCGAAGCTGCGCACCACGATCAGCTTGTCCGCGACGCTCTGGAGAATGTCGGAGATCCTCGCGACGGGCGTAAAGACCGTCCCGGGCCCGAAGCGGTCCGTTGGCGGGTCGCCGACGTGCCGGCAGTCGTTGCCCCAGTAGCCCACGAGGTTCCAGTTGGCGTTCAGGGGCAGGGTCGCCTCCGGATTGAGCGGCAGGCCCTCCAGTTCCAGGTCCGCCGCCTCCGTCATCTTGATCCAGTAGCCGTAGCCCCCGGCGAGGTAGGTCAGGTCGTTCAAGTAGTCAGGAAGGGCCGGATCGAAGCTGTGCGCTCCCGTTTCATCGAAACTGCGGACCACGGCGTACTTGCCGTCGATGCTCGAGAGCACGTCGCGGATCGCGGCCACGCCCTGTGTGGCCGTGCCGGTCGGCAGTGGCACGGCCGGCGCTGTGTTCCCCAGGTGCCAGCAGGTGGCGAGGGGGAAAGAGATCAGGTTCCAACCGACCCGAAGGGGGACGATGAACCGCGTGCCGGCGGAGAGGTTCACCTCGCTCGACCCGCCGTCAGACCACGTCGCCGGGCCGCTCACGACCGCGACGGAACCCTGGAATTCCCTGCCCAGAGCTGCGCTCCACACCTCGAAGGTGAGCGCGTCGCCCGGGCTTGCCCCCTCGTCCTCGGACGTCGCCGGGTCGTCGCCGTAGACGCGCACCACCCCAAAGTCCCCCGGCACCGCCACCACGGCGTGGCCGCACAGGACCCCCTGGGGGTCGAACACCGCGACCTCGTCGCCCACCTGAGCCGGAGAACCCAGGATCGCGAGGGTCCCGTGGACGTCCGACCACAGGGACGTGGTCGCACCAGGGTCGCTCCAATGCCGGTTCCATGGGACCACCGAGAGCGTCCCTGCGGCGGAGGATCCGTGGGCCCCCGGGTCGCCTGCGAACTCGGCCAGAACCTCAGACGGTCCTGGATCGGCCGCTCCCGAGATCCCGTACGGGCACGTGGCGACGCCGAACCCGTCCGTCACCGCGTCCCCAACCGCGGCACCGCCCACGCGGAACGTGACGACCTTCCCGCTCAGACCGGAGCCGTCCGACTGCTTCGACAGCGTGGCGCGCAAACCGACCGATTCCCCAGGGTGCCCCGTCACGGCGTCGACCGACATCACCGCGAGAGCAAGCGGCTTTGGCCCGTGGAGTCCCCCTTCCGTGGCCATGCGGGCGACGCTGCCGTCCCAGTCGCCCGTAAACCGCCACCAGTTGGTCATGTACTCGGCACCATAGCGGATCTCGTTGTCCCAGCCCGGCATGTTCTGCCACCAGTACAGGTAGTACTGACTCTCGAGCCGTTGCCAAAAGTCCGCCTCGCCCGGCCACGCGTAGTTGAGGTTGGCCCAGGTGTCCACGTTCACCTGAGTCTTCTGGCCCGAGTTGTCCGGCGTCCAATCCTCGCAATCGCTCCAGACCAGAGTGGGGTTCAGATAGTCGTAGTCGACACCCGTGTTCGGCGGGCAGTGGCAGTTGCCAGCCCGGCCCGTGCCCTGGCTCCCATTGTCCAGCCGCCCCCCGAAGGCTTTCCAGAAGAGGTCGGTGTTGCCGTCCTGCCGCCAGGACACGTAGTCCATGAGCGCCTCGATCTGGTGGCCGTGGTTGTGGAGGGCCTCGGCCTGGGTGCGCATGTAGTTGTAGCCGTAGAGCGTATATGTGCGGTCGAACACCGGCAGATCGTCCGGCAATCGGTAGCTGTTGGAGACATCGCCGGTCGTTGGACTCGACATGTCCGACTCGACCGGATAGATGCCGTCGTAGTGGTAGCCCCAGACCCAGAACTCTTTCACCCTGTGGTTCTTGACCCAGTCTTCGGCGTCGAAGCGGCTGAGGATTTGGTAGTAATCCGGTTGATGCCACCCCGAGCCGTCGCTGAACGCCGTGTACGGCGGGAGGGGCTCGTACACAGTGATGATCTTTACGATCCGGTACCCCAGGGACGGTCGGCTGCCCGCGTTCTTGTAGCCTCGGAAACGGCTGCGTTCCTCGAGGCCGAACTTCACCCGCTTCTCGTAGTCGGTGATGCGGCTCCGGAGGTCCTCGATCGTGATGGGGTCGCCAACCTTGGCGGGATCCACGTTCACGCCGTCCACTGTGGGGATGACGCGGATGGAGACGACCGGGATCTCCCAGAGGTGGCCGGAAGCGGGTGTGGCCAGGTAGGGGTCGATGGGCTCGTCCTGCGGCGCAAGAACAGCTTCGTTCACGGTGAGGTGCAGCGAGGCCGAGAAGCCGTCACGCGACGCAAAGACGTTGCACACCCCCTTTCCTACTGCGATGATCTGCCCGTCCGGCTGCACCTGGGCAACGGCGGGGTCCGAGGAACTCCATGTCGCGGATTCGGGGGGCACGGTCACATCGCCGCCCGACGTCTCCGCGATCAGGCCGGGGAATCTCCGCCACGTCACCCAAAGCGTCAGGGAGCTCGGGTCGATGCGCAGACCCGTCACCTCCACGCGGGGGAGCGAGAAGTTCACCACGGTGTTCGCGGCCGCCGCCACCACCACGCCTGTGCGCGTCACGGACGCGTGGCCCTCAGGCCCCACGGCCGTCACCTGGTAGTCCGATCCGGGGGACAGACCCGATACGGTGTACGCCCCGGAGGCGTCGGTCAGAACGGCCGACCAGGTCACACCGTCCTCCACGTGCACCTGGGCGCCGGCCAGGGGCGCTCCCGTGTCGGCCGCCACCACGGTCCCGGTGATGGAGCCTGCCAAAGCGAGGCTGAAGTCAATGCCAGTCATCGTCTGACCGGCCGCCACCGTCAGGACCGAGGCCGCCTCATAGCTCCGAGTGTTGTCCCAGAACTCCCCGACGTGGCTCGCACCTCCGACGGCGAAGACCCGAAAGTCGCCAGCGACCAAACCCAAAATCGCGTACGTGCCGTCAGGCTGCACCGTCGCACATTTGCCTTGCGAACTGAGCGCGCACACCTGCATCCCGCCCAAGCTCGCCCCCGACCCATCCGCCACGACCGTTCCGGAGATCGCGCCGCCAGGAACGAGGCGGAAATTGACGTCGGCCGTGACGGTCCCCGCGACAGCCAGGATCGGCTTGAGGGAAGCTCCCACGTAACCGTTGTCGGGCCTCGCATCGACCTGATAGGTTCCGGCGGGCAGCGAGGTGAGAAGATACTGCCCGAGGACGTCGGTCAGTGAGCATTGATAGTAGGAGTCGACCCCGGACGTGCAGACCCACACGCCCGCGATCGGCAACCCGGTGCTGTCGTCCAAGACGGTCCCAGAGATCGATCCGGCCGCCGTTAAGCGAAAGTCGATTCCTCCAACGGCTGCGGCCGCTGCCACGTTCACGAGGGTCGCGACGTCCGCATAGGGCTTGTCGTCCCAATACTCGCTCGCAAACTCTGCACTCCCCAGCGCGTGCACCCGGTATGGTCCCGCCGCCAGGGCGTCCAGGACAAAGGTTCCGTCCGCCGCCGTCGTCGAGCAAACGTTTCGAGGGCCTTCGGCGCAGACGTCAATGCCGCCCAAGGCCGCCCCGGTCCCGTCCGACACTATCGTCCCGGAGATGGACCCGCTAAGAGCGAGGCGGAAATTCACGCCGTCGGTGTCAGCCCCGGCCGCCACCAGGATCTGCGAGAGAGACGCCAACACGTAATCGCTGCCCGGCCGCGCGTCCACCTGGTAGGTTCCCGCAGGCAGCGCAATGAGGCGGTAGGAACCGGAGGCGTCTGACATCGCGCAGGCATAGAAGGACTGGCACCCCGAAGTGCAGACCCAGATATTGGCAAGAGGCAGGCCCGTGTCTGCCGCCACCACAGTGCCGGAGATCGATCCTGCCCCAGCCAGGCCAAAGTCGATCCCTCGTACCACCTGCCCCGCCGACACGGTCAACAGCGTAGCCCCACAATAGGCTGTGGTGTCCTCCCAATACTCGCCCGCGTGGGTCGCGTCCCCCAACGCCGTGATTCGGTATGAGCCGGGCAACAGGTCGGACAGGCTGTAGCTCCCATCGGACGCTGTCTGGCTGCACCTTCCCTCTGGGCCGTCCGCACAGACGAGGATTCCGGCCAACTCGGTGCTGTCGGCGTCGGCTGTGACCACCCCAACGACGGCCCCGGTCGTCGCGGGCGTCAGCACCAAGTCTAGCGTCCTCGTCTCTCCGGCAGCGACGGCCGTGCTTGCCGATGCCTCCTGGTACCCGGTCTTGGACGCCGTCACGGTGTATGTGCCCGGCGCGACGTTCGACAGAGAGTAATTGCCGTCTGCATCGGTGATCGTTGTGTAGCCCCCCATATCCGTGGAAATCACAACGTCGCTCAGCGGCGCGCCCCCGAAGCTCTCCGTTATTCCACCCGAAATCGTCCCCGAGGAAGCCGGGGCAGCGATGATCAACGTGGGCGTCGTCCGCGACGTCGTCGTCCCGTCCCCGACCTGGCCGTCCGCGTTATTCCCCCATGCCCACAGCGACCCATCCGCCCTCACCGCCACCGTGTGCCACCCGCCGGCTGAGATAGATCGCCAACCGCCCGACGTGAGACCGTCTGCCGCGTGAGCCGCAAAGTCCAGCCGTGGACCGGTCGCAAGGATGAAGAAGAGACAGCCGACAAGACCGCTGCGACGGCGAAGAGATAGGCAGCTCATGGCGACTCCTGATATCTCGCCATACGGCGTGGTGAGCGCGGACCGCTCAAAACATCGTTACCCACACTTACAGGACAAACCGCGGCGATGCGTTCCAGCCGGCCAGCGGCAGGTCCTTCTCGGCCACCGGGCCATTCGACGATCACTTCGGTGCGTGGGCCGGCGACGCACCCCTCTCCTCCTCTCAGTACCTGAGCTCTCCGGTCCCGTTCATCTTCACCCAGTACCCATATCCCGGCCCCATGTAGGTCAAGTCGCTGAGGTAGTCCGGGAGCGTTGGGTTGTACGAGTGGGCGCCCCCGGCGTCGAAGCTTCGCACGACAATCAACTTGTCGACGACGCTCTGGAGAATGTCGGAGATCCTGGCGACGGGCGTAAAGACCGTCCCGGGCCCGAAGCGGTCCGTCGGCGGGTCGCCGACGTGCCGGCAGTCGCCGCCCCAGTAGCCCACGAGGTTCCAGTTGGCGGTCAGCGGCCGGGTCGCCGCCGGATCGAGCGGCAGGCCCTCCAGTACCAGGTCGGCCGCCTCCTTCATCTTGATCCAGTAGCCGTAGCCCCCGGCAACGTACGTAAGGTCGCTGAGGTACTTCGGGAGTGTGGGGTCGAAGCTGTGCGCCCCATCCGCATCGAACGAGCGCACGACCGAGTACTTGCCGGCGATGCCCGCGAAGACGTCTCCGATGGCAGCCACGGGCTGGTACACCGTCCCCGTGGGCACCGCCGCCGTGGGCGGGTCCCCGACGTGCCACGCCACGGCCAGTGGGAACGAGATCAGGTTCCAGCCCTGGCGAAGCGACAGGGTGACGCTCAGGCTGAGCGGCGTCTGCCCGTCGACGTTGACCTGGCTCGACCCGCCCGGCTGCCACTCGGGGGGGTCGGACCCGACGATCACCTGGAGGACCGTCGCGCGTTCGCGGCGAGAGACCGAGTCCCAGACCTTGAACGTGAGGACGTCGCCCGGCACGGCGCCTTCATCCCCCGGCGTGGCCGGGTCATCACCATAAACGCGGAGCACCCCGTAACTCCCCGGCGCGCCCACCACGAAGTGCCCGCACAGGACGCCCTGCGGGTCGTGGACGGTTACCTCATCGCCGACCACGGCGGGAACCCCTTCGATCGTCAGTGCCCCGTGGAAGTCCGCCCACAGCGCCGTCGCCACGGGCTCGCCGAAGTGGTTCGCCCAGCGGGCGGGGTCGTTGGGGTAGAGGTCGAGCGTCAAGTGCGACGCGGCGATCTGCTCGGGCGTGGCGCCGGCATTCCACGCGTCCGGATGGCCGTCGCCGTCCGTGTCGAGCGACGCCGCCGGGTCGTTGGGGAAGGCGTCGGTCGGATCAGGTACGCCGTCGCCATCGGAATCCATCAGCGCCAAGCTGAAGTTCACACCGGATGTGTCAATCCCGACGATCACGGCAACCGGATACGCAGACTTCCCCACGTAGGGAGGTCCAGGCCTTGCGTCCACTTGGTACGTCCCCGCTGCCAGAGCCGTGAGGTGGTAGTGCCCGGAGGCATCCGTCAAAGAGCAGCCATAGAAGATCTGGCACCCCGAAGTGCAGACCCAGATGTCGGAAAGAGGAAGACCATTTCCCTCCGCCACCACGGTTCCGGAGATCGATCCCGCCCCGGCCAGGCCGAAGTCGATCCCTCTCACCACCTGTCCCGCCGCGACGGTCAACGGCGTAGCCCCACAGTAGGCCGTGGTGTCTTTCCAATACTCGCCCGCGTGGGTCGCATCCCCTAGGGCCGCAACTCGGTATTCGCCGGGAGCAAGCTCCGTCAGCACATACGCCCCGTCAGCCCCCGAAGGAACGCACTTTCCCGTCGGACCGTCGGCACACACGAGGATTCCGGCGAGCGCGGCCCCCGTGTCGTCGGTCCTGACAACTCCCGACACGGAGCCGGTCACCGAAGCTCCGACGATGAGCGTCGGCGTCTCCCGCCACGCGCTCCCGTCCCCCAGTTGGCCTTCGGCGTTGTCCCCCCACGCCCACAAGCTCCCGTCAGCCTTCACCGCCAGGGTGTGGTAGTCGCCCGTCGCCACGCTTTCCCAGTTCGTGTCACTCCCGATGCGCGTCGGCGTGGCCCTGTCCTGCATCGTCCCATCCCCCAGTTGGCCCCTCCAGTTACTCCCCCATGCGCACAGGCTCCCGTCGGCCTTCAGCGCTACGGTGTAGCCACTGCCCATCACCGCGCTTGCCCAGTTCGCGTCGTTCCCGATGCGCGTCGGCGTGAGTTTGTCCTCCCACGTCCCATCTCCGAACTGACCGGACTCGTTAGCCCCCCACGCCCACAGGCTGGCATCGGCCTTGACCGCCAGGGTATAGTCCCCAACCGCAACACTCGCCCAGTCCGTGTCGGTCCCGATGCGCGTGGGCATCAACTTGTTCACCCTCGTCCCATCCCCCAACTGGCCGGAAGAGTTGGCTCCCCAGGCCCACAAGCTCCCATCCGTCTTTAGCCCCACCGTGCAGCCGGTGCCAATCGCCACGCTCGCCCAGTCTGTGTCGGTCCCGATGCGCGTGGGCGTCAACTTGTTCTCCGTCGTCCCATCCCCCAACTGGCCGAAATAGTTCTCTCCCCAGGCCCACAAGCTACCGTCGGTCTTGACGGCCACGGTCCACCCAGCCGCGACCGCCACACGGGTCCAGTCCGTGTCGCTCCCAATGCGCGTCGGCGTGAACTTGGCCTCCGTCGTCCCATCCCCCAGCTGTCCGGAATAGTTATTGCCCCAGGCCCACAAGCTCCCGTCAGCCTTCACGGCCACGGTGTTAAAGCCGCCCGCCGCCACGCGGGCCCAGTCGGTCTCGCTCCCAATTCGGGTCGGCGCGGATTGGTACGCCGTCGCTCCATCCCCCAGCTGGCCATTGTCGTTCGCCCCCCACGCCCACAGGCTCCCGTCTGTCCTCACCACCACCGTGTGGGCAAAACCAGCCGCTGCGCTCGCCCAGTTCGAGGCCGTCCCAATCCTAGTTGGCGTAGACTTGTTTCCCCCGCCGTCCCCCAACTCGCCGGCCCCGTCTCCCCCCCACGCCCAGAGGCTCCCGTCAGCCTTCACCGCCAGCGTGTGCTCCCAGCCCATCTCCACGGCCACCCAATTCGCGTCACTCCCAATCCACGTCGGCGTGAGCTTGCTCTCGGTCGTCCCATCTCCCAGCTGGCCCCATTGGTTGCCACCCCACGCCCACAGGGTCCCGTCGGTCTTCACCGCCACAGTGTTGGCATATCCGCCCGCAACCCGTGCCCAGTTCGTGTCGCTTCCAATCCGGGTGGGCGTGAGCTTGCCCTCCGTCGTCCCATCCCCAAGCTGGCCCCATTGGTTGCCACCCCAAGCCCACAGGGTCCCGTCGGTCTTCACCGCCACCGTATGGGTGTATTCGGCCGCCACGCTTCCCCAATTCGTGTCGCTTCCGATCCGCGTAGGTGTGGGCATGTCCGCGGACCCGCCAACCCCCAATTGGCCAGCGCCGTTATCTCCCCACGCCCACAGGCTTCCGTCGGTCTTTACCGCCACCGTGTGACCCCAGCCCGCCGCTACGTGCGCCCAGTCCGTGCCGCTCCCAATGCGCGTCGGCGTGAGCTTTCCCACCGTCCCGTCCCCCAGCCCGTCATAGTTGTACCCCCACGCCCAGAGTGTCCCATCGGTCTTTATGGCCACGGTGTGACCCCATCCCGCCGCCACGCGTGCCCAGTTTGTGTCGCTCCCAATGCGCGTCGGGGTGGACCTGTTCTCCGTCGTCCCGTCCCCCAGCTGGCCAACATCGTTATACCCCCACGCCCAGAGGCTCCCGTCGGTCTTGACCGCCACCGTGTGGTACAGGCCGGCTGCCGCGCTCGCCCAGTCGGTTTCGGTTCCAATGCGCGTCGGGGTGGACCTGTCCTCCGTCGTCCCGTCCCCCAGCCGGCCACTCCCGTTATGCCCCCAAGCCCACAGGCTGCCGTCGGCCTTCACAGCCACGGTGTGGGCGGATCCTCCCGCGATGGAGCGCCAACCGACGTCGCCGCTCGTCTCCCATGCCATCCCCAGGAGGTTGCCGCTCTCGAACCCCTCCGTTCTTGCATGAGCACCGTTCGGCGCAGCAAGGCCGGCCATCGCGAGGAGCGCGGTCGCGAGCATAACGAGCAAGCGGATGGAATAGCGGCCACTCATGGTCCTCTCCATTCTCCAGCGGCTCCTCCGGCCGAGCGAACCGGTAGCCGCAGCGGCAGGTTGCCGCCGCGGCGCACGCCCATCATCCCCCTACTGGCACTCGCAGGTTCGGCAGCCGGTGGCCGGGTCGACGGCGAAGCTGTTGTAGGGGCAGCGAGTGCCGCAAATCTGATACAGCATCTCCAGGGTCGGACAGAACGACCCCAGGGAGCGGCAGCCCTCGTAGGGGCGGTTGGTCGAAAATCCCCGCTCGTCAAATTGGCAAGCGTCGAACGACTCGCCCCAATACGGTATGGCCTCACAGGCTGGGTTCTACGGTTGTTTCCGGGGCACGGACATCGGCCACGGTGGCGACGTCGCCGGATCGGCACCCCGATCTCCCAGATGCCGTTCGTCGCCGTCCACCGATCCGCCGCCCCCGCCCGCCCACACCGGCAGCGGCCCGATCACCACCTCCACCTGGTCGATGTACCAGCCGGATCCGACGTCCGTGTAATAGACGCCGTAGGAGCTGTAATGGTGGGGCTCGAAGTAGAACCCGATCCGCACGCTCTGCCCCGCGTACGCGCTCAGGTCCAGCGTCGCCCGCGCCCACTGCCCGCTGCTGTCCGCCGTGTACTGCGCCGACAGGTCCGCCCACGTCGCCCCGTTGTCGGTGCTCACTTGCACCTTGCCGAAGTCGTGGCCGGCGATACTCCACCAATGCCAGAACCGTAGCCACGGGTTCTGGTCCGCTGCGGGCACTACGAACGCGGGCCCCACCACCCGGCTCGTGCGGTCATCGGTGTAGTTGCCCGAAAGAATCGTCGCCAGCACGCCTGTGCCCGAATGCGCCCCGTTCGGCCCACTGGCAGGTGTACCCACCTCCCACACGCCGTTGTCGACGATCCAGTTCCCGAGCCCTGCTTCGAAACCCTCCTGGAACAGAACGTCGGCCGGAGCCGGAACTGCGACCGAGACGAGGAACATCGCTGAGAGCACTGCCAACGCGGCAGCGCGGCAAGACGTGGCCCGCGTTGTCCTCATGGCTTTACTCCTCGCTTGGTGCACAAGAAGAGTTCCACGATCTTGTGAGCGCACGTCCCCCGGAGCCACCCTCGAACGGGCTGGTGCTCTTCGTGTAGGGTGCGGACCTCCCGGCGGCAAAGGGCCACTCGGTGGCAGCTCGGTGCGCGGATCGAGCGCGCCCCGTCCCTCCCGTCAGTACTGCAGCGACCCCGCCGCGTTCACCTTCACCCAGTACCCATATCCCGGCCCCATGTAGGTCAAGTCGCTGAGGTAGTCCGGGAGCGTTGGGTTGTAAGAGTGGGCGCCCCCGGCGTCGAAGCTTCGCACGACAATCAACTTGTCGACGACGCTCTGGAGAATGTCGGAGATCCTCGCGACGGGCGTAAAGACCGTCCCGGGCCCGAAGCGGTCCGTTGGCGGGTCGCCGACGTACCGGCAGTCCCCGCCCCAGTACCCAACGAGGTTCCAGTTGGCGGTCAGCGGCCGGGTCGCCGCCGGATCGAGCGGCAGGCCCTC
Source organism: Deltaproteobacteria bacterium (assembly GCA_016214985.1). Classification (GTDB taxonomy): domain Bacteria; phylum Desulfobacterota; class Deferrisomatia; order Deferrisomatales; family JACRMM01; genus JACRMM01. Next base: position 98,675 of record JACRMM010000046.1, on the reverse strand, counting down.
CAGTACCAGGTCGGCCGCCTCCTTCATCTTGATCCAGTAGCCGTAGCCCCCGGCAACGTACGTAAGGTCGCTGAGGTACTCCGGGAGTGTGGGGTCGAAGCTGTGCGCCCCATCCGCATCGAACGAGCGCACGACCGAGTACTTGCCGGCGATGCCCGCGAAGACGTCTCCGATGGCAGCCACGGGCTGGTACACCGTCCCCGTGGGCACCGCCACCGTGGGCGGGTCCCCGACGTGCCACGCCACGGCCAGGGGGAACGAGATCAGATTCCAACCCTGGCGGAGGGAGAGTGTGAAGCTACGGCTGAGCGGCGCCTGCCCGTCGACGTTCACCTCGCTCGACCCGCCCGACTGCCACTCGGGCGGGTCGGACCCGACCACCACCTGGAGGACCGTTGCGCGCTCGCGTCGAGAGACGGAGTCCCAGACCTTGAACGTGAGGACGTCGCCCGCCACCGCGCCTTCGTCGATCATCGGCGTCGCCGGGTCGTCGCCGTAGACGCGCAGCACCCCGTAGCTTCCCGCCGTGTCCACCACGAAGTGCCCGCACAGGACGCCCTGGGGGTCGTAGACGGTGACCTCGTCGCCCACCACGGCGGGTGCGCCTTCGATCGTCAGTGCCCCGTGGAAGTCCGCCCACTGCGCCGTCGCTACGGGCTCGCCGAAGTGGTTCGCCCAACGGGCGGGGTCGTTGGGGTAGAGGTCGAGCGTCAAGTGCGACGCGGCGATCTGCTGCGGCGTGGCACCGGCATTCCATGCGTCCGGGTGGCCGTCTCCGTCGGTGTCTACCGAGGCCGCCGGATCATTGGGAAAGGCGTCTTGGGCGTCGGGCACGCCGTCACCGTCCGTGTCCGCGCAGGTCACGGACGTGAGCTCGACCAGTTCGATCAGTTGGCCAGTGGAGGCCTCCAGATCTCCCTCCGCGATCAGCCCCCGCCCCTCTCCGAAGATCTCGAACTCCGTCACCGCGGCGCCCCGCGTCTCCTGAGCCGTCGGCAGCCGGATCCCAAGTTCCATCTCCTTTCCGGCAAAGTTCAGAGTCCTGAATGGCTTCTTCAGGTCGAGGGACCAGAAGACGACGGCGTTCTCGTAGGTGCCCTGCCGGAGTCGAACGTCTTGGATGCTCACAAGAACGGAATCTGTCGTTCCCCCGCATCGTGACAGATCCGGGGTCACGTACGAGACGGGCCAACGAGTAAGCATCCCGTCCCGCAACGTACCGAGGGACAAGCCGGCGGGCGGCGAGGTGAGAGCGCAGTCGCCCGAGAAGTAATAGACGCCCTCCCATGGGTCGAGCATCCCGAGAGGCCTGACCACGCTGCCGTCATTGGACACGAGATCCTCGCCCCCGATGGGGCTGCTCACCCAGACGCCGGCAAGGGCACCCGACGTATAGGGGACGCTGCCGGGTCCGTTCATCACCTCGAGCACCTGCCCCGTACCACCTAAGGTCCACTCGAACGTCTTCTCGCAGAGCGTCTCGGGCGTGACCGGGACGTAGTCTGCGAAGTTCACGGAAAGCGTCAGCGTCGGCGGGTGGGCGTTCGGATCCGCGTCGTTCGAATCCACGTTGTTCGCATACCCGTCGCCGTCGACGTCCACCAGCTGAGAGTAGTCAAAGGAGGGATCTTCGAGGCCAACGGTCACCGACTGCCGTCGGTTGCTCACTAGGCTCCAGCCCGAGGCGTCCCGCACGTGCACTCGGAACATCAGGGGTTCGGCAGGGAGGGCACTCGCCGGGATCGTGCAGGAGGTTTGCTGCAGATAGGCGTTGATAAACACCTCCTCAGGCTGGCCGTCGCCGTTGTGGTCGGCCTGCGTGAGAACCTCGACGTAGTACCACAAGGGGATGTCGCTGTGGGCCGCCGCCCAGGTAAGGGAGAGGTCGCCGCTCTGCGTCGCTTCGATCCGGTAGGACCGATGGTCGACGGGAGGGAGGACCTGGAGAGTCGTCTGGTAGTCGTACCCCACCCGGCGTTTCCCCTCGTTGTCGAAGGCTGTGAAGGTATAAAGCCCCGGCCGTGGGCTCCCTTCCTCAATGAGCTGGTAGCCCTCGTAGTTCAGTCCGAAGAAGAGCCTTCCGTCGCTCAGCAGATTCCGTGCATAGCCGCTTGGACCTTCGACCTGGAGCTTCGCCAAGTTCCCATCGGAATCCGACGCCATGACCCACTGATCCGAGCTGCCTGTCCCGTTCGACTCCACCCGGTAGCGCATCATGAACGACGCTATCGATGGCTGCCCCGGGTCGTAGGGGGCAATCGTGAGCGGGACCCAGGGGCCGTTCCTGCGATTTCGCACCGTCTGGAAGTTGGGGCTGTCGTAGACCTGCACCCGCCACTTGCGGTTGGATAGGGGGGCCAGGGACGCGGCGTCCACGTCGACGTAGGCCGCATTGGCCCGGGGCGTTGCAAACGATGCGTCCGAAACTCCGTCTTGGACCGTGACCCGGTAGTACAGGGCCCCGGGGTTGTCCACGCCGGCCCAGCTAAACCGGATCTTCCCGTTCGACAGCGTCTCGGCCTGGTAGGTCGTGGCATCGGGCGCCGGATACGCCACGGCAGCGGTCAGCGTGCCGAACGCCTCGTGGTCGAGCCCGTTGGCCACTACGTGGAACCGGTAGGAGCCGGGCACGCCGGCTCCGGGTAGGCGCTGGAAGAACTCCCCGCCCGGGAGGAGGTCGGTCGCCGGATTGAAGACAGCGTGGAAGCCTTCTGGGCCGAAGACTTCGGCAAGGGTGACGACCCCCGGGTCCGGCACTCCGATATCGACGTCCAGGTACTCGGAGCCGTCGGCCTCCAGTCGGTTCTCGACGCCCCACCAGGTCGGGAAAATCCGGCGGGTGTCATAGTCCGACGCGCTCGGCGTAAAGGCCTGAAACACGGAGTCGGAGCGGTTGAAGAGCAGGTCGAAGGTGGGTGCGTCGCTGACGTCCACCTTCCACTCGTACGCCACTCCGTCCTGGAGAGTCCCCGCGGCGACTTCCTGAAAGTTGGTCAGATTACGGCCGCCGATGAACACGACGGTGCCGTCGGGCTTTCGGATCGTCAGCCGGTAGTAGTACGTCCGTGCCTCCTCGACCGGCGCCCAGCTGAACCGATACGCGCCGCTCGCGCGCCGCGCGTGCCGGAACGTCGAGACGTCGACCACGGGCACCCGACGCGCCCCGCCGTGGGCGTCGGTGCGCAGGGTCACGTGTGTCTGGGAGTCCGCCACCCGGAAGGTGTAGAGGCCCGGCACGAGCGAGGGAAAGCTCTTGGACAGGACGATGCTGCCCGGGAGCCAGGGCGCTAGATCGGCGGCCGAGAACTCGTAGTGAAAGCCGTTGGGCCCGGTGACCGAGGCCACGAACTCGGGGAACGGGTCCCCCTGGCCAGGGATCACGAGATCCAGCCCGTCGACCTCGGAGCCGTCCGCCTGGGTGTAGTGCGTCACGCCAGCTGCGACGATCGAGGGCGTGACCCAAAGGGCCGCGTTGTCGGGGTAGGAATCCAGGGTGAGCTTCGGGCTCGAAGTGGAGTCGGCCTGGGACTTATCGGGGTTCCAGGCGTCCGGGTGCCCGTCGCCGTCCGTGTCCACCGAGGCGGCGGGGTCGTTGGGGAAGGCGTCGGTGGCGTCGGGAACGCCGTCGCCGTCGCCGTCAATCGTGAAGGCCTGAAGGGTTGCGGCTCCATAAGAGTGACCGTTTGCCGTGCTGACGGAGGTCGACTTGACCAACCCGACGCCTCTGCCCAGGTACCAATCCTCCGTGTACGGCGTGCTTCCAAGGTCCTCCCAGCGAAGATGCAAGGCCGATCCCGAAAACGAGGGGAGCGACAGCGCCTCCTCCCCCACGAGCGTCACCCGGGCGGCCGCGCCTGGGTATTCGTTGGACTCTCCCGCTACGGGGTTCGCCGACACGAAGACGAACGGGGGCGTGAATACGACCTCCGGTCCCCCCTCCACTTGGTAGGCGAGCAGAGCCCAGCCGTCCTGATCCAGGCTCTGGGTCAGGTAGATCACGGCCCGGGATCCGGTTGCGTCGACCGACGATTGTCGTATGCGCCAACCGGTCCGCCCGGAAACCGTCTGAGGCCCCTCCACCCGAATCTGCGTGACACCCCCGATCCCCGGCGCCGGGTCGTAGGTCCATTCGTAGCCTTGCGCCATCGAGAGATACTCTGCGAGGACGTAGGAGGGAGGCGCTTCGCCCAGTGGGTCGAACGAAAAGCCCTGGAGGAGCCCTACATCGGCCCCCGTCACCCGCCCGGCCGCCTGGAGTGGCACCCCGCCCCTGAGTTGATAAGAGGCCGAGGCTGCACTCCCCGCTCCCCCGGAAAAGCCTTCAGCCGGTACCGAGAAACTCGTGCTCTGCATCCCAGCCAAGGAGGCCAACGGAACAGCCAAGGTCAGCCCCAGCAGCAGCATGGCCATTCGCCCAGTTTTCATTCTCGCCACCTCCTCTCGGTGGATCGGTGACCCAAAAAATGAGGATCCGGGACGATCGCCGGGGACACCTGGCCAATCAGGGCCGTCCGTCGGCGCAAATACCGTTGTAGGTGGCCTGGCACAGACAATAACCCGGCGGCCCGCTGGTGACAGCCGAGCCGTATCCCTGCACCGTGGCGTTCGTCTTCGAAACCATCAGGCATCCGTCGGAGCCCGGGTCGGCGAGGCTCACGTCCGACCGACTCCACAGGTCGACCATCGCCCCCTGCGTCGCGTAGACCGCGGCTCGACCGTTGCCCGAGACTTGGAGGGGGCCGTTCACCACGATTCTTCCGCCGTTTTGGGCTCTCAGACCGTGCCCGTTGTCTTTGAGGATCGTCGGGCCGAGGCCCGGCGCCTCGGGGGTCTCGACAATCTCGACCCAGGACCCGAGTTCGCCGATGCCCGCCGCCTGGTTGTCGTGGATGTTGCAGTTCTGGACGATCGCCTGAGACCCCCATGTGACCTCGACGCCGTAATTGCTGTTGGCCAGCTCACACGACTTCAGGGTCGCGTAGGTCGCGGCGAGAAGGAGCGCCTGTCCGGAGAATCCCGTGAAAGTCAGATGGTCCAGGACCAGGTTCGAGATCCGCATCGCCAGAAGCCCGGTGTCGAGCCCCGATCCACTGATCGTTGCCGAGGGCTCGCCCCGCAGGGTGATCGGCTGCCACGAGTGCAGCTGCCGGTCTGCCAGCACGAGCCCGCCGGCGTACGCGGACGCGCTCTGGGCGATGTGCACCGTGACGGGTCCCGTGGTGACCGCCGGGATCGCGTTCAGCGCGGCTTGGATCGTCTTCTTTGCCGAGCCGGCGAACCTCCCCGACTTCTGGTCGTCTCCGGTGTCACCGTTGACGTACAGATCCAGGGCGCCGACCGAGACGACGTCGACACCGTTCACGAGCCGCGCATTGAGCGCGTAGGGCGCGGACGAGAGGGCGGTCCGTGGGCCGAGCACCTCGCCGTTGACGCTCACCTCCAGGTAGGTGGTGCCGTAGTCCCCCAGCGCGCGAACGAGAGTCCCATACACGCCGGGACCCGAGCCGTCCGCCACGTTGGTTCCGCCGAGAGTCGCCGTGAAGATCCCTTCGGAGACCTGCACGCCGTTCTGGGTGCTCACGACGATCTCGTCGCCCCCGACGTCTGCGCTGAACAGCCGGAAGACCAGATCGTAGGCACCGTTGAGCGGTTGGCCCGCCGCATTTCGGAGAAACCCCTGGTACGTAAGAAGGGCCGGCGGCGCCTCGGCCAACGACGCGGTCGCACAGACCAGGAAAACCAATCCAAACAGGGCTCGCTTCATGGCCTCACCTCCTCGAGAAGCGTGTTGGGATCCTGTCTCCGAACTCCCGCTGTGCCGCGAGCGGGATCTCGCCCCTGCGCCGCGGCTCCGAAACGGGTCTGCTACCGTTCTCGCTCCGATACTCGTCACGGACCGCGGCGCAGGAAGAGCGCCGGGAGGGCAGCGACGTCCAGGAGCCACACCGTCGCCTGGCCGCTCCCAACGTTGATTGCGTACAGCATCGCCGCGCCGGCCGCGTTATCTCCCTGGACGTAGACCGTGTCGGTTGTGAAGTCGATCGAGGACCGAGAATACGGCCTGGAGGACGTTGAGCCGGTGGTCGCTGAGGTTCGGCGGTCCCGCCGATGAGGGTCGCCATCGACACCAACGTCTTCGTTTCGTCCTTCTTCGGGGGTGTTCCGAAACAGGTGCTCGATCGTTGGAAAGTCGGTGCCCTTACGCTGTGCCGTTCCCGCCCCATCGTGGAGGATTACACGGCCGTTCTCGAACGCCTCGGCGTCGACGCTCCCGAGTTGCGCGACCCGTTGAAGCTCTTCGCCGAGCGTTACCACTGCGTATTCACGACGTCGGCGCCCGAACTGCGGCTGATCGACGCCGACCCGGACGACGACAAGTTCATCGCGTGTGCGGTGGCCTTGGGGGCGACCGCCGTGGTCAGCGGAGACAAACACCTTCTGTCGGTCGGCGATTACATGGGAATCCAAATGCTTACCCCTCGTCAGTTTCTGGATCTCCGAACGGTGTGAGCGGCCGGGAATGTTGCTGACGGATTCACTGCTGCCCCCCAGGTCTCACACTGCATCGGCGTCGCCCGCAGGTCTTCTTCAACCAGCCGCTCTGACCCTGCCCACTCGTCGGGCGAGGCACGCCTCTTCGCCCTCGGCAAGGCGGATGCTGGCCGCAGACTCTTCGTGGCCTTCACGATCCGCGTGGACCGAATCCGGATCATTTTCGCTCGCGACATGACCCGAACTGAGACCCAGGAGTATCAACGCCATGCGAAAGAACATTCCCCGCGTTGAGAGCAAAGACGCAGAACGCGAGTTCTGGGCCAGCCACGACTCGGCCGAGCACCTCGACTGGTCGAAAGCGGAAGAGGCCGTGCTCGCGGAACTGAAGCCCACGGTGCGGACCATTTCCCTTCGGCTGCCGGCGTCGATGATCGAACAACTCGAGCTCCTGGCTCACAAGCGCGACGTCCCCTACCCGTCTCTCCTCAAGATCTTCCTGTCCGAGCGCATCCGGGACGAACTCCGGAACCCTTGAACGCCGATCGATGAGATCGCGGGTCCGCTTCGGGCCGACCCACCTTGCGCACTACGGGCCCCTACGAAAGAGCGAACCAGGAGACTTTGGCATACGGTCTGGCAGCTCAAACGTTGCAGCTTCCTGGAACTCGTCCACGGCATCATCTGCCACCTTTGGACTGCCGCTCAAAGAGACGACCAGGTCATACGGCCCAGTGTCTTCATAGCCGAAGCCACGAATTACGACATAGTAGGTACCCGGAGAGAGCTGCCTCTCGATCCGGCAGTTCAAGTCTGGGTCATTTGGATCATCGTCCGAGTAGGCAAGAAAGCCTCCGGAACCGTCTGTGAGATATCCCTCGGTGTCGACCGTCCCGCTCGTCCGCACGGTCAAAATCCCTGCCGACGTTACGTCAATTCGAAAGTAGTCCACGTCCGCATCCGAGTTAATGGAGGCGCTCGTCGTGCTGTTCTGCCCTATGGAAGAGGCGGCAGCCCGCGTATTCCCGTGGGGATCTGTTGGAGGGTCCACCCGGGTCGCGGAATACGATAGCGTGCGGTTGCAATCAGTACCTGTGCTCCTCCCCGTTCCAGTAAACGCTGAGTAGTCCCCAGAAAACGTGATTTGAGCCCTATTCGTGACACCACCCGCGGCTTCGCTAAACGTAAGATTTCGACCCGATATATTCACACTGTGAGTGACGGTTTCTCCATCCATCGAGTACGTGAAGGAATTAAGCTCCTCAGGAATAATGGTGCTTCGATATTGGTCCGTGTACGAGCCGTCGCAATCCTTCCCCTGCTCCGTTATTTCAAATGCTCCCGCCATCTTGCCTGCAGTCTCACGGTCAATCTCACCACCACCTCCCCCGCCGCCACCGCCTCCCCCGCCGCCGCAGGCGGCAAGGGCACCGGCCAACACTACGCTCGACAGGAATCTGAATCGCCTCTCCATCGGTACCCCCTTTCAAGCGTGGAACATGACCAGCCGGCAATGCCACCCGCCACCAGAAGACGTTCCGAACCCTGCCGACTATAAAGGCTGGATGGGCTATGTCGCAGGGTGGGCGCGCTTCGCTCGACCCACGCCGCGAGCTCTTCAATTCCTGTACTTGATCACCGTTCCACTGACCGTGGCTTTGTAGCCATTGAGGACATAGGCCCAGAACCAGTTGTCCTGAACCTGAAAATTGATGAGGGCATCCCCGCCCTTGCTATGAACTGCCTCATCATAGGCACAGACGAATCGGTCGTTTTGCCGAATAGGAATGATGTTGAAGAGCATAATTCCCGTGCAACTCCCCTCCGCCTCTCCTAATACTTCATACTTGCTGCTGTCCGGCTGGTTTGGAATTTTGAGTGGGGTACCGGCACAGGCACACAAAAAAGCAACCAACGAAAGTGAAGATAGTGTCAGTGCAATCCTCTTCATTGCTCCCTCCTGCTATTTGTCGTCTCCACCGGTCAATCTGACCGGGGGGGGCGAACGTGACGGGGACCCTCGATCCCCAAGAGAAAACTCACAGGTACCTGCTCCGCCGCCCAATACCCATTTGGCAAGCACCGGATACCGTTGAAGAAGTCCGGACGGAAGCCCGGCACCGGCACTCCCCGGTGCGGCATCACGGCGCCCCGTAGCTCAGGTCGCAGTCGCCCTGCACCTTCAGCCAGTAGCCGTAGCCCGTCCCCAGGTAGGTCACGTCGTTGAGGTAGTCTGGGAGCCGTGGGTCGTAGGAGTGCGCGCCGCCTGCATCGAAGGAACGCAGCACCTGGATCGAGCAGGTGCCATTGAGGATCTCGGAGAGGGAGCCGACCGACTCCTGCGGCAGGTTGGGCGGGAACGCAACGGGCGGCGCCTCGCTGCCGGTCCACCGGGCGTCGCCGCCCCAGTAGCCCACGAGGTTCCACCCCGCGCTGAGCCGTCGCGGCATCGAGGACGGCAGCAGGCGCCCCTCCAGGGTCAGCACCCCGGGCTCGGTCATCTTGATCCAGCAACCGTACCCCCCCGCCACGTAGGTGAGGTCGCTGAGGTAGTCGGGAAGCCGCGGATCATAGACGTGCGCGCCGGCCGTATCGAAGGAGCGGATCACCGTGTACTTCCCCGCAATGCTCTGGAACACCGTCGCTACGGTGGCCACCGACACCCGATCGAGCCCGGGGAACGCCCCGGTTGCCGGCTCTGGGCCCACGTACCAGAGCCGGGCCACCGGAATCGACACCAGGTTCCACCCAGTCCGTAGGGGGATCTCCACGGTGACACTCGGGTCACAGACGTCTCCGACGCCGTCCCGATCCAGGTCGTACTGCCGGGCATTGGCGGTGACCGGGCAGTTGTCCGCGGCGTCTCCGGCCGCATCGTCGTCAGTGTCCCACCTTCGGGGGTGCGTGTGGAGGATGGTCAACTCCACAGCGTTGCTGAGCCCGTCGCTATCGTCGTCTCCCGCGGGGTCGATCGGCGTGATGCCGTCGCTGCAGCCGGACTCGCTCACCACGTCGCCGCGGAAGTTTCGCACCCGCAGCGAGGCGAACACCGGCTGTCCCCAGGTCAGGTTCAGAGAGTCCACGGCCGTCAGCCCACCCGCCCCACACGGCACCGGCGCCCAGTCGCGCACATCCGAGGCGCCGCAGGAGGTGCCGACGGCCAGCTCGCAGGTGAGGTTGCCGTACTCGGCCCCGTAGGAGGCCGTCGGTGTCACGGTCACCGAAGTTCGGTCGAGGGAGAACTCGCCGGTGTCGCTGACGCTTGGCGTGGTCAGCGTGACGCCTTGGGAGGAGAGAGAGAGGCGGTTGCCGACGGAGTCGTAGGTGTAGGTGATGAGGGATGACCCGTCACCCGCCTCGGATTGCACTAGCTGGTCGCGGACGTCGTAGCTGTAAGTCATGGCAGCATCCCCAACACTCACCGCCAAGATCACGGCAGTCACTTGCATCAGCAGCTGAGAAGAAATTAGCATGTCGTCACCACGCATATCTTATGATTGAATCGTTAAGTGCGACCGCATCCAACAACAAGAGACTCATTATTAGCAATATCACTTACTTATGAGATCGTTTAGCCCCATTCTAAAACCCCAACTCCATATCCTAAAGACACCGCTCCAACTATCCTCGGGAAGCTCCGACCATATCGGAAACTCCCAATCATACATGTCCCTCACGCCAATTCCAGCTTGACGCCTGAGCGGGTTCTCATAATTCTGGATCGTAAAGTTCTCAGTAGCTGCTCTGTTGAGTGCAGCACGACCTTTGGTAAGTATTAGGTCTTGGATATGTCCCAACTCGTGCGCAAGCGCAATATAATCTGGTGCGTCCGGACCCAGTATCTCGTGCATACCTCTTGGAGTAAAATTAACTCGCACTGCACTCAAGTTCCCAGATTCGTCGAACGTCATATGTGGGGTATCCACTGATGGCCCACCAGTATTTGTTATAAGTATTAACGCACGGTTGGAGTCCAAGAATTTCATCAATGCTCTTGTGATATCATTTGTTCTGAGATCATCCAACATTTGTTCAAGTTGCTGTCGATACAACGAATCGAAACCATAGACAACGTTGATTCCACAGTAACCGGAAATATCCACAACAGTTACAGGACTGTTGAATGGATATGCAAGCCGGTTTAGGCCGCGAGGGTCCGACTCCTGCCCGAGTACTTCATCCTTTTTCAAGAACCTTCCCGTCTTACTGCCATAGAATCTAGCCCTTACAAAATAGAGGTCGTCTCCCTCGCTCATCAGCCCCCACCTTCCGGCAAACGTAAACGGGTTCTCGCTGGTGCCCTTTCGGTTGGCAATCTCCCCGAAGGGGTCGTAGGCGTAGGTGTCGGTGACGACGCCGGCGTCGTCGGTCAGCGCGACGGTGCTGCCGATGGGGTCGTAGTGGTAGTAGCGGGTGCCCTGGGCGTCGACGCGGGCAATCAGCCCCAGTCCGTGGATGGAGCGGGCCTTCGTCGTGCCGTCCTCCGTGGTCTCGGCAATCACGTCGGGCAGCGCCTTGGCCGTGTCGAGCACGTAGCGGGTGGTGACGCCGTCTCGCGTGGCAGCCCGGCGCACGCTCAACCCGTCGTAGCGGTAGGTGGCGCTGTGCGTCCCGTCGTTCCAGCCGCTCAGCCGGTTCTCGGCGTCCCAGGCGTAGGTGACGGCGCGGCCGTCGTCGACCGTCTGGGTGACGCTGCCGTTGGCGTCGTAGGTCATCGCGCCGTTGGTGAGCGAGGCGATCTGGTTCTCGTCGTCGTAGGTGTAGGTGGTCTCGGCGTTTCGGAGGAACGGCACCAGCGGCTCGAGCTTTTGGATTTGCACGCGGTTGCCCACGGGGTCGAGCGTCAGGGTGTAGCTGGCGAGGGTGCCGGCGTTGGGCGGGTCGGGCTTTCGGTTGACGAGCGCGGTGAGCCGGTCGGCGCCGTCGTAGGTGTGGGTGGCGGTGGTGCCGTTGGGGTAGGCGGTTTGGGCCAGCCGCCCGGCAGCGTCGTAGGTGTAGGCCGTGGTGCGGTTTTGCCAGTCGGCGACGCTCGTCAGGCGGTTGGCGTCGTCGTAGCCGTAGGTGACGACGCTGCCGTCGGGGTAGGTCAGCGTGAGCCGGTTGCCGTTGGCGTCGTAGGTGTACTCGACGCTCTTGCCGAAGGGGTCGACGGTCTGGGTGATGCGGCGCACGGCGTCGTAGGCGGTGGTGTGGGTGCCGAGCGCGTCCGTCATCTGCACGCGGTTGCCGGCGGCGTCGTAGGTAAAGGTCACCTCGCTCGCGTCGGGGTAGGTGACGCGTTCGAGGCGGTTCACGGCGTCGTAGGCGTAGCGCGCGATCTGGCCCTTGGCGTCGGTGCGCTCGACGAGGTTGCCGACGGCGTCGTAGGCATAGATATAGCCGTCGGCGTCGGCCACGAGGCGGTTCAGTTCATCGTAGGCGTAGGTGAAGGTAACCCCCCGGGCGTTGGTGAAGCCGGTCTTGTTGCCCACGGCGTCGTAGGCGTAGGCGGTGACCCCGCCACCGGGCTCGGTGACCCGGGTGAGCCGCCCCAGGGCGTCGTAGGCGTAGAGGGTCGTGTGGGTGTTGGCGTCGGTCTTCTCGGTGAGCCGCCCCAGCTCGTCGTAGGTGAAGGCGGTGGCATTCCCCAGGGCGTCGGTGGCGCGCACGACGCGGTTCAAGGCGTCGTAGACCCGGGTGACGGCGTGGCCCAGGGGGTCGGTCTGGAGGACAAGGTTCCCGTTGCCGTCGTAGCCATAGGTGGTGGCCTTGCCGAGCGGGTCGATCGAGCGGGTGAGCCGCCCGGCGGTGTCGTAGGCGAAGGTCGAGGCCTTGCCGCGCCGGTCGGTGGTGGCGGTGCGCCGGTCCAGGGCGTCGTAGGTGTGGGTGACGGTGTGCCCCAGGGGGTCGGTCATCCCGGTGAGGCGGTCTTTGACGTCGTAGGCGAACGCCGCCGTGTGGAGCAGCGGGTCGGCGGTGGCGGTGCGGTTGCCGTTGCCGTCGTAGGTGTGGGTGGTGACGTGACCCAGGGCGTCGGTGACGCTCAGGAGGTGGTCGCCGGCGTCGTAGGCGAGCGTGGTGACGTGACCGCGCGCATCGGTGGTGGTGAGGAGCCTGCCCGCGGCGTCGTAGGTGAAGATCGTGACGTGGCCCAGGGCGTCGGTGCTGCTCGTGAGGTTGCCCTGCGCGTCGTAGGCGTAGGTGGTGACTCTCCCCAGGGGGTCGGTCACGGTGACGGGCTGCCCCCGGACGTTCACCTCCCGCCGGGTGACGTGGCCCAGGGCATCCGTGCGCTGGGTGAGGTTGCCGGCGGCGTCGTAGCTGAGGGTGGTGACGTGGCCCAGGGCGTCGGTCGTGGTGAGCGGGTGATGGTCGGCGTCGTAAGTGAGCCGGGTCACGCGCCCCAGCGCGTCGGTGGCCTGGGTGAGGTTGCCGGCCGTGTCGTAGACGAACTGGGTCTGGCCGCCCCGGCCGTCGACCTCGAGGGTCCGGTGGTTGGCGTCGTCGTAGCCGTAGCGCACGGCTTCGCGCGCCGGGTTCAGCACGCGAGTAAGCCGGTTTCGCCGGTCGTGCTCGTGCACGGTACGGGCGCCCAAGGGGTCGGTGATCACGGTGACGTGGTTCTCTCGGTCGTACGCGAAGGTGGAGAGGTTGCCCAGGGCGTCTCGCTGGGCGGAGACCACGCGTTTCTCGCTGTCGTAGACGTTGGTGACGAAGGCGTGGCCCCGGGGGTCGGTGGCCGTGAGCATCTGGTGCTGGCCGTCGTAGGTGTAGGCCGTCACCTGCGCCAGCGGGTCGGTCACGGAGACGAGGTCACCCTGGCCGTCATAGGCGTAGGCCACGGTGCGCCCGAGGGGGTCGATGAGGCCGGTGAGCCGGCCCTGGACGTCGTAGGTGAGGCCGACGACCCGGCCCACGGGGTCGGTGAGGGTCGTCGGGAGCGCGCCCGTGTACGACAGGGTGGTCGTGTTGCCGTTTCGGTCGGCGACGGCGGTGAGCCGGCCGGCGGCGTCGAAGCGCTGCTCGACGAGGTCGCGGTCGCGCAGCACGAAGCTGCCGTCGGCGCTGGCGGTGAGCGTCGAGTCCAGCCCGGGCGGAGGCCGGTAGCTGCCGTCGGCCTGGTGCACGAAGAACTCTTCGTGGCCGTCGCCGTGCTTGACGATGGCCACCGTGCCCTCCTGGCGCAGGGTGACGTTGTAGCTGTGGGTCCAGCCGAAGCCCAAGGGCCCGGCGTAGGGGTCCTGGGAGTTGTAGAAGCGCCGGAAGGTGAGCTTCGGCCCTGGCCCCGCCAACGCGAGGTCGACGTGGTCGTGGATGAAGTTGCCGAGCGAGGTCACCACGGGGTCGCTCGTGGCCCCTTGATTGGCCTGGTTGCCGTAGGAGGCCGTGTCGGGCGTGATCTCCAGGTTCTGGTGGATCCCCGGCCCGATGTAGGTCACGTAGGCCCGGTCGAGCGAGTAGCGCCCGCCGGTCGTGCACAGGTGGTAGCTCGCCGGCGGCAGGTAGAGCGTGTACTGGCCGCTCGCGTCGGTCTGGGTTGCGTACTGGTCCCGCATGCCGCACACCCACACGTCTACTCCGACCGCCGGCAGCCCGGTCTGGGCGTCGGTGACCGTGCCCGTCAGCGGCTGGTTGACGACCAGGGCGTCGGAGAGCGTCGACTGGAGGCTGCACGCCGTCCCGTTGGCGACGGCCACGCGCGCGTCGTAGGCGACGATCCCCGGCGTGGCCGGCACGATCCAGGGGAAGACCTGGTCCACCCGCCCGTGGGCGGGGATCGGGACGGTCTTGGTGTCGGTGAAGGGCGTCCCCCCGCTCGAGAAGTCGTCGTCCAGGGTGACGGTGACGCTCGGCGAGCGGGGGTCGAGGTCCGGGTTGTAGGTGGAGACCCGCAGTTGCACCGGATCACCCGGGTCGAAGCTCCGCGGCTGCGCCCCCGTGGCGTCGAGAAGCGCGAAGCTCTCCAGACGCGGGCAGGCGTTCAAGCTCGGATCCCCCGGGCACATGTAGGGGAGGTTCACGGCGAGGCTGTCGGCAGCCTCCTGACTCGTGGCGCAGGTGGTGCGCTGCTGCACCGTGCCGGCGTCGAGGATGAGCTGGAAGTCGGAGGCCCGGACGTACTGCCCCACGTTCATGCCCACGGTGCGAAGCGTCACGCGGTTCACCGCGATGCTCCCTGACCCCGTGTGGATGAGCTTCGGTGGCAGGTCCACGCCGTAGATGCCTTCGAGGATGGTGTTCCGGAAGGCGTAGACCTCGGTACCGTTGAGGTCGATCAGGAAGTCGTGAGGCGTGTAGTGGCTCCGCGGGTAGCGCAGGGTCGCCTGGAAGTAGAGCCGTGCCCGGTTCACGTCCGCCGGGGTGAGGCCCTTCGGCAGCCGGAAGTCGAGGTTGATCACGCGGGTGTTGGTGCAGTGGGTACCGTGCTGCTCGCGGCAGATGTGGACGTTGTGGAGCACGACCGGGTAGAGCAAGGTGCCCTCGGCGCAGCCGAACTGGGTGGTGAGCGACGCGGTTTCCTTCGCGTTGCCGGCGGTGAGCACTCCCGAGGCCTGGGAGAGGGTGACGTCGCCCTGCAGGGTGGCCACGAAGTCGACGCTCTGGCCCGTGGTGAGGTCGAGGTGCTGGATCTCGGGCTGGAAGAGGAGGTGGGGGGCGAGGGTCTCGTCGGCCTTCACGCTGACGTCGGTCAGGAGGTCGCCGCGGTTGGTGAGCCGGTAGCGGTTGGTGAGGCTCGCCGGGTCTTTGCCGAGCTCTTGGAGCACGAGGTCGAAGACGGGCTGGTGGACGTCGACGGTGGCGTGGGCGTAGTCGACGATCGGATTGCCCGTGCCGGCGTCGGCGGTGAGTTTCAGCAGCAGCGGGTAGCGCTCGCTCTGGGTGTTCTGGGCGTGCAGTGCCAGGGTGACCTCCGCGGTTTGCCCCGCGTCCAGCGTGAGGGTCTGGTCCGAGCTCCCCGTGCCCACGAACCCGGCGACGAGGTCGTCCTGGTCGGCGGCCAGGGCAACGAGCACGGTGTGCGCCCGTACGTCGCGGTTGACGACCCGAAGCGAGGCCCGCTGGTCGTAGTCGCGCTGGATCGTGAACTGGGGATTGGGGTCCTCGAAGACCACGCCGTCGAGCACGGTGAGGCTGCGGGGCGCGGTCTGCGACGACGCGCACAGGCCCTCCGACACGGTGTACCACTCGTAGGCGGCGTCCCAGGTGAGGTTGGAGAGCAGCACGGCGTGGGCCGTGCCGTCGAGCCCCGCCACCCGGGTGTACTCGGGCGCCCCCACCCGGCGGAAGTAGACCTCGGTCGTGGCCGAGACGTCGGTCTGCCACGAGAGGGTGAGCGCGTTGGTGGCGAGCTTCTGGCCCGCCTCGGGCACGAGGCGCGTGACCCGCGGTTGGGTGGTGATGTGCAGCGCGAGGTCGGCGCCCCCGCCGATCACCGCCCCGGTGTCCGGTGATACCGCCGTCACGTGGAGCGTCTTGTCCGGTGCACCAAAGTCGCACGAC
Source organism: Deltaproteobacteria bacterium (assembly GCA_016214985.1). GTDB lineage: Bacteria > Desulfobacterota > Deferrisomatia > Deferrisomatales > JACRMM01 > JACRMM01. The sequence continues at coordinate 82,703 of JACRMM010000046.1, read as the reverse complement.
GCCGGCACGTGGATCTCGAGCGGGATCTCGCGCACTTCGCCGGCGGCGAGGACCACGTGGCTCGCCCCTAGCGTGGTCCAGTCGCCGCTCGCCCCCGGGATCGTGACGGTGAGGTCGAAGCTGTCGAGGATGCGTCGGGCATTGGCGAGCGAAATCGTCACCGTGCGGCTCGCCCCCACGGAAAGTGTGAGGTCCGCCGCCGAAACCGTGAGCTTCGAGGAGGGCGCCAGCGGGTTCGTTCCGTCGGCCACCTCGGCGCCGTCGTTCACCCCGTCGCCGTCGGTGTCGGCGAGGTGCGGGTCGGTGCGCCAGGCGTACTCCTGGGCGTTGGTGAGCCCGTCGCCGTCGGGGTCGGGGTCGAGCCCCCGGTCGTCGACCAGGGGATTCAAGCTGTGCGCCACTTCCCAGCCGTCGGCCATGCCGTCGCCGTCGCTGTCGGCGTTGCCCGGGTCGGTGCCGTGTTGGAACTCCGCGAGGTTCGTCAGGCCGTCGTTGTCGAGGTCGCCGGTCGCGTCCGACGGGTCGTGGGGGTTCAGGCCGTTGGTCATCTCCCAGTTGTCGGGGAGACCGTCGCCGTCGCTGTCGATAGTGTCGCCGCCAGTACCACTTCCGGTGTACGTCTCGGTGAAGTCCGGAGCCGTCGGGTCATTGGAGGGAATGTGGAGGGCGACAGTCTTGGGGCCCTCGGAGGTGGGCGAGAAGACGAGGTCGACGGTACACCACGCAGAAACCGGGCCCAGGGTGGTACCCGAGCAGGTGTCGTTGGCGAGGGCGAACTCCTCCGCATTGGCGCCAGAGCGTGAGAGGCTCCCGAGGATCAGCTCGGCGCCCCCGATGTTTCGGATCTCGACCGAATGGGTGACCGTGTCCCCCAAGGGGATGTTGTCGAACGGCGGCGATGCCACAGCAACGGTCACTCGGCCGACACCGGAGGGGCCAACAATGACCGAGGGTGTCGCACGCCAACTTGTTTCGTCCCCGAGTTGGCCTTCAGCGTTTCGCCCCCACGCCCACAAGCTCCCGCCCGTCTTCACCGCCACCGTGTGGGAGAAGCCCGCCGCCACGCCCGCCCAGTCGTTCGCCGTTCCGACCTGCGTCGGAATGGCCCTATCGGCTGTGGTCCCATCGCCGAGCTGACCATACGAGTTGCTCCCCCACGCCCACAGGCTCCCGTCCGTCTTCACCGCCAAGGTGTGATTGCTCCCAGCCGTTACACCCGCCCAGTCCGTCTCAAGTCCGATCCGCGCCGGCACCGACTTGCTCGCCGTGGTACCGTCCCCCAGCTGACCTTGTCCGTTGTGCCCCCACGCCCACAGACTCCCGTCCGTCTTCACCGCCACCATGTGGTTGTGCCCGGCGGCCACACTTAACCAACTCGTCTCCGTACCGATGCGCGTCGGCACCGACTTGCTCGTCGTGGTACCGTCCCCCAACTGGCCCTCCGCATTGCGCCCCCACGCCCACAAGCTCCCGTCCGTCTTCACCGCCACCGTGTCACTGGATCCAGCCGCCACGCCCGCCCAATCGTTCGCCGTACCGACGCGCGTCGGCACCGACTTGCTCGTCGTGGTACCGTCCCCTAGCTGACCTTGTCCGTTGTCCCCCCACGCCCACAGGCTCCCGTCCACCTTCACCGCCGCAGTATGACTGTAGGTACCGGCCGCCACATTCGCCCAGTTTGTCTCCGTGCCAATGCGTGTCGGCACCAACTTGAACACTGTGGTCCCGTCCCCGAGCTGACCATAGCCGTTGTCCCCCCACGCCCACAGACTCCCGTCCACCTTCACCGCCACCGTGTGGCTGAACCCGGCTCTCACGGCCGCCCAGTCGCGCGCGGCGCCGATTCGTGTTGGGGCCGACTTGCTGGCGGTCGTCCCATCCCCAAGGAAACCACCCCTCCCCCACGCCCAGAGAGATCCGTCCGTCTGTAGCGAAACGGTGTGATATCCACCAGCTGCCACTTTGGCCCAATCCCCGGTTGTGCCAACCCGCGTCGGGGAGGACTTGTTCCCCGCGGTCCCGTCCCCCACCTGCCCCTCTGCGTTGTCCCCCCACGCCCAGAGCGACCCGTCCGTTCTCAACACCACGGTCTGGGAATCATTGGCTGCCACACGGGCCCAGTTCGTGTCCGTCCCGATCCGCGTCGGTGCGTACTTGCTCACCGTCGTCCCGTCCCCCAACTGGCCTTCCGAATTGCGCCCCCACGCCCACAGCGAACCATCCAGCTTCGCCGCGACGGTGTGGCCGAACCCACCCGCCACGCCGGCCCAGTTCATATCCGTGCCAATCCGCGTCGGGGTGCGCTTGTTCGCCGTGGGTCCGTCCCCGAGCTGGCCTTCAGAATTTCGCCCCCACGCCCAGAGCGACCCGTCCATCTTCACCGCTAGGGCGTGGTACCCGCCGGCCCCCACCCCGGCCCAGTTCGTGTCCGTGCCGATCCGTGTCGGGGTTAATCTGTCCACCTCGGTCCCGTCCCCGAGTTCGCCGTAGCTGTTGTCCCCCCATGTCCAAAGCGAGCCGTCTGTCTTCAGCGCCACGGTGTGGAACTGGCCGGCCGCCATGCTGGCCCAGTTCGTGTCCGCACCGATCCGCGTCGGCGTGGACTTGTTCCCCGTGGTCCCGTCCCCGAGCTGACCCTCTGAGTTGCCGCCCCACGCCCACAGCGAACCGTCCGTCTTCAGCGCCACCGTGTGGAACTGGCCGGCCGCTATGCTGGCCCAGTTCGTGTCCGCACCGATCCGAGTCGGGGTGGACTTGTCCGTCACGGTCCCGTCCCCGAGTTGGCCGTAGTAGTTATCCCCCCACGCCCACAGCGATCCGTCTGTCTTTACCGCCACCGTGTGCCCGGTGCCGGCCGCCACGCTGGTCCAGTTGGTGTCCGTGCCGATCCGCGTCGGGACGAACTTGTTCCGCGCGCTCCCGTCCCCCAGTTGGTACGAACTGTTCTGTCCCCACGCCCACAGCGACCCGTCCGTCCTCACTGCCGCCGTGTGCCAACTGCCAACTGAAATGGAGCGCCAGCCGGGTGACACGGGGCCTTCTGATTTCAACGTGTAGTCGCCCGTGACCGCGGCCGTCTCCCCCTCAACCCGCACGTAGTAGGTTCCCGGCACCAACTGAATCTCGATGAGGAAATTGCCGGCGCCGGCCGCCGGCCCCGCGAGCAACGCTTGGTTGGAGTCATACAGCGAACCCTTCGTATCGGTACCTCCCAGCGCGAAGAACCGGTAGGTGCCCGCACGAGCCACAGTGAAAGAGAAGAAGTCGACGTCACCGGCAGTGCCGAGCGTGCCGCTGCCGAAGCCTGGCAAACGGAGGCTCACCGCCGACGCGAAGTCGCCCCCGTAATCACCGCTTCCCGTGCAGCTGACGGTGTAGTCCGGGGTCGTAGGGTCGTTCGAGGGGATGTGCAGGGTGACGATCTTCGAGCCTTCGGAGGTGGGCGTAAAGACGAGGTCGACCGTGCAGGTGCCAGTGGTTGCGGGCACCGTGGTCCCCGAACACGTATCGTTCGCCAGCGCAAACTCCGCGGCGTTCGCCCCGTCGAGGGACAGGGTGCCGACAACCAAGTTCCCGCTGCCCCCGTTGCGGACGTTCACCGTATGGGTGGCGGTGCTTCCCACGGCGACGTTGTCAAACGGTGGAGCCGTCGGCGTGACGTCTAGCCGTGGAACCGCGTCTGTTGCAACAACCAGTTGAGGTCTCAGTGGGGGATCATCTGCGGAGTCAGAACTATTAAAATAGTTGAATTGGTGGTTAATACTCGTAGGGCGAAGTTGAATTCCAAAGTTTTGGAGCTGTGCACTCTTCCATTGCAGATACAGGGCTGATACGTCTATTTCATACCATCCAATGTCAGCAGGGGCGGGAATGATTGATAGATTTTGGTACGTTGGTCCATTCGCCCATTTTGTTGTCTCATCCCATTCTGACGTCACGATATCCATATACATAGGAGTGCGCGTAGCCCCACTGTCAATGGAATACAATCTTATTTTTGCACTACTGGCTGTTGCAGGCAAAGACGAAAGATCGAAACGAAGAAGAGCGTAGTAGTAATCGCCCCAACCCCCTATGATCAGTCCCGCATCATCCTGACCTCCATCGTAGTAAACGCTGGTAATCCAGACATCCATGCCGTCCCCAGGACCCGGTTGAAGCACCACAGTTTGCGTCGGGGGAACGGTCAATGCCGGGAACACGATGTCGTCCACCCAAGCGCTGTTCGACGTAAACGGTGGCTCAAGATCGTAGCCGTCCTTGCTGTACGTCCAGCTAAACGTATGGGTGCCTTCGGTAACCAGAAACACCGCTTCGGCCCAGTCCGAGATGCCCGACCACGCTCCCTTTGTCACCCCATCGATGGAGAATTGCAGGAAGTCCTTGTCTGCCTCCGAGCTCACGGAGTGCCAGAAGCGGATCTCGCCGGCCGCACATTCCAGAGCCACCTGCAGGGATGCGCTCTGGTTTCCCGTGATCGAGACGGGCGTCTGGGCTGAGTACACTCCGCCGTGGGCCGTGGTCGTCGTCACGGACCACGCCCCGTTGCCACTCGTGACCCAGGGCATGGCCACAAGGTTCCCGCTCTCGAAACCCTCTGATCTCACCCCCGTAACAGGAGCACCGGGAAATCCGATGTCATCCACCCACGCCGAGTCGGACCCCGAGGAAATGGACACGTCCTTGGCGTAGGTCCACCGGAACGTGTGACTGCCCGCGGCGACGGCAAAGACGGCTTCGGTCCAAGCCACCTCGCCCGACCACGCCCCCTTCTCCACCCCGTCGATCGAGAAGCTGAGCTTGTCAAAGCCGGCCTCGGAGCTCACCGAGTACCAGAACCGCACCTCCCCGGCCGTGCACGCTAGGGTGACCTCAAGGGTTGCGCTCTGGCCGTCGGCAAGCGCCGCCGGCGCCTCGGCCGCGTGGGTTCCGCCGTGGGCCCGGGTCGTCGTCACGGACCACGCAGCGTTGCCGCTGGTGGCCCAGGGCAGCGCCGAAAGGTTCCCGCTCTCGAACCCTTCCATGCGTACCGCCGCCTCGACGCGCCCCGGCGCGGCCGCGCTCGCCAAGGCGAGCAGCAGAGCTGTGAGCACACTGGCCAGCCAACGGGGGGCGCTGCGACTCATGGGTTTCCCTTTCTCTGGTCCGTCGGCCGGAAACGGCGGGCGGACAACGTCGTCAACCAACAGCGGCACCCGCAACGAATCGACCCGACGTCGCGACACCGCGGCCGAGCATCACCACGCGATGTTCATCCCGTAGCTCGCACGCTCTTCGAACTTCGGGGGGAACGCAGGCGGCTCGTTGAAGCCCGCGCTCGACAACGAAAGCTGTCCGGGGGCCGACGGTCCCCGGGGCGGGTCGTACACTTCCAGGCGAAGCTCGTCCCCAGCCACGGCCCCTTCGTCCTCGGCGGTCGTCGGGTCGTCGCCGTACACCTGGAGGATGTAGGAACCGCCGTTGGCCACATCGACGCCGGAGGCGCCGCACAGAGTGCCTTGGGCGTCGAACACGGCGACCTCCACGCCTTCTTTCGCCGGCTGCCCGGCGAGGGAGACGCGTCCGACGATGGTCATGTTGATCGGGGTCTTGTTCTTGACGAGGTAGTGCGTGGGCGCCCCCGGGGCGGCGAGGCTTTGGCCCCATCCACCCGAGAGCATGACCGCTGTAGCGAAGGCAAACACTGTACTGGTACGGATCATGGAACTCCCCCTGTTGGATAGAAACGGGCTCTCAGCGATCAGCGGTCAGCCGTCAGAAGAACCAAGCCAGAACGAAGACTCGGGTCGCTCCGAAACGCGAGTTCCTCCACGCGGTTGAACGAAGTTCACTCGCAACTGTCCCCTTCGGGCGTCTCGAGTTGCTCCTCCTCGGAGACACCGAGGGCGCAGGACGTCCCCCCGCCCGCCCTGCGCCCTCCACGAGGCCCCGTGCTCGGGGCCCCTCTCTCTTCTTCTACCGCTCTCGCCGCCGCCGAAGGGCGAGCACGAGGCCAGCGGCGATGACCGCGATCAGCGCGCCCCGCCCGGCGTCGGACGGATCGGCCGCTGCCGTGATGAAGCACTTGGAGACCAGACCGTTGTTGCCGCCACCGTCATCCTTGGCCACGGTGACCTTCATGGTGTCGGTCCGCTGGAGGCCGCAGTCGTCCGTCACCGTGAGCTCGAACTCCAGCTCCGAGGCCGTCGCCGGGGCGTCGAACGTCGGATTCATGGCCGTGGGGTCCGAGAGGGTCACGGCCGGCCCTCCGGTCTGCTTCCACTGGTACGCGACGATGGTCCCGTCGGCGTCGTCACATCCCGAACCGTCCAGCGTGACTGGTTTGTTGGCGGCCACGCGCTGGTCCGGACCCGCCTCGGCCGTGGGAGGCACGTTCACGTCGGTGATGTTCACGACCACCGAGTCCGTCCCCTTGAGGCCTTCGTTGTCGGTAACGCTCAACTCGAAGGTCAGGGACACGCCCGCGGGAGTCACGGACGGCGCGTCGAACGTCGGGACGGCGGCCGTGGGATCCGACAGGGTAACGGTCGGCCCCGCAGTCTGTGTCCACAAATACGCGGATATGGTGCCGTCGGCGTCGGCGGACTGCGTACCGTCCAGGGTGACGACCGCCCCTTCGTCCACGGCCTGGTCGTCACCGGCCGCCGCGGTTGGGGCCTTGTTGACGTTGGAGATGTTCACCACCACCGTGTCCGTGTCCATGAGCCCGCCGTCATCGGTCACGGTGAGCTCGAAGGTGAGAGAAGCGGTCTGCGTGTCCACCTCGGAGGCGGTGAAGGTGGCCGTCTCCGCGCCGGCGTCCGTCAGGGTCACCGCGGGCCCCGCTTTCTGGACCCATGCATAGGTGGCAATCGTTCCGTCCGAGTCGGTCGAATTCGAGGCGTCCAGGGTAACGATGCTTCCCTCGTTTACGGTCTGGTCCGGGCCCGCGTCGGCCGTGGGCGGTACGTTGACATTGGACACGTTGATCACGACCCGATCGGTGCCCTTCAGGCCCTTGTCGTCCGTTACCGTGAGCTCGAACTCCAGAGCCGCGCCGGCAGGGACCACCGCAGGAGTCGTGAAGGTCGGGTTGGCGACGGTGTAGGAGGAGAGCTCGGCCGCCGGCCCCAGGGTCTGCACCCACTCGTAGGACTGGACGGTTCCATCCACATCGTGGGAGTTGGACCCGTCGAGCGTCACCGACACGCCCTCGAACACGGTCTGGTCCGGGCCTGCCACCGCCACAGGGTTCTGCGGAACGTCGGTGACGGTGATCGTTACGGCCTTGGCGTCGGAGAGGAAGCCGTCGGAGCCCGTAAAGCTCACGGTGTAGGAGCCCGCCTGCAGGTAAGTCGGAGTCCAAGTCAGCTCTCCGCTCGCGAAGCTCGCCCCGGTCGGCAAGGTGCCTGCCGTGATCGTCACCGCGTCGCTATCCGCATCGGTCGCCGTGACCGAGAAGCGAAGCGCCACGTTCTCGTTCACGGTCTGGGTAGCCGGGACGGTGAGCACCGGGGCATGGTTCGGCAGGCGGGTCACCGTGGCGGTCGCGGTCGCCTTGTTGCCGACGGCGTCGGTGGCTTCCACGGTTACGCCGTTGGCCCCGAGGACGAGGCTGCTCAGGGTGCAGCTCCAGGTCGTGGGCGTGGGGCGAGACACGGTCCCCACGGACGCCGCCGTATCGACGGTGACCACCACGGCCGCGCCGGTCTCGGCGGTGCCCGTGAGCGTGTAGCTCACGCCCTTGGTCGACGGTGTGGCTGTGCCGACGGTGACGTGGGTGACGGTGTCCACGGTGAACGTCGAGCTCGCGGTGCCTTTGTTGCCCACATCGTCCGTGGACTCGACGAGCACCGTGTGGGAGCCGTCGGCGAGGGTGTCCAGGGACTCCCCCGAGGTCTTCGCGACCACGACGGTGTCCAGCTTCACGACCACGACCGTGCCGTCACCCGCGTTGTAGGTGAGGAGCGGCGTGTTGTCGCTCGTGGCGCTGCCGTTCGCCGGCGCGCTGATCGAGACGGCGGGGGCGGTGGTGTCCACGGTGAAGGTCGATGTGGCGGTGCCCGTGTTGCTCGCCGCGTCGGTGGACTCCACGGTCACGGTGTGGGAGCCGTCGGCGAGCGTATTCAGCGAATCCCCCGAGTTCTTGGCGACAACGACGTTGTCGACCTTGACCACCACGGTAACGCCGGTGCCCTTGTCGAAGGTGAGCGTCGGCGTCGGATCGTTGGTGCGGCTGCCGTTCAGCGGGGCACTGATCGAAACCGCGGGAGCGTGTGTGTTGATGGTGAAGGTGGAGCTCGCCGTACCGGTGTTTCCGGCTGCATCTGTGGACTCTACGGTCACCGTGTAGGTGCCGTCGGTGAGCGCATCCAGCAAGTTTCCCGAGGTCTTTGCGATGACAGCGTTGTCCAACTTGACCACCACGGTGACCCCGCCGCCCGCGTTGTAGGTGAGAAGGGGCGTCGTGTTGTTGGTCGAGCTCCCGTTCGACGGCGAGCTGATCGAGACCACCGGAACCACGGTGTCCACGGTGAAGGTGGAGCTCGCCGTGCCCTTGTTGCCCGCCGCGTCCGTGGACTCGACGACCACGGTGTGTGGGCCGTCGGTGAGGGTGTCCAGGGACTGGCCGGAGGTCTTCGCGACCACTACGTTGTCTACCTTCACGACCACTGTCGTGCCGTCACCCGGGTTAAAGGTCAGCAGAGGCGTGCTGTCGTTCGTCGCGCTGCCGTTGGCCGGCGCGCTGATCGAGACGATCGGAGCCACGGTGTCCACGGTAAACGTGGAGCTCGCCGTTCCCGTGTTTCCCGCGGCGTCGCTGGACTCCACGGTCACGGTGTGGGAGCCGTCGGTGAGGGAATCCAGGGACTGCCCCGAGGTCTTGGCGACCACGACGGTGTCGACCTTCACGACCACCGTCGTTCCGTCCCCCGGGTTGAACGTGAGGAGCGGCGTGTTGTCGGTCGTCGCGCTGCCGGTCGCCGGTGCGGTGATCGAGACCGTCGGGGCCACGGTGTCCACCGTGAAGCTGGACGTCGCGGTCCCCGTGTTGCCGGCCCCGTCCGTCGACTCGACGACCACCGTATGGGAGCCGTCGGCGAGGGTGTCGAGCGACTGCCCCGAGGTCTTGGGGACCACGGAGCTGTCCACCTTCACGACCACCGTCGTTCCGTCACCCGGGTTGAATGTGAGGAGAGGCGTGTTGTCGTTCGTCGCACTGCCGGTCGCCGGCGCGCTGATCGAAACCGTCGGGGCCACGGTGTCCACGGTAAACGTGGAGGTCGCCGTTCCCTTGTTGCCGGCCGCGTCCGTTGACTCGACGACGACCGTGTGGGACCCCTCGGTGAGGGTATCCAGCGACTGGCCGGAGGTCTTGGCGACCACCACGTTGTCGACCTTGACCACCACGCTCACACCGTCACCCTTGTTGAAGACGAGCGCGGGCGTGTTGTCGTTCGTGAGAGCCCCGTTCGCGGGCGACGTAATCGCCACGGTCGGGGCGAGGGTGTCGACCGTGAACGTCGAGCTCGCCGTTCCCTTGTTCCCCGCCGCATCGGTCGACTCCACCGTGACGGTGTGACTGCCGTCGCCCAGCACATCAAGGTTTTGCCCCGAGGTCTTCGCAACGACCGCGCCGTCGACCTTGACAACGACGGTGACCCCGTCGCCCGAGCCAAAGATCAGCGTCGGCGCACTGTCGTTCGTGATACTTCCGTCCGCCGGGGCGCTGATCGACGCAACGGGTGCCGTCGTGTCCACCGTGAAGGTGGAGCTCGCCGTGCCCCTGTTGCCGGCCGTGTCCGTAGACTCGACCACCACGGTGTGGGAGCCGTCGGCGAGCGTGTCCAGGGACTGTCCCGACGTCTTGGCGACCACGACGTTATCGACCTTGACGACCACCGAGACGCCGTCACCCGCGTCGAAGGTGAGCATGGGCGTGGTATCGTTCGTGAGGCTTCCATCGGCCGGCGCGCTGATCGCTACGACCGGCGGGTTTAAGTCCGCCGCCACGTCCATGCCGTAGCTCTGGCCGTCCGCGTAGACCGGCGGCAGCGTGGGCGGGGGCGTGCCGAATTGCCCGTTGCTGAAGGTCAGAGCCGCTTGAGGGGTGACGACGCTCAGCGAGGGCACCCACACCTCGAAGGTAAGGACCTCGTTGGCCCGGGCACCGTCCACCGCCGGTGTGGACGTATCGTCGCCGTACACGTGCAGGACGAAGGCTCCCCCGGCCGCGACGCTCGCGTCGACCCCCGAAGCCCCGCACAGGAGGCCCTGGGAGTTGCGAACCGCAATCTCCACACCGGCGCCAGCCGGCGCACCGTTCACGCTGATCTTGCCGACCACGTCCATCCACGTCGGCGTCTGCGACCAACCCGAGTAGTGCACCGGCGGAGCCACTGCGGCCTCCACCCTAAGACCGGGCAAAAGCATCACCACAACCCCAAGCAGTACTGCCGCCGCGCGCGTCGCGGCACCGACGAACCGACCTCTTCGGCCTGATGGTCCTGCCATTTCCGTCCTCCTCTCGCCATCCTCCGGTTGGAAAACCCAAATCAACCTGCTCCGCGGCTCTTGTTCCCTTCCAACCGCAAAGCCAAGATGCAACGAGGCCGAGGGCACCGGAATCATTCCGGCACCCTCGGCCTCTCCATCTGAGTCGGCGCCCCGCTACTCGGTCGTCTCGTACACACGACAACCCCCCCCGGGTGTTGACGACCGACGATCTAGAACTGTGTTCGGCAAGGGCCCCGAAACCTCAGGGGCTCGCTGGCCATCCCTCGAACCGGGACCTTCCCTCGTGTCTTCCCCCATGGCTCCCCCTTCCGGGCGACATGCTCGCACAAAAACCGCACACCTTCACCGTGGACCGAGCACTCGAAGCAACTGTCGCGCCATGCACCCCACACACGGAGAAAATACCTCCTTCATTTAAACATTTCAGAAAGTTACAAAATCATTCTTGATTTAGTCATTATTTGGCGGGTTGGAAATAGAACAATCACACTTCCCAGAAGTGGAAGAGGATTGCCCACGCAGGGCCGATCAGGCCACACCCCCCGAGTCGGTTCTTGCCCCCCAACGACAGGCCCGCTCAGGCGGGCCTTGCGCAGCGACGGCCCGCGGAACTTCATCCCGCGGGCCGTCGCTGTTCAACGTCGAAAGGCCCTAGCCCTCAGGGCTACCGGATCTGTCGCTCCGCCCGCAGTGCGGCCTCGACGTCGGGCCACAGCCCCTGCCCGTCCGTCTCCAGGTACGTGCGCAGCCGGTCCACGGTCTCCGGCTCTCCGAGCATGGAGAGCCGCACGGCAGCCCTCACGCGCGCCCGCCGGGGGATCCGGCCCGTGACGCACTGCTCCAGAGCCTGGAGCGCCCGCTCGTCCTCGAAGAGCGCCAACGCGTCGATCGCCTGGAGGGCGCCGACCTCGTTTCTGGGGTTTGCCGCGTACCGCCGAAGCTCCTCGAGCCCGGCGTCGCCGAGCTTTCGGAGGGTCCGGCCAGCAAGCCACCCCAGTCCCTGATCGTCGAGCAGACCGGCGACGTCGGTCGCCGCGGTCCCGTCGCCGATCTCGCCGAGAACCCACAGCGCCAGCACCTTCTTTCCTGCAACGTCGCCCCTGAGATACTGGCACAGCGCGGGCACCACCTTGGATCCGAGCCGCGCCAGGATCTCAGTGCGAAGCGCCATGCTCGGATCGTTGGGCGCGACCCGGAGGAAGATCTCCGGATTCTCGGGACCGACCTTCTCCAGGGCCAGGGACGCGAACCAACGCATGTCCTCGTCCCGAAGAGCCGCGAGAAGCGGCTCGACCGAGGCCTTGGAGCCCAGGACCATCAGGGCCGCCACCGCGGCGATGCGCACGTTGCGGTCCCGGTGCCCCAGCAACTCGATCATCACCGGCTCGGCTTCCCGGCTCCCGATCTCCCGCAGGGCGTTGATGCTGGCCAGCCGTTCCGCGCCGCTTCCTTCGCGACAGCGAGCGAGCAACACCGGCACCACGCGTTCGCCATAGCGCACGAGGGCTTCTCGGGCCGCACTGGATACGTCCTCCGCCGGGTCGGCGAGGACGCGAACGAGACGATCGATCACGTAGGGAGATTCCTGGCCCGCCCGGTTGAGGGCGCCGAGGGCGAACACTGCGTTGCGGCGCACCCGCGGCTCCGGATCCTGCAGCAGCCCCAGCAGCGGCTCGATCGCCCGGGCGTCCTCCAGGCGACCGAGGAGAAACGCCACCTCGGCTCGAACGCGTGGGTCGGGATGGTTCAGGCTTCGAATCAGGGGCTCCGCGCTCTTCTCGCCGTGGCGGAGCAAGGACTCGACGATGAAGCTGCTGATCCCCTTGCCTTCGCGGGTCATCCGCGTCAGCACCGCCTCCACCGCCCGGTCTCCGCCGACCTGGAGGAGCGAGGTCACCGCGTACACGCGGACCCGCTCCCTGGGATCGTCGAGGAACCGCGTGAGCGTCGGCACGGCGCGCCGATCCTGGAGCTCGCCCAGGAGATAGATGCAGTCGACCGCGGTGCCCTCGTCCGCTTCCTCGAGAAGCTCTAGGAGCGGGTCCACGGCCACCGGCCCCATCTTTGCGAGAGCCCCGCCGATCAGCCAGTTATTGCGAGCGCGCTGCATCTCGGACACGAGCCGGGGCACGACCGAGGGTCCCAGGGCTGCGAGGGCATCGACCGCTTCCATGGCCGCCGGGAGGTCGTCCCCCACCAGGATTCGGATGAGAGACTCCGCCTTGCCTTCCTGGGTCGACGCCTCCAGGGCCTTTCGCACGACCGGGGAGCCCCGTGGCTTCCCTCGCGGCACGGTGCTCATCGCAGCCTCGGCCGAGGCAGCCAGGAAGAGACAAAGAAGCCCTGCCAGGGCAGCGGACCCGGCAAGGCTTCGCAAGAGACGAGGCGCACTCACGGGCACCTCAGCGCTTGCAGGCTGGCTCCGCCAAGAGCTCGTCCAGAACGAAGGGCACCTCGCTCACCCCGTCGGCGTAGTCCCCGACGTGGGTGTACCGGACTTTACCCGAGCAGTCGATGATCGCCTTGAGGGGAATCGGCCCCGACAGGCCATAGAGCTTGGTGGCGACCTCGAACTCGGTGTCGAGGAGGATCGGGTAGCCGAGCTTGTGTTTATCCCGAAGAGCCTTGATGCGGTCTCGATCCTTTGGATCCCCGCGGCTCAAGGTGATACCGAGGAGCTGGTAGCCTTTGTCTTTGTACTTGTCATACTCCTTCTGCATCCGCGGCATCTCCTGTTTGCAGATGTCGCACCAGGTCGCCCAGAACTCGAGCATGACGACCTTCTTGCCGCGGAACTCCTTGAGGGTCACCGTCTTCCCCGTCTGGAAGTCCACGAGTCTGAAGTCCGGGGCCTCTTCGCCTTCTTGGATCTTCATCGCGCCGCCCTGGGCCCACACACCCGTCGAGGCGACGAGCAGCAGTCCCGCCACGCCAGCCAGCCCCATCCATCCGTTCTTCATCTCGGCCTCCTTCGACGGCCCGTGCCCCGGCAAGGGCGCCCCTTCCCCAAGAGGCGCCGGTTCTCCCCCGCAGATCGTTCCCCCCTCAGTGGTCCACGTCCACCGGCTTTCGCCAGCGTTCGACGGTCTTCCGGGCCCAATCCTCGGGCTTGTCCTTGTGGCACTTGGCGCACGTGTTCTCGACGCGCGGGTCGTAGCAGTTGTCCGGGTGCACGAGGAAGTACCCGTAGGAGTGGATGTCCTGCCCCTGCTGGTTCATCAGATCCTTCGTCTGCTGCGCGTGACAGTCGATGCAGATGATGTTCACGGACGCCGCGTGGCGCGTGTGCTCCGGGAGCTTGTCTTTGAACGCGTGGCACCCGAAGCAGAAGTCCATGACACCCGTCTTCTCGTCGCTCTTCTTCGTCTCGTCCCCGTAGATGCCGCACACTTCGCAGCGCACCTTGGCGTTGGCGGAGCGATCCTCCTTCCACTTGGCGAAACCCCGCAAGATCGCCTGAGTGTTGGACTCCTCGGCAGTCTTGTCGAGCGAAACGTAGAATGCGCCCAGGTCATCGCCCGGGGTGAAACCCACCGGGAAGAAGTACGTGCCCGTGAGGTCCTGCCCCCTCACGTGACAGGCCGCGCAGATCATGTCGCGTCGATCTTCCGACAGCTTCTTCGGGTTCACGATCGGCTTCTTCCCGGCCGTGTCGGCGTGGGGCCGGCCGGGCCCATGGCACGCCTCGCAGCCAATGTGGCCCTCCACGGCTTTCTTCGTCTCCGGATCGTAGCCGGTCACGTGACAGCCCTTGCAGTACTTGCTGTACGGCATCTTCTTCCACGACCACACGTTGTAGGGACGCCACGCGCGAGCCTGTACGCTCCACAACTTGGGCAGCACGTAGTAGTCGTCGTCGATCTTCTTCATGTACCGCTGGTCCCAATGCCCACCGATCGTGTAGTCCACGTCCTCGAGCTTGAACGAGAGGCCTGGCGCCGAAAAGTCACCGAGCACCGCTTCCGGGTGCTTTCGGGCATTCTGAACAACGGTGGCGTGGAAGGTCTGAACCCATCCCTTGTACTGCGAGTCGTGGCACTCCCTGCAGCGATCGCTCCCCACGTAACTGGGCAGGTCCGTCTTCGCCACCGACGGGCCTGCCCACAGCGCGACCGCAACGGCGACCCCCAAGACCGTCTTGCTGCCGTCCATCACTCCTCCGCCAGAACGCCCTCTACCTCCGCCCGGAGCGCGGTGCCGAGGACTGCATTGTAGCCAGTGTGGATCGCCCTCGCGATCCCTCGGCGGTCGATCAGGACGCTCACGGGCACCAGCCACTGCGTGTAGTGGCGCGAGATCGTGAAATCCGGGTCTGCGACCACGGGAAACGCCGGGATGATGGCCCGGCTCACCATGATCTCCCGGAGTTGTCCTTCCGGCGCTCGATCGGTATTGACGCCGACCACCTGGAGGCGGTCCGGATGAAGCGACTGCAGCTCCGACAGGAAGGCCATCTCCGCCAGGCACGGCGAGCAGCGCACGCCCCAGAACTGCAGGACCACCACTTTGGGGCCGACGAGCTCCGACAGTCGCAGTCGCCCCCCGCCGAGCCGATCCGCCGAGAAGTCGACGTACCGGTGTCCGACCTCGACTCGCGACTCCCCTTCCGGCGGCTCTGTCGTCACGGCCGCGCCCGGCGCGGCGAGCGGCCCCTGGGGGACCTCGACCGGGACCACCTCTCCCTCGGGCGACGATCGGGGCACCGGGGCACCGACGCCGGTCGCCGCCGAACGGACGCACCCCACGCCCCCCCAGGACAGAGCCAAGCCGAGGGCGATCCCGAGGACCGCGCTCCGGGTCATTCGGCGATCAGCTTTTCCAGAACCTTCGCGTACTTCACCTCGTCGCCGTCTTCGTAGCCCTCATGGCGATACCGAATGATCCCCTTCTTGTCGATCATCACGTTCAGCGGCGCCCCCATGAGCCCGTAGGCGTCGATCACCTTGAAATCGACGTCGGGCATGAGAGGGAAGGTGACGGCTGCACCCTTGAGGTCGGGGCGCTCGGCGAACTGCTTCTTGACGAACGCACCGTCGACGCCGTCGGTGTTCACACCGATGATGACGAGCCCCTTCTTCTGGAAATCGGAATACAGCTTCTGGAGGGCGGGGAGCTCCCGCACGCAGGGCCCGCACCGAAGCCCCCAGAAGTTGATCCAGACCACCTTCTTGCCGGCAAAGTCGGCCAGCTTGAGCGGCTTGCCGTCGACGTCCACCATGGAGAAATCGGGGGCCCGCTTGCCCACCCACTCCTCTCCTTCGGCCCTGGCCTTCTGCTCACCCCCGACGAATGCAAGGGCCAGGGCGATCACCGCGAGAATGGACCATCGCTTGAGCATCGTGTTCTCCTGATCTACGAAAAAGTGACAAAACACACGAATTCTAGGAGACGCCCGTGGTCGCTGTCAACACGGGAGGCACCGCGATCTAGCCGGACCGAGCACTGCATCGTTCCGTCTTGGCTCAAAAAAAACGTGGCGACAAAGCAGGGAGGGGGAGCTGTAAGCCGGGTTCTGTCCCCTCCCCACGTACGGGAGGGCGGCAGCCATTCCTCTTGGACCCGGGTCCCCCCGGGCCTCCAGCGACCTACCCGGGAGCTTGGGGCGGGCCGCCCTCGTAACGCTCCCCTATTTGGTCTTGCTCCGGGTGGGGTTTGCCGAGCCGGCCGGTCGCCCGGACCGCTGGTGAGCTCTTACCTCACCGTTTCACCCTTACCCCTTCCCGAACAGCGGAGGGGGCGGTTTGCTCTCTGTTGCACTTTCCTTCGGGTTACCCCGACTGGACGTTATCCAGCACCCTGCCCTGTGGAGCCCGGACTTTCCTCCCCGGGCGTCATCCCGGAGCGGCTGCCCGCTCACCCTGCCCTGCCTTGCCGCCGTAGATACGTCACCAGGCTCCCGTTGGTTTCAGGAAACCCTCGAGGCGTTACTCCCCCACCCCGGTCGGTCCTTCGGCCACGGGCTGTGGGGGGATCAGGATCCGGTGGCAGTTGGGGCACTGAATCACCCGGGAGCGGCGCATGACCTCGATGTATGTCTGAGGAGGGATCCTCATGAAGCAGGCCGTACACGCCTCGTTTCGGGCCTCCACCACCGCCAGCCCTCCGCGCCGCATGCGAATCAGCCGGTAGCGGTCGACGACCTCGAGGGGGAGGGATCTGAGGACCTCGGTCTCCTCCGACCTCCGATCCAAGATGGCCTGCTCCGTGTCCTTGAGCACGTCGTCGAGGGTCTTGCCCGCGCGGTCCAGGTCCGTCTGCATCCCTTCGACCTGGGCCTCCAACTCCCGGATCTCGGCGCCACTGGCCTCCACGGCCTCCATGTCGCGGCTCAGGGCCTCCTCCAACTCGGTCACCGCCTGTTTGGCCGCGCTGATCTCCGCCAGGACCGCCTGGTACTCGCGGCTCGTCTTGACCTCGCCGAGGCGACTCTTCACCCGGGACGACCTCTCCCGCTCGGCCTTGAGCCCGAGTTCCCGTTTGCGCCGCTCGATGTCGAGGTTGTGGAGCCTCTCCCGGCACTGGGTGAGGCTGTCCTGAGCACCCTGGAGGCTCGCCTCTACCCGATCGCGCTCTTCGGTCGCTGCCTTCCGCCGCGCGTCGAGGCGGTCGATGTCGTCGGCCACGCTCTGCAGTTTTGCCAGCAAGCTCAACACGTCGACTTCCAACGTTTCCTCCCTAGGCCTGCGGGGCCTCGTCAACGGGCGGGAAGCTCCCGCCACAGCCACCTCACCTGGTCTGATTCAGCACTCTGCGGGCGCCACCCAGTGGAACGGGTCGGGTTCCCGGAACATCTCGACGCGTAGCTCCGACCCTGTCTCGACGGACCAGTCCCTCAGAGCAGTCGCCAGGCACTCCAGCGCCACGCCCTCGGTCGCGGCATGACCCGCGTCCAGGAGGCAGAACCCCGCTTGCCGCGCGTCGACGGCCTGATGGTATCTGACGTCTCCCGTGACCAGGAGTTGTGCGCCAGCAGCCCGCGCCTCACGCCACAGAGAGGCACCGCTCCCCCCGCACACCGCGATGCGGTCGATCGGGGCCATCGGGTCTCCGACGAACCGCACCCCCGGAGCGTCCAAGACGCGCCCCACCCACGTCGCGAAGTCCGACAGGGTCCGCCGCTCCTCCAAGGCACCCACTCGTCCCAGGCTGCCCGCAGCGCTTTCCCCCTCGAGCGGGTAGAGATCCAGGGCGGCGGTCTCGTAGGGGTGGGCCTGGGCCAGAGCGGCCCGCACGGCGCGGACTCGACTCCGGTCAACGACCGTCTCGACCCGGACCTCTTCCACCTCCTCCCCCTGACCCGCGCGGCCCCGAAACGGCTTCGCGCCCTCCAAAGGCTCGAAGGCGCCAACGCCGCGGCTCCGAAACGAGCAGCCCCGGTACCGGCCGATGCGGCCTGCGCCCGCTCCGGCGAGCGCACGCAGGATCCCGGCCTCGTACCCCGCGGGCACCGTGACGACGAGCTTGACCTGGGGTTCTCCTCGGCCCAAGGGCCCGATCTCCCGGAGCCCGAGCCGCTGCGCCAGCCAATCGTTAACCCCACCGGTGGCGCGGTCCAGGTTCGTGTGCGCGCAGTAGACAGCGACGCCCTCGCCGAGGCAGCGCGTCAGGAGTCTTCCTTGCGAGGTCGAGAGGTCAATCTGAGGGAGGGGGTCGAGGAACATGGGGTGATGGGTAACGAGGAGTTGAGCTCCGGCGAGGGCTGCCTGGGCCACTGCGGCCGGGGAGGGGTCCAGTGCTACCAGGACCGCGTCCACTGGGGCCGCCGGGTCCCCCACCTGAAGCCCGGCGCGGTCCCAGGGCTCCGCGAGGCTCGGTGGGGCCAGCGCCTCCAAGGCACTCATCACGGCCGATAAGGCTACCCCCATCAACGCTCCGTACGCCGGATCACGGGGGGCTCAGGGCAACACGCCATCGACGGGCATCTCGGGTACGCGGTGGTGGGCCCACCTGGATTCGAACCAGGGACCGACCGGTTATGAGCCGGCAGCTCTGACCAGCTGAGCTATGGGCCCCCGGGAAAAGCGGATTATCTCGCCCAGGGGCCGCCGTGTCAACGCTCCTGGCGCCGCGCCTCACGGGGCTCCGTCCTTCTGTCGTGGTCGGGGGCGTGCCGGGCCTGCCGCTCCGCCGGACGATGCCGAACGATCGGAACTCTGCGCTGACGTCAGTTGCTCCGGAGACTTCGAGCAGGACTTCGCCCGTGAGAGGGCGCGGTAGGCGTGGAACGGCCGTCCGGCTGCACGAGCAAACCCGGCAAGCCCCCGTTGCCAACGGACTCTTACGGGATCCTGCGCCGCGCCTCGTCGCTCCCGCGCGTCCCTGCGCTCCGCGACACGCCGACCTCCTGTCGTAGCATCGGCCCGAGGGGCCGCCCTCCGAGGAGGTGGACATGCAGGTGCGCAACCTCCTGCCCCCCGTGCGGCCCGTTGTTGGACAACACGCGAAACCCCGTCTCCGCGATCCCCTCCGCCTCGGCCACCGCACGCAGCCCCACTCCGAGGCTTCCGAGAAACGGGCCGTCGGCGCTCGTCACGTGGGCAAAGCTCACCACGTGCCGCCGCGGGATGAAGACCACGTGGACCGGTGCCTGGGGGCGGATGTCCCGAAACGCCACCGCGTGCTCGTCCTGCCACACGACCTGCGCCGGGATGTCCCCCGCGGCGATCTTGCAGAAGATGCAATCCGCCATTCCCGCCTCCTTTCGTTCGTTCGCGCCTCGCCCCCCCCGCGGCCTGGTCAGAACTGGAACCGGACCGTCCCGAGGGGGCCCGTGAGCACCAGGCTCGCGGGCGCGGAGCCCATCGCGTCATCGAGCGAGGGGAACCGGAGCTCGTACTCGCGGGTCCAGGGACTCACGTAGGGGTACTCCACCGGGCTCTTGTCCGACTTGGCCAACGCCTTGACCTCGATCGGCGTCTCACTCTCCCCACCCGGGCGTTCCAGACGCGCGCGCCAGAGGCTGTCGGCCGACTCGAGGTCGTTCCACTGCTTCTT
Source organism: Deltaproteobacteria bacterium (assembly GCA_016214985.1). Classification (GTDB taxonomy): domain Bacteria; phylum Desulfobacterota; class Deferrisomatia; order Deferrisomatales; family JACRMM01; genus JACRMM01. The sequence continues at coordinate 63,212 of JACRMM010000046.1, read as the reverse complement.
CGGCGTGTAGAGCGCCAGATGGAAGTCGCGGCTCGCAAGGCTTGCGGCGCGGGCCTCCTGACGCATCGTCTCGGCCGCCTCGCCCTGGAGCTGGTACGCCCGGATGCTCGCCTCGGCGAGGGCCGCGCGCAGCTCCGAGGTCCTCTCCGTGGCCCACCCCTTCGCGACGGTGTCGACGCCGTTGTACAGCTCGGCGTAGCGAGTGTGGCGCCGGAGTGCGTCCCCGTACGGGGTACCGGGGGACGCGAAGCCCGGGGTGAGCTGAACCCCGGCCGGGAGGCGCGCGGCGCACCCCAGGGCAGCCCCGATGCCCGCTGCGAGTATCGTCATCCGAAGCCGACGCCCCATCACCGCCTCCTTCGCCCGTCCGCCGACCGCGGCGATCCCGCGCCTCAACACGAGAGCGACGGGTCCACAGAGTTCGCCGACGGATCAGATAGCCTCAAATCAGATCCAACCGGTACCGTTGGTCGGGATGATCCACCGATTTCTCAGATGACGCAGATCGACAGAAGTGCTTTCCGTTGTTCCTCTTCTTTGTTCCAATCCGTGAAATCTGCGAAATCTGCGGATGTATCGTTGTCGTCTTAGCTCTGGGCCCGGATCTCCGACTTCGTGAAGAGCGCCTCGAACCGGTACCCCCCTCTCTCGAAGGCCTCGCGCCCCCCCTCCTCCCGGTCGACCAGCGCGAGCACGCCGAGCACTCGGTACCCCTCGGCCTCCACGCGCTCGATCGCCTTGAGGCTCGATCCCCCGGTCGTGACGACGTCCTCCAGGATCACGACTCGCCCGCCGGCCGGCAGGTTTCCCTTGCCCTCGATCCAGCTCTGGGTGCCGTGCCCCTTGGGCTCCTTGCGCACGATGAAGCCCGCGACGCCGTCCCCCTCGAGCCCGGAGACGAGGCTCGTGGCCGTGGCCAAGGGGTCGGCACCCAGGGTGAGCCCCCCCACACCGTCGAGCGGGCCGAACCGCGCGAGTCGATCCACGAACAGGCGCCCGATCAGATAGGCCCCCCTCGGGTGGAGCGAAGTCTGCTTGCCGTCGACGTAGAAGGTGCTCGGCTTGCCCGAAGCGAGCGTAACGGCTCGATCCTGGTAGGACTTCTCTCGGACCAGGGCCAGCAGTTCGGCCCGCATCGACTCGATGGGCGTGTCCACTCTGTTCTCTCCCAAGGCCCGGCGCCGGCACCGGAGGCCCGGCGCCCGCGCGTTCAGAACAACCCCAGCTGCGTTCCCTCCGGGCGGTCCGCCCGCACGGGGTAGTTTCCGGTGAAGCAGGCGTCGCAGAATACGTAGGGCCCCTCCTTCGTGGCGCGGCGCAGCCCCTCGTGGCTCAGGTACCCCAGGCTGTCCGCCGTGAGGAACTGGGTGATCTCTCCGATCGGATAGCAGGAAGCGATCAGCTCCTTTCGGGTGGGCGTGTCCACGCCGAAGTAGCACGGGTAGCACGTGGGCGGCGACGACACCCGCATGTGCACCTCTCTTGCGCCGGCCTCCCTCAGCATCTTGACGATCTTGCGACTCGTCGTCCCCCGGACGATCGAGTCGTCCACCACGACCACGCGCTTGCCCTGGATCACGCCGCGCACCGCGTTGAGCTTGAGCTTGACGCCGAAGTGGCGGATCGACTGCTCCGGCTCGATGAACGTCCGCCCCACGTAGTGGTTGCGGATCAGCCCCATCTCGAAGGGAATCCCCGATTCCTCGGCATAGCCCAAGGCCGCCACGATCCCCGAGTCCGGGACCGGGACCACCACGTCGGCGTCGACCGGGTGCTCCCGTGCCAGTTCGTGGCCGAAGGCTTTACGGACAGTGTAGACGGGCTGACCGAAGACCGTGGAGTCCGGGCGCGCGAAGTAGATGTACTCGAAGATGCACTGGCGGGGCTCGGCCGGCGGAAACGGCCGGAAGCTCTCGAGGCCCTTGCTGCTGATCATCACGACCTCGCCGGGCTCGACCTCGCGCAGATACTCTCCCTCGACCAGGTCCAGGGCGCAGGTCTCCGAGGCGACCACGTAGGAGTCCTTCACCCGGCCCAGCACGAGGGGACGAAACCCGGTGGGGTCGCGCACGGCGATGAGGCGCTTCTCCACCAGGGCGACGAGGCTGTAGGCGCCTTGCACGTGCTTGAGGGCGTCGATGAGGCGGTCGACGAGCTTCTCCCGGTGGCTGCGGGCGTAGAGGTGGGCGATCACCTCGGTGTCGGCAGTGCTCTGGAAGATGCTGCCCCGGTGCTCCAGCTCGCTTCGAAGCTCGGGCGCGTTGACGAGGTTCCCGTTGTGGGCGAACCCGATCGGGCCGTGCACGGTCTCCACGAAGAACGGCTGGGCGTTCTTCAGAATGCTCGACCCGGTCGTGGAGTACCGGACGTGGCCGATCGCGTGGCAGCCGGGCAGCGTCGCGATCGTCTCCTCGTCGAAGATCTCCTGCACGAGGCCCATCCCCACCTGCGCGCTCATCTTCGTCTCGTCGGAGGTGACGATGCCGGCGCTCTCCTGTCCTCGGTGCTGCAGGGCGTAGAGCCCCAGGTACGTGATGTTGGCCGCCTCGGGGTGGTTGTAGATCCCGAAGATCCCGCACTCGTCGTGCCACCTGTCGAGCATGCTTTCGTCCAGTCCGATCCGCGCCGTGGCGCGTGAGGTCGAAGCCACGAGGGCGGCCGCGCGGCAGTCGCCGTGCTGCTCCTGTGCCTTCGTTCGGCGTGCTTCGTTCCCCCCTTCGTACCCCCGGGGCCCGCGCCCGAGGTGTCAGCCGCGCCGCAGGAACTCCACGGCATTTCGAAAGAGAGCCAGGCCGTCTCCCTCCTCCGGCAGGTCCTCCCGGGTCCAGCGGGGGTGCTGGGTTCGGTGCACGAACGCCTCGGGGTGGGGCATCAGCCCGAAGATCCGGCCGGTGGGATCGCACAACCCGGCGATGGCTCCGATGCTCCCGTTGGGGTTCTCCGGGTAGCGCAGCGTCGGCTCCCCGTCGGCCTCGGCGTAACGGACCGACGCCAGCGCCTCCGCCTCCACGCGGCGAAGCACGTCGTGGTTACCGGGGACAAACTTGCCCTCCCCGTGCCGCACGGGCAGGTACAGCCGGGAGATCCCCCGTGTAAACACGCAGGGGCTGTCCGGGCTCGCCGTCAGATAGCACCAGCGGTCCTCGAAGCGGCCCGAGTCGTTGTGGGTCAGGCTCGCGGTCTGCTCCCCGTACCGGCCGTCCAGGGCGGGGAGAAGCCCCAGCTTCACGAGGAGCTGAAAGCCGTTGCACACGCCCAGCACGAGCTTCCCATCGGCTACGAACCGGAGGAGATCCTCCAGGAAGCGGTGCCGGTCGCCCTCGCCTGCCGTCCCGGGGTCGGAGCGGCCGGCGACCGTCCCGAACTTGAAGCGGACCGCACCGGCCTTGGCCGACCCCAGGTCGTCGCCGTCGAGAAAACCCCCGGGAAGGTTCAGGAAGTCGTAGTCCGCGAGCCGCACTCGGCCCGCGAAGACCTCCGCCGTGTGGGCGATCGTGGCCTCGGCACCGGCGAGCTGGCAAGCGTGGGCCATCTCCCGCTCGCAGTTGGTGCCGTTGCCGGTGAGAACGAGGGCTCTTACGGACATGGGACGACCTCCCGGGGCGGCGCCGGCGCTCCGCCCCGCCAAAGGGCTGCGGTCACGCACGACGCCGTGACGCCGGGCCCGCTCGCTCTCGCCCGCCGCATCAGACGTTCCTCAGCGGCAACTGCCAGGCCGCCTTGAGCTCGTTCAGCCCCGCCCGCACCGCGTCGCCACCCTCCAGGCCCCGGAGGACGAGCCGCGGCTCCGCCGTGACCTCCCCGATCCGGCCGAAGGCCCGGCCCGCCAGCTCCGCCTCGAAGGCCTCCGCGAGCTCGGGCCGGACCGTGACCACGAAGCGGCTCTGGGACTCGGAGAAGAGGAGCTCGTCGTCTCGGGCGATCCCGTGCGCGGGCACACGGGAGAGGTCCGCCCGGAGACCGAGCCCCCCGGCAAAGGCGGTTTCAGCCAGGGCCACCGCGAGGCCGCCATCGGAGCAGTCGTGACAGGAAGCGACGAGCCCGCTGTGGATCGCGCGCTCGAGGCTCCGGTAGAGGGGCAGGCTCTCCTCGGGGAAGACCCGGGGCACGTCGTTTCCCACGAAGCCCTTCGCGGCCCAATACTCCGATCCGCCCAGCTCGCGCCGCGTGGTCCCCAAGACGTAGACCGCGTCACCGGCCCGTTTGGCGTCCATGGTCACGCAGCGGCGCACGTCGTCGACCCTGCCGATCACGCTGAAAAGCACCGTGGGGGGAATCGAGATCTTGGTGCCGCCGATGTGGTAGTCATTCTTCATGGAGTCCTTGCCCGAGATGAGCGGGACCCCGTAGGCCACCGAGATGTCGTAGAGGGCCTCGTTCGCCCGAACGAGCTGGGCGAGCTTGTACTCGCCGTCCGGCGTCCTCTCGCTCTGGACCGGGTCGCACCAGCAGAAGTTGTCGAGGCCCGCCAGGTATTCCAGCGACCCGCCCACGCACAGGGCGTTTCGCACCGCCTCGTCGAGCGCGGCCGCCATCATCCAGTAGGCGTCGATGTCGCTGTAGCGCGGGCAGATGCCGCTCGCGGTCACGACCCCCGCGAAGCTCTCCAGAATGGGCCGCACGACCGCGGCGTCCGAGGGACCGTCGTTGGCGAGCCCGACGAAGGGCTTGACGACACTTCCTCCCTGGACCTCGTGGTCGTAACGCCGGACGATCGACTCCTTGGAGCAGACGTTGAGCCTGCCCAGGACTCCGAAGAGGTCCGCCGTCACGTCGTCCGGGCAAGCGAACGAGGGCTCTTCGTGGACCGGTTTCTCCCAGCGGGCCGAGAGCTCCATGGCCGGGAGACCCCCGTGGAGGAACGCCATGGGCAGCCACGCCACCGTCGCTCCCCGGTACCGGCAGTGGAACACCTCGTCCGCCGTGAACGTGCCGAGCACGCACGCCTCGACCTTCCTCTCCTCGGCGAGCGCTAGGAACTCGTCGATCGCCTCCGGTGGCACCGCGAAGCTCATCCGCTCCTGCGACTCGGAGACGAGGATCTCCCACGGCGCGAGGCCCGGGTACTTGAGCGGCGTTCGGTCCAGGTGGAGCTCCGCCCCCCCCGCCTGTTCCGCCATCTCGCCGATGCTCGACGAGAGCCCGCCGGCGCCGTTGTCCGTGATCGAGCGGTAGAGTCCTCGATCCCGGGCGACGAGGAGGAAGTCGTAGAGGCGCTTCTGGGTGATGGGGTCTCCGAGCTGGACCGCCGTTGCGGGGCTCCCCTCGTGGAGCTCCTCGGAGGAGAACGTGGCGCCGTGGATGCCGTCCTTACCGACGCGTCCCCCGGCCATGACGATGAGATCGCCGGGCAGCGCGCGCTTCTCGTGGCTCGGCCGGCCGTGGAGCGTGCGCGGCAGCACGCCGGCCGTGCCGCAGAACACCAGCGGCTTCCCGAGAAAACGGTCGTCGAAGACCACGCCGCCGTTGATCGTCGGGATCCCCGACTTGTTGCCCCCGTGCTCGACCCCGCGCACAACCCCCTCGTAGATCCGCCGCGGGTGCAGCAGGCGCGGCGGCAGCTCGCCCTCGAAGAAGGGGTCGGCGAAGCAGAAGGTGTCGACGTTGAACACGAGGCGGGCGCCCATGCCCGTCCCCATGGGGTCCCGGTTCACGCCCACGATCCCGGTCAGGGCTCCACCGTAGGGATCCAACGCCGACGGCGAGTTGTGCGTCTCGACCTTGAAGCACAGGGACCACTGGTCGTCGAAGGCGATCACCCCGGCGTTGTCCTTGAACACCGACAGGCAGAAGTCCCGGTCGCCGAGCCCCTTGCGGATGCGCTCCGTGGCCCCGACGACGTAGGTCTTGAAGAGGCTCTCGACCGTGCGGGTGTTGCCCGCACCGTCGTCGTAGTGGATCGTGGCGTTGAAGATCTTGTGCTTGCAGTGCTCCGACCAGGTCTGGGCGAGACACTCGAGCTCCACGTCGGTCGGAGCATCGGGCAGGCCGAGCTCCCTTCGGCGCGCCCGGACCGCCTCGTCGAGGTAATGGTGGCGGATGACCTCCATCTCCTCGAGGGAGAGCGCCAGGAGGCGTTCCTTCGAGAGGCGCAGGAGCTCCTCGTCCGTGACCTCCAGGTCCACGGCCTCCACGGAAGGGACCTCCCCTTCCCGCACCCGCGGCACGCGTGCCGGAAACCCGCCCCGAGCGCCGAACTCCTCCCGCGACAGGATCTCCCACCGCTCGATCAGCGGATTCGCCAGGAGCCCCACTGCGATGGCCTCGGCGCCCTCCCGCGTGAGGTCCTCCCCCCGGAGCAGGTACTGCACCGCCGTGTACACCTGGGCCTCGTGGGGAAACGCTCGACCCAGGAGCATCTCGAGCGCCTCCTTGGCAGTGCGCCCCACGTTGTCGGTCACGCCGGGCAGGAACCCCACCTCCACGGCCCAATGGAACGCCGGGTGGGAGCGCAGCGCCAGGGGTAGACCCACGGCCGCGTCCTGGACGATCGGGTCGGAGAGAGCCTCCTTCGCGCCCCGCTCGACCTCGTCCGCCCCAAGGCCAAGATCCACGGTGTAGACGTCCAGCGTGCGGACCTCCTCCACCGACCGGTGGAGGAACTCGCGGACCTCGCGGGCGACCCCTTCTCCCCGGGCATCCCTCAGGTGGCCCTTCATGGCAACTTCGACGCGGTGAGCCATGGAAACCTCGAGAGCAGCTGTCAGCGTTCAGCTCTCAGCTGTCAGCTCAGAACCAAGAAACCCGACCCCGACCAATGACCCGCAGTAGCTGATCGCTGACAGCTAACCGCTGAAAGCTATTCCCCGAACACCCGGCGGAAGATCGTGTCCACGTGCTTGAGATGGTAGCCCATGTCGAAGGCGTCGTCGATCTCGCCCGCCGAGAGGTGCCGCGACACGTCCGGATCGGCCTGGAGCAGCGCCTTGTAGTCGAGCCCCTGCTCCCAGACCTTCATGGCGTTTCGCTGCACGAGGCGATAGGCGTCCTCTCGGGAGACCCCCTTCTCCACGAGCGCCAGGAGGACCCGCTGGCTGAAGATCAGCCCACCGGTGCGGGCGAGGTTCTTCGCCATGTTCTCCGGGTACACCACCAGATTCTTCACGAGGTTCGTGAACCGGTGGAGCATGTAGTGCAGCAGGATCGTGGCGTCGGGAGCGATCACCCTCTCCACGCTCGAGTGGGAGATGTCGCGCTCGTGCCACAGCGCCACGTCCTCCAGCGCCGCCTGGGCGTACGAGCGCAAGAGCCGGGCGCAGCCCGCCAGGTTTTCGCTCGCGATGGGATTTCGCTTGTGGGGCATTGCCGAGGAGCCCTTTTGCCCCTGGGAGAAGAACTCCTCCGCCTCCAGCACTTCGGTGCGCTGGAGGTGACGGATCTCCACGCAGAACTTCTCGACGCTCGTCCCCACGAGGGCCAGGAGAGAGAAGTACTCGGCGTGGTGGTCCCGGGAGACCACCTGGGTGGACACGTTCGCCGGAGCGAGGCCCGCCCGCTTGCACACGTACTCCTCCACGAAGGGCTCGACGTTCGCAAACGTCCCCACCGCACCGGAGATCTTCCCGACGGCGATCACCTCCCGTGCCCGCTGCAACCGCTCCCGGTTGCGGCGCATCTCGTCGTACCAGAGAGCGAGCTTCAGGCCGAAGGTGATGGGCTCGGCGTGGATGCCGTGGGAGCGCCCCATCTGGGGAACGTCTTTGAACTCGTGGGCTCGCTCGCGGAGCACGGTGAGCAACCCCTCCACCTGCCCCAGGAGCAGATCGGTGGCCTCGGCGAGCAACATCGCGAGCGACGTATCGAGGACGTCGGACGACGTCATGCCCATGTGGATGAACCGGGCGTCCGGTCCGACGTGCTCCGCAACGTTGGTCAGAAATGCGATGACGTCGTGCTTGACCTCGGCCTCGATTTCCTCGATGCGAGCGACATCGAAGCCCGCCCGGCTCCGGATCGCCTCCAAAGACGCGTCGGGGATGGCGCCGAGCCGGTTCCACGCCTCGCAGGCATAGACCTCCACGTCGAGCCACGTGCGGTAACGGTTCTCGTCGGTCCAGACGGCAGCCATTTCCGGGCGGGTATAGCGTTCGATCATGGTGATCAGTCCTTGGTCCTTGGTCCTTGGTTCTTGGTTCCCGACCTGCCTAGCCGCCCAGCCGCACGACAGTCCCAGGCCGATCCTGCCGCGCCACGAGGAGCGCCACGTCCCCGGCGGCTCCGTGGCGCGCCAGCGCCTCGCGAGCGCAGTCGTAGGCGAGTCGGGGTGTGTTGTTGGTTTCGGACAGGTGCCCCAGCACCAGGGCCTTGAGACCGCTGTGGAGGAGGTCCGACACGAGCCCCGCGCAGTCGGCATTGGAGAGGTGCCCGTGCCGCGATCGGATCCGCTGCTTGAGAGGCCACGGATACGGCCCGTTGATCAGGAGGTCCTCGTCGTGATTCGACTCCAGATAGAGAAGCGTCACTCCACGGAGGCCTTCCCGCACGAGGTGGGAGGCGAACCCGAGATCCGTCGCGAAACCGAGTACGGCATTCCCGTCCGAGATCCGAAACCCCACGGAGTCGGCGGCGTCGTGACTGGTCGAGACGGGCGTGAGCTCGAGGCCGGCGGCCGCGAACGACCGGTCGGGCTCGAAGAAGCGCACGTCCACCCCCCGGAGCGTCGGAGGCGGCAGGAAGGCCCTCGCCGCGTCCCACGCTGCGCGCGCCGCGTACACCGGAACACCGAACCGCCGCGCCCACACGCCGACGCCAGCGATGTGGTCCCGGTGCTCGTGGGTGACGACAACCGCTTCCACCCCCACCGGGTCGAGCTCCGCGGCCCAAAGTCTCCGTTCGATCTCGCGGCCCGGAAGCCCGGCGTCGACGAGCACACCGCGCCCCTCGGCACCCACGTAGATCGAGTTTCCCTTGCTGCCGCTGGCCAGGGCGCAGAACTCCACGGGCCTCTCTCCTCGGCAGGGGCGGGAACGAAAGGCAGGATGATAGCCGACCGGAGGAGGAGCGATCAAGCGCCGTCGTGCACGGGCCGTGCGCGCGTCGCAAAGCGCGGGAGCGATGAGTGCGAAGCACGAGCGAACGGCCGTGCCGAGCTCAGTCCATCCAGAAGCTCCCCAGGGTGATCTCGACGTCCTGAAAGGGTTCGGCACGAACCGTCTGGTTTTCGGCGTAGAGGCCCAGGGTGAGCCACGCCCCGGACGACTGGAGGCCAAAGACCTCCAGCGTCTTGTTGAGGGGGTCGACAAGCCAGACGTAGGGAACGGCCTGGTCTCGGTAGATGGACATCTTGGTGATCCTGTCCATTCGGATCGTGTTCGGCGAGAGGATCTCGCAGATCCAGTCGGGAACGACAGAGATCCAGCTGTCGTCTTCGGATGTCGGAAACCGCTCCTTCCGCCAGCCCGCGACGTCGGGCACGAGGGTGTGCTGGCCAAGCTGGATCTCCGGCTCGAGGAGAATGATCCATCCGCCCGGTCCGCCCCGGCCGAAATGGAAGCGTTGCAGAACCTCGCTGCCCAAGACGGAGGAGGTGAACACGTGCCTCCTCGACGGCCTCGGCGTCACGACGAGCTCCCCGGCGAGGATCTCGCCGGTCGTGTGGTCCGGGATGGTGAAGAGGTCTTGATAGGTGGCCGGATTCTTGGCAGGTTCAGACATGGGGCGCCTCTGAGGGAGCATCCGCGCTGGGGGTGGACGTCGGAACCGGCCGATGGCGACGCTGTCAATGGGATCTGTTTACGTCGGCGGTGGGGGAAAATCAAGGATGGCGTTGCGGCCGATCGATCGAAAAAGGCGCGAAGGGCAACAACGTTCCTTCAAGGCTTCCGAGGTTCTGGTTCTCTGCGCACGACAGTTCGCGATTTCTCGTGGCGGTCATGGAGGCCGCCGAGCTCGTCCTTCCCGAAATCACCAGTCGGTCGTCGCTGGGGACCCGGAAGATGACCGGGTTCTGGACTGTGGGACCGCAAGGCGCGCCGCTGGATAAGAATCCTGTCTTGCGTTAGCGAGTATCGTCTTGTAATGTCCGCGAAGGACACCCGATCTGGAGATTCTGCCATGCAGACTTCGGTCACGAAGCGGGGTCAGACCGTGATCCCCGCGCCCATCCGTAAGCGCCATCATATTCAAGAGGGCGATCGCTTGGTCTGGCTCGACGACGGACAGAGCATCAAGGTGATCCCCCTGGCCGGGGATCCGGTGCAGGCCCTGAGAGGGTGCGGGCAGGGAGAGAGGCTCGTCGAGAGGCTGCTCGCCGCACGGCGGGAGGACCGCAGTCGTGAGCGGTGACCGCTACGTGCTCGACACCTCGGCGCTCCTCACCCTGATCGAAGATGAGCCGGGGGCCGACCGTGTCCAGCAGATCCTCGCCGAGGAGGAGGTGCTCATCCCGTGGGTGGTGTTGCTCGAGGCCGTCTACATCTCCCGACAAGAACGCGGCGAGGCTGAGGCAGAGCGCCGGTACGCGCTGCTCAAGCAGCTCCGAGCCGTCATTCTCTGGGAAGTCGACGAGCCTACCCTGCTTACGGCTGCCCGCTTCAAGGCCGATTACCGGGTGTCGTTAGCCGACGCCATGATCGCGGCGTTCGCGGCACGCCAGAGTGCCGTCCTCCTCCACAAGGACCCAGAGTACGAACCCCTCTCTTCGACCGTCCGCCAGGACCTCCTCCCCTACAAAGCCTGATCCCCACCGTGGCGTCGCGCCCCTCCTTGGCCGCAGAGGGCCTGAGCACCGGCGCCATCGATCGTGGAGGCGTAGCACTCCACCGAGTCGTTTCCCTCCACCGGGGCGCACTCGACCTTTCGGCTTCGGGCCTCGCGGATCACCGCGTCCGCGCCGGGCCGCTCGACGTCTGGAAGCCACTTGCGAAGCAGCACGAGCCGCGCCGGAACGACTCGGGCGCGCCTGCTCCGCGAGCAAGGAAGCCAGCGGGCCGCGCACCGCCATCTGGTGCCTGTCCCCAATTCGTTCTTCTGGTGCCTGTCCCCAATTCGTTCTGAAGGGACATAGAATGTCCCCAATGCCTGCCTCCCGAGTACCAGCCGCTCGCGCAGGACTACCGCCAACAGGGGAAACACCGCTGTTGCAAGAGCGTTGCGCACACGTATTGCTCTTGTGCACGCGCGTCCCTAATCACCCGGGTGAAGCGGCGCACGGCTCGAAAGAAGCTGAGAGCTGCCTGCCAACGGATCAAGGAATGGAGCCGAACGAACCGGCACGCACGGGGGCGCGACTTCTTCCAAGGGCTCAACGCCCGATTGCGAGGCCACTACAACTACTACGGGCTGATAGGCAACTACGCCTCGTTGGACCGGTTCTACCAGTGGGCCATCGCCAACGCATTCAAATGGCTCAATCGCCGGGGCGGCAAGCGTAGAAGCTTCACCTGGAAAACCTTTGAGGGGATCCCGGCTCGGGTAGGAATCGCACAACCTCGGATCACGGAAGTCAGCTATCGTCAAACGCTCGCCTGAAGGACATCGTCTTGGAGCGCGGAAGCGAGTACGCCCGAAGAACCGTATGCGGGAAAACTGCACGTACGGGTCCGCACGGGGGGCGCCGGGCAACCGGCGTCCCTACCGTAGACGTCCCTCTCCCGCCCCTCTCCTCGGACGTCCCGCCCCTCTCCCTATCCAAGTTTGAGTTTCTTGAGTTGTGGCCGCAGCGCCTGTTCGAGACGGTTCATGGCCTGGATGATCCCGTCCTGGATCTGCGGCCATTTCTCCTCCGGGGAACGGTATCCTCCGTCCTTCTGCAGGTACTTGATCCGGCAGGCCCGCTTGCCCTCGAGCCGCTCCCACTTCAAGGGTCCCCCGAACGTCTTTTCCACCTCGTCCTTGTGCTCGTACAGCTGATCGAAGATGGACGCGTTCTCTGTCTCTGCGTCCTTGCCTCGGTCGATGTAGAGCTCGGCGCCGCAGCCTTCCTGGGTGACAGCGTAGTTGAGATTCAGACCTCGCACGCCCGAACTCGTGCCGATCCACGAATACTCGCCCGGCGTGATGTGGGCGTGGAGCTTCGACACTTTGGTGGATCGCTCGACGAGCTGCGTCCACCACCTCTTCCGGATGCCGTAACGCTCGGATATCTCCTTCTTCGTGTGGCCGACGTCCTTCGCCTCCTCGGACGGGCCCACGATGAGCGTGAAGAGCGCCGCAGCTGGGGAGTCTCCGATGCGCACGGCCTCGACCTTGACCATGTAGAAGGCGGCGCTGTTCGACTCGTTTAGCCAAGCGATGGCGGCCACGTGTTCGGGGCGGGGTTCGGAGACGATCCACACCGCCGCCTTTGCTCCCATGCCCGTCAGGTAGGTGATGAGCTTGCCGAGGTGGTCGTGGTTGCTCTTCTCCAGCTGATTCTCGATGATGATGGTGCCCCCGCCCGCGTCCTCAGCCACGAGGTCGATGCTGAACGAACCCGCTGACTGCTCGCGGTCCACGTTCACGATGTTCAGGTCGAGAACGGCGCTGAGCTCGTCGATGTTCTCTTGGAGCCACTGCGTAAAGTTGTGAGCTTCGTGCTTCCACACCTCGCGCAGAGGCACGCGCTCAAGCTTCCCGATTCTCGACACGCTCATCCCAGGTCCTCCCGTAGGTCATCTCTCCGACAATTCTCAAACTTTAGGCCGACCGACGCCGTCCAGCGCCCGAGTGAAAACCAATAGGGCGACCAAGCCAGAAGGACGCCCTGTGCTCATCGTTTCTCCACGCCCCTGTGCTCTCACCGGTCAGCCCGAACGCCGTCACTTTAGACCGGACGGAGACTCGAGTCGAGGAGAGCAAAGGCGTGGACGTCCACGTCTGGACTGTGAAATGCGCATCAGCTCGCCACTCAAAGCGTAAGCTGAAAGGTCAGCATAAGTGTAGCACAAGGGCCTTGACAGCTGACCCTTCATTCGCTAGGCTGATCATAAGCAGACACCGCTAGACCGACAGGAGGGAGAGATGGACATTACGACGATGCTCAGTACGGCCAAGACTGAAGCGCTGCGGGAGATAGGGAGGGCAGCGGCAGAGGGCCGCACTGCCGACATTCTGTCCGGTGGGAAGAGACTAGAAGAGATCGAAGAGTTGGCTAGACGGGCGGCAGAGCTTGAGGCTCAGGTGACGAACGTATTGAGCGCGAAGGAGTTTGTACCTCCGGCGACCTCAGGCCGAAGCGGGCAGACTACGCCTCATGCCCTTGAATATGTTGGAGCGCCAGGCCGGGATGGTGGCGAACGTGCGCGCGTGGCTCTGGTCGCGAAGCTTGCCGCGGCCGGCGTCGCGTTCCAGCGAGTGCGCGGCGCGATCTACAAGACTCCCTCCGGTGCCTTGGTCGGCATCGCGTATGCCACCGAGCGGCAGTCGGACCGATGGTTCCTTGGTCTCACGGAAGGACGCTTCGATCACGCGCTCTTGCTCTGCGAGGAGGAACCTGGGCGGGTGCATGCCCTCGTGCTGCCCCGTGGGTTCTTCGAGGAGCACGGGAAAAGCCTCAGTCGTTCCAAGGGAGGGTTGAAGTTCAACGTCGTTCGGTCAGGACCGTCGTTCTTCGTGACTGTTCCTGCACATGGGCATGTACCCGTGGAGCGTTTGTCGGAAACCTGCGACGAGGTCCGGGGGTTCTGACCGACAAGAACTGCGGCGGGACGAGACCGCGCCAAGACACATAAGCCACAACTGGCGCCAGGAGGGGAAAATGTACTCTCACCAAACGTCGACACCCGAGGGGCTTCCAGGCCGAGAACCGAGGGAAAGAGGGGCGATGGTTAGGATCGCCGATCATCTTATCCACGCCGAGTCTGTTCCGGACTTCTACAAGATGGCGATGGCGTGGCTGGTGGACAACGGTCACATGCAAAGAGTCGATACGTTGGTTCCTTTCAAGACCAGTCAACAAAGGTACCTTATTGCCAAGACGCCGAGACACCCCAACGGGAAGGACTTCTTCAGCCCGGTGAACCACAGGGGGTACTACATGGAAGCGCACAAGAACTACCGGGATGCCGTCTTCCACCTTCGGAAGCTTCTGGCCAACATCAGCCTCCATGTTGAATACGTGGCGAATGACTAGCAGGACCTTGAAAAAGTCGCTTGGACTTGGCCGGTTTTGATGGCCATCCATATGGGTGTTCCTTCATAATTACGGCCACTTACGATTGAATATGGAGGGTGGCCGAGATGCGCGGGACGGACGTTTTGCAGCAGGTGATGTTCAGCTACGTGTCCTTGGAGCGCCGGGTGCCGAAGAACCACCCGCTGCGGCCGATCCGGGCCATGATCAACCAAGCGCTGCAAGAGATGTCGGAGGATTTCGACCGGATGTACTCCACGATCGGTCGGCCCTCGATCCCTCCGGAACGTCTGATGCGGGCCTCGCTGCTGCAGATGCTCTACTCGGTACGAAGCGAGCAACTGCTGATGGAGCAGTTGGACTACAACCTGCTGTTTCGGTGGTTCGTGGGCTTGGAGACCGACGATCCGGTTTGGGTCCCCTCCACGTTCAGCAAGTACCGAGATCGGTTCCTGAGCGGGGAGGCGTCTCGGCGCTTCCTTGCCCAGATCGTCGGGCAGGCCCGCCAGGAGGGTCTTCTGTCCGACGAGCACTTCTCCGTGGACGGCACCCTGATCGAGGCGTGGGCTTCGATGAAGAGCGTGCGGCCCAAAGACGGCTCCGGTGATGACCGGCCGCCCGAGGGTCGCAATCCGACGGTGGCCTTTTGGGGAGAGAAGAGAAGCAACCAGACCCACGCGTCCGAAAGCCCCCGTCCCCAGAACCCTGTCGTCGAAGGCCGGCGGTTCCTTCCCAACCTCTTCCCCCAAGGCCGCCATACTTCGCCGCAGCCCTCCCCCCACCAACTCCTCCCGTCGGCCTTGCCCGATGCCCCCGGCCACGAACTCCCTGTAGCGGGCCCGCGCCTGCCGCATTCCACGGCCGAAGCGGGCAAGCACCTCCTCCACGCCTTGACCTTCGAAGACGTGCCGTCCCAAGAGGACAGCGTGCCCCGTCCACGGGTAGCGTTCGAGCTCCTCCATCATGTGCACGACCCTACCCGCAGGGGGTTCAAGTGGATGTAACGGACCAGTTCCAGCAGGTACGGCTCCTCGTCACACACCACGGACTTGTATCGGTTCTGGAAGAGGTGGCCTGACCGCTCGTGGCGCCGGTTGAAGGTGACCGCGTACCCCGTCAGGAGGCGCCGCATGAACGTGCCCAGCGAGCCGGTGCGGGAGCGAACGAGCAGATGAACGTGATTGGAGAGCAGGGCCCAGGCCAAGAGCTCCGTCTGGGTGGCACCGAGTAGCTCACCAAGCCGGCCGACGAATGCCCTTCGGTCGTCGTCGTCCACGAAGATATCGCGGCGCTCGATGCCGCGCACCATGACGTGCTGCAGAAGTCCGGGCAGGTCGAGACGGGCGGAGCGAGGCATGGGCCCCCTCTACCACCCTTTGCCTTCATACTCAATACAAAAGGAACGTCCCCTTAGGGTCTGGAAGCCACTTGCGAAGCAGCACGAGCCGCGCCGGAACGACTCGGGCGCGCCTGCTCCGCGAGCAAGGAAGCCAGCGGGCCGCGCACCGCCATCTGGTGCCTGTCCCCAATTCGTTCTGAAGGGACATAGAATGTCCCCAATGCCCGCCTCCCGAGTACCAGCCGCTCGCGCAGGACTACCGCCAACAGGGGAAACACCGCTGTTGCAAGAGCGTTGCGCACACGTATTGCTCTTGTGCACGCGCGTCCCTAATCACGTCCAAGCTCGACTTCGGCCCCTGGGAGCAGATCTTCTACGGGGAGTTCGACGGGCGGCGCAGGAAGCGGGTGCTGGTGAAGATCATCGGGGAGTGAAGCGGGGGTTACGCCCAGCCGCGGTCACGATGCGGCGTCGTGACCGTCCACTCGCCCCCGGCACGCCGCCGTCTCGAGGCTGTCTCAGTCTCGTTCACCTCAGTCTGACATGGCTGCCCCGTTATCCGCTGCGCCAGTCCTGCCGATAAGGCCCTTGGCGACATGGGCGCAAGAGGCAGAACGCGATCCCCCTTGTAAAGGAGCAGCCGATGTTTGAAGCGAGAAGAATGGGAAGAGTGACCGCTCTCACCGTCTCTCTGGTGGTGTTTGGCTGCGGAGGCGGTGGAGGTGGTGGAGGTGGTGGAGACGGCGGCGCAGAGACCGGCGAGAAGATGGTGACGGCATCCCAGGGGGCAACCGTTACCGCCTCCGGCGGCGCGACGTTGGAGCTCCCCCCAGGGGCTCTCCCGAGCGACATGAAGGTGACCGTGAGACCCGTGACGGTGAGCGCGGCCGAACAGCCGTTCCTGGGCGGACTCGGTTTTGGGCCCCAGGACACGATCCTCCAGACACCCGCCAAGGCCCGCATCCCTCTGCCCTCCACCTGGGGAGGAGGAGATTCCGTGGAGATCTACGATTTTCAGGGCTCCGATCCTTCTCTGGCGATGTCGAGCGGCAGCTTCGCGCCGGTGAAGGGGACCCCGGGGGCCTACTACGCAGAGGTCGAGGTGTACCACTTCTGCGGCAAGGTCCTGGCCCGCAACTGCCACGCGGGAACCTTGAAGCACCTCCTCGCCGCCTTTGCGGCGCGTGGCTGCGACCGAGCAGGGGTTCTCCAGAAAGTGACCGACCTCTACCCGGGCATCGTGGTGGACGACGCGCAGTGCACCCGTGCCGATCCCGAGCACGTCCAGGCGCTGCTCGACACCTACTTCGATGACCTCGGGGGCTGGAACCCGGGCCAGGACGTCTCGCCCGATGTCTTGTCGCGGATCGCTCAGTACGCCCGGGAAGGCCGGCAGGTCGTGTTAGCCTTTACGGGGGGACCCTGGGGGCCGAGAGGAGGTCCCCGCAACTTCTACGATTCCAGTGCCACGGCCTATCCGCATACGGCCGTCTTGGAGGTGGACGCGCAGGGCGTGGTTCAGATCCGTAACACCGCGGTCGTGTCGGATGAACTGGCGCAGATGCTGGGGGGCGAAGCCGTTGCCTGGTATCCCGCCGCGAAATTGAACGAGTTCCGCCGACTCCAGAGCGGTGTTGCGCTCGAGCTGCAGCTCTGCGGCTCTCCGGGTTGTCTCAGCGATCCGGCCCGCAACTCTTACGGGGTCGCGCTCTTCGGGGGCACCGACGCCATCGACGCGGCGACCCGTCCCGACCTATGCAGCCGAAACAACGGCCCCTGTGTTCCAGGCCGGACAGTTCCCTATCCGGGTGTGAGGATCTACGTCGAGAAGCCCGCGAACGTTCGTGCCTGCAACGACACCACGGACTCGTTCGCAGCCGTCCTGACGATCGACGACCATTTCACAGGCGAGCTCTTCTCGGGCAAGACCGTCCTGGCGGGGCTCGGCACGATCAACGACGCGGGGGCCTACCCCACGGTTTTCGGGTCCCCTTCCGAGATGCCGGCAGCAGCCAGTCCGTTCGTTGCCGATCAAATGAGCATCACCATGGCCATGAACATTCCCGGCCCCGGTCTCTACAGCCTCGGGGACGACTGGGGTCTCGTGGCCAACCGAGCCGTGCTCGTGTACACGACGCCCCGGATCCAGCAGGCGGACGGCTCGGGCCCGATGGTGTTCACCTCGGTCTCCGGATCGCTGCAACTGGACAGCTACGGAGTGTCGGTCGGATCGACCTTGAAGGGAACCTTCGAAACCGATCTCGTGGGCGAAGAATGGATCGACACGCCAGGCGGCGGCAGTGAGCTTCACAGGATCACGGGGCACGTATCCGGCACCTTCGAAGAGGTCATCCAGAGCCTGTGAGGATCGGGCGGGCGCGCCCACGCATCGTCCCAAAGCGTCCTCCGGGCAGCGGCGCAGGTCGGCCCGCTTCGGCCGGGCCCGTCCGGGCCGGAGCCACTTCCTATCGGTGCGGCACATGAATCCCTCGCAAACAACCCGCTTCGCCGTTTCGCTGTTCGTTCTCTGCTGTGCAGCGGCGGCGCCGGCCGTCGCCGCTCCGGGGACCGGCGCCGGTGGCGCCAAACAGGGTGGCAAGAGCGACGATGCGCGCTATTCCGAGCACCGTGCCGCCGCCGAGGACGCCCAGAAGGACCAAGTCAAGGCGATTGTCCTCGAGCTCCTCGGCCCGGCCGGCGAGTTCGCCGGCCGCGTGGACGGGCTCCTTCTCGACCCCTTCGTCACCTACCTCACGACTCCCAATCCCGAGCGCCCCGACGACATGACCCCCGCCGGAGCCGCGTTCCGCAAGCTCCTCGAGGGTGCCATCGACGTCTGGTTCCCGGCCATGGGCTGGGGCATCAAGGGCGGCAAGCTCGTGGTCGGCACGTCGGTCTACGCCGTCGAAGAAATGTACCGGCAGGGCCGCCTCGTTGCCATCGATCGCATGCTCTTCGGGCCCGAGGGCGGGCCGCAGGTGGTGCTCGGCAACGTCGACGGGCTGTTTGCTCAGGCCTCGTTCTTCGGTGCCTATACCGGACGCCACGGGATCAACCCCGAGAACATCGGGCAGCGCGTCCGCAGCGTTCACGAGCTGCGCCGTCTGTGGTTCGAGCAATACCGGAGCTACCTTCTGTCGTCCGGTCCGTTCAGTCTGCCGAGCCTACGCCAAGAGGTCGACAGGCGTCTGCGCTCGGGATGGGACAGTCTGGAGCAGTATTGGCGGGCGCGACGTGCCGACTACGTGCTGCGCCGAATGGAGAGCGCGTTTGCACAGAAGTACCCCGACCTCCGACGCGCAGCTCGAGCCGGCCTCGCAAGTGGCGACCAGGACCGCGACACGCCCGCGCCTGGGCTCGACGACACCGCCGGAACCGGCCCCCCCGCCACCCCCTCGAACAACTCGCGACAGGTGCAGGAATGGCGCGACCGTCTTCGCTGCCTTGAGGAGGGCGTGCGCAAGCACCCAAACGCCTGGCTCGACTGCAACGGGAATTGGACGCTCCGAAGTCGGGACGCGGAGATCGAGCATCTTCGCGAGCTCCTGCGCAAGGCCGGTGCGGGCCTCGCCGGGGATCCCACACCTGCCTCCCCCGAGTCGGGTCGGATCACCGTGCTCGCTGGCACGTATGGCGGCAACTGCGGGGTACCCCGTGGCAACGTCACCGCGCACCTCGCCGGCAAGTGCAACGGCCGTGCGCGGTGCGAATACCTCATCGACTACCAGGTCATCGGCGACCCGGCTTTCGGATGCGCCAAGAACTACGTGGCGGAGTGGACCTGCCCGGGTGATCGCGACGCCCGCAAGGTCTCGGCCGCACCCGAGGCCGGCTATCGAAAGGCCGTGAGTCTTTCCTGCCCATGAGGCTTGTTTCGGTTTCGCGTTCCCCGGGGGAACCACCGGGGAACGCGCGAATCATCCTTGGCCTGCGTGGACGCCATGCCGCTCGCCCTCATCCCCGTGGCCGCCCCCGGGTCAAGAGGTTAGGTTGTGACCATGAGCAGCCACCCCGGAGATTTCAACCCGGGAGAAGGAGCAAACCATGGAGACTGCAGGGATCACGCAAGAAGAGATGATGAAATCCTGGGCAACGGCAGGAGCACCCGGCGAGCAGCACCACCGGCTGGAGCGGTTCATCGGTACCTGGGACTCGGTCACCCGGACCTGGATGCCGGGTTCGAAGGAGTCGGACAGCGTGTCGCGAGGCACCTTCGAGTACCGCTGGCTCATCCCGGGGCTGTGGCAGATCGGCGAGTTCCACGGCGAGTTCATGGGACGGCCGTTTCAGGGGTTCGAGGTACGAGGCTACGACAACCTGAAGAAGAAACACGTGGGAGTATGGCTCGACAGCACGTCCACGGCGATCCTCCGGATGGAGGGGAACTTCGACCCCAAGGGGGAGACGCTGATCCTGTTCGGTGCCGGCGACGACCCGGTCACGGGCGAGCAGGCGAAGATGATGCGCTTCACGACGCGAATGCTCGACGACGACCGGTTCGTGTTCGAGATCCACGACATGACCGCCGGGCTGGAGGGCTTCCGGATGATGGAGGCGACCTATACGAGGCGGCGCGGGCAAGGAGAAGGTGGGGGCGTGCATTGAGGAGCAACGAGGGACGCGGGCCCGTCCGCACGCTCCAAGGCGTCGCACACTCCTACAGCAGCAAGAGCTGGCGCGGTTTGGCCGGGGCCCTTGCCCTCGTCTCGACGGCGTCGGCCGCGTGCCCCAAGGGGACGTAAGGCGTGCCCCAAGGGGACGTAAGGGGTGCCCCAAGGGGACGTAAGGGCAAACGGGTGCCCCAAGGGGACGTAAGGGCAAACGTGCATAAGGCGACAATGCGCTTTTGCGCTTACCCCCCTGGCTTAAGCCGCCGGCTTCTAGCCACGAACCGCCGCCTCGATCACGGCGATGTTTATCTTCTTCATCGTCATCATTGCATCGAACGCCCGCTTGGCGGCGGAGAGATCGGGGCTGGTATACGCCTTGGTCAACGCGATTGGCGTAATTTGCCAGGAGACGCCCCACTTGTCTTTGCACCAACCGCACTCGCTCTCTTGGCCGCCGTTGTCGACGATCGCGTTCCAATATCGATCGGTCTCGACCTGATCTTCCGTGGCAACTTGGAACGAGAACGCTTCATTGTGCTTGAACTCGGGCCCACCGTTCAGCCCCAGGCAGGGAATGCCCATCACGGTGAACTCGACTGTCAATACGTCCCCTTGCTTGCCCGACGGAAAGTCGCCCGGCGCGCGATGCACCGCGCCGACGGACGAATCGGGAAAGGTCTTGGCGTAGAATCGCGCCGCCTCCTCGGCATCGCGGTCGTACCAAAGGCAAATTGTGTTCTTTGCGATCTTCGTCATGATGGTCCTCCACCGTAATTGGAAATAGAGTCTGCGCCGTTCCCGGATAAAGTCATCAATCCCCCATTGGCGGCCTAACGTTAAAATAACCGGCACCAAACCACGCGTTGATCAACTCCAAAGACCTTCACAAGAAGAATAATGCAGCGTGGTTCGGTGTCCGGGTCATTTTATGGTTAGCTGACTACCTCATCTTTGCTGCGCAACAACAATGTCAGCTTTCGTTGAACCGACGATATCCAAGAGCTCTTGGGTCTCCTTCGCCGGCACCTTGTGTTTTGCGAGCACTTCCTTAAAAAGGGTGACCATGCGATCCCACTCCCGCTCCGTTATGTTCAGATGAGCGTGAGACTCTTTCATCCCCCGACCGTGATACTGGCATGGACCGCCAGTAGCCTGGCACACCATCGCGGTCACGTGGTATTTCAGATACGGGGCTGGGACGCGCTTCCTGGCGGCATCGATCGCAGGATTTGCATTGAGGACGGCATCGGGCACAAGGACCTCAATGAAATCACTGACCACGACCGAAATGGGTGCGAGGCCACCCAACCGGTCGTAGAGGGACTGTTGCTTCTGCTCTGCACCGCTCTGCGCCACTGCCGTGTGGAATCCCGCGAGCAGAATGGTGATGAAACCAAGAACGGCCCAGAGACTCATCTTGCGCGTGAACATGTTGTCCTCCTTTTGCTTGTGGCGAGCGCCTTATCGTTGTATCACTCTACCACCTACCCTGCCGCTGGCCAGCTAACGCCTTGTAGACGTCGCAACAAACATCCTTCGCTGCGCCCGGGCCCGCATTGCCAGGTCCGGCCGACCGGTTGCTGTGGTGAGTGAGGTTGCCGGTCGTCTTCTCTTCTCCCTCGGGTGGCCCCACTCCGTGTTCCCCCTCCTCTCCTTCGGCCGAGAGGGAGTATCCCGGTGTGCAGAAACAAGAAAGCCGCCCTGCTCTCCACGGAGCACAGCGGCCTTTGCGTCGGTGTGGTTCGGTTCGGGATTCCTGCGTACCAATCCGTTCATCGTCACCCCCCGGGAGACGGCGTCCGGGCCCTACTTACTCCCGTGGGGCGCCCCGGGTCAAGGCGCCAACAGGCGCCAGGGTTGGACGGCTTTGGATGTCGCTCCGGGTGTTAAGGGAACCCGCCGCACGGAGGGGCGAGGAGAGAGACTCAGCTCTGGTCGTACTATCCGCCGATGGCGAAGACGTAGATGTGCTCGTCGTCGAAGCGGTAGATGAGCCGATCCTTGAGCGAGAGCCGGCGCGACCACAGGCCGCTCAGCCCGTGCTTCCGTGGCTCCGGCTTCCCCGTGCCCGTGGCAGGGTTGCCCCGCCGCATCTCCTTCGCGCACAGGAGGTGCATTTGTTGAGAAGCGCAGGGAGGCGCGAGAGCGACGAGGAGTCGGCATAGTGTCTTGTGCAGCACCTTGTCTCGGTTGCGCAGTTCCTCGTACCGCTCCCAGGTGTCGCCCTCAAACGTAATCGAGCGCATCCTGCTCGTCCGCGGTCAGCGTGTGACCGGCTCGGGCGAAGGCGTGGCGCCGACCCCCAACGAAAAGAGAGGCCGCTTCGCCAATCCTTCGGCAAAGCGGCCTGCGTGCCGTTGCGTGTCGAACCCGGGGGCCTCCTACTCGCTTCCGGGCCCGTGGGCTCGTAAGGCGCTCCGCCTAAATGCCCAATGAGGGCGGCCGGGCGCCCCCGGGACTCACCACCCGCCCTTCCTGCACATCTGCGCCAGCTTCTCCCGCTGCTCGGGCGTCAAGATCGCGTGGAACTCCGCGGTCGCGTTGGCCAGGTTGTGGCCCGTGGTCCGAAACTGGTCGACCCGCTGGTCCACCAGGGCGTTGAGCTTCGCCGCGTCGAAGGTCGGCTGATTCCACAGCTCGATGAACTCCTTCTTGTCGGCATCCCTGGCCTTCACGAGGGCTTGGAGGTCGGGCATCAACCGGTCTCGGAGGGCGTAGACCTTCTGGCGCTGCTCGTCGGTAGCGTCCATCTTCGAGAGCAGCCGGTCCACGTGCTTCTTGACGTGCTCCTCGACCCGAGACTCGTCCATCGGCCCGTGCCCCCGGGAACGGTGCCCGCAGCCCGCCAGGAGCGAGACGCCCGCCAGGGCCGCGACAAAGAGCGCGGCCGTTGCCGCGCGAACGATGGGGTTCATGATCGCATCCTTTCTTTCCCCCCTTTGGCCACGGGTTCCACGCGGCATTTCCGGAAGCTCCGGAGAACGCCACGTTCACCGCTGTGCTTCTGTAACTCCGGCCGAAGGGCGGTGCAAGGCCGCGGCACCGAGCCTAGCGACCCCGGGAGGCAGACCCCGGGGCCGTGCGGCCCCGCGCCGGTGCCAGCTTCTCCAGGACCTGCCCGAGCTCCCCGATGTAGCGGCCGTACCCCGCCCAATCGCCCGCCCGCTGCGCGTCGAGCGCCTTTCGGTAGAGGTCCCGGGCGGACGCGAGGTCCGGCGGCAGCGCGGCGCCGGCCGCCGCGCCCGATGCCGACGGCTCCCCCGCCGCCGGCGTGGGTCCGGACGGCGCTGCGCCGAACACCTTCGCCAGGGCGGACGGCAGGTCCTTCTCCATGGCGACTTTATCCGCGTACGCAACGATCACCCGAGTCAGCGCCGGCATGGCCGTCTGCTCGGCCTGCAGGTAGAGGGGCTGGATGTAGACGATCGAGTCCTTGACCGGCAGCACGAGCAGGTTGCCGAAGAGCACGCTCGATCCCCGCTGGTTCCAGAGGGTGAGCTCCGGAGAGATCACGGGATCCTGGTTCACCCGGGCACTCACCTGCTGGGGACCCAGCACGAGCCGCTGCTTGGGAAAGGTGTAGACGACCTGTTTGCCATACTCGGCCGGGTCGGCCTTGGCGGCCATCCAACCGATCATGTTGTCCTTGCTGCGCGGCGTGAAGGGAACCATGAGGAGGAACTCCTCGGTGGGCTCGTTGGGCAGCCGCATCAGCACGTAGAAGGGATCCATCCCCCGGCCGTTGGCCTGCCCGCCCTCGCCCGGGATCGCCCACTGGTCCTCCTTATTGTAGAACACCTGGGGATCCTGCATGTGGTAGGTCTTGTAGACGTCGGCCTGAACTCGGAACAGGTCCTCGGGATAGCGCAGGTGCGCCCGGACCGCCTCGGGCATGGTCGACGCGTCCGCGAGGAGGCCGGGGAAGATCTCCCGCCAGGCGGCGAGCACCGGGTCCTTGGCGTCGAAGGCATAGAGGATCGTGGTCCCGTCGAAGGCGTCCACCGTGATCTTGACGGAGTTTCGGATGTAGTTGATCCCCCCTGCCGTGGGTTGGGAGTACGGGTAGTGGTCGGAGGTGGTATAGCCGTCGAGAAACCAGAGGATCCGCCCATCCACGATGGCGGTGTACGGGTCCCGGTCCAGGACGAGCCAGGGGGCGAGCCGGCGCACGCGCTCCACCAGGGAGCGCGCGAACAGCACCCGGCTGTCGGGCCGGATGTACTCGGAGAGGAGGATCTTCGCCGAGCCGAACCGCAGCGCGAAGAGAGCCCGCCGAAGCAGCCCACCCACGGGAACGCCGGCCTTTCCGTCGTAGGAGCGAAACGCGTTCTTGTCCCCCAGCGGATAATCGAACTCGGGCAGGGAGGTCCGGGCGATGACGTAGTTCGTCGTCTCCTCGCCGAAGTAGATCGCGGGCTGCGTGATCTTCAGGTCGGTGGCGGTGGTCGGAGGAATGTCCTTGACGAGGAACGTGGGAAGACCGTTCGCGCTCGCGCCGTCCACCGGGCTCACCACCGCGCCGTAGCCGTGCGTATACACGAGGTGCTGGTTGACCCACGTCTTGGCCTGCTCGGAGAGCTGGGCCACGTTGAGCTCTCGGGCCGAGATGAGGACCTGCCGGCGTACGCCGTCGATGGTGTAGCGGTCGATGTCGACGTCGTTGAAGTCGTAGTAGAAGCGGATCTCCTGCAGCTGCTTGTAGGACTGGGCGACGATCGCTGGGTCCCAGAGGCGCACATTGCGCAGGGTCGCCTGGTTCTCCGGCGCGGTCAGGTCCGCGGCCGTGAGCGTCTCCGCGGCCGCGAAGGGCCGCACCTCCACGCGGTCCAGGTCGAACGCGCGCCGTGTGGCTTCGATGTTGCGCTGGATGAACGGGGCCTCGGCCGCGACCTCATTCGGCGTCACCCGAAACTGCTGTACGACCGCCGGATACACCCGCCCCACTAGCACGGACGCGACGACCCACGCTCCCAGGGCGACAACGGGCAAGCGCCAGCCGCGGAACCGGATGTTTACCAGCAGCGCGACAGCCGCCAGCGCGGCGACCACCATCAGGATGCGCAGGGCCGGGAGTTGCGCGTACACGTCCGTGTAGGACGCGCCGAGCACGATGCCACGCGGCGAGTAATTGAGCTCGAAGGTCTCGAGCCAGTAATCGAACACCTTGGTCGCCGCGATCAGCCCCAGAAGGACCGAGAGGTGCCCCTTGACGTGGGGCTCGAAACCGCGCAGCCGGTCCCAGGGACGGATCGCGCCGTCCAGGAGGTGCACGGCCGCGGTCGCAACCGTCGTCACGGCGAGCACGCCCAGGCACCAGTCCGCCAGGAACCGCAGCGCGGGCAGGGAGAAGACGAAGAACCCGACGTCGCGGCCGAACTGGGGATCGGTCACTCCGAAGCGCGCGGCGTTCATGGCAAGTCGGAACACCGGCCAGCTCTCCCCCGCCGACGTGCCGATCCCCAGGGCCAGAAGCGCGCTCGCCAGGAGCAGGATCGCCTCCACGTAGGGATTCAGCCGCTCGCGGAGCTGGGCGATGGCGATCTCCATCTGGACTCGGAGCTCGCCGGTGGGCATCACGAGCACCCGCGGAGCCATCCGCCGCGCCAGGCGCAGGTTGCCGTAGAGGAAGGCAAAGAACGCGAACCCGAAGACGGCGCCGGCCACCCAGCGGCTCGTGAGCGTGGTCCAGAAGACCCCCTCGTGTCCGAGCTCCCGATACCAGTAGAGGTCGGTCACGAACGTGGCGATCCCGCTCGAACCCGCGAGGATCGCGATAACCCCCGCGACGACGAGCGCGGGCAGGAACTTCAGGAGGCGACGGGGCGAACCGGGCATGGGAACCTCCCGCTGGGCGGGCAGATGGGACGCGGATCAATTCCGCGGGGACCTATCCGCAGATTTAGTAGATTTTGTCTAAGGCGGCACCCTCAGTCACCGCCGGTGGTCGGGGTTGCTGAAACGAGTCGCGTTACTGCTCGCAAGACGTGTCCGTCATGATCTGGGCAATCGGTGGATCACGATCGATTCGGCTCCGAGCGCCAGCCTGGTATCAGCCCCGTTGGCTCGCGACGTCGTAGGCTTCCATGAACGTGGGAAAGCCGCAGGTGGGGATGAGGAGCAGGAGCACGTGGAGGATCTCGTCCTCCGAGGCGCCCGCCTCCCGCGCCTTCGCGAGATGCGTCTCCAGGGCGCGGCCATGGCGCGTCGCGGCGGAGATCGCGACCTTGAGAAGCCAGCGCACCTTCTCCGGAAGGGGACCGCCCCGCTCGTGGATCGCCGCGCCGAGTTCCGCCTCCTTGCGCTGGATCTCCGGGAAGCGCTCTTTGAACTGCGAGAACACCGCGTGCAGGTCTTCCATCGGGTCTCCTCCTCTTGCCGTAACGCGCGTCTACGGAAATCGATTCTTCGCCCGTTCCAGCGACTTGTGGACGTCCTCCAGGGCTTCGTCCAGGCCGGACTTGAGATCGCGCCACGCCCTGCCGGTCGACAACTTCAGGGCCCCGAGCTTTCGCTCCAGCGCCTCCTTCTTGGCCTTGAGCTCCTCCAGCACCTTCTTGGACTCCCTCTTGGACGCCTTTCTGGCACTGCCCCCCGCGGCCTCCGCCTTCTTGGTCAGTTCCTCGATTCTGGCACCCAGGCCCTTGATCTCCTTCTCCACGCGCGCCGCATACTGCTCTCGGCTCTCGGCCGTCGTGGGCCGAGTCTCCGGGGCCTGCGCCCATCCCCTGGGCGTCCAGCCCGGCACAACCATCCAGGACAGCGACACTGCCGCTGCGACGGCCAGCAACTGCTCTCTCCTCATCGCAGGGCTCCCTCCTTCTTCCCGTCCGGTACCCATCGTTCAAAAGAAGGGGGAAGAGTAGCACGGTCCAAGGGATCCGACACCCGGAGAAGTCACCTGGAGAAGTCAGCGGCTGCGCCCTCACCGTCGGCTTTGTGAATCGATTCCCCGGTGCTAGCATCAAAGGGCCGGACCGCAGGGGAGAAAGGCCGTTTTATGAACGAGACTGCGATCGACCCGATCTGTCACATGGAAGTGGATCCCACGAGCCCAAGAGGGGGCACCGCCGAGCACGAGGGGCAGACCTACTACTTCTGCAACCCCACGTGCCGGGAGAAGTTCCTGGCCGACCCGGAGCGCTACCTCGTGCCGCCGTCGGCGATTCCCGCGCCGGAGGCCGGCCGGAGCATCGACCCCATCTGCCGCATGACCGTCGACGAAGCGAGCCCTCGAGGCGGTACCGCAGACTACAGAGGCGAGCGGTACTACTTCTGCAACCCCACGTGCCGGGACAAGTTCCGGGCCGACCCGGTGGGCGTGCTCGCCCGCTACCGGACCGAGGCGGTCCGCGCGCCGGCCATGACGGGTGACGAGCCCGAGTCGGGCGCCGGCACGGCGTCGGGCAAGGACGTCCTCGACCTCACAGGCATGAGCTGTGCCGCCTGCGCCCAGGCGATCGAGCGGGGGCTCCGGAAGGTTCCCGGCGTGGCCCTGGCCAATGTCAACTTTGCCGCTTCGAAGGCGTACGTGGAGTTCGACGCAGGGCGTGCCGCGCGAACCGACCTCGTGGCGGCGGTGGAGAAAGCCGGCTATGGCGTGCGGGCCCCGGATCAGGGCCGATCCGTCGACCTCACCGTTTCGGGCCTCGGCACGAGCGCTGACGCCCAGGCCATCGAGAACGCGCTCGGCGCCCTCGCGGGCGTCCGCTCCGCCCGCGTGTCCCTCGCCGCCGGCCGGGTTCGGGTGCTCTACGATCCCGTGCAGCGGCGCGTGGCAGACCTGAGTGGTGCGGTACAGGGGCTCGGCTTCGGCGCCGCGCTGGCGGAGGGCCGCGACGCGGAGGCGGAGGCGCGCCGCGCCGAGGTTCGCTCGTTCCGCCTGCGGCTGACCGTAGCCTGGGTATTCTCGCTCCCGCTCCTGTACGTGGCCATGGGTCCCATGGTCGGGCTGCCGGTGCCCGGGGTGTCCGCGGCGTGGATCGGCCTTCTCCAGCTGACCCTGTGCACCCCGATCGTGCTCGCGGGCTCGAACTTCTACCGAAACGGGGTCCGTGCCCTTGTCCACCTCTCGCCCAACATGGACAGCCTCGTGGCCCTCGGCACCGGCACGGCGTACCTCTACAGCCTGTATCAGACCTTCTGGGGCGGCGGACACCTCTACTACGAGACCGCCGGGCTGCTGCTGGCCTTCATCCTCCTCGGGAAGACCCTGGAAGCGGTGGCCCGGGGCAAGACGAGCGAGGCCATCAAGAAGCTGGTGGGCCTGCAACCCCGCACCGCGCGCGTCGTCCGGGACGGTGCCGAGACCGAAGTGCCCGTGGACGAGGTCGAAGTGGGCGACTGGGTGCGGGTGCGGCCCGGGGAGAAGATCCCCGTGGACGGCCGGGTCTTGGAGGGGCACTCGGCCGTGGACGAGTCCATGATCACCGGCGAGTCGATCCCCGCGGAGAAGGCGCCCGGCGACACGGTGGTCGGAGCCACGCTCAACCGGACCGGCACGTTCGTCTTCGAGGCGACGCGAGTCGGGGCCGACACTGCCCTGGCGCAGATCATTCACCTGGTCGAGGAGGCCCAGGGCTCGAAGGCGCCGATCCAGAGCCTCGCCGACCGCGTCTCGGGCGTCTTCGTGCCCGCGGTGGTCGGGGTCGCGACCCTCGCGTTCCTCTTCTGGGTCACCCTGGGGGGTAAGGATCTCGCGTTCGCGCTCAACGCCTTCATCGCGGTCCTCATCATCGCCTGTCCCTGCGCGCTGGGCCTCGCGACGCCGACTGCGGTCATGGTCGGCACGGGCGTGGGCGCCGAGTTGGGGATCCTCATCCGCGGCGCCGCGGCTCTCCAGCGGGCCGGAGAGGTCCAGGCCGTGGTCTTCGACAAGACCGGGACCCTGACCCGCGGCCAGCCGAGGCTCACCGACACCGTGGCGATCGCAGGTCAGGACGCAGCCGAGGCCCTGCACCTCGCAGCCGCCGTGGAGGCCGCGTCGGAGCATCCCCTGGCCGAGGCGATCGTCGCCGCGGAGAAGGAGCGCGGAACGCCAGGCGCCGCGGTCGATGCCTTCCGCGCGCACCCCGGTCAGGGGGTCGAGGGGATCGTGGACGGCCGTCGGGTGCTCCTCGGCACGGCCCGCTTCCTGGCAGAGCAGGGAGCCGAGCCCGCCGCCCTCCTGGCAGAGAAGGAGCGCCTCGAAGTGCAGGGGAAGACCGCCCTGTGCCTCGCCGTGAACGGACAAGCGGTGGCCGTGCTCGCCGTCGCCGACGTCTTGAAGGAGCAAGCGACGGAGGCGGTTCAGGCCCTAATGGCCCGAGGCGTTCGCGTCTACCTGCTCACCGGCGACAACCGGCGCACGGCCGAGGCGATCGGCCGTGAGGCGGGCATCCAGAACGTGCTCGCCGAGGTGCTTCCCGTGGACAAAGCGAGGGAGATTCAGCGTCTCCAGTCCGCCGGGCTCGTCGTGGCCATGGTCGGAGACGGGATCAACGACGCGCCGGCCCTCACCCAGGCGGACGTGGGAATCGCCATCGGCAGCGGAACCGACGTGGCGATCGAGGCCGGCGACATCGTGCTCGTGCGCGGCGATCCTCGCGACGTGGCCCGGGCCATGGAGCTCTCCCGGTTCACGATGGCCAAGATCCGCCAGAACCTCTTCTGGGCCTTCGTCTACAACTCGGTGGGCCTTCCGTTGGCCGCGGGTGTCCTCTACCCCATCACCGGGTGGCTCCTCCACCCCGTGATCGCCGGTGCGGCCATGGCGCTGAGCAGCGTGTCGGTCGTCTCCAACTCGCTCCTCATGCGCCGGTTTCGTCCCTCCGTCTGAGTCTGGGGCACGTCTCTCCCGGGGCAGGCGTCGTTGCGGACCGTAGACGTGAAAGAGGGAGGAACCGTGTGAGGTCCCTCCCTCGTCAACAGGCCGGCGTAGCGGCCTGGGGTTGGGTCACTTCCGCGCCACCACCTCCTCAACAGCCGACACGACGAAGAGGTTCTCGCCGTGAGAGCCCTTCTTCATGACGCCGGTGGCTTCCACCGTCTTCCCGATCAGCGGGACGAAGTCCTTTGCCTTCGGGCTCTCGGGTGCCACTTCGTACGAGATCACCTTCTTCGCCCCGAAGCTCACCTTGATCGCGCAGGAACCCTCGGCAGCCCCGCGGGCGACCACGCCCCGGATCCCCACTTCCTTAACCGCTTCCTGCGAAGCAGCCGGCGCCGCCGCGGTCTGCGCTCTTGACGAGAGGACACCGACCGCCCCGACGGCCCCTGCCATGCACAACACCCCGACCCGCACACCCCACGCCTGCCTCATGAACAGCTCCTCCCGGGCCGTACGCCCGCCACCCAATCCCGCTGAATTTGTGCGAATGCACACAAGAGAGCCCGCAGCACTTCCTCGGGCGCGAAGGATACCAGCGGATCGTCTTTCGTCAATGGGTCCCGGGCGATCCAGCATCCTCCGAGCGGGGTCGCCGAGGCAGGCAAGGTCAGACTCCCAGGTAGGCCTTCCTGACCTCCTCGTCCTCGAGCAGATCCTTCCCCCTTCCCTCCCGGATGACCTTCCCAGTCTCCAGCACGTAGGCCCGGTCGGCGATGGCCAGTGTCTGGCGCACGTTCTGCTCCACGATCAGGACGGTCACCCCGTCCTCTCGCACCTGGCGGACGACGTTGAAGATCTCCTCGACCAGGAGTGGCGAGAGCCCCAGGCTCGGCTCGTCGAAGAGGAGCATCTTCGGCAGGCTCATGAGCCCGCGGCCCACGGCCGCCATCTGCTGCTCGCCGCCGGACATTGTGCCCGCGAGTTGGCGGCGGCGCTCCTTGAGGCGCGGAAACCGGGTGAAGACCTTCTCCAGCGTCTCCTTGCGCCTCGCCTTCGCCTCTCCCTTGAGCGCCCCGAGCTCCAGGTTCTCCTCGACACTCATCTGCGGGAAGAGCCGGCGGGCCTCGGGCACGTGGGCGATGCCCTTTTCGATCACCCGGTAGGCCGGGATCTGGTCGATCCGCTCGCCGTCGAACTCCACACTGCCTTTCCGGGGCCGGAGCAGACCCGAGACGGTCTTGAGCGTCGTGGACTTCCCGGCGCCGTTGGCGCCGATGAGGGCGACCACCTCGCCCTCCTTCACCTCAAAGGAGACGCCCCAGAGCACCTGCACGTCCCCGTAGAACACGTCCACGTTCGAGACCTTAAGCATGGGCCGCCTCCCCGCCCAGATAGGCGGCCACGACCTCAGGGTTCGAGGCCACGTCGGCTGGTAGACCCTCCGCGATCTTCTGGCCGTAGTTCAGGACTACGATCCGGTCGCTGATGGACATGATCACCTTCATGTGGTGCTCGATGACGAGGATCGTGACGCCCGACGCCCTGATGCGCTGGATGATCGCGATGTTCTCGTCGAGTTCGTGGGGATTCAGCCCGGCGCAGGCCTCGTCCAACAGCAGCAGCGCGGGCTTGGTGGCCAACGCCCGGGCGATCTCGAGGCGCTTGCGCAGCCCCAGGGGCAACCCCTTCGAGATCGTCGCCGAGACCGAGGAGAGGCCCGTGAACTCCAGCACCTCCTCGGCGTTCTTCCGGGCCTGGCCGATGGTGGGAAACCGGAGGAAGGACGACGCGATCACGTTGTCCAGGACGCTCATGCGCTGGAGCGGTTTCACGACCTGGAAGGTGCGCGCCACGCCCTTGCGGCACACCTTGTGGGGCTTCAGGCCGTCGATCCGCTCCCCCCGGAATCGGACCTGCCCGGCCGTCAGGGGGAAGAAACCGTTCACGAGGTTGAAGAGCGTCGTCTTGCCCGCGCCGTTGGGCCCGATCAGGCCCACGGTCTCGCCCTTCTCCACGCCGAAGGTCACGTCGTTCACGGCCATCAAGCCGCCGAAAGCCTTGCTCGCGCCGTCTACTTCGAGGAGCGCCATGTCAGTTCCCTCCTTCGGGCAGGGGCTTCCGGCCCCCCGCGAAGAGCCGCGTGAGCTTGCGAAAGTCGCCCACGACGCCGTTGGGAAGGAAGATGATGATCACGATCAGAAGCACCCCAAAGAGCGTCTGGTGCGCCGCACCGATCCGCGGCAGGGTCCGGATGAACTCCGAGAGCACGACCATGATGGCCGCGCCCACGAAGGGCCCCCAGCGCGTGGCCACTCCGCCCACCATCACCACCATGATGGTGATGATGGAGATGTCGTGGAGCGCGAAGACGATGTGGGGCTCGATGTAGCCCATGTAGCTCGTGTAGAACGCGCCGGCGAGGCCGGTGAAGAGCGCACTGAGAACCAGGGCCACGTTCTTGTACAGCGTAGTCGGGATGCCCAGGGACTCCGCCGCGTCCTGGTCCTCTCGGATCGCCACGAAGTAGTAGCCGAGCTTCGACTTGACCACGACCTCCACCACGATGAACGTGACCACGGTCAGGGCCAGGATGATGTAGTAGTACGGCTCCTTGCCCACCCACGTGCGCCGCTCGAGCAGGATGCCCCGGGCACCGCCGGTGAACTCCTCCAAGTTCTCGGCCGTGACGCGGAGCACCTCGCCCATCGCCAGCGTACCCAGGGCGAAGTACGGGCCGCGCAGCCTCAGGCAGATGTAGCCCACCACCAGGGCGCCGACCGGCACGATCACGACGGCCAGGGGCAGGCCCCACCACGACGACACGCCGAACTGGTAGTAGAGGATGCCGGCCGTGTAGGCGCCGATGCCGAAGAACGCGGCATGGCCGAAAGAGACCTGGCCGCAATAGCCGCCCAGGAGGTTCCAGGCCATCCCGATGATGCTCCACAGGAGCGCCAGGATGAGGATGTGCATCGAGTAGGAGCTGGTCAGCCCCGGCACGAGGGGGGCCACCGCGAGGAGGAAGAGCACCGCAAGAGGGACCCTGAGCACTTGAACCGTCGTCTTTCCCATGGGGCCCTCCCTACCGACGCCTGAGGAGCCCGGCGAGGCCGCCGGGGAGGAAGATCAGGCACGCCACGAAGACGGCGAATCGACCCACGGGCGCCCACCCCATGCCCACGTATGCGGCGGTCATGGACTCGAAGATGCCCAGGATCACCCCGCCGAGGATCGCCCCGTAGGTGGAGCCCAGGCCCCCGAGGATCGTGATCACGAATGCGATGAGGGTGAACCGGCCGCCCAGGGCCGGGAACAGGTAGTACATGGGGAGAAAGAGGCTCCCGGCGGCGCCCACGAGCGCCGCTCCGAGGCCAAACGTGAGAAGTGTCATCCGGTCCACGTTGATGCCCAGGATCAGAGCCGCGTCGCGGTCCTGGGCCGTGGCTCGGATGGCCTTGCCCGTGTCGGTCCTCTGCAGGAACCACCACAAGGCGAGCGTGATCCCGACCGCGAGGAGGAAGGAGACCATCGAGGGCACCGAGAAGCTGAGCTCGATCGGCGAGGAGCGCCACCAGTCGCTCAGGTACCACGCGTTGGAGGCGTAGGAGACCGGCGCAGAGCGGTAGTCGGAGGTGAAGAAGAGGGTGGCCAGGTTCTGCAGCACCATACCGATGCCCACGGTCAGGATGACCTGATTCTCGGGCAGGATCGAGTCCACCTTGAGCACCGGTGCGATCAGCGCCTTCTGGAGGAGCACGCCGATCACGAACAGGAGCGGTACCGTCACCAGGAGCGAGACGTAGGGGTCTACGCCCCACAAGGTGAAGAGCCAGAAGGCCGCGTACATGGCGATCATCATCAGCTCGCCGTGGGCGAGGTTGATGATCTTCATGACCCCCATGATGAGCGTCATGCCGATGCCGATCAGCGCGTAGAGGCCCCCGAGCAACACCCCCTGGATGAGGGTCTGGAGGAAGACTTCGAGCTGGACCATGGCCATCCCCTTGGGCAGGGCGGACGGTCCGGGGCCGCGGGGCCTCGACCCCGCGCGCGCCCGGCGAGCCGCGGGTTACCGCCGATCCCTCCAGGCGGGGATGGGGAAGACGTAGGGGGCGCTGGCGAACTTCTTGGGCCAGATCGTCTGGTGCTCCCCCTTGATGACCTGCATCACCAGCGTCTCCTGGAAGTTCTGGTTCTGGTAGCCGTCCCTGTCCTCGAACTGCACCGAGCCGAAGGCCGTGTCCATCTTCGTGGCCTTCAGGGCCTCGCGGATGGCGTCCGGGGTCGGCACGGACGAACTCTTGGCCCGCTTCAGGGCGTCGGCGATTACGTAGAGCGCCGAGTACGCCTCGGCGCCGTGGTAGGAGGGGAAGTCGCCGTACTTGTCCTTGTACTTCTTGGCGAACTCCTTCGCGCCCTTGAAGGGGACGTTGGCGCTCCAGAGGGTGGACGTCACGACGTCCTCCGAGGCGTCCTTAGCGTTGTCGATGAACTCCGGGATGGCAAAACCCGCCGCGCCCCCGGCGAAGAGCTTGGCGTCGATCCGGAGCTCCTTGATCTGGCGCATCAGGAGCGAGGCGTCCATCACGTAGGAGACCATGTAGATCATGTCGGGGCGCTTCGCCTTCAGGCTCGACAGGATGGGCTTGAAGTCCACCGCCCCCTTCTCGTACTTCTCGTTCATGAGCACTTCGATCCCGGCGGCCTTGGCTTCCTTCTCCATGGCCTTCGAGCCCGAGCTGCCGAAGTCGGAGGACTCGTAGAGGATCGCGACGCTCTTGGGCTTTACCACCTCGCGCAGGAAGCCCCACAGCCCGCTGTTGTAGTAGCTCGACGAGGGGTTGAGGCGGAACACGTACTTGTAGTTCTGCTTGGTGATGTCGTCGGCGGCGCCGGTGACCACCAGGTAGGGGATCTTCCTCTCCTCGGCCACGGCGGCCACGGCCTTAGAGCAGGACGAGGAGTAGTCGCCCAAGATGAAGGGGTACTTCTGGACGTCGATGAACTTCTCGGCGATGGCCCGCGAGACCTCGGGCTTGCCCTGGCTGTCTTGGATGTCGAGCTCGAGCTTCATCCCCTTGACCCCG
Source organism: Deltaproteobacteria bacterium (assembly GCA_016214985.1). GTDB lineage: Bacteria > Desulfobacterota > Deferrisomatia > Deferrisomatales > JACRMM01 > JACRMM01. The sequence goes on along the minus strand of JACRMM010000046.1, from coordinate 28,321 downwards.
CCCGCGGCGTTGATCTCCCCCACGGCGAACTCGTAGGAGCGCTTCTCGATCTCGCCGAACTTGGCCTCGGGGCCGGTAAGCGGCAGGGGGATCCCCACCTTGATGGGACCCGCTGCCCCGGCCGTGGCTGCCCAGGCCAGGAGCGAAGCAGCGGTGGCGGCGATCGCGATCTTTCTCATGGGACCCTCCTCTTGTGGGGTTGCGCTCGTCGGCTGATGCGACGTGCAGCTGCGGACGGCAATCGGTCGATGACCGGAGAGCACGAATCGTGCCCACCCAACCTGATCTCGACCAACGGGGGTTACCCCGTCGACCCCTTCCCATCCGAAAAAGAGACTGGCCGTCAGTGGAGCCGATGTACCGGAGAAGTCAAGGGAGGGAGAGCCGGCCGCTGGATGTTCGCGGGGCGGGGGGGGAGGTCGTCTATGGCCGGATCCGGCCATAGAGGCGGCCGAGTCCGGCCAGCCAGACGCCTCAGGAAGGGGAACTGCCTTGGAGTCCGCCGACCTCCCCGGCCGGAAGGAACACGCGAAAGACCGCGCCCTGCCCCTCCCCCGACGCGACCTCGATCCGCCCCCCGTGGTCGGTCACGATCGTGTGGGCGATGGAGAGGCCGAGCCCCGAGCCGCCCGGCCGCAAGGTGAAGAAGGGCTCGAAGATCTTGTCCAGGTGCTCGCCGGGCACCCCAGTGCCCGTGTCGGCGATGCGCACACACGCGCCCCCGGCCGCGGGCTCCACCGAGACCTCCAGGCGCCCGCCCGAGGGCATGGCCTGCAGGGCATTGATGTAGAAGTTCAGGAGGGCCTGTTTGAGCTTCTCCGGGTCTCCCAGGACGGCCGGGACCTCCGGCGCGACCCGCACCTCGACGGCCACGGCTTGGGACCGGCTCGCCTTCTGGACGAGGAAGAGGCTCCCCTCGACGACCTCGGCCAGCCGCAGGAGCCGCTTCTCCATCCCGCCCACCCGGGAGTAGTCCAGCAGCCCCTGGACAATGCCGTCCAGGCGCTCGATCTCCTGCAGGGCCCGGGCCACCAGGGCTCGGTCGGCTTCGGAGGACAGCCGGTCGTGGAGGTCGTCGAGGAGGATCGAAACGCCCGTCAGCGGATTTCGCACTTCGTGCGCCACGCCGGCCGCCATGCGACCGAGCGAGGCCAGGCGGTCCACCCGCTCGAGCGAGCGGCTCAACGCCTTCTCCGCGGTCACGTCGCGGAACTGGAGGATCAGGCCGATTCCCCCTTCGGTTTCCAGTCGGCTCGGAACCCAACTGAGCGAACGGGCCCCCTCGGGGGTCACCAGCTCGAACTCCCGGGGCTCGAGGTCGCGGCCCCCGAGGAGCCCCTCGACCCAGGAGGCCAGAGCGGGGTCCGCGCCGCGGGCCGGAAGCGTAGCACCGACGAGCCCTCCCGGGCCGCACCCCAAGGCGCCCTCGGCGTACGGGTTGGCCGTCAGCACCCGCCCGAAGGCGTCGAGGGTGACGAGGCCGGTGCCGAGGGAGGCGATGACGGCTGCCACGAACGATCTCTCCCGGTTGACAGCCTCGAAGAGCCGGGCCCGCTCGATGGCCCGCGCCGCCTGGCCGGCGAGGATCTGGAGCCCGCCTTCGAGGTGCTCCGGCAGGGGACTCAGCGGTCGGGCCGCACCCACGCCCAGGGCGCCGACCACCGCATCACGGATCTTCATGGGCACGTACCGGAAACCCGCCCCCTCTTTCGCGCTGCCCGGAGCTGCCCCGCTCGCGGCCCGCCCCGTCTTCACCGCGCAGGCCGGGGCCGAAGCGCTTTGCGCAAGGTCGATTGGCTCGGCGAGGCACTCGTCCATGGCTCCTGCGCCGAAGCCTTCGGCCGCAAGGCAGCGCAAGCTGCCGCCGCCAGGCTCCCGGAGGTAGATGAGCGCCCGGTCGAAGCCGAGGCCCTGCACACAGGTGCGCAGGATGATCTTAAGGGCCTGCTCGCGGTCGAAGGTCGTGCCGAGGAACTCGCTGATCGACTGGAGATGGCGCAGGGTGCCGAGTTGCTCTTCGAGCCGGCCCGCGTAGGCGCGGGCGTCGTCCCGGGACCGGGCCAGGTCCTCGAGGCTCCCCTGGAGCCGGCGATCCTTCTCCTCCAGGAGCCCCGCCATCCGGTCGAAGTCTGCGGCGAGCTCCCCGACCTCGTCCCCTGACGTCAGGGTCGCCCGCGCCCCGAGATCTCCGTCCGCAATGCGGCTCGCCGTGGCCGCCACCCGGCGGATCGGCAGCGCGATGGCGCGCGTGAGCCACAGCGACGCGATCACGACCACGAACGCGAGCACCACGGCGAGCAGGAGCCCCGTGCGCAGGGTCTGGCGAGATGCTCGAGAGATCACCTCCCCGGTGGCCAGGGCCTCGCGGTGGAACGCCTCGGTACGGGCGCCGATCGTCACGCCGCCGAAGACACCCGAGGTGGCATAGCTCCCGTGCCGAAAGCGCACCGGCGCGTACGCCATCACCTTGTCGACCCCGGCCACGTTGGACGCGCGGATCACGCCGGAGAGCCCCTGCCGTACCGCCTGGGCCGCCGCCGGGTAGCTCGGGTGCACGAACCCGGCGTCGTCGAGGCGAAACGGGATCCGCCCCGCGGCCACGTCCGCCGGCGACGACGACGCGGTGTAGGGCGGCACCCAGCGGCCCCGGGCGTCCAGCCCCCGGATGTCCCAGAGCTTGGGGTGGGTGATAATCCAGCCCTCGTCGTCGAAGAGGAAGGCATAGTTGCCCGAGAGGTAGGAGGGGAAGACGACCCGCTCCCCGCTCAGGGGCAGCACGTGCTGGGTGAACTCCATGAGGTGGCGGTGGTCGAGGGCCAGGACCACGGCCCCGTCGAACCGGGTCCCCTGCCAGAGCCCGCGCGCGAGGCGCAGGTGCCCCCGGTACTCTGCGCCCCCCACCGCCTCCTCCACCGAGGCGGCCCCGGCCAGCTGCTCCGCCATACCGACGTGCCGACCCACCACGTGGCCGACATACACCGCCCCGGGCCCCAGGGCCCGGACGACCCGGAAGTAGTCCTCCACGCCGAAGGTCGTGCCCTCGGGCCGGGACACATCCCGCAACGCGGGCCGGGCACTACCATCTCCCCCTCCACGCGCAGCACCTCCCGGCCCGAGACGTCCACCCGCGACACCTCGGCGTAGAGCGGGAGCCGCGAACGCCGTTCCCCCAGGCCGGCGGCGCCTCGGTGCCGCGTCCAGACCTCGCCGCGCCGGGCCCGGGAGAAGGCGAGAAATGCCGTCTCGTCCCTGGGCAGGGCGGCGATCACGTCTAGGTCCTGAACGCGCTCCTCGAGGAACCGCGAGACATCGGAGGCGAGCTCCACCGCCTGGAGCTCCAGCGCCTGACTCGCCCGCGCCTCGAGCACGCGGGTCGACTGCGCCACGGCCTCGCGCCCCACCCCCTCGATGCGGCGGGCGGCGTCGAAGCCGAGCCAGACGAGCGGTGGCAAGCTCAGCAGCAGAAAGGCGAGGAGCAGCTTGGGGAAGAGGCGAAGTCGGGCCACGGGTCTCTCCGGCTCCTATGGGGCGCCCGGCCCCTCGTCCACCCGCAGGCCGAGGCTCTCCATGCGGTGGCGAAGGGTCCCTCGCGGCAACCCCAGGAGCCGGGCCGCTTGGGTCACGTTGCCTCCCGAGCGATCCAGGGCCTGGCCGATGAGGCTCCGGGCGAGGTCCGCCTCGAGGCGCTCGAGCTCCACGCCCTCGGGCGGCAGCATCCAGGCCGGCGGTTCCCGCAGCCCCACCCCCCGGAGCTCTTCGGGCAGATCCTCCTCCCACACCGAAGGCCTCGCACAGGTGATCGCGAGCCGCTCCATGAGGTTTCGGACCTCGCGCACGTTGCCGGGCCAGGCGTAGGCCGACAGGCACCGTCGCGCCTCGGGCGACAGCTCGGGGGTGGGCTTGTGGAATCTCCGGCAGAAGGCGTCGAGGAAGTACTGCGCGAGGGGAAGCACGTCGTCGGGACGCTCGCGCAGGGGCGGCACGCGAATCGGAAACACGTTGAGCCGGTAGTAGAGATCCTCGCGGAACACCCTGCGGTCGATTGCTTCCCTCAGGCTCTGATTCGTGGCCGCGATGACTCTGACGTCCACCTCCGCGTCGCGCACGCCGCCGATGCGCCGGATCTTCCGGGTCTCCAGGAACCGCAGGACCTTGGCCTGGAGCCCGAGGTCCATGTCCCCCACCTCGTCGAGGAACACGGTGCCGCCGGCCGCCGCCTCGAGGAGCCCATCCCGGGCTCGGCGCGCGTCCGTGAAGGCTCCGGCCTCGTGGCCGAAGAGCTCGCTCTCGAGGAGGGCCGCCGGGATGGCCGCGCAGTTGATCTCCAGGAAGGGCCCCTGGCTGCGCTCCGACTCGTCGTGGATCAGGCGGGCGACCACCTCCTTGCCCGTACCGCTCTCCCCGGTGACGAGCACGGTGGTCTCCGGGTGGCGGGCCACCTCCCGAGCCTGGCGCACCACCTCCTTCATCGACACGCTCTCGGCCACGACCGTCGGACCCTGGCCGATCTCCCGCTCCCGGAGCACGCGCACCCGGCGGCGCAGCCGCTGGGTCTCCAGGGCAAGCCGCACGATGAGCTTGATGGCGTCGGCCTTGAAGGGCTTCTTGATGAAGTCGTAGGCACCGAGCTTGAGGCTCTCTACCGCGCTCTCGACCGAGCCGTAGCCGGTGATGACGATCACCAGCGTCTCGGGGGCCCGGGCCTTGATCTCCCGGAGCACGTGGATGCCGTGGCAATCGGGGAGGTTGAGGTCCAGGAGCACGAGGTCGGCGCCCGCGCCGGCCACGGCCGCGAGGGCGTCCGCCCCGGTGCCCACCCCCCGCACCTCGTACTCCTCGCCCAGGATGCGGAGGAGCTCGTTTCGAAGGAACTCCTCGTCGTCGACGACCAGGATTGTTTCCATGGCCTCCTTCGCGCGCGGCAGATCACGGGCTCGTTCCCCCCGTCGAAGCTACCACGTTCCCCGGTCCGGCGCAGCAATCGGGATGCAGCAGTTGCAGGGGGAGCAGGGTTTCGGCAAGATGCGCGAGCCCGGAGCCTTCACACCGATCGGAGGAGTCTGCCCATGCCCACCGCCCTCGAAGGCATTCGAGTTCTCGATCTCTCCCGGCTCCTGCCAGGACCCTTCGCCACGCAGCTCCTGGCTGACTACGGAGCCGAGGTGCTCAAGGTCGAGGAGCCGGGAACGGGCGACTACCTGCGGTCGTTCGCGCCCCTGGTGGACGGGGAGAGCGCCTTCTTCCTCAACCTGAACCGCAACAAGAAGAGCCTCGCCCTGGACCTCAAGGTGCCCGAGGCCCAGCGGGTCTTCCGCGAGCTCGCCCGGGGTGCGGACGTGGTCGTCGAGTCGTTTCGACCCGGCGTCATGGACCGCCTCGGCATCGGGTACGGGGCCCTGCGCGCCGAGAACCCGCGGCTCGTCTACTGCGCCCTCACCGGCTACGGCCAGGACGGTCCCTACGCGGACAAGGCGGGCCACGACGTGAACTACATGGGGTTGGCCGGCACGCTGGGGCTGGTGCGGGGGCGGGACGGAGCACCGGTGATCCCGGGGTTCCAGGCGGCCGACATCGGCGGGGGGGGCCTGAACGCCGTGCTGGGGATCCTCCTCGCGCTGCTGGCGCGGGACCGCACCGGAGAAGGACAGTTCGTGGACGCGGCCATGGTGGACGGGCTCGCTCCCTGGATCGTCTACCGGTGGGCGTTTCGAGGGGTGGCGGATCCGACCTACCTCTCCGGCGAGTTCCCGTGCTACGCGGTCTACGCGGCGGCCGACGACCGGTTCCTGGCCGTAGGGGCACTGGAGCTCAAGTTCTGGGAGCGCCTGTGCCGCCACGTGGGCCGGCCGGAGTGGACGGCCCTCCAGTTCGCCGAGGGCGCGGACCGCGACCGGATCTTCGGGGAGCTCTCTGCACTCTTTCGGACCCAGTCCCGGGACGCCTGGGCCCGCGAGCTCGCGTCCGTGGACTGCTGCGTCACTCCGGTGCTCGAGCTCGACGAGCTCGCCGACCACCCCTACTGGCAACACCGGGGGCTCACCCTCCCGCTCGGCGACCCCACACGCGCCCCCCTCGAACTCCTGGGCTTTCCGGTCAAGCTCTCGGCCACGCCCGCCGGAGTGCGCCTTCCCCCGCCCCGGCTCGGCGAGCACACGGACCAGGTGCTCGCCGGCCTCGGGTACTCCTCCGCGGACGTGGCGCGCATCCGGGCCTCCGGCGCGGCGGGATGAGCAGAGCATCGCCGGCAAACCCCCTCCCTCGCTGAGCGCCTCGTCCGGCGGCCTCATGATCCGACAGACCTTCCGCTCCCTCGCCGTGCGCAACTACCGGCTTTACTTCACGGGACAGGTGGTGAGCCAGGCCGGCACGTGGATGCAGACGGTCGCCCAGGACTGGCTGGTGCTCAGCCTCACCGGCCGCGCCCTGCCGGTCGGCATCACGACCGCCCTTCAGTTCCTGCCGGTGCTCCTCTTCGGCCTGTGGAGCGGGGCACTGGCCGACCGTTGGGACAAGCGGCGAATCCTGATGCTCACACAGAGCACCATGGCGGCGCTGGCCCTGGTGCTCGGCGGCCTCGCTGCGGCCGGCGCCGTGCGGCTGTGGATGGTGTACCTCCTGGCGCTTCTCCTGGGGTGCGCCACGGCGCTCGACAACCCGGCACGCCAGTCGTTCATGAGCGAGCTCGTGGGTCCCGGAGACCTGCCGAACGCCGTCGCCCTGAACAGCGCCTCCTTCAACCTGGCCCGGATCATTGGCCCTTCTCTGGCGGGTATCGTGATCGCAGCGTGGGGCATCGCGCCGGCGTTCCTCCTCAACGCCGCCTCCTTCGGCGCCGTGCTCGCCGCCCTCGCCGCCCTGGACCGCGATGCGATCGTGCGCCAGCGGCCTCGGCCCGGCGCGCGCGGAGGCGTGGTCGAAGGGCTTCGCTACGCCTGGTCCACCGAGGAGCTCCGCGCGCCGCTCCTGCTCATGGCGGCCGTGGCCACGTTGGGCATCAACTTCCGGGTGGTGCTGCCGGTACTCGCCCGGTTCGCCTTCGGGGGCGGCCCCCGCGACTACGGGTTTCTGGCGTCCCTGTTTGCGGCCGGCTCGCTCCTGGGCGCGCTGGCCACCGCGTCGCGGGCGGAGCCGAGCTACCGGCTGATGATCGGCGCGGCTGCGGCCTTCGGCGCCCTGGCGCTCGCCGCGGCCGCGGCCCCGACCCTCGTCTGGGAAGGTGCGGCCCTCGTACCGCTGGGCGCGGCCAGCATCACCTTCCTCTCGACCTCAAACGCGCTCCTCCAGACCCGCTGCGCCCCCGAGATGCGGGGCCGGATCATGTCGCTCTACGCGGTCCTCTTCCTCGGAAGCACCCCGTTCGGCGGCGGCCTCGTGGGGTGGCTCTCAGAGGTGTGGGGTCCCCGCGCCGGCCTGTACCTGGCGGCGGCCTCGGGGCTCGGGGGCGCGGCTCTCGCGTCGTGGCACCGGCTCCCCCGAAAGGCGGCGCGCCCTGCGCCCGCCGGAGAAGGACCGGCAGACCACCTGCCGTGAAGCGGCCCGCGGAGGCGTGCGGCGCGGTCGGTTCCGATACGGAGCCTTCGGAGGACGTCAGGCGGAGATCATAATCCCGCCGCCGGCCCGGCACTCCCGCGTCCCCCCTCCCCTCACAAAGTTGAAAGCGGAATCCTTCCGTTTTGTGAAGACCGCCCCGCCTCACCGACGGACGTCCCAACCCGTCCCGAGCTCCTCCCCCGGAAGAAACAGCGTTAGTTCAAGTGCTTGCACCGGTTCCCCGGTACGCGTCTCTCCATGGCACGGCCGTTGCTCTTGGCTCGGGCAACCCCACACGTCAACGGAGGTGTTCCATGCGAAAAGTGGCCATTTACGGCAAAGGCGGGATCGGCAAGTCCACGACGACCCAGAACACGGTGGCCGGGCTCGCAGAGATGGGCAAGAAGGTGATGGTCGTCGGGTGTGACCCCAAGGCCGACTCCACGCGCCTGCTGCTCGGCGGGCTCGCGCAGAAGAGCGTGCTCGACACGTTGCGGGAGGAAGGGGAAGACGTGGAGCTCGACGACGTGGCCCGGCCGGGCTTCGGCAACACCGTCTGCGTCGAGTCGGGCGGACCCGAGCCGGGCGTCGGCTGCGCGGGCCGCGGCATCATCACCTCGATCAACCTGCTGGAGCAGCTCGGCGCCTACGAGGAGGACAAGGCCCTCGACTACGTCTTCTACGACGTCCTCGGCGACGTCGTGTGCGGCGGGTTCGCCATGCCGATCCGGGAGGGCAAGGCGGAGGAGATCTACATCGTCGTCTCGGGCGAGATGATGGCCATGTATGCAGCGAACAACATCTGCAAGGGTATCAAGAAGTACGCCGACGCCGGCCGCGTGCGCCTCGGCGGCCTCATCTGCAACAGCCGGATGGTGGACAACGAGGAGGCGATGATCAAGGCCTTCGCCGAGAAGCTCGGGACGCAGATGATCTACTTCCTGCCCCGCGACAACATGGTGCAGCGCGCCGAGATCAACCGGAAGACGGTCATCGACCACGCACCGGAGCACGGCCAGGCCCAGCACTACCGCGACCTTGCCAAGACCATGGACGAGAACGACATGTTCGTAATCCCGAAGCCGCTCCCGATCCCAGAGCTGGAGAAGACGTTGATGGACTACGGGCTGTTTGGGTAGGCGCGAGCGGTCAGCTGTCAGCGATCCGCTGTCAGCTTGAAGCGAGGAAAGACATCTTACGAAGTAGCTGACCGCTGACAGCTGAGCGCTGACAGCCAAAGGAGTAATGTCATGATCATGGTGCGAGCGATTGTGCGACCCGAGAAGTCCGCCGCCGTCCTGCAGGCCCTGCTCGACGCGGGCTACCCGGCGGTGACCAAGATGGACGTGGCGGGCCGTGGCAAGCAGCGGGGCCTCAAGGTGGGCAACGTCACCTACGACGAGTTGCCCAAGGAAATGCTGATGGCGGTCGTGCACGAGAGCGACAAGGACCTCCTCCTCCGGGCCGTGATGGAAGCGGCCCGCACGGGTGAAAAGGGGGCCTTTGGCGACGGCAAGATCTTCGTGAGCCCGGTGAGCGAGGTCTACACCATCTCGAGCGGGGCAATGGAAGCCGGAGACCGGCCATGAAGGAGGTGATGGCCGTCATCCGGATGAACAAGATCATTCAGACCAAACTCGCCCTCGCGGACGCCGGTTTCCCGGCCTTGACCGGGGCCAGGGTCATGGGCCGGGGAAGCAGACCGGTGGACTTTGACGTCCAAAACGCGCTCTTGGACGACGCCGGTCCCCCGCCCGAAGCGCTGGCAAGCCTCGCCCTGGGCCCTCGGCTCATCGCCAAACGGATGCTCAGCCTGGTGGTGCCCGACGAGGCCGTAGCCTCGGTGGTGAAGACCCTGATCGCGGCCAACCAGACCGGCAACCCCGGCGACGGGAAGATCTTCGTGCTCCCCCTCGACGGCGCGGCGCGGGTGCGGACCGGTGAAACCGGGGGAAAGGCGATCGATGAGATGACGGGGCGGTAGGGGCAGAGGGCGGCCCGTCCGAGGAGGACGGGCCCCTGGCCCAGGCCGGCGGGTCCGTTGGGTCACCCCTTCGCGGCGGCGCTGAGGACTCCGGGTATCTTCTCCGGTTTGTCCACGACGGTGTACGCCCATCGCCCGAATCCACCCCGGGCATTCACCGCCGCACACCACCGTTCGGCAGCGGCCTTCTTGACCTCCTTGAGCGGATCGTAGCCCTTGGTCTCCAAGAGGAGGTAACGCCCCTCTTCGACGGCCAGCCGTAAGACAAAGTCCGGCACGTACTCGTGCTGCTCGCCGTTGTGAAGATAGGGGATGCCCAGACCCAGCCCGGCGTTCTTTACGAAGGCAGCCACCGCAGGGTGCGTGTCGAGATAGTAGGCCGCGGACTGCTCCCAGCGCTTCGTGTCGGCGACGACGTAGTTCACCTGGCTCTTCGTGACCTCGCGCGCGTCGCGGCTCGTCCAGAAGTCCACCTCGGCCGTGGAGCCGGGCCCCCGCGAGGTCTCCAGGAGCGGCAGCTCCGGCGCCTCGCCCTCCTCCACGTCGCCGCGCAGGTTCTGAAGCAGAGCTTCCACAAGCCATCCGTAGTATGGCGAGAGAAAGACGTCTCTCTTGTCGGACGGCGCAGGAGCTTCCACCTTTTCGTCCAGGTATCGTCGCACGATCGCTGCCAGTTGAGGGAAGAGCACATGGGGAGGCACCTGGCACTCGCGCTGCTCGCGGAAAAGCCGCGTAAGCGCACCGGCTACGTCGAAGACGAGCTCCTGTTCTCGGCGCGCGCGGCGAAACGCCTCAAGCGTAAGAGCATCCGCCTTGCCCGGCCCGGAAAGGGAGAGACGCCCGGTGTTCGTGGGGTGCAGTCCCTTCGCCTCGACTTCGGGCGGGATGCGGCCGGGCTCCAAGGTGACCGGCGGGACGCCGCTCCAGTCCACCGTCACGCGGTTTCGCACGGCCTGCACGTAGCCCTCGACCCGAGGGAACTCGATCCCCAAGTGGGCCCGCTCCGGTAGCCCTCGCACGTGGTGCCGCTTCACCGTGGGCGGCGGCGCCCCGGCCGGATTGGCCTTGAACGGCACGATCTGGAACGGCACCCCGAAGACCTTGGCCACCTCTTCGGTCAGTCGGCCATTCTCGCCCACCTCGTAGCTCGACCGGCGAAGCCCCCGCCCCACGACCTGCTCGCAAAGGAGTTGCGACTGAAACGGCCGAAGACCCACGATGTGGGTCACGGTCTGGCAGTCCCAGCCCTCAGTCAACATGCCCACACTCACGATGCAGCGCACGTCGCGGCCCGGGGGGTGGAGCGGCCGATCGAGCTTCTTCGCCAGGTCGGCGAAGCCGTCGGGGGTGAGCTCTCGGCCCTGGCGGTCCCGAGGCCAGTCCCGCCTGCCCACGGTGTCGAGGGTGAAGCGCATCCAACGCTTCTCGTCGGCCTGGGAGCCGCCGCCCGCCAGGTCGCGGTCCGTCTCCTCCACCACCTTGGAGTGGACCACGATCGTGTTCGTCTCGGCGGGCGTATTGCGGAAGCCGTCGAGCTTGGAGGGAGGGATGCCCACCGGACACCGGCCGTTGGCCAGCCACTCGAAGATCACGTTCGCCAGCGCCGTGTTCTTGCATACGAGGATGAAGACGGGCGGCCGCTCCTCGCCCCGGAGCGTCAGCCACTCCCGGCGCGTCTCCTCCCACAGCCCGCCGAGCATAGCGATCGGGTGGTGGGCCCACTTGAGCACCGCCTCGGGCTTGGGGTGCGCACGCTTGCCGCCCCGCTCCGAGGCCGTGAGCCGGCCGGGCTGAAGGATCCACTGCCAGATGTTGAAGTACCCGGGCACCTCGGCGCCGGTGGTGTCACGCACGGCGAGCTGGGGAATTTTCACGAGCCCGCTTTCGATGGCGTCGATGAGCCCGAAGTCGCTCACCACCCAGGGGAAGGGCCGGTTCGCCTCCTGCCCCACACGGTTGAGGAAGTAAGGCGTCGCTGAAAGGTCGATGCAGACGTTGATGCCGCGGAGCTTCGCCACGCGGTCCAGCCCGTCGATCCAGACCGTGGCTTCGGTCTTGTCCGAGAGCCACTCCTCGCGCTCGTCCTCGTCGAGCTCCTCCCAGTCCTCGGGGCGCTCGACCTTGACGCGGTAGGCGTGGTGGGCCTCGTCGTTGAAGACGAGGAGGTTCCGTTTGCCCCCCACGTCACGCAGCACGCGGTTCACGAGCGCCGTGTCGCTTTCCACATACCGGGTGCTTCGCACCTTGACCACCGGGTCCCGGGCCGGATCGCCCTCCACCACCTCCACGAGCCCGTTGGCGATCTGGAGGCCGAGCGTCTCGCGGGTGACCCAGCGGCTGCCCCGCTTGGTCTCGTTCTTCTCACCCAGGCGGATCGTTTCGGTCGTGACGACCGGCACGCCGGCCCGCACCACCCGCCCTCCGTCGCCGGCGGTCTGGGGCGCCTGGGGCTCGAATACGTGCCAGTTGGTCACGAGCACCTTGCCCTGGGCAAGGTGGGGCAGCAGGTGGCCGGGCACGAGATCGCGCGTCCGGTAGAGGCTCGCCTCGCCCTGCTCGGGATCGAGCTCCTTCAAGCGGTCGCGGATCGTCACGTTGGGGCAGACCACCAGCACCACGTCGGAAAAGCGCCGGTCGCCGGGGTTGGCCGCCTTGTTCAGGAGGCTCCAGGCTGCCAGGAGGCCCATCACGGTCGTCTTGCCCGCCCCCGTGGCCATCTTGCAGGCGTAGCGGAGGAAGCCCGCGTAGCCCTTGGCCCGGGCCTCCTCGGTCGGCTCGTCCCGAGGGATCTCGACGCCCTGCCGGAAGTCCGCCCGAGCCTCCGCGAGGAAGAGGATCGTCTCGGCCGCCTCGAGTTGGGCGAAGAAGAGCCGCTTCTCCCGGCCCTCGCGCCGCCAGTAGGTAAGCAGGTCGCGCGTCGTACGCGTCACGCCCGGCCAGCCCTCCTGGCGCCACGCCTTCACCCGCTCGCGGATGAGATTCACGCGCTTGAGCTCGATGTGGAAACCGCCCCGCTCTGCCTGGTTTCGGCCCGGCTCCACGTAGTAGTACATCGCGGGCCGGCGGCCCTGGCGTCTCTCCAGGGGCAGGCCCTCGATGATCCACCAGTGCTCCCGCGGCTCGTCATAGGGGGAGTTGAGGATGGGCTCGGCGACCTGAAACTCGGTCATAGCCCGAATGCCTGCTGGATGAAGTCGAGCTTCTCTCTTACCTCGGGGTGGACCTCCTCGGGTGTCATACACAGCGCGACTTCTTCGTAGTGCGTGTAGTCCAGGCCGAACAGGCCGGACTCTTCGAACAGGGCGCCGAGGATGCTCGTCCGCGCCTTGGTCGTCTTCAAGAAGTTCTCGACCAGGGCGGGAGGCGCAAAGGGCTGGGAGTAGAACGCGTCGGTTAGTTCCGCGCCGAAGCGTTCGGCAAAGAACCGATGCACCGCTTCCTGGGCCGGCTCTCCGGTCTTGTGTTCGAGGAAGCACTCCAGGGCTGCCGGATGCACGAGGTAGCTCTCAGTCTCGTACCGGCTCCAGGCGATCCGATTCAACTTGCCGCGCTCCGGGGCAGGCGTAGCTGTGACGCCCCGGGCCTTGCCGTCAGCGTCGATCAGCCAGACGCCCGTGATGTCTTCGCGAACGAGTTCCAACGCCTCGAAGTGCTCCTTTGCCCTGATCCCACCCGCTCCATCCCTCGGCTCCCAGGCCTGGGGTTTCCAAAAGGGCTCGACGTCGAAGAACTCCGCGGCTGGATGCCCGAGCTTGTCCGCCCACACGCGCAAGAGGTTCAAGTCGGTATAGCCTTCCAGATACATCACGCCAGGCCCCGATAACGCATTGATGACGTCAACCTGCTCCAGAACACCCATGGCCCGAGCGAGCTTCTCCCGTTCGGCACAGTCGGCGAGGCGTCGGGGTCGCCCCATCATCACGACGAGGCTCTCGGGCGGCACAGAGCGGAAGATCACCTCAGAGTGGGTCGCCAGGACCACCTGGGAGTTCGTCTTCGCCGCGACGGACCGGATCTCGGAGAAGATCGTGTCTTGGAGGAAGACGTGAAGGTGGGCGTCGGGCTCGTCGATCAGGAGGACGGACCCGGCGCGCGTGTAGAGGCAGGCCAGAAGCAGGAGAACCTGATGCAGCCCGCTGCCCCCGCTCATGATGTCGAGGGGGGTGGGTTTCCCCGGCCGGCCGAACTCGCAGATGATCTGGCCGCCGTAGGTCTGGGGGACCTCCAACTCTACGCCGAACAGCTTGCGCACGGTGCCGCGGAGGTCATCCCAGTGCGGGGTTCGGGAAACCTCGTACAGCAGGTTCCGAAGGATGCTTCCGGGCCGCTGCCGCCCCAGCAGGGTCCGGATCCACTCCGGATTGTTGATCGCGGGCTCCTCGATCTCCAGGCCGTCCATGCTGGACACATAGACCATCGTGGGCGCCGGTTGCTGCAAGACCTCCCGGGGCGTCAGACGGGAGGGGCGCACGTAGATCTGCTCGGTGCTGTCCGCGTCGAGCTCCATGGCCAGCTTCCAGCCGGCCTGGGTTGTGACCTCGATCTCCACCGAGCCCGCGTACTCTCGATCCCGCCAGAGCAGGTCGAACGACCGCAGCGGCACGGCGCTGAAGGCCTGCCGCGCCACCGGCTTCTTGCTGTAGTACCCGTTGTGTTTCTGGGTGTCGTTGAGCAGGCGCCAGAGCTCCAGGGCCTGCGACCAGGCAGAGAGCGCCTGCAGAACCGTGGTCTTGCCGGAATTGTTCTGTCCGGCCAGGACTACATGCCCGGAGAGCCCGAAGGTCACGTCCTCGAACTGCTTGAAGCGCCGGATGGCGACCTCCCGAATCATCTCCCCCCCTCCAGCTTCTTCACGACCAGCAGCTCGTTCCCCCGCGGGTCGATGGCCTTGACGGCGATCTGCCGGTGGTCTCCGACCTCGAAGGGCGCGCTCACGGTGCCCGACAGGTGCTCCCACACCGTGTCCTCGAACTCGGCCTTGAGGGCGCGCTTCAAGCTCTCCCAGGCGCCCGTGCGCGGGAAGAAGGCCTGGCATACGCGAAAGACCAGGCCGTTGTAGTCCGTGTCGAGGAACCACGCCGGCACGTCGCTGCCCGAAAGGTGAGTGGGCTCCATGGTGGCCGGGTCGAAGGTGTCGAGCCCCAGCAGTTCCACCTCGTAGGGCGGGGCTTGCCCCGCTGTGCCGCCCGCGGCTCTCACCGCCACGTCCGGCAGGCCGCACACGCTGAACACCTGGCTCGACCGCATGTTCTTCAAGAGGTCGCCCATCTGCAGGTCCATCGACGCCTGCAGGTACACGCAGGGGATGCCGATCTGCCCCGCCTTTTCCACGAACTCGCGCGCCTTGGAGTCGATGCCGAAGCCGATCACGAAGAGCCGCGTATAGCGCTTGAGGCCCGCCTCGTCCCACGCCTCGCGCACCAGGCGCTCCGAGAGCGGCCCGTTCTCGGGGCCGAAGACGATGGCAACGGGCTCCTCGGTCACCTCTCTTGCCCCCTCGCCTTTCATTCCCTCTCCCCTCAGTGGGAGAGGGTTAGGGAGAGGGGTGGTCCCCGTGGCGAGTACGTCGACCACGGCCTCTGCAGAGAGCGCCAGCGTCTTCGCCGGCGGTCGGATTTGCTTCAGGGTAACGGTCTGTTTCCCCGTCAAACGCAGCACCGGTGCCCGTCGCAACACCTCGATCATCCGCTCCACGTGGGTCTGGTGGCTCTCGCTCTGGATACCCGGCGTCTCCGGCTCCTCGTCCAGGCCCTCGGCCGTGGGGATCGTGGCCTCGAGCACGAAGGGTCCCGTGACGCGCACCACGCCCTTGGCCACCTCGGGCCGGTCCACCAGCACCTCTTCGGCGGGCGGCTCGTTGTTGGCGATGCTCTTCAGGGTCACGTGGGGGACGATGCCGCCCACCTCCTCGCCCTTGCTGTTCTGGCGGCGCACGTACACGAACCCTCCAGCTGGGCCCCGGGCGTCGTCCACGAGCTGGTAGTAGTCGTAGGTCGCCGTGAGCAGGCGCTGGCGTGCCAGGGCCAGGGGAACGCGGCTCGTGTCCATGGTGATCCAACGCCGGCCCCACTGCTCGGCCACGGCAGCCGTCGTCCCGCTGCCGCAGGTGGGGTCGAGGACGAGGTCGCCGGGGTCGGTGGTCATGAGAAGGCAGCGCTGGATTACCTTGTTCGATGTCTGCACCACATAGAGTTTGTCTGCCGCATATCCCGCGATGCCTGTATCTTCCCATAAATTGCTGAGCGGGAATGCCGGGAAGTCCTCAAAGTATCTAACGTACCGCATCGTATCACCGGCAGGTTCCAGGCGATTTGCTGTCAGTAACCGCGTCATCCCCTCTTCGTTAGTCTTCCATCTGGACCTTTGGTTTGGGCGGTACTCCCTCCCACCAAGAGATATTGGAAACCAGCACGCTGCGCCTGCACCCTTCTCTCGGCCCATTGACTGGCTCATCAAGTTGTCGAGTGTATAGACGCGAGAGCCTGCTTCTAGCAGTGTTGGGTTGGAAATTTCCTCTGTCTTTAGGATTCGTTTGGTGCCGTCTGGCAATAGGACGCGGTTGTAGCCAGTAGCTCCTGCGCCTCCGATGACCTTCTGCTGGAATACCGTCCGGTACTTCAGACGCTCAATGTCCCGTGCATACCACAGAAGGTAGTCGCACGTGCTGGACAGATAGTCACCCGTGGAGCCGCTGGTCTTCGAAAATGTTATCACTGCTACAAAATTCTCCCCCCCGAACACCTCATCCATCACCTCCCGCACATGGTGCAGGTTCTCATCGCTGATCTGGACGAAGATCGACCCCGTGGGGGCGAGGAGGTCGCGACAGAGGAGCAGGCGGTCGCGCAGGTAGGTGAGGTAGCTGTGGAGGCCGAGCTCCCACGTGTCGCGGTAGGCTTGCACCATCTCGGGCTCGCGCGTGACGTCGTCGTCTTCGTTGTGCTTGACGTCGCGCTTGCGGACAAAGGGCTGGAAGTTCGAGCCGAACTTCACGCCGTAGGGCGGGTCCATGTAGATCATCTGCACCTGGCCGCCCATGGACTCGTAGCGCAGGAGCGAATTCATGACCACCAGCGAGTCGCCCAGCAGCAGCCGGTTCACCCACTGGTCGCGGTGCTCGTAAGCCTTGAGCACCTGGTCGGCGAGCGAGCGCTCGGGGCTTGCGAAGAGCGAGTCGAAGAAGTCGAGCTGCTTGTCGCGCTTGTGACCCTTGAGGGTCTCGAGGATGGCACGGGTGGAGAGCCGCTCGTGCACGAAGAGGGGCAGGGTGGGCACGTCGAACGACAGCCGCTCGGCCTTGCCCGACCAGTTGAGGAAGGGGCGAGAGAGGGCCTTCAGCTTTGCGGCGGCGGCCCGGGCCTCTTCGAGGCTCCCCGCTTCCTCGATGGCACGAAGCAGCGCCTCGGCCTCTTCACGGGCGGGGTTCTGACCATCCCAATTGAGCTCGGGCGCGAGCGAAGAGTCGAACCGGTAGGTGGCCGGTGCCCGGGCCTTTTTGAAGTGCGCCTGGGTCCCGATCTCGGGCCGGGCCGCCAGGTCGGCGGCGGGGTGGCTGTATGAGGCGGCGCCTTTCGGCGCCGCGGCGGTCTTCTTCGGGCGGGGCATCGTCACCTCCGGCCGTAGGGTGGGGCGTTCCGCCGAAGGCGGGTTGCCCCACGCGGGCCACGTTTCGGTGGGCGAACCCCGCCTCGCGGGAACCGCCCACCCTACAACTCGGCTCACCTGCTGGCGCACCGTCGCAACGCCGAGAGAGAGTCGGCCTTGACGGGGCGCGGGCACGACACGTATACCCCATCACAATTCCCAGGAACAGCGCAACCCAGAGTCACCCGCGGAAGAATGGGGCCACCATGCGCCTTATGTGTCGGCCGATCGCCCCTCTCGACCGGGTCCGGGAAGGGTGAGAGATGACCGCACGAACTCGCGGCAAACCGGATCCGCTGGAGCGTCAGATCGAAAGCGCCCTCGAACCCGGCCGCTTCGTGTCCTACCACGCATGCTGGTCCTTCGTGAGCGCTCTCGAAGAGGTCGAAGCTTCCGTCGCGCAGCTTCTGAAGACCGATCCCGTCCGCGCTGCCGCACTCTACGAAACGTTCCTCGCAGGTTGCCACGAGAAGGTGGAGGAGGTCGACGACTCGAGCGGCTGTTTCGGCCAGTTCGTCGAGACCCTCTTCGTCGGCTGGGTCAAAGCGCGGAACGCCGCCGCTGCGGACCCCGACGAAACCGCTTCGCGCCTCCTCGCCTGGATGGACGACGACCCCTACGGGTTCTGCCACGGGATCGAGAAGGAGCTGGCCAAGGTGCTGGACCGTGTCGGCCTCGCCACCTTTGCGCGGCGGGTGCGGGAGCGGTTCGAGACCATCCCGCAAGAACCTCCTTCGCCCGGCGGGTCGACGTTCCACGATCCAGACCACTTCCGACGCCGTTGGGGTGAGGTGCTTCGCACCCTGTACCTGGCGCAGAAGAACTCGGAGGCCTACCTGTCTCTCGCCGAGGCCACCGGGCTCACCCCGCAGGACTGCCACGCGCTCGCGACGATCTTCGCGGCCCGGCGCAAGCCCCAAGAAGCCCTGGCCTGGGTGGAGCGGGGGATCGATCTCTCGGAGAGGTCGCCTCGTGGGTTCGCGGGCGGTCTCGATCTGGCGGAGCTCAAGCGGAAGCTTCTCACCAAGCTCGGCCGCGGTGGTGAGGCGCTTGACGCCGCCTGGACCGCCTACCGTGAGCACCCGTGCCCGTACGCCTACGACGAGCTCATGGAATTCGTGCCCAAGGCTGAACGATCCGTGTGGCACGAGAAGGCCGTGGGGGCGGTGGAAGAGGCGGACCTGGCTTCCGCGATCGAGCTGTTCCTGCATGCCAAGGAACCGGAACGCCTGGTGCTGCGCCTGCGCGCGGCCACCGACGCGGCCCTCGAGCAGTTGAGCCACTACGTCACGGAGCCGGCGGCGAAGAACCTGGAGAGGGCGCACCCCGACGTGGCCGCACGCCTGTGGCGCGCCCAGGGCCTTCGCATCGTGAATGCCGGAAAGAGCAAGTACTACGACGCCGCGCTGCGAAACCTCGAGAGGGCAAAGAAGTGCTTCGAGAAGGCGGGGAACCGCAAGGAATGGCAGAAGACGGTGGATGAGATCCACGCTCGGCATCACCGGAAGACCGGCTTCATCGTGGACTTCGAGAAGCTCGCGGCGGGCAGGGGACCGAGCACTACGCCGTCGTTTCTGGAGCGGGCAAAAGCGCGGTGGACAAAGACGTAGTCAGTGCGGTCACATCGACGGCGGAGATGACGAACGAAAGCGAGGGACAAAATGGACCTGAAGACACTGAGAGACACCCCGCCCTGGGATCGGCCGAAGAACACCGGCGCGATGGTCCTGGAGGTCCTCCGGAATCCGCAGGCTGACGCTGCCGACCGCATCCTTGCCGTCGAAGTGGCCGGTGATTTCACCGTCATTGACGATGAGCTCGCCGCCCAGCTTCTGCTTCTTGTGCGCAATCCGGCCGAGTCGGAGGAGTTGCGCGGCGACGCGGCGATCGCCCTGGGGCCCGTGCTTGAATACTCCGACGAGGAAGGCTTCGAAGACGCCGACCTGCCAATCACCGAGAGGACTTTCCAGACCATCCGAGAGTCACTCCATGCGGTCTTCCTGGACACGGCGGTCCCGAAGGAGGTCCGGCGCCGGGTCCTCGAAGCCTCGGTTCGGGCACCCCAGGCCTGGCACGCCGAAGCCGTGAGCGATGCTTACGCGAGCGGCGACGGCGATTGGAGGCTGACAGCGGTCTTCTGCATGCAGTACGTCAGGGGCTTCGACGCGCAGATCCTCGAAGCACTCAAGAACGAAAGTGCGGAGATCCGCCAGGAAGCAGTCTGCGCGGCGGGTGCCCAGGCCGTGGAGGCAGCCTGGCCTTCGGTCGCGCCGCTCCTCGCCCTGAAGACCCCCAAACCTCTGCTCCTTGCGGCCATTGAAGCGTCGATCTTCGTCGCCCCGGAGGACGCGCCCGGGCGTCTTCGTCCCCTCCTTCGCTCGAGCGATGAGGACGTGGTCGAGGCGGTCCACGAAGCGCTGTCCATGATCGAGGGGCTCGCGGAGGACGGGGACGAAGAGGAGCACGAGGGCACCTGGCACTGAGGAGCGCATGCTTCGGAGGAACGATGAGCGAGTACCAGTACTACGAGTTCCAGGCGATCGACCGGCCGCTCACCGCCGCCGAGATGCGCGAGCTGCGGGAGTACTCGAGCCGCGCCCGCATCACCTCGACGAGCTTCGTGAACGACTACGCGTGGGGCAGCTTCAAAGGCAACCCGGACGCGTGGATGGAGCGGTACTTCGACGCATTCCTCTACCTGGCCAACTGGGGCACCCACGAGTTCAAGCTCCGCCTGTCCTCGCGGCTGCTGCCGCTGACGGTTGCCAGAGACTACTGCGGCGGCGGACGTGCCTCGGTGCGGGAGGCGGACGGGAAGGTCATCCTATCCTTCGACTCCGACGACGAGGGCGGAGGCGAGTGGGTCGAGGGACAAGGGCATCTCGCGCCGCTCGTCCCCTTGCGGGCCGAGCTCGCGCGGGGCGACGTAAGGGCGCTCTACTTGGGCTGGCTCCTTCGCGCGCAGTCCGGAGACCTGGACGACGAGGACGTAGAACCGCCCGTGCCGCCGGGGCTCGGACAACCGAGCGCCTCGCTCGAGAGCCTGGCGGACTTCCTGCGGATCGACGAGGACCTCCTCGCGGTCGCGGCCCTCGCGAGTCAACCTCTCGAGGAGGTGTCGCCCCGGCCCGAGGACGTGAGGGCCTGGGTCACAAGGCTCCCGGCATCCGACAAGGACGATTTCCTCTCGACTCTGCTGCTGGGCACCGACGCGTCGCGGATCGAGGAGCTTCGGCAGAAGTTCCTGCGGCAACGGAAACCTTCGAACCCGCCTCCGGAGACCCGTCGCACCGTCGGGGAGCTCCTCCGGGCCGCGGAGGCACACTCCGAGGACCGACTGCGCCGCGAGGCCGAAGAACGGTCCAAGGAGAAGGCCCGTCGGGAGCGGTCGGCAGCCGCTGCCCGGGCGAAGTACCTCGACGGCATCGTCGGCAAGGAGCCGAAGCTCTGGGCCGAGGTGGAGACCCTGATCGCCACCAAGCAGCCCAAGAGCTACGACCGCGCCGTTGAGCTGCTTGCCGACCTGCGAGACCTCGCGGCAAGGAAGAAAGGGAGCGACTTCTTGCTGCGCGTCACGGCGCTTCGCCAGGCGAACGAACGGAAGCCGTCCTTCCTCGAACGGCTGCGCAAGGTGGGGCTGTGAGGCCGCCGAGCGGCGGGCGGCGTCTCTCGACGACCCCAAGACTCCCCACGGTGCCCTGGATCACCCCGGGGAGGGTACGCGGAGTATCTCCGGGACCGAGACGGGCAACTCAGGGAACGCAGAGCGGCCTACCTCGCCGGCGGTCGCCCTCTCGTCAGGAGGGGGGCGATATCGTCGATGGGGTTCTCCAGCAGGTCGATCTCGCACCGGGCCGGCAGGGCGGAGACGGGGCGGATGTCGGAGATGCGGTTCGCCCTGAGGTTCAACTGCTCGAGCTTGCCCAGGCGAGATAGGGGAGCGAGGTTGGAGATGCAGTTCCCCCTGAGGTTCAACTGCTCGAGTTTGCCCAGGTGAGACAGAGGAGCGATGTCGGTAACGGCGTTGTGCGAGAGGTCGAGCCGGTTGAGGTTGGAGAGGAACTCGATACCGTCCAGACGGACCACATCCAGTTCCCCTGGTCTCGGGGTGGAGCAGTCGAGCTCGGAGATCTGGGCGACGACGTTTTCGGAGAGCTGGCCCTCCGGGCGGGACAAGGCCCGGCGCACGCACCGCTCGAGGGCCTGGTCCCGGAAGAGGACCGGCAGCGCCGGGGGCCGAGGCTCGGGCACTTCAGCGTCCGCCGGAGGGGCCGGCGCTCCGGCCGAAGCAGCCGGTTTCTGGGGGGCCGGGGTCGGATCCCTGGGCGGCTCGACCGCGGCGGCCGCGGCTTCGACCTTGGGTGACGGCAAAGGCGGCTTGGCCTGAGAGGGCGGTGCCCGATGGGCCGGGGCCGGTGGCGCCGCCAGAGGCTTCGCCTCGGCCGAGTGGACCTCTGCGGCAGCGGCCGCCCGGCGCTCGGCCTTCGCCTCTAAGAGGGGAGGGGCCGGAGGCGCTGGAGGCACCTCGGACGAAGCCACGGCAACGGGTCCCAGGGCCGCAGGCGCTGCCGCGGAAGGGGCCGAGGGGTTCGGAGCCGACCGCGGGGAGCATCCCCGGCCGTTCCACGGAAGGATCGCGGCAGCGGCGGCGGCGGCCAGGACCACCGCGGCCACTGCGAGTCCCCGGCGCCTCCCGGCGCCGCGCGGCGCCGGGGTCGGATGGTGCGTTCTGGCCGTCTTGGATTCCGGCTCGTGTCGGACCGGTGCGGAGTCGGGTCCGAGACCCTGCACACCTTCCAACTGAGCGCCGTCCAGGCTCGCCCCCTGAAGGTCCGCGCCGCGCAGGTCGGCCCCTCTCAGGTCAGAGCCCTTCAGGCTCGCTCCCCGAAGCACGGCGCCGCGCAGATCGGCCCGCTGTAAGTCGGCGCCTCCTGCATCGACATCGGCCAGGTCCGCTCCCCGCAGGTCGGCGTCCGCGAGGAGCGCCTTGGCCAGGTTGGCATCGGCCAGACGCGCCCGGCGGAGGCAGCCGTGCCCCAGGTGCGCCCCCTCCAGATCGGCCCCCTCGAGGCCGGCAAAGCTCAGGTCCGCGGCGGTCAGCCGGGCGTTGGCCAGGCATGCGCCCTCCAGCACGGCTCCCACGAGCTGGGCGCCGGTCAGGTCGGCTCCCTGAAGGAACGTCTCCCGCAGGCAGGCGCGCACGAGGACCGCCGCACGTAAGTCGGCGCCGGCCAGGCTGGCACCGGTGAGGTTGGCCCCGGACAGATCGGAGCCCGCGAGCGAGATGCCTTCGAGCTGCTCATCGCACAAGTCGACGCCCTGAAGGCTCTCCCCCGCGGCCCGGCGCTCGAGGATGTCGCGCAGGGCCGGCCGTCGAAGGCCCGCGGCAAAGTCGCGGAGCTTCTCGATCCGGCGCCCAAAGCGCTGCCTCTGCAGGTCGAAGAGGAGGCGTAGCTGCCCCATCTCGACGAGCAGCATCTCGATCTCCAGGGCCGCTCGCTGCCGCTCGCGTCGCAGCGGGCGCCGACCCGTGCGGCTGCCCTCCCCACCCTCGTCAAGCTGCCGGTGAAGCCGCTCGAGCTCCGCGAGCTTGGGCTCGAAGAGGTGGAGCCAGTCGGCCGGGGCACCCAAGGCACGGCGCTCTCTCCTCCCGTCGCAGTAGGCACCGGCCAGACGGACGCCGACCTCGCACAGGTGTGGTGCGATTCCGGTGACCGCCGCCAGGTCGCGGGGTGCGGCCGCGGCCAGGGCATCCGGCGAGATGAACCCCGCGCCGAGGATCCGGTCGAGGGAGTGGGCGTCGAGGGCCGGGACGAGGCGAAGAAGCGTTCGGAGAAGCAACCCGTCCAGGGGGTCTGCTCCCGCCTCCATCCCGCTGGGCTCGGGGAGGTCCTCCGCCAAGCCGTCCCAGGCCCGCAGCACTGCCTCGCGCAGCGATCCGTCGATCTCGCGGGCGCCGCTCTCCAGGGTCCCCCGGAGCAGCGCGGTCAGCGTCCGTACGCGGCCGCGCAGACCCTCCATGCCCATGGAGCGCGCCGATTCGATCACCGTCTCGAGGGGCGGCAGCAGCGGCCGCACCTGCTCTGCCGCGGCCGGGGCGGCCCGCAGCCCCTCCAGGAACGCGCGCACCGGCCGCAGATGGTTCTCGGCCACGCAGGCAAAGGCAGACCCCAGCCCCCCGGGGTCCTCGTCGAGACCCAGTCCCTCGCCGTCCCCTTCCTCTCCCTGCGCCAGCGCGAGGCCGAAGAAGTCGTCGTCCAACTCCGACAGGGATGGGCCCCCGAACGCGAATTCCCCGTCGGCCCCAGGCAGGCCCGGGGCGGCGTGCTCGCGTTCGGCGTCGGCAGGAAGGGGGGGCATCGGCACTTCGGGCGATCCTCGGGAGGGCGGTTGGCGACTTGATACCGTCCTCTTTTCGGCGCCGGCGGCTTCCGACATGACCTGCCCCCGTCCCTCACCACCTGGCGCGGGGTCGCGAAGCGCGCTCCGCACCCCTTCACCCGCTTCCGGCGAGCCGTCGAAGAGGTCATGGATTCCGGGTTGCCTCTGAAGGTGGTGCTCCTGGGGTCGGCGGCGGCCGGCCTGCACCGGACGCGTGCCGGAGACGACCCTCCGCTGCCCGTGCGGGTCGCTCAGAGACACAGGAAGCGCCGCGCCGAAGCAATTAAGAAGCCGAGCAACCGAGAAACCGGCGGCTTGGGCCGACGAGGCAAGATCCGAGCGAGACGGCCGAGCTCAGCCGGCCTTGATGGCGAAGAGGCAGGCTTTGCCCTCGATCATGCCAAGCGCCTCTTCCTTCGTGATCGATGCCTTGAGCAGCGCCTTCTCGGCAATCTCGATCTTCCCGGTCGCCCCGCTGCGGCAACCGAGGCTGATGACACCCGCCCTGAGCGCAGTCCGCGCGCCCTTGTGGACCAGACACAGGGGATGGAGCGCTCCCCCTCCGTCGTCCTTCTTGTTGTATGCCTGGACGAGCCTCATCGGCTTCTCACCCCAGGCGGGGATGTCCTTGTAGATGGCCCGAAAAGGGCACTCCTTCAGGATGACGTAGCGGAAGCCGTTCTTCTCGACGATCTCGTAGTTGTCCTCGCCGTCGATTTGCGCGAGCTTCTCGAGGGGCGTCTCCCCTTCCAGCGCCCCGGCGATGATCTCCCCGCCCTGAAGCGCGGGCAGAATTCCCATGTTTTCAATGTTTCCGACGAGCATGCCCCAGAGCGCGGTCTTGATCGGGTCCTTTGCCATCGCCGTCTCCCTCATCCTTCCGTCGGATGTCCGTCCTGCGATTGAGAGCCTTACCCTACTACACAGATCGGACAACTGGCCCGGAAGTTAACCCCGAATTCGAACTTCTCCTCCGACGCTCAGGTGCCAGGCGTCGCATCGCCGCGCGGCTCATCCCGAAAGGCCGAATGCGGCAAAGCCAGCAGACCCCCGACCTTCCAAGCGTTGTAGGGAGAGTTTCGCGGAATGCGAGCGGCAATCCAGAGCGCCGCGCCTGCCTTGGGCGGCAATCCGCCATCTCTCGGGTCGGCGCCCGTGTGCCCGACCGGAGAGATGGCGAAAGAGGCCTCAGAACGTGACGATGAGCGACGACAGGAACGTCGTGTCGGTGTGTTTGAGATCCTTGGACGGCAGGTCGTTGCGGTAGTTGACGAGGTAGCCGAGGCCCAGGGCTAGATTGGCTGCCAGTTTGACTTCGAGCGTCGTGTTCGAGTTGATGAAATACACGTTCGTATCCTTCAAGGAAACCCGGTAGTCCGCAGCCTCCTTGAACTTGATCGTATCCGTGATCTTCCATTCATACTCGGCAGACGCCAGCCCAGCTGCGTAGGAGTCGTGATCCTTACTATCACCCAGCGGGAACTTGTCGTAGGAGTACAATACTCCAGCAAGACCCTTCAGGTGGTGGTTGTCCGTCTTGATGAATTCGTAACCCAACCCAGGGCCCACATACCACTGATAGTCATATCCAGAAAACTTATCTTTTTGGAAGTTGGCATTCACGAAACCAAAGAGACGGTCCGTGATCGTCCTCTCATACCGTCCGTCCAGGTAGTACTTATTCGTATTTGTCAGACCTTCGTTCTTGCCATACATCCAACCCGCCTTGCCGTAGTAGCGGTTCGGATTGGGTTCGTAGGCCGCTTCGGCCGTGGCGGCGACGGTCTGGGTGGACGTGTTTCCGGAGGTCCGGGCGTAGGAGGCCGCCGCCTGCGCCTTCCAGGGCGATTTCGGTTCCTCGGCGCGGGCGGGAAACGCCTCCGCCCCGAGGGCAACAGCGGCAACGACACGCAGCCATCGATGCAAGGTCATGGGTTCCCTCCTTTTCTCGACTCTGACACGGGGCCGGCCGCCGGCGCGCCGGTCCCCTTTATCGGGGGATGTAGCCCCTGATCCACAGAACCACCGCGGTCACGACGATGATGAGCACGACGAGGTAGAGCCCCCAAGGTCTCTTCTTCTCCGCGAAAGGGTCGACCAGGGACCGCTCCGACCCGGCCGGCAGGGCGGCCACCGAAGTAAGGGCCGCGCCGAAGGGGATGTTGATCTTCGCCCGCGTGTTCACCGCCCAGCCGTTGGCGTCGAGGATGGGGGCGAGGTTTCGCTGCCGTAGCTTGAACCAGGCCAGGAGCATCGAGGGGCCCGAAATCGCCAACACTACGCCGACGAGCGCGAGCGGCATCTTCCACCACGCCAGGCTGAAGAAACCCGTCGCGACCGCGGCGAGGGCGGTGCCGATCGCACCTACGGCGAGGCCGATGGCGGCGAAGATGCCGGCGAACTTGCCCACGTCAAAGGGCTGTGCCGGGGCAGCGGGCACCTTGCCCGCCTCGACGTGAGCTCCGGCGTCGGCGATCACCTTCGCCGCCTTGTCCTCCCCAGCCTTGGCTCGCGCGGCGGCGATCTTCTCGGCCTGCTCGGAGATCATCCGTACGACCCTCTTGTAGGGGGCCCAGAACGCCTGCCGGATGCTGATGGGGTGGTCGACGATCTTTACGATCGTGGCGTCCCAGTCCTGCCCCTTGCGGTCGAAGAAGATGCCGTTTCGGCCGACCAGCAGCTGATCCGAGTCGCCGTCGGTAAACGCGGCCGCGATGGTCATCTTCTCGGCGCTGCCCTTCCGGCTGCAGTCGCAGTAGGTGAGGTAGGTGCGGCTCAGGGTGGCCAGGGCGCCGTGCTTGGCCATGTCGTCCACGCGGACGCACAACTCGCAGGCTCGGCCGTCCAGGTAGAGGGTGCCCGCTTGGAAGCTGGCCTTGGCCTTCCGGGTGTAGAAGTCCTGGAATGAAACGAAGTTTTTGAGCAGGAGGTAGAGATCCCGGCAATAGCGGACGAGCCTCTCCACCCCGGCGATGGCGTCGGCTTCCGGCTTCAAGGCCATGTCCTGGTCAATGAGGGCGGTCACCGCCTCTCTCATCCCCCCGGCGAGGACCTCCCTCACCCGGGCGATCCCGAGGGCCTCGACGACGCCCCCCGCCTTCTCCGCCATCCAGGTCTCGTAGGGGGCGAACCGGGCGACCAGGGAGGCCCACTCCTCTCCCGTGAGGCTCTCCTTGTCCCCGAGGACTGGACGTACGGCCTCGTCGCGAAAGCGTTCCATCGCGCTCTTCCACGCCGGGTTCAGGCCTTCTTTGAGCGGCAGCGGCCGTCCCGACGCGACCCGGGCCACGGGGAACGCGCGAACCGCGTCGCCTTCGGCGGCGAGCTCTTTGACCGCTAGAGCCGAGTAATCGGCCTCGGCGGGGTTCAGAGGCCCGGCGGCCTTGGGGTCAAAGGCCGCGAGGTCGCATCGCGCGAAGTAGTCGTCCACCTTGCTTTGGACCGCCTTGAGTGCCTCGGCAGCGGCGGCCGTCCGGTCTCCCAGCGAGAGGGTCGCGGCGGGCTCCGCGTCGGCCCGAGCCGCCCAGTCGGCGTAGGCCTGAGCCTCGGAGAAGAACTTGTCCGCCTGCGCCTGGGTGATCCCGGCGAGGCCGCTCCGGTCGGGCTCGGAGCCCACGCAGGCGATGATGTCGTTCATCACCCCTTTGACCGCATCGTCCTTCGCCGCCTCCGGCGGCACGACGCCGTCGCCGTTGAAGAGGGTCTGGGCGAAGATCCGCGCCGTATCGGCGGTGTCGTCGATCGTGATGACGGAGGCATCCGCCTTGCCCAGATTGACGAGGATCTGCTTCGCCGAGGCGAGGAGTTGCTTGCCCTCGGGGTTCCCGTCGTCGATGGCCGAGAGGGGCAGCCCGTCGACACCCTTCGTGAGGTCGTCGGGGTTCTTCAGGACTTCCCCGACCCACTTCACGGCTTCCAGGATCTCGGGAACGCGAATCCGGCCGTCCTGGTCCGTGTCGATGAGCGCCAGAGTCCGGGCATCCAGCTCCACGCCGCGGGTCGGGCAGCTCAGCGCAAACCAGAGCTTCCGGTCCAGCTGGTCGAGCGCCAGGAGGTCCGCTCCGGTGTCCAGGCGAACCTGATCGAAGCCACTGGCCCGAAAGAATTTCCATTTGTGGGCGGCCCCGTGAGAGGGCTGGCCGGTGTCTGCCATCGTCTGTTCCTTCTCTGTCTTCATGGTTTGTCCGCAGCACTATCGACCGCCCGGGAGGTACGGGCGGAGTTCGTCTCAGGCCTCGCTTGGACCGAGGATTCGAACTGCCGCAGAGAGGGCCGCTCTGCCGCTGGGCAGAGCCTACGAAGGTAGCGACGTTACCATGGAAGGAAGCCGGCGCAAGTTCACTTCTATGGAAGAAGTTCTTGGCAGGCGGGCGGGCGGCAGGGCGAGGGTCTCAGCCCCCCTTGCCCGACGCGGCCCCGGTGGGGTCAGGCGGTGCGTTCGAGAGAAGAGGAGGAACGGCGGGCGCTGCTGGGGCCAAGGAGTCCTGTCATGCGGTCGGCCAGGAACTTCGGGAGCCGGTCGGCGGGCACCGGGCGGCTGAAGAGGTACCCCTGGGCCTCGTCGCAGCCCCGTTCCCGCAGGAAGAGGAGCTGCTCGTCGGTCTCCACGCCCTCGGCGATCACTTCCAGACGCAGGTTGTGCCCTAGGAGCCTGTCGGACTTTCGGGAGCGCCCTCCCCAGGGGCACCCGCGAATGTCGCTGGGGTGAACCGGGAGGCGTTCGCGGTTGCCCAAGTAAAATTGCCATGTTTGGCTATTATAGGTCGCAGCTAGTGCTAGTAT
>JACRMM010000041.1 GCA_016214985.1 Deltaproteobacteria bacterium | reverse complement strand
CTTGCGCATGAGTGCCGACCGGAACCGAGACCCTGTCGGGTGTCAGCCTTTTTCGGCACCCCCGAGAGCCAAGGCGCGCTCCCGGAACCGTCAAACTTCGGGGGTCCCCCGCCAAAGGCGGGGGGTTACCCGTTGTACTTACGTCCCCTTCGGTCCCCGATATCGCTTACGTCCCCTTCGGTCCCCCGAGAAGGTCGAACGCTTCGGACGGCGTCACGACCTTCACCCCTCCGGCGTCCTGTCCGTAGAGGTGACCGAAGTGCCGACGGTCTCCGGTCACGAGGAGGTCGCACCGGAAACCGATGGCGGCGGCGAGTACGGGGGCATCCTTGTCATCGATGAGGCAAGAGCGTAACCGACCCACTACATACGGTGCGGACTCCGGCACAACGAGGATACCTTCCAGCAGCGGTTCCAGGGCGGGAGCCTTTTCGGGCGCCTTCAGCACGAGATTTCTCCTGGCCTCATCGATGACGAAGGCCGAGGCGACGAGCTGGCAGCGCCCTGCGGCGGCGAGCGGAAACAACGAGGCACAGAGCCCTTCACGATTGAGGCAGCGGTAAAGAGGACGTTGGCGTCGAGAAAGAGGGTCATTTCGCTGCGCAGAGAGCCCTCCGGAGCCGTTTCTCGCGCTCAGACCCCGGGGCGACGGCAGCAACGAACTCCGCGACTCGCTCCTCGGAGTACACCTCAACGGGGTATACCGCAGCCGGTCGGATGATGATGGCGCCGTCGTCGGTCGCCCCGATCAGGACCGGGGTCTCCGTGGAGATGCCCACCTTCCTGAGCAACGAACGGGGTATGGAGAGCTGCCCCTTCTTCCCCAGCTTTACGAACTCCATGCGTCACTCCCTTTGTGAGAATTCCCGTTTCCGGCAAGAGCATGGCAACTCGACAGCGAAAGGACAACTCGGGGAGCGGGCGGGTGCCGGCGTCAGTAGTCCCGCCACACCCGCCGCAAGGCGCCGGCGTAACCCCGGGCCGCCCAGACGATCCGGACGATGTCGCGCACGGGGAAGCGCGCGTTGTTGGCGCGCAACGGGTTTCGCGACGCGCCCGCCGCGCTCAGGGCCGCGAACTCCCGGCAGAACTCCCGCCGGGGGATCGCCGTCTCGGTCAGGGGATGCATGCAGTCGTGCAGGGCGAAGGGCGGGCAGACGTAGCGGCTGCGCTCCTCGTGCCAGGCAGGGCTGCCGGGCGAGGGCGTGTACACCGTGCAGGTGATCTGGGCCGGCGGCATCCGGCGCATGTAGTCCCGGAGGTTCCGGAAGTCCCGACGGGTGAAGCCGGCATTGACCATGAACCCGGCCTGGACCGAGATCCCCATCTCCCGAAGCGCCGCGTGGGCGCGTTCGTTGTCCGCGACCGTGGAGTGCTTGGAAATCCGGTCCAGGTCCGCGTCGGAGATCGCCTCGAACCCCAGGAACACGGCGTCGAGCCCGATCTCGCGCCAGAGGCGGAAGAGCTCGGGGCGGCGGTTCACGGTCGTGGAGCGGGCCCACGCGAAGTAGCGCTTCCGGATCCCGCGCGCCGCGATCGCCTCGGCCACCTGCCGCGCATGGGCCTCGTTCAGGAACGTCTCGTCGTCGCAGAAGTAGACGTGGTCCTGAGCGAGCGAGGCGAGCTCGTCCGCGATGTCCTCGGGCGGCCGCGTCAGGTGCCGGCGCCCGCTCAGGGACGGCACCATGCAAAACGAGCAGTCCATCCGGCAGCCGAAGGACGTGCGAACGAGCGCCACCTGCGGAAAGATCGTCTTCCACGGCGGGTGCTCCTCCGTGGGCCAGATGCACTGGTAGGGGCTCGGGTCCCAGAGATCTCGGCGCGGCACAGGCAGAGTGGAGAGGTCCGGGTACACGGGCATCCGCGCCGCCGCGGCCGCGTCGAAGCCAGGCCCCGGGAGCAGCACGTTCTCGATTCCGTCAAGCCCGTCGCCCCGCGCGATGGCCTCGATGATGGCCCGAAAGGGCGCGCAGCCCTCCCCCCGCACGATCGCGTCGAAGCACTCCTCGTCGAAGTCCGCCGGCAGCACGGTCGCGTGGTGGCCGCCCACGACCACCCGGGTCCGGGGTAGGATCCGGCGCACCGCGGCCGCCAGCGCCTTCACGGTCGC
This sequence comes from Deltaproteobacteria bacterium, assembly GCA_016214985.1. GTDB lineage: Bacteria > Desulfobacterota > Deferrisomatia > Deferrisomatales > JACRMM01 > JACRMM01. The sequence continues at coordinate 21,183 of JACRMM010000041.1, read as the reverse complement.
CGACTCGTGCGTGTATCCGGACAGGCCGACCACCTCCGGCCGTTCGCGCTCGAGCACGCGGACGAAGTCACGTGCGGGGCGTCGCGACAGGCGCAGGTCGAGCACGCGGACGTCGTGCCCGGTCGGCACGGCCGCAGCCACGTAGCCGAGCTCCAGCGGCTCGAGGAAGATGATGGCCCGGAGCTTTCGGATCGTCTCCAGCCGGGGCTTGGGCTTGACCAGGAGGATCCTCACACGTAGCGCACCTTTCCCGAAGGGGTCAGCGTGATCCGGGGCACTACGTCGATCGACGCGGGCACCTTGTGACCCGAGAGGTGCTGGCGGCAGAACCGCAGGAGCTCCTCCGCGGAGGCGCTGCGGGCCTCCGCGAGCTCCACCTCCGCGTGGACGACCTCGCCGAACTGGGGGTGGGGGCGCATGGAGATCCGGGACCGCGCCACGGCCGGGTGCCGGTCGAGCACGCCCGAGACCTCCTCGGGAAACACCTTGTGGCCCGCGATGTTGATCAGCGTCTTCGACCGGCCGTCGATGGTGAGCAGGCCCTCCGCGTCGCGGTGGACGAGGTCCCCGGTCAGGAAGAAGCCGTCGCGAAGCACCGTCTCCGCGGGCAGCGGAGGCGCGAGGTACCCGGCGAAGAGCCCCGGGCCGCGCAGCGCGAGCTGGCCCGTCTCGCCGTCGGCCACGGGGTTCCCGTCGTCGTCGAGCACGGCGACGTCGTAGCCGGTCAGCGGGCGGCCGATCGCCTCCGGCCGCGCCGCGGCCTCGGCAATGTTCATCACCGGAAGCCCGACCTCGATGATCCCGTACCCCTGGCTGACCGGCACGCCGAAGCGGGCGTGGAAGTCCCGCGCCGCCTGGGGGGTCAGGGGGCTCGAGACCGACATCACCCGGCGGAGCGAAGCGGGCAGGCGGCGCCCCGACGGCTCGGCGGTCAGGAGGCGGATGTGCAGCGGCGCCGCGTAGAGGAAGGTCGCCCGGTGGCGCTCGGCGACGTCGAGCAGGCTCTCGGCCGCCAGGTCGGGGCAGAGCACCACGGCCGCGCCGACGCTCAGGTAGAGCACGATGGAGACGAAGAAGTGGTAGGCCATGGGCAGGACCCAGAGCACGGCGTCCTCGGGCCCCAGACCGAGCCCCTCGTTGGCCGCGGCCACCCGCTCGAGCACTCCCCGGTGGGTCAGGATGACCCCCTTGGCCGCACCGGTCGTGCCCGAGGTGAAGCGCAGGAACGCGGCGTCGGGCACCCAGGGGACGAGGGGCGCCGGCGGCACGCCGGCCCGGCGGGTCACCGCGAGCGGCGTGCCGTCGAGGAGTGACACCTCGTCGCGGCTCCCCTCGAGCCGGTGGGGCGTCGCCGCCTCGGAGATCACCGCGGTCAGGGGCGCCAGGGCGAGGATCTCGGCGAGCTCAGTGGCGCGAAGCTGGGGGTGCAGCGGCAGGACCACCGCCCCGCACGCCGACGCAGCCAGGGCGGAGACGACGAAGGCGCGGCTGTTCCGGCCCAGGACGCCGACCCCCTGCCCTCCCCCGATCCCGAGGTTCTCGAGGCGGGCGCGGAGCGCCTCGACCTCCCGCCACAGGTCGCGGTAGCTCAGAACAGCCTCACCCTCGACGACCGCAGGCCGGTCGGGCCACTGCCGCGCCGCCTGGGAGAGCGTCTCAACGAGGTTCATGGGAAGCCGCTCCCTCCTCCGTGGGGCGCGGAGCCGGCCCGCCGCCCAGCCGTCCGTCGGTTCCGACAGGGGCCCGCTCCGGTCATTCGTCCAGGTTCCGGCGGATCTGCGCCACAGCCGATTCCGGCGCACTTCCCCCCACTCCGTGAGCCGCCAGCACCCCGGCCGCCCAGCCGGTGGCCAGAGCCGTCCCGATCACCCGGACCGACGCCGCGGCCCCAGGCTCGGCCGACACGGCCCGACCCGCCACGAACAGGTTGTCGAGCCCCGGGGGCCGTAGACACCCCAGGGGAACCTCGTAGGTAGCACATTCCGGAAGAAAAGTCAGCGACGGCCGCGGACCGCCGGTCCAGCGCTCCATGGGCCAGGAGCCTCGCGCGATGCCGTCGGGTTGCGCGCGACCGCTTGCGACGTCGGCGTCGGTCAGGATGGCGCGGCCCCACGCGCGCCGGCCGGAGCGCACCCCAACCTGCGCCGCCGCGCCCGCCAGACGGGCGCCCCGAAACCCCTCGGCGGCGTCGGCGAGAAACGGCAGGATCCGCTGCACGTTCCGGCGCCCTTCACGCTCCCAGGCCGTGATCTGGCGCCACGGGAGCGCGCCTGGAGGGGCGGGGGAAAGCGCGAGCTTCAGCGTCAGGGGACGGCCGCTCGAGCCCGGGACCGCGGAAAGGTGCTCGCAGCCGGCCGGCAGGGTCCCCTCCTGCACGGCCCGCCGAAGGCAGAGCAGCGCGGGCAGCAGGCCAGCCTCCGGGAGGACGACGCCCTCCACGTCGAAGACGAGCGCCGGAGCCTGCTCCCCGAGCCCATCGTGGGTGGGACCGCCGGCCAGGGCGCACACGGTCGCCTCGCCCGTGGCGTCGACCACGCACGCCGGCCGCACCGTCAGCTCGTCGCCCCAGGCGAGCACCCGGACCTCCTCGACCCGGCCGCGCTCGACCTGCACGCCGCTGAGCGTGGCGTGCAGGATGGGCTCGACCCCCCCCGGGGCCTCGCAGAGCAACGCGTCGGCCACCTGCTCGAAGGCAGCGGGGGCGTAGGGAAGCACCCGGAGCCCCTCGGCAAGACGCAGCGGAACCGTGCCCGAAGCCCAGGCCAGGCGCTCGGCGAACTCGCGCGGAAACGCTCCGGCGGCCGGCGCGGCCCGGGCCTCGGAGGCATCGCGCAGGTACAGGCCGCAGACCGTTCCGACCCGACCGGCCGTGGCCAGGCCCCCGAGGACACCCTGGCGCTCGAGCAGCACGACCCGGGCGCCGGCGCGGGCCGCCGCCAGCGACGCGGCCAGCCCCGCGGGCCCGGCGCCGGCCACGAGGACGTCGCAGGCGAGAGGGGTCACGGAGGCCTCTTCCGGTCAGGGACCATCGCTGGGGCCGCGTCCTTCCTGCCCCGTCAGGGCTCCGCGCCGCGGCGCAGGCGCAGGCCGTAGTTGCGCACGTTGAGCCACTGGGGCCGCGCACCCAGCCGGTTCAGGAGCCTCTGGATCGCGCGCAGAGTGACGCGGTTCCAGTCTACGGGTGAGCTCCACTCGGCCCGGCGGCGCACGATGCGGTCGAGGTTCCCGCGGGGGTCGACGGCCAGGGGAGGGGACACGTAGAAGGCCGGCTCGAAGAGGTCGAGGCCCGGTGAGATCATTCCCTCCTCCTCCGCCTGCCGCGCGAGCGGCGTCCCCTCGTACACGCGGATCCCGAAGGACGCGAACACCGCGTGGGGAGGCGCGCAACCGTCCAGGAAGCGCTGGGCCTCCTCGACGTCGTGCCAGGTCTCTCCGGGACCGCCGAAGAGCAGGTGGACCGAGAAGGGCAGCCCCGCCCCGCGGGCGGCCGCCAGGCTCGACCCGATGGCATCCTGACGAAACGGCTTGTGCAGGGCGGCCAGCATCTTGTCCGTGGCCGCGTCGAGACCGAACTCGACACCGACGCACCCGGCGGCCACCATGGCGCGCGCGAGCTCGGGGTTGAAGCCCACCGGGTTGCAGAACGCCATCCAGCGAGCCGGAACGCGCCGGCGCGAGAGCTCGGCGCAGACCTCCAGGGCGTGGTCACGCGGGTCGTTGAACACGCTGTCGACGAAGAAGACGTGGCAGGTCCCCGAGCCGCTCGCCACGTGCTCCACCTCGTCCGCGACCCGCCGGGGCGAGCGCAGGCGGTAGCGTCGGCCCTCGAGCCCCGGGTAAACGCAGTACGAGCAGGCGAAGGGGCAGCCCCGCTTCGTCTGGACGCTCACGAACCCGCCGCGTCGCAGGTACCGGCCGTAGCGGCACAGCTCGTGCGCGGGCAGCGCGAGCGCGTCGAGGTCGTCGATCGGCGGGGCCGGCGCGGGCCAGGCCGGGCCGGACGCGGTGACCACCCCCGCCAACCCCTCCGCCGGCCGTCCGTGCGCGAGCCGATCGAGGAGGTTCACGAAGGCGCGCTCCCCCTCTCCCACCACGCCGTAGTCCGCGCCGAGTCGGCGCATCCAGCCCTCCGGCGCCACGGAGAAGCCGCTCCCACCCAGGATGAGCGGGCTCCGCGGAGCACGGCGCACGGCCTCGGCCAGGTCGCGCACCTCGCCGAAGTAGGAGCGGGCCGTGAACCACGCGGCGTTGTCCAGGTTTCGGATGCTGAACGCCACGGCCGTCGGCCGCCGGCGAAGCGCGCTCCGCAAGGCGTGGCCCGGCCGGCGCTCGGCCCCGAGGTCGAGGAGCTCCACCGCGTGCCCGGCGGTTCGAGCCGCGGCGGCGACGCACAGGGCCCCGAGCGGCGCCACGGGGAACGGCTCGCGCTCGCGGTTGGTCGCGACCAGGAGCACGTTCATGCCCCGTCCCCCTCGAGCAGAGCGGTGCAGACGGCGCGCTCCAGCTCATCGACCTCACGGGCGGTGAGACAGCCGTCTATCCAGGAGAGAACGAAGCACAGCCGGCCACGGAAGCGGGAGAAGACGACCGTGAGGCCAGGGGGGCAGGACGCAGGCGCCAGGTGGGTAACCGCGGTCGGCACCGCCCCGGCGAGTCGGTCCAGGCCGGGGCATGACTCCCCGGCATCGGAGAAGAAGAAGGTGGCGAGCCGGCCGCGGGTGGGCCGGCCGACCTGTCGGACGTAGAAGTCGAGGGGCGCCGGCCGGAAGAGCTCCATGGCGGCCCGGAACGACTCCGGGTTGCCGCCACGCGCCTGGTCCATCATCTGGCGGGTCAGCTCGCACACCATCCCGGCGAGGCTCCCGGTCTGGGCCGCCTCGATCCGAAAGAACAGGAACGAGAGCTGGTTGGAGAGGATCGGCCCCTCGGCGCCTCGGCGGCGCAGGTCGTGGGGCACGGGGACGACGTACGCCCCCACGGCGTCGCCCCGTTTCGCCGCCACCGCGTGGAGGGCTCGCACAGAGGCGGCCAGGTAGAACTGGCTCCGCCGGAACCCCGCATCGAGGCGCCGGCCGTGCTCGTCGACGCGCGAGGTCTCGTCGGGGGTGAACCAGTGGACCCGATACGTGTTGCTCGCGCCCGCCGCAGGAGAGCCGGCGGGCACGAGCGAAAAGAGGGGCTCGCGGCAGGTCGTGGTAATGAACGCCAGAGACCCCCGGGCGAAGCCCACGCGGCGGGGGTAGCTCCCCCACCGCCGCAGCGCCGGGAGCGCAGCCGCCCCGGGGTCTCCGAAGGCGCCGGCGGGCCCGGCGGCCGAGGGGGCGGCTCGGCCCAGGTGCCTCAGCAGCAGGTCCGCGCCGCGCACGTCCATCAGGGCGTGGTGCCAGGAGAGGACGAGGTCCCCGCCTTGGCTGCGGCGCACAAGGTCGAAACCCAGCACGGGCGCCACCCCGGGCCGCAGGTCCGCTGCGGGCAGGGCCGGCACGAGGCCCGGGTCGGACCCTGCCGGTGCAGGGTGCACCCGGAGCAGCTCCGGCAGCTCCCCCCCCACCGGGCGCCAGCGAGGAGAGAGGAGCGGCAGCGGCCGCACCAGGCGCAGCCGGGCAAGCTGCCCGAGGATCGGCGAGCCGGCCAGGCGCGCACGGAGCCGCACCTCGTCGACCGGGCCCTCGAGCCGCACCACCATGCGGCACACGTTGCCCGACAGGCCCGCCCGTCGCATCTGACGGTCCAGGGCCCAGACGAAGTAGTCGGCGCCCGTCAGCGGGAAGGAGCGGAGCGAGGCGGCCATGGACCGGCGGCTAGCCCGGCCCCCGCCCCGAGGCCCGCGCGGCGAGTCCTGCGATGCAGCAAGACAGCGAGGCGAGCGACGCGAGGTTCTCGCGGGTCAGGCAGACCTCCGGGACCCGGACGCCGAAGGTGCGCTCGGAGAGGAGGAGGAGTTCCACGATGCAGAAGGAGTCGAGGCCGACCTCCGCCAGGGGCGTGTGCTCGTCGAGGTCGACGTGCTCAGCCACGAGGTTGTCGCGGGCGTAGGCGACCAGTTGCTCGCCGATCCACGCCGGGTCAATGGTCGTGCTCATCCTGGATCGCTCTCCTCGTCCGGTGTGCCCCCCGAGCGCCGGCCCCGGTGCAAGGGGATGATCGTGAAGACCGCCAGGAGGCCCGTGCCGATCCCCAGGAGCGACGTCAGCCCGATGGAGTGCAGGGCGGGGTGGCGCGCGGCCACGAGCGCGCCCAACCCGATCATGGTCGTGACCGCGGAGACCGTGATCCCCACGCTCGAGTCCGCCAGGAGCGGGTCGTCCAGCCCCTTCGAGTGCCGCAGCGCGGTGACGAGGAAGAGGCTGTAATCCACGACGACCCCGAAGACGAACACGACGATCAGGCTGTTCATCAGGTTGACGCGCAGGTCCAGCCACCCCATGATCCCGAAGGTCCAGAGGAGCCCCACCGCGAGCGGGAGCAGGACCAAGAACAAATCCCTGGAGACGCGATAGTACAAGACGAGGATCAACACGACCAGCGGGATGGTAATCGCACTGACCCAAAGCATTTCCCGCTGGACGAGGCGGGCAACGTGCCCCATGAAGTCGGGGCCATGAAAGGACGTGAAGCGGAGCCCGGAGGCCCGGAGCGACGCGAACAGGCCTTCGAAGTCCGTGCCGGGCGCGAGCTCGACGCTGGTCAGGACGGGCACGCCCGGGGCACCCTCGGCGAGGTGGCGGGACACCAGGTGCCGGAGCAGGCCACGCTGGAGGTCCTCCGGGGTCAAGGGCGGCGGCTCGGCGGTGAGTCCGGCCAGGAAGGGGGCGAAGGCTCCCGGGCGCATCCGCAGCTCGGCGGCGGCCTTCTCGAGGCTCGCCCGCAGCGCGTCGATCCTCGGCCCGCTCCAGAAGTCGTGCCAGCGGCGGGCAGCGACCTCTTGGGAGGCGGCGCTGGGGAGGAGCGGGGCGAGAGAGTGGACCGTTTGGACCCCACCCGCCGCGCGCCGGGCTTGCAGGAGGGCGTAGAGCCGCTCGTTGTCCCCGAGGCTACGCTCCAGGTCGCCGCCCCGGACGACCACCGAGGTAGAGGGCATCGCGGACCCGAACACGGCCGCGATGCGGTCCCAGTCCTGCTTCACCCGGGGCGAAACCGCGTTCATCTGCTGATAGTCGCCCTCGAACCGCAGCCGCAGAAGCCCCGGGAGGCACGCGAGGAGACTCACGGCGAGAAAACCCATCACGAGGGTGCGGTGCCGAGTGGACCAGATGAAGAGCGCCGGGAAGATCCGGGCCACCGGGACCAGGGGCGCCCGCGGCCGGGACCCGGCGCGGAGCGGAACGAGGAGCGGCAGGACGAAGATGGCGAAGACCGTGGCGCCGGTAAAGCCGAGCACCGCGAAGTGCCCGAGGCTCTGGTAGCCCGGCAGCACCGACCACTCCAGGGCAAAGAAGGCAACGATGGTCGTGGCCGAGCACAAGATCAGCGGCCAAAAGAGGCGGTCGAGAATCTCGATGATCTGGTCCTTGCGCGGGCGGTCGTCGGTGATCTGGTCGATGTGGTAGAGGATGTGGATGCCAAGGTCCACGGCGACGCCGAGCAGCATCGAGCCGCAGCCGATCGCGATGGCGGAGATGTCAGGCACGAGCAGGCGCAGAGCACCCAGAGCGAAGGCGCCGCCGAACAGGGTGGGCAGGAACGTGAGGCCAATCCACAGGGGACGCCGGTACACGGCCAGCGAGATCAGGGCGATCGCGAGGAAGGACAGGGTAAGGGTCATCCCGATGTCGCCCTTGATCCGAGAGGCGTTCTCGAGGCTGAACCGGTGGCCGCTCAGGTAGGCGACCGTGCCCGTCCCCAGCGAGCCTTCGACCTCGCGAACCGCGCGATCCATGAACGCCACGAGGCGCTGCGAGTATGGGCCATCCGTGGCAGAGCGGGTGGGCGCGGCGAGCAACAGGAGGTGGCGGCGATCGCGGCTGAAGAGGCGGCCCTGCTCGATGACCACAGGGCCGTCGAGCGACTGCGCGGCCGTGAGCTTGGCGAGGAGCAGCTCGTCCATGCCGAGCGGGTCGCGCGCGAGGGCCTGCGCGAGGAAGGGCGCAGGGGTCTCGGTGAGCTGGCGCTTCCAGCCGGCGAGGATGTCGAGGACCGCGCCGGGCGCAAGCCGCGCCCGCAGCGCAGCCTCGTCCTCGGGCGTGAAGAGACGGGCCCGGTGCTCGCGCAGCACGTCCAGCGCCGATGAAAAGTCCGAAGCGTCCATGTGGTACGTGAGGGACTTGAAGAGCCCGGACGCGCGCATCCTCTCCGCGAGGCGGTCGGCAGCGTCGATGAGGTCCCGCTCGGGCCGCGGCGGGGCCCCCGCAGGGGTGCCCACCAGGACGAGCAGCGCATCGAGTTGGCCGAAGTCGGTCAGGATGCGCTGATACTGAGCGACGACCGGGTCGCTCTTGGGCAGCAGATCCATGACGTCCTCGCGCCACACGAGCCCCGTACCCGCCGCCGCGCACACGACGGCGACCAGCGCGGCCAACCCCACCACGAGCCACCGGAAGTCGAACAGGCGCTCGAACAGGCGCCGGCGCCACCGGCTCACCGGAGGGTGGCTGTCCGGAGAGCCGCTCACGGCGCCTCGCTCGGCGGGGCGGCAGCGCCTGGGTGGATCTCCAGGATCTGAACCTCGAGGGTGTAGCGCCAGCGCCGATTCTCGACGACGATGCGTGAAGGTACGGGTACGTCGAACCCCGGGAAGCTCCGGTAGCCCGAGTACACGACCTCCCGCACCACCTGCCCGTCTTCCGCGGTGACCGACCGCGTGAGGCGGCGCTCCGGCGGCCCGAAGTCGTACTCCACCGTTCGCCCGCCGGCCGAGCCGATCAGCGCCGGGGCGCCCTCAGCGTCCTCGGCCAGGGCGAGCGGCTGCTCGGGCGGCAGGAAGAGGTGACGGATGTCCTCGATTACGCCCGCGACGAGGGGCCGTGGCGGCATGCGCTCGGGCTTCTTCACGATCGCGGCCGCACCTCGGTCGAGCGAGAGATCGAAGATACGGCCTCCCATCTCCCCCAGAGCCACGGCCCGGAAGGAGTCGGGGGAGGAGACCACGAGGTACCCGAGCATGTCGTACTGCTTGCCCAGGGCGCGCAGGGCGAGGCGCTGGACGAGCCGGAACTGGGCCGGATACCGCTCGGCCAGCCGGCCTTCCAAGGTTTCCCGCAGAGCCGGATCCTGCGCGACCCGCGCCGGAGTGTAGGGGAAGCGCGCGCAACCGAGCACCGCCAGCGCCGCCACCCAACCCGCCGTGCGAAGGAGGAGGCTAGCGGGTCTCACGGGAGGTCTGGGTCGCCAGCGGGCTCTTGGTGTCGAAGAACTCGCCGCGCAGGGCGACGTTCTCCCTCACGGTTCCGAACCGGATCTCGATGTAGTCCTGCTCGGGCTCCCGGATCACGATACGCGAGACCTGAAGGGGTTCTTTCTTCAGGTGGACCTCGATCCGCTGGATGTACGTCAGCATCTCCCGGCTGCGCGGCGTCAGCTCGATCTCGTAGTCGCTCCCCTCGAGCGCCCTCATTGCGAAGCTGTCCCGGGCGGCCTGAAAGTCGCCGCGCATCCAGCCCGTCATCTGTCCCATCAGACCGCGGATCACGTCGTAGGCACCGGAGTCGACGAAGCGCATCTTCCCGTCTCGGTCCTCGAACTTGGCGACGCGGGTACGGTTGTAGACGAGGATCGAGCGGTAGGGCTCGAGCAGCTCCCAGCGGAAGCGGTCAGGCGCCTGGAAGTAGCTCACCCCGCGCGCACGGAGCACGTCGAGGTAGAGCGACAGGTGGTGCTCCTGGGTGAAGTCCGCTTCGAAGGACCGGACTGCGCCCATTCGGCGGGAGACGTCTCCCAGAAGCGTCTCGGTGGCCGCAGGGGAGAGCGGGATCGGCGGCGCGGCGGCCGCGGCCGACAGCGTCAAGACGGCTGCGAATGCGGCAGCCATCAGGACCACGGCGCAAGGCCACCACCGCCGGCGGGTTCTCGTTCGAGGGGGGGAAGGCGTCCTGGGATCCACACACCGTCCTTTCGGCCCGCGCGCGGTGGCAGACCGGCTTCGCGTCTCGGCGCCCGCAACCCGGCCGCCGGAGCCGCGCGATGGTAACATGGGGCGCTTCCAGACGTCACGGTCGCTGTTTCGCGCGTGCATCGGAGGGCGGCGCGCCGGGAACCGTGGCACTAACCCCCTACGACAGCGACACGGGGGACAAACGGTCGGGATCCGCAGATTTCGCAGATTACGCAGAAGAGATGGACATGTTCTGGTGCTAGCGAGGCTCCGACCGAGGCGGTCGAGACACGGCCAAACCCAAAGACCGATCTCCCGCCGAGACGCGGAGAACGCTGGGGCAGTATTGCGCGTGGGCTTCTCTGCGGCCTCTGCGCCTTTGCGCGAGACGGCTCTTTGCTTGCGACTCTCGTGTGAGACCTTGACCTGTGATTCAAGATCCTTCGTCCTCAAGGATTCCTAGTACCGGGGGCAGGAGAGGCATGGGGCCGACGATCCGGACCGCACGGCCGCCCGCCAGCGCCGCAGGGCCGGGCCGTTCCAGATCGCGGCCAGGGGTTCTGCCCCGAGGCTCCCCAGCGCGTGACGGGGCGCGCAGTTGCACGGTGTCACGGCGCCGTCGGCGCCCACCACCGCGATCCGCCACGGCGCGAGGCAGCTCCGATGGCGGCCAGCCCGGCCGGAGATGTCTCCGGGCAGCCTCGCCACGCACAGCCGAAAGTGCCGCGGCGCCTCGCCGACGTCGTGAAACCGCGGGGTCAGGAGCAGCACTCCGCGCTCGCGGGCGTGCCGGAGCGCCTCCGTCAACGCGTCGTCCGCGTGCGCGGCGTGCAGGGAGCAGGGCTGGTTCTCCGCGAAGTTGACGTCGGTCACCGGAAGGACCGGGAGCCCCTCCTCGGCCGCCAGATCGATCAGGCCCGGCAACTCGCCAACGTTGTCCCGGCTCAGGGTGACGAAGAAGGAGCGGCGAAGGCCGGGCGGTATGCGCCGGAAGTGGTCCAGCACCCGTGTCGCCGAGGCTCCGCCCCGGAGCCGGCGGAAGAGCACGGGGTCGACGGCGTCGATGCTGAAGGTCACCTCCGCGAGCCCCTCCGCCGCCAGGACCTCGAGCCGGGCCGGGTCGGCCAGCAGGCCGTTGGTCACGAGCCGGGTCACGATCCCCCGTTCCGCAGCAGCCGCGACCATGCGGTCGATCTCCGGGTGGAGCAGCGGCTCCCCGAGCCCGACGAAGAGGAGCTCCCGCGCGAACTCCGCCTGCTCGAGCACCCTGCCGAAGAGTTCCCACCCCATGTCGACGGGCCCGGCGGCAGGGATCAAGAGGGTCCGGGCACACCGGCGACAGGCGAGCTGGCAGCGGGTGGTCACCTCGACGTCGAGGCGGGCGGGCGCCGGAGCGTCGTCGCCGAGCGTGACGCTCTCGGCCGGCCACGAGAAGCGCCGGGCCAGGCACCGGTACCGGGCCGCGGGGTCCAGGTGGTCGACGCCGCACGCTGAGGACGCGAGGTGCTCGGCGAACGCGCGCAGAAACGCGGGGGAGCGGTTGAGCTCGTGGTCGGCGTCCGAGATGGAGACGAGGGGGAACGGGAGGCGGCGCGCCTGCTCCAGCGGCACGAAGGGGTCGCGGTCTCCGACGAAGTGAATCACCGCTCCCGACAAGGACACCGACCTCCGCGCCGTCTCCCAGAGGAATCGGGCCACCCGGGCCAGAGCCGTGGCCGAGAGGCCCGAGCCCTCGGGCGCGGCGGGAAGGAAGCCGTCGAAGACGGGCGGGCACGCGAGGAGCGCGACGTCGGCGAACGCGCCGGGCCTCGCGAGGGCCGCCCGGACCGCCACGGCGGCACCCAGGGAGTGGCCGACCACGATCGCCGGCCCCGCCCCCGCCTCCTCGAGCACCGCCTCGACCCACGCCTCGGGCCCGCGATCCGCGAGCGACGGCAGGCGCGGGCACCGGGGCTCGATGTTCAGGGAATCCAGCTCGGAGAGCAGCGGCTCCCACCACGCCCCTTCGCCTGCCAGGCCGTGGACGAGCACGGCGCGCAGCCGCGCCTTCACAGGAGCTCCTCGGCGAGGGCCACGACCCGCTCCCGGGTCTTCACGCCCCTCAGCGCCCGGCGGATCGCAGCGAGGGCGGCCGCGGCACGCGGGGCGAGCCCCTCGAGGATCTCGCGCAGGACCACCGAGAATTGGCCGGGTTCGAGCGCCTCCAGGTACTCGGCGGGGTGTCCCACGAAGGGGCGGTTGGCCAGGAGCACCCGCCCGCAGCCGGCCCGCTCCAGGTTGATCCCGTTGGTCGCCTGCTCGGGTTGGGTCGGAAGCACCAGCGTCGGGACACCGTGCAACAGGTTCGTGTAGCAGGAGCCGACGCCGCCGGTGCAGACGACCAGGTCGGCCGCCCGGATGGCCGGCACCGGACGCAGCAACGGACGGGAGAAGAGCCGTGGGGCGGTTTCGGAGGCGCCGCCGACGCCGGTGCTCAGGAGCACCCGCGCGCCGGCCGCCAGGGCTTCACCTGCGAGCCGAGCCAACAGTTCCCCCCGTTTCGGGAGGCTTCCGGAGTTGAGGTAGACGGTCGGCGCGCCCTCCTCGCGCTCCAACGGGGGCTCCTCACCGATCGTCTCCCACCCGGGCCACGTGATGGGGCCGACAAACGAGCCGCCGTCCGGGAGAGCCTGGGCGCCGCACACTTCCGGGATCTCGTAAACGAGGCTCCGATCCCCCACCAGGAGCTCCGTGGCCAGCCGCACCTCGGGCCGGTCGCGCGCCGCGAGCGCCCGGCGGAAGGCGCGGCCCGCGAAGACCCAGAAGCTTTCGAAGAGCCTCCTCTGTTCGTCTCGCGCGCGGCTCGGCCGGCCGTCGAAGCCGAGCACCCCGTCGTAGGTCGGCAGCATGCACGCCCCGTTGAGGGTCACCAGAGGACGCGAACCGCAACTCACCGCGGAGACGAAGTCGAAGATCCCGACGATAAGGTCGGGGCGGACCTCGCGGATCACGTCCTCCTGAGACCGGATGCATCTTTCGACGTGCTCCCCGTCGGCGAACCAGGAGATGCAGGGGAACGGGATGCCCGAAGGCTCCCACAGCTCGCACACCCGGTGGCAGCGCGGGAAGAACCGCGAAACCCACGGGCCTCGGGGGCGGGCCACGCCGATGTGCACCTCGAACCCGACGGCCTCGAGCCAGTCGGTGAGCGCTAGCGCCCGGCCGACGTGGGAGAACGTGTCCGTGCACGGGAAGATCAGCACTCGCCGGACCCTTGTCATCTCGCCTGCCTCGCTCCGATACCGGGCCGAACGTGGCCCCCCCTGAGGCGACCGGCTTACTCGGCCTGCCGCTCCGGCTCTCCCTTCTCCATCACTCTCCGGCCGAGGAGCGCGGAGAGGGGAACGATCCCGACCCCCCTCTCCCGCAGCCCCCCGAGGATCGTGTCTATCTCCCTGAGCCACGGCGCGACGCCCCCCCGGGGCGGGCAGTCGTGGAGGAGCACCACGTCGCCGCGCTCCACCGTTCGAAGCACTCGGTGACCGAGGCCCTTCACCCGGCGATTCCCGAAGTCCAGGGGACGACACGCGAACCCCACGGCCACCAGGCCGAACCGGTGCAGCACGCCCGGAAGCCGGGAGTTCGTCATCCCCAGCGGCGGGCGGAAGACGAGAGATCTCACCCCCTGGCGCGAGAGCGTCTCCTGGCACGCCGAGACCTCCCGGTGGAGCGTTGCCGAGCGCCGGAGCATCAGGAAGAGGTCGTGGCTGTGCGAGTGGTTGCCGATCTCGTGGCCCCGGGCCAGGATCTCCCGGATCAGGCACGGATGCGCTTCGGCCCGCTCCCCCACCACGAAGAAGGCGGCCTTGACGCCGTAGCGGGCGAGGAGGTCGAGCAGAGGGAGGGTGGTGAGGGGGTCGGGGCCGTCGTCGAAGGTCAGGGTGACCGCACCGCGGCTCCTGGGCCCGGCCGAGAGGATGGGCAGAAAGAAGCTCCAGCCAGGGAAGGAAGGGGCCGCGAGGCACAGGACCACGAAGATCGCGAGAGGAATCGCGGCCAGCCGGAGGTGGACGAAGCCGAGCGCGAAGGCAAGCAGGAACGACGCCCCGGCGGCCCGGTGGGCCCGGGACAGGCGCCCAGTCAAGGGCCTCGAGCCCGGGGAGGGCTCCGGACCGTGGTCCTCGGCGGGCAACGGGTGAAGCTCGGCGGTCTGCATGACGCGGTCGGGCGCGCTGTCCTTGCCTGAGGGCGGCTCGGCCTGTGCGGGCAGCGACCCATCCAGGGTCGGCGCCACCCCGGGCCGCAGAAGCGCCGTACGATACACGTCTGGCGCGCCGAAGGGAACCGCGATGGGAAGGGTCGGTAGAGGATGAGGACGTTCACCAGGGCGTTGCCCCGCCTTGCGGGCGGTACGACATCAGCCGGCTGTCGCTTCCGTGGTCGCAGGCGATAGCTCGAACACCTCGGCGAGCCGCAGATCCAGGCCACCGAGGCTCGCCAGCGTGACCACCTCGTCGGGCCCGAAGAGCTCGCCTCTGCCGTAGGCGCCGTCGGGGCCGAAGGTGAACCGTTCCGCATAGCGGGCCTCCGGCTCGACTAGCAGGTATTCGCGCACCCCGTGGCGCTCGTAGAGGGCCCGCTTGGTGCGGCGGTCCTTGAGGCCCGTGCTGGGGAGTCCAACAGCGCCGCGCCGCAGAGCTCTTCGGGAGGAGCTACGAGGTCCCTGTGCTCCTCCATCCCCAGCTCCTCGGCCTCGCCCTCGGGGCCGACCCTGTTGCGGACCTCGGCATCCACCTGAACGCCCCGCCGGCGGCGCAGTTCCTCGCGAAGCTCGGCCGAGGCTGCCCGAACGGGACGGACGGGGGATGAAGTTGATCCGCCTTGTCTGGCCATGAATCAACTGCGTTCCCTTCGGTCCCCCCAGCGTCGCTGCTCCAGGATTTCCCCGGGATCGTCTTCCCCGGGATTGCCTTACGAGCCCCCCCGAAGAATCGGGTATTCTACGGACCATCATTCGGCCGAACCCAGCGGCGCGTGGGACCAAGTCCCTTGGGCCAGAAGAGGAGAAGATGCCGTGTGGCGGGATCGCATTGTCGTTGATGTCGACGTTCTCGTCGGAAAACCCGTTGTAAAGGGGACCCGACTGACCGTCGAGTTCATCGTGGAGCTTCTCTCGCAGGGTTGGACCTACGAGCAGATCCTCGACAACTACCCGGGGCTGACCCGGCAGGACATCCTGGCCTGCCTCTCGTACGCAAGCAACGCCTTGCACGCGGAGAAGATCTATCCCCTTGCCGAGGGCGGACACCGTGCGGCTGTTGGCGAATGAGAACGTTCCCGGCCTCGCGGTTCAGGCACTGCGGTCGAGAGGTCACGATGTCTTCTGGGTTCGCACAGACGGTCCCGGCATCAGTGATCGGGAGGCGCTGGAGAGAGCCATTGCCGACCATCGATTGCTGATCACCTTTGACAAGGATTTCGGAGAACTCGCGTTCCGCGCTCGAGTGCCCGCCCAAAACGGAATCGTCTTGTTCCGGATTCCAACCCGATCGCCGGAGTACGTGGTTGAAGTCGCGGTGGGTGCGTTGGAGGCCGATGTGGAGTGGGTCGGCAAGTTCTCCGTCGTGGAGGAGAATCGAATCCGAAGCGTGCCGCTTCCGGAAGCTGGCTGGAGAAGCCACTCGAGCGCAGCCCCGCCGCGGCCCGTCGGAAGCCTGCGCATCCGGTCGGCCCGCTTGACATCGCCGGGCCGAAGAGGCTCCTCAACGGGATTCGGTTGGGCAACAACGCCCCAGGCGAGGCCCCAGGCGAGGCATTTCATCCTAGTCGGGACGCGCAAAACGGACTGAGGTGCAGAAAACCGATCGGGCCTCCTGGTCCAGGAAGATCGCTTCGCATTCGATGCCCCGCGCCGTCACGTGCTGGAGCAGACCAGGAAGGTCCAGTCTCGGTCCCCTCAGCATGACCACAACCCACCCCACGAACCGCCGAAGCGCATTCGGGGTCGGCAACACCTTCACTAACAGGGCAGCGTCCCGATGGCGCCGACGACCGACCGCTGCCTCAGGGGTCGGGCTTTCGCGTTAAGGGCGGCAGGACGGAATCGGCGGGCGGTGCCCGCCCCGCGCCACTCAATGCGAAAGGATGTCCCCTCCGTGTCCAAAAGCCCCCGCCTACCGGATTCGCAACTTCTTGTTCCGCTGTCCCGGCGTCTATTGCGACGCTTTGAGCACCGAAGCCCAAATATGGACGTGACTAAACTCTGAAGCTGACGATTCTATGTAGTCGTCAATAGTCACAATATTCCCTCCCAGCTCACAGGCCTTGGACCGCAACTCATCGTATGCATCCTTCAGCGAAGCACGCCCGCCAAAGAACAAATTACGCTGAACATGAGTCTCTATCTTGCCGAGTGTTTCGCAGGACACCTTGGGCGGGTTTGCCTTCTCCATGATACGGACTTCGCAATGTTCCGGGCTAATCGGGTCTGAAAATCCGAGTTTCGTAACCTTGGTTGTGGTGCTGCAACCGCTAAGAATCGAAAGGATGAGTATACTTGGGGTCAACCACCAACATTTCATCTTTACCTCCAAGCAAGCACAGTTACACGGAGGTGGCACCAACACGGGTATGTTGGCGCCACCTCGTTTCGAAACTAGTTAGACGCCATGGCCACTATCTGGTCGACAATCTGACATGACCAAGCCTTCTGACCTGCACCGCCAACAAGACCAGTTTTGGTTGCTGCTGTAACAAACGTCCGATTGCCAGAGACTTCCTGAAGCGTTACTAGCAGTTCTTCTCCTCCGCTGCCGACAAAGACTCCCATGTGCCTGTTCCTTTGTGCCGTTAGTCTGGTTGCCGTTTCTTCGCTAATAGTTGAGTCGATGGCCGCCAGGACCTTTTTGCTTATTTCCTTTGAATCGGCAAAACTCTTGTCAAGTAGCACCGCGGCATCGTAACACCCATCGCCCTTAATTGGGATGTTTGTCTTGTATGTATCATTGAATGAGTAACTACTAGTCTTGACGCCTGCACAAGATGAAATTATGGCAGCAACTGTAACAACAATCCAGAAATGCAGTAGTTTAGAAATCTGACGCATCCTTCTCTCCTCTCATAAATTGAGGTGGCTCATCATGAGCATCCACTGCTCATCACAACCCACTCCCTGAAGTGGTTTCCCAGCTTTTCAGTGTGAACGGCACGCATGTGCGTGTGGCGGAGCCATCCACACCTTGCCGTTGTTCGGTGATTATTCGTCCTTTGGAAAGGCACTGTAGTAGTCGTCACATAGCCTGTCGTGGTACCCCCAACCGATATCGGCAGAGGAAGTCATGATGACTTCGAGCCTCTCGTGGGACGTATCCCGTTGCTCCTCCGGAGCTTTGCTGCTGCTTTCCCCCGCCGGGACGCGTCGCTTCCGTGAGCGCTCTCGCCACCACAGTGTGGCTTCGCCCGGTGAGGCGCCCGAGCAGCGAAGCAGAGGCTCCGACGTCGTTCTGCGCCCCCTGGTCGGGCAAGGTCCTCTTCCGACCGAATCACGATGGGCTCGACCCGGATCCGCTCGAAGTTGATCCAGAATGTCGTCGTTCAGGAAGCAGCCTATCGTCGCGTGGTACTTTCGATCGAACGCGTCGTATTCGGTGTTGTGGATCGGCATCGACGAGTCGCCGACGCAGCGCGCAGCGAACGCAACTTTATGATCATTTCCTTTTCCACTTGAATGCGACAATTTCATTCGTGGCACCCGGAGGATAATCATACCACTGAATCATAATGTTGCTGTCTTGGAACTCAAGTCTACCGGAGTCCGTGTATTTTGTGAAGTCGCCAGGAAAATAGCAGTTCGTACTTTTTCCTCTCATAGAGTAGCGATCGCCATTAACGCTAAATGAATACACCGCAGCACATCCGTTGCCGTACTCGTCTCTCTCTACCCATTCGTTCTCTGAGACATCGGCAACGAAACCAATTCCCTCCGGATCAGTGCTGTCGCTGTCCCACTGCTCAACATTCCCGTTATCATCTGTACCCAGGAAGTTGACCTGCACCCAGTTACCTACCCATTGGCCCCCACTCTGATAATAAGGAAGGGTCGGCAAGATATCTCCGAAGAAGACCGGGGAACCTGCCGAGGCAACGAACGACATTTCGCAGAACTTCACGCCGCCCTTCGCTATGGCAAGTAAGTGCTCCCCGGGGACGATTGTTGCCATGAAACCGCCTATGGCGTCTGTCGTAGCCACAATTGGCGTGCTGGTGATCGTCACAGTCGCGCCGCTGACGGGGGCATTGGCACTGTCGAGCACCCGCCCTGTCACCTGAACATTCGTTTGGCCCGAACCGCCGTCGTCCGTGTCACTTCCACCACCTCCTCCTCCACAACCAAACATCAAGAGCCCGCCGGCAACGACCAGAGCCAAAACGACGTTTCTCATTGCGCACCTCCTGTTGCTATATTGGTGAGACCTGAGGCGCATCCGACGACCAGAAGCGCGCCCATCGGGAGCAGGGCTATGGGACGACGGAATCTGGTGTTCTTCTTCATGCGGGTCCTCCTCTTGTCCACTTGCCCAAGATTGCGCGAACGGGACCGCCCCCTTCGCTACCAATGTCCTAGACCGGCAAGCCCCGGAATTCATTTGGCAGAACGTCGGGTTCGGGACCAACGCTGCCGCAATCGTGGTCGCATTGTGTAGCACAGCGGCGTGCCTGCGACATCCCCCCAAAAGGGTGAATTTTCGAATTTGGACAAGAATATTTTTGCGGACCTATGGGATGAACTCGAAGCGCCGCGTCGGCGAGATGTCGTACTCCGGCCCCGTCGTCCACAGCCCGCCCGCACCGCGTGGGTCCTCGCCCCAGGGCCAGACGCCCAACGCCCAACACCAAGTGCCTTCCTTCCTGGAGAAGCGTGGCCTCTCGATACACAAGACTTGGCTACCTCTTCCCCGTGCAAAAGGCTTTCTCGCCGACTGGAGTCTTCTCGTTGCTTCGACCCCCTGCCTGCCGGTTACACCAGTCAGCCCTCTTGGGGGAGCGCGTCGGTACTGCATTCTCTTGATCCCCGTCATGGCGGGCAGGCGAAGGAACAGGCACTCTGCCGGTACACTCGCCCCGTGCAAGGAGGTTTCTCCCATGCGCGCCCCGATCCTCGCCCTCGCCCTGTGCCTCGCCGTTCCCTCCTCTGGCCTCGCGGCCTCGGCGATCTCCTGCCACTGCTTCCGCGACCGGGCGTTCGACCCCACGCGGCCGGCCGCCGCGGACCCCTACGTTCTGGCGACCGCGCGCAACTCTCTTCTGGCCGCGGCGTTCGGGATCGACAAGGGCGACGTTGTGCGGGCCCTCATGACCGGCACCTCGCCCGACGACCTGTGGGTGGCCCACTGGGCAGCGGCCAAGATCGGGGCGGACGCCGGGAGGCTCCTGGAGTTGAAGTCGGCCAGGGGCACCTGGGCGTCGACTCTGACCGCCGCCGTCACGGCCCGCCTGGGCCCCAGCTTCTCGAAGAGCCTGGCTTCGGGGGCTCCCGACGCGGCCCTGGCCGCCGAGGCAGTCGACGACATCCTCGTACGCCGGCTCCGCGCCGACCCGAGGGCCCTGCAGGCGCTCCGGGCCCGGGGCGCCTCGACCCAGGAGGTAATCCTCTGCACGCTGCTGGCGCCCCGAAGTCGCAGCACTCCCGGCGAGCTCTTCGCCGACCAGCGGTCGAGGCACCGGAGCTGGGGAGCTGTGGTGAACGGGCTGGGGCTCGCGCCGACGGGGATCGAGGGAGAGATTCGGCGGGTGCTGACCCGCTGACCGCCCCCCGTTCCTTCGTTTAGGCCATGGCCACCCGCGACGGCCTCCGGGGATTCCCCCGGCCGGCCGGGCTCGCTCGGCCGTTTGCACCGCTTCCCCTCAACTCCCGCCCTCTCCCGGCCGATCGAAGTCACCCTGGACATCCGGCGAACTCTCACATCGACGCGGAGGAACGGCCATGGCGGTGCGCATTGCGATCAACGGGTACGGACGGATCGGGCGGCTCGTCCTCAGGGCGGCCAAGCAGTACGGGAAGAAGTTCGACTTCGTGGCGGTCCATGACCTGGCCGACATCGAGTCGCTAGCGATGGTGACGAAGTACGACTCGATCCACGGCCGCTTCCCTGGCACCGTGGAGGTCGCGGGGGACAAGCTCGTGATCGACGGCGACGCCATGCAGGTCATCAGCGGGGCGGGCAAGCGCAGCGATGACCCCCTGGACCTCCCCTGGAAGGAGCTGGGCGTGGACTACGTGGTCGAGGCGACCGGCGTCTTCCGCAAGCTCTCCCAGCTCGAGAGCCACCTCACGAGCGGCGCCCGGCGGGTCGTGCTGACCGTGCCGCCCAAGGAGCGGATCGAGGCCACCGTGGTCCTGGGCGTCAACGACCACATCCTCCGCCCCGAGCACACGATCATCTCCAACTCCTCGTGCACCACCAACTGCGCCGCGCCGGTGGCCAAGGTGCTTCAAGACCACTGGGGGATCGAAAAGGGCTACCTCTCCACGGTCCACGCTTTCACCAACGACCAGCGCCTCTTCGACTACCCCCACAAGGACTTCCGGCGGGCCCGCATGGCCACCCTCTCGATCATCCCCACCTCGACCGGCGCCGCCCAGGCGCTGGGCTGGGTGATCCCCGAGCTCGACGGCAAGATCGAGGGGATCGCCTACCGGGTGCCGGTGCCCACGGGATCGCTCATCGACTTCACCGTGATGCTGGAGAAGAAGGCCACGGCCGAGGAGATCAACGCAGCCATGAAGGCCGCCTGTGAGGGCCCGCTGCGCGGGGTCATGGAGTATACGACCGACCCCATCGTGAGCGTCGACATCATCTCGAACCCACACTCCGCAATCTTCGACGCCGAAATCACCCATGTGCGTAAGGACCGTATGGTGAAGGTCGTGGCGTGGTACGACAACGAGTGGGGCTACTCGGTGCGGGTGACCGACCTCATCGCGAAGCTCGCGGCCATGGACGGGCTGACGTAGGACAGCCCCGACAGAGCCTCCCCTAGTGTCCCGTTTGGTTAATCCGTTCCTTTAATACGCTCTGCTTGGCACGCTCCACCGAGTCGAGGACCGCGGCAGCAGACTTGGTCCACCGGAACGGTTTGGCGGCCTTCGCGTTGTGCACGCGGATGAAGCGCTG
>JACRMM010000040.1 GCA_016214985.1 Deltaproteobacteria bacterium | reverse complement strand
GTGGAGTGTCGCGACTCACACCATACCCACTTCGGGGGGCATTTTTCATCATCGAGGTTGCCCTCACGGGCGGATCGCCGTCTTCCTGCGCCAAGTCAGCATCTCATGGCTCGTGGCGCATCGGTTCTTGGACACAAGTGGTTCGTGCCGTACCATGCGGACAGCCCCGACCGAAACAGCTTCTCCTTGGATAGGAAGTGAGCCTGGAGACCGACGTTCCAACCGACGCCGTCCAGAAGGGTGGACCCAACCGAGCTCAGCCGGGCGTCAAACCGACACGTCGGAGAAATGGCATCCGCCCCGAAGCCTCGTTTCCTGGCCACACTGCCGTTCCCACACTCGAGACAGCTCTTCTGAAGTGGCTTCTTCCAAGGCGCGAGGGCCTCGCCCGAAGGCGCGGCCCCGCTCCCAAAGTGTGCGGCGTGTCGACCCGTGGTCCCCCGGGAGAGGTACCGTAGCCAGGCTCACGGTGGGCGCACCGACTGTGAGACGACGCACCACGGGTCTTGCCGTCAGCGTGCGAAGATCAGCTCTCCGAAGACTCCCCCGTGGTCGGACGCCCAGTTGGGAGGCGTTCCCAGGGGGAAGAGGGGCACGCGGCCCGTCACGAAGGCGAGCGACCGGACAGGCTTCGTGCTCTTCGTGAAGAGATGATCGATTCGCTCGTAGAGCTCCGACGTGCGGTTGGACAGATCCGGCTCCTGGCAACAGGTGAAGCCGTCCGGGTCGAAGAGTCGAAGGGGATTCTCCTCCCACGCGTCCGTGAAGCCGTATCCAACCATGATCTGGTACGGGGGCACGATCGGACCCAAGGGAGTGTCGATGGGAGTCTCCACCGGCGCGGAGTTGAAGTCGCCGGCGACGATCAACGTTCGACCCGCGGGCGTCGTCGCCTGGAGCGTGCCGACCAGTTCGACCGCTTGGAGAAACTGTACGATGGCGCTCAGGGGGTCCGAGCTGGGGAACCTCTCCTCCAGATGGGTGTCGATCACGCGGTAGTCCTTCCCATTGACCTGTACGTCGACGCCGAGGAAACCTCGCTTCACGACGATCAGGCCGGCTGGCGAATTGACCCTCGCCGTGATCGAGAAGTTACAGCCATCCTGGGCCACGGTCGACGCAAGCTCCGCCGGAAAGGGATCGACCAGAGCGGGGTTCGGTAGGCGCACCCCGCAGAGGCCTCCGTTCTGGACGTCACCGGCGAGGTTCCGAAAGACCAGGCCCTTCCTCACCAGGATCACGTCGCGATCGAGCATCCGGACGAGCTCCGGGCTCCCATCGCCATTCACGTCGACCGGCAGTGTCACGTCCAGGCGCTCGGCTGTTCCGGCCACGACATAGCGAAGGCCCGCGGAGGCCAGCGCGTCGAGGGTCGCCTGGAGATGGTCGACGAAGGGAGGCGCGCCGTTCCGCTCGTTGAGCGTGAAGTCATACACCTCTTGCAGGGCGATCACGTCGGGCCTCGTGAGGAAGACCTCTCGGGCGAAGCCCTTGGCGCGTCGCGGGAAGTTGTTCGCCGCGACCTGCGCGAGGGCGGCTCCGGCAGCCGCAAAGAACTCGTCGAACGAAGTCGCCGTCACGACGGGAGCGAGGTCAGCCCCGAGATACTGGTTGCGCGTCATGACCTTGATCGCGCCGCCGGAGGCTGCGGCGCCAGCCGTCGCGGCGGCACCGAGCAGGGAGACACCGAGAGCAAGGGCGACCCAACGTTTCGCGGTGGAACTTCCTGTCTTGGTAACCATCGGAAATCCTCCTCTCACCGAGTGGGGGGTGGAGGCGGTCTCGTTCGAGAACGCCCAAAGCTGCTCGTCAGCGATTGCAACGGCCCCGGGCCCTGGTGAGAAGACACGTCCCAATCGGAGGTCTTCTCATGGTTCCTCCTTTCCGTGGCACCGAGGGGGCCACCGGTCGGATTGCCGCGGGCGGGTCCCCACACCCTCGGAGAACCTCACCCACGAAAAGGCTGCTGCAGGCCCGATCGGTTCGGACCTGCCGATGGGGCAAGGTGAGGAAGGCCAGGAGGCTTCCGGAGCATCTTCTTCCCGTTCTGGCCCGGCTCTCGTTTTCGCCCCGCCTGCCCGGTCCCGGGAGCAACTCTCGTGCCCTGCCGGGACATTTCTAGAATCCCCTGGCATCCTCGCAGGTTGTCGCCGTGAAGACCCTGCGGCGACGCTGCGAGGTCTCTTCCAGTGTGCGGTCCCTGCACGCACGCCCGGCGTTTTCTGCGTGTCGTTGCCCCCGCCAACGGCTTGGACATGACCAGAGTCCGCACAACCTTCCGTCGGCAGGTGGCGACGGCCTTCCCGTTGTTGGACTTGGACCGCAGGAAACAGCCGAGCCCCGCGGAAGTTTCGAGAGCGCCCTGACTCCGGGGTGCGTTTTCCGATCCAAGGGGGAGGGAAATCCTCGGAGCACCGCGGAAGCCTAGCGGCCCTCCGCCCACGGATCGCACACGGATTGGGGGAGATTCGTTCGACGAGGAGGGGATTCCGGGAGGGGGGTCAGTCGCGCGCCGACCCGGCGAGCGCGACGGTGGCGGCCGAGGGGGCGACCCCGAGAACCTTCGAGAACACCTGACGGCACCGATGGAAGACCGCGAGCGCCTCTGCCTTGCGCCCCAGCCTGCTGTGGCAGCGGATGAGCCCCTGGTAGAGTTCCTCGGCGAGTGGATCGATCTCCAGACCCTTGCGGTACCACTCGACGGCGGCCTCGAAGCCGCCGGCACTGTCGGCCTCGCGGGCCACACCGACGCTCACCACGGTGCGCAGGTAGCGGTTTCTCAGGCGCTCGCGGGGCAAGATGGCCCACGCATCGTCCTCCCCTGCGAGAAAGGGCCCCTGGTACAGGGCGAGGGCCCTCTCCTTCGAGGCCATCGACTCCGACGGAGACGTGCGTTTTTCAGCGCCGTCGGCGTCCTTCAGCAGCCGCTCGAAGGCGTGGGCGTCCACCCAGCAGTATCGGCTGTCGAGGGTGAGGCGGCCCTCCTGGACCACCAGAGCGTCCTTCACCCCGAGCAGCTTCCGGAGGCGGTGCAGAGCGGTCTCGAGGGCATTTCGAGCCGCCGCACCGTCGGAATCCGGCCAGAGGGCATCCGCGAGGCGCTCCCCGGAGACACCACGGCCGCCGAAGGCGATGAGTGCCTTGAGGAGGTCCAGGGGCTTTCGCGGGGCTTTCCGGCCAATGTGAAGACGCTCTCCTTCGACGTAGACCTCGAAGTCACCGAGGGTGCGCACCCGCACGGACCAGGGCCACCCGTCGGGGGCCTCGAGTCCGACTGGGGGCGCGAGGCGGTTGTGCCGGATGAGAGACTTGACGTAGTCAACCTCGATGTTCGCGTCGAGGGCTTCGGCGCAGAGGTTGGCAAGGGGGGCACCAAAGAAACCGTGAGCTCGCCGAGCCCCCATCTCGCGCCCCACCGCGAGCCCCCTTCGAAGGGCGGCGCAGGCTCGCTCCTTTCGCCCGCGTTCGAGATACATCTGCGCCACCAGAAGGAGCGAAGGAAAGACATAGTGTTGTGCCTGGTTGCGCACCGCAGTCCGCAGGGCGGCAACGAGATTCTGAAACGCCTCGTCGCGCCTTCCAAGCGCGAAAAGGACCTCGGCCTGGAGCAAGAGCCCGCCCACCTCACCTGCAACCCGGCCGTTCGATCGACTCAGCCGCAAGGCCTCCTGCGCCTCCTCCGACGCTTGGTCCAGATTCGCGTCCAAGAGGTGGATCTTCCCCAATAGAAGGACGCACGCAAATCTGTCCAACGGCCGGCCGTCCGGCTGGAGTTCCTTCGCCCGTTCGAGGCAATCTCTGACGGCTGCCCTGTCGCCAGCGGTGAGCGCCGCTTGCCCTAATTGCAGCAACGTGACCGGTTCCATCAAGCGAATACCAGTACTCTCCGCGAGGTCGATGCCTCGGCGACAGGCAGAGATCGACCGTTCCAAGTCATCGAAGTGCCAACAGAATACGCCTTCCAGCCAAAGGGCGGACAACTCTGCTAGCGGCGACGCCGGGCCGGTATTCACGAGGGTTTGCAGGCGTTCGAGGAGAGCCCATGACACAGCCCGCTTTCCTCGCATTACGTTCAGCCACGCCGCATTGAAGAGGATGTTGACCCGGCACGCAAGGTTGTTGCTGCTCCGCTCCAGCGCGAGGGCACGCTCTTCCCAAGCTGATAGATCTGGGTGATCCGGGGCGTGGAGCGCCATGATAGACAGGGCGCCGGACGCCACGTGGGCGCTCACATCGCCAGGGGGAAGGTCCTTGGGGCTTCCCACCAGTTCCGGAAGGAGGTCCAGCCACGGATCGGCGGCGGCGAAGTTCGAAAACGCAAGAGAAATGGCCGTTACCACGCCCGCCCACGCCAGCAGGAGCCCCGGCCCGCTCTCGTCCTGCTCCCGGAAGCCCGCAAACGCCCCCTCGAAACACCTCTGCGCTTCACCGGGATCGTAGGGAAGCCGAGCCGCGCCGAGCCAGTAGGGGAGCCAGGGCGACCTATTTAAGATCTCTTCGGGCAGCGCCCGCAGCCATCGCACCAGGGTCTCGTTTCGGCCCTGGGCGAGGAGGACCGGCGCGTGGGCGGCGGCCAACTCGGCCAGGCCCTGCCAATCCCCGGCGCCGGCCAGGAGCGCTGCCGCGTCTTCGTGCCGCCCCGCCTCCGCCAGCAAGGCCCCGGCCCTGCGCTCGACGTTCATCACGTCGCTCGCTTCCATGCTCTCCCGCGCCCTTCGCTGCAGGAACTCCCGGAAGAGTGGGTGGTACTGATACACGGGGTCGACGTGGGCCCGCTTCTCGGTGAAATCCCCCCGGCGGTAGAGGCCGGAAAGGAGTCCGGCCGCGCCGGGGTGACCCGTGAGCTCTTCGGCAAGAGAGCAGGTCATGCTGGGGAGGAACGAAGTCGCGAGGAGGAAACCTCTCGTCTCGGCGTCCAGTCGATCGAAGACCACACCCCCAAAGTAGTCGAAGATCTCCTCGGGGATTGGGTTTCCTAGATCGCTCAAAGGGACGCCTCGCGTCCGCGCGGCCTCGAGGAGCATCATGAGACCGGCAGCCCAGCCCTGCGCCATGACGTGGAGATGCCCGAGATCGGCCGGCGAGCCATCGACGCCCCGAAGCCTCGCGATGCGCTCGAACTCCTCGAGTGTGAGCCGCAGGGTCTCCCCACCGAGCACCTCGATCTCTCCGTGGGCGCGAAGTCGGGCATAGGCCGGGGGAGGAGCTCGCCGGCTGACGATGATAAACCGCTTTCCGGCACCCAACCGGCTCATGCCTCCGAGGAGCGCTTCGTGGAGCGGGGCAGCGTCGGCAACTTCGTGGCAGTTGTCGAGGACCAGGACCGATCGGTCCCCCAGGTACTCGAAGAGCTCTTCGAAGAAGTTTCGACTGAAGGTGGGGATGCCCCGAAGGTATTCGGGGGTGAGAAAGGGGAGGCGCTTCTTCCGGGGGGCGGCCGCCTTGCCGGCGAGACCCAGGTAGTAGATGAAGCTGGCCAGGTCCAGGTCGCCCGGATCGACCTGATACCACAGGCAAGGGAGCTGACGTGCTTCGATGTAGCTCGCGACGAGCGTCGTCTTCCCGGAGCCCGCCGGGGCCGACAGCCACACAGCGGCGCGCCCGGCGGCCTCGTCCAGCTGCTCGAAGAGCCTCTCCCTGGGCAAGGCGCCCTTCGTCGCCGGACGGATGATCTTTGCCGGAACCGCTCTAGGCTGTGCCATCTCCTGCGCCCCTTTCAGGAGGACCAACGGCCGCTAAACTATACCTAATTCTTTTCCTTCACCAGGGATTATTACACTTCCTGCGCCACAGATCTCGCAAACTGTTTCGATCTCAGGCGCACCGTCCGTCACGTACCGAACCCGGCTGCGCCGCTCGATTCGGGTCCTCCGTCATCTGGACGTACCGCTTCGCGGTGCGCCGGTCGAGCCCGGTGCGCCGGGCAACTTCTTCGTAGGTGCCGTGTCTCTGGTACAGGAGTCGACAGTAGGAGGACAGGAGCTGCTGGGCATCCACAGTTCCCGTCTGCATCCCTTCAACCAGACGACCCAGAAGGTCTTCGCCGTTTGCCCTTGCGTCCCCCGGATAACTACCGGTCAGGATGATCCGGCGAACCGCCTGCTCCAACTCCCGCACGTTGCCGGTCCAGGGGTAGGTGGGTCCCACGTCTCTCTCGATCGTCCGGCGAACCTCCGAGAGGAGGTCCCGAGGGGGCTCCCGGAACATCCTTCGCAGGAGCAAGGAAAGGAGATCGTCCATCTCGGCCGGCTCTTCCGCGAGCCGCTGGCGCAGCGCCGGGACCTCCAGAACGTCGGAGCACAGGCGGTAGTAAAAGTCCTCGCGGAACCGGCCACTCCGGCGCAGGTCGGCAACCGGCTTGTTGGTCGCCGCGATGACGCGGCCTCGGAAGCGGTTCTTCTCGTGGCTCCCCACCTCCACGAACGTCCGCTCCTGGAGAACCTGGAGGAGTTTGATCTGGATCGTCTCCGGCACATCACCCACCTCGTCGAGAAAGATCGCACCGTGAGGTGAGCACCGCGAGAACACGCCTTCGTGGTGCTCGATGGCGCCCGTGAACGACCCCTTCCGGTGGCCGAAGAGCTCCGATTCGATAAGGGTCTGCGGGTATTGGGAGAGGTTGATCGCGATGAAGTTCCGGGTGAAGCTCTCGGCGAAACACCCCTTCTTCTCGTCGAAGGGGATGAACCCGGAGCGTCCGATGGCTGCCGCCGCCGAGCCCTTGCCGGTGCCGGTCTCCCCCAGGAGCAGCGTTGCGAAGTCCTCCAGACGGTCCCACAAGTGCAATGCGTACCAGCGCAGATTGCTCGTAAACACGTTGTTCCAGAGGCGACAGCGCAACTGGCACATGCACGGGCTTCGCCCAACCAGGTCCTGATCGATGAAGTGGAAGGCGCGCCGAAGCTGATAGAGGAACGCGAAGTGGCGCACCGCGACGTCGTGAGGAAACCCCCGCCCCTCGATCAGCCCGATCGCTTCGCCCGCGAAGGGCACCGGACACGGAGTGTCGCCCGCGCGTACCTGGTCCTCGATGAGACGGTCAAAGTCCTCCAGGTACCGATGGAAGACATCGAACAGGAGCGCACTGGCGACGAGCTCGAAGTCGTCGCCGCTGTAACGGCGCACGTCTGCCTGCCCCTGCTCTTCCATGCGGCACACGCGGCGCTGGACGCACTCGACGACTCGCATGAGGAGTTCGTCGCGCGTGAGGTCTCCGTCATCCCCGACGATCGCTCGGTCGACGTCGTCGCGCTCGTCGCCGAAGGGGTTGCTGAACGCCGCCGAAGACACCAGACGCAGAAAATCCCGGTCCGCCTCGGTGAGACCCCTCTGGCTCGTCATGCGCTGCCCCCTCTCGCGCGGTTTGGCTGCCCCGGTCGCCCAGGCCGCAGCCGCGGTTTGTCTTGGTGATGCCTTCGGCCGCCTCGATCCTTCCGGTTGCCCGCAAGAGCGCAGGCAAACACAGGCCAGGGAAGGCGCGTCCGGTCCGTCCGCAATCTCAAACGCTTCTAGAATCGTCCCATGATGCCCGTCTGAATGGCCACCCCGGACATGTCGAGGGTGCCCGAAGTCCGCTCTTCCCCGTTGTCCTCGATCATCCACTCATTCTTCACCTTCACGTCGAACTTGGCCCGCACATAGTCGATCGAGAGGAGGAACGAGATGGTCCGCCCCACGGAGAAGTCGATCCCACCCATGACTCCGTCGGAGTCGGAGAACTCGAGATCCGCTTGCCCCAACCATTCCGGCGCCTCGACGTGAATGAGCCCACAATGGGGCCCCAGGGTGACAATGCGCCCGAGCTTGAGTCGCAGGGCGGCGTCGGCGCGGAACACCGGCGCCCTAAGCGCGGCGTTGAGGAGATACCCCACGCCGCCCGTGAGGTCGACGTACGCAACACCCGCGTCGATGCCGAGGCCGGCCCTCAGCGTGGGCAGCGAGCTCACCGGGCCCACCTCCTCCGACTCGTAGTACCCCCGGACGACGCCCGACTCCCAGTCGTAGCCCGACACGGTGAACTGCGAGACGTTAAACCGGTCGGCATCGGGGCTTATGAGGATCGAACCCGGCTGGAAGTCGAAGATGAAGCCGACGCCGGCCGCCAGACACGGAGTGCCGGTGAGGCTTGCAGCAAGAACTGCGAGAATCCGCCTCATGAGTGCCCTCCAACTGCCACAATGAACGTTGACTCGGCCCTCCCGGGAGCCGCCGGAAATGGTCGGACCGGGATCGCCCAAGGTGCCACGGATCTGTGGGAACACGGACGCGGATCCTCCTCGTAACCCGGGTCGATCTGATTCGAGGTCGTTGCCGAAACCGAGGAACGCTGCCCCACGGGCCACCGCACCGTCTACCATACTGGCCCCGTCTTCCACATCCCACCAAAAGGGTGAAATCGATACGAGAAGTCCTGTGGGAGAGCAGTCAAACGGTTTCCGGCTGAGCCCCCGAACCTAGCCGGGGCTGACCGCTTGCGCCGAGTCCGTCAAGGGATGCAGCGGGCCCACGTCTTCCGTCAGCCGAGCCACCTCGGCAGCGCCGTTGAGAAGGGTGGAAAGTAGGTGATCACCAATACACCGAAAAGCAAGACGAGAAGCACGGGCAGCACCGCGTGAACCACCTCTCCCAAGGGTTTGTCGAACCGGTAGGCCGAGAGGAACAGATTCATCCCGACCGGCGGCGTGAGGTACCCGAGCTCCATGTTCGCGAGGAAGATAATTCCGAGGTGTACCGGATCGACCCCGAACGCCGCACCCATGGGCACGATCAACGGCACGACCACCACGATGGCGGAGTAGATGTCCATCAGGCAGCCGACGACGAGCAGGAACCCGTTCAGCAAGACCAGAAAGGCCCACCGCGAGTGGATCGCCCGTGTCACCCACTCTACCGCTGTTTCGGCGACCTGTGCGTCGATGAGGTAGTCCGTGAATCCGAGTGCGACCCCGAGGATCAGGAGAACCCCTCCCACCAGGAGCCCGCACTCGGCCATGACCCGAGGCACGTCTTTCCATGCGAGGTCGCGGTAGACCACCGTCTCGACCACGAATGCATACAGCGCAACGGCCGCGGCGGCCTCCACGGCCGTGGCCACGCCGCTGAAGAGGGCTGCCAGCGCCACGAAGGGAAGCAGGAGCTCCCACTTCGCCTCGGCCACCGCCCGAAGCGCCGCCCGCGGGTCGAAGACCGGCCTGGGACCCCGGTTCCTGGGGCGGCCCCGTGCACCCCACCAGCAGGTCAGCGTCACGAGCAGAATTCCGGGGACGAGCCCGCCCAGGAACATCTCTTCGAGCGTCCGGTTCGCCACCACGGCGTAGAGGATCAGGGGAAGGCAAGGGGGGAAGAGGACGCCCAGAGACCCCGCCCCCGTCAGGATACCCAGAGCCGACTTCTCCGAGTAGCCGGCATGCGAGAGCACGGGCATGAGCAGCCCCCCCAGGGCCAGGATCGTCACACCCGAGGCCCCGGTGAACGACGTGAAGAAGGCACACAACACGGCCGTCGCGATGGCCGGCCCTCCGGGAAGGCAGCCGATGAGGGCGTCGAAGACCCGGACGAGCCGTCGAGACGCGCCGCCCTCCGCGAGGAAGTACCCCGCGAGCGTAAAGAGCGGGATCGCGGGCAGCGTGGGGTTCGTCACCAGGCGGTAGTGGTCCACGGCGAGGGAGGAGAGGGGAATCTCGGCCCCCCGAAAGAGGATCAGGGCCGCGCCCCCAAGCACGGCGAACACCGGGGCGCCGAGAACGGCCGCTGCCAGAAGCCCGATCATCAGGGGGGCGACGAGGCTGCTCTCCTGCCCGAGGGCAAACCCGCCCGCGAGCACCGCGCACGCACCGAGAAGGACCCACTTTCGCACGTGGTCAGCACCCGCGCCCCTCCAGACGAGATGGACCGCGATGGCCCCGAAGCCGAGCGGCAGCACGAGCTCGGCGACCCAGAGGGGGACTCCCCGAACCAGCGTCCCTCCGGCCTCCCGCTCGCTGAGCACGAACACGAAGCTCGCCCAGGCCAGGACGCCGCTCACTGCCGCCCCGGAGGCTCCCGCTACGGTTCGGACGGCCGCCTTCACCCGTTCCCCTCGAAACGCCTCGGCGGTAGCGAGGGAGATGAGACGCCCTTCCCGGGCGGCGACCACGGCGCCGAACATGCCGGCCACGAGCGTGAGGTGCTGGACCAGGGAGGCCGATCCGGAGATCCCCGTCCGGAAAAGCGCGCGCAGCACGATCTCGAGGAGCGGCAGCGTCATCATCGCAGCAAGCACCGCAGAAACCAGAAGGTCCTCGGCTCGTGCCAGCCCCCCTCCACGCGCTCTGGCCGGTTCCTCGGCCGGCTCGGAGAAGGGGACGACCAGCTCGGCCCCGGCGCTCACGGCACCCTCTTCCCGGCCCGGTACTCGGCAAGGAGCCTCTGCACCTGGTCAAACGTGTCGGCCGGGACGATCGTCCCTCGAACCACGGGCTGGACCGCCTGGGCGATCTTCTGCCACTCCGCCTCGATCGCAGGAGTCAGCGCCTGCACCTTGAGGCCCCTCGCCTTCATCGCCTCCACGGCCTCCTCGCTCTCCCTGCGGAGCTTTCGACGGAGCTTCTCACCGGTCTGCTCGGCAGCCTGGCGAAGGCGCGTACGGACGGCTTCCGGCAGGCGGTTCCAGGTCTTCGCCGAGACGACCGCACCACCCGCGATGGGCGTCCAGTTGAGCTCGAGCATGTAGGGCGCGAGGTTGTAGAACTGGAGCGCGTTCGCATACACGGGCGTGGTGGGCACCACATCGATCATGCCGGTCTTCAGGCCGGGGAGGATATCTCCCGTCTCCAGAGGGACGGGCTTGAAGCCCATGGCCTTCATGGTGTCGATGTGCTCGGTCGACCCGGCCCAGACGAAGATCTTGAGCTTCTTCAGGTCCGCCGGGTTCGAGAACGGCTGCCGAGAGAAGTACCGCACCCAGCCGGCGTCGGCCCAGAATAGGACCACGTAGCCTTTGTCCAGGAGCTTCTCCTCCATCTGGGCCTTCATCCGGTCCCGCACGTAGTCGACCTCTACCCAGGACCGGAAGGCCAGGGGCATGAACTGGAGGGCGCCCATCGAGGGGTCGATCTCGGAAAGCCCCACGGCGGTCATCGCGGCGGCTTGGAGCTGCCCGGAGCGCATCTTGCGGACCACGTCGCGCTCGCCGCCCATGCACCCGTCCGTGAAGAGGACGAGGTCCACCGCGTCGGGCGCGACCCGGCGCCACTCGTCGCGCATCTCCATCAGGTGTTTGTGCAGCGTGGAGCCCTTGGGCGCGAGCGTCGCGAGCTTGATGCGGACCGGCTCCGCAAGCCCGGGCCGGGCGATTCCGAGAAGGGCGGCCCACAGGAGAGCGCTGGTCAGGACTCGGGCGTTCATGGCGTATCCCCTCCTTCCGCGTGCACAAAGAGCCGATCGGTGCGCGACCGGAGCCACCGGGCGCGGCGCTGCATCACCAGGTTGGCGAGCCGGTGTTCGGGGTCAGCGTCCACATCGATCGCAAGGGCTTGCTCCAGAAGCGACTCGAACTCGGACTGGTCCTGGCGCTGGAGGGAGACCGCCTCGGCCAAGGCCACCAGAGGGGCGGCCTGACTGCCCCGGCCGAGCTCCATCGCCCGCTGGAAGTGCCGGCGCGCCCGCTCCGCCGGCGGCTCCGAGGCCTGGCGCGCCGCCTCGTAGCTGATCAGGAAGGCGTGAATCGCGCCCGCTTCGAAGTCCTCCTGGAGCTCCAGGGCGCGGTCGATCAGCGCCTCGACCTGGGGCAGGGTCGAGACGAGCCTCGGATCGTCCTTGGAGAGCGACACCGCGCTCGCCCAGGCGACCGCTGTCCAGTAGAGCAGGGGTACGTCGGCCGCCCCGGTGCGGTCCGCACAGCCCTTGGGATTCGCCGCGAGCGCCTCCCGAAACCCCGGGTGCGCCGCTTCGAGCCCCCTCAGGCCGTGGTCTCGACTGCGCAGGTAGAGCTTGCGAGCCCGGACGCGCAGGGCCTCGGCGGCGCCGAAGTCCACGTCCTCCCGTTCGTCCGCCTCCTCCTGGATGAAGGCGTAGGCGTACTGGGTGAAGCCCCTCGCGGCAGCCAATCGCAGACCTCGGTGCTCGGGCCGCTCGGCGAGCAGGCTCTCCATGAGTTTGAGGCTGAACGGCGCCGCCGCCTCCACGAGCTCCGGATCGTCGTCCGAAGCGAACGTCGACCCTCCCCGGGCGAGGCCGTCTCCCAGGCGATCGACGACGAGCCCGTTCAACGAGCAGCCCTGAGTGGCCGGGAGAACGAGCAGGAGCAACAAGACGGCGCGCTTCATGTTCTCCTCCGCTGGTCAAGCGGCGGCGCAGCAAGTCGCTTGGCCCCCCTCGCCTCGCCGACCCCTTCGGTACTTCGCCGCGAGCTCCAGAAAGATCTCGAGACCGTACTCGAGGTCACTGGTCGCGTGGTCCACGTAGAACACGCGGATCGGGATTCCGCCGTTGTCACGGCTGACCCTGGGATAGACCGCCTCGGACACGATGCCGTTCATGCAGCCGAAGGGGCTCACATCCACAATCGCGTCAGCCCCTTTCCTCTGCAGGTGTATCGCCTTTCCCACACTGAGGACCATCTCGCCGAGAACCCCCTCCCAAGGGAGATAGGGCCGGGCGAACTCGACGAGGTCCGCCACGGAAGGTTCTTCGTGACCGTCGTGGAGCGCGCCGAGGAGCTTCGCCTCTTCTCTGCTCTGGACCCACGCGGTGAGACTTGCAGCCGCGGCCCGCCGTGACAGGGTCTTGCCGGTGCGTCGCAGCGTCATCCACTCGCAGGCGTTCGAGTACCAGACCCACTCCCCGATCCCGGAGAGCTGGACCTCGCCGCCGAGCTTCTCGATTTTCCGCACCACGTCGTCGTTGCTGAAGGTGTTGAGTCGGCAGAAGATCTCTCCCACCACGCCAATTTTGAGACGGTCCCGGCTCGGCAGCGTCGCGACAGCCCGGAATCGATCGCGGCCTCGGCCGAGCGCAGCGGCCAGATTCGCGAGCCCCTTTCCGTTCGGCCCGCGTGTTTCGAGAACCCCCGCCGCTTCACCGAGGCTCTCCCGATGGGCCCGATCCGCGTCTCCGGCCCGCAGCTCGTACGGGCGCGTCCGATGGAGCTGGTCACGAAGGTAGTCGGCGGCGAGAAGCGCCCGCCAGACCAGCCGTTTCAGAGGGGCCGCGTACTCGGCGACGTCTCGGTAGCCGCTGTCGGAGTCCGGGGCGAGGATGTGGACGTCTCCGAGCCCCAGCCTCCGGAGCGCCCGACCCAGGAACGGCGCATACTGGCCGAAGCGGCATGGCCCCCGGCCGGTGGTAATGAACAGGGCCGCCCTTGCCGGTTCGAGACCGGACCTCTTGAGGGCGGTCAGGAAGTCCGCGAGCACCACTCGCTGAGGGAAACACTCGTCCCCGGACGTGCACCGCAGGGTCTCCTCCCACGCGGGGCCGTCTCCTTCGGGGCAGGCCTTGGCGTCGAAGCCTAGGCCGCGGAACGCAGCCGCGCAGAGCTCGGCTCCCCCGGAGCAGATTCTCGGTACGAAGACGGTTCGTCCTTCGAGGAGGTCTTGGCGCTCCACCATTGCAGCACTCCCAGGCTATCGAGGTACGCCTCGCAGCGGGTCAGGGCTCCGGCGTCATTGCCGTGCCCATCGAACTGAAGAACCAGGAAGGGCTTTCCGGCCGCGTCCTGCGCAAACTGCTTCACGTAGGAGTCGGGGCCGCACTTGAAGTTCGTGATGTAGAGGGCGTGGAGCCCCGGGGTGCGGCTCACGAAACGAGCCGCCTGGAGGATCTTCCGCCCGTAGTTCCAGTACATGTTGTCGTTCACGTCCGCGACCTCGATCCCCTCCAGCGGCAGCATGTCCAGGGGCAGGACGTTCACCCCGTAGAGGGCTCGGAGCTTCTGCGGCACCCCGAGGTTCACGCCCGTGTCGAAGAGGTTGTAGGGTCGACCCAACAGCACGATCCCCTTCTTTCCCGTCCGCCGGAGCACCTCGAGGGCCTGCGCCCCCGCTTCGGCGAGGCGCGCGCGAAACGAGTCATGCGCCGCGAAGGCGAGCCTCACGGCGGCCCTGTGATCGCTGCGGCCGACTCCGAAGGGCCGGAAGGCCTGCCAGAGCTCCTGCTCGACGGTTCGGGTACCCTCCTGGAAGTGCACGGTGGGGGCGAGGAGCCGGGAGCGCGCCCCCTGGGCCGCCGGGCTCGCGGCGATCACGAACGGCAGGGTCTGGCCCCAGGGGCACGCGTAGGCCGGCAGACTGCCGGAGTCAGGGCAGGCCGCGGAGACGACGTTCGGAACCAATACGTAATCCACCCCCTCGGCCAGGAGCGAAACCGCGTGACCGTGCGCCACCTGCACGGGAAAACACGGCTCGGCCACCGCCGACGCCACGCCGAGCTCGGCCACGGTCCTCGTCGTGACAGGGCTGACCAGGGTGCGAAAGCCAAGGGCGCGCAGGTAGGTGCTCCAGAAGGGAAGTTGCTCGTGGGCATACAGCGCCCGCGGAATGCCCACGACCCCTCGTGACCCTCGTCCATCCGCCCGCCTCAGGGCCCTCTCCGCGCTCCGGCGGCAGGGGTTCTCCCCGGAACAGAGCTCCGTCAGGTAATCCCCTTCCAGGGCCTGCTGCCGGGCAAGGAGGAGGTCGGGGATCACCGGCTCCACCGGCACCTTGGCCTGGCGCCGGAAGCGTTCGGAGCACTTGTCGCCCCAGTAACTCTTCCTGCCCTCGATCGTGAACTCTTGAATGTCGCAGGAGTTCGAACATCCGCTGCAAGTGAAGACGCGCGGGACTCTCGCGGCTTCCCCGATCCGAAATCCCCGGAACCGCGTACTGGTGCCCAGGGCGAGAACCCGGTCCCGCGCGAGGAGCGCGGCGCCATAAGCCCCGAGCACGCCGTTGTGCGGCGGCACCACGATCCGCTTGCCGAGGACCTTCGAGAACGCGGCAGCCACGGAGTCGTTGAAGGCCGTGCCGCCTTGGAAGAAGACCACGTCGCCGATGGGCCTGCCATGCACCACGCGGTTCAGGTAGTTCTCCACGACAGCGTAGGCGAGCCCTGCTACGAGGTCCGGCAACGCGGCCCCCGACGCTTGGTGCCGGCCTACGTCGCGCTCCATGAACACCGTGCAGCGCTCCCCAAGCTTGAGCGGTGCGGCCGACTCCAGAGCGAGCTGGGAGAACTCCCCTTCGATCCGCACGCCCAGCTTTTCGGCCTGTTCCTCGAGAAACGAGCCGGTGCCGGCGGCACATGCTTCGTTCATGGCAAAGTCCACCACCACGCCGTCGCGCAGGGAGATGTACTTCGAGTCCTGCCCGCCGATCTCGAAGATGGTGTCGACCGGGCGGCCGAGGTAGCGCTGGGCCACGTGGGCGGCGCCGGTCTTGTGGGCCGTTATCTCATCGTGGACCGCGTCGGCCCCGAGAAGCTCTCCGATCAACTCGCGCCCGGAGCCGGTCGTGGCCGCGCCGGCGATCGAGATGCGGCTGCCCAGGTGCTCCTCGATTTCCTGGAGGCCCCGACCCACCGCCTCCACCGGGCGTCCCTCGGTCCTCAGGTAGATCTCATGGAGGAGATTCCCCTCCGCATCCGTGCACACGAGGTTCGTGCTGACCGAGCCCACGTCGATTCCCAGGTACGCCGGTGCTCGCCCCGGCCCACGGGGAAGCCGGGCCGGCTGGGCCCGGTCCCTGAGGAGGACGACCCCGGCCAGATCCAGGGGCTTCCAGACCGAGGAGTCGAGAGGAAGGCTCGACGTTGCTGGCATCCACCCTGGACGAACCGGGAGCTCCGCCGCTCTCCGGGCGAGGAGCGCAGCTCCGATCGCGCCGTAGTGGGCGGGGAAGGGGGGCGAAAAGAGCTGACCGTTGAGCCCCAGCACCTCTCGAAGCGACTCGAGGACCGCGCGGTTTTCCGCCACGCCCCCGATGAACGCGACCCGGTCGCCGAGTGCCCTCCCCCTGAGCAGATTGGCCTTGAAGTTGCGCGCCACGGCCAGGCAGAGCCCCCGCAGGACCTCTTCCGGGCTCGCGCCCTTCTGCTGGGCGTGGATCATGTCAGTCTTCGCGAAGACCGAGCACCGGCCGGCGATCCGGGCGGCCCGGGGAGACGATAGGGCCACATCGCCCACTTCCTCGATTCGAAAACGGAGCCTGGTGGCCTGTTGGTCCAAGAAGGACCCCGTTCCCGCCGCGCACTCGCCGGAGAGCTCGTAGTCCTCGATGCCAACTCGGGCCGAACCGCGGTCCGCCGAGAGAGAGAGGAACCGTGACCTCTCCCCGCCGATCTCGCAGACGTGCGTGACGTCCGGGTACAGGCTCCCGAGGCCCTCCGCAAGGCACACGCATTCGTTTCGAAACGGGGCTCCCAGACGCGAAGCGAGGGCTTTCCCGCCGGACCCCGTCACGCACAAGCGGGCAGCGTCGTCACCGGACGCGCCGTGAGCGATCCGAGCGACGATTTCGATTCCTGAGCTTAAGGGATCACTCCTGAACCGGGCCGACGGGAGGATGAAGAGCTGGCAGCCAGCCAGCACCGGTGAATCGTGGGAAACCTCCTGCAGCCCCAGGGAGGTCGGGGAGAACGTCGGCTCTCCCTGCATCGCGAGGGCTACCTGGACGCCCACCGTTCCCACGTCGCAGCCAATGTAGACCGGCATCCCTCACCTCCTTCACTCAGGTTCGCCTCTTCGCGCCTCGTCTTCAGCAAAGCCCGTGCCTCGCAACGACGGACCGATCGAAACCCTGTGAACGCCGCGCGTTGCGGGACCCGGCGGCGGTGCCGTCCACAGCGCACGGAGATCCTCGCTATACCGCTCCTGTGCACCGGACCTACCTTTTCTGACCACGACGTCCGAGAGGGTGCGCCTCACGTTTGCCGGTCCTGCCGACGGCACCGTTTTTCCCCCTCGGGAGAAGACGATCGTCTCTTCGTCGGTCTCGAGATCAACACCTCGACGAGCTGCTCGACGTTCCGAAACGCCACCTGCCCCTCGACCCCCACATGCTCGACCACGCCGACCAGTTCTCCATGCTCGGCACTCGGCTCGCGGTACACGCGGACAACGTAGGTTTCCATGGCGGGTCTCCGGGTCGGAGTGGTCAAGGGCAGGCGTCTTGGGCCCATCGCGGGGCCCCCCAAGGGTCGAGCACGCCGAGAGCTTAGCGGCGCCGAACCCACGGATGACACACAGATGCCGGAAGATCTCACCGGGGAGTGGTTAGGGGCGCATTCCGCTTCGCCGCTCAAGTTCGAACGGCCGTCGGCCGATCTCTTTCTCGAACCCCACGGATGGAGGTGACGAACATGGACGTAACGCTCGCCCAACGCCCCCCCTCACAGGCCCTCGCGCCATCGCCGCTCCGGAAGCCCGCGGCGCAGTTTCAGGAACTCTCGTACCAGAGCCAGGAGCGGCTCGACGTCACGTACTCCGACTCGGCCGGCAACGCCTTTCACCTCACCATCGAACGGTCCACCTCGCTCTATGCGGCGACTTACGACCGCTCCGGCGCACTGGGCGGCCGCAGTCACGGCCACGGGCGGCACGCTCGGGGATCCGGTAACGGCCTCGAGAGCCTGGCCGCTGGGCTCCGCGATGCGAACGACACAGCGCGGGGGTTCCAGCGCCTCCTGCACCGTCTGCTCAAGGCCGTGGACCCTTCCTACGCCGAGCGCTCATCAGGCCGTGAGCGCCCCGCCGGCGGAGCGGGCGGTACCGAGGTGGTGGCCGCGGCTGAGAACGTGACGGTCACCCTTGAGGTGACCGGCGCACCCTCCTCCGATTACTGGTCGGCGGAGAACACGGCGGGGAGGCTCGTGGATTTCGCGACCGCCCTCTTCCGGGGCGGCGACCGCTCCGCCCATGCCGAGCGCATGGCGGCCGCCATGGAGCAAGGATACAGCGAGGCCGAGAAGGCGTTCGGTGGGGCCCTGCCGGCGATCGCGCGCGAGACCGTGGATCTGGCCAGAGAGCGCCTGCAGGCGTGGGCGTCGGCCCCGCAGCAAATGACTCCGGCGGTGGAGCCCGGAAGGCTCGATCTGGCGGCTTGAGCACCACAGCGAGACATCCG
This sequence comes from Deltaproteobacteria bacterium, assembly GCA_016214985.1. Classification (GTDB taxonomy): domain Bacteria; phylum Desulfobacterota; class Deferrisomatia; order Deferrisomatales; family JACRMM01; genus JACRMM01. The sequence goes on along the minus strand of JACRMM010000040.1, from coordinate 145 downwards.
CCGATCTAGGAGCCTGTCGGACTTTCGGGAGCGCCCTCCCCAGGGGCACCCGCGAATGTCGCTGGGGTGAACCGGGAGGCGTTCGCGGTTGCCCAAGTAAAATTGCCATGTTTGGCTATTATAGGTCGCAGCTAGTGCTAGTATT
>JACRMM010000039.1:34778-41676 GCA_016214985.1 Deltaproteobacteria bacterium | reverse complement strand
ATCAAGCGCGTTCGCGAACTTCGCAACAAGATCGAGAACGAGGCCGCCCAGATGGAGCCCGATGTGCCCGCTCCAGACTCACGACAATTAGACCCGGGTTTGCCCGTGGCCATTGCAATAACCTAACCGGACAACGCTGAGGGTCAGAGAGAATGCGGGAGACAACTCGTTGCACCCCACCGAGGGATTCGTGGTCATGCTGGGATAGTGACCGATGGTGAGCGCGAGGAGGACTGTGATGGACGGATCGGTAAAGACATGGTTCTGCGCGTTCCTCGTCCTTCTGGCCATCGAGGCGCATGCGCAGACACAACAGAAGGTCGTAGATATTCCGACCCGATCCGGTGTCTCGCAGAGGATGCTGGTACTGTCGCCGCTGGAGCCGAAGGCGGCTGTCATTCTGATTCCTGGTGGTCATGGTGGACTCCAAATCCGTCAGGACGGCTCCCTCAGGTGGGGCGAGGGCAACTTCCTCGTTCGCACTCGTCAACTGTTCGCTGAACACGGTTTGATCGTGGCCATCGTAGATGCTCCATCCGATCGCCAGAGTCCTCCCTTCCTGTCCGGCTTCCGCCAGACGCCGGAGCATGTGGCTGACATCAAGGCCGTTATCGCTTGGTTTCGCTTGCAGCAGAAGGTGCCTGTTTGGCTCGTAGGCACGAGTCGAGGGACCCAGTCTGCGGCATACGTCGCTACGGAGCTTGCTGGTTCAGACGGCCCGGATGGAGTCGTGTTGAGTTCAACCATTCTCACCGGAGATAAGGGGCGTCCTGTACGGGCAATGCCTCTCGAGAGGTTGCGCATACCGATATTGGTGGTCCATCACGAGCAGGACGGCTGTTCGGTCTGCCCCTTCAGTGCCGTCCCTAGCTTGTTGGAGAAACTGAGCAATTCACCGAGGAAGCAGTTGTTGTCTTTCAAAGGTGGCGAGAATCGAGGCGACCCGTGTGAATCCTTTGCCTATCACGGCTTCAATGGACTGGAGCAGGACGTTGTTGGCAAGATTTCAGGCTGGATCCTCACGAAGTAGCCGTGTCCGCTCGGGCGACTCGACCGGCGGTGGGGTCTGTCGCCAATTCTCCTCCCCAATTCTCCCTCCTCCAACGGCCAGGGCTTCCGTCCTTGACATCGCCGCGTGTGTTTGGCCTGCTGAAGGCCTGCGCGTTGGCTTCGTGCTACACGGCTCTCCTGCCTTCCTGCCTCGGCTTTCCCTCTTCGCGCCGAAAGGATGCACCCATGGGACACACGGTCGGAAAAGACGTCTACCGGACCCTGGGCGACAAGATCGACGGGCTCACCATGCGGGCCCCCTGGAACAACGCCTTTCGGGACATCCTACGGGCGCTGTACACCGAAGAGGAGGCCGAACTGGTCGCCGGTATGCCGGCGGGCATGGCCAGCCTGGAGGAGATCGGCCGGGCCACGGGGTACGACCCGGAACGGCTGCGGGGCCTGCTCGACCGCACCTGCGCCAAGGGGCTCACGATGGACCTGTGGGCGAATGGGGAGTACCGCTACATGCCGTCGCCCCTGGTGGTGGGGATCTTCGAGTTCACGATGATGCGGACCGGAGGCTCGCTCGACACCAAGAAGTGGGCCGGGCTGTTCCACGAGTACATGCAGGACGCGTTCTACCGGGCGAACTGCGGGAACGGCGAGACCGTCGCCCCGATCCGGGCGCTGCCCCACGAGGAGGTCGTTGCCGGGGGGGAGTACACCGAGATCCTGGACTACGAGCGGGCGAGCGCCATCGTCGAGGAGGCGGAGACCTTCGCGATCGGGCTCTGCTCCTGTCGCCACGAGAAGAGCCACCTGGGGGAGAAGCGCTGCGAGGTGCCCCTGGACACCTGCTCCACCTTCGGCAAACCGGCGGACTTCATGGTTCGCCGGGGCCTGGGGCGTCAGGTTACCCGGGAAGAGATGCGGGACAACCTACAGCGCTCGAGGGATCTGGGGCTGGCCTTCTGCGGGGACAACGTGCAGCGGAACGTCGCCTTCCTCTGACACTGTTGCAGCTGCTGCTGCAACGCCCTGCTCGGCGTAAGCAAGTTCGGCTACCCCAACGCCGTGGTCACCTCGAACTACATCGCCGCCCCGGACGACGAAGACTGCGTGGGCTGTGGTCTGTGTGCCAAGGCGTGTCCGATCGAAGTCATCGAGATGGTGGCCGAGCGAACCGACGGCAAAGAGAAGAAGCGCCCGGTGGTGGATCGCGCATTCTGCCTCGGCTGTGGCGTGTGCGGCCTCAAATGCAAGCCGAGGGCCATGCGACTGGTCAAGCGGGAGCAACGGGTTCTGCACCCGGAGACCACCTTCCGCCGTACCGTCCTGCAGTGTCTGGACCGGGGAACCCTCCAGAACCAGATCTTCGCCTCCCCCCACAGCGGTACCCAGCGGTTCATGCGCACCCTGGTCGGCGCCTTCCTGGGCCTCCCCCCGGTCAAGCGGGCCCTGATGAGCGACGCCCTGCGGTCTTCCTTCCTCAAGGCGATGGAGGGCGCGGTGCGGCGGCAGGGTCAGGGCTGGGTCGTGGACCTCTGAGCGTCTCCGCCCCCTCCTTCCGGAGCTGGCGGGTGCGGCTCAGGGCGCTCGCTTCTGAAGAATGGCAGAGGTGGCGGTCCCGTGGGCGAGCAGCACGCCGTCCCCATTCCGGATGGAGCCTTCTGACACAGCGAGGGTCCTCGACCGATGAAGCAGGCGGCCCTCTGCGATCAGTTCCTGGTCCAGCGGAACGAACTTCAGCATTTTCGCGTTCACGTCGACGGTGGCATGCCCCACACCCTGTTCGAGGGCTGTCTGCACCGCCAGGCCGACCACGGTATCGAGAACCGTGGTCACAAAACCTCCGTGGACGCCGCCAAACGGGCTCAGATGTCGGCCGTCGGCCTGGGCCCTGAGCTTGATGTAACCGTTCGCCGCCTCGAGAAGGCGCATCGGAATCGTCTCGAACATGGGGGGGTGAGGAATCGTGCCCTCGATGATGGCTTGCACGAGTTCGAGTCCGGTCAAGGTCGTCAGATCCATGGGGAGAATCTCCTTTGATTGTGTGTCCTCGCTTCCGGCGCCCTCCTCTCCCGAAGTCGCCACTGACGCGGTACAGTCTACTGCCGATGGCACCCGACCAGCTACCGTAAGAACCACCGGAAGCGCTCCAGACTCACGGCCCGATCTCGACGGGGGTCCAGGCGGAACGACGCCCCCCGGATCCCAGGCGCGGCCCGTGTCGACAGTGGGGGTCAGAACCGTCTCGTCGCTTGGTCTTCGGAATCCGCTGCTGCTCCGGGACCGAGCTCCTCACAAAGATCTCACGTAGCGCTCACGCAGATCTCACCCTGGGGCGGTAGGATGCGCACATCCCTCCTCCTCCGCAGTGAGCGAACGGGACCGTGTGGCAGCGGTCCCGTTCGCTTATTGGGGGTTGAGACCCAGGGACGGGCCCCGATCTCTGGCGGAGAACTCGAAGGTCGACGCGAGGCACGGTCCGACATGCCGGCAGGATTTGTTACACATCGTTGCGGCGCTGAGAGGATTGTCCGGCCGGCTGAGGGTACGCTAGGAGCGATGACGGGTTCCCGAGAAGCTGAGGGACTCGCCCCGGTGCAATGGCCAGCGGTAGGGGCCGCTTCCGGTGACGGGAGAAGTTCCGGAGTGGAGAACCCACATTGGCTTGAGCGAGGTTCCAACACCCCCCACGCAAAGGCTGAGCCATATCGGCTCGGTGTGCTCCACGGGGGAAGAGAGGTCATGGCAATGCGCAGGTTACCCGGGTTCGCACAGACGCTGTTACTCCTGGTCGTTACCGCAGGAGCGGGCTCCTTGCTGCTCACAGGCTGCCACGATCGGGGCCGGGAGCACCATCGCGAGGGCGCTGACCCGTCCCGCGTGGAAGAGCACGTCAAGAAGGGGGTCGATCGCCTGCTCAAGAAGGTGGACGCCACCGACGAGCAGCGCCAGAAGGTCTATGCCCTGAGGGACCGGATCATGCCCGACATCGTTGGCCTGGCCAAGGACCGGGAAGCCACGATGAAGGAGATCCAGGAGCTTTGGAAGCAGCCGACTCTCGATGCGGCCAAGCTGAACGCCCTGGTGGATCAGAGGGCGGATCAGCTGAAGACCCTGGCGCACAAGTTGGCCGATGTGGCCAAGGAGTTCCATGACATCCTGACCCCAGAGCAGCGGGAAAAGCTGGGTCGCATGGGTGAGCGGTCCTGCGAATAGGCTGAGGACGCCCCAGACGATTCGCGATTGGAGTGAGTGAGGCAACGCACTTCGGTCCGGCTGCTGGGTGACTTCCTGGTGACTTGAACGACAAAGGGGTTAGGCTGCGAAGCCTAACCCCTTGTTTTGATTGGCGGGCCCGGAGGGATTCGAACCCCCGGCCTACGGATTCGAAGTCCGGCGCTCTATCCAGCTGAGCTACGAGCCCAAGTGGGAGGAGGATAGCAGGAAAGTTCCGAAAACTCAACGTGTTCTGGCGGGAGGGAGCGCCGCTGGGCGCGGCGGCCGGCGGCTCCGTGAAACGTCCGGGATGAGGTTCCACCTGGCATCACGGCCGCGGGCGGAAACGCCAAGGCGGGACTGGACTTTTCCGGCTTCTGGGGCGGCCGCGCCCAACGCAGGCGATTCGGTCCCTCGGTCCATCCCCACGCCCGTGGGGAACACGGCGCACCTCGGAGCGTCACTGATCGGGCGGCCGGTCCATCCCCACGCCCGTGGGGAACACCTTCCCGCTCACGTCTCCCCCTCTCCGGTCTGCGGTCCATCCCCACGCCCGTGGGGAACACTCGCGCGGAGGTGGCGTTTCAATCGTCACGGCGGTCCATCCCCACGCCCGTGGGGAACACGCCGGCCTGATCGTTCATCTGCCGAAGGATATCGGTCCATCCCCACGCCCGTGGGGAACACGCCGCCGAAGTTGTCCGATCGGGCCGAAACTGCGGTCCATCCCCACGCCCGTGGGGAACACTTACGGTCGCTGGCCGGTATGTCGTGGTGATCGCGGTCCATCCCCACGCCCGTGGGGAACACAGGACTTGGGCGGTTTGCATGGGCGGAACCTCCGGTCCATCCCCACGCCCGTGGGGAACACGAGTCGCGTTCGGCCCTTTCGGTCTCGAGTCCCGGTCCATCCCCACGCCCGTGGGGAACACGGCCACGTCAACTCCCATGCTGTCCATGATCCCCGGTCCATCCCCACGCCCGTGGGGAACACACGAGCCAGAGGGCGAGGCCCCGGCGCTGGGCCGGTCCATCCCCACGCCCGCGGGGAACACGACAATGCGCTGCGGCCGGGGGATACGGTGATCGGTCCATCCCCACGCCCGTGGGGAACACCGCCTCGTTGCGTCCATGCTCACGGCGGGCGACGGTCCATCCCCACGCCCGTGGGGAACACCTGCGGTGCGGCCGGCGGGCATCCTGACGAGGCGGTCCATCCCCACGCCCGTGGGGAACACGCCTGGGCCACGAGCCTCCCGGGCCTCAAGAGCGGTCCATCCCCACGCCCGTGGGGAACACCACACCGAAACCGCGCCCGAGCCCGATGGTTCCGGTCCATCCCCACGCCCGTGGGGAACACGCCAAGCCTCAGATCGCCGCTGGCGATCCCTCGGTCCATCCCCACGCCCGTGGGGAACACGCGCTGGGCGAACCATAGCGGCATGGCGGCGCCGGTCCAGCCCCACGCCCGTGGGGAACACACCTCCGCGGCGGGCCGAACCCTCATTCGGAGCGGTCCATCCCCACGCCCGTGGGGAACACGCTGGGGTCGTACGGGACTCGGCAGATACGCCCGGTCCATCCCTGTCCGTGGGGAACACCGACTGGAGCCCAATCTGCGGTACGATCTCCACGGTCCATCCCCACGCCCGTGGGGAACACACTATGAGGCGTGGGATTCGTGGGACCAGAGCCGGTCCATCCCCACGCCCGTGGGGAACACGCCTGAATGTCGAGATCGTCCCGCAGATTGGGCGGTCCATCCCCACGCCCGTGGGGAACACATATTCCGCAGATAGTCTACCAGCATTCTGCGCGGTCCATCCCCACGCCCGTGGGGAACACGGCATCGATCTGACAGGTCTGGCTCATCGCCCCCACCACCACGATCGGTCCATCCCCAAGCCCGTGGGGAACACCCGGCCTCGTGCAGGCCGAACACGAGCTCTCCCGGTCCCTTCCCACGCCCGTGGGGAACAAATCGACCAAACCTACAACACAGGGACAGCCAGCGGTCCATCCCCACGCCCGTGGGGAACACCGACTCGGGTCCCTCGAGGAGTGCCGTAAGGCCGGTCCATCCCCACGCCCGTGGGGAACACCAGCACTCGAAGCACCGACCTGCCAACCTGCACGGTCCATCCCCACGCCCGTGGGGAACACGCCAGTGCATTCCCAAACACAGAGCGTACTCGCGGTCCATCCCCACGCCCGTGGGGAACACGGTACATGGCCGGCGCACCACCGGACACGGCACGGTCCATCCCCACGGGCGTGGGGAACACGTGGACGGACTCGGAGGGAATGCCCTTCAAGACGGTCCATCCCCACGCCCGTGGGGAACACCGAAGAAGGGAGACAAGACCGCCCGGCGAGAGCGGTCCATCCCCACGCCCGTGGGGAACACCTGCGCGTTCTGCCTGTTTATCACGCCATCCACGGTCCATCCCCACGCCCGTGGGGAACACTACAGGGCAATCTTCTTGTGACCCTTCAGTGCCGGTCCATCCCCACGCCCGTGGGGAACACCCGAACCACTCCTTGCCGGCCTCGAGGATCATCGGTCCATCCCCACGCCCGTGGGGAACACCCGATGGGGACGCGCTTCTTGCTCATTTCACCCGGTCCATCCCCACGCCCGTGGGGAACACTACGGGATAACGGCGACGTTCGAGACCAC
>JACRMM010000039.1:32782-34768 GCA_016214985.1 Deltaproteobacteria bacterium | reverse complement strand
GGGGAACACTACGGGATAACGGCGACGTTCGAGACCACGGACGGTCCATCCCCACGCCCGTGGGGAACACCTGGTAAATATCTCCCGTGATTATCACGCATGCGGTCCATCCCCACGCCCGTGGGGAACACGGCACGTTGACGGGCGTGGAGGTGGGGTACTACGGTCCATCCCCACGCCCGTGGGGAACACTGCGGTCGCTTCCTTCTGCGCTGTCGTAAGGTCGGTCCATCCCCACGCCCGTGGGGAACACGCGTTGACGTTTGGGTCGGCGGGCGCGACAACGGTCCATCCCCACGCCCGTGGGGAACACTGGTTCGCTTCCTTTCCGTGTTTCCACGGTTCCGGTCCATCCCCACGCCCGTGGGGAACACCTCAGCAAGCTTGCCTCCTCCCTCGGAATCAGCGGTCCATCCCCACGCCCGTGGGGAACACCATGCCGGGCGGGCCTTGAGGCGGCCCGAGGCCGGTCCATCCCCACGCCCGTGGGGAACACGACCCCTTCCCCGTGCCGCCCACGCTCGAGCCCGGTCCATCCCCACGCCCGTGGGGAACACCGCTCGCGTTGCGCCTGGAGGCGGTGGGCGGGCGGTCCATCCCCACGCCCGTGGGGAACACAATTCCGCCATGCAGAGGAGTATGTAACCTGGCGGTCCATCCCCACGCCCGTGGGGAACACCTCACAACCTCCAGGCTCGGCACGTACGATGCCGGTCCATCCCCACGCCCGTGGGGAACACCGGAGCCGGTCGGACTCGCTGTCGGAGTAGCGCGGTCCATCCCCACGCCCGTGGGGAACACCTCATCAGCGTAAGCCGTCCGTTCCGGTATCACGGTCCATCCCCACGCCCGTGGGGAACACTTGGCTACCTGAAGCTTCATCCAATTTCGAACCGGTTCATCCCCACGCCCGTGGGGAACACGTGGTGGAGGCAATCGGCGTGATCCTGGGGCTCGGTCCATCCCCACGCCCGTGGGGAACACAGTACGTTCGAGTGGAAAGCCTCGATGGCGAACGGTCCATCCCCACGCCCGTGGGGAACACGGGTCGCGGATCGCGCGACCCTCGAGCGTCTCCGGTCCATCCCCACGCCCGTGGGGAACACCAAGGGCGCGCCTCCGTGCCAAGGGGTATCACCGGACCATCCCCACGCCCGTGGGGAACACGGAGGACGCCACAGAGTACGAGGTGCTGATTCCGGTCCATCCCCACGCCCGTGGGGAACACTGGTGTGTCAGGACCCGTTTTTTTCCTCCGAGCGGTCCATCCCCACGCCCGTGGGGAACACGTCAACGTGAAGTTTCGAGACGGAAAGAAAAACGGTCCATCCCCACGCCCGTGGGGAACACTGGATGTAGCGCACGGGACGGGCCTTCCTTCGCGGTCCATCCCCACGCCCGTGGGGAACACCCAGTTTCTGGGTCCACGAATCGGTTGGCGACCGGTCCATCCCCACGCCCGTGGGGAACACGACAGGCCTTCCTTCGCTTCCAGGGTTGGGCCCGGTCCATCCCCACGCCCGTGGGGAACACAGACGAAAATCCCCAACGACGTTGGAGACGAACGGTCCATCCCCACGCCCGTGGGGAACACTTCGTACAGGCTGGGAAGCTTCATAAATGCTCCGGTCCATCCCCACGCCCGTGGGGAACACCTCGGTGCCAACCGAGGAACTGTCCAAGATCTCGGTCCATCCCCACGCCCGTGGGGAACACCGGCCGGTACTGGCGGTAGCGCAGGCCGCGCACGGTCCATCCCCACGCCCGTGGGGAACACTCGGCCACCCATTGGAGGGTCTCGAGGAAGACCGGTCCATCCCCACGCCCGTGGGGAACACAGGCTGTCGTCTTTCAGTAGGGCGTCGACCATCGGTCCATCCCCACGCCCGTGGGGAACACGACCGGCTCGCGGCGGCCCCAAACGTGATCGCCGGTCCATCCCCACGCCCGTGGGGAACACCGACCAGAGAATCGCCCCGACTCCTG
>JACRMM010000039.1:0-32673 GCA_016214985.1 Deltaproteobacteria bacterium | reverse complement strand
TTAACATCTCGAGGGCGGTCCATCCCCACGCCCGTGGGGAACACGGTTGCTCGGGGGGAGGGGTTCCCTTCGCCAGCGGTCCATCCCCACGCCCGTGGGTAACACGCCCAGTGGGAGAAGATCAGGCAGATCCGGGACGGTCCATCCCCACGCCCGTGGGGAACACGAGCGCACTAGTTTCACCCGCTCCTCCGCCCGCGGTCCATCCCCACGCCCGTGGGGAACACGTCCTCAGCAAGGCGCAGAGGCGGTCGCTGAACGGTCCATCCCCACGCCCGTGGGGAACACATCGTGAGTCCCTTCTTCGTCTTCAGGAGCGCCGGTCCATCCCCACGCCCGTGGGGAACACTCTCTTCTCCTCTCCTCTCATTGGATCCAGTCCGGTCCATCCCCACGCCCGTGGGGAACACAACAGAAAGACTGGGCCAAAGAGTTCGCTCGCCGGTCCATCCCCACGCCCGTGGGGAACACTCAGGAGAGAGTTTCCGCCGCTCCTCCAGGATCGGTCCATCCCCACGCCCGTGGGGAACACTTAATGTGAGCGTTGCGCTTCTCGTCCACCAACGGTCCATCCCCACGCCCGTGGGGAACACGTCAGGGCGAGCAGGGAGCGGTGTTTGAACCTCGGTCCATCCCCACGCCCGTGGGGAACACACCAATTCTACCCTTTCGGAATGACAGGCTTATCCGAGCGAGCTGGAGCCTACCGATTCTTGAAGGGTCTGCATCGACCCTTCACGGGAGCCTGTCTGCAGTGTCTCCCTCCTCTCTCTCCGGCAGAAACGAGACGAGCTTCACGCCGTCGAAGGCTGCCGGCATGCGCCGGTTCTCGCCCAGGGTCTCGAAGTCGAAGCCGCTCTCCGCGTTCGTGGACCAGGCGATGACCGCGTTGCCTTCCTCTATGCCCTCCTGCACTTGGCGCCAGAGCATCTCGCGCACGCGCTTGCCGAACTTGCCCACGTACACGCCCGCGCGAACCTCCAGAAGCCAGACGGCGAGCCGGCCCCGCAGGCGCGGCGGCGCGTTCTCAACCACGATGACCAGCATCGCCGAGGCCCTCCTTATTGGGGATGGCAGGGGCCACGCTCTCCTCCGGCGGTTTGGGCACCGGCAGCTCGCCCGCCGCCAGAACCTGCTCGATCGTGGGGATGATCCGGGGCAGTAGTTTGGCGTTACGAAACGAGTCTCGGCAGGCGATCCGCACCGCCCGCTCCGGATTGGAGGGCTTCGTGGCGGCGGTCCGGAAGGCCACGGGCACCACGGTCTCGAACTTGAAGAGGTCGGCCACGTCGTACACAAACGACTGGGGCTTGCCGGTGTGGATGAAGCCTACGGCGGGCGCGTAGCCCGCGGCCAAGATCGCCGCCTCGGTGACGCCATAGAGGCACGCCGTGGCGGCGGAGAGGCACCGGTTGGGAATGTCGCCGCTCTCCCACTCGGTGTGGTCGTAGTTGCGCTGCCTCCAGTCCACCCGGTACTGGCGGGCCAGGAGCTCGTACATCTTCCGCACCCGAGCGCCTTCGATCCCGCGGAGCTGCTCCACGCTGCGCCGGGCCGGCGGTTCTTCCTTGAAGCGCAGCGCGTACATCTTTCGAACGACCTTGAGCCGCGCCGCGTCGTCCAGTGCCAGGCTGGCCTGGTAGAGGAGCCGGTCCGCCCGGGCGCCGCCCGGCTGGCCCGAGGCGTAGAGGCGGACGCCGCCGTCGCCGATCCAGACGAGCAGGCAGCCCACGCGCGACGCGAGCACCACGGCGGCGTGCGACACCCGCGTGCCGGGCTCCAGCATCAGGCAGGCCACTCCGCCCACCGGGATGTGGGTGCGCACCCCGGTCTTGTCGACGACCACGAACGCGCCGTCCAGCACGTCGAGCTGGCCCTTCTCGACGAAGACGACGGACACGCGGTCCTTGATGGGGATGGGCTTCAAGGGTGGGAGCATAGTTAACCTCCTCCGCCCTCGGGCCCCTTGAGCTGGGCTTCCAGCGCAATGAGGTCCCGTTCCCGCAGGATCTCGGCGGCCAACTCCTCCTCGCTCGGCAGATAGAGCTTGTAGCGCGACGCGAAGATCTGTTGGTTCCCTTCGGGCAGGGTGTAGCGCACCACCGCCTCGCTCTTGTCTGCGCACAAGACGATCCCGATCGGCGGGTTCTCGTCGACCCCGGTGAGCTCGCGCTGGTAGTAGTTCACGTACATCTGCATCTGGCCGAGGTCCTGGTGGGCGAGATCCCCCATCTTGAGGTCGATCAACACGAAGCTCCGCGTCAGGCGGTTGTAGAAGACGAGGTCGATGTAGAAGTGCCGGCCGTCCAGCGTGATGCGCTGCTGGCGGGCCATGAAGGCGAATCCCTTGCCGAGCTCCAAGAGAAACCGTTGGAGCTTGTCGATGAGCGCCGTCTCAAGGTCCTTCTCCCGGAAGTGCTCGTCCTGGCGAAGCCCCGTGAACTCCAGGACATACGGGTCCTTCACGAGATCCGCCGGCTCTTGGATCTCGTGCCCCTTGGTCGCCAACGCCATGACGCCGGCCTTGTCCCGCGAGAGCGCCAGGCGCTCGAAGAGAAGCGAGCTCATCTGCCGCTCCAACTCCCTCGTGGACCAGCGGGCATTGACGGCTTCGGCTTCGTAGAACGCCCGAGCCTCGGGTTTCTCAACCCGAAGGAGAAGGCGGTAGTGGGTCCAGGTCAATTCTCGACGCAGTGCGTCGACTTTTGGGTAGGCGAGGAAGAACGCTCGCATGTTCCACAGATTCGACTTGTCGAATCCCGCGCCGAATTCGGCCGTGAGCCTCGCCGAAAGGTCTCGGACGATCCGTTTGCCGTAATCGGCCCGGACTTCACCCCTCTGCTCGTCCTCCACCATCAATCGGCCGACCTCCCAGTAGCAGGTCACCATCTCTGAGTTGACGGCTTGCCACGCCCGAGCGCGCGCTTGCGTGAGGACGGCGCGGACTTGCCGGTAGAGACCGAGGACCGGGTCGTGGATCAGGTCAGACATGGCAGACCAACCTCCCCTGTGTGCTCTCCTGTGGCGTTAGGCTCTCCGAACCAGCATTAGCCCACACCCGAACCCCTTGGCCGGGCCGAAGCCCTGGCGGAGTTGGTCGGCGAAGCCTTCATGCCGTCGGCACCACCGACAAGAGCCCAAGCCCCATGACCTTGCCGTGACCGACGCCGGCTTGGAGCGCGTCCCTGAAGAGATCTGGATCGGTGACCGTGAGAACGCCATCGTACAGCACCGAGAAGATCCGGATTCCTTTGCCCGAGTGCTGATTGCCTCGGAGCATCTGCTCCTGGGAGATCCGGACGTCGATCCGCTCCTCGGACGATTCCGAGAGGTCGAAGGCTGCGAGTCGCGGGAGCGAAAACCCGTGCCGCTTTCCCTTTCGTTCGAGCCACGCTTCCTGCTCCTCTGCCCGCAACAACCCGAGACGCTTCCCGTCATGGGTTACACAAGGGTTGGCACGGAGCCTGAACCGAAAGCGCTTCCCGGCCGTGAGCGAGTCGAGCTTGAGACGGTCCTTCAGATCGATAGACGGGTCGGCGCTCGCCAGCCATCCCTGCGCGCCGATTCTCTCCCAGTCCGGGACCGTCCGGCTCTGCACGAGAACGCGGGGGCAGGCAGTTGGATCGGCCTCCGGCTCGAGCCTCCACAAGAACTCGCCTTGGGGGCATTTCGTCTCCGGCACGCTGAAGGCGCGGCACAGGGTGGAATGAAGCTGGTAGGGGTCCGACAGGTCACGCCTTGCCTCGCGGCAGCGCGAGTCGAGATGGATCCTATGCAGGAGCATGGGCGCCCTCCCTCGGAAAGGGTATCCACTCGGAGCGTACGAACCGCGCCCCGAAGCGCCGCTCCGCGAACGACGATAGAAGCTGGTCCATCCTGAGGACGCCGGAGCCGTCCTTGGAGTCGAGGGAAACCAGGAGCTTCTCGGGCGGCGTTTCTCCCCGGCGCGGAGAGGCGATCCACGGCCACCGGGCCAAGACCTCTCGCAGGGGAGCGCCCTGCACTTCGTCCAGCCAGATGGGCTCGGAAGGCACGTAGGACTTGCGCCCCAAGGCCAGAGGCCACGTCGGGTTTCTCAGTTTGTCGTTGGCCCGTCTCAGCAGCGCGCCATCCTGACCTTCCAACCCGACGAGGAACACCGCATCCGAGAGGTAGAAACGCTCGGAGACCACTCCCCCGTCCTTGGCCTGCGAGCCGTCGGCCCGGATGATCGTGTCGGTCGCGGCGCACCCCGCGGTCTGGTAGTCCCGTCTCGGAATGCCTGGACGGTCGTGGCGAACTCCCATGGCGAGCCGCGTGAGCGGCTCCAAGTCGGTCCAGTTCTCGCGGTCTATGCCCAGGGCGGCGGCCAGCAGTCCGACGACGCCGGACTTGCTGGGCTCCTTGCCGGTATCGCGTTGGTCGAAGCGACTGGACGTGCCCCACGACTGCATGGGTCCGGCCAATCGCAGCAAGAGAGTCGGCATGCCTCACTCCTATACAGCCGCGAGGGTTCGGTCCAGGAGTTCCTTCAAGGAAGCGGCGGGCGTTCCGAACCCGTCGGGGTCGGCGCCAGTAAGATTCAGGACGAAAGTTTCTCCCTCTCCCCCGAAGGCGGCTTGGAGCACCTTCGCCTTCTGGGTGAGCGCCTCGGCCGACTTCCCGGTCAGCGACTCGTCCCGCTTCAAGCGGACGGCCGTCTCGAAGGCGTTGGCGAGGCTGCGGGGCGCGGTATTCCTCCGAACGGAGACGGCGACGAACTCGGGGGGATTGTGGGCGGCGAACGTGTTCTGCTTGCCGGTCGGCGCGGCCACCACGAAGCCTTCCAGGAAGGCCCGCAGGCCCTTCTGGGCGAGTTCCGCATCGCCCTGGAGGTTCGACATCAGCTTCTCCCAGTCCACCACGGCGTAGCGGTAGAAGCAGGCCGAGTTGAACTCCACCGTTCCCATCATGTCGGCGCCGGCCGTGTCCTCGGGCTTGAGGTCGTCCACCGCTGTGTAGAAGTCGAACTCCCGCTCGACCGCGTGGGTCGAAATGGCGTGCGCCACCTGGCACGCCGCGTTCTGGTTCTTCTCGGGCATGTCCGCCAGCATCCGGCCGAAGAGGGCCACATCCACCGCCTTGCCGCCGTCGAAGATCTTCTCGAGCGCCTTCTTCAACTCCGGATCGGCGGCCTGAGCGGCCTGCTTCTTCGCCCTGCCGGGCTTCTTCCCTTCGGTAGGAGGGGCCTCCGGAGCGATGATGGAATTCCACTTGTCGTTGATGATGTCCGCGATGCTGGAGATCTCGCGTTGGCCTAGGAACAGGAGGTACTCGGTCTTCCCGTCCTCCTTCACCGACAACTCGACGGCAGCCAACGCGAGCCGCGCCTTTGCCTCAGCTTCGTCCGCGGACCGACCCTTCTCAACCAGAGATTCAACGATCTTCTCCAAAGCACGTTTCGTGCGAACGGCCACGTCGTTGGGCACCAGAGCACTTCCTTGGACCAACGCCGAGAAGTGCTGGCGCACCGCCCTCTTGAAGCACTGGCTGGAGACCCGGGCTCGGCGGGTACCTCCGAAGAAGGCATCTTTGGGCGCTCCCGTGTCATCTCGATTGAGGTTCGACGGAGCGAAGTTCTGAAGGGCGTGGATCTCGATCAGTGTCTTCATCGGCTCTTCTCCTCGGCAGCAGCTTCGCTCTCGGTTTCCTGATCCATGGCTCGGTAGAACTCACGCGCCCAAGCGTTCTGGGTGCGCTTCTGGTCGTCGTTCCAGTACAGGAGCTTCTTCAGCAGGTCGTCGAAGTCGATGGCCTGCTCCTTGAGAAGGGCGACCATCTGCCGGAGGCGGTGGGGCAGTTGATCGCCGTCGGCGTCCAGAAGCGTGATGAACCGGCGCTCGGTGCTCGCTGAACCGCTTGCCAGTTGCTGAGCGGCACACGCCCTTCCGAAGGTCTGCGAAGCGCCGGCGCGGCCCTCCCTCCAGTGGGCGGCCCAGAGGCCCGCCACGAGGTAGTGCACCTCCCGGCGCCAGGGACGGTCTTCGTCCTTCACGAAGGGTTCGACGTAGGGATAGGCCGGCGGGTGCTCCCCGGGGTCGAAGGCGAGACTTCGCCTCAAGACGGCTCTGACCCGGGTGTCCCTTGCGTTTAGGTCCTCAAGCCAATCGATGAATCCGCTCATGATCCCTCCTTCTTCGGAGTGAGCTTCGCAATCTCGTCGTTGAGTTCCTTGGTCTTGCGGCGAATAGGCCCCTCCGCTCGCACGAGAGCCCGGATCGCCCAGGCGTCACCCGTGGATACGGAGGCACGGTTCTGGTCCCAGGCGGACCGCAGGGCATCACGAACGAAGGTGAGCCAAAGGAAGCGGATGTCGTCGGGGTCGCGGTCCAGGGTGTATTCGCCGAGGATCTCGTGAAAACGAGCTTCTAGACTGGACCAGTACCAGGGGTTTGTCGGCATTTGCTCCACGAACCCGCTGATGTCCTTCTTGCTCACCGACCGCTCGTTCCCCCGGCTCAGCAGGTCGCGAGCAAAAGAGCAACAGGCTGCCCATAGGGACTTCTGAGCGTCTTCTGCTTTGACAAGGAGTTGCCGAATCTCCGTGCGGACGAACCGATCTCCAAGGAGTGCTTGCGGAAGGCTGAAACGCTCCATCCGCCAGTACTCGATCTTCGCTTTGTTGTTGGCCTGCCCGAGCACGAGCACCGCTCGCGGGAAGCGCTCTCGGTTCGTCCGGGTCAACGCGGTCGAGTGTTCGATGACTTGGGGGGCGAGGCGCGCTTCGTCGGGAAGCAGGGAATCGAAATCCCGCCAGAACCCTCGCTCTCGGAATTGGAGGGGAAGCTTGCCCCTTTGCTCGTCGATTCTGTAGCCCAGCATCGGGTCGTTCTGTTCCAAGGATGAACTTGCGACGCCGGAGGCGAAGGCCAGCTTGCCGACCCGGCCCGAGTCCTCTGGTGCCAGGCGAATGGCGCGAATCCTCCAGGTGTAACGGTCGGCGAGACCGGCTGTGCGGCGCTCGACACCCTCTTTGAGTCCCTCGACGTCCTCCGGAGTCCGCTCCCACAGTGGACGGTCTTTCGGTGCGATCTCCCGGTTCTGGGGGACCAGACAGAGCAGGAGAGTGTCTTGCAGATCGCGCCCGAGCGGCAGAGCCATGGCTGCTGTCGCGGAGGGCGCGGTGCCGGTATGAGATAGCTCGCTCTTGCCGCAGCTGACAGAAAAGGTCTGAGTAGCGAGGAGCCAGCGGGTTGCAGCCGCCGGGGATATCGTGCCAGGTTCGTCGACGTCCACATGGTCGAAGAGAACCTTGGCGTTGTCGGCGTTGTGCTCCGCCGCGAGAACCGTCCAGGCCCGCCACGTCTTCGGTTCGAAGGTCGGAATCTGTCCGAATGGATACTTCTCATGAAACAGCCAGAACCGATCCCGCCACTTCTCCAGGTAGGCCGTGATCTTCTCTCCCGGCAATTCGGCCTTGAACAACGCCCTGGCCTGGTCGATGTCGGTGGGCCCTTCCAGGGCACGATACAGCACGGCGAGCAGGAAGCGGTGCAGGGCCGCCGTCACCAGGGGCGAGGGGTCCTCGATGGCTGCGATTTCACGGGACCGCAGCAGGGTGTCGCGTAGCCCCAACTCCTCGCGGCGTCCGTCGGGAAACCGCACCGGAATCCATCCCTCGTCGATCAGGTTGAAGCTGCTCATTCCTCCTCCTTTGCCTCGTACACCACCCCAAGATCCTCATCCAGGCGCACCCTCGGGTCCTCCTTCCATCTGGCGTCGGGGCCGAGAACCAGCGGAAAGCTGTTGCGCAGAAGCGGCGACTTCTTCCAGCCTTCGGGTACGCCCCGTGCCCTCAGCTTCCTCACGACCCCCTTGCGGGAGAGGCTCACGGCCTTCAGGAACCACGCTTTCGACTGCTGGAAGTCAGGAACCACTTCAGGTACGAATCCGTCCTCCGGCGGCAGCGGAATTACCACGACCGAGTCCTCACCGAGTCGAGTCTGGGCCATGAGCGTCCGGTGCACCCCCGGTGCGTCTTCATCGTAAAGAACGAACCTCTCCGGCTGGTTCCAAGATGCGTCATCAGGGAAGCCGATGATCGCCTGGTTCGCCTGGTCCCGGTAGACGAGGGCCTTTGCGTAGCTCTCCTGCTCCGCCTTCTCCAACCGCTCTTGGAGAGCTACCGGCACGTTCACCTCCTCTTCGTAGACCGCCCGGACCATGACGTCGATCTCATCCGGTAGCGTCAGCGTCTGCCGCTGTCCCTCTTTGAGGAGGCTCCACGTTCGCAAGAGCAGATCGTCTCGATACAGGTCCCCTCCCCACCACAGAGGCTTTCCGAAAGACGGGGGTTCATCCCCGGCGAGACCCGCGACCAGCAGGACGGGTTCGGGAACGGGTCTGGGACCTCGCTCGTGCCGCCACAGGCGCCCGGCTCGCTGGAGCACAAGGTCGATGGGCGCCAGGTCGGTGGCGATCAGGTCGAAGTCGAGATCGAGGCTCTGCTCCGCCACCTGGGTGGCGATCAGGATCTTCCGGCCGTCCCGACGACCGTCTTCCCCGAAGGTCTCCAGGGCCTGGTCCTCGCGCTTCTGCCGTCTGTCCGCGGGGAAGCGGGCGTGGAAGAGGTACACCTCCGTTCCGTCGGGCAGGCGTTTGCCGATGCGCTGACCGTCCCGTTCCAGGGGCTCGCCCTCCGGAAAGAGGAGGTACAGGTCCTGGGCGCGTCGCACCGTGTTGAGCAGCGCGAGCGCCATCCCGCCGCCGGCGAGGTGCTCCTCGAGAGCCGAACGCATGGCCGGAAGATCGGGAGGAATGCCTTGGAGACGCAGTGTGCGACGGCGTTTCGGATCGGCCTCGAAGTGCCTTTGCGTGGCCCCTGCTCCGGAGGAGAAGACGGAGAGACGGGGGTAGGGCTCCTCCTGCTCCGGAAGGTCGGCACCCACGACCTGCGCCAACTTGCGCCGGATCGAAGGTGGAAGGGTCGCCGAGAGGAGCACCACGGAGGAGCCCAGGGCCAGGAGCCACGGCAGCAGGTGAACCAGGAGGGAGCCCGTGTAGTCGTCGTACGCGTGGATCTCGTCGAAGACCACTACCCGGTTCGCAAGACCCCACAGCCGCACGAAGTGGTGCCGCACGGGCAGGATGGGGAGCAGGGCCTGGTCCACGGTCCCGACCCCATAGTCCGAGAGGAGCGCCCGCTTCTTGTGGGTGAACCACTCGCCCGCGCGAACCTCGCCGCCGGTCACGGGATCGTGGATGCCCGAGAACCGGAGATTCTGGAAGGCGTCGTTCAATAGGGCTGCCCCATGCACCAGTTGGAGGTCTAGGCTTCTGCGCGCACCTTGCTTGCGTAGGAAGTTGAGCGTCCGCTTGAACATCGCGTTGCCTGTGGCCTTCGTCGGCAAGGCCACATACAGGCCTCGGTGTCCGAATCGCCGCTGTAGTTCCAGGTGCGCCAGAAAGGCAGCCTCGGTCTTGCCCTCGCCCATCGGCGCCTCGACCAGCAAGATGGCCGGTCCTTCCAGATCGGCCAGGACGTCGGCCATGGTGTCCTGTAACGGACGGGGAGGGAAACCGAAGACCTGCTCGAACGGCTTCGGCACCGAGGCGAGCGGCGTCCGCGGTACCCAGCCGATGGCATCCAGTGCCCTGTCCGCGTTCTTCCTCCGCTCCCGGAACCAGGCCCCGGGATCGTCGCAGCGCTCGGGTGTTCCGAAGGGAAACCAGTCTTCGTTGGAGCCGATCCAGTCGGCGAAGCTCGTGAGGCCTGAGAGCAGCATGAAGTCCGGCCCGGAAAGGGAGGGCTTGTCGGGAGCCTCGCCGGGCTGGAAGACCTCCAGCAGCGTCTCGACGAGCCGACGGCGTAGGACTGACCAGTCGTCCCGGCCAAGTGCTCGCCGGTCGCCTGCCAGGTGCAGGAGTCCGTTCGGGGAACCCCTTTCTCCGTGATGGCACCCCGTCGCGTCGGCCACCAGTTCCGCCAACTCCTCCGGCCAGCCCCTGTCTCTCAGGAACTCCGCCAGGGCAATCTGGCTCACGTAGGCATGATTGATCTCGGTGTTCGGGCTCCGGCCGGGATCTAGCCCCGTCATATTTCGCCATTTGCATTGAAACCCGGGACAGGCTTTCCCCAGATCATGACAGGCCATAACGAGCAGGAGCCATCCTCGGGCGTCCTTCCACTCCATGCCCAGGACGGCCGCCATTTTCCTTCGGGTGGCTTCCGGCTCACGCTCAAGGATTGCGTCCGCACTGGCTGCCACGTCCAGCATGTGGAGAAGGAGCGGATGCCATACAGGGTCGCCATTTCCCGTCTTGGCCCAGAGGCTCACCAGTGCGTCGTGGGTCTCCTCGCTCACCCTACCACCCCCCTCCTCCTCAGCTCGAAGAAGCACCGTGCCGCGGCCTCCACGTCCGCCAGGGCCCGATGGCTCTCGGCCGGCGGCTCATCGAAGAGCTTCGTGTGGAGCTCCGCGAGCGTCGGATACTTCCACTTCCCGCACCGCCCGGGGATCCGGCAGAAAGGCGCCGAAGCCTTCATGAGACACAGGGCAGGTCGTTTCAGGAAGGCCTGAACCTCGTCCAGCGGATACCCCGTCCGCAACAGTTCTGCCCCCAGGACGGGGCGGTCGAAGTCCAGGTTGTGCGCCACGAACACTGTGTCCCACGGCTCCGCGGCAGCGAGGAACGCCGCGAGGACGTCGGCCATCGGGGCGCCGTTGGCGAGCGCGTGTGCCGTCCTGATCCCGTGCACCCGGCTGGCGGCGGCCGGGATGCGAAAGCCCTCGGGCCGGACGAGGTGCTCCCCGGCTCTCCCGGGCGCTCCCGACCGATCATACGTCACCCAGGCAACCTGGACGAGCCGGGGCCAGTTGGCGAGCTTGGTCACGGGCGCCCGCCGGTCCTTGGGGATTCCCGTGGTCTCGGTGTCGAAGACGACGTGCCTCATGCGCGGCCCACGCTTCGGCGGGGCAAGCCCCGCCCTACGATTTCTGTTTCCACGCCTGGTACCGCTCCTTCCACTCCTCTCTCTCCACGAACACCGGCCCGGGTCCTTCCTCGGGCCAGCGCCACCAGCCGCTGGCCTGCTCGGCGAGCCAGGCGAGGGTGTCGGCGTCGAGCTCCCAGTCCACGGGGGGGCCGAACGTCCGTCCTTCCTCCGGAAGTCCGAGGCCGGCCCGGCGGCGCTCGACCCAGGTCCAGAGGTCGAACTCGAGCCCCGTGAGCCAGCCGGCGCACCAGAGATCCTCGGAGAGCTGCTCCATGTAGACGCGCAGGGCGCGCTTCGCTTCATCCGCCATGGTCACCTCCACGTACTCGCTGAAAGGCCGGGGACGCTCGGCGGGAGGGTGTGACCGGTCCAGCGCCTGCGGAGCGCCTCTCCGACCCGAAGGCCTGTGGAGCCCCCATTGTACCGGGGTACCTGGGTCATTCCGTGTCCCAGGTCCAAAGAGAATGTTCCCAGTTCCAGGTTCCGGGTGCCCGGTTTGCCGGCGCGGAGATCAGCGGCAACGGTACAGGGCTGCCAGCCGCTCCGCCTCCTCGGCCACCTGACTCCGGAGCTCCTCAGGCCCGATCACCTCCACGTCGGCACCGAAGGAGAGGACCTTCATCTTGACCTCCCTGAGGTCAGCGGCGGGCACGGTGAGCTCGACGCCGCCGTCGGGCAGGGGCCGGAGAGTCTGGGCCGGGTGCCAGACCTGCTCTCGGATCCAGGGCGACCGGAAGGCGTTGAACCGGAGCGTGACCGGGGTGATGTCATCACCCTGGAAGGCGCCGAAGCCGCCGTCGAGGCGGGGGCGCCATTCTTCCTGGGATCTCGGAGCAAAGGACACGCCGGTGCTCTCCGCGGTCTCGACGCGGCTCAGATAGAAGGCGCGCCAGTCGCCGCGGGTGCGGCACCAGGCGGTGAGGATCCAGCTGCCGAGGTAGTGCCGGAGGTGGTGGGGCTCGACGAGGCGTTGGGACGAAGGGCTGCGAAGCGGCGAGGCGTAGGTGATGGCGAGGACCCGGTCGGCGAGGAGTGCCTCGAGCACGGTGCGGAAGGTGGCGGGCGAGGCCGGGGCGTAGCCGGCCCAGGAGGCGGACAGGCGCGTGTCGAGGTCCTCTTCGCCGAGCTCGAAGCCTCCGAGGCAGAGGCGGAGCTTGGCGGCGAGGGAGCGGAAGGCGTCGGCCACCAGGCCCGTGGTCTCAGGGCCGAGGAGGCGGCGGGCCAGGAGCACGGCCAGGAGCTCCTCCGGGGAGACCCGGCAGCCGGGAAGCTCGAAGGTTTCGTCGGAGTACCGGTACCCGCGGCGGGCCGGGACATACTCCAGCGGCGCTCCGAGGCGCTCGCGCATGAAGGCGATGGCCCGGGCGGCGGTCTTGGGGGAGAGCTCGAAGCGGCGCGCGAGGCCGGCGGCGTTGGGGTAGGCGCGGCGGCGCACGGCCTGGTCGAACCAGAAGTACCGCTCGAAGCCCAGGTGATCGCCCATGCCCGGCCTCCAGGAAAGAGTTGGGGCCGCCCGTTGGTTCCGGGGCGCCGCCGGTGCCCGACTGTACTCGGTCCTCCAGGTTCCGTGCATCCCCCCAAAAGGGTGAATTCGAGGCATGGAGCCGAAAAGAAGGACGGGGGCCTCCGGCTGCGCGCCGCAGGCCCCCGCGGGCCGGATTTCTTGGGGTCCCGTGGTCCGGGGCCGGGCTTACTCGGCCGTGAGGTCGGCGTCTTCGATGATGAGGTCGTACTTGTAGCCGTAGCCGAAGTCCTTGTTGACCGCGGCCACGCCCTTGACGAGGACCTTCTTCCCCACCTCGGTGTCGGCTGCCGTGGTGACCGTCAGGTCGTTGGTGCCCTGGGCGCCGGTGCCGTCTTGGAGGTGCAGCCAGTTCTTGCCCATGATCCCGGCCTTGAACTTGACGACCGTGCCGCGGACGGTGACCTCCTTGCCCCCGAGGGTCGCGCGGTCTCGGAAGAGCTGCTCGATCGATTGCGCGGCTCCGGTCGGGGCGGCGGAGGGTACGGCGGCGGCCTTGAGGTCTGCCGCGGCGGTGACGGCGGGGGCCGCTGCCGTGGTCGCGGCGGATTGAGTGGCCGAGGCAGCCGCGGCGGCGGTGTCGACGGCCGTCGCCTTGAGGTCCGTTGCAGCGGACGTGGTGGCGGCGACCGCGGTGGCCGCGGTGGTCGAGGCCGAGCCGGCTGCCGTGGTCGCGGTATCCACGGCTGCAGTCTTGGCGTCTGCCGCAGCGGCGGTCGCGGTGTCGGCAGCCGCGACGGCGACAGCTGGGGCGGCGGGTGCCGCGGCTTCGGGGGTCTGCGTCAGCGGCCCCGCGCAGGCAGCAAGGGCGGCGGGGGCCAACAAGGCCGCAAGAAGGGCAAGGTGTCGTTGGTTCATGGGGGTCCTCTCGGGTGCTGGATGTGGGGGGCGGGTGGGCCCCGGAGAAAGGCGGCGCGAGTATACGCCCTCTCTCTCGGGGGACCAACCGCTCGATGCACCCCCTGGCTCCTACTGGCCGGCTGTCTCCAGGGCGACCGAGGCGTGAGCCGGGACGCTCGCCGCCTGGGCTGGGGGCGCCGGCACCTTGCGGACGAGCGGCCACTTGTCGAAGAAGGTGTTCAGGAAGAGGAAGGTCATGAGCAGCGCGAACTGGCCGGCCAGGGGACCCAGGGCGGGGACGCCGAGGCCGAGGTCGTTGGCGCCGAAGGGGATCTGCTTGTAGGTCTTCAGCCAGAAGACGCCGAGGGCGGTTCCGCCGACGAACCAGATGGCGACCCGGCTGAGCACCCGAGCCGCAGTGTGGGGGACCCGGCCGGCGCTCGGGTAGTCGTCGAACAGGTGGTGCCAGGCCAGCATGAACACGATGACGGAGAGCTCGAGCGAGGCGACGACCACGTCGAGGGGAGGGCCGACGAGGAGGTTCAGGGGGGCGATCAGGCTCTTTACAACCGGCGGAACGACGAACCCGGCGGCCGCGGCGATGGCGAAGCCGATGAGACCCATCCACGGCTGCTTTCGTGCGAAGAGCTTCATGGGATAGAGCTCGCCTCCCTCGACGGGCAGGATCGCGAAGAGCACGAACGCCTGGCAGAAGGCGACGAAAGCCGGCCAGTTGCCGAAGGAAGGCGTCGTGACCGCGTGCTCGCCCACGGAGAGCTTCAGGAAATGCGGCACGATCATCGCCATCCAGACGATCCAGGTCACGGAGATCCCCAGGGCGAGCACGCCCAGGCCGTCGGCGGGCTTCTCCGCCTTGCCGGCGAAGGGCCACTTCTGCAGGAGGGAGACGAGAGGGATCTGCGCGATGATGACGGCCAGCGCGTAGAAGTTCGACGCCTCCCACCCTTCGAAGGCCAGCTGCACGTCACCCGGGGTCTCGGGCGTGAAAAGGACGGCGAGGCTGAAGGGGCGCCACCAGATCCCCAGGAAGCTCGTCAGCGCGAGAAACGCGAGGACGCCCAGCCCCCAGGCGAGCGCAGTGTACCAGAGCCCGGCCCACGGCTGCCGGGCCGTGACGGCCGTCTTCCCGTGGTTGCCCAGGACCAGGGTGAGCCAGATCCAGGTGTTGATGACCATCCAGAAGAACGAGCCCCGGGCCACCGCTCCGACGAGCTGGCCGGCGAGCTTGGGGTCTGCGGTGGCCAGGCCGGCACCCGCGATGGCGGTGCAGAGCGCCCGCACGCCGAGAGACCACGCAGGCCACAGGACCAGGGCGGCGAGGAAGCTCAGGAAGAGGGCCGCCGTGCCCGTGGCGAGCGGTCCCCGAAACGTTCGCTTGACGATCATGGACTCCACGCGGTTCCTCCTTCGGTTGCTCGTGCGGGTTTGCGGTCTTGTCACGCGGCGTCGGCGTTCTCCGCGCCCTGGCGCAAGCGGTAGCGCTGAATCTTGCCCGTGGCCGTCTTGGGGAGGCTGTCGACGAACTCGACCCACCGCGGGAACTTGTAGTGGGCGATGGTCTTTTTCACGTGGTCCTTGATGTCTTTTCCCAGGGCGGGCGACGGCGCGAAACCGCTGCGGAGCACCACGAACGCCCTGGGCTTGATGAGATCCTCCTCGTCGGGGCTTCCGATGACCGCGCACTCGAGCACCGCCGGGTGGGCGATGACGGCGGCTTCGACCTCGGCCGGGGAGACCCAGATGCCGCCCACCTTGAGCATGTCGTCGGTGCGGCCGCCGTAGTAGAAGTACCCCTCGGCGTCGCGGTAGAACTTGTCGCCCGTATTAAGCCACTCGCCGAGCATCGTCTGTTTGGTCTTCTCGTGCTTGTTCCAGTAGCAGGCCGCCGTGCTGTCGCCCTTGACCAGGAGCGTGCCCACCTCCCCGGCGGGCAGGTCGCGGAGCGCTTCGTCCACGATCCGTGCCTCGTACCCGGGGACCACGCGGCCGGTGCTGCCGGGCCGGATGTCCTGGGGGTCGTTGGAGATGAAGATGTGGCTCATCTCCGTGGAGCCGATGCCGTCGGCGATCCCGAACCCGAACCGGTCCTGCCAGCGCTTGAGGATGTCGGCCGGCAGGGCCTCTCCTGCCGACACGCCGAGGCGGACGCTCTCCATCCCGCCCTCGGCCTCCAGGAGCTGGGCATAGAGGGTGGGCACGCCGAAGAAGAGGGTGGGTCGATGCTGCGCAACGGCGGCGTACACGGCGTCCGGAGTGGGGCGGCCCGGCAGGTACGCGGCCGTGGCGCCGGCGGCGAAGGGGAAGTAGAGGCCGTTGCCGAGCCCGTAGGCGAAGAAGAGCTTCGCGGCCGAGAAGCACAGGTCCTCTTCGCGGATCCGAAGGACTTGCTCTCCGTAGGTCTTGGCGCAGAACACCATGTCGTGCTGGAGGTGGACGGTCCCCTTCGGGTCGCCGGTGGACCCGGAGCTGTAGAGCCAGAAGCAGGCGTCGTCCTTGGAGGTCGGCGCGGGCTCGAGCGCCGTGGGCTGGGCGGCGAGCAGGGGGTCGAGGGCGAGGTCTCCCGCCGGACAAGGCCCCCGGGCGACCACCACGGTTTCCAGGAACCGGAGGTTCTTCCGGATCGACTCGATGGAGGGCAGGAGCGCGGCGTCGACCACGAGCACCCGGGCCCGGCTGTCGTTGAGGAAGTACTCGTAGTCCTTCGGGCGCAGCAGGGTGTTCAGGCACACGGGCACGGCGCCGACCTTGATGGCCCCGAAGAACGCCTGGGGGTAGACCTCGCTGTCCAGGAGCAGCAGTGCGACGCGCTCCTCCATGCGCACGCCAAGGGAGCGCAGGGCGTGGCCGAAGCGGTTCACTCCCGCCTGGATGTCGGCGTAGGTGAAGAAGCGGTCCTCGCAGAGCACGGCGACCTTGCCTCCTCGGCCCTCGCGGATGTTTCGATCGACGAAGTAGTCGGCGGCGTTGAAGGTCTGGGGGAGGTCCTGGACGATGTTCATGGTTCCCTCACTCGGATCGGGCGCCGGCAGCCGGGTTGCGGAGGCCGGGGCGCGTCAAACGGCGGTCCCTGTGCTGTGCAGTGCGTCTGGGGCTCGGTGCGGAGCGGCCTCCGGGGTCTGACCTGCCGGTGCGTGGCCGAGCCGGGGCAAAACACCATTTGCTCGAGCGTGATGGTAGGCGGAGGCGGGCGGGCGGGACAATCGGTGCAGCGCGGTTCTTTTGGTGGGCGGACGGACGACGCGAGGTCGGTGATTTACCTACAGAGGGGGGATCTGGCTTCGGGTGGGGGGCGCACGGGGTGGCAGAGCCGTCAGTCTCCGCCGGACCGGCGCAGGGCCTGGACGGTGAGCTCTCCGGCCGTCTTGAGGTTGAGCTTCTCCTTGATCCGCTCCCGGTAGGTGCCGATCGTCTTGGCGCTCAGGTGGAGCCGTGCCGCGATCTCCCCGGTGGTCAGGCCCTGCCCGATCATCCGAAAGACCTCGAGCTCCCGGTCCGTGAGCCGGTCGATCGGGTCGGAGACGACCGTCCCCGGGGCTCCGGCGAGCCGGCCCAGGAGGCTCGTGGTCATCTTGTCGCTCAGGTGGAACCGCCCCTCCAGCACGCACCGCAGCGCCTGCACGATGGAGTCGGAGGCCTCCTGCTTCATCACGTACCCCCGGGCCCCGGCGGCCAGGGCGCGCTCGGCGTAGAGGGCCTCCTCGTACATCGACACGACCAGAACAGGCAGCTTGCCGTGCCGGTCGCGGATCTCGCGAATGAGGTCGATGCCGCTTCGCCCCTTGAGTGCGAGGTCGACGATCACGAGATCGGGGCGGCTGCGGGGGATCTCGGCCAGGGCCCCGGCGATGTCGTCGGACTCCGCGCACACCTCCAGGTCGTCCTCCTGGTCGATGAGCTCGCGCAGGCCGAGCCGGAAGATCGGGTGGTCCTCGACCACGAGGATGCGCCGCTTGCCCATGACTCCTCCTCTGCGAACGCTTGCCCTGGGCCCCCTGACCCCAGGGCCGGCGGCCGGGGTTCGCCTCTCCGGCGGGGCAGGATGACGAGGACAACGTCTACGTGCCGGCCACGGGTCCACCGGCCGCGACGGAGACGTGGACCACCGTTCCCTCGCCGGGCCGGCTCTCCACCGAGAGCGTCGCGCCGATCAGCCGGGCGCGGTACTCCATGATCCGAAGGCCCATCCCGTCGCCCTGGGTCCCCGTCTCCCACCCCACGCCGTCGTCCGCCACGCGCAGGTGGATCCGCTCCCCCCGGCCCGCGAGCTCCACCGAGATCCGGCTCGCGCGGGCGTGCTTCACCGCGTTGTGCAGGGCTTCCCGGGCGACGTAGAAGAGCTGGGTGGCGATCGAGTTGTCGTCGACCAGGGCTTCGCCTTCACTCGAGAAGTCGCACGGGACGCCGTAGACGGACTGCTCATTGGCCGAGAGCTCGCGGAGCGCGAGCTCGAGCCCGTTGTCGGCGAGGTGCACCGGGCAGAGCCCCCGCGCCAGGGCCCGCGTCTTGCGGATCGCTTCCCCGATCAGCTCCCGGATCTTCTCCGCGTGCGCGGCCTCGGGCGTCGGAGAGCCCTGGAGCCGGCGCTGGAGCACCTTGCTCAACACCTCGACCCCGATCAGGTGGGGGGCGAGGTCGTCGTGGAGCTCCTGGCCGATCGTGGCCCGCTCCCGGTCGCCGGTCTCGATCAGCTCCCGCTCGAGGCGCCGCCACTCGGTCACGTCCTCGATCGTCGCCAGCACTCGGGGCTCGTCCCAGATCTCGATCCGCTCGCCCGAGACCCGGCCCAGGCGGCGGTCGCCCGCCTTCGTCCGAAACTCGAGCTCGTGGTCGCGCACCTGCCCGTGCTCCCCCACGGCGCGCAGCAGGTCGCCTCCGGCCTCCGGATCGCAGAAGAGCGCGAGGCGCTCGGGAGTGTGGCCCAGCACCTCGTCGCCCGTGTACCCCGTCAGGCGCAGGAACGTCTCGTTGATGGTGAGGAACCGGCCGTCCTCGAGGGTCAGAATGGCGATCCCGTTGGGGCTTGAACGAAACGCCTTGGAGAACAGCTCCTCTGAGCGCCTCAGGGCGTCCTGGGCCTGCTTCCGCTCGGCGATCTCGGCCTTGAGGCTGCCGCTGTACTCGTCGAGCCGGGCGAGGAAGGCATTGAAGTAGGCCGTCAGGAGCCCGACCTCGTCCCGGGACGGGTGATCGAGTCGGAGCGGGAGGTCCCGGTCGGCTCCGGCGGCGAGGCGCCCGGTCAGCTCCTGGAGAGGGCTCGTGATCGAGGCGCTGATCCGCAGGGTGAGCGGCAGGACCAGAAGCAGCGAGCCGAGCGCCGCCAGGGCGAACACGGTGCGCACGGTTCGAAGCGGCGCGTAGACCTCGTCCAGGTAGCTCGCGGAGCCAACGATCCAGTCGTACTGGGGGATGCGGTTGTAGATGACGAGCTTCTGGCGCAGCCGCGGCTCTCCGGGGTTCTTCCAGTAGTAGAGGATCTTCCCGCTCTTCTGCTGGAGCATCTCGGCGAAGAAGTCGGTCGGAACGCCCTGTTGGCGGTAAAGGTTCGCCCCCTGGAACTTGGGGTGCAGGATGACGTTGCCCTTCGTGTCGGCGATGAAGGCGTACCCGGTCTTGCCGAACTTCAGGGAGAGCACGCTCTCCCGAAAGTCCTCGACCTTCACCAGCTCCGTGAACTCGTCTCGGTAGGCAGAGGCGAGGATGATCCAGTCCCAGGGCGCGAAGTAGGCCATGTACATGGCCTTGGGCCGCGGCCCCTGGTCGTCGGGGTTCTTCCAGTCGTACTCCAGGTAGCCCCTCTTCTTCGCCGTGAGGTCCCGGACGAAGGCGTACTCGGAGAGGTTCTGGGAGAGGAGCTCCTTCTTCGGGTGGATGAGCATGACACCGCGACTGTCGAGGCAGCACACGTACCCGGTCTTCCCGATCCGGTGCAGCAACATTGCTTGGGCGGCCCGCTCCCGGGCGGCCGCGTCCGAGAGCTCCCCGCGTCGGGACTGGGCGTAGAGGTGTTCGACGAGCTCCAGGTCCTGGTCGGCGATGGCCCGCAGGTAGCTGCGGATGGAGGCCGATGCCGAGGTGTTGACCAAGTTCAAGATCGACGAGGTCGAGTTGGTGAGCTCGCTCTCGATGTTGTGCTCGATCGTCTTGCGGACGAGGGAATAGGTGATGGTCCCCCCCGTGGCGATGAGAACGGTGAAGGCGACCGAGTACGTCGCGAGAAGCTTGTACCGGATCGGGTGATTCTGGAACCAGCGGCGCAGGGTCTGGAGCATGGTCGCTTCCCGATGCGAGGGACGTGCCGAGCTCGAGAGGGCTCAGCGCCGGGCCAGGAGCCGGTCGAGCTTCGAGCGCAGGCCGATCCAGGCGAGCCGGGCCGGCGTGAGGGTGCCGCGGGCGCGACCGAGCTCGAGCGCCGCATCGGTGACGGTGCGAGGGACCCGGGGCTGCCGGGCCTCGGGCTTGCGGACCAGGGTGAGGGCCTCCGCCGGGCAGGTGGAGACGCACAGGCCGCAGCCAATGCAGCGGGCCGGATCGAGGCGGGCGGCGCCGTCGGCCACGGTCAGGGCGGCCATCTGGCAACGGTCTTCGCACACCCCGCAGCCCACGCAGGCCTCCGCGTCGAGGGCTGCCGTGAAGGCGCTCGACACAACGTCGGCCGGCCGGCGATGGCGTCCGAGGTTCTTCAGGACCTGGCAGCAGCACCCGCAGCAGCAGCAGATGTTGACCGGGTTCTGGGCGTTGCTGGGCTGGAGCACGAGCCCCGCCTCGTCGGCCCGGCGCAGGATGTCCACGGCCTCGTCCGCGTCGATCACGCGGCCGAGACCGTTTCGCTCGTAGTACGCGGCGGCGGCCCCGAAGATGAGGCACGCCTCCTCGGGCCGGTCGCAGCCGTGGCCGGCGAGGCGGTGCTCGCGGCGGCAGATGCACGGCGCCACGAGGATGCGCTTCTGGGACCGGACGATCTGCTCGGCCTGCTCGTGGGGGAGCACCGCGTTGTCGACCGCGATGCTGCGGTGCACGGGCACGGTGCGCAGTTGCGGCGCGCGCCGCCACACCTCGGCGTCGAAAAAGCGGGGGATGTACTCGTTCACGTCGCGGATGAGGTCTTCGTCGAGCGCGTTCACGTGGTACTCCCAGAGCCCGATCACGAACTGGGAGGCGGTGTAGCGCGCCTTCTGCCCGGGGCGCCCCAGGGAGAAGGCGAGGCCGCGGCGGGCCAGGGCCTCGAGCCGCCGCGCCGCCTCATCCGGGGCGAGGCCGGCCCGGCGGGCCACGACCCGGGGCTCCTCGGGGATGACGGTGAGCGCCAGGGCGAGCTCGGCCTCGTCCTCGGTGAACAGCCGGCGGAGGATTCGGAGCTCCACCCCGGTCTCAGTTGCGGGAAAGCCGGCCGGCAGCCGGTCGAGGTGGCGGGCGAGGCGCTGGTAGACGTCGGTCGGCACGGGGCCCTCGGCAGGTGGAGTGAGCCGTCGCTGGTCGCCCCCACAGTAGCGGAAACGGCGGCCGGGGCCAAGGCGGGCGAAGGGATGCCCCCAGGAGGCCTCAGCGGGCCGGGGCCTCCACCGGCTCGCCCCCGGGCGCGGCAATTCCGAGGCGGTTCAAGAGCGAGCCGTCCTGACGGTAGAGGTCGACGACGGCCTTCAGGGAGTTCACGGCGGCCTCGACCTCGCCGATCTGGCTCTCGAGGAGGTCACGCTGTGCCTGGGCGACGAGGAGATTCGTCGACTTGCCCACGCGGAACTTCTCGGTTTCGGCCCGCAGCTTTTCCTCCTGGAGCTTGCGGGTGGCGGTCGTGGCCACCACCTGCTCCTTCAGGCGGTTGGCCTCGATGTGAGCGGTGCGCACGTCCACCTGGGCGAGCTGGGTGAGGTTCTCGAGCGCCTCGAGGTCCTGGCTCCGGCCGAGGGTGGCACGCCGTTCGGCCGCCTGCGGGGCGCGGTTTCCCCAGGGAAACTCCAGCGTCAGCCCCGCCTGGGCGTCGTATCCCTTGCCATCGATGTCGCCGAGGGCGCCGCCGAAGGAGGCCGCATACCCGCTCTTCCCCAGGGCGACGAAGGCGTCGAGCTTCGGCAGGAGCCCGTTTCGCGTCTTCACCACCTCGAGATCTCCGCGCTGCACCTGGAGTCGGGCCTGGTTGAGCTCGGGCCGAAGCCGAAGGGCCAGACGCACGTGGTCTTCGACGTCGTCGAGGCCCTCCTGCCGCGCCACGGGAGGATCCAGGACGTCGATCTCGCGGCTCCAGAGGGCCCCCCCCGGAGGGTTGAGCAGCCGCAGAAGCGCCAGGCGCGCGGTGGCGAGGCGGCTTCGGGCGTCGATCTCGTTCTCCTTGCGCAGGGCGACCTCGGCCTCGGCCGCAACCCTCTCAATCTCGGCGAGCTGGCCCACGCGGATCCGCTGCTCCGTCTCCTCCAGCTGTTGTCGGGCGAGCGCGAGAGACTGGTCGACGATCTCGATCCGCCGCTTCGCCAGGGTGTAGTCCCAATAGGCCTGCTCCGTCTGCGCGACGAGGCTTTCGGCGAAGCCCCGAAGCTCGTACTCGGAGACGAGGGTGTCGAGGCGGGCTTGACGAAGGCTCGCGAAGTTCACGTCCGTGCCGAACCCGCGGAGCAGCGACTGGGTGACCGTCAGGCCGACGCGGGCCGAGTCGTCGGCCGGCGTCGAGGCGCTCTGGCCCGAAAGGCGGAGGTTGAGCGACGTCCCGGTGGGCAGGAACTCCTCCGCCGAGAGGGTGAGGTCTGTCGCCTGGGATGACTGGGTGCCGGCCGTGCCGCCCGCGGGCTGGCGCTGCCACTGGCGCGACGCGCTCGCGGACAGCACGGGGTCGAAGGCCGCCCTCTGCTCCTCCTCGAACGTTCGCGTCAGGGAGCGGTTGTACCGCTGTACGGCGAACGCCCGGTTGTTCTGGAGCGTCAGCAGCACGGCTTCCGAGACCGTGACGAGCAGGGGGCTCGGCAGCGTCCCTGCCGGTTGCGGGCTGACCCGGACAGGGGTCGAGAACAGGTCGGCCGAGGAGGCGCTCTTCGGGGCCTCCGGCCGGGGCGAAGAGGCAGGACCCGCTAGCCGCTCGCTCCGGGTCGGGAGCCCCGCGCAGGAGGCGAGCGCGAGACCGGTGGTCAAGAGCACGGCGAGTCTCCGGTTTCGCCTCTGCTGACGGCTGACCGCTGACGGCTGACCGCTGGTTCTACTCATGGCGCAGTGCCTCGATGGGGTCGAGCCTGGACGCCTGCCAGGCGGGGTAGAGGCCGAAGAAGATGCCGACGCCGGCCGAGACGCCCAGGGCGAGGAACGCGCTTCGCCACTCGACCAGGGCCGGCAGGGGAGCGAAGCGCGGAACGACCGTCGCGAGCCCGACCCCGAGGCCGAGGCCGATGAACCCGCCGAGCCCGCTCACGATGACCGACTCGATCAGGAACTGGAGCAGGATGTGGCGCTCCTTGGCGCCGATGGCCTTGCGGATGCCGATCTCCCGGGTGCGCTCGGTCACGGTGACGAGCATGATGTTCATGATCCCGATCCCGCCCACCAGGAGAGAGATGGCGGCGATCCCGCCGAGGAGCCACTTGAAGACGCCGGTCACCTCGGTGGCGTTCTTGCGGATCTCGGCCATGTCCATGATGCGGAAGTCGTCCTCCACGCCGGGCAGCTGGCGGTGGCGCTTTCGCAGGAGCTGCGTCAGGTCCTCCTTCACGCGGTCCAGGTCCGCCTCGCTGCGAGCCTTGACGTCGATCTCCCGCAGATAGTCCACCCCCAGGAGCTGCTGCATGGCCGTGGTGTAGGGAATGATCACGCGGTCGTCGGGGCTCCCCCACCCCTCCCCCTTGGCCTTGGTGACGCCCAGGATCCGGAAGTTGATCCCGTTGATCTTGAGCACCTCGCCCACCGGGTCACTGTCGCCGAAGGCGTTGGTGGCCGCTTCGGGCCCGATGACCGCCACCCGGGCCATCCGGTCCACCTCTCCCTCGGTGAAGGCCCGTCCGCGGTCGATCTCGAGGTCCCGGACGGCGAAGTAGGAGGACGAGGTCCCGAAGATGTTCGATCGCGTGTTCTTGCCGTAGTACTTGAGCTGGGCGTTCGAGCTCACGGCCGGCGCCACGAAGGTCACTCCGGCGACCTCCCGGGCGACGGCCAGCGCGTCGTCGATCTTGAGATTCTGCTGGCTGCCGGAGATGACGCCGGCCGAGCCGCGCTGCGCGGGCATGACGAGCAGGACGTTCGTCCCCATGGCCGTGAAGCGGTCTAGGACCTGCTTCTGGGCCCCGGCCCCCAGGGCGAGCATGGCGATGACCGCCCCGACGCCGATGATGATCCCCAGCATGGCCAGAAACGATCGGAGCTTGTTCGCCACGAGGCTCTTCAGCCCCACCTTGAGGATCGCGGGAAAGAGCACGGCAAACGTCGCGGCGGTGGCGAGCGGGGCCGGCGCGGTGGATTCCCGGCCGGGCAGCGCCTCGGGGCCGGGCTGCGTGCCCCCGGGATCGTCGATCCGACCGTCGAGCAGGTGGATCTGGCGGCGGCAATGGCCGGCCACGGCGGCGTCGTGGGTCACCAGGATGACGGTGTGGCCCTCGGTGTTGAGTCGCTCGAAGAGGCCGAGGATGTCGGCGCCGCTGCGGCTGTCCAGGTTGCCCGTGGGCTCGTCGGCCAGGAGCAGCGCAGGGTCGGTCACCAGGGCCCGGGCGATGGCGACCCGCTGGCGCTGGCCGCCGGAGAGCTGGTTGGGCTCGTGGCGCATGCGGTCGGCGAGCCCCACGGTCGCCAGGGCCTCCCGGGCGCGGGCCCGGGCGTCGGTCCGGCCGGCGTAGACGAGGGGGAGCTCCACGTTCTCCAGGGCGGAGAGCCGCGGCAGGAGGTTGAAGCTCTGGAACACGAACCCGATCCGGCGGTTTCGCACCTCGGCGAGACGGTCGGCGGACATACGGGAGACGTCCTCGCCGGCCAGGACGTAGGTACCCCGGTCCGGGCGGTCCAGGCAGCCGAGGATGTGCATCAGCGTGCTCTTGCCGCTGCCCGAGGCGCCGACGATCGCGACCATCTCCCCCTCGGCGATCCGGCAGCTCACGTCGTCGAGCGCGAGGACCTCGTCCTCGCCGACGGTGTAGCGCTTGAGGAGCGCCCGGGCGTCGATCAGGATGCCCATCAGTGGGGCCTCCCCCCCATCATCAACGGGTTGCCCGGGCCGCGGTTTCCGCTCCACTTGCTCCCGGCCTCGCCCTTGCGGACCACGATCGTCTCGCCCGCGGAGAGCCCGGCCGTGATCTCCAGCTTCTGGCCATCGCCGATGCCGACCTCCACGGGCCGCTCCTCGCGGGTCCCGTCGGCCTTGACCACGGTCACCCGGGGCTTGCCACCCTTGCGCACGACCGCGTCGGCCGGAATGAGGAGCGCGTCGTCCTTGCGGGCGGCGACGATCTCCACGTTGGCCGTCATCTCGGGCCGCAGGAGGTCCTTGTCCGGGGAAGTGACTTCGATCTTGACCTCGAACGTCACCACGTTCGAGACGTTGACGCCCCGCGGGGAGATCCGCACGACTGTGCCCGCGAAGCGCTTGCCCGGATAGGCGTCGACCGTGACCTTCACCGGCTGGTCGACTCGGACCTTCCCAATGTCCGCCTCGTCCACGGAGGCCAGGACGTACATGCGGCGCAGGTCCGAGAGGGTCAGGACCGTGGTGCCGCCGCCCACATTGGAGATGGGGGAGGAGATGATCTGGCCGACCTGGACGTCGCGCGCCGTGACGACCCCGTCCATGGGGGCCATGACACGGGTGTCGGAGAGCCGCTGACGGGCGACCTCCAGGGCGATCCGGTCGTTCTCCACCTGGGCCTCGGCCACGCGGATCTGCTGGCGATTGAGCTCCAGGGCCCTCTCCCGGGCCCTGAGCTCTTCGGGCTTGATCTTCGCCGCGTCGAGCGCGGCGGCGGCCTGGACGGCGCTGGTCTCGGCCGTCTCGTACTCCTCCTGGCTCGCGAGCTTGCGCGCCAGGAGCTCCTTGACGCGGTTCGCCTTGGCCCGGGCGTCCTGGGCCTGGGCCTGGGCCGAGGCCAGGGCCGAGTCGGAGCGCTTGCGGTCCGTGACCAGGTTCGCGACCTCGAGGGCCAGGTTTTCGCGGGCACTGACGAGCTTCGCCTGGGAGGAGGCGAGCGCCGCCTGGGCTTGCCGCACGCTGCGCTCCTCGTCGACCGGGTCGAGCTCCACGAGGAGCTGCCCCTTCTTCACCGCCTGGCTCACGTCGAAGGGGAGCTTCACGATCTCTCCGCTCGCCTTGCACTTGATCTCCACGTCCAGGTCCGAGACGACCTTGCCGTCGGAAGCCACGCTGTCGACCAGCGGCCCCCGTTGTGCCGTGGCGGTCGGGTCAGGCTCAGGGCTCTTGGCCGTCTTGGAGCGGGGCATCAGATAGAAGCCGGCGACGACAAGCGCGGCGGCGACCGCCGCGATCAGGATCCATTTTTTCACGAACTCTCTCTCCTCTCTGTCCGCAGCTCATCGGATCGTGCCGGGCAGGTGCAGGCTGACGACGGTTCCCTCTCGGGCGTCGCTCGTCATCGTGACGCTCCCGCCGTGCTTCTCCAGGATCGTCCGGCACAGGCTCAGGCCCAGCCCGTAGCCCCCGGTCGACCGGGCGCGGGACTTGTCCACGCGGTAGAAGGGCTCGAAGAGCAGGGGGAGCTCCTCCGGGGCGATCGGTGTGCCGCGGTTTCGCACGCGCACCACTGCGCCGTCCGCCTCGCGCTCCACCGTGAGGTCGACCGCAGGGCCCACCGAGTCCGAGTGCTTGACCGCGTTCTCCAGGACGTTGCGGATCGCGGAGCGCAGCCGGTCCGCGTCGACCCAGAGCACGAGGGGCTCCTCCGGCACGCTCAGCGCCACGCCCGGCGGCTCACCCTCGAAGCCCTGCGCGACATCGGTGGCGAGCGAAGCGACGTCAATCGTCCGACGATGCAGGCCCCCGTAAGGACTCTCGAGCCGCTCGGTCTCCAAGATCTCGCCGACCATGGCCTCCATCCCCAGCACGTCCTCCCGGATGCTCTCCCGGGCCGGGGCCTCCGGCAGGAACTCCAGGGCGACCTTGATGCGGGTCAGCGGCGACCGCAGCTCGTGGCTCACGTTGAGGAGCAGTTCCCACCGGGCCTGGATCATGTCGCGGACCCGCTGGGTCATCACGTTGAACGAGGCCGCGAGCTCTCCCAGGTCGTCGTCCCCCCGCCGGCGGACGCGGTGGTCCAGGTTGCCGGCCGAAACCGCGTGGACGCCCTCGGTCAGCCACTGGAGAGGCCTGAGGATCCAGCGGATCGCGAGGTACGCGCCGGCGAGCACCAGGGTCAGCAGCACGACGAGCGCCGCGACCCACTCCTCGGGCGTGTCGCGCTCGCGCCGCAGATCGATGGCGAACAGGAAGCGGCCCGGGGGCTCCTCCACGGCGATGAGGAAGACCCGGTCGCGCACCGCGGTGCGCACCCGGGGGTCGTCCGTGGGCGTGAGGTCCGCGCCCGCCGCCGCCCCCTCGCCCACCACCCAGTGGCCCGAGGGGCCGTCGTAGCGGATGGCGAGGGGAAGCTGGCGGGTCAGCGCCTCGGCCTTCGCCCGGTCGGGGGGCGTTCCCATGGCCTCGATGAAGCGGTGGACGTGGTCGACGAGCAGGCGGCGGCCCGCGGTCCTCGGCGACCGGCGCGCGGTGACCCGGAAGAAGCCGCCCACGAGCACGTTGACGAGCCCCCCGGTCACAATGAGCACGACGAGGAGCTTCAGGAAGATCGAACGCCGGACGCTTCGCAGCATGCGGTCACCCGTCCCGATCGCCGCCGGCCTCGCCGATGAAGGCGTACCCGGCCCCCCAGACGGTCTTGAAGAGCCGGGGATACTTCGGGTCGTCGCCGAGCTTGTGGCGCAGGCGGCTGATCACCACATCCACGGCGCGGTTGTAGCTCTCCCACTCGATTCCCCGCAGCTCCTCCAGGATCGCCTCCCGGGTGAGCACCTTGCCGGGGTTGCGGGCGAAGAGCGCGAGCACCTCGAACTCGGTCGTGGTGAGGTCCACGGGGGCGCCGTCGAGGAGCACGGAGCGCCGGCCGAGGTCGATCGTGAGCGGGCCGCAACGGAGCACTTCGGGAGGGCCCGTCCCCGCGTGGCGGCGGAGCACCGACTGGATGCGGGCGACGAGCTCCCGGGGCTCGAAGGGCTTCGGCAGATAGTCGTCGGCGCCGAGCTCGAGGCCGACGATCCGGTCCATCACCTCGCCGCGGGCGGTGAGCATGACGATCGGGACGGCCGACTCCCTGCGGATGGTCTTGCAGGCCTCGAAGCCGTCCATCCCCGGCATCATCACGTCCAGGATCACCAGGTCCGGTGGGTCCCGCCGGATCCGCCGGAGGCCCTCGCCGGGGTCGGTGACCGAGCTCGCGCGAAAGCCGAACCCCCGGAGGTAGTCCTCAAGCAGGGTATTGAGCTTCGCATCGTCGTCGATGATCAGAATCGCCTGGTTCACCGGAGGAGGCTCCGCTGCCGCACGAGGCGGTCGAGGGGTTCGGCGCGGCCCGCGCACCGAGGCGGTGCGCGGCAGAGGGTTCCATGCTACGGCTCGGCGGAAGGCCGAGTCGTCTCGGGCGCGTAAGAAAGTGTAACGAGATGTAGCAGGGCAAACCTAGACGTCCCGGCCATTGCCGCGGGGCGCGGGACAGTGCCATCGAGGTACGCAAACGGGGGGGCGGTGGGCGGGGCCAACTTCGCGCGGCGCGATGCGAGATTCGAGGTCTGCGTCGATGCCGCGCCGCGCTTCGCTGCCCCCGCCCACCGCCCCCCAGGGCCGAGAGGAACGCCCTTGGCGCTCACGCGCCCGGGGCCCCGCGGTCCGAGTGCCCGTGGCGCCAGGAGATCCGCGGCTCGCGCCGCAGAGGGATCCTCGAGTACCGGACCACCGGATAGCCGACCATGGCCGCCCCGAGGGTCCCATGGCCGTCCGGGAGCGCCAGTGCCTCCTGGAGCGGCGTAAACACCGCGGCCGCGGCGGAGAAGTACCCGGCCCAGCAGGTGCCGAGGTCGAGGCTGGTGGCGGCGAGCTCGAGGTAGGCCAGGGCGGTGATCGCCGCGGCCGGGGCGACCCGGCTGTCCTTCGGGGCGTGGGCGACGATCAGGTGGGGCGCGCCCCGGAGAATCCGGTCCTCACCCCGCGCCGCGGCCCCCAGGACCCGATCCAGATGCAGGAGCCGGAACGTCTCGGGGTGCGCGGTTTCGAGCCACCGCATCCAGTCCGCGACGAGGCCCGACATGCGGCGGACCTCGCTCGGCCCCGAGAGCACGAGCCACTCCACCGGCTGGGAGTTGTGACCGCTGGGGGCCCAGCTGGCGAGGCGAAGGAGGCGGACGAGGACCTCGGGTTCGACCGACCGCTCCCGGTACTGCCGGATGGAGCGGCGGGCTCGGAGGAACTGCGCGGCCTGCTCGGGGGTGAAGGCCTCCCCCCGGTCTACCGGCGGGCAGGTGGCCGCGGTCATGGCGGCGTGATCGAGCGCCGCTTCCGGGCAGACGGCCACGCAGTGACCGCAGGCGATGCACAGAGGCGCGTCGTCTTCGGCCACCATCGGGCCCGGCTCGGTCATTCGGACGATCCGGATCGGGCAGTCGGCGACGCAGGCGCCGCAACGGGTGCACTTCTCGGGGTCGATTCGGATGAGCATGCGTCCTCCAGGGGGAGAGGGCCGGCCGCGGCCCGGGCGAGCCGCCATGCTACTACGGGGCGGGGCTCGTGCCGAAACTGTTTGGCGACCCGCGGCGGTGGTCGCCCCGGTGGTTCGCCGGATTTCTTGCCCACGGGGCGCCGGGCCATGCTAGGATCCTGGGCTTGGGGCGCGTGGTCTGGCCACTCGCCCCGAGCCGATCGGACTCCCACGGCCCCCCGGGAACGATGACCCGCCTGATCCACACGAGACGCTGGATCCCCCCCTTCCTGCTCGTGGTCGCCACCGCTGCCACCGTCGCCTGGCTCGTCCACACGACGCGAGCCGTCCGCCTGGAGGCGCGCGAGCGGTTCTTCGAGCAGTACAGCCGGCAGCAGCTGCTGCTGGCGGAGCAGGCGTCGCGCAGCGTGGAGGGCCTGTTCGACACCTTCCGGCGCGAGCTCGGCCTCGTGGTGAGCCTCTTCGAGGCGGGCGCAGTGACCCCGGGCCGCGCCCGGGAGGTCCGGGGCAGCCTCGCGCGCGTGTACGAGAGCGTTGCGGGCACCTCGGTGATCGACCTGGCCGTGCTGGACCGCCGCGGGACCATCGTCACGTCCGTTCCCCCCTCCTCCGACACCCTTGGCGTGAACCTCGCCTGGCGAGACTACTTCGCCTGGGCCCGCGACAAGGGCAGGCCCGGGCAGATGTACGTGACCTCGCTGCGACGGCTCGTGACCGGCGCGGCCAAGGGGGAGAAGGCGCTGGTCGTAGTGGAGGGGATCTACGGCAAGGGGGGCCGGTTCAACGGGTTGGCGCTGTTCGCCGTGAACTTCGGAGAGATCGCCCGCAAGCACATCCTCTCGGTGCGGATCGGGGAGCACGGATACGCCTGGCTCATGGACAGCCAGAACCGCATGGTGCTGGTCCATCCCCAGGGACGGATCGACGGCCACACCTTCGACGAGGCGTTCCTGCCCCGCTGGCCCCGGCTCTACTCGCTGGCGATCGCGATGGGGAGCGGACAGCCCGGCACGGGCCGGTACGAGTTCGAGGACCCGGTGGACCCGTCCAAAACCGTGCGAAAGCTCGTGGGCTACGCGCCGGTACGCATCGGCGACCACCTGTGGGTGCTCGGGGTCGGCACCCCGGAGCGAGAGGTCGAGGCGCTTCTGTCCTCCTTCCTCCGGCGGCAGGAGGTGTTCTCCACCGCGGTCGGGGCAGGGATGTTGGGGGGGGCGGTGGCGCTCTTCGCGTTGCTCATGGGGTGGAACCGGATGCTCTCGCGCGAGGTGACGGTGCGCACGCGCGACCTGGCCGTGGCCCGGGCCGAGCAGGAGGCGACCTTCGAGGAGCTCCTCGCGGCGAAGAAGCTCGCTGCCGCGGGGCAGCTGGCCCTGGGCCTGACCCACGAGATCCGCAATCCCCTCTCGGCCATCCGGATGAACGTGCAGATGATCCGGGAGGAGTCTCCGTCGGAGGGCCCCCTGCGCGAGAACTTCGCGATCGTGGAGGAGGAGATTCTCCGTCTGAACCGCCTCCTGAGCGACGTCATGGGATTCGCCCGGCCCCGGCCGCTGCGCCTGGTGCCCACGGACCTGGGCGACGAGGCGCGTCGGGTCGTGCGGCTCATGGGTCGCTCCCTGGCCGAGGCCGGGATCGCGGCGGACGTGGAGATCGATGGTGACCTGCGCACGGTCGTGTGCGACCCGGAGCAGATCCAACAGGTGCTCTTGAACCTCGTCCTGAACGCGGTCGAGGCGATGGAGGACGTCCCCGGTCCGAAGCGCCTCTCGCTCGCCGCGATCCGCAGCGACGATACGGCGCTGCTGCGCGTCGCCGACACCGGCGTGGGGGTGCGCCCCGAGGACCGGGAGCGGGTCTTCGACCTCTTCTTCACCACCAAGGCCCAGGGAGGTGGGTTGGGGCTCCCCACGGTTCAGAGCATCGTGCTGCGCCACGGAGGGGCCGTGGACGTGGAGGGCAGTCCGTCGGGGGGAACCACCGTGACGATCCGCCTCCCCCTGGGGGGGCCTGCGGCACCCGAGGGCCCTGGGCAGGGGAGCCCGGCGCCGGGCTCGGACGAGAGAGGAGGCGCGAGGCCATGAAGCACATTCTCGTGGTGGACGACGATGCTGCGGTGCGCCGCACGCTGGAGATGCACCTGGTTCGCCGGGGGTACGCCGTGGAGACCGCGGCCGACGGACCCGCCGGTGTGGAGAAAGGCTCCTCGGAGGAGGTGGACCTGGTCCTGCTCGACCTGCGGCTCCCGAAGATGGACGGGTTCGAGGTGCTGCGCGAGCTCAAGCTCCGGCGGCCGACGCTTCCGGTGGTCGTGATCACCGCGTACGACGACATGCAGACGGCGATCGAGGCCATCCGGCTGGGCGCGCTCGATCACCTGGGAAAGCCGCTGGACCTCGACGAGCTCGCGGACGTGTTGGAGAAGGCCGCCGAGATGGTGGACCTCTCGCGGTCCAGCTTCGACCTGTGCGACACCCCGGACACGCCGTTTCAGCCCCACCTGATCGTGGGCAGAAGCCGGGCCATGAAGCGCGTCTTCAAGGCCATCGGGGCCGTCGCCGACTCCCCGGCCACGGTGCTCCTCCACGGGGAGAGCGGCACCGGCAAGGAGCTCGTGGCGCGCGCGATCCACTTCAACAGCCGGCTGAAGGCGCGGCCGTTCATCACGGTCACGTGCTCGGCGCTCGCGCCCACGCTCCTGGAGAGCGAGCTGTTCGGTCACGAGAAGGGCGCCTTCACGGGGGCGTACCAGGCGAAGCCGGGAAAGTTCGAGCTGGCCCAGGGCGGCACCCTCTTCCTGGACGAGGTCTCGGAGGTCTCTCCCGACATCCAGGTCAAGCTGCTGCGCTTCCTTCAGGAGCGGGAGTTCGAGCGGGTGGGCGGCGTGCACACGATCCGGGCCGACGTGCGGGTCCTGGCCGCGACGAACCGCGACCTCGCGGCCATGATGGCCGCGGGCACGTTCCGCCAGGACCTCTACTATCGCTTGCGGGTCGTGTCGATCGAGCTCCCTCCCCTGCGGGAGCGCCGGGAGGACATCCCGCTCCTGGTGAAGTTCTTCTTGGAGAAGATCCGCCGCGAGATGGGGCCGACGGTAGAGGCCGTGTCCCAGGCTGCCATGGACCGGATTCAGGAACACTCCTGGCCCGGCAACGTGCGCGAGCTCGAGAACGCGCTTCGTCGCGCCGTGCTCCTGTCGCCGGGCAGCGTCCTGGTGCCCGAGGCGCTGCAGCTGGAGCGCTCGGGCGAGGGCACCCCCCTGCCGCTCCTGCTCCAGTCGCTCGAGGAGATGGAGAGGCGCCACATCGAGAACATCCTGACCTTCACGGCGTGGGACAAGACGCGCGCCGCCCGGATCCTGAACATCTCCCGGCCGACCCTGAACAAGAGGATCCGGGAGTTCGGGATCCAGCGCGCCGCGCGGTGAGGGGGACCTGCCGTTTGCTCTTCGGCTTCCCCGGGAATCGGCGACGGGGTCGGACAGGGCCATCCGCGCTTCCGCCGCGAGGTCGCGGTTTGGACGCGGGCTAGGAGCCTGTCGGACTTTCGGGAGCGCCCTCCCCAGGGGCACCCGCGAATGTCGCTGGGGTGAACCGGGAGGCGTTCGCGGTTGCCCAAGTAAAATTGCCATGTTTGGCTATTATAGGTCGCAGCTAGTGCTAGTA
>JACRMM010000038.1 GCA_016214985.1 Deltaproteobacteria bacterium | reverse complement strand
TATCGATATCTGCGATACCTCTTCCACGAGGTACCGCTCGCCCGGACACAGGAAGACTACGCCGCCCTGCTACCGCCGAATCTGACTCCCGAGCAGATCAGCCTGCCGGTGTAGCAGGGGTGGGGTTCATAGGTCGCTTACGAAGATCCGGTCTGAGGGGAACGTTCAACCGTCGGGAGATGGAGCGATCCCATGAAACCACGGGTCACCGTCTTCACGCTTGCGGTCGACGACCTGGAGAGAGCCCTCCGGTTCCACCGCGACGGGCTCGGCCTCCCCACGCAGGGGATCTTCGGCACCGAGTTCGAGCACGGCGCGGTCGCCTTCGTTGACCTGCAGGAGGACGCGAAGCCTGCGATCTGGCCGCGCAAGAGCCTCTCGCACGACACCGGCCTTCCGTAGGCGCCTCCGGCCATGGATTGACCATCACTACGGAGAAGAGAATGAAGACCTACGAAATCCGTCACGAAGTCGGGATCAAAGCATCACTGGAGGCCGTTTACGAGGCATTAACGGACACAAAGAAACTCGCGGGATGGTGGACATCCGATACCCGTGGCAATGGCTCGGAGGTTGGAGGCATCCTTGAATTCTGGTTCGGAGATTCTTGCCATAAGTTTGAAGTCGCAGAGCTTCAAGCAGGCAAGTTCGTTCGTTGGAAGGCTAGTAAAGAAGACTCTGTATGGGAATGGGTTGGTACTGAGGTAGCATTTTCTTTAAGAGCCAATGAAGAGCAGTGCTATATTAACTTCAGTCATTCAGGCTGGCGCCAGGATAATGGAGTCTTCCCTCACAGCTCAACAAAATGGGCGGTTTTCATGTTGAGTCTCAAGGATTTCTTGGAAAAAGGCAAAGGACAACCGGCCCCCAATGACGTGGAAATCAACCACGACTGATCTGCATGGGATCTCGGAAATGTGCCTCATGTCGTTCCCTCCACCCTTCAGGACCTCCGCCACGGTGGTAGCGGGCGCATCAAAGGCCTAGACCTGACCCCGATGGGTCCCTCAACGAGGGGCATCCGACGGCGCGAGCCGGGAGGTGGCTTCGGAACTGCGCCAAGACTCGTAGAGCGCCTTGCCGACGAAGAAGTCCGCCCACGCGATCGCAATGTCGAGAGACATGGACTTGAAAAAGTATTCGACGAACGTCGCTGGCTTCGTCGCCAGGTCCGTGAGGGAGACGATGGCGAAGTGCCCCATGAGGACCGAGCCGTAGATCACGATCAGCCCGTTGATCAGGTAGCCTAAGGCGGCGGTGCGCCGTGAGGTGAAGAGCCACGTCACGAGCACCAGATCGACGAGCGGCAGCAGTGCTGCCGATACGAACGATCCTCGGAAGAGGGTCGCACCGGGGTGCGCCTTGTCGGGGACGAGCATCGGGTGCGCGGCCAAGTGCAGCGCGGAAGCCGCGAGGGCCAGGAGGAAGAGCGCCGTCAAGAGGGCCCGCCGCTCAGCGTTCACGGCGCAAACCTCGTGACGGCGCCGAGCCACAGCGTCACCAAGATCGCGACGAGGTGGAGAATCCACCAACCCGGGGTTCCCTTCAGGATGAACTTGAACATCGCGTCATCCTCCGAACAGCCGATGCCCGATCGCGTACACCGCGGCGATAGCGATCGTGTGGAGCAGCCACCA
Source organism: Deltaproteobacteria bacterium (assembly GCA_016214985.1). Taxonomy (GTDB): domain Bacteria; phylum Desulfobacterota; class Deferrisomatia; order Deferrisomatales; family JACRMM01; genus JACRMM01. The sequence continues at coordinate 29,566 of JACRMM010000038.1, read as the reverse complement.
GCGGGGAGTAAGGAACGACGCGTATCGCCGCACGGGCGGCCGGACAGATGACGAAGCGATCTTCACCACGGTTTCCTCCCGGCGCCCTCAAACGCCTGCACTCTTCGCCTCTCGTAGGCCTTCCCGCGCGACACGGAGCCTTCGATCGCCTTCCTTCGGGCCGCGCGCTCAAGGGTAGGCTTGGCATTCTCACCGTCAAGGGGACCTGTGGAGCTCCGCACTCCTGTGGACACTTTGGGCACAGGCTTCTCAGGCCTGAGACGGCAGTGCGATAATCCGCCTGTCCCTTGGTCCCTTGATTCGGTGGCGATGCTCGCGAGTTCCTGGCGGACATGTCCCCTACGCCAGGCCGAACCGTGGAACGTCCCATCATGAGAGCGCTCGATTACCGAATGTTGGCGGCTTCCTCCAGAGCCAGCTCCACCGCCTCTCGGAAAGCGGCCGCGGCCGCCTCCCACCGGCCCTGGGCGACGGCCACTTGACCCTTCTCGGCGAGAAGCCTTGGGTTCTTGGGGTCGAGCCGCAAGGCCTCCGCAATGGCGACGGCAGCCGGTTCGAGTTTGCCGAGAAGCCGATACGCTCGGGACTTGACGAGAAGTGCCGGCGTGTGGGAGGGAGAGAGGGTCAGGGCTTCATCCGCAGCGGAGAGTGCCTCCGTGTGTCTTCCCTCCGCCAAGAGAACCTCGGCCAGCCACGCGAGGGTTTGGACATGATTGGGCCCGATCGCCAGCGCTTCGCGCGTGAGGGCTTCGGCCCTGGCCAGGTTCTGCGGGTCTTCCTTTGCCTCTGAAACCAGAATCCTCGCCAGGCCAAGCCGCGGCTCGGCCCAGTTCGGGTCCAGACTCGCCGCTTCCTCGAAGTCCCTGATTGCCTTCTTCGGCATTCCCCGCTGGATCAAAATGAGCGCTTTCTGGTAGTGGAGGGTCGCTTTCTTCGGAGGTACGTACTCCCTGAGCTTGATGCCGAGCTTTTCCGCCTTGCTGACGTAGATCCCGAGGAGCTTTTCGATTTCCTCCCGAAGATCTATCCGAGCCGAGGTCGCGTACCCAGGAAGAAGGTACTGGATGGTCCCCTCCTTATTCAGCAGGATTACCGAAGGCACTGCCACAACACCGTACGTGGAGAATACGCCAAGTCCCTCGTCCAAAAGCGACGGGAAGGACGACCTGGCGGCCCAGTCGCGAATCGTTTTCATCTCGTCGGCAGATACGGACTCGCGATCGATATTGACCGCCAGGGCTTCGAAACCCTTTTCCCGGAGCTCTCGGTAGGTGAGCTCCAGGTCTTCCAGAAGGGTCTGGCTTCGGGGGCTCCAGGTGGCCCAGAAGGCGACGGCGAGAACCTTCGCCCCCAGCTTGTCGTGAAGGTGAACCGTCTCGCCGGCGAGGTTCTTCAGGCTGAAATCCGGCGCCTCCTGGCCGACATCCACCCTCTTGAAGGCAGATGCCGGCGGCACCGCCGAGAGAAGTCCAAGGACGGCCATTACCGCCCGCACAAAGCCCCCGAACGTACGATGCCTACTTCGCGACGCATGCATTGTTTACCTCGGCCCTCAAACAAGGAAGGCGGAAACATCCAAAGGGAAGTACCTGCCTCTTGCTCCTATCCCATCGGTCCCAGTCGCTGGCCCGCTGCCCGCTCCCTGCGAGCCAACTCGATCGCCCGACCGACCGGCGCAGGATGCATGCCACACAGCCGCGCGAGCTGGGACGCCGGTGTGCCAACCTCCTCCTGGCTTCGCAGCAAGAACTCCCGCGGGGCTCGACAGAGATCCCTCGCCCTCGATCCCCCTAGGATTCTCGCCTCCTCGATCCCGTGCGTCGTCGTCACCCGGCCGACACCTCTTCCCAGGTGCGCCGCGCCCCGCAGCGCACCTCCTCCACCGCCCGCCACACCTCTTCTGCTCCCCAGAATGCGCTCGTCCGAGCATTCGCGCTCCTCGGGACGACGGCTTGCCAAGGCCTTGCAAGTGAGTGGCCGCCGGTGCGCAGGTTGTCGCTACTACCCAGGAGGGGATGTGTCCCGTGGGCCCACGGAGGGCGCGCCCTGAAAGAAAGACCGAAGTGGATAACTTTGGTTCTCGGCAGCCGTCGCCGGGAAAGCCACGCCACTCGCGGGTTACTGGCTAACTATCTATAATTACAATGTTTTCATGTGCACTCTTCTTGTGCACCCGGGCCTTCTGGGCGTCCGGCCGCGGCATTTCGCTCCCTCTCCACTACGTTGTCCACAGGTTGTTCACAAGGGCCTGTTCGGAACGGTTCGGCCTCGCTCCTCCCACCGCCCCTTCACCCACTCCACCTCGTCGTCCCGGGTCTCCACCTCGCCGTCCAGGCGGGCCCGCAGGAGACCGTTCAGGAGATCCCGGTAGGCCGGGCCTGGCGGAATCCCCAGCACCCGCAGGTCGCGGCCCTGGAGGATCGCGGTCACTCCGGCCAGCCGGGTGTAGTAGCGGCTGATGAGGCGGCGCTTCTCGTCGTCGCGCGTCTTGGCCATCAGGAAGAGCAAGGTCTCGGGTGGCGACGGGTGGAGGATCTGGTAGACCCTGCTGTCGCGCAGGGGACCGCGGCTGATCGCCTCCCGAAGCTCCAGGAGCGCCTGACGGCTGCGCCACCGGGCCTCGAGGATCACCCGCCCCTGGCGGTCCGACACGCCGAAGGCACGCGACCACGCCTCGACCTCCTCGTCGGCGAGGGGGTCGAAGAGTGCGAGCAGGTACAGCAGCCAGCCCCGGAGGGGGGTCTCGAGGTAGAGGAGGCGAAACCACGTGACGACCTCGTGGATGCGCCCGACCAGGTCGCGCACCTTGGCATCGAGCTTCAGACCCGGGTGCAGGTGGGGCAACACGCCGAACTCGTTCAACGTCCCGAGCGCCTCGACCGGGTCGCTCTCCTCCAGCAGGAGCACCCACTCCTGGAACAGGCGCCGCCCCCGCGCCTGGGCGACGAACCCCATGCGCACGGCGCTTCGCAGGAGCTTCTGTGTCTCGCGCCCCAGCCGGAAGCCGAAGCGCAGCTGGAACCGCAGCGCCCGGAGCACACGCGTCGGGTCCTCGACGAAGGAGAGGTTGTGCAGGATGCGGATCGAACCCTCCTTCAGATCGCGCAGCCCCCCGAAGAAGTCGATGATCTCGCCGAACCGATCCGGGTCGAGGCGCAACGCGAGCGTATTGATCGTGAAGTCGCGCCGGTAGAGGTCGAGCTTGAGGCTCGAGCGCTCCACGGCCGGCAGGGCCGCGGGTTCCGCGTAGTACTCGATGCGCGCGGTCGCGAGATCGATCTTGAACCCGTCGGGCAGCACCAGCGTGGCCGTACCGAAGGCGCGGTGGGTGCGCACCACCGCACCCCAGAGCCGCCCGAGCGCCTCCCCCAGTCCGATGCCGTCACCCTCGACGACGACGTCGACGTCGAGGTTGTCTCGGCGCAGGAGGAGGTCCCGCACCATGCCGCCCACCAGGTAGGCCGCCATGCCGAGCTCCCGCGCGACCCGTCCCACGTCTCTCAAGCGTGCGACCACCTCCGGCGAGACCCGCTCCAGGAGAAGGCGCGCGGCGTCGCGCTGATGAGGGTCCCGGGGAAGAGTGATCGGCTCCTCCGCCTCAGGCTCCTGCAGGGCCCGAAGGAGGTCGGTGCGCGTCACGGCGCCGACGAGCACACCCGCCTCGACTACGGGAAGGAAGCGCTGGCCGCCGCGAATAATCCGGTCCTGCACCTCGGCGAGCGGGGCGTCCGGGGTCACGGTCGCAAACTCCGTGATCATGTACTCGTCGGCCGGCACGTCGAGCAGGCCGTGCTGCAGCGCGCGGGCCACGATCTGGCGCGTAACGATGCCCACGAGCGCCCCGCTCGCGACCACGGGCATCGCGTTGACATGGTAGCGGTCGAGGAGCTCGTCGGCCTGGCCCAGGGGGGTCCCGGACTCCAGGGTCTTCACCGGCGTGCTCCAGAGATCGCGGGCCGTCGTCCGGGGCCGCACGATCTGCGGCAAGAGTTCCAGCACGCGCGCCCGCACCTGGATCGGCGTCAGGTCCCGGATGGTCGCGGAGCTCGCTTCGGGGTGCCCTCCGCCTCCGAAGGCCCGCGCTACCCTCGAGACATCCACCTCGGCCACGCGGCTTCGGGCCACGAGGTAGACGCGGTCTCCCATCCGGGCGATCGCGATGATCACGTCGAGGTTCTCAATCTCCTTCATCTTGTGGACGAGCACGGCCAGATCGCCCACGAACTGCTCCCGGGAGGCCTCGGCCAGGGTGACCTCGACCCCGTGGATCCGGTGGGTGGTCCGGTTCATCAGGAGCTCGTCCAAGAGCGACACGTGCTCGGCGGTCAACTCCGGAGTGAGGAACTCGGCCACGGCGTTCAGGTCGGCCCCCTGGCCGAGCAGGAACGCGGCCGCCACGAGGTCCCGGGGCGTAGTCGAGGTGAAGGTGAGGCTCCCGGTGTCCTCGTAGATTCCCAGCATCATGAGGGTCGCCTCCTCCGGCTGGATCGGGATGCGCCGACGCTGGAGGATCTCGACGAGGACCGTGGTCGCCGCGCCCACGCTCTCTATCCGACAGACCTCTGCCGGGATGGTGGCGGGCATGCCGGCATGGTGGTCGTAGAGGTGGATCTCGACCCCGGGGCGCCCCACGAGCGCCGCGAAGCGGCCGATCCGGTCGGCCTGGGCCACGTCGACCAGGATCAGGCGGGTCACCCGGTCGAGGTCCACGTGCTTGGCCTTCTGGACGTCTGCCGCGTAGAAGGACGACGTGAGGAAGAACTGCCGGAGGGTCTTCTCCGCCGATCCGGGAAACACGACCAGGGCATCGGGGTAGAGTTTCTTCGCCGCGACCATGGCGCCGAGGCTGTCGAAGTCCGCGTTGACGTGCGTCGTGATGACGTCCACTCAGCGCTCCCCCGACGGCCACCCCCGGCGGGGTCCGCCCCGGGGGTGGTGGCGGCTTACCAGCTCGCGCAGCCGCTCGCGCGTCACGTGGGTGTAGATCTGGGTGGTGGCGAGGTCGGCGTGGCCGAGCATCATCTGGAGGCTTCTCAGATCCGCACCGCCCTCCAGCAGATGCGTGGCGAAGGAGTGCCGCAGCGTGTGGGGGCTCGCGCCCCCGGAGACACCCGCCCGGCGGCAGGCGGCCTTGACCACCTTCCACACCGACTGCCGAGAGAGGCGCCGGCCCAGCCGGCTCACGAAGACGTGGGCCGCTCGGCGCTGCTTGAGCAGGCGGGGCCGGCCCGCCGCGAGGTACGCCGCCACCGCCTCCTGGGCGCGCGAGCCCAGGGGCACGAGCCGCTCCTTGGACCCCTTGCCCACTGTGCGCACGAACCCCATCGTCAGGTCCAGCTGGTCCAGCGTCAGGTTCGACACCTCCGACACCCGCAGCCCCGTGGCGTAGAGCACCTCGAGGATGGCCCGGTCCCTCAGGGCCGCGGGGCCCTCGCCGTCCGGGACTTCGACCACGGCCGAGGCCTCCTGGCGCGACAGGGTGTGCGGAAGGGTCTTCCACAGGCGGGGGGATTCCAGGCGCTCCAGCGGGCTCGCTGCCGCCAGGCCCTCGCGCAGCAGGAACCGGTAGAGCGTCCGCAGCGCCGAGAGGCGCCGCGCCAGGGTTCGCGCCGAACGCCCCGACTCGCGCTGGCTCTTCAGGAAGGACAGGACGTCGCGCCCCTTGGCCGCCGGCGGGCCGTCGACGCCGGCACGGCGCAGGTGCCCGAGGAAGGTCTCCACGTCGCGGCGGTAGGCGTCCACCGTGTGCCGGGAGAGGCCGCGCTCCACCCGGAGGTAGTCGAGGAAGAGGTCGAGAAGGGCGGCCATCGGCGAATCAGCGGTCAGCGGTCAGTGAGAACAAAACCCCTCGTGACTTGGGTATTGGCTGAGCGCTGAAAGCTGAGCGCTGAGCGCTCATATCGACTTCTTCTGCGCCAGGGGAAGCCGGAGCGTCACGCGGGTCCCCTGCCCCTCGTCGCTCGCGATGTCGACCTCGCCGCCGTGGCGGGTCACGATCCGGTGGACCATGGTGAGCCCCATGCCGGCACCCGCCATCTTCGACGTATAGAAGGGGTCGAACACGCTCGGGATCGCGGACTTCGGGATCCCCCGGCCGGTGTCCGCAAACTCCAGCCGGACCCACTCCCCCTCCGCCGTGATCTCCACGGTGAGCCGCCCCCCGGGCTCCATCGCCTCCACAGCGTTCTGGACCACGTTGTCGAGAGCCACCCGCAGGTTTCCGCCGTCGGCCTCGATCACCGGGACCTGAGGGTCGTAGTGCCGTACGACCTCCACGCCGGCGTCCTCCAGCGCCCGGGCGCGCCCGGCGAGCACCTCGTCGCTGAGCGCACGAAGATCCACGGTCTCGTAGGGGGAGATCAGGAGCGTCTTGAACCGGACGATCTCCTCAACCATGGTCTCCAGGCGCTCGACCTCCTTGATGATGTGGTCAGCGTAGTCCCGCAGCGGGTCTCCCGGGGGGAGCTTCTCCCGGATGCGCCGGGCGAAGCCGCCGATGGTCACCATGGGGTTACGCACCTCGTGCGCGACGCCCTCGGCCATCTGGCCCAGCGCCCCGAGCTTCTCCGCGGTCACGCGCTTTTCGTGGGAGCTGCGCAGCGCCAGCAGGCTCTTGACCCGCGCCATCAGCTCCTGCGGATTGAAGGGCTTGGTGACGTAGTCGTCGGCGCCCGTGTCGAGGCCCTTGATCTTGTCGGGCACCTCGCGCTTGGCGGTGAGCATGATGATCGGCAGGTAGCGGGTCCGCTCCGCCATCTTCAGTCGGCGGCAGACCTCGAAGCCGTCGAGCTTGGGCATCATGACATCGAGGATGACGAGCTCCGGTTCCTCTTCGGCGACCGTAACGAGCGCCTGCTCGCCGTCGTAGGCCTCGGCGGTCCGGTACCCGGCCGCGCGCAGCCGTTTGGTCAGGAGCTCCACGTTGTCGGGGTTGTCGTCGACGACCAGGATCTTCGGGGGGTTGCTCACGCGCCTCTTCCTTCCAGGTAGGCCAGCACCTGGTCCGGCAGCCGCCGAACGTCGACCGGCTTCGCGAGGTAGCCGTCGCAGCCGGCTTCCAGGGCCTTCTCTCGATCGCCGACCATGGCGTAGGCGGTCAACGCCACCACCGGGACGCGGCTGAGCCTCGGATGGCCTTTGAGCCGACGGGTGGCGTCCAGGCCACTCATGCCGGAGAGGTCGAGGTCCATGAGGATGAGGTCCGGGGGGTCGGCTTCGGCCAGCTCCAGAGCCTGCTCCCCGCTGACCGCCTCCATCAGTTGGTGCCCCTGGCGCGACAGCACCTTGACCACGAGGGCCCGGTTGTCGTCGTTGTCCTCCACTACCAGGATCTTGGCCGCCACGTCACCCTCCTCCAGCCTCCCCGGCCGGCCGGGGAAGCCACACCGAGAACCGGCTCCCTTCGCCCACGCGGCTGACCACTCCCATCCGGCCGCCGTGGAGCTCCACGATCTTCTTCGCGATGGACAGGCCGAGCCCGGTACCGGTGTGGGCCCGCGTGGAGGAACCGTCGAGCTGTTTGAAGGCTTCGAAGATCTCCTGCAGGCTCCCTTCCGGAATCCCGACCCCTGAATCCTCGACCGTGATTTCGGAGCCCTCCCCCTCGGCCCGGACGGAGACGCGAACCCCCCCCCGCTCTGTGAACTTGATAGCATTGTTGAGGAGGTTGTTCAAGACTTCGCGCACCCGGTTCGGATCCGCGAGGACCCGCGCGCGGTCGACCTCGCGTTCGCACGTCAGGGCGAGGCCCTTGGCCTGTGCGAGGGGGAGCAGATCGTCCACCGCCTCCTCGGCGAGGGCGGCCAGATCGAAGTCGTGGAGGTCCAACTCCATGCGGCCCGCCTCGATCTTAGAGAGATCCAGGATGTCGTTGATGAGCTGGAGGAGATGTCGGGCGTTGTTCTCGACCCGGCGCAGGCTCTCGCGCTGCTCCACGGTGACGGGCCCGTCCACCTCGTCGAGCACGAGCTGGGTGTACCCGAGGATGGAGTTCATCGGCGTGCGCAGCTCGTGACTCATGTTGGCCAGGAACTCGCTCTTGAGCCGGTCGAGCTCCTGAAGGTTGCGGTTGGCCGCCTCCAGCTCGGCCGTGCGCTCCCGAACCTTCTCTTCCAGGGTTCGGTTGAGCGCCCTCAACTCGGCATACAGGCGGGCGTTGGTGAGTGCGAGGGCGAGCTCGCTCGCGAGCGCCTCGAAGGCTTCGACGAACTTCTCCGAGAAGTACCCCTTGCGCACCCGGCTCCCGGCGACCAGCACCCCCAGGACCCCTCCTTCCCGCAGGATCGGCGTCGCGATCAGCGATCGCATCCCTCGGTTCTCCGCGACCTCTAAGGGCAACGGGCCGGAGAGCGCGCTCGCGTCGGAGACGAAGACCGTGTGTCGCTCGAGCACAGCCCGCCCCAGGTACGAGGCAGCATCGGGTGGACCCGCAACCGCCCTGAGGTAGGCCTCGCTGCACCCCCGCGCGAGGCGCGGCTCCAGTCGCTCGTCCTGGAGCAGGAACACGCCCTGGCAGTCCAGGCCGAACTCGGAGCCGATCAGATCCAGGACCCCTTCGACCGCGTCCTGCTCCTCCAGCGTGGCCGCCACGCGCTTCGACGCCTCGAACAGGACCGAGAGCTCGCGAACCCGGCTCCCGAGCTCCTCCCGGCTCTCTTCGAGGGAGAGCGAAACGGCTCGGAACACGTCGAAGATCTCCTCCAGCGTGGTCCCCTTCAGGGCCAGGTACCGGTCCATCACCGTGCTCGCCGCCGCCGTTCCCACGGCGCCCGCGAGCGTGCGCTCCACGTAGCCCCGCAACTCCAGCAGAAGCTCGTCGGAGAGGCTCCCTTCGGGGGACCCGAGGCCCTTGCTCCGGAAGAACCCCCCGATCTTCTCCTGGGCCTTCTTCCGACCCAGAAACTTGGCGAGCAGCTCCTCGAATTCGCCGACCGACGGGGCGCCGGCCAGGCGAAACTCGGGGGGTCGGGTCTCGGCCCTCGACAGCGCGCCGACGAACCGCGGAATCTGACGACGCTCCGCCTCCGAGGGCCTCGTGAACAGGCTCACGGCGACGAAGGAGCCGGCGTTGAAGAGGAAGGACCAGAACAGGCCGTGGGACCACAGGTCGAGGCCGTCGAGCCCCAGGAACGCCGTGGGCTTGAGCAGGGAGATGCCCCAGGGGCCACCGTCCAGGCACCCGATCGGGAACCAACCCGCCCGGCACAGCGCCGGCAAGAGGAACATATACGCCCAGGCGGCAAAGCCCAGGACGAGGCCCGTCGCGGCGCCGCGCGCCGTGGCCTGGCGCCAGAAGAGCGCCCCCACGACCACGGGCGCGAGCTGGGCCGCGGCGCCGAAAGAGATGAGGCCCATATTGACCAGCGGGACGGTCTCGCCCAGGACCCGGTAGTACCCATAGCCGATCAGCAGGACGCCGACGATCCCGAGCCGCTTGATGTGGATGAGAAACGGGGAGAAGTTGCGCTGCCAGCCGAGCCGCAGCAGGATCGGCATGACGAGGTGGTTGAGGAACATGGTCGACAGGGTCACCGAGGAGACGATGACCATGCCGGTCGCTGCGGAAAGCCCTCCGAGGAAGGCGATCAGGGCGATCACCGGCTGCCCCGCGGCGAGCGGCAGACGCAAGACGAAGGTGTCGGCCATAGCCGCGTCGCCGAAGGCGAAGAGCCCGGCGAGGGCGATGGGGACGATGAAGAGGTTGATGAGGAAGAGGTACAAGGGAAAGACCCACATCGCCTCCCGGATGTGGGCTTCCTCGCAGTTTTCGACCACCATCACGTGGAACTGGCGCGGCAAGAGCATCACGGAGGCGCTCGACAGGTACAGGACCGAGAACCAGGCGGTGTACGCCTCGCCGGACGAGTGCCCGAGCGTGAGAAGCCCCGCGTACGCCGGGTGGGCGGCGGCCCGCCCGAGGAGATCGCGCAGACCGTCGTGAAGTCCCCACGTGACGTAGGCACCCACCAGAAGGAGCGCCCCGAGCTTCACCAGGCTTTCCAGCGCCACGGCGGCCACCATCCCCTCGTGCCGTTCGGAGGGGTCGAGCGTGCGCGCCCCGTACATGCTCCCAAAGATCCCCAGGACCACCGCCACGAGGAACGCGGTGTCCTGGAGCAGGGACCCGGGCCCGGCCACCTGCTGCAGGTACCGGCCGGGCGAGTACTGCGTCAGGAGTTCGAACGTCGCGGACACCGCCTTCAGCTGCAGGCCGATGTAGGGGGTAATCCCCACGATCAGCATCGCCGTGACGAAGGCTCCGATCTTTCCGCTCTTGCTGTACCGGGAGGCCACGAAGTCGGAGATCGACGTGATGTGGTTCTCGCGCGCCACCCGGACCATCTTGCGCAGAAGAGTCCACCACGAAAAGGCGACCAGGGTGGGCCCCAGGTACACCGCCAGGAAGCTGAACCCGTCGCGGGCTGCCCACCCGACGCTCCCGTAGAAGGTCCAGGACGTGCAGTAGACCGCGATCGAGAGGGCGTAGACGTAGGGGTTGGAGATGAGGCTTCGGCCGCGGTCCTTGCGCCGCTCCGCCCAGTAGGCCACCCCGAAGAGGAGCAGGAGGTAGCCGAAGGCGATCGGGGCCACGAGGGCGGGCGGCAGCAGCATCTACCACCCCTGGCCATTGGGCGGCAGACGCTTGAGCGCCCGCGTGTAGAAGGCGATCACGGCGATGCTCGCCGCCCAGCCCACGAAGAAGTAGAGGAAGAGCACGGGGAGGCCGCCGAGGGTGGTCGGCCGATTGAAGATGTGGAGAAACGGGTAGTTGATCAGGAGCGCGCCCAGGACGAAGGCGACAAACCAAAGCTGTCTGAGCCTCCCCCTCACCTGCTCCGGCACGGCCTACTCCTCCACGACCATCAGTTCCTGGGGCGACGTCGTCAAGCGCTCCACCCCCTCGGCGGTGATGGCGAACGTATCCTCCACGCCCACCACGCCCCGCCCCTCGAAGATGAACTTCGGCTCCAGGGCAAAGACCATCCCCTCGGCCAGAGGCAGGTCGAACCCCCGGGCCAGGAACGGGTACTCGTCCACCTCGAGGCCGATCCCGTGGCCCACGAACCCGACCTTGTGCCTCTCCCCGAGGAAATGTGCGGCGAAGGGGGTCTCGGCCGCCGCCTGAAGCGCGACGTCGTAGAGGCGAGAGGCCGGCACCCCGGGCCTCGCCTCGGCCAGGACGGCCTCATGCACCGCCAACGCCGCCTCGAAGGCCTCCGCGAAGACCTCCTCCACGCGACCCAAGGCGAAGACCCGGGTCTGGTCTGCCAGATACCCCTGGACGTTTCCCACCAGATCCACGCTCACCGGCTCTCCGCGCCCGATCGGCCTCGGGCTGGGCCCGTACGGCAGGGCCGGTCCGAGCCCCGCGCCGCCGGTCGGAGCGTCCAGGAACGAGACCGCCGCCGCCGTGGCACCGGCGAACACGTGGCCGTAGAACATCTCCTGGTTGAACCCCCGCGTCCGAATCAGGCCGCCGTGGCCTCGACGCCGGAGCTCGAACTCGATCAGCGCCGAGAGCTCGAGCTCGGTGACGCCCTCACGGAGGAACCGGGGCACCTCCGCCACCGCCTCCGCCACCAGCCGCCCCGCCCGCCGCACGGCCTCGATCTCGGCCGGGCTCTTGATCGCCCGCGTCAGGAGGAGCGCCCGTGAGGCGTCGCCGAAGGGCACACCTGGGAAGAGCGACTGCAAGCGGTCGAGCTGGGCCGCGGGCAGCACGTCCCGTTCGAGCCCGAGCGGCGACGGGATGTCCCCGAGCCGATCCCGAACGCGCGCCGCGACGTCCCTCACGCTCTCCAATGGCTCGACCGCCAGAGGCGACTCCGCGGCGGCGCGCCTCGGGTCGCGGCGGATCAGGATCAGCGGGTCGCCGTCGGCCGGCACGACCACGTGGCCCATCTGCATGGTACCCGAGAAGTAGTAGCGGTCCACATTCTGAACCAGCACGGCGCCGCCGAGGCCCTGCTCGCGCAGGTGGCCCTGAAAGCGCCGTGTCCGGCTCCGGAGCTCCTCGGCCGTCGGTCGGCCGTCTAGGACCATGGTTCCACCGATTCTCGGCCGCGGCAACGCTCTCCTGCCGGGCTACCCATGCTCCTCCTCCCGTCCGCGCTTGCGCAGTCGCAACGTCACCGGCACGCCCTCAAACCCGAAGGTCTGGCGGAGCCGGCCCATGAGAAACCGCTGGTACCCCTCGGTGATCCCTTCCGGGTAGCTCGAGAACGCGGCGAAGACCGGCGGCGCCGTCCGGACCTGCGTCATGTAGTAGATCCGGCTCCTCTTCCCCTTCATCACCTGGGGCGCCAGCTCCCTCAGGGCCGCCTCCAGGAACGCGTTCACGGCCGAGGTCGGGATGCGCTTGGCCCACTCCGCGTGGACCTTGTCCACGGCCTCGAAGAGCTTGGGCACCCGGAGCCCGGTGAGAGCCGAGATGCTCACCACGGGCAGGTGGCCGAAGCTGCCGAGCCTGCCGCGGATTTCCTTCACCTCCTGGTCGAAGGTCTTGTCGTCCTTGGCCACCAGGTCCCACTTGTTCAAGCACAGGACCGCACCCCGACCCGCCTTGTCCACCAGGTGAAGGATGCGGGAGTCCTGGTCGGTGAGGCCCTCCGTGGCGTCGAGAAGCACGAGGCAGACGTGGGCGCGCTCGATCGTGTGAATGGTCCGGCCCACGCTCCAGCGCTCGACGTCTTCTTCGATCCGGCTCTTCCGGCGGATGCCGGCGGTGTCGATGAGGAGGTACTCCTTCCCGAAGGCCCGCACCGTCGTGTCGATGCAGTCGCGGGTGGTTCCTGCCACGGGGCTCACGACCAGGCGCTCGGCGCCGAGCAGCCGGTTGACGAGCGAGCTCTTGCCCACATTGGGGCGGCCGAGCACGGCAACCCGGACGGCCTCCTCGGGCGCGGCCTCGTCTCCCGGCGCGAGAGGGATCCGGTCCTCCAGCGCCTCGCGAAGGTCCCCAATCCCACGGTTGTGCTCGGCCGAGACCGGGTAGACCTCGCCGAGCCCCAGGGAGTGGAACTCCAGGGCCGCGTCGTGGACCTTGGGGGCGTCGACCTTGTTGACGACCACGAGCACCTCGCGGCACCGCTGGCGGAGGTACTGCGCAATCTCGGCGTCGGCGGGCAGCAGGCCATCCCTGGCGTCGACGACGAAGAGCACGAGGTCCGCCTCCTCGGCGGCGAACCGGGCCTGCGAGCCCATCTGTGCCACAAGCTCGTCGGAGGGCTCGGTGTCGAAGCCTCCGGTGTCGACGAGGGTGAAGCGGCGGTCGTCCCACTGGGCCTCCGCGTAGTTTCGGTCCCGGGTGACCCCCGGCGTGTCCTCCACGATCGCCGCGCGGCGACCCAAGAGCCGGTTGAAGAGGGTCGACTTGCCCACGTTGGGGCGTCCCACGATCGCGACGAGCTTCACGGCTTCACCTCATACCCGAACCTCTTGAGCGAGGCGGGCTCCCGGGTCCAGTTCTTCTCGACCGCCACGTGGAGGTCGAGGTACACCCGAGCCCCCAGGAGCGCCTCCAGGTCGAGGCGTGCCCGCTTGCCGATCTCCTTGATCATCTGGCCGCCCTTGCCGATCAGGATCGCTTTCTGGCTGTCCCGTTCCACGTGGATGGTGGCGTGAATGACCACCAGGCCGGTCTCCGGGGTGTCCTTCCAAGAGTCCACGGTCACGGCCACGCTGTAGGGAACCTCCTCGCCCGTGAGCGCGAAGACCTTCTCCCGGATGAACTCCTGGGCGATGAACCGCTCGGAGCGGTCGGTGAGGGCGTCGTCCGGGTAGTACTCCGGGCCCTCCGGCAGCAGGGAGGTGATTTCGTCGAGCAGCGCCGCGACGCCCTCACCGGTGGCCGCCGAGATCCGATGCACGGAGCGAAAGGGCAGGAGCGCGGTAAAGAAGGGCACGGGAACACAACCGACGTCGACCTTGTTGAGCACCAGAAGGACGGGCACCTGGGCGCCCGCCAGGTGGCGCGCCAGCACCTCGTCGTCATGGTGCGGCGCCTCGGTGGCGTCGGCCAGGAAGACCGCCACGTCCAGGTCCGGCAGGCACGAGAGCGCCTCCTTCACCATGTACCGATTGATGAGCTTCTCTCCCTCGTGCACGCCGGGGGTGTCGAAGAAGACCATCTGGACCCCGCCGCGGTTCAAGACGCCGGCGACGCGGTTGCGCGTCGTCTGCGGGCGCGGCGACGTAATGGCGAGCTTCTGGCCGAGCACGCGGTTTAAGAGCGTGGATTTCCCCACATTTGGTCGACCCAGGAGGCCGACAAAGCCGGAGCGGGTGATCGCGATGGGTTGATCCATGGGAATGGCGGCCTCCTTGGCGCACCGAGCAGAATAGAACGGGACCGTAAGGCCGCAACGGCGCCGGTAACCGCAGGTCCGCGGCGAACCGGACTATAGCGGAAAGCGGCTCCCGGAAACAGGGCGGGGCCGGCGTCGAACCCTGCCCGCCCTTGGTCAACCGCGGGTTGTCACCCAACGACTGCCACGGGTCCCTCCCCCCCCTCACCCCAGCCGCACTGTCGCTCTGGGAGCCTGTCCCTCCCACCAACTTTCGTTTGGTTTTCACTCTCGCACGTGAATGCCCCACAAGACACTCCCGGCGATCAAACACGAAATGTCATTTTATAACGCGCATTTCCGCACTGCCGAGCGCCTTTGTGACCGCAACCCCGACCATTCCGTCTCGAAGCCATTGACAGGAAATCCCGGATTGTCCTATGTTCCGCGCCGCCGGAGGCCACCCCCAAGTGGAGAGAGCGCCGTGAACGAAACGTGGGTGATCGACCACGCCTATGTGCTCCTCTTCCTCGCTGTGGGCGCCGTCGCCGCCTCCCTTCCGTTCGCCGTCGTCGCCCTCCTCGCCCCCCGCAGCCGCTGGGCCCAGACTCTCGAAACCTACGAGTGCGGCATGGAGCCGGTCGGGCCCGCTTGGATCCGCTACGGCGTGCTGTACTACCTCTATGCGCTGATGTTCCTCGCCTTCGACGTCGACGTGCTCTACCTCTTCCCGGTGGCCCTGGTCTACCGGTCGACCCCGGGCTTCACCGTGGCCCTCGAGGTCCTCCTCTTCCTCGCAATCCTGTCGCTTGCGATCGCCTTCGCCTGGCGCAAGGGAGTGTTCACGTGGCCCCGCAGGATACCGATCAAGTAGTGGCGCCCGGCGGCGCGACGAGTTGTGCCCTGTGCCCGAGCTTCGAGCCCGGACCGGGGTATCAATCGGAGCAGCAGGCGGCACGGCTGACCAACCCGGCGCTGGACGCGGTGCTCAATTACTGCCGCGCCAACTCCATCTGGCCCATGACCTTCGGGCTCGCCTGCTGCGCCATCGAGATGATGGCCGTGGGCATGGCCCGGCTCGATCTATCGCGGTGGGGCGCGGAGGTCTTCCGCCCATCGCCGCGCCAGTGCGATCTCATGATCGTTGCGGGCACGGTCAACAAAAAGATGGCGGCGGCCGTGGTCACGCTCTACGAGCAGATGCCCTCGCCGAAGTGGGTGATCGCGATGGGCAACTGCGCGATCTCCGGTGGCCCCTTCGCGATTCCGGAGAACTACAACGTGATCGAGGGCGTGGATCGGCTCATCCCCGTGGACATCTACGTACCCGGGTGCCCGCCGAGGCCCGAGGCGCTCCTCGAGGCGATCTTCGCGCTCCAGGAAAAGATCTCCGGCACTCGCCACCCGTTCCCCCAGATGAAGGGCCGGCTCATCCCCCGCGGCCGCGGGAAGGCAGAGTGACCATGGTCCTGGACGCCGCCGAGAAGGCCCTCCAGACGCTGGCGCCCGAGCGCCTTACCCGCTCCGACTACCGGCTGCGGGGCGTCCACCTGGACGCGCTGCTCGCCGCAGCCAAGATCGTGGACTTCGCCAAGGCAGTTCGAAGCCTGGGGTTCCTGATCGAGGACCTCACGGCCGTCGACGCCTCGCCCGACCTCCTGGTCGTCTACCACTTCGCGCACCCCGACGAACTGTGTCGCGTCGCGGGCCGCGTGCTCGTGAACCGCGACCGGCCGGAGCTCCCCTCGATCCACGAGGTGTTCCCCGGCGCGAACTGGCACGAGCGAGAGGCCCACGACTTTTACGGCGTCGTCTTCACGGGCCACCCGGACCTCTCGCCCCTCATCCTGCCTGAGGACGCCGGCGACCTTCGGCCCCTTCGCAAGGCCGAAGGCGAGCTCAAGCCCCTCGGCGCCGTGCTCCCGGAGTTCGGCCCTCCCAAGTCGGAGGGCGCGGAGGAGGCGACCGAAAAACCGGTCCGCCCCAAGCGCGAACGGCCCGCGAAACCGGAGGGTGAGGCATGATCTTCGGGCCCGACCCCAACCAGGAGACCCTCGTCCTCAACATGGGTCCCCAACACCCGAGCACTCACGGCGTGCTGCGGGTGGTGTTGAAGCTCGACGGCGAGTACGTGCTCCACGCCGAGCCCATCATCGGCTACGGCCACCGGATGCACGAGAAGATGGGCGAGGTGCGCACCTTCCCCGGCTTTTACGCCAACGTGGGGCGCATGGACTACGGCTGCTCGCTCTCCTTCGGCCACGGCTTCGTCCTCGCGGTGGAACGGCTGGCCGGCATCGAGGTACCTGCCCGCGGCGAGTACCTGCGGGTCATCACGACGGAGCTCAACCGCATCGGCAGCCACCTGCTCTGGCTGGGCGCCTTTCTGCTGGACCTCGGCGCCTTCACCCCGATCCTCTACTCCTTCGAGGACAGGGAAAGGCAGTGCGATCTCCTCGAGCACATCACCGGCAATCGTTTCGTACACAGCTACATGCGCATCGGGGGCGTGTGCCGGGACGCGGACGACCGGTTCCTCGAGGGCACCCGGGCCTTCGTGAAGCACATGAAGACCCGCTTCGACGTCTACGACAAGCTCGTCACCGGAAACATCATCTTCCGCAAGCGGGTGGAGGGGGTCGGCGTCATCTCCAAAGACCTCGCCCTCCAGTACGGCGCCACCGGCCCGGTGATCCGCGGCAGCGGCGTACCCTACGACGTGCGCCGGTCCGAGCCCTACTCCGTCTATCCGGACTTCGACTTCGAGATCCCGCACTTCCCGGAGGGGGACTGCTTCGCACGCTACCGGGTGCGGATGGCCGAGATGCAGCAGTGCCTGCGCATCATCGAGCAGGCGCTCGACCGGCTCCCCGAGGGTCCGGTCCTGGCGGAGAAGCTCCCGAAGAAGCTCAAGGTGGGCCCCGGCGAAACCTACCAGGCCGTCGAGGCCGGGCGCGGGATGCTCGGCTACTACCTCGTGGGCGACGGCACCGACCGCGCCTACCGCCTCAAGATTCGCCCGCCCTCCTACTCGAACCTGAGCCTGGTGGGCGAGCTCAGCCGCGGCGTGCTCCTGGCCGACCTCGTGGCGATCATGGGAAGCTTCGACCTGGTGATACCGGAGATCGATCGTTGAAGCGGCTGTCGGCTCTCAGCTGTCAGCTCTCAGTCACACCAAGACTCAAGCTGATCGCTGATCGCCGTTCTGAGGGGAAACCATGATGCAAGCTCTGCCCCCCGATCTGCTGCGCCTCGCCGTCTCGGTGCTCGCCATCGTGATCTTCGCCTTCGCCAACGCGGCCATCATGGTGCTGGTGGAGCGAAAGGTGTGCGGACACATCCAGCGACGGCCCGGCCCCTTCGAGGTGGGCCCCTTCGGGATTCTCCAGACCGCGTGCGACGGTCTGAAGCTCATGTGCAAGCAACTGCTGATCCCAAAGAACGCCGACCCGTTCCTCTTCCGCCTCGCCCCGGTCCTGTCCTTCGTCCCGCCCATCGCGGCCCTGATCGTCGTGCCCTTCGCCAAGAACCTCCAGGTCCGGGACCTGGACATCGGAGTGCTCTTCATCCTGTCCCTGGCCGCCGTCAACGTCCTCGCGCTCGTGATCGCGGGGTGGTCCTCGGCGAACAAGTACTCGCTCTTCGGCGCGATTCGGGCCGTGGCCCAGAACGTGGCCTACGAGATCCCGCTCCTGATCGCGCTCCTCACCGCGGTCTTCTGGTTCGGGAGCTTCCGGCTGAGTGACATCGTCGCGGCCCAAGGCAGCCGCTGGTTCGCCTTCACGCCCTGGGGCTTCGTCGCCTTCCTGATCTACTTCGTCACCGGCCTGGCCGAGACGAACCGGGCGCCCTTCGACCTGCCCGAGGCCGAGAGCGAGCTCACGGCCGGCTTCCACACGGAGTACGCGGGCATGGGCTTCGGCCTGTTCTTCCTCGGCGAGTACACCAACATGGTGCTCGTGGCGGCCGTCGCCACCACGCTCTTCCTCGGCGGCTGGCACGGCCCGCTGTTCCTGGATCTCCCTTACACCGGGCTCTTTTGGTTCCTGGTCAAAGTGTACGGGATGCTCGTCGCCATGATCTGGATGCGCTGGACGTTCCCGCGGGTTCGGTTCGACCAGTTGCTGAACTTCGCCTGGAAGATCCTGATCCCCGTCTCGCTCGCCAACCTCGCGGTCACCGCGGTGGTCCTCAAGCTGGTGAACCCATGATCGCCTACTTCAAAGAGATCGTCTCCGGCGCGTGGAGCCTGATCGTCGGCATGCGCCTCACCGCCGGTTTCGGTCTGGGCCGCACGATGACCGTTCACTACCCGTTCGAGCGGCTCGACGTAACACCGAACTTCCGGGGTCACATCGACTTGATCATCGACCCGGACACCGCTGAGTCCAAGTGCATCACCTGCATGATGTGCGAGAAGACCTGCCCCTCCAGCTGCATCGGGATCCAAGCCGAGAAGCCCGAGGGGGCGAAGAAGAAGATTCTGGTCGAGTACCACCTGGACTTCACCAAGTGCAGCCTCTGCGGCAACTGCGTCGAGGTGTGCCCGGTGGACGCCCTGGAGTTCTCCCACGAGTACAACCTCGTCGGCACCTCCCGCCACGACTTTCACTTCGAACTCGTTAGCCGGCTGCGCGACAAGGTGAAGAAACTCGGGATCGTGCCGAAACCAAAACCCGTGCCGGATGCACCGGCACCGGCGCCCGAGGCGTGACCGTTCACCGCCCTGTGACTTGGCTGACCGCTGACCGCTGAAAGCTGACGGCAATGACGTACACCTTCGACCCGAACCTGGCGTTCTATGTCCACCTGGCCGACGCGGCCTTCCTGGGCTTTGCGTTCCTGGCGCTCCTGGGCGGCGTGATCGCCGTGGGGGCAACGAAGCTCATCCACAACGTGCTCGGTTTGGCCGCAGGGCTCGTGGGCGTGGCCGGCCTGTACGTGTACCTGGGCAACCACTTCATCGCCGCCATGCAGATCCTCATCTACGTCGGCGCGGTGTGTATCAGCCTCATCTTCGCCGTCATGCTCGCACGCCCCCCCCTGGAGCAGGAGAAGACACCGCTGCGGCTCCCCCTCAAGATCGCCGGCGGTTTCGGCGCGGCGCTCTTCGCCGGGCTCGTGGTGGGAAACATCGTGCTCGCCCACCCCTGGCAGCCGGCCGCCACGACCGTCGACGCCTCCATCGCCCACGTGGGCACGCGGCTGCTGACGAGCTACGCCCTCGTCTTCGAGCTCATCTCCCTGGTGCTCCTGGTCGCCATCGTGGGCTCGGTGGTGCTCGCCAGGCGCGGCCGCGGCCTGGCCGGAGGGAACTGACCCATGCCGTCGATTCAGCCGCTCTTCTTTAGCCACCTCGAGGCGTACCTCGTCCTGGCGCTGTGCCTGTTCGTCCTCGGCCTCTACGGCCTCGTGAGCCGCCCCGGCCTGATCGGCATGCTCATCAGCGTCGAGCTCATCCTGAACGGGGCAGGCCTCAACTTCGTCGCCTTCAACACGTTTCTCGCACCGGACAAGAGCGTCGGCCAGACGTTCACCCTCTTCATCATGGGGCTCGCCGCGGCCGAGGCGGCCATCTGCCTCTCCATCATCGTCGCCGTGTACCGCTCGCTCCGCACGACCTTGGCCGACGAGGTCTCGAGCCTGAAGGACTGAGGAGACCATGCACGACGTTCACAGTCTGTTCCTCCTGGTGCCGCTCCTGGCACCGGCCCTGACGGCCGTTCTCGTCCTGGGGCTGGGCCGCTGGCCCAACGTGCGGGAGGGCATCCAGGTCCTGGGTGCGGTCGCGACCTTCCTCGCATCCCTCTCGCTCGCCCCCCACGTGATCGCCGGCGGCACCTGGAGCCTTCCGCTCTTCGAGCTGCTGCCCGGCGCGTCGATCACGCTGCGGGTGGACGGGATGAGCCTGCTCTTCGCGCTCACCTCGTCCTTCCTCTGGATCCTCGCCTGCTTCTACTGCGTGGGGTACATGCGGGGGCTCAACGAGCACGCTCAGACCCGCTTCTACGTGTGCTACTCGGCCACGATCTTCAGCGCAGTGTTTGTCGCGTTTTCGGGCACGCTCCTGACGCTCTACCTCGGCTACGAGCTCGTCAGCATCTTTACCTACCCGCTCGTCATGCACCACCAGGACCTGGATGCCTACGACGGGAGCCGCAAGTACATCACGTACCTGATGACGACCTCGAAGCTCTTGCTGCTGCCGGCCCTGGTGCTCACCTACGTCCTGACCGGCAACCTCGACTTCGCTACGAACGTTACGAGCGGCATCTTCCCGGCCACGGCGAGCCGCGCGCTCGTGACTGCGATCTACCTCATGTCGCTCTTCGGATACGCCAAGGCGGCGATCATGCCGCTCCACAGCTGGCTGCCCTCCGCCATGGTCGCGCCGACGCCGGTTTCCGCCCTGCTCCATGCCGTGGCGGTCGTGAAGGTGGGCGTCTTCTCCATCTGCCGCGTGATGCTCTACGCCTTCGGTGTCGATTTCCTCAGCCGATCGGGCCTCGGACTCGTCACGGCCTACCTGGCCTCCTTCACGATTCTCCTGGGCTCGGTCATCGCCCTCACCAAGAACAATCTGAAGGCCCGGCTCGCTTACTCCACGATCAGCCAGCTCTCATACATCATCCTCGGCGTGGCGCTCCTGACGCCCTCGGGGATCACGGGCGGGCTGATCCACATCCCCAACCACGCCTTCTCGAAGATCACGCTGTTCTTCGCGGCCGGCGCGATCATGGTGGCGCACCGCAAGACCGAGATCTCGGACATGGACGGGATCGGCATCCAGATGCCCTTCACCATGGCAGCGTTCGCGCTCGCGTCTCTGTCCATGATCGGCGTCCCACCCGTGGCGGGGTTCGCCTCCAAGTGGTACCTGGCCATCGGAGCCATGCAGCTCCCCAGCTTGGGAATCCTGATCGTCCTGCTCCTCAGCTCGATCCTGAACGCCGGCTACTTCGCCCCGATCGTATACCGGGCGTTCTTCCCCAAGAACGGCGCCGCAGGGATCAAGTTCGCTGAGGCAAGCCCCTACATGGTCGTGCCGCTCTTCCTCACCTCGCTCCTGTCGGTGGCCTTCGGCCTCTACCCCAACTTCTTCCTCAAGCTCATCGAGGTCGTGAAATGAACGCTCTCGGCAGGCTCGTGGCCGACGCCATCACGGCGATGCGCGCGAAGCCCCAAATGCTGCGCGCCGTGTTCTTCGGCGCCCTGGTGCTCTTCGTGCTCTACGACGTTTACGCCCCGCGTCATGAGGCCCACTTCGCCGGTGACAACGTGCGGGGCTTCTGGGCGATCTTCGGCTACTTGGGCTGCTGGGGAATGGCTCGGTTCATGAAGGGCATCGGTCACGCTTGGCTGATGAAGAAGCCGAACTACTGGACCACGCCCGAGGGAGAGGGATAGCGCGATGGAAACCTTCCTCCACCCCTCGTTCGTCTTCCTCCTCGCCGCGGCCCTGGCGGCCGTGCTGCCGAAGGGGCCCCGCAAGATCGCCATGCTGGTCCTCCCACTCGCCGCCTTCGCGATGATCGAGGCCCTGGCGCTTCGGACCCCGGACCAGCCCGCCAGCCCCTGGACGCTCCAGTGGCTCGGCTTCACGCTCGTGCCCGTCTACGTGGACCGGCTCACGGTCGCCTTCCTGCACGTCTTCACGCTCATGGCCTTCATCGGCGCCGTCTACGGCCTTCACGTGGAGGACCGGTGGCAGCACGTGGCCGCGGCCCTCTATGTGGCCGGGTCCCTGGGCGTCACGCTGGCCGGCGACTATCTGACGCTCTTCGTCTTCTGGGAGTTGATGGCGGTGGCCTCGACCTTCCTCGTGTGGCTCAGGCGCCGCCCGGAGTCCACGGCCGCCGGGTACCGCTATCTTCTGGTGCACGTCGCCGGCGGCCTCATCCTGATGGCAGGCATCTTCCTGCGATACGGGGCCACGGGAAGCCTGGCCGTGGGCCGGATCCTGCCGGAGCACGCCGACCTCGCCGCCTACCTGATCCTCATCGGCTTCGCGCTCAATGCCGCGGTGCCGCCGATCCACGCTTGGCTCCCGGACGCCTACCCCGAGTCGACGGTCATGGGCGGCGCCTTCATGTGCGCCTTCACCACCAAGACCGCGGTCTACGCCCTGGCCCGGGTCTTCCCCGGCTACGAGGTCCTCATGATCGGCGGCGCCATCATGACGCTCTATGGGGTCGGCTACGCGATCATCGAGAACAGCGGCCGCAAGATCCTGAGCTACCACATCGTCAGCCAGGTCGGCTACATGGTGTGCGGCGTCGGCGTCGGCACAGCCATGGCGATCAACGGCGCAGTCGCCCACGCCTATGCCCACATCCTGTACAAGGCACTCCTCTTCATGGGTGTGGGCTCGGTGGTCGAGATGGTGGGGCACGACCGACTGAGCGACCTCGGCGGACTGTACAAGAGAATGCCGCTGGCCATGCTGGGCACGGTGATCGGCGGCATCTCCATCTCGGGCTTCCCCTTCACGAGCGGCTTTATCTCTAAGTCCATGATCGTGGCGGGCGCCGGCGGCGCCGGGCACCTCGTGATCATGCTCATGCTGCTCCTGGCCTCCGTGGGTACGTTCCTCTCGGTCGGGATCAAGCTCCCCTACTTCATCTGGTTCGGCGAGGACAGCGGCGTCCCCGCCAAGGACCCGCCCTGGAACATGGTGGCCGGCATGGGCTTAGCGGCCTTCTTCTGCTTCTTCCTGGGCCTGTACCCCCACTACCTGTACCGGCTGCTGCCCTTCACCGACACGGTCTACCATCCTTACACGGCCTACCACTTCTCCGAGACGATCCAACTCCTGGGCTTCACCGGGCTCGGATTCTACGTGCTCCGCAAGAAGCTCTCGCCCGAGGCAAAGACCAACCTGGATGTCGACTGGTTCTACCGGAAGGGTGCGGTTCATTTCCTGCGCTTCGCCCGCGGACCGGTGTCGAGCATCAACGACTGGGTGGGGGAGGCCTACCGGACTGTGGGCATGGCGTTTGCTCTGGCGACGGCGAAGTTCTGGTCGGCCTTCGACGTCATCGCCATCGACGGCGCCGTGGACGGCCTGGCCTACGGGGTGCGACACGTCGGGGACAAGGTGCGCCATACCCAGACGGGCAAGCTCCAGCAGTATGTCGCGGTCGCGGTGCTGGCCTTCTTCGGAGTGCTGGCGCTCGTCATCAGCTATTAAGAAACCCGCTGTCAGCGATCGGCTGTCAGCAAAACCGCACGAGCGGAACGCTGAGAGCTGCTCACGCGCTCTAGGAACGGGATATGGAACAAAACCTCCTGACCCTCCTGATCTTCCTCCCCCTGGCGGGCGCCCTGGTAGCCCTGTTCCTCCGGGGAGACGGGGTCCTCAAGGGCTGGGCGACCCTCGTCACCCTGGTAGAGGCCGTCCTGTCCGTCTCCCTGTGGACCGGCTTCGACCCCTCGACCGCCGCCTTTCAGTTCCGGGAGACCTATGAGTGGATCCCGGCGCTGGGGATCCGGTACGCCGTGGGGATCGACGGGATCAGCCTGCTGCTGGTGCTTCTGACGACCTTCATCCTGCCGTTGTGCGTCCTGTGCTCGTGGCGGTACATCGAGACGCGGATCAAGGAGTTCCTGTTCTCCCTGCTCGTCATCGAGTCGGCCATGGTCGGGGTGTTCTGCGCCCTCGACTTGGTTTTGTTCTATGTGTTCTGGGAGGCGATGCTCATCCCCATGTACCTCCTAATCGCCGTGTGGGGCGGTCCAAACAAGACCTACGCGTCGATCAAGTTCTTCCTCTACACCCTGGCCGGCAGCGTGCTGCTGCTCGTGGCGATCATCGCGCTCTACCTGAGCCAGGGAACCTTCTCGATCCCCGACCTCATGGGCAAGGGGTACTCCTTCGCCTTCCAGTTCTGGGTCTTCCTCGCCTTCGCCCTCGCCTTCGCGATCAAGGTGCCGATGTTCCCGTTCCACACGTGGCTACCCGCTGCCCACGTGGAGGCGCCGACCGCGGGCAGCGTGATCCTGGCCAGCGTGCTCCTGAAGATGGGCACCTACGGGTTCCTCCGCTTCTGCCTGCCCATCACCCCGCTGGCGATCAACTACCTGGCGCCCGTCTTCCTCTGGGGCTCCATCGTCTCGATCCTCTACGGCGGGTTCGTGGCCTTCGGCCAGAAGGACATGAAGAAGCTCATCGCATACTCCTCCGTGGGCCACATGGGCTTCGTCACGCTCGGCATCTTCCTGATGAACCAGCGGGGCGTCGAGGGCTCAATCCTCCAGATGGTGAACCACGGCATCACCACCGGCGCGCTGTTCATCTGCGTCGGCATCCTCTACGAGCGCACGCACAGCCGCCTCATCGCGGACAACTCCGCCATCGGGAAGTTCATGCCGATGTACGTCGGCTTCCTCGGCCTGTTTAGCCTCTCATCGCTCGCTTTTCCGGGCACGAACTCCTTCGTGGGCGAGCTCTTGGTGCTGATCGGCGCCTTCAGCCAGTGGAAGCTCCTGGCCGCCTTCGCGATCCCCGGGGCGCTCTTGGCCGCTGCCTACATGCTGCGGCTGCTCCAGAAGATCGTCTGGGACCGGGTGAGCGGGCACGACCACGGCCATGGGCACGACGAAGGCCACGGGGCGCACGGCGCCCACGAACGGCACCTCTTCGACCTGAACCCGCGGGAGTTCGCGACCCTGGCGTTTCTGACGGTGTTTGTCTTCTGGATCGGGCTCAACCCGCGACCCTTCCTCTCGGTCATGACGACGAGCGTTCAGAACGTGATCGCCCAATCGGCCGTGGCGGGGGGCCAGGAGCTGCCGAGCGGGGGGCTCCCGGGTCTGATGAGCGCTCTGGGAATCTCCCTGGGCCACGGCGGCGGGCACGGAGGAGGCCAAGGGGAGGCCCCCGGGGGCGAGGCCCACGAAGCCCCGGCTCCCGGTGCTCACGGAGAAGCCGCGATACCGGCCCCGGAATCCGAGCCCACCGCGGCTCCCGCGGAGGAAGCCGGCCCGCCGGAGGGGACGCAGCACGGCGCCGAACAGGCCCCGGCAACCCACTGACCATAGGGACACCTGACCCATGCCCTTCGCACAAGAGATCTATCTCTGCCTGACGAGCCTGGTCCTGTTCGGCCTGTGCCTCGCGAACCCCAGAGCCGGGACGGCCCGAGCTACGGCGCTGGCGCTCTCGGCGGGCGCAGTGGCCATGGCACTGTGGGCGTTCGGGTTCCGGGCAGACCTCTTCTCCGGTACCTACCGGGTCGACGCCTTCTCGCAGTCCTTCAAGGTTCTCGTGGCGCTGGGCTTCTTCCTGGCCGTGGCGTTCGGCGAGGGGCTTCGCGGCGTCGACCAGGAGCACGAGGCGGACTACTTCCTGTTCCTCTCCCTGAGCATGCTGGGCCTGACGCTGCTGACCTCCAGCGTCGAGCTCCTGACCCTCTACATCTCGCTCGAGCTCTCCTCCTACTCGCTCTACGTCCTCGTACCCCTGCGCAGGGGCGGCCAGGGCCGGCAGGCCGAGGCGGGCGTGAAGTACGTGCTCTTCGGCGCGGTCGCCTCGGGAATCAGCCTCTTTGGCATGAGCTATGTCTTCGGCTTGGCCAAGACGACGCAGCTCGACGACTTGGTCCGGCTCTTTCCCCAGATCGCGACCACTCCCGTCGGGATCCTGGCGCTGACCATGATGCTCGGCGGCTTCTTCTTCAAGCTCGCCCTCTTCCCCTTCCACTTCTGGACGCCCGACATCTACCAGGGCACCGCCAACGAGACGGCCGGCGTCATCGCCACGCTCCCGAAGATCGGCGCGGTCGCCGTGCTCATCCGCCTCACGGGCCTCGCGGGCCACACCGGGGGAACCTTCACGGCCGTCCTCATGGTGCTCGCGGCCCTGTCGATGACCTACGGGAACCTGTCCGCCCTGGTCCAGACCGACCTGAAGCGCCTCCTAGCGTTCTCGTCGATCGCCCACGCCGGCTTCATGATGATGGGGATCCTGTCGGGCTCGATCCAGGGGTACGCCGGCGCCATGTACTACGTGGGCGGCTACCTGCTGATGAACCTCGCCCTGTTCTTCGTGATCTACTCCCTGGCGCCGGGAGGAGAGAACGTGACCCTGGAGCACCTGCGCGGCCTGCACCGCCGGGCACCGCTGCTGGCCTTCACCCTGGCCACGGCTGCCTTCGGCCTCGCCGGCATTCCACCCACCGCGGGATTCTCGGGAAAGTTCTTCGTGCTCACCGCCGCCCTTCAGCAGGGTCACCTGGCCCTGGTGATCATCGCGGCCCTCAACACGGCCATCGGCATCTTCTACTACCTGAAGATGGTCCGGGCGGCGTACAGCTCCGAGGGCGAGGAGGTTGAGGCTCCGGCCGTGGCCCTCCCCCTGCTGGCCCGAGCGCTGGGCTATGGCTTCACCCTGGCGATCCTCCTCATCGGCGCCTTCCCGGGCGCGATTCTCGACCTCTTCCGCGCGGCCCTGGGCGGCATGGTCTGATCCAGGGACAGCGAAGAGCCGCGCCGGCGGCACCTCCACCGCTTCCACGCCTCTGCCCCTGTGCAGAGAGGCCGGGGCCCATCCAGGGGATCCCGGCCGTTTCTTGTCCGGCGTCAGGCAGACCCAGAGCGCGCCCTTCCCCCCGATCTCGTCCCCGCGCCGTCAGTCTCCGCCCTGGTCCTTCCCGACCCACTCGAGCACGAGCGAGGGTTTGCCCCCCCGGCCTCCCTCCGCCCGGGTCAACGAGAACGTCACGTCGGAGGTCTTACGGACCTGCAGTTGCTGCATCGTGGAGCGCCCCAACCGCCCACCCCGTGGTGGCGGGCCGGGGCCGCGTTCCACCGTCCGGAAGCCGTCTCCCTGGAAGCGGACCTCCTCGGGCGCGCGAACGAGCAAGGAGCCCTCTTCGACCGAGATCGAGTAGGTCGCGCACTCCCCGGGCTCGAGGTCGAGATCGACGACGGCCCGGCTCCGACCGCCCTGTGCCTTCATCGGTTCGAGCCGCGCCGTCCGGCAGGGCTTGGGCCCGGTCGCGCCGGTCGCCGTGCCCTCTAGGGCGATCTGGACCCGGGGCCGGACCGGATCACTCGACGTGAGCCGCAGGCTACCCGCCATGCTCCCGGTCGCGTCGGGCGCGAACTCGATCGAGACGGAGCAGGAGCGGCCCGGCGCGACCACACGCCGGGAGCACTCGTCGCGCGTCACCCGAAACCAGCGTCCCTCCACGGTCGCCTCCGGGATCCGCAGCTCGGCCCTGCCCTCATTGCGGACCTCCAGCTCGAGGGCGCGCCTCTGACCCACCGCCACAGCTCCGAAGTCGAGTCTCGAGGAGCTCAGCTGGAGCTCAGGCGCCGCCCGGGCAGTTCCTTCGGCCCGCAGCGGCAAGCCCAGGCGCGGGTGCTCCGGGTCGTTGGACGAAACCTCCAGATTCCCCGAGCGCTCCCCCTGCCCCTCCGGCGTGAACCGGATCGCCACACGACAGGACCGACCGGGCGCGAGGCTCCGTCTCGAGCAGCCGTCGGCCTGCTCGTCGAACCCCGGTCCCCGGACCACCGCCCCCTGGATGCGGAGCTCGCCGCGCCCATCGTTTCGCAGCTCCGCCTCGAGCACCTTCGGCTCACCGGCCGTCACCCGGCCGAAGTCGAGACGCGGCGGTTTGACCGCCAGAACCGGCCTTGCCCGGCTCTCGCCCTCACCGGCGAGAGCGACGTCGAGTCGTCGCCTCGCCGGGTCGTCGGTGCGAAGGCTCAGCGTGCCGGCTCGCGCGCCGGGGTCTTCGGGTGAAAACCGCACCGACAGGACACACGCCCGCCCCGGCGCCACTACGACTCCGGAACAACCGTCCCGCTGCAGCACGAAGCCGGATCCTCGGATCTGGGCGTCGTCGACCCGAAGGTTCGAACGTCCTTCGTTTCGGATCTCCACCTCCAGGGTTCGCGCCCTGCCCTCTTCCAATCGGCCAAACTCCAGACGCGACGGCGTAACGCGTGCCTCCGGCCGGCCGCGGCTCTCTCCCTCGCCGCGCAGGGGCACGGCGAGCCGTCCCTGATCGGGGTCGTCGCTTCCGACCGTGAGGGTGCCTGTCTGCCCCCCCGGACCTTGGGGTGTGAAGCGCACGGTCGCTGCACAGGAGCGGCCCGGCGGCAGGACGCTTCGGGAGCACCCGTCGGCCGCCAGCTCGAACCCCCTCCCCTCGACCCGTAGTTCTCGCAATCGCAGGTCGGCGCGGCCGCCGTTTCGCACGACCACGTCAAGGCCGCGGGACGAGCCCTCGGAGACTCGCCCGAAGTCCAGCGTCGCGGGCTCCACTTGGATCTCGGGAGCGGCCCGGCGTTCGCCGCGCGCCGTCAACGGCAGGGTCAGGCGCCCCCGGTTCGGATCGTCGGACGAGACCGTCAGCGTACCCGAGTAGTCACCCGGCCCCTCCGCCCGGAACCGCACCGCCACTGCGCACGACCGGCCGGGCGCGAGAACCCGGCCGCTGCACTCGTCGGACGCGGCGTCGAAGCCCCGCCCCCCAGCGCGGACCTCCCGGATCCTCAGCTCGGAGCGGCCCTCGTTTCGAACCTCCACCTCGAGCGTTCCGCTGCGGTCGAAGTCGAGTCGCGAGACGTTTGCCGCGATCATCGGCCCTCCGCGGTCCAGGCCCTCCCCGGAGAGCGGGACGGTGAGGCGGCGGCCGAGGTCGGGGAGGAGGAGAAACAGCGCCCCCGCGTGGCGTCCGCGGAGCTCGGGCCGGAACCGGACCTGGACGGAGCACGACTCGCCCGGACGCACGGCCCGGCGCTCACAGGACGTGCCGGCGATCCGAAAGCCCTCGCCCTCCACTCCGCCGCCGGAGACCCAAACCTCGTCGCCGCCGTCGTTTCGCGCCCGCACCTCGAGCGTTCCGGCCGAACCGACGTCCACCCCCCCGAAGTCGAGGGACGAGGGGGTGGCCCTCAGCCATCCCTCGGGTCGGGGGGGAGGCCGAGACTCGACCGGCGGAGGCGGGGGCGCCGGCGGCGCCGTGGGGTACCCCGGTCCGACCAACGGCAGGCATCCGGCCAGCCACAGGACCGCCCCAGCCCATCCGAGCCCCCGAACCACCCGTCGCGGCACCCGGCCGGCATCGGCGATGGAGGTTGACCTCTCGTGCGTGGTCATTGAACGCTCCTTGGTGCGAGGTTCCGCAGGGGGCTAGGAACCTGTCGGACTTGGAAAAACGGACTCCATAAAATGGAAGCTTTCCACGTGCACAGAACTCGCTCTGTTCAGGAGAACCGCGCCCGCGGCCTGCCGCGGGTCAAGTCCAATACGGGCGGACGCGAACGGC
>JACRMM010000034.1 GCA_016214985.1 Deltaproteobacteria bacterium | reverse complement strand
GCGTCGGTGGGGGCGGTGACGAGCTATACCCTCTCGAACGTGACGGCGAACCACACGATCAGCGCGACCTTCGCGGTGGACACCTACACGGTGACCGCGTCGGCGGGGGCCAACGGGTCGATCAGCCCGAGCGGGAGCGTGACGGTGAACCGCGGGGCGAGCCAGAGCTTCACGATCACGCCGGCCGCGGGCTACCACGTGGCGGGCGTGGCGGTGGACGGGGCGTCGGTGGGGGCGGTGACGAGCTATACCCTCTCGAACGTGACGGCGAACCACACGATCAGCGCGACCTTCGCGGTGGACACTTACACGGTGACGGCGTCGGCGGGGGCCAACGGGTCGATCAGCCCGAGCGGCGCGGTGACGGTGAACCGC
This sequence comes from Deltaproteobacteria bacterium, assembly GCA_016214985.1. Lineage (GTDB taxonomy): Bacteria > Desulfobacterota > Deferrisomatia > Deferrisomatales > JACRMM01 > JACRMM01. The sequence continues at coordinate 66,085 of JACRMM010000034.1, read as the reverse complement.
GGGGCGAGCCAGAGCTTTACGATCACGCCGGCGACCGGCTACCAGGTCGACGATGTGAAGGTGAACGGAGTCTCCATCGGAGCCGTGACGAGCTACACGGTCGCGAGCGTGTCAGTCGACGGAACCATCGAAGCGACGTTCGCCCCTGCGGAGTTCCACGTCACGGTGACGGTCACTGGCGAAGGGACCGTGACGCCTACGGTGGAGTAGCTACACCCCCCGCCCCGGCGACTCTCGAGCAGCGCGCCAAGTCGGGGATGAGCGTCACCAAGGAGAGGCCCGCGATCCGTGGAGACCGCGGGCCTCTCGACGTCTCCGGGGTCCATGGATTTTCTTGCGGCTATCCAAGGTAAAGTACTATATATTGTGGCCGCCGAATCGGGCACCACACTACCGGCGGGGGCGCTGGCGCCGCCAACCCGGGAAGCTACGGCTTGTTGCGGGTGGGGTGCCCCGCCCTGAACCGGATTTCGCGGGACCGATGTCCTCGTACTGTGGTCACCCTGAACGCGAGGCGACCGTCGCGCTACCATCGGTTGGTTACGTTCCCGATCTTCCAGTTCCGATCTCGTGCGCTGCCATCCAGTTCCACCCTCTCGGCTCCACAAAGTACGGCCGTTTTTTCGCGGCGCATCCGGGCACGGGTGTTGCCAATGTCGAGGACGACCGACGGGGCGAGAGTGCCCGGATGCGCAACGAGAAACTGAGGGACGCAGATGGCACGGAACGTTTGGAGATCGCCGCGAAACACTTGCCGACAGGCCGCCCTGGTCTTCGCGGTCCTCGGCCTGGTCATGCCCTCGTGGTCGTCGGCAGCCCCCAGCAAGGCCACGGACATTCCGGTCGGGGCTGGCAAAGGCGTCACCTTGGTCTTCAACCCCGGACCCAGCTATCGGGTTGCCGACGTCGTCGTGGACGGCGTCTCGGTGGGGCCGGTGGCGCGCTATACGATCTCTCCGGTGACAGCGGATCACGCGGTGGATGCCCAGTTCATCAAGTTCAACGTCCTGAAGCTGAGCTCTTCGGGCAACGGGGCGATCAAGAAGGTGATCTCGGGTACGACGGCCCCCAAGGCGACGGCGGCCAAGGTGCAGGCCCCGGCAATCCCGACGACGGAGGAGGTCGCGGTCGACGACCAGAAGGACGTCGCACTCCAGTTCGAGCCCAACGACGGATACGAGGTTCACGACGTCCTGGTGGACGGACAGTCGGTGGGGCCGGTCGCCACCTACACGATCCAGAAGATGCAGCGCAACACCACCGTCGAAGCTTCGTTCTCTCCCGTGGCCGAGTGGTTGACGCCGGTGGCGTCTCGCCCGGTAAGCGGCGGCACGATCACCAGCCTCACGCCTTCGCTCTCCGTGTTCAATCCCCTGGTCCCGGAAACCCTGACCTATGAGTTCCAGGTTGCGACCGACAGCGAGTTCACCAACCTCGTCGCGGTGGAAGGATCGATTGCGCAGAGCCCGACCGAGACGTCGTGGACCGTGCCCACGCCGCTCGCCGACAAGATGCGCTACTACTGGCGCGCCCGAGCTACGGACGGCACAGTTTCGAGCCCGTGGACGGCGGTCTGTACCTTCATGGTCGACACCGATGGCGTCGAGACGACCTCGACCATCGACCTGTCCGAGTACCTCGTGGCCGATGCGCCGAGCGTGTTCGAGGTAACGGGAGTCCAAAGCCCCACGCAAGGGGTGGTGGTGGACATTCCGGCCAACGCCCTGGGGGCCGACACGCTCCTGACCGTCGGCACGGTGGAGAACGCACCGGCCGCGACCCAAGGAGTGCGTGCCCTCGGCAAGGTCTACGAGCTCGGGCCCCACGGCGTGCCCTTCGCCGAGCCCGTCACGCTGATGCTTCCCTACTCTCAGGACGATCTGGTTCGCACCGGCGCACCGGATGCGAGCCAGCTGAGCGTCGTGACGTTCAACACCGATACCCTGGCCTGGGAGCAGGTCCCGGTGGCGGCGGTGGACTACAAGGGGAGGCGGCTGGTATGCAAGGTGGGCCACTTCTCGATGTACGCGATCGGAGTGGCCGACACCTCCGACAACGGCGGCGGTACGCCCCCGCCTGCGGGCGGAGACCAAGGTGGCGGAGGCGGTGGTGGCGGCGGGTGCTTCATCGCTACGATGGGAGACGCGAGTCAGAGTCCGGGAGCTCTGCTTCCCACGCCGACGATTCTGATCTCCCTGCTCGTTCTCGGTGCGATCCTTGGAGTGCCGCGGAAGGAAACCAAGGACGGCAAGACCGACGGCCGAAGCCGCTAGCCCCGCGGCTTGGACGCGAAAACGGTGAGGGCTTGCGGAAAGGCTTTTAGAGAGACGCTGGCTCCGGACCCTGCAACGCCAGGAGAAAAGCCCGCTCCACTCCGTCCAGCAGGCCCTGGCCGACGACGTGACCTTTATCGCTGACTGCGAGGGCCCGGATCAGGAGCCAGCCGGACGCGGGCGGAAGCAGGTCGTTCAGGTCGACCATGTCGCCGTTCTCCCAGAGGAAGGCGTGGGGGGCCCCATCTGCCGCCGCCGACTCTCCCACGACCCGCCCGGCGGCGTCGACGTCGTAGGCCACGCTGTACCCGCCGAGGCTCCCCAAGTCGATCATCTCTGTATCGGGCTCGGCCACAAAGGCGTGGTCCACACCGTCCGCGGTTGCCGCGTATCCCACGACCACTCCAGCGGCGCTGATCGCATACGCCATGCTCCGCGCTCCCCCCAGCGTTCCCATGTCGGTCGGACTCCCGGCCACCCACGCGCACGCTCGGACCAGGCCCTCGGCATTCTCCGACCATCCTGCGACCTGCCCCGAATCGTTGACCGCGTAAGCACCGCTGTTTGCACCGCCCAGCGTGTCGAGCGCCGTGACCTCGTGGCCGTCCCAGAGGAAGGCCCGGATGTGGCCCTGGGCGGTCCGCGCCTCGCCCACCACGTGCCCCGTGTTGCTGAGCGCGCGAGCGCTCCCGTAAGCGAGTTGCACCTTGCTCCCGTCCGGGCGCCAGACCGTCGCGACGGGACCGTCTTCGCCCGAAATCTCCCCCGCGTCGTTGACCGCCTGCGCGGAATCGAGCCCGAGGTCCTCGGCCGTCCCGTTCAACCAGGCGAAGGCGTGAGTGGGGCCGCCTCCGTCCCTCTCGGCGGGACCGGAGCCGACGACAACTCCTTGCGCGTTCACGTCCGACGCGGTGCTGAGCCGATCCAACGCGTCGATGTGCGACACGGAATAGCCGCCCGCCCGCTCTGCCGTCTTCGGTGGCTCTCCCCCATCCGATCCTCCGCCTCCCGCACCTGCGCCGCAACCGAAGCCGGCGAGGGTCAGGAGAATGGCGACCAGGACGAGCGGGCGCGTCGAGGCGGGAGTTGGCACTGCGGTCCGTCGGTGGAATGCCATGGGTCCTCACTCCTTGAGGCAGGCACGGGGGCGGGGCTGGATCGGAGGAGAGACACCCGCCGGAGGTGTGGGATGTTGCAGGAGCAAAAAGCGCGCCAACTCGTCGCTGGGATCGAATGTGAATCCTATCCATTCGATATCAAAGACAATTATGCCATGTCGCAGCTTCCGGCACCGGGTGGCCGATCCAATGTTGTGGGTAATTGATTTCCTACCCCGCCTCCGGGGTCGGAGTGTGGGTAACGATCTCCACACCCGTGGGCTCGCCCCGAGGAGTTCATCGAGCCCGCTGGTGAAACCGCTGGCTGGAAGATTCACGGGATTGTAGTACGACAAACACGTGTGCTAATGTAAACAAAGACATGCTGGGCCCGTGTGGAAGGGGGCGGCGAGTGAGTGCCGGCTCGGACCCGGTCTGCCCCGTGGAGTGTCCCATGGAGGGGAGAAGGAGTGCGGGGCCGTGAGGGCCGACGGGTGTTCGAACACCGTTCGTCGGTGGACCAGGCGGCCTCGCATCCAACCTACCCCACACCGAAGGAGGTTCCCTGTGGGGGACGCAGTACGCAGCCGCTTACCCCTCGACTTCAGCGTTCTCCTGCTTGCGGTGGCCTTTCTCTACCTGGATGTCGTTCCAGCCATGGTCCGGGACTGGTCCCAGGACGAGAACTACTCGCACGGTTTTCTGATCCCCCTCGTCTCCGCATATCTCCTCTAGCAGAAGCGCCGCGACCTTCGCGAGGCTCTTGCGACGGCCTCTGGGTCGTGGTGGGGTTTGGTGCTCTGCGTGGTGAGTCTCGGAGTGCTGGTCGCCGGGCACGCGGGAGCCGAGTTCTTCCTGCAGCGAGCAAGCCTCGTGCTCCTGCTGATCGGCGGGGTGCTCTGGGTGTGGGGGGCGTCGGTCGTTCGACGCGCCTTGTTTCCTCTCCTCTTTCTCTTCTTCATGGTGCCCCTCCCGTACCTGATCTACGACTCGATCGCGTTTCCGTTGAAGTTGTTCGCCGCGCGTGTCGCCACGGAGAGCCTCTCGTGGCTGGGCGTTCCGGTGTTCCGCGAGGGCAACGTAATTCACCTGGCGAGCCAGACGCTGGAGGTGGCGGACGCGTGCAGCGGCATCCGAAGCCTGATGAGCCTCGTGGCCCTGGGCGTCGTCTTCGCGTATATCAGCGAGACGGTCCTCTGGAAGCGCCTCGTGATCGCCTGTTCCACGATCCCGATTGCCATCGCAGCGAACGCCTTCCGGGTGACCGGAACCGGGGTTCTTGCCCAGTACGTGAGCCCCAAGGCCGCGGAGGGGTTCTTCCATACCTTCTCCGGGTGGCTCGTGTTCGTGGTGGCGTTTGCGCTCCTGGTCGTTGTCGGGGGAGCCTTGAAGAGGGTGGCCCGGCCATCCGGCGTATGACCTCTGAGACGAGGATGCTCTTGCGACGTCGCGTCTGGACCCTGATTGTCCTTCTCGTGGCCGTGGCCACCTACGACCGCTTTCTCTCCTCGGTCCACTCGGTTTCGCTGCGCGCGCCGCTCTCGTCGGTCCCCCTGTCGATCGGCGGATGGACCGGCCTGTCCGAGCGGTTCGACGATGAGGTGATCCAACTCGCCGGCGTCGACGACTACCTTCTGCGGGCGTACCGGGGTCCCGACGGCTTTCCCCTGTCGGTGTACGTCGGGTTCTACGAGCAGCAGCGGGAAGGGTACCAGGTCCACTCGCCCAAGCACTGCCTCCCCGGGTCGGGCTGGCGGCCGACGGAGTCGAGCGTGGTGGAGTTCGAGACGCCCGGGTTCGGAGGGGGGCGGACCAGCGCGAACCGCTATGTGATCGCGAAGGGGGGCGAGCGGCAGCTCGTCCTGTACTGGTATCAGGGGGCGGGCCGGAACGTCGCGGACGAGTACGCCGCCAAAGCGTACCTGGTCCTGGACTCGATCCTGCGGAAGCGAAGCGACGGTTCACTCATCCGCTTCATGACCCCCTTGTCCCCGAACGCTCCGATCGAGGCAGTGCAAGAGGAGGTGGAGGCCTTTGCGCGCCTCTGGCTTCCCGAGCTGGCCAGAGTCCTCCCCGAGTAGTCTCCGGTCCTCGGATCAGGCTGGTGCTAGGTACAAGGCGCCGAGCGGCGGCAGCGTGAGCGAGAGGCTGAACGCCTTCCCGTGCCAGGGGAGCGCGCTCGCCACGAATTCGGACCCGCCGCCGGCGCTGGAGCCCTCGTAGCTTCCGTCGTCGGAGTTGAGAAGCTCGCGCCAGACACCACCCTGCGGGGCTCCGACCCGGTAGCCCGCGCGCACGACCGGAGTCGTGTTGAAGACGCACAGGAGGGGGCGATCCCCGTCGGCTCCCCAGCGGACGAAGCACACCACCCCGCTCTCGACGTCTCGAAAGTCCACCCACTCGAACCCGCCAGGCTCCCCGTCGCGCCTCCACAGGGCCGGGTAGTCACGGTACACGCCGAGAAGGTCTTGGACGAACCGGTGTACGCCCCGGTGCCAGGAGGTGTCGAGGAGGTGCCAGTCGAGGCTCGTGTCGTGGTTCCACTCGCGGCCCTGTCCGAACTCGCCCCCCATGAAGAGGAGCTTCTTGCCGGGCTCGGCCCACATGTATGCATAGAGAAGGCGAAGATTCGCGAACTGCTGCCAGCAGTCTCCGGGCATCTTGGCCAGCAGCGAGCCCTTCAGGTGGACGACCTCGTCGTGGGAGAGGACGAGGACGAAGTTCTCGTGGAACGCGTAGAGCAGGGGGAAAGTGATATCATCGTGGTGGTGCTTTCGGTGGACGGGGTCCTTGGAGAAGTAGCGCAGCGTGTCATGCATCCACCCCATGTTCCACTTCAGCCCGAAGCCCAGTCCCCCGAGGTGCACCGGCCGACTCACGGCCGGCCACGCGGTCGACTCCTCCGCAATCGTCGTCGCACCGGGGAATTCTTCGTGGACGACCGTGTTCAGGTACTTGAGAAACTCGATGGCCTCGAGATTCTCCCGCCCTCCGTGACGGTTGGGCACCCACTCGCCGGCCCCGCGGCTGTAGTCCAGGTAGAGCATGCTCGCCACGGCATCGACCCGCAGGCCGTCGGCATGGTACCGGTCCAGCCAGAAGAGGGCGTTGGACACGAGGAAGCTCCGCACCTCGCTTCGGCCGAAGTTGAAGACGAGCGTCCCCCAGTCCTTCTGGAACCCGAGCCTCGGGTCCTCGTGCTCGTAGAGCGCGGTGCCGTCGAAACGTGAGAGGCCGTGGGCGTCGGTGGGGAAGTGAGAGGGCACCCAGTCGAGAAGAACGCCCACGCCGGCGCCGTGGCAAGCGTCCACGAGCTCCTGGAACTCCTCGGGTGTGCCCCATCGACTCGTCGGCGCGAAGAAGCCGGTGACCTGGTAGCCCCAGGAGCCCTCAAAGGGGTGCTCCATCACGGGCATGAGCTCCAGGTGCGTGAAGCCCATGTCGCGGGCATAGGCCGGCAGCTGCCCCGCGTGCTCCCCGTAGGTGAGGCTGCGATGATCCGGGTCGGGGGACCGCCTCCAGCTGCCGAGGTGGACCTCGTAGGTCGAGAAGGGCTGTCGCAGCACGTCGCCGCGGCTCCGTGCTTTGAGCCAGCCCTCGTCCTCCCAGCCTCTCTCCGGGAGTCCCCAGACGACCGAAGCCGTGCTCGGCGCCTGCTCCTGGCGAAAGCCGAACGGGTCCGCCTTGAGAAGGAGGGCGCCCTCCGGGGTCTTGATCTCGTACTTGTAGCGGGCACCGCGGCCCACCGCCGGAAGGAAGATCTCCCACACGCCGCTCGCGCCCCGCACGCGCATCGGGTGGCTGCGGCCGTCCCACCCGTTCCAGTCGCCGACCACGCTCACCCGGGTCGCATTGGGGGCCCACACGGCGAAGGACGTCCCCTCCACGCCCTCGTGGACTCGGGGGTGGGCGCCCAGAAAGAGGTACGCCCGCCGAGCGGTCCCCTCGTTCCAGAGGTACAGGTCGGTCTCGGAGAGCACGGGGAGGAAACGGTAGGGGTCTTCGAACTCCGTGGCGTCGCCGCCCTCGGTTTCGGCTCGCAGCCGGTAAGGAAACTGCTTGCCCGCCACCACGGCCTCGAAGAGCGCACCCCGTCGCCGCTTCAGAGGGACTACGCGCATCGGGTCCCGAAGGTCCAGCACCGAGGCGGCCGCCGCCCAGGAGAGGTGCGCGCGCACCGTGACCCTGCCGTCCGGCAGATCGTGCATCCCGAGCACCGAGAAGGGATCGTGGTGCTCAACCTTCAGAATAGCGTTCAGGTCTCGCTGGGAGAGTGGCATGGCAACGCTTCGCTTTCAGCGGTCAGCGGTCAGCTGAGCGCACGTCGACGGATCGGTTGCGGCCGATAGCTGAACACTGACCGCTGGTCGTCGTCAGTGTTTGAAGCACCGTTGCCCGGTGAAGACCATCGTGGCGCCCGCCTCGTTGATGGCGTCAATGACCTCCCAGTCCCGGTTGGATCCCCCGGCTTGGCACACGGCGGAGACGCCTTCGCGGAGGCCCACGTCGACGCCGTCTCGGAACGGGAAGAAGGCGTCGGAGATCATCGACGATCCGATCAAACCTCCCTTGAGCCGCGCAGTCTCCGCTCGGAGCTCCTCCAGCCGGGCCCGGTCGGCCTGCCCCCGGGCCACCTGGAGCTCCAGGTCCTTCATCGGTAGGCCCCAGCGGTCGAAGCAGAGGGCGTCGGCGTGCTTGGTGTAGGCTTTGAAGACGGCGATCTCCGCCACGCCCACCCGGTCCTGCTCGCCGGTGCCGATGCCGACCGTGCACCGATCCTTCACGTAGAGCACCGAGTTCGAGGTGACGCCCTGCTCGACGCACCAGCCGAAGAGTAGGTCGGCGACCTCCGAGGGTGTCGGCGGGCGCAGCACTCGGTGCTCGACGCCGTCTTTCACCGCGACCGCGGGTCGGAAGTCTTCGGCGCGGTTTACGGTGTTCAGAGGAGACTGCTGAACGATCAGTCCTCCGTCCATGAGCGCCTTGAACTCCACGGTCCGACGGGCTCGGTAGGCTGCGAGCCGGTCCATGCGGGGCACGGCGAGGATGCGCAGGTCTCGGCGCCGCTTCAGGAGATCGACCGCGCCCTCCTCATAGTCGGGTGCGGCAACGACCTCCAGGTAGTTGGCCGCCACCGCCTCGGCCGTGGTCCGGTCGAGGGCCCGGTTCACCACGAGCGCGCCGCCGAAGGCGGCCACGCGATCGGCCCGGTTGGCCCTTGCGTATGCGTCGTCGAGCGAGGCGGCCTGGGCCGCTCCGCAGGGGTTGTTGTGCTTGAGGATCACGGCCGTGGGGCTGTCCATCAGGTACTTCAGGATGTTCAAGCCGTTGTCCACGTCGGTGAGGTTCGTCTTGCCCGGGTGCTTGCCGGCCTGGAGCATGTGCTCCTCGGCCAGGGCTGCCACGAGCCCGTTGCCCGACTCGAGGAAGGTGCAGCCGCCCAGGGTGAGGTTGCCGCCCACGAGCTCGTACAACGCGGCCTCCTGCCCGGGGTTCTCTCCATAGCGAAGGCCCTTTTCCACCAAGTCCCCGGCGTCGTCGGGGAGCTTCCAGGCCCGCTTGCGGTACTCGAGCGTCTGGTCCCCGAAGCGGATGGTCAGGGTCGGCGGAAAGTGGTCGTCCATCACGGTTCGGTACATTTGGCGGATCTCGCTCATGGATCGTTCCCTCGAAGGATTCGGGTACGCTGGGATGCCGGATGGCTGGGACGCTCGGCGCCGAGGCCGCCGCTCGAGTGGGACTCGACCGACCGGCCCCGTCCCGGTCTTCCAGACTCCCCGCCGTATACCACAAGCGCCCGCACTCGGAAAGCCGGGGCGCCTGTGCGGGGGCTGCCCGGGTCCGCCCTCTCGGATGGCGCCGATGGTCTGTCGTCCCTTGGGGGAAGCCGACCGCGCTCGATGGGATGTGCTGCCGCATGGGCAGCCGATGATGATGAAACGGACGCGAAACGTCGGCCGCGGCGGTTTTCGGCTGCGTTGACACCTCGCGCGGGGGTAGCCTATAAGTAACGATTCGCGAGGAGAGCCGATGCACGAGATGGGGATCGCCCTGGAGGTGGCCCGCATCGCGCGGGAGGAAGCGGCGTCGCAGGGAGGGGCTCGGGTGACGGCGCTGCGCGTGCGCGTGGGCGGGTGGTCCGGCGTGGACCCGGAGAGCCTGCGGTTCTCGTTGGAAACCCTGGTTTCTCCGACGGCGGCCGAGCCCGACGACCTCCTGAGCGGCTGCCGGATCGATCTGGACCTCGTCGCCCCGGAGTTCTCGTGCCCGGGCTGCGGGCTTCGGTTTGCCGCCTCCGGGTACCTGGAGGCCTGCCCCGCGTGCGGGGCGGACGGTGCGGAACTCGTGGCCGGCGATGAGCTGAGCCTGGTCGAGCTGGAGTTGGAGGATCCGTGAGCGAGGTTCGCCTGGAACGCAAGGTGTTGGAGCGAAATGACGCCCTGGCCGCGGACAACCGCGACCTCTTCCGGGCCGCTGGCGCCTACACCGTGAACCTGATCTCGAGCCCGGGATCCGGGAAGACGTCGCTTCTGGAGGCGACCCTGGGCCGGCTGGCCGAAACCCTGCGGGTGGGGGTCGTCGAGGGGGACGTGCAGACCGAGAATGACGCCCGGCGCATCGAGGCCACGGGCGTCCCGGTCGAGGCGATCGTCACCGGCGGGGCGTGCCACCTGGATGCGTCCATGGTGCGTCGGGGCTTCCGAGCGCTCGTGGCGCGTGCCGGCGGCCGCCTCGACCTGCTCGTGATCGAAAACGTCGGAAACCTCGTCTGTCCCGCCTCCTACGATTTAGGAGAGGACGAGAAGGTGGCCCTCGTGAGTGTGACCGAGGGAGAGGACAAGCCTCTCAAGTACCCGGCCCTGTTCCACGCGGCCTCGGTGCTCCTGGTGACCAAGATCGACCTGCTGCCCCACCTGGATTTCGACGTCGAGGCCCTGGTGCGCAACGCCCGAAGCCTCCGTCCGGGCCTCGCGGTGTTTCGCGTCTCGGCACGCACCGGGGACGGGCTCGACGCTTGGGTCAGCTATCTGGTGGAGCGCGTGGTCGGTCGTCCGCGATCCGCGGTCAGCCAGAGCCAGTAGACGGACGAAAGACGGGGCTTTCAGCCGACCGCTGAGAGCCGACCGCTGAACGCAGAGGTAACGCCCATCGCCGACGTGCATGGCCATCTGCTCGGCCTGAAGAAGAGCCAGGTCCACGCCCTCGAACGGGTGTATCGGCGCCGAATCCCGGCCGACGACGTCATCACCGCGGAGCTCGCCGTCTACGTGGCACGCCTGAGCCGCGACATCGGGCGTCAGATCGGGGTTCTCATCGATCGCCGAGGTGAGGTGGCGCACGTGGTCTGCGGGGACGAGAACGGGATCGTGATCCCGGACCTCTTGGCTCACGGGCTCGGCCGCGGAAAGCTGCGCGGCGTGCGGTGCGTCCACACCCACCTGCGCCAGGAGCCGCTGTCCGAGGACGACCTGGCCGATCTCATGCTACTGCGGCTGGACGCCATGGTCGCGCTCGGCGTGACCGAAGACGGCCGGCCGGGCACGCTGCGGCTGGCCCACCTGCTCCCGCCCAACCCCGAGGGCGAGGCCTACCGCCTCCTCCCGCCGGCGGACTTCTACGCCTTTCGGCTGGCCTTCGGCTCGTTCGTCGAAGCCCTCGAGGAGGAGACGGCGGCCAAGCAGGTGAGGGCGCGGGCCGTACGGGCCGGGCAGGACCGGGCGATCCTGATCAGCGTCTCGGCCCAGGCTCCGCGCCACGAGCTCGAGGACCGGATGAACGAGCTGCGCGAGCTCGCCCGCACCGCGAGCATCGAGGTCCTGGACGAGGTCGTGCAGCGACCGAGGCACGTCAACCCCCGGTACCTCCTCGGGCAGGGGAAGATTCGGGAGGTCATCGCCGCCGCGCTGCAACGCGGCGCCGACCTGCTCATCTTCGACCAGGAGCTCACGCCCGGCCAGGTGAGGGCGATCTCTGAGATCACGGACGTCCGGGTCATCGACCGTACGCAGCTCATCCTCGACATCTTCGCCCGACGGGCGCACACGCCGGACGGCAAGCTGCAGGTGGAGCTCGCCCAGCTCAAGTACATCCTGCCGCGGCTCGTGGGCAAGGGCACGGCCATGAGCCGGCTCATGGGCGGCATCGGCGGACGAGGGCCCGGTGAATCGAAGCTGGAGACCGACCGGCGCAGGGTCCGCGATCGGATCTCCCACCTGGAACGCCGACTAGAGGCCGCAGCCAAGCGCCGCATCCAGCGGCGCAGCCTGCGCGTGCGCTCCGGCATCCCCATTGCGAGCATCGTCGGGTACACGAACGCGGGCAAGTCGACGCTCCTAAATGCGTTGACGCAGTCCGACGTCTTCACGGAGGACCTCCTCTTCGCCACCCTTGACACGGCGAGCCGACGCCTGCGCTTCCCCCGGGAGCGCGAGGTGATCGTCACCGACACCGTGGGGTTCCTCCGGGATCTTCCCTCCGGTCTCCTCGGGGCCTTCCGGGCAACCCTGGAGGAGCTGCGCGACGCCGATCTGCTCCTGCACGTCGTGGATGTGGCAAACCCGGCGCGCGAAGACCAGATTGCCGCAGTGGAGAAGGTGCTCCGGGAGCTGGACCTCGGGGAGAAACCGGTGCTGCGCCTTTTCAATAAGATCGATCTCCTTCCGCCCGGGGAGGCGCGTTCCATCGCCGGCCGGCTCGGTGGCCTGCCGCTCTCGGCCCGAGACCGGGCGACCTTCGGCCCTCTCCTCGACGCCCTGGAGCGGCGTTTCTGGCCGGAGGAGATCCGAGAGCCTGAGTTGCCGTTAAAGGACGGCGCGGTTGCGGCCGAAGGGTACGAGCGGAGCGGTGGGGAAGCGAACCCCGGAACCGGTGAGGCGAGGCGATGAGCAGCGGCCACGGCAGGAGCAGATGGATCTGGGCGGGTGTGTCGTCGATGGGCGTGGGGGGCGCCGTCGCGTGGGGCTTGGCGGTGTCGGGTCACCCCTGGCCAGGGGCCGCGGTCTGGGCCGTGGGGCTCGCTGGCGCGCTGCTCTCACTTTCGAGGGATCCCGGACCCCGGGCGACACTGCACATCGCCGACCTGCTCCGTGCGGCCGAAGGAGATCCACAGCACCCCCAGGCGGCGGTGGCGGGCGAGATCCGGCGGCTCCTCGAAGGGGTCGAGGCCTCGGGCAAGTCGATCCGAAACGTGGTGCGCCACCTGCAAGAGCACGCAACCCTCGTAGCCTGGGTGATCGACAGCCTCAACGACGCCGTGGCCGGCGCGCGTACGAGCCTGCAGTCGATGCAGGAAGCGATGGGAAGCGTCGCCGAGCACGCGAGCGAGGTGCTGAGCGCGAGCCAGACGGGCTCGTCGCTCATCGAGACCATGGGGGATCGCACGGAGGAGCTGTTTCAGAGCGCGGACACGTTGAACGGTGCGGTGGAGGAGGCGAGCTCTTCGATCGTGCAGATCCACGAGGCGCTCTCGGGGGTACAGCAGGGCGTCGGACTTCTCTCCGAGGCGAGCGACCGCACCACGCAGTTCATCTCGCAGGTGGGCGCGGCGATGGGTGCCATCCGGGAGCGCACCGGCGAGAGCCTTGCCGTGGCGCAGAAGGTAGAGGATCACGCGCGCCAGGGTCGGGACACGGTGGCGCGGGTGGGGCGTGGAGTAGAGGAAATTCGCAAGGCTTCCGTGGCCATGGTCCAGTCGGTCCATGCGTTGGGAGAGCAGTCCCGCGAGATCGAGGGTGTGCTCGGGATCATCACTGACGTGGCCGAGGAGACCAGCCTCCTGTCCCTCAACGCGGCCATCCTGGCGGCCCAAGCCGGGGAGAAGGGCGCGGCCTTCGCCGTGGTCGCGGATCAGATCCGGTCTCTGGCCCACCGCACCCGTGAGTCGACCAAGCACATCGAGGATCTCATTCGAGGTATCCAGTCCAACATTGTCGCGGCCAACCTGGGACTCTCCCGAAACCTAGAGGCCGTGGAGGACGGCGGCGACATGGGCCGGGAAGCCGTTCGGCAGTTGGAGTTGATCGAGGGAGCGGTCGGCGAGTCCGTCGAGGTGGTGCGCCGCATCGCCCAAGCCGCCCAAGAGCAGGACGAGAAGTCCCGAGCCATGGTCGACGCGGCCGGCGAGGTGAATGCAAGCCTCCACACGGTCGCTCAGAACCTGGGGCACTCCATTCACGAGATGGACCGCATCCAGGCTCTCGTCCAGTCCTTGGCGGCCCTCTCCGAAGCTGTTCACTCGGCCAGCGAGGAGCACCGCGACGCGGGCTGGAAGACGCGGGACGTGGTGGGCTCGCTCTCGACCCAGGTCGAGGGGATCCATGGGCTGCTCGACCGCCAGACCGAGACCGCGGGGAGCCTCGATCAGGTCCTGGGGCAGGTCGCGGAGTCGAGCGAGAGCACCCGCGAGAGCCTCGGGACGATCCACTCCATTGTCAACGACCTCGTCGCGCAGTCCGATCGCCTCCAAGAAGAGGTCCAGGGACTGTCGTCGGGCCCCGAAGAGGAAGACCATGACGCAGCAGGGTGACGCGCGCCGGGTGTCCGAAACGGCTCTCTCCGTGGCTCAGCTCATGATGCCGTCCCACGCCAACCCTGCGGGAAACATCCACGGCGGCCAGCTCATGAAGATGATCGACGACGCGGCCGGCGCGGTGGCGGTGCGCCATGCCCGGGCCAACATGGTGACCGCGAGCATCGACCGGCTCGACTTCCACGCTCCGGTGTACGTGGGGAACCTCGTCGTCCTGAAGGCCTCGATCAACTTCGTCGGGCGCACGAGCATGGAGATCGGTGTGCGCGTCGAGGCGGAGGATCTGCGGAGGGGAGACGTGCGACACACGGCGTCGGCCTACCTAACGTTCGTCTCGCTCGACGACGAGGGCAAGCCCCAGGAGATTCCGGGGCTGCTCCTCGAAACCGACGAGGAACGCCGGCGTTGGGAGGCGGGCGCGAGCCGGCGGCGAGACCGCATGCGCTCGCGCGGGCTGCTCCGGGACCAGGGGCTGGAGAAGCCGCTCGGGTGACGGGCGGCCGAGCCGCGGCAGATCGCGCCCCGTTCCAGTTCAGGGGACCCGGCTCAGGAGCACACGCACGAGCCACACCATGCAGGCAGCGGCTACGGCGGCCGCGGACAGCAGGTGGAGGGCGGTCCGAAGCAGGCGCGCGTCCAGGGTCACGAGCCCGCGGTGCATCCAGAGGTCGAGGAGGAAGGCAACGCCCACCGCGGCGACCGCCGCGGGCACGGCGAGCAGCCATCCGGCTTCGACGGCCGAGTACCCGAGCAGAAAGAGCGCGAAGCACCAGAACAGCGCGGAAAGGACCTTGGGGGCCATGCCTTCTCCTGTTGATCTGCAACTCCGTTTCGAGCCGCGAGGCCTCGCCACTGGAATCGGAAGCCTCCCGCTCCGTGACCCGGCCGCCGCGGTGGAGCTCGTGCTGCACTATCTACCCGAGTTCCCCTTCTGGCCGCAACTGCCCCGGCGCAGCCCCCTGGAGGGGATGACCCTCCAGTACGCGTCTTCACTGCCTTGTCTGCGAAGCGCCGGCCCGGGCCGCGACCCGCAGGTGGACACCGGGCCCGACGGGGGCGAAGAGCTCGCGGCCTTTTACGAGGCCGTCCTGGCGGGCGACCTGGAACGGTTCCGCCTCGAGCCGGAGCGCGCTGCGGGCCTCCCGGCGTTCGAGGACCGGCTGGCACGGGTGCGTCCGGCGGCGCTTCGCTTCGTGAAGGGGCACGTCACCGGACCGGTGACGCTGGCGACCTCGCTCCACGACCTGTCAGGTCGTGAGGTGCTCTACGACGACACCTACCGGGAGGTGGTCGCCACTACGGTGGCGCAGCAGATCCGGTGGCAGACAGAGCGCCTGTCTCGGCTGGGCGTGCCGGTCGTCCTGTTCCTGGATGAGCCGGCCATGGAGGTGTTTGGATCGGCCTTCTCCAGCGGCCTGACGGCCGAGCTCGTCCTCTCCCTGTGGCGGCCGTGCCTCGACGCTGCGCGGGAGGTGGGAGCCCTCTCGGGAATCCACTGCTGCGGCAACACCGACTGGGGGTTTCTCTTCGACGCGGCGCCCGATATCGTCAACTTCGACGCCTTCCACTTCCTCGAGCGGATGCTCCTGTACCCGGAGGCGGCCGGCCGGTACCTCGCGGGGGGCGGCACGCTGGCCTGGGGGCTCGTTCCCACCGACGACGCTGCGGCTGCGCTCTCGGCGGACGAGCTGCTGTCGCGGCTGGAGCGCGGAATGGCGCGCTTCGGCGCCGCGGGGCTCGACCCGGACCTCCTGCGTCGCCAGTGCCTGCTGACGCCCTCGTGCGGGATGGGAAGCCTCTCCCCGGAGGTCGCCGAGCGCATCCTCTTGCTCCTCGCCGAGGTCTCTCGGCGGGTCCGGGCGTGAACCCGGGCGAAGCCGCGCGCGGCTAGATCTCGAAGGAGATGTGGTAGGCCCCCTCGTCCATCCGGCTCTCCACGGTGAACCCGAGCTTGTAGAAGAGGTGGAGCATCGCTCGGTTGTCCGGCATGACGACCGCAGTGACCCCCCGGACGCCCTTCTCCTGGGCGATTCGAACGAGGTAGCGCACCAGAAACTCCCCGATGCCCTTGCCCTGCCAGTCGTCACGGACCACGAAGGCCATCTCCGCGAACCCGTTCGACGGGTCCACGACATACTGGGCCACGGCCGTCGCCTCCTCGACCTCTCCACGGACGATGTTGGCCGTAACCGCCATACGGGTCTCGTAGTCGAGGTTGGTCTCCTCCTGAAGCCGTTCGTGGGGCATGAACTTGATCTGGTTGAAGTAGCGCCGGTACACCGACTCATCGGAAAGCCGGTAGAAGAACTCCTTGAGCAGCGGCTCGTCGGCGGGCTTGATCGGCCGGATCAGCAACTCCCGGTCGGCGACGACGTAGCGGGTCTCGTACCGCTCCGGATACACTCCGCCGGTCGGGGGGAGAATCTGGTCCTGGTACACATAATGGAGGCGCTTGGCCGCCTCGAGAAGCTCCTTGCGGAACTTGGGGTGGGCGATGTTGATAAGCCCCATGGCCCGATCTCGGATCGATTTGCCGCGCAGGTCCACGGCGCCCCACTCCGTGGCCACCCACTCGACCGTGCCCCGGGTCGTGACCACCCCGGCGCCCGGCGAGAGCTGAGGCACGATGGTCGATACCGCGCCCCCGCGCGCGGTGGAAGACAGAGCGATGACAGCCTTGCCGCCCTTGCTGCGCGCCGCGCCCCGGACGAAGTCCACCTGGCCGCCGATCCCGCTGTAGAACTGGTGGCCGATCGAGTCGGAGCAGACCTGTCCGGTCAAGTCGATCTCGAGGGCCGTGTTGATGGCCACCATCTTGTCGTTCTGGCCGATCACGTGGGGGTCGTTCGTGTACTCGCTCGGGTGGAGCTCCACCATCGGGTTGTTGTCGACGAAGTCGTAGAGCTCCCGCGAGCCCATGCAGAAGCTTGCGATCACCTTGCCGCGGTGCAGCGTCTTGCGGCGATTGGTGACTGCGCCGGATCGAACGAGCTCGAGCAGCCAGTCCGAGAACATCTCCGTGTGGACGCCGAGGTCCTTCTTGTCCCGAAGGGCCTGCACGGAGGCGTTGGGGATCGCACCGATGCCGATCTGCAGGGTGGAGCCGTCGTCGACGAGCTTCGCGATGTTGCGGCCGATCCGTAGCGCAACCTCGTCAGGCACGGTCGAGGTGTACTCGATGACCCGGCAGGGGTGATCCACCAGTGCGTCCAGCCGGTCCACGTGGACGAAGGAGTCCCCCAGGGTGCGGGGCATGTGGGGGTTTACCTCGGCGATGACCAGGGGCGCGCAGTCCACCGCTGCCTTGGTCACGTCGACGCTGACGCCAAGGCTCACGTAACCGTGGCGGTCCGGCGGGGTCACCTGGATCAGCGCCGCGTCGAGGCGGATCTTGCGACTGGTGAAGAGGGATGGAAGGTCGGAGAGGTAGACCGGCGTGTAGTCGGCCCGCCCCTCGGCGACCGCCTGGCGGGTATTGTCGCCGATGAAGAAGGCGTTGTGGCGAAACTGCCGTGAGAACTTCTCGTCGGCGTATGGGGCGATGCCGAGCGTGAGGATGTGGAGAATCTCCGAGTCACCCGCCGCGGAGCCCCGCTGCGCAAGCCCTTCCACCAGGAACTGGGGTTCCGCGCAGGCAGAGCCCACGTAGATGCGACCGCCGCGCCGGATGCGCGCGAGGGCAACCTCGCGGCTGCAGATCTTCGAGGCGTGACGGGTCTTCCACTCGGGGTCGAACATGAAGCCTCCCTGACGGGCGCGGCGCGGGAGATCCGCGGCCGCCGGTGCATGTGCATTTCACCACACGGGGGGAGGCGGGTCAACGGCCGGGCGGGGCTCTCTTCTCCGCGAGGCGCCGTCCCCGGACGGTTATGGGATCCTTCCGGCGAGCCCAACGGGACCCGCGCCCACGTTTCGCCCCGTACCGTGCCCCGTCAGGGCGGTGTGCCTCGCCTCCGGAGAATCCCGCGCGCCGGGGGGGGCGTCGTACGAAAGACCGTCACGGTACGCGGTCGTTCGCAATCACGTGGGTCGGCCCGACCGGGCCGCAGTGGCGGCAGTGAGGGAGAAGCGGCCGGGGAGGGGGACGAGGAGCGTCGGAGGCCGGTCAGGAGGGCTCTTCGAGCTCCCGGAAGTAGGAGGCGTCGCCCGCCCCTTCGCGCAGGACCTTCACCTGGTCGCCGACCAGGGAGACCACCGTGGATGGCACCCGGGAGAGGACGCCGCAATCAAGGATGAGATCGACGTGCTTGCCGAGGTTTCCCTGGATCTCCGAGGGGTCTCCGAGGGGCTCAACGCCGGTGGGGTTCGCGCTCGTGGAAAGGATCGGGTTGCCGAGCTCTCGGACGAGCGCCGCGCACACCGGATGGTCTGGGACGCGGATGCCGACGGTCTTCTGCTTCGTGAGAAGCATCTTCGGCACCTCGCTCGAGGCCTCCAGCACGAAGGTGTACGCGCCGGGAAGGAACCGCTTGAGGATCCGGTAGGCGACGTTCGAAACGCGCGCGTATCGGCTGATGTGCGTGAGGTCCGCGCAGACGAAGCTCATTGGCTTCTTGGGGTCGCGCCCCTTGATCCGCACGATGCGCTCCACGGCGTGCTTGCTCGTGATGTCGCATCCCAGGCCGTAGACCGTGTCCGTGGGGTAGACGATCACCCCTCCGTCGCGCAGGGACTCCACGGATCGCTGGATGTGGCGGCCCTGGGGTGTCTCCGGGTGCACGCTGAGCACGATCGCCATGGAGTTCCTCTTGTCGTCCGCAGGAGGGGCGCAAGGCCGCGGCCCGAACATATATCCTTCACGGCGTGGGCTGTCAAATGAGGCAACGGCGGGTCAGTTCGCCTTGCAGCAGCGGTTTTGCCCGTGTATTCTCTGCCGATTCCCGAAAGGCCTGCCCGAGAGGACAATTCCATGGACGAGCGCACCACCCCTGCCCCCGAGCCCCCGGTGTCACCCGACCCGTCGGCGCCCGCCGCGACATCCGAGAGCCCGAAGTCAGACGCGCCGGAGGCCGAGACGACCCAAGCCTTTGCCGAACTGCTCGCGACGAGTGGCGAGCAGCCGGGGCCGCGCTGGAAGCGGGGGGAAAAGATCCAGGCCGTTGTCGTGCGTGTCACCGAGGAGTGGGTCTTCGTGAGCCTCGGGACCAAGGAAGAGGGGGCGATCCGCAGGGCTGAGTTCACGGCCGCGGAGGGAGAGGCTACGACCGAAGGGAGCGCTCGTCTGCCGGCCGAGGGGGAGACGATCGAGGCCTACGTGCTCTCGACCCAGGGCGGCGAGGTCGTGCTCACCACCAAGCTCGCCCGGCGCGACTCGTCCAAAGCCGCGTTGGAGGAGGCCTGGCGGAGCGGGATCCCCGTCGAGGGACGCGTAACGCAGGCGGTGAAGGGAGGCCTGGAGGTGCGGGTGTCGGGTTTACGGGCCTTCTGCCCCCTGTCCCAGATCGATGTGCGCTGGCCGAAACAGCCGGAGGCGTACGTGGGCCAGACGTACACGTTTCGCATCCTGGAGTTCAAGGAGAAGGGGCGAAACGTCATCGTCTCCCGGCGGGCCCTCCTGGAGGAGGAGAGGGCGCGCCAGAGGGAGGGACTTCGGGAGTCGGTGGTGCCGGGAGCTGTGCTCTCCGGCTTGGTCCGGTCGATCCAGAGTTTCGGTGCCTTCGTCGATCTCGGGGGCCTGGATGCGTTGATCCCGGTGTCCGAGATGAGCTGGCAACGGGTGGGGAGTCCGGCGGAAGTCCTCTCCGAGGGGCAGACGGTGACCGCCAAGGTCCTGACCGTGGACTGGGAGAAGGACCGCGTAAGCCTCTCCCTGAAGGCTCTCGAGGAGGACCCGTGGGCGGCCGCTGCGCGCAAGTTCGAGGTGGGGCAGCGCGTGACCGGCACGGTGGCGCGCCTGGCGCCCTTTGGCGCCTTCGTGACGCTGGAGCCGGGGATTGACGGCCTCGTCCACATTTCGGCTCTGGGCGCAGGGCGTCGCGTGGGGCACCCAAAGGAAGTGCTCCAACCCGGAGAGACGGTCGAGGTCGAGGTGCTCGGAGTGGACCGGGAGAATCGGAAGATCTCCCTCTCCATGGGGTTTCGGCACGCCGACTCGGTGGGCTCGCTGCCGAGGAGCGGAGAGATCCTGGGGGGCGTCGTGGAGAGGGTCATGGAGTTCGGGGTGCTGGTCAAGATCCCCTCCGGGCACACCGGGCTCGTCCCCAACGTTGAGATGGGCACGCCGCGCGGCACCGACCACGCCAAGTCGTTCAAGCCGGGCGACCCCATGGAGGTCGTCGTTCTCGGTGTGGAGGAGGGGGGCCGCAAGATCCGGCTCTCGCGGCGCGGTGTGGTCCGCAAGCGGGAAGAGGATGACCTGAAGGAGTACTCCGCCAGTCAGCCCGAGAACCAGGGCGGCAGCACCTTCGGCACCCTGGGGGATCTTCTGAAGGCCAAGCTGGGCAACCGTTAGGGGAGGCCCTCGCCGGCCGGGCTGAACTCGCAGCTACCGGCACGCTGAACCGGGTTTCTGCCGAACGATCCGTCGCCCCCGTTCCCTGGTCAGGGTGCGGGGGCTTCCACTTCTTGAAGGGGAGCCGAAGTGCTCACCGTCCATCGTAATCCGATTCCGACGCCGTTTTCCGTGGGGGACGTCAACGCCTACCTGCTGGACGGCGAGCCCCTGACGCTCGTCGACTGCGGGCCTCGGACCGACGAGGCGTGGGCGGCGCTCACGCGGGGCGTGGAGACCGCTGGGCGAAGGCTCGAAGAGGTGGAGCGGGTCCGTCCTGACCCACCCGCACTCGGACCACGCGGGGCTGGCGGAGCGCGTTCGGCGGGCGGCCGGATGCACCGTCTACGCCCATCCCGTCGATCACCCGAGGCTCCTCGGCCGGCACGGGGCGTGGGAGGCCATCGCGAAGCTCATCGTGGAGGCGTGTCGGAGGGCGGGGGTACCGGAGGTCCACCGGCAGGCTGCGGTCGAGAACCTGGAGCTTCATCGAGGCTACGCGGAGGTGCTTTGTTCGGTGGACGTCCTGGAAGAGGGCGGCCGCGTGTCGGTCGGAGAGAGTTCCTGGAGCGTGCTTCACACTCCGGGCCACGCGCGCGGGGCGCTGTGCCTGTGGGAGCCGCGACGGCGCGAGCTCGTCTCGGGCGACACGCTTCTCGGCCACATCTCGTCCACCGCGCTGCTGGAGCCGGATCCCGGCGGCTTCCGCCGCCGGACGCATCTCCAATACCGCGCCAGCCTCGAGAGGATCCGGGGGCTTTCGCCCCTGGTCGTGAGCCCGGGGCACGGTGTCCCCATCGACGGGGATCTGGCGCCGCTGCTCGATCAGCGGTTCGCCTTTTTCGAGCGCCGTGCCCAGGTGGTCCGAAAGCTGGTGGACGAAGGCCATCGAACGCCGTGGGAGATCGCGGGCCGGCTCTTCCCGACCCTGCCCCCTTCGGCCACGTTTCTCGCCGTGAGCGAGGTCGTCGGGTTCTTGGACCTGCTGGCGCAACGGGGAGCGGTCCTCTTCGAAGGTCAGGAGGCGGGCCGGGGTTGGGAGGCCCGGAGGCAAACGCCCGGGCGCCGGGAGACGTAACGGGAGCGCCCTCGCCAAAGGCCGGTGGCCGACGGCCGCGCGACGCGGTCAGCTGTCCTTCTTCTTGCCCTCGGCCGGGTCGGCGTCGATCTCTTCTCGCTTGTCCGGCGTCACGTCGATCGCGTCGGGCTCGTTCATCGCCTTCTTGAAGCTCTTGATCCCTTTGCCGAGCCCCCCCATGAGCTCCGGGATCTTCTTCCCCCCGAAAATCACCATGACGATGATGAGGATGATCAGCCACTCAGACCCGCCGGGCATGGAGAACATCGGAGACCTCCCACGGAGCGCGTTTCCGGCGGGGGCTCTCCCGTCGGTGGATGGACGACGTTGAACGGTCGGAGAAAGAAAGGTAGCACACGCCTGCCCGTCCTCCAATTGCGAATGCCGCGGGACCTCTCCGCGGCTGTGCCAGAACGCGCGGCGGCGCCGGCTACGACGCCTCGTACCCCTTGGCCAGGTTCTCGAAGGTCGTGAATTCGGCGAGGAAGGCGAGCTTGACCGTGTCGGTGGGACCCTGGCGCTGCTTGCCGACGATGATCTCGGCGATTCCCTTCTCGTCGCTCTCCTTGTTGTAGATGTCGTCTCGGTAGATGAACATGATGACGTCGGCATCCTGCTCGATGGCGCCCGACTCGCGCAGGTCGGAGATCATGGGGCGCTTGTCGGCGCGCGACTCGACGCCGCGGTTGAGCTGCGAGAGCGCGATCACGGGGACGTGGAGCTCCTTGGCGAGGCTCTTCAGCGACCGCGAGATCTCACTGATCTCCTGCTCGCGCACGTCGTACTTGCCGTGACCGCGCATGAGCTGCAGATAGTCGATGATGACCAGGCCCAGGTTCGCTTCACTCTTGAGGCGCCGGCACTTGGCGCGTACCTCGAGCGTCGAGATCCCCGGTGAGTCGTCGATGTAGATCGCGGCCTCCGCGAGCGCGCCGGCGGCGCGCGTGAGCTTGGGCCAGTCGGAGTCGCGCAGCATCCCCCGGCGCAGGCGGTGCGAGTCGATGCGGGCCTCGGAGCACAGCATGCGGGTGACGAGCTGATCCTTGCTCATCTCGAGGCTGAAGACCGCGACCGCCATTCCGGCCTCGATGGCGGCGTGCTGGGCGATGTTGAGGACGAAGGAGGTCTTGCCCATGCCCGGCCGGCCGGCCACGATGATCAGGTCCGAGGCCTGGAACCCGGCCGTCACCTGGTCCAGGTCGTGATAGCCCGACGGAACGCCGGTGACCATGTCCTTGCGCTCGTAGAGCTCCTCGATGCGTTTGAACGTGTCGTGGAGGATGTCCCTGACGCGGAAGAAGCTCGGCCGGATCTGGCGTGCCGTGACCTCGAAGATGGCCTTTTCCGCCCGGTCCAGGTACTCCGCCACGTCGGCGTCCGCCGCGTAGCCGTCGCTCGCAATCTCCGTGGAAACCCAGATGAGCTTCCGGAGGATGGCCTTCTGGCGGACGATCCGGGCGTAGTGCTCGGCATTGGCCACGGAGGGCACGCGGTCGGTCAACGTACCGAGGTACGTCGGTCCGCCCACCTTTTCCAGAACGCCCTTCTGGCGCAGCGCCTCGGTCGCGGTCACGAGGTCGATGGGCGACCCCTGATCGAAGAGGTCCAGCATGGTCTCGAACAGGAGGCGGTGGCCGGTGCGGTAGAAGTCCTCCCGATCCAGGAGCTCTGTGACCCGGGACAGGACCTCGTTGTTGAGGAGGATGGCGCCGAGGACCGAGGTCTCGGCCTCAAGGCTGTGTGGGGGGACGCGGTTGGGGGAGTCGGAGGCCTCAGGGCCGGCCATGGGTTCCTCGAGCAGACGAGAAGGGCGGGGGGGGGGCCGCCGCAGCGGCCCGCCCCTGGGACTCCTAGGCCTCGCCCTCCTTCTCGACGATCACCTTCACCTGGGCCTTGACGGGTCCCTGGATCTTGACCACCACGGGAAACTCGCCGAGGGCCTTGATGGGGTGGTCGAGGACGATCTGCTTGCGGCTGATCGCGAACCCCTTGGCCTGGAGCGCGGTCTCGATGTCGAGAGGGGTCACGGACCCGAAGAGCTGCTCCTGGTCCGAGGTCTTGCGGCGGAAGGTGAGCCTCACGCCTTCGAGGGCTTTCGCCACCTCCTCGGCCTTCGCCATCTCGCGCAGGCGCTTCTTCTCCAGGGCTCTCTTCTGGTGCTCGATCTCGTGGACCCGTCGGGGGTCGGCCAGAATGCCGAGGCCCTGCGGGATCAGGAAGTTTCGGCCGTACCCGTCCTTGACGCTCACCACGTCGCCCACGGTGCCGAGGTTGTCCACGGATTCCTTGAGGATGATCTTCATCGCTTCGCCTCCTACAGGGGAGCTTGGTCGTTTCAGGTCTCGGCGCTCGTCGGCGGGGCGGGGGGAGACCACCGAGACCGGAAGTCCACCCAGAGGTCAAAGGCCCCGACGGCGGCGACGAGGAGCATGATCGGGAATTGCACGAACAGCATCACGTATGCCAGGCCCCGGAACACCCGGGGGAAGCCCTTGGCCTCGAACAAGTGTTGCAGGATGGCCAGTCCCTGCAGAAAGTAAACGGCGACTGCAGGGATGAACGCATTGAGCCCCGCGGCTGACCCCGTCGTACCCCCCAGCAGGGCGAGCAGGCCGGAGCCGATGAGGATCCAGATCCAGTGCTCCCCCAGCCGCCAGGTGTTCCAGACGGGGAGGGGAAGACCTCGTCGCCGGAGCACCTGGCGCACGAGGAGTGCGTTGGCCCACCCAACAAAGATCCCGAACGCCGCCAGCAGCCCGGGAAAGGCACGGATCAGAAAGCGTCCGCTCGTCTCCGCCCACTGCCGAGCTGCTTCTGCGGTCTCGGCGTCGGCCGCCGAGCGCAGGAGCAGGTCCTTGGCCTGCGCGAGGGAAGCTTGGACGGTCTGGGTCACCAACGCCCAGGGGGACTGTCCGGCCTGCACGGCGAGCACTCCGAGGAGCGCCCAGAATGCCGCGGTCGTCGTGATCGCGAACGCCCCGACTGCGACATGGGGCGCCCGTTCTCGCTTCAGAGCCAGTCCGAGCAGGCCCGCGCCGAGCCCGAACTGTGACGCGTACACCGCGGCTCCGAGGGGGCCCGTGAGCAGGGTCGCCATCGCCAACCCTGCGGAAAGCCCGATCCCGGCGCCAACGGCGCCGGCGCTCCAGGCGGCGAGCGCCAGCGGCAGGGGGCTCGCCATGCACAGGGAGGCCGCCACGAAGAGCGCAGCCCCGCCTTGTGGGGTAGCGTAGGCGGTTCCCGCGAACAGGAGAGCCGAGAGGGCCCCTCCGGTCGTGGCTCCCGCTACCGCTCGCCCCGGGATCGTGAAGCTCCTCCTCACACCGGCAGGTTGCGGGTGAAGGGGAGCAGTGCCATGTTGCGCGCCCTCTTGATCTCCACCGCCAGGAGACGCTGGTGGTGGGCGCAGTTGCCGCTGATCCGGCGCGGAACGATCTTTCCCCGCTCCGTCAGGAACTGGTTGAGTACGAGCGGCTGCTTGTAGCTGAGCGGAATCTCCGCGTTGACGCAGAATCGGCATACCTTCTTCCGGCGGCGCCCGCCGCCTCCCTTCTTGGCAAAGGCCATGATCGATCTCTCCTTGTCGCGTTCAGCGTTGCGTTGGCGTGGGTGCGGGGTCTCGGGTCAGTCCGAGTCTCCCGACTCCTCCCCTTCGGCCCTCGCCCCTTCGTCCGAGTCACGGGGCTCCGGCATGGGCGCCGTCTTGAGCTCCGGTGCGGCCACGATCTCCTCGGTCTCAGGAAGGGTGGCAGGGTCCACGTCCTCGGCCAGCTTGACGCTCTGGAACTTCACGATCGAGTCGATGAGGTTGAGTTTTCGGTCGACCTCGGTGGCGACCCGCGGGAGGCCGGCGTACTCCAGGAGCAGGTAGTAGCCCCGGCTGTGCCCCTTCAGCTCGAAGGCGAGGTCCCGCAGCCCCCAACGCTCGGTCTTCAGGATTCGGCCGCCGTCCTGGGTGATGTAGTCTCGCACCTTCTGGACGAGCGCCTCCGTGCCCTCGACGCCCAGGTCGGCGCCGAAGATCATCAGCGTCTCGTACCGTCTCCACTTCTCGGTCATTCGGTTCTCCTCTCGGTTTCGGAGCCCCCGGTCTGGGCCGGGAGCAAGGAGGCGCGGGCGGCTGGGCCCGCAGGATGAACCGCATCTTATACCAGCAGACGGCGTCGGCGTGCAACCACTCGCGCGCCCGGAAGCAGGACTTCGTTCCGGATCGCCGGAATGGCTACGCCCGGTAGGGAACGGGGCCCGCGGAGCGTCGTTGGGACACGGGGAATTGGAGAGACGGCTGGGTCGCAGTCGTCAAACCTCTGCGCCCAGGACGATCCGAAGCGTCAGGTTCGCTTGAGCGTGGGCCGCCACGCCCACTCTCGGGGCCATGAGACCGGTGCCCGGCCCGGCGGCGACCTCCAGGTCCCCGACGACGAACAGGCGTGACCCGAGGCGGTGACAGCGGATCGTGTCGCTCGGTTCGTACCCGGCGACACCGGAGGCTGCGACGACCCACGTCTCCGGGAGCTTCGCCAGGGCGGTCTCCACGAGCATCGCCTTCTGGTCCGCGCGGTCGAAGGCCTCGACCAGGACGCGGCAGCCGGCGAACAGGCTCGGGATGTTGTCAGGGGTCAAGCGCACGCAGTGGGTTTCGATGGTGAGGTAGGGGTTGATGCGGGCGAGCGTGACGGCGAGCGCGGCGGTCTTCGGCTGGCCGATCTGGTCGACGAAGTACTGCTGGCGGTTGAGGTTGCTCGGCTCTACCACGTCGAAGTCCGCGAGGACGAGCGAGCCCACGCCGGTGCGGGCCAGCGCGATCGCGACCTGGCTTCCGAGCCCGCCGAGCCCGGCCACCCCGACCCGTGCCGCCTTGGCCGCCCGGTGAACGCCGGGAGTGTGCCGCGCGACCAGGAGCGCTTCCAGTTCCTCCGGGGGGGGCACCTCTCCCCGCCGGATCACCACGACCTCGTCTCCTTCGCTCAAGGGGGTGTCGGGGGGCGAGGGGAACCCGTTGCGGATCAGCAGATCGGCGCCGGGCTTTCGAGCCTCCGCCACGCTGCCGAGCGTGGCGCCCCGGGCCACGTCCAGGTCGACGCCGTTCGCTCGGACCCTCATCGCCAGTCCTCCTGTGCGCCGGCACCAGGCGCGCGGCGCGTCTTGACACCCCAGGGTGGCCCACTACGCTCTCTCACGATGGTTGCCTCCGGAGACGACTCGCTAGAGGAGGATCTCATGGCACTACTCGAAGAGATGAAAGGCCTCGCCAGGATTCCCCGCTCCTCCTTCCCATTCCTCACCCTCTACCTCAATACCCGCTGGGACAGTGAAAAGCAGCGAGAGCGTGTCCGGATCTTCGTGAAGACGAAGCTCAAGGAGTTTCTGGCCAGCCATGAAAGCACGAACGGGGCGGTCCGTCAAAGCCTCGAGGAGGACGTGGAGAAGCTGGACAACTACGTGCAGGGGCTCGTGAACCGGGAGTGGGACGAGAGCTCCAACGGGGTGGCGGCCTTCGCCTGTGCCGGACAGGGGGTGTTCACGCTCGTCCGGAGCCGCGTGGCCTTCGAGGAGGGGTTTCACTGTCTGGATCGACCCGTGCTTCGGCCGGCCCTGCGTCAGGCTCGCGTCGGGGAGCCGGCCGTGCTGTGCCTGGTGGCCGGCGACTCGGGTCGGCTCCTCGAGTTCGAGCTGGGAGGGGTGCGCCGAGAGTTCTCCTTCCGCGACGAGGAGTTTCCGGGTCGCCACGAGCAGGGGGGCTGGAGCCAGGCCCGTTACCAACGCCACGTGGAGGAGCACCTCAGCCGAAACCTGAAGCGGCTGGCGGAGCACTTGGTGAAGTGGGTCGACGAGCGGGCGATCCGGCGGGTCCTCCTGTCGGGACCCGAGTCGGATCTGTCGCTCTTCGAGCCCCAGCTGCCGAAGCGCGTCCGGCAGGTGGTGGTCGGTCGGCTGCGAATCGACCCGGCCGCAGCGCCGCCCGCGGTAGAGGCCGAGGTCCAGCGCGCCCTCGAACGGGCTCGTGCCCAGGAGGACGGCCAGGCGGTCGATGAGGTGCTGGAACGGGCGCCCGGGGGAGGCCGGGGGCTCACGGGGGCTGAGGCGGTCGCGGGCGCCGTGGGGCTGGGCAAGGTCCACGTCCTCTACCTCGACCAGGGCTTCCGGGAGGTGGGCTGGGCGTGCTCTGGATGCGGGCGGCTCGGGGTAAAGATGCCTCTCGGGTGCCCCGCGTGCAGCGCACCGGTGGCGACCGTGGAACTCGGCGAGGAGTTCGTGCGGGGTGCACTGGCCGCCGACGGCTCGGTCGTGGTGGTGGAGGACCACTCCGGCCTGCGCGCCGAGGGCGGTGTCGCCGCGCTCCTCCGGTACAGCTGAGAGGAATCAGCCGGCCGCCGACAGCCGCTCCCGAAGGTCCAGGAAGCAGCGATACGGGACCCGCAGGCTCCCGAAGCCCACGCCGAGGTCCGGGCCCGTGTCCTCCTGCTGGTGGAAGTCGCTACCGCCGGTGACGAGGAGCCCGTGGTGTTGGGCGACGGCCAGGTACAAGCTGGTCTCTCCGGGGGAGTGGCGGCTGTAGTGCGCCTCGATGCCGTCCAGCCCCAGGGGCAACAGGTGTTGCAGCACGCCCGGGAACCGGCCCGGGTAGTCCCGGTCGATCAGACCCGGGTGGGCGAGGACCGCGACTCCCCCGCTCGTGGCGATCAGGCGGCAGGCGTCCGCCGGCGAAAGCCTCTCCTTGTTCACGTAGGCCGGCGCCCCCCGCCCCAAGAAGCGGTCGAACGCCTCCTGCATCGACGAGACCACGCCCTTGCGAAGAAGAACCCGAGCGAAGTGGGGGCGGCCGACCAGGGAGCCCGCGGCCTCCCCCAGGATCTCCTCCATGGTGATGTCGATGCCCAGGAACTGCAGCCGCTCCACCATGCGAGGGTTGCGGGTTCGCCGGCTCTCCTCGAGAAAGTCGAAGGTCTTCCGCACCCCCGGCGCATCGGGCCGGATCCCGTAGCCGAGCATGTGAAAGGTCACTCCGCCCCAGTGGGTCGAGATCTCGACCCCGGCGAGCACCTCGACCCCGAACCGCGCGCCCGCGTCGGCAGCCTCGTCGTTGCCGTCAATGGTGTCGTGGTCGGTCAGGGCGACGGCGCGAAGCCCACGGTCCGCGGCCAGTCGGACGACCTCGGTGGGGGTGAGCGCACCGTCGGAGCACCGGGAGTGAACGTGAAGGTCAGCGGTCCCACGGTCAGGGTCGAGAGGGGTCATGGCGTCCTCATCAGGGGCGGGAGCCCTGTATAGCAGAACGAAAATCCCAAAACAATCCTTGACTTGAGACGACTCGACGCCTAGCATTCGCCGGGACAAAGCTCAGTCGCCCCCGTAGCTCAGGTGGATAGAGCACAGGATTCCTAATCCTGGTGCCGCAGGTTCGAGTCCTGCCGGGGGCACCACGCGCTATCCAGTCTAAGCCGTGGCCCTGTCAGGAGGCGTCGATGAACAAGTCCGAATTGATCAAGGCCGTTGCGGAGAGCAGTGGGCTCTCCATGAAGACCGCGAAGGAAGCGGTGACCGCCTTTTTCGACTCCTTCATCGAGGCCATGCTCGAAGACGAGCGGATCGAGATCCGCGGCTTCGGCAGTTTCGTGAACAAGAACTATGGGGCCTACGTGGGACGCAATCCCAAGACTGGGGAGAAGATCCGGGTTCCCCGGAAGAAGCTCCCCTTCTTCAAAGTGGGCAAGGAACTCAAGCAGCGGGTGGATTTCTGAGCGATCGCGCTCCCGTTGCCCCGGCGCATCTCGCTCCGCGCCGGATCTCGAAACAGTGCACGGTGCGCTGCGTCGACTCGTCTCGTCCCTGCCGGTTTGCCTTCTCCGATCGATGACCGATGTGCGTAGCCATCCCCGGTAGAGTCCTGGCTCTTGAACCCGACGGCACGGCTGTGGCCGACTTCGGGGGGACGCGCCGCTCTGTGTCGCTGGCCCTCGTCGAAGGAGTCGGCGTGGGCGATTATGTGATCGTTCATGCGGGCTTCGCTTTGCACCGTGTCGACGCTGAAGAGGCGCGCCAGACCTTGGAGTTGTTTCGGGCCGTGTTCGATGAAGACGCCGGCTGACGCCGCACGCGACCCGTCGCTCGGCCGGCGGCTCTTGGAGAAGGTGCAGGCCTACCGAGGGCCGGCGGTGGCGATCATGGAGGTGTGCGGAACCCACACCGTCGCGATCGCCCGCATGGGCCTGCGAGACCTCCTCCCACAGACGGTTCGACTGCTCTCGGGGCCGGGCTGCCCGGTGTGCGTCACGCCCGTGGGTGCGTTCGACGAGGCGATCGACCTGGCGACCCGGGAGGGAGTCACCCTCGCGACCTACGGGGACGCCATGCGCGTCCCCGGGTCTCGCGGGACCCTCGCCCAGGCCCGGGCCGAGGGCGCGGACGTCCGCGTGGTCTACTCGGCGCTGGACGCGCTCGACCTCGCCCGCGGCGAGCCGGCGCGCCGCGTCGTCCTGCTCGGGCTGGGGTTCGAGACCACCTCCCCCACCGTGGCCCACGCTCTGACCGTGGCGCGCGACCAGGGACTCAAGAACTTCTCCGTGCTCTCGGCCCACAAAGCGCTGCTGCCGGCGATGCGAGCGCTCCTGGAGGACGCCGAGACGGGCATCGGAGCGTTCCTGTGCCCCGGCCACGCGAGCATGGTGCTCGGAACTCAAGGGTTTCGCTCGCTGTCCGAAACGTACGGCACGCCCTGCGTCGTCGCCGGCTTTGAGCCGAACGACGTGCTGCTGGGCCTCGCGAGCATCCTCCAACAGGTCGAGGCCGGACAGGCGCGCGTGGAGAACGCCTACCCGAGGGCGGTGACCGCGGACGGCAACCCGGTGGCGCTGGCGCTCCTGACGCGCGCGTTTCGCCGGGTCGATGCGGTGTGGCGCGGTCTGGGGCGGCTGGGCGGCAGCGGCTACGAGCCGGCCGACGCGTTTGCGGCGCACGATGCTCGGCGGCTCTACCTCGGGGGCGAGAGCCGAGACGGGGAGGAGCCGCGCGGGTGCCGGTGCGCCGACGTGCTCCGCGGCACGATCTCCCCGGCCAGCTGTCCGCTCTTCGGTGCGGTCTGCACGCCGGAGACCCCGGTGGGCGCCTGCATGGTCAGCTCCGAGGGGGCATGCGGGGCCCACTACCGGTATCGGAGGGCGTGAGACGGTGAAGGGGAGAGTCCTGAGATCCCACGGCGGCGGAGGGGCCCAGACCCGGGCGCTCGTCCGGGAGCTCTTCCTTTCGCGGCTGGGAAATCCCGCGCTCGATCGGCTCGACGACTACGGCCTCGTGGAGGCAGCGGGGGCGCGACTCGCGCTTACGACCGACTGCTTCGTGGTCGACCCCTGGGCCTTCCCGGGCGGGAACCTGGGCGATCTGGCCGTGTGCGGCACGGTCAACGACCTGTCGATGTCGGGCGCAACACCGCTCGGCCTCACGGCCGGGTTCATCCTGCCCGAGGGGTTCGCCTTTGGGGACCTGGAGGCGATCGTCGACGCCATGGCGCGCCGGGCGGTGGAAGCGGGGGTTGCGGTAGTGGCCGGAGACACCAAGGTGGTCGAGTCCGGATGCGGGCCCTTCGTCACCACGGCCGGGGTCGG
Source organism: Deltaproteobacteria bacterium (assembly GCA_016214985.1). GTDB lineage: Bacteria > Desulfobacterota > Deferrisomatia > Deferrisomatales > JACRMM01 > JACRMM01. The sequence goes on along the minus strand of JACRMM010000034.1, from coordinate 35,017 downwards.
GCTCGTCCCCCAGGGCCTTGACATCTCGGGGCGCAATGCGAGGGTGGGAGATGCCGTTCTCCTCACCGGCGACATCGGGCGCCACGGCGTCGCGGTGCTCTCCTGCCGGGAGGGTCTCTCCTTCGCCACCGAGGTTTGTAGCGACGTGGCCCCGCTGGGGGGCCTCGTCGGGGCGCTCGTTGCGGCGGGGCTGGAGCTGCACACCTTGAGAGATCCGACGAGGGGAGGGCTCGCCGAGGCACTCAACGAGATTGCGGCGCAGTCGGGCGTCGAGGTGGAGATCGAGGAGGCCCGGATCCCCATCGACCCCGCGGTGCAGAGCGCCTGCGACCTGCTGGGGCTCGATCCCCTGCACGTGGCCAATGAAGGCTGTGCCGTGGTGTTCCTTCCGGAGCGCCAGGCAGTTCGGGCGCTGGAAATCCTCGGGTCGCACCCCGCCGGGGTGCGGGCGAGGCGGATCGGCAGTGTAGTGGGGAGTCAGGCCCGCGTGGTCGCGCGCACGGCTCTCGGAGCGCGTCGGCTCGTGGACGCTCCGTCCGGCGAGCTCCTCCCGCGGATCTGCTGAGGAAGAGGGGGTAATGGCGGAGGTTCGAAGCGTTCTCGTCGTCGACGACGACCCGGGGATCCGGGAGTACCTGCAGAACCTTCTCTGCCTGAGCGGGTACGAGGTGGAGACGGTGTCGTGCGGGACGGACGCGCTCGCGCTCGTGGAGGGGGGCGCCGGGCCGGGGGTGGTCATCCTCGACATCATGATGCCGGGCATGGACGGGATCGAGACCCTGACCCGTCTCCAGCGCCTCGACGCTGACCTCCCGGTCATCATGCTCTCCGGCGTGGGCCAGACGGCGGTCGTGGTCAAGGCCATGAAGGCCGGGGCGTACGACTACATCGACAAGTCCTTCGAGGCCGACGAGCTCGAGATGGCCGTGGACAAGGCCCTGGAGCGACGCCGGCTGGTGCTCGAGATCCGATCGCTCAAGGATCGGCTCCGCGAGCAGGAGGAGGCCGACCCGATCGTCGGCGTGAGCCACGCGCTGCAGGCCATGAAGGAGCTCCTCGACAACGTCGCCGACACGGATGTGACCGCCCTGATCGAAGGGGAGAGCGGAGTGGGCAAGGAGCTCGTGGCCCGCCGCCTCCACCGTCATTCGCGGCGCCGGCAGGAGCGCTGGGTCAAGGTGAACTGCGCGGCGCTCCCCCCCGACCTCCTGGAGAGTGAGCTCTTCGGCTACGAGAAGGGCGCGTTCACGGGCGCCCTGAAGCGCAAGGAGGGCCGATTCGAGTACGCCCACAAGGGGACGATCTTCCTCGACGAGATCGGTGAGATGAGCCTGCCGCTGCAGTCCAAGATCCTCCAGGTGCTCCAGGACCGGGAGTTCACGAGGCTGGGTGGGAACGATACGGTGCGGGTCGACGTCCGCGTCGTCTGCGCCACGAACCGCAACCTGCGCAAAGCGGTCGACGACAAGGAGTTCCGCGAGGATCTGTACTACCGCCTCAACGTGGTCAACATCCGCGTGCCGGCGCTACGGGAACGACCCGAGGACATCCCGCTGCTCACCCGGTACTTCGTCCAGAAGTACGCGGAGAAGTACGGGCGCACCCGAAGCGCCGTATCCGACCAGCTCATGGCCCACTTCTTCTCCTACGATTGGCCCGGCAATGTGCGTGAGCTGGAGAACCTGATCAAGCGCCTGGTGATCCTCGACGACGAACGGTTCATCTTCAGCGAGTTCCAGAGTAAGAACGTGACGCCGACTGCGGCCGTACCGCCGCTGCCCTTCGCCGAGCCCCTCGAGGAGATCGATCTGACTCGCGGGCCGATCAGTCTTAAGGAGATCGCCCACAAGGCGGCGGTCGTGGCCGAACGCCGGATGATCGCTGCGGTGCTGCAGCAGACGAACTGGAACCGGCGCAAGGCGGCAAAGATCCTCGACGTCAGCTACAAGACCCTTCTCTATAAGATCCGCGATTGCGGCCTCGAGCGCTGAGGTCGACCCCGGGCCATCCCCTCCGGCACGAAAATCCTCAGGGTGGAGCAGTGCTCTTCTTCTTCACGGTGATGCCGTCGAGGATCATGTAGTTGTAGTCGGTGCCCATGTAATCGAACGTCCCGTACGCGGTCACCTCGTCTCCGGGCTCCAAGCGAAACAACAGGTCCATGCCCGGATCGTCCTTCTTGAGGTAGAGGCGGATGATGCAGGTCTTCCCGACGGCGAAACACAGGTAATTCTTCGTGTGGATGTTGACCTTTGGAACCTTGTAGCAGAAGTTGCCTCCCCCGAGGAACTCTCCAGTCAATTGAACCTTGGTTCCAACGAGAGACTGGCGCTCGCGCACCAGCACGCACTGCGAGATCCGCTTGTACTCGGCCGGATTCGGCCCGGACCAGCCCACGGCCCCGGCCAAGAGCACCAGCACGGCGGCAATGCCGCTTCGAAACGCCCTCATGGCTCTCCCCCTTTCCTCGTTCAACGAACCGGTCCGGCCTCGCGCCCCGCGCGGGCACGAACCGCTGCCCCAGGCTGCAACCTACCAGGCAATCTCCTGTTCGCAAAGGCACAAATGGCCGTGGCGTCGGCGGCGCTGGGCCCTGGACCCAGCGGCCTATCCGGGGATGCCCCTGGGCGCTACACTTCCGATCCGGGCGCCGGAGCCGGGAACGTTGGGCCCCCCGGGACCATAGAGTTTGCAACAGGAGGAGCCCATGTGTGGTCGCTACCGCTTGGCACGCGAGGAGCGCGCGCTCGCCGAGCACTTCGACGTCGAGGAGTGGCACGAGATCCGGATCCCATTTCGGGTCCCCCGCTTCAACGTCGCCCCCACGCAGGTCGTCCCCGCGGTCCGGTGGAACGCCGCGGCCCGGCGGGAGCTCGTGCCGCTTCGCTGGGGGCTGGTGCCCCACTGGGCCAAGGAGCCGGATACGGGGTACCGCACGATCAACGCGCGGGCCGAGACGTGGCGGAGAAGCCCGCCTTCCGCGAGGCGTTTCGGCGGCGCCGCTGCCTCATCCCCGCTGACGGCTTCTACGAATGGCAGCCGGTTGGAACGCGCAAGCAACCCTGGCTCGTCCACCTGAAATCCGACGACCTCTTCGCGTTCGCCGGGCTCTGGGAGCGCAGGGAGGGGAAGGAGGGGGAGGTGCTGGAGTCCTTCACGGTGATCGTGACGGACGCCAATGCGCTTCTTCGCCCCATCCACGATCGCATGCCGGTGATCCTCGATTCCGGGGACTACGAAGCGTGGCTCGACGTCGGCCGCCTCGACCGGGCTCGACTCGAAGCCCTGCTGCGACCCTATCCGGCGGAGGGAATGGAGGCGTATCCCGTGAGCCCGAGGGTCAACAACCCGAGGGTCGACGACGAGCTCTGCGCCGTGCCGGCGGCGTTGGCCGAAGAAGAGGACCGGCGGCGGTAGACCCGATTCCCCGGGCGAGCCCGCCACCGACGCGGCAAGGGGCCAGGAGGCAGCGCGCGTCCCTCTACTTCGCCGCCCGGAACGACGTGGGCCGGACGTGGCGGATGAAGGCCTTCCCGAAGCGGGTAAAGGGGGGAAGCCACGCGAACTCCTCGGGCGCGGTCGCGAGGAACCCCGCGGCACACTGGAGCAGGACTCTTCCGAAGCCTTGCCGGCGGTGGTTGCGGGCGATCCACATGAAGTCCACGGACCAAAGGGTGCCATCTTCCTGCTCCCGCTTCCGGACGGCCCAGCCGGAGACGTCGGCGACCCCGTTCGGCTCTTCGTCGTTCCACACCCCTTCGGCCCATCGGGTCCGGCGGGCGAGGATGAACAGTCCGATCAGTCGAGGGCCGCGGTACAGGAGAAACGCGTGGGAGTCCAGTTCCTTGGGTTCCCGCTCCGTGTAGCCGGAACCCGAGTAGCGCATCTCCCGGGAGGCGGCTCGAAACGCCGCGACCGCGCGCCGGCGCTGCGCGAGAGGGGCCTCCCGGGGGACCACGGCCACGCGCGACCCGTCCCGCTCGGCGATCACCCGGTCGGAGCGTGCGTGCGGGTAGCGAAGTCCGTTCAGGGAAGCGTCGTGCACGCGCCGGTGCAGGGACCGACTCGCCGAGGACTCGGGGTCGTAGCGCAGGCGGCAAAGTTCACACCGGGCCATGCTCAGGTGCTCACGATCGCAGGAGGAAAGGGGGTGGTCGAATCCGCGGCAACGGCTCGCTGCCCGTCACGCGGCCTCGCGCCCCTACCTCTACCACAACTCGGGAGTCAGCGGCGAGAAAGGTTCTCGCTGCGAGGGTGTGCCCCTGCTGATTCCTTTCAAGGTGAAAACGAGCGGTCGCCTGGGACGACAGCGTCTCAGGGAGGAGACGGAACTCCTTCTGGCCCTGGTGGTTCCTTCTGGGCGTCTGTTGCGCCCCTGTCGGCCGGCCGGCCCTCGGCCGTCGGAACGAGGAGAACAGGGGATATGGGGTCGGGTTCGACCCCGCCGTGTCTGGGACAGTACTCGGTCGGCTCCGTCCCCGGGAGGTAGAATTCCTCGCGTCGTTCCGGGCAGTCGGTCGTCGCCAGGCCGCCGGTCGCCGGGTCGATGGAGACGGTGACCACCGTCTCCGGCTTCGGGAAATCAACGGCGGGTCTGGCGGCCAACGCGACGCGCATGAATCGCTCCCAGATGGGGGCCGCGACAGCACCCCCGGTAAAGGCTTTCCCCCCGGGCCGCGGCGTGTCGTACCCTACCCAAACGCCGGTCACGAGTTGCGGGGTGTAGCCGACAAACCAGGCGTCCCGCGCATCGTCGGTGGTGCCAGTCTTCCCGGCCGAGGGGCGTTCTTCGCTGAATTTCTTGAGGTTCTTTGCGGTACCGTACCTCAGGACGTCTTTGAGCATCTGCGTTGTGACAAAGGCGATATCCGGGGAAAGGACCGAAACGACCACAGGAGGATGATCCGTCCAGGTAAGACGCTTGCGATCGCGAATGCGCAGGATGGTCCGCGCTTCGGCCCGCGAGCCTGCAGCGGCGAAGGGGGTGTAGGCCATCACCAGGTCGTTCAGACTGACTTCTTCGGTGCCCAGGGCGAGGGAAAGCCCATTTCGAGCGTGCAGTGAAAGCCCCATCCGTCCTGCAAAATCGACGAGATGTGGGACCCCGATGGCCTCCAGCAACTTCACGGTGATCACATTGTCGGAGTAAGCCAGGGCTTGCCGGAGGGAAATCTCCCCGTAGCTCTTCCCGCCGTAGTTGAGCGGCGTCCAACTCTTGCCATTGCCCAGGCTGTATGCTGCTGGGGTGTCATCCAAGATGCTGCTGGGAGTGAACCCCTTTTCCAGGGCCGCGGCGTAAATGAACGGTTTGATGGCTGAACCTGGCTGTCGCCTGGCAGAATAAGCCCGGTCATAGGACCTCTTCGCGGAGTCAACTCCCCCGACGGCCGCCAGGACGTCCCCAGTAACGGGATCCAGACAAAACAAGGCGCCCTGAAGCTCGGGTGAGATCCGTTTCACTCCTTCCTGCAATGTCTTCTCTGCCAGCATTTGCAGATTCAGATCCAGGGCCGCAGTGACTTCCAATCCCCCTTGTTCCATGATTGCGGGTCCGTACTGTTCGACCAGCTTGTTTCGGATATGGGCCAGGTACTCAGAGGCCTTTTCGGGCTGCATGACGGAGGGCGGATGCGCTCTCAGGTCTTTTTGTTGCCGGCTGGTGATCATTCCCAAATCCAGCATCCGCTTGAGAACCACGTCCCTTCGATTCGTGACTTTCGCCGGGTTTCCCAACGGATTGTAGTTGGACGGAGCTTTTGGAACGCCGGCCAAGAGGGAGCACTCCGCGTCCGTCAACTCCTCCGGGTTCTTGTCGAAATAGACACGGGCAGCCCGGGCGATGCCCCAGGCTCCGTTCCCGTAGTAGATTTCATTCAAATACATCTCCAGGATCTGCTTCTTGGAGTATTTCTTTTCCAGCTCGATGGCCATGCGGGCTTCTTCGAGTTTTCTGTCGATGGTCTTCTCCCCTGATAAGTACTTGGTCTTGACCAGCTGTTGGGTGATCGTCGAACCTCCTTCGGCCAGTCTCCCCTTGACCACATCGGTCACCAAGGCCCGGGCGATCCCCCGGACATCAATCCCGCTGTGTTCAAAGAAACGGGAGTCTTCAACGGCCACTACAGCTTTCTGCAGAAAGGGAGGAATACGGTCTATGGAGACCCAATATCTCTTGTCTGGGAGGATTCGGCCTGCGAATCGCCCTTTGCTGTCAAAGACTCTTATGGAGACATAGCCCGGGGGCAGGGATGGATATGCGGCGATTGTTTCTTGCGACAGGGCCGATGAGACGAGGGCGACAAATGAGATGAACCCTGATGTGGCACAGCGGATAACCTTCCTGAGCGGTGGCGATGAACGTGGCATCATAGAAACTTATCTTCCTTCCCTGAAACCATCCGGATGGTGCCTACAGTTGCTGAGAATGGCGCATGGTGGCACAAAGACCACCGTCTGCCGCTTGCTCGGAAGCTACAGCAGGCCATGCCGTTTGCTTGGATATATCACAGCACCAGGAGGATACCCTGACACAGGGTGATCTCAGGTGCCGAGTCCTCAAAATACCCCATTCGCAGAGGCGCAATACGCAGCACGTGTGCGGCAAGGTAGCATGCCACGCCGCTCGCCTCCACCTGCTTCGTGGCCCTCCCGCGCCGAGCTGGGGATGCCGGTGCAGGGGGCAACCGGAGGAACGCTCGTGCGAACGCGGCGACGCCGGTGGGCCGCCGTGGCGACGTGAGGGGATGGATGCCGAGCCTCTGCGTATCCTGCCGTGGGGGGCGGGGCGGCGGCGAAGTGCCCCGAAAGAAGGGGCCTGCCCGAGGGAAGCCCGAGCCCGAGGAGCCAACGCCTTGTAGAGCCCACGGTTTTCCCTACAATGGTCGGGACGTGCAACGCGTGACGGCCCCGCCGGAGGACGCCGTGGACCCTCGTCTCCTGGTCAACCTTCTCGTTGTCGTGGGTGAGCTTGCTGCCGTAGTCGCGGTCACGGCCGCCGTCTACGGGATCGCCCGCTTCCTGATCCGCCGCTTCGCGCGCCTCTTCGGGTGGGCCGGCGGCGCCGCGCTCGCCGACACCGTGTGCCGGAACGTCAAGGGCGTTCTGATTCTCGCCGCTGCCGCCGCGGTGATTAGCCTGGCCGTGGGCGACGGCCTGCTCATGCGCCGGGGCGTGGATCTGGTCGAGCACGGGAGGGAGTGGCTCGCACGGATTCCGTCCGGTTTCTGGCTCGAGCTGGCGCTCGCGGTCGGGAAGGTGGTCGGCGCGGTCGCGGCGGTCACCCTGCTCCTTCGCATTCTCCGCCGCTGGCTCCTGCGCGGCGAGCAGGCCGCCAAGGCCTTCGAGCAGATCCAAGCGAACGACGAGGCCGTCCACGCCTTCTTCCAATCCCTGGAACACATTCTGACGAACAGCGCGTGGTTGCTCGTGCTCGCGTTCTCCGCGCGGTCGCTCCGGCTGCCGGCCGCGGTCCCCGGGACGCTCGACCTCCTCCTGAAGATCTACCTCATCGCCATGGTCGGGCTCGTCGTGGTCAAGGCGATCGCCGCGATCGTGGACAGCCTGGACGCCCTCAGCCGCAAGTACTCGAGCCCCGACAACCTCCTGCGCTTCTACGATCGGCTGCGCGTGCTGATCCCGCTGCTGAAGCGCTGCCTCGAGTACATCGTGTACGTGTGGGCTGCGACCCTGGTCGTGATGCAAGTGGAGTTCATCGCGTCGCTCGCGGAGCATGGGCCGCGCGTCGTCCGGATCATCGGGATCGTCTTCATCGCGCGCGTGGTGATCGAGGTGGCGAACCTCGGCGTGGACGAACTGCTCCTGAAGAGGGTGGACCCCACCGTCGAGGCCCACAAGCGCCGGATGACCTTCGTGCCGCTCCTGCGGAGCTTTCTCAAGTACTCCATCTACTTCGGGGCTGCTGTCGCGATCCTCAAGGAGGTGGGCATCAACCCCACTCCGATCCTCGCCGGGGTCGGGATCGCGGGTCTCGCCGTGGGCCTCGGCGCCCAGAACCTGATCAACGACCTCGTGAGCGGGTTCTTCATCCTCTTCGAGAACCACTTCCTCGTCGGGGACTACGTGGAGATCGGGACCTCCTACGGAACCGTGGAGGCCATCGACATTCGGACGACTCGAATCCGCAGCCCGAACGGCCAGCTCCACATCCTCAGGAACGGGCAGATCGGTGAAGTGGTCAACTTCTCCAAGGAGTACACCCACGCTGTGGTCGAGGTGGGGGTCGCGTACGAGTCGGACCTCGGGAAGGTCTACCGGGTGCTTGAAGAGGTGGGAGCCTCGTTGGCCCGGGAAGACCCCGACGTCCTCGCGGCCACGAACGTCCAGGGGCTCCAGAGCTTCGGCGAATCCGAGCTGGTCATCCGTACGGTCACGCGCGTCAAACCCGGCAAGCACATGGGGGTCGCCCGCAAGCTCCGCCGCAAGGTCAAGGAGGCGTTCGAACGGGAAGGGGTGGAGATCCCTTACGCGCGGCGGGTGCTCATCGTCAAGGATGAGCAGGCGATGAAGCGTCTCGCCGACGCGGTGGAGGGGGAGGAAGGGACGGGCTGACGGCCCCGCTCGCGACGATGGTGGTGAGCTCGCTGGCGTCGCGGCCGAGCCGTGACCTCGTGACGGCCGAAGGCATGTCCCTTCTTTTTCGAATAGCGGGCCGGCAGATGGAAGGAGGTTCGAAGGCCGACGAGCAGGGGAGGACGGCCTTCTGAAGGCGGCCACCCAGGTGCCGCGGCGGACGAACCAACGCCCCTGGAGGCTGCCACCGCCAGGGGCGCTCGTCGTTTCGGAGCCGGGAGGTGCTCGCGTCGCAAGACGAGCCGGGCACCGAGAACCGAAGCCGACGGACGTTTTGCGAAGGACTTGCCCCGGATGGCCCCAACGGTGGGCTGGGATGCCGGCGAGCCCGCCCACGCCGAAGGAGGACGCTCATGGCCTCAGCTCTTGCCCACGCGACCCGCCGAAAGGTCTCCGACGGTCGGCACCATCCCCTGGGTGCGACGCTCGTGCGCGGGGGCGTGAACTTCGCCCTCTACTCGCGAAACGCCCGCGACGTGTGGCTGCTCTTCTTCGACGGAGAAGGCGACGAGCCGATCGACGTGATCCACGTCCGGAACCGGACGCGTTTCGTCTGGCACGTCTTCGTCCATGGCGTGAAGGCCGGCCAGTGCTACGGGTACAAGGTGGCCGGCGACTTCGACCCCGGCCGGGGCCTTCGGTTCAACGAGAGCAAGCTCCTCGTGGATCCCTACGCCAAGGCGTTGACGGGCAAGGTCGTCAACCGGGACAACCTGCTCCTGGCCTACGACGCCGCATCTCCGCTGCGGGATGCGTCCCTGGACGACCGAGACAACGCCTCGGTCGTGCCCAAATCCATCGTGGTGGACGACCGGTTCGACTGGCGAGGCGACGCCCCGCTGAACCTCCCCTTGGAGAGGCTCTTCCTCTACGAAGTGCACGTGAAGGGCTTCACGGCTCACCCTTTCTCCGGAGTGTCCCACCCGGGGACGTACCTGGGCTTCGTCGAGAAGATCCCGCATCTCGTGGCCCTGGGGGTGAATGCGGTGGAGCTCCTCCCGGTGCACGAGTTCGTCGTGGAGGACTTCCTACGGGAGCGAGGGCGCACGAACTACTGGGGCTACAATACGCTGGGCTACTTCGCGCCCGAATCGTCCTACGGCACGGGGAGCTGGCCGGGCTGCCAGGTGGCGGAGTTCAAGACGCTCGTGCGCGAGCTCCACCGGGCGGGCGTCGAGGTGATCCTCGACGTGGTGTTCAATCACACGGCCGAGGGCAGCGAGCTCGGGCCGACGCTCTGCTTCCGGGGAATCGACAACCCGACGTACTACTGCCTCACGGGACCGGCGGACGCGCCGCGGCGCTACTACCAGAACTACACCGGCTGCGGCAACAGCCTCGACCTGGCCCATGCCCCCGTGATCCGGCTCGTGATGGACTCGCTTCGGTACTGGGTCGAGGTGATGCACGTGGACGGCTTCCGGTTCGACCTGGCCTCGGTCCTCGGACGCGAGGAGGGACCCTTTCGGACGACGGCGTCCTTCTTCGATGCCCTCTCCCAGGACCCGGTGCTCCAGCGCGCGAAGCTCATCGCCGAACCCTGGGACCTGGGCACCTACCAGGTGGGCAACTTCCCGGTGGACTGGTCCGAGTGGAACGGGCGGTTTCGTGACACCGTGCGCCGGTTCGTCAAGGGTGATGGGGGCCAGCTCAGCGACCTCGGGTGGCGCCTCACCGGCTCGGCCGACCTCTACGGGGACGACGGCCGGTCCGCCTACAACAGCGTCAACTTCGTCACCTGCCACGACGGCTTCACGCTCAACGACCTTGTCTCGCACAACGCCAAGCACAACGAGGCCAATGGAGAGGGCAACCGGGACGGCACCGACGACAACAAGTCCTGGAATTGCGGGGCCGAGGGAGACACCGACGACCCGGCGGTCCTGCAGCTGCGGCGCCAGCTCGCCAAGAACTTCGCCTGTGCCCTCTTCTTCTCCTGCGGGACGCCGATGGTGCTCGGCGGCGACGAGTTCCTGCGAACGCAGCGTGGCAACAACAACGCCTACTGCCAGGACAACGAGCTCTCCTGGTTCGACTGGGGGGAGGTCGAGAGGAACGCCGAGGTCCTTGCCTTCTTCCGCAGGGCGATCGCGTTCGTCCGACGCTACTCGGTCCTCCAGCAGCGCAAGTTCCTGCTCGGCCAGGACCTGGACGCCGACTCCGTGCGCGACATCACCTGGTTCGGGTGCGACGGCGGCCCGCCCGCCTGGGACGATCCGGAGGCACGCACCCTGTGCTACCTCCTCGACGGAAGCGAGGCCCCGTCACCCCTGGGCGAGTACTTCCTCTTCTTCGTCTGGAATGCCGACGACCGCCTGCGGTGGGTCCGCCTTCCCGCCCTCCCGGGCAGCCCGCGCTGGTCGCGTGTTGTGGACACGAGCCTGCCCGCCGGCGACGATTTCCTCGATCCGGGCCGCGAGGTACTCCTCGACCCGCCGGACCACTACATCGTGAACCCGCGCAGCGTCGTTGTCCTGCTGGGTCGTTGAGGGGGGCGACGGCGAGGTCATCGGGGTCAGGGGGGCGGGGATGCCCTCCGGGCCCACGGGATCGGGAGTAGGTCCTGTCGCGGAAGAAAAACAAAACCGGGGTGGCGGGCGGCGCCTCCCCGGTTTCCATGCCGACGTGCGAGTGTTCGGTCAACCCTTCGAGCCGAGCCTCAGACCGCCGTGGATGAAGAAGGTGTCGCCGGCGAGGGCCTCGTTCCGATAGAGTTCCGCCACGAGTGAGGAGACCTCTTCCGGCTCGACGAGCCGGCCGATGGGAACCTGCTCGAGGATTTTGCCCAGGGCCGTTTGATTCATGCCCTTCACCATGGGGGTCCCCACATAGCCTGGGGCAACGGCCACGCACCGGATCTGATCGGCCAGCCCGCGGCGGAAGAACTCGGCCGTGAGGACCTTCGGAAATACCGACATCGCGGCCTTAGAGGAGGAGTAGTTGATCTGCCCGGCGGTCCCGAGGGAACCCGTGGACGAGATCAGGCAGACCAGCCCCTTGCACTTGTGGTTGACCATCTGTTCCACACACTCGCGCACGGTCAGGAATACGCCGGTGACGTTGATGTCCATGACGGCCTTGAAGGTGTCGAGCGACATTTTGCCCGTCACCTTGCCGGTCTCCCTGTCCGGGGCGACCAGTAGCCCGTCCTTGATGATCCCCGCGAACGGGGCGACCAGGTTGATCTGCCCGAACTTCTTGATGGCGAGGGCAGCCAGCTTGGCGTTGTCCTCTTCGGAGGTCACGTCGCACACCATGGTGGCGACCTTCGCGCCGAGCGCCTTGAGTTCCTTTGCCGCCTGGGCGAGGGCGTCGGCGGCGATGTCGGCCAGCACGACCTTGCCGCCGTTCTTCGCCCAGTACTCGGCCAGCGCCTTGCCGATGCCACCACTCCCCCCCGTGATCACCGCCACCGAATTTTTGATCTCCAGCATCCTCCATCTCCTTTCATCGTCGCCTGTGCGGCGTAAGCCCGAAATGGGCTCTTCTCTCTTGCTGTCGTCCTGCTCGTGCGTCGCGAGGAAAGAGGCACCGATCTCCGCGCTCGCGCTCCCCCTTGTAACTCAGGAGCAGCCGGCATTTCCATTGGATTGCGCCGAGGCCCCTGTTGGGCGCCCAGCGGGATCCTTCTGTTCTTCTTGCCGTTTTGTCTGCAAGGCCAGAGTCAGGGACCATTGCCCATGAACTCCGTGCACCGGGCGAGTCGGCGACCTCCCGTTGCTCAACCCGGCGGGGCGAGGAGCGGGAGGGTAGGGAAGTAGGTGCGATATCGTCCGGCGTCGCGAGTGACCAGCGTAAAGCCGGCCACCGCGGCGTGGGCTCCAATGTAGAAATCGGGAAGGGGCGTGCGCCGCGTCCCTCGGTTCCTGCGATAGGAGAGGAAGGCCTTGCCTGCAAGAAAACCCGCCTCCCAGGGCAGGGGCGCGCGCCGGAAGGTGTGGACGGGCAACGCCTCTTCGAGTTCTTCGATGCGCCGGAAGCCGATCGAAATCTCCGCATAGATGATGGGATTGATGACGAGGGAGCCTCGTTCCGCGCAGTCGGCAAGCTGGTCGCCCGACCAAGCCTGCCAGGTCGGGTCGTCCGTCAGCACGTCCAGGAGCACGTTGCTGTCGACCAGAAACTCCATCAGTCCCCTCGGGTGAGGGCGAGGATTTCGTCGGTGGTCATGGACACCGTGGCTTTGCCGCGAAGTCTGTCCACAAGGCTTCTGCCCCTTCCCGCCGGGCCTTCCTGTTTCACCACCCGCAGGGTGTTTCCTTCGGGGATGAACGTCACCTCTGATCCCGGTACAAAGCCGAGTTGGTCGCGAAGTTCCTGAGGGATGGTGACCTGGCCCTTACTCGTGATTCTCATCGCTCGCCTTCCGGTAAGAGTCTTACTGGAGAATTCTTACCCGGATCCGAACGCCTCGTCAAGGCACTAAGCTGGGGCCAAAGGGGCCAAGGGGACGCCCCTTTTCAGAGCGGCAGCTGGTGATTACGCCTCGTCTTTCTTGACGGACACGTTGCCTTGGAGGTATGAGGGACGGCACTCTTCAACGGACTCTCTCGCTGACATGGCACGGAGGCCGCCGGATCCCCCACAAGGGAAGCCGGCGGCCTTCTTCTCTTCCCGCGAAGGAGGGTCCGGCCGATAACGGCTGCCTTTCATAGAACTCCGAGGTCTCCGGGGGCAGCCCAGGGAGGGGGGCTGCCGGCCTCGACGAAACGAGGGGGATCCGATTCGAAGACTCGCGCGGAACCAGGCCGGTACGGGTGCCGTGTCGGGGGAGGAGGGCGCCGTGGAGAATCCGTCGATCCAGCGCTTCACCTCGTCGATCGGTCCTGCGCCAGATCTTGTCGCTTCCCCAACGCAACGCCATCTTCCAAGGGGGCCTGCCTCTCCGTCGGCGTGCCCCCGCTGCGCACCGATGCACCCGGACGCCGTCCGGAGGGCGTGACCTCATCCACTGCGGAAGGGAGATCCCATGGGCAAGAATTCGAAGGGCGTGGCCATCACCGTCGGCCTCAACTCCGTCGACCCCAAGCACTACCAGGGATGGAGCGGGAAACTGAACGCCTGTGAGGCCGATGCGAAAGATATGGCAGCCCTCGCGAAGTCCCAGAAGTTTGCGGTGACGACGCTTCTGACGAAGCAGGCGACAAGAGACGCTGTGCAGCACGCTCTCGCCGCCCAGGCCGAGGCGCTCGCTCCGGGCGACCTTCTGATGCTCTCCTACTCGGGGCACGGCGGGCAGCTTCCGGACCTGAACAGCGACGAGTCGGACGGCCAGGATGAGACTTGGTGCCTCTACGACGGCGAACTGGTGGACGACGAGCTCTATGCAGCTCTAAGTGACTTCGCGTCCGGCGTGCGGATCCTCGTCTTCTCGGACAGCTGCCACAGCGGTACCGCAGTCAAGGAGGCCTACTTCCGGGCGGGAGCCTCGGCGGGGGTGTCCTACCGCGCCATGCCCGCGGCGGTGGGACTTCGTACCTTCGAAGCGAACAAGCGCTTCTACACCGAGGTCCTCACCGACCCGAAGAATCGCGCGGCCGACGAGAAGTTGAAGGCCTCGGTGCTCCTCCTCTCCGGCTGCCAGGACAACCAGTACTCGGCCGACGGCGAGCACAACGGCCTGTTCACGGGGACGCTCCTCCAGGTGTGGAACGGGGGCAAGTTCAAGGGCACATACCGCTCCTTCCACAAAGCCATCCTAGCCCGCATGCCCCCGGACCAGAGTCCGAACTACTACCGGGTTGGGAAGACGAACATGAGCTTCCTGCGTCAGAGGGTGTTCACCATTTGAATGAAACGCTCCGGGCGAAGGATAGGGAGGCCCAGGATCGCCAATCCCCTCGATTCTGAATGAGGCGATTCATGCCCGCCTGAATCGTGCCAACACCTTTTCCCACTGCGAAAGGATCACCATGGAATTCATGATCGTACATTTTCGAGAATCCCGGAGGGTCTTGATTGATGGGAACGAATCCGGTTGGACCGAAGAGACCCTCCGGGTAGATGAAGGTTTGCATACGGTCACTCTTGCGGGCCCGTCGGCTTTTGATCCTGTCCATTACAGGATCTACCTTTCAGACACGACGGAAGTAAGGCCTCAGGGGGTGTATTTTGCGTAGACATTGGTCGACGATCTCCGCGGCTCTGCTCCTCGTTGTTGGCTGCGCCCACTACAGGGACAATGCCCGTCTTGCCACGTATTCGGAGAAATCCGGGTATCGATTCGAGAACGTCCCGGGTGGCGAAAACAGCGACAGCCTGTTCGTGATCCTGGCCTTATCCGGTGGGGGTACACGTGCGGCGGCCCTCTCCTACGGTGTTCTCGACGCATTGAAGAACGCGCCGATCCGATGGGAGGGGAAAGACAAGCGACTCCTCGACGAAGTGGACGTTATTTCCTCGGTGTCGGGGGGAAGCTTCGTCTCTGCCTATTATGGTCTATTCGGAGACAAGATCTTTGCCGATTTCAAGCCGGATTTTCTGTACAAGGATATTCAGGGTGATCTGTTCTATAGGCTGTTCAACCCGTACCATGCCTTCCGCCTCCTGTCTCCGACGTTCGATCGTATCGACTTGGCCGCGGAGTACTACGACGAAAACATCTTTCACCAGAAGACATTCGGAGATCTTCTCAATAGAGGAACTCGCCCCTATGTCATCCTCAATGCCTCGGACATGACTCTTGGGGACCGATTTGAGTTTACCCAAAAGCAGTTCGATCCCATCTGCTCGGAGCTCTCCGAGTATCCGATCGCTCGAGGTGTCGCCGCCTCCTCGGCCTTCCCAGGCCTCCTGAGCCCGATCACGATCACGAACTACGCCGGAACGTGCAACTTTTCGGAGCCGCCTTGGGTTGTCAATGCCCTCACGATGAGGGATGTCACGAGTAGGAGTTTCCTGAATGCCGTACACTTTGAATCCTACCAGGACCGGGCCCAACGCAAGTACATCCATCTCCTGGATGGCGGTATTGCCGACAATATCGGCTTGCGCGGCCCTTATCTGGCCCTGATGAGCAACAGAGGACCCTGGGACCTTCTCGGTATGGTCAATGCGAAGAAGGTCAAGAAGATCGCCGTGATCGTGGTAAACGCCAAGAACGAACCGGATACGACGGTGGACCGGAAGGAAAGTCCTCCAAACCTGAAAGACGCTCTCTTGGCCTCTGTCAATGCACCTATGGATAATTATTCTTTTGACACAGTTGAGCAACTTATTGAAAGCACGAAGGACTGGAAAAGGGATGATCTGGCGTATACGAAGTGCGCGGAACTCATTAGAGACAAATATCCTGAGGCAAGTCTCCCACCATCCCCAGCGTCGGTCCTGTTTTATCCTATCGTAGTCAGCTTTGATTCTCTGATGGATCGGAAGGAGCGATCCTTCTTCAAGAATCTACCGACCACGTTTTCGCTTTCTCGCGAGGCCGTGGACCGCCTGATCGAGGTGGGGGGGAGATTGCTGAAAGACTCTCCCGAGTATGGGAGGTTGTTGAGGGACGTGCAGTGAGCGGGAGGGCAGGCGAAGGAGGCCGAGGGGAACGCCTCTTTCGTATTCAGTCTCTGCCCGACAGCTGCCGAGAGAGTCGACGACCGACTCGGAGGGCAGGGCGGCGTGCTGGCTTCCCGCCGCGGCCTACCGGTTCCGCGGCCGCCGCCGGCGGCAAGAACGGTTCGGGGCAGGAGACGTCGTGGAAGGAGGCGTCACCTCGATCGCGATCGACGGCCCGTGAGCGCGGACGGTCGGGCCCCGGCTCTGGACGTGGAGATGGCAGGGGGTTGAAATTCTACCCAGCTCGCCGCCGTTTTCGAGGCAGAGACCACCCCGAGACCGCGTTACGCAAGGGGCGCTTCGTGCCGATACGAAGAACATGAGGTGCACGTGTCGACAAGGAGGTCGCCATGAAGGTCTCCACGGATCTCGTCCTCAGATACTGCCCCTCCCTCGACCGATTCGTAGCGGTACGCCTCTTCACGGAAACGGAGGTCGGGCGCGTCGTCGGAAAGGCGCGGTTTCGAAATCGGCGGGAGTACGTCCGGTTTCTCCTGAACCTCTGCCTGCCCGACTTCGCCGGCGAACTCCTGCCGGAGCTTCTCGGCCGGGGCGGGGAGGCAGGGCGCCCGGTCGAGCTGGAGGCGGTCGAGGATGCGCTCTACGAGGTGTGCGTTGCCTCGAACCCCCACCTTGACATCGCCCGCGTGGCCCTCCCTGTGGCGAGCCCCGGCGCTCGCTCAGAGGTCTACCTTCTCGAGGCCAACGACGCTCCTACCGCGGAGGCGGCCGACGGGGAGACCTTCTTGGCGCTGGAAAGCATCTTGGAGCGCCAGGTTGTCGGGCAGCGCGAGGCCGTCGAGAAGCTGGCCCGGGTCCTCCGACGGGCGGCCGCCGGGCTCCGCGATCCAAAGAAGCCGGTCGGAAGCTTCTTCTTCCTGGGCCAGACGGGCGTCGGGAAGACCGAGCTCGCCAAGGCACTGGCCCGGGCTCTCTACCAGGGGGAAGAGAGGCTGGTGCGCATCGACTGCAGCGAGTACTCCCTGCCTCACGAGTATGCGAAGCTGATCGGCTCTCCGCCCGGGTACATCGGCCACCAAGAGGGTGGACATCTCACGGATGCCGTGATGGCCCAGGGCCGCTCGGTTGTGCTCTTCGACGAGGTCGAGAAGGCCCACCCGAAGGTCCACCAGCTTCTGCTCCAGGTGCTCGACGAGGGGACCCTCACGGACAACAAAGGGAGAAAAGCCTGTTTCCGGGACGCGGTGCTCATCATGACGAGCAACGTGGGGGCCCGCGACGTGGAGGCTCTGGGCAAGAGGGCGGGGTTCGGCGCCGAGAGCCGAGCCCGGGATGCCGAAGCCGAGAGCATGAAGGCGCTTCGCGCGAACTTCCCGCCGGAGTTCGTGAACCGGATCGACGAAGTCGTCATGTTCCAGGCCCTGGGCCACGAGGAGCTCGTGAAGATCTGCGAGCTTCTCTTGGGGGAGGTCTCCCACTACCTGGAGCCCAAGGGCGTGGACATCGAGTTCGACGCCGAGGTCAAGGAGTTCCTCGTCGACGAGGGCACCGACCCGAGCTTCGGAGCGAGGCCCCTGCGCCGGACCATTCAGCGCCGGGTGCTCGACCCCCTGGCCGACCAACTCCTCCGCGGACGGTATCGGCCTCCCACGCACCTGAGCACCCACCTGGAGCACGGCGCCGTCCGGTTCGAAGCGGCTTGAGAGGCTGCGGGAGGCGCAGGGATGGCCCGCGGCCTCTCCCGGAGCGGGGGCCAGCGGCGGGCCCACTCCGGTCCTGAGCCTCGACCTCGCCTGGAGTTGCGGTTGCACCGTGGCGGTCAGCGCCTACGGCCCGAGGGCGAGCGCCAGCGCCCTGGAGAAGAAGACGGCGAACTCGGTCGTCGTATACGGCCCGAACCGGACGGGGCCCAAACTCACCAGGATGTCCTTGTCCGGCTCGGCGTCGATCCGCACGGATACGGTGATCCCGTGCTTGTCCCGCCATTCCAGCACCCAGTAGCCGGTCACGGTGCGAGTAGGGGTCACGACCCCGTCGACCACCTCGGCCGACAGGGTGCACGTCATCTCCGTATCCATCTCGCAGGGATAGGTCCTGCCGTCTTGGACGACGGTGAAGGAGAAGTCCTGGGCCGTGATCCTCGCGGTCGCGACGCCGGTCCTCGTGGCGCCTTCCCCGGACCACGACACCGCGAGGAAGAGGGTGAAGCTCTCGCCGGGCGGGACGCTCACCGAATCTCCGCTTTCGGGGTCCGTCCAGCGGGCCCCCAGGGAGGTGACGGTCACGGGGTCGAAGGTGACGAGACCGGGCTCCGCCGACCCGCTCGCCTCCACCCGGATCTGCCCTTCGGTGTTGGGGAAGAGGGGGCCGCCGAGATCAATGACGTCGTCCACGGTGAACGACGCGGACGCCGTTAGAGAAGCGGCCAGCAAGGCGTTGTCGGCCGCGTCGACCATGGCCAGGAGGGCAAGGATCGGGGGCGCCCCACTCCTCACCCGGGCGACCGGGGTGGCGCCGGGGACGCCGAGGTCCTCTCCGGATCCGCCGGTCCCCCCACAGCCAGAGGTCGCCAGGAAGCCCAGGAGTGCAAGAGCGAGTCCCTGTCGGGTGCGTGGCATGGTTCCTCCTCCGTCGCGCATTCCGGCCCAGCCGAATACGAGTTCCGGGCCGGGTGAACGGTAGCGGCTTGAAGTGGCGCCGGGTTGGGACATCATACACGCTGGCGCAGTCCAACGTTCCTTGCCGTCCTCTGGGTCCCTGGTAGCATCACGGCTGCGATTGATTCACTTTCGTTGCCAAAGGAGGCACCCATGGCCGAGGAAGAGATCTTCGCACCCGAGGGAAGCGCGCTCAAACGAGGTTGTCTGGTCTCGGACACCGACGTCAACCCCTGCCCGTGTGGATCCGGAAGAGCGTTTGCCCGCTGCCACGGCGCAGACTGCGAGTGCGGGTCCAAGAAGCCCAAGTACAAGTGCTGCCACTCAGAGGAGTTCTGAGGCTGGGGACTCTGACGGGACACTTCCTTTTTCTTGCTTCATTGCAGCAACGGACGTCCCGTCCGTGCTCCTCGGCTCGCTCGGGTCCAGCGAGCGAGCGCCGACGGTGACATCGCGACAGCCGCATCGAGCAACTCCTCTCGGCTCGAAGGGGCTACGCCAACGTCGGCGAGATGCGCGTCGAGTACCTGAGCGGCCTCGCGTTCCTCCTCGAGGGCCGGCTCCTCATCGCGGATGACTCCAACAGCCGGGTTTCAGGAGCCCTTTTTGCGAGCCGCTTTCGGCCCGCCGCCCGCCCCCCTTCACAACCCCCTCGCCCAGCGCGCCGCGCCGACGTAGAGCAGCACGGCCGCGGCCACGACGGCGGTGAAGCCGAAGTGGATCGCCAGGACCGTGGCCAGGGGGGCGCTCACCATCGAGGCCCAGCCGTTCACGGCCCAGGCCCGAGGGATCCAGCCCGGGGCCCGCTGCCGCACCCTCTCCAGGCCGAGGGGAAAGGGCATGCCCATGAAGAAGGCCAGCGGCGCCACGAGGGCAACGCACGCGAGGATCCGCACCCAATCGGCGCACGGCAGGAGGGCCCGGAAGAGGGGCGGGAGAAGCAGCAGGTAGCCGGCGGAGAGGCCGGCGATCCCGGCGACGGGAACCCCGACGCGGCCCCGGGCGACGCGCGCGCTCGCGCCGCTGCCGAGCCCGGCGAAGGCGAGGAACGACGAGAGGGCGGCGGCGGCGGCATAGAGCGGGTGGCCGAGGAAGAGGGTGAAGCGCTGGAGAAAGGCGACCTCCAGGAAGAGGAACGCAAAGCCCAGCGCCGCGAAGTAGGCCCAGCGCCGGGTCTCGTGGCCGGCCTCCCGGCCGGCGCGCCCCGCGCCCCACCGGGGCAGGAGGGGCAGGAGGATCAGGGCGAAGCCCACCACGACGGCCTGAGCCAGGGTGGCCACCAGGGTCAGGTACCCCCACTCCATCAGGGGAACCCCTCCCCTGCCTCGGGAAGCCCAGAGCTCCGGCAGCGCCCGCCAGCGGAAGAAGTGGTAGAAGTACGGGCGGTCGTCGGTGGCGGGGGCCACGTAGAACTTGTAGCGCCGAAGGAAGTCGGCCCGCCCGGGCCCCAGCAGCGCAAGAACGCCCTCCCGCAGGTCCGAGGTCTCCAGCCGGTTGTACCGATCCGCCTCTCCCGCCGGCATGCCTGGGTAGTGCGCCGTGTCGAACCACCGGTCTCGGCAGAAGGCCCGGATCCTCGCGATGTCGCCGGAGGCAAGGGGCTCGCGCTTGAGGAGGAGGGTGGCGGTGTCCCAGCTCCGGACGAGAGCGAGGCGGCTCCCCGGGTCGCGGATCCCCCTCCTCTCCAGCGCCTCTGCGGCCGTGGCCACGAGCTTCAGCGTGTCGCGGGGCGGGAGGGCGAGCCACCGGGTCACGGCCAGGATTCCCCCCGGCGCCAGGTGGTCCCAGAGCTCTCCCAGCGCCTCCACGGTGTAGAGGTAGTTCTCGTTCAAAGCATACACCGCGGCGGCCGAGGCGCCGAAGGCGTCGAGGAGGGGGACCTGGATGAGGTCGTAGCGCCGCTGGCTCCTGCGCACGTAACTTCGGGCCTCGGCCGCGTGCACCGTGACCCCCGGCGCGTCGAGGACGGCGCCGGCGAAGTCGGGGTAGGCGCGCACGAGCTCGATCAGCTGGGGGTTGAGCTCCACCGCGTCGACGGAGGACGCCCCTTCACGGAGCGCGAGGAGCACTTCGGATCCGCCCCCGGCCCCCAGGAGCAGGACCCTGGGGCGGATGAGGAGGTGGTAGGGGAGCGCGGACGCGCCCCAGTCGAGGTACGCGGCCTCCTCCGGGCGGCCCCGGTAGCGGGGGATGGCGGCTGCGGCGTCGCCGTCGGCGAAGACGCCGAGCTGCTCCGGCGGCTCCAGGGGGCAGGCGAGACTCAAGCCGGGCGCATACCGGAAGGGGACCCGGGGCGAGCTCACTACGGCGAGGAGCCCCAGCGGGCTCGACCGCTCGGCGAGGACTCGCGCGCCGGGCATCCGCAGCGCCTGGCTCAGGCCCTTGTACTCCGAGATCCGGGGCGCAAGCCAGGCGTCGGGCCAGGCGGCGGATGCGAGAAGGCCCAGCAGCGCCGCCCAGGCGCCGGCCGTCCGCGTGGCCGGCCGGGGGGCGCCGAGGCAGGAGAGCCCGGCCGCGAGGAATCCCGCTGCGCCGAGGATCCTCAGGCAACTCGTCGGGCGCAGGAGGAACAGAGCCAGCACGACGGCCGCCGCCCCGAGTCCCGCTCCGAGCAGGTCGGAGAGGTAGATCCGGCGGATCTGCCCCCTTCGGCTCGTGAAGGCGAGGCCCACGCAGCCGGCCGCGGCGAAAAAAGGAACCGCGAGGAGGAGGTAGGTCGCGAGGAGGTGGAGGAGCTGCCGGGGGTCCCAGGCGAGCTCCAGGGCGCTGAACCGGAGGCTCTGGGAGAGGGAGAAGCTGCCCAGGGCCGAGATCCCGAAGAGGCACGCTCCTGCCGCGAAGGCGGCCTCGAAGTGGCGCAGGAGCCGATCCTGGGTCAGGCTGAGGAAGGTTCCGCTCGCCCCGCAGCCAAGGAGCGCCAGGCTGATGGCCATGTAAGCGAGGTGGTGCCACTGGGCGATGGAGAAGAGGCGCAGGAGCAGCACCTCGTAGCCCAGGGCCGCAGCCGACAGGAGCGAGATCGACGCGTAGAGCATGGGCTCGGCCGTCAGTGCCCCCCGGTGAGCGGTACGAAAACCACCGGGAGCACCTGCCTCGTCCGCACCACCCCCGCGGTCTTCTCGACGAACACGAGCTCCTGGGTCATGAAGGGTCCGCCCACTGGGATGACCAAGCGGCCTCCGGGTTTGAGTTGCCGGACCAGGGGCTGGGGGATGTGGCCGGAGGCGGCGGTGACCACCACGGCGTCGAAGGGCGCGTGCTCTTCCCACCCATAGTATCCATCGCCGTCGCGCACCTCCACGGCTCGATAGCCGAGCCTCGCGAGCGTCAGGCGGGCCCTCTCCGCGAGCTGCGGGATGATCTCCACCGTGTAGACCCGGGCCCCGAGCTCGGCGAGGATCGCAGCCTGGTAGCCCGACCCGGTGCCCACTTCCAGAACTCGGTCTCCCGCCTCCACGCCCAGGAGGTCGGTCATGAGCGCCACGATGTAGGGCTGAGAGATGGTTTGCCCGAAGCCGATGGGGAGCGGCCGGTTGTCGTAGGCGAACCTCCTGAGCTCCGCCGGTACGAACTCGTGGCGCGGCGCCCTGCCCACGGCCTCCAGGGTTCGGCGGTCGAGGGACTTCGTGCCCACCTCCCGACGGGTCTGCACCACGTCCGCCTCGATCTCCCGCACCATCTGCCGCCGCGCCGGAGCGTATGGATCCTCCGAACCCTGGGAACCGGGTCCGGCGAGGAGGCAGGCCATCGCCAGGCAGAGGATCGAAGCTCTCATGAATCAGACCCGCAGTAGCTCGGCGCCTCTGGGTCGGAGGTGAGAGGCGAGGTGGCTGGTGAAACGGACTCTAGCCGGCGGGGCGGGAGCCGCAAGGCGGGGAAGCAAACGAGCGTTCCCGGCGAGGCCGGGTGGGCCGCTTTGAAGTTGAATCTACCCTCCTTGGTTGTCTGAAGTGTAGACCTGACCCCGGCTGGTCTTCATGAAGGGGTCGACGATGCTGGCCACGCTCCATAAGTTGGGAGTCGTGCCCTCGTTCAGCCGCCCCCGGGTCAGTGATGACAACCCCTATTCCGAGGCGCGTTCCGGACCATGAAGTACCAACCGACCTTGTCCCTCCCAACCCTTGGCCAGCGTGAAGACCTCCCCATGTTGGGTCGACGGCTTCCTCGCCTGGTACCACACCGAGCACCTTCACAGCGCGATCCGGTTCGTCACCCCCGACGATCGCCACTTCGATCGCGAGGCCGCCATCCGGGCCCAACGCCAGCGAGGCTATGCGCAGGCGCGGCAGCGAACCCCGGAGCGCTGGCCAAAAAAACACGCGAAACTGGCTGGCAACACCTAACAGGCCGTCTATCTCAACCCTGAAACCAGGAGGGAGCCAGCCCCTCTTCGAGCTGCTGCATGATTCGCCCCGACGCGACAACTGCCTTGACGCCTGCCGTTGGTTGTGCTAGCGCGATGAGGTAATCGCACGTTTGGCTTGGAGGTACGTCATGGTGAGTTGGGAAACACTGTACACAGCGGTGATTGACGGCGACGTGGCAACAGCAAGAGCCGGGACGCAGGAGTGTATCGACGCCGGAACAGCGGCCGAGTCCCTTCTGAACGAGGGGCTGATTGCGGCGATGAAGGAGGTGGGTCGCCGTTTCGAGGAGGGCGAATACTTTTTACCCGAGATGCTGGTCTCGGCTAAGGCCATGAAGGCGAGCCTGGCACTGCTGCGCCCGCTGCTCACGGAGCGCAACGTGCCGTTGATGGGACGGGTGGCGCTGGGCTCAGTGCGGGGTGATCTGCACGACATCGGCAAGAACCTGGTGGCGATGATGTTGCAAGGCGCCGGGTTTGAGGTGATTGACTTGGGCATCGACGTGACCCCAGAGAAGTTCGTGCAGGCGGCATCGGGTGCTCAAGTCATCGGGCTGTCTGCACTTTTGACCACGACCATGCCCAGCATGGGCCAGGTCATTGGGGCGCTCAGAGAGGCGGGAGTCCGCGATCGGGTCAAGGTGATCGTCGGTGGTGCGCCGGTGACGCAAGCTTTCGCCGACGAGCTCGGCGCCGATGGCTTTAGCCCGGACGCGAGCAGTGCGGTGCGCAAGGTTCAAGAACTGCTTGGGCTATCCTGACCGCCACGTCTGCCGGTCGCAAAGGAGTCAGCATGCGTAAGAAGAGACTGAGCCGAAGAGAGCGGGTACTCACGGCATTGGAACACCGCGAACCCGACCGAGTGCCCATGAGCATGACCATCACCATCGACGCTTACAACAACCTGAAGCAGCATATGGGGATAGACCTCGACGACAACCCTAAGGTCGGTCGATGGACAGATGTTGTGATGCATCCGATCGTAGCGGACCAATTTGGGTTGGATGCCCTGCGCGTTGATATGGGCTCGCCGCGGAAGCGACCCAAGTCCAATGCTTCCAACGTGTTCATTGACGAGTGGCACGTCGAGTGGAAGATCGCGGATCGGCCGGATGGCGGTTTCTACTATGAAATGTGTAAGCACCCCTTGGCCGACGCGACGATCAAGGATCTCGACGATTTTCCTTGGCCCGATCCACACGACGAAGGCTTGATTGACGGCGTTGAAGAAAAGTTCCGCCGGTTGCACCATGATACCGACTTCGCGATAACAACCAAGATCGGCGGGGCTGTGTTTGAGCTGGCAACGTACCTTTGTGGGATGCAGCGTTGGTATACCGCCCTGGCCGAAGATCCCGACTTTGCCTACGCCTTGATGGCAAAGATCGCCGATATCCAAGCGCAGATCGACGTTTTTGGGCTCGAGGTTGTGGGAGAGTACATCGACATTTTGCGACTGAGCGGCGAAGACATGGGCACGCAGCAGGGCCCCCTGATCTCTCCGCCGATGTTCCGGCGACTGGTCAGGCCGCATCTGCAGAAGGTGTGGACCATCGCAAAGGAGGAACTTACCCGGCACAATTCGCGCGCGAAGATCATGCTTCACTCCTGCGGCAGCGTACGCCCGTTCATGAAAGATTGGGCCGATATGGGCCTGGACGTGCTTGACCCCATCCAGCCGCGCGCGAAGAACATGGATACGGCAGGGATCAAAGCCGAGATCGGCGACCGGCTCTCATTCCATGGCGGAATCGATATTCAGCACGTCTTGCCGCACGGCACGACCGACGAAGTGTGCCGTGAGGTGCGGCAGCGCATCAAGGACCTGGCGCCGGGAGGTGGCTATATCCTCGCCCCGGCGCACAACGTACAGGGCGACGTTCCACCGCAGAACCTGATCGCCATGCGCGACGCAGTTGAAGAGTTTGGCTATTACCCGATCCATTCGTAACGTCGCACTTTCTCTAACGAGAGGACAACTCAGATGACTGACAAATATATCTTGGTCATTGACGAAGGCACGACCGGCACGCGGGCCATGATTGTCGATCGCGACAGCCACATCAAGGCCCAAGCGCACACCGAGTTCACGCAGTACCATCCTGCGCCCGATCGTGTCGAACATGATGCTGAGGAGATCTGGCAGGCGACGCTGACTATGGTGAAGCAGGCGCTGCGGGAGGCTCATCTCACGCCGGCCGATATCGCTGCCCTCGGCATCACAAATCAGCGCGCCACAACCACCGTGTGGGATCGCGCTACGGGTAAACCCATTGCGCCGGCGATCGTCTGGCAGGACACCCGCACTGCGAGCTACATCGAAACGATCCGCGCCGCTTGGGCTGACCAGGCTTATGCCCATACCGGCTGGGCACTGGCCCCGGTCCATTCAGCGTTGAGCCTGCACTGGATCATGGACAACGTGCCGGGCGCACGGGCACGGGCCGAAGCCGGCGAGCTGGCGTTCGGCACGATCGATTCCTGGCTCATCTACAAGCTCACCGGCGGCAAGGTGCATGCCATCGCGGCGTCGAATGCATCGGTCACCGGCTCGTACGACTTACTGAGAAACGAGTGGTATCGCGAGTGGTTGGACTTCCTGGGTGTGCCGCTCGCGCTTTTTCCCACAGTCCGCGATGACTCGGGCGACTTTGGCACGACCGATCCGGAGCTGTTCGGAGCGGCGATCCCGATTACGGGCGCGATCGCCGATCAACACGCGGCTTTGTTCGCGCAGGGCTGTGTCGAGCCCGGCACGGTGAAATGCACTCACGGCACCGGCACGTTCCTTGACATGAACATCGGGCCCAACCTGGCGGTGTCTAAGAATGGCCTCAATACCATCATCGCCTGGCGTATGCAGGGAAAGACGACCTACGGTCTGGAAGGTTATGCCGCCGTGACTGGCTCAGCGGTTCAGTGGTTACGCGATGGCGCTGAATTGATCCACGCCTCGGCCGATACGGAGGGCTTGGCGACGAGTGTGCCGGATAACGGGGGCGTCTATTTCGTGCCAGCATTGACGGGGCTATCCGCGCCCTATTGGGATTCGTTTGCCCGCGGCATGATCATCGGTATTACGCTCGGCACCCAGCGCGCGCATTTGGTCCGGGCCACATTGGAGGGAATCGTTTACGCGACCAAGGATTTCTTGGAGACGATGCGGCGCGATTCCGGTGTGGATATCCAGTCGATCAAGGTCGATGGTGGCGCCGCCCGCAACAACTTCTTGATGCAATTCCAGGCGGATATGCTCGACGCCGAGGTGGTGCGCCCGCGTAACGCGGAGGCGACGGCCATGGGCGCGGCCTACTTGGCCGGCTTGGCGATCGGGTACTGGGACAGTCCGGAAGACTGCTTCCGAGGCCAGCAGGTGGATCGAGTCTTCAACCCGCAGATTGCCCCGTCCGAACGGGATCAACTGTATGCAGAATGGAATAAGGCTGTAAAACGCTGCATGGGTTGGGCCCAGCAGTGACCGGTGCTCCGATTTTGCGAGTCCATCTCTGAACGTTGGCGTACCCAAGGAACTCGACCCGAGTGGAGTTCGTTGAACCTCCGCAATTTCTATGCGCGTGTGTTTTACACGGCTGTGATTGGGAACCAAACAGAAGTGAAATCGTGCAATTCGTCCTGATCGGTTGAGATGATGAATATTTCACGTACGTCCTGCGTAGCTCCTCGAATTCCCCGGCGGGGTTGACTGACGGAAATCCCATGAGGAAGAAGCGGAGCGTCCTGGAGGGTTCGGACCGCCAGCCACTGGATCCGCAGATGCAGAATGGCGGTAAGAAGATTCATGGATCGCAGCGCCGAAGGGGAGGGAGGAGGTTTGAGATGAACCGGGTGGAACTGGACATCGGAAAGGACGGCGTTGCCGTCCTGAGGATCGAGAGCCCGGACGGGCGCAACTCCCTGACGCTTTCGGATGCCGCCCGTTTGATCGAGCTCGTGGACCGGGTGGCCGGGGATGGATCGGTTCGGGTGCTGATCCTCGCAGGGGGGAAGAATTTCTCGGCCGGCACGGATTTCGTCGACTCGATGCGCGATCGTCTGGGCCCCGTTGCCGGAGAACGGGCATACCGGTTTCTCGCGGAGCAGAAGACCCTGTGCGACAAGATCCGCGCCTTGAGCATCCCGACCGTCAGTGCGGTTCGCGGTCTTTGCGCAGGGTCGGCCCTGGGTGTCGCTGCGGCCGCGGACTTCCTGATCACCGATGCGACCACGCGGATCCAGGTCCCGGAAGTGAAGGTCGGTCTCGTCCCCGGAAACGGGGCCACCTGGATTCTTTCGAGACGCATGGGCCTCGCGGCGGCCAAGTATTACGCTCTGACCGCCTCCCCCATGGATGGAAGACAGGCGGTGGGTCTGGGTCTGGCCCAGGGGTACGCGGGAGGCGACGTCGAGGGCTTCCTCGACGAGCTCCGGCAGGCGGTGGGCGCTCCGGATCCCCGGCGGATCTCCGCTCTCTTGGAAGAGAGAGGGGGCACGCGCGAGGTCCTTGCGGAGGGGGTTCGACCGCTTGAGGAGAAGATCGGCCGGCACTTCGGGTTTGGCCAGGGCAACCGGGGGTACCTGGGGGACATCTTCTCCGGCCTGGAGCAAGCTGCTGCGGCGGGAGACGCCTTCGCGCGGGAATCCCTGGCCGCGATGCGCTCGGCCTCGGCCCAGGCGGTGTGGGCGACCGAGTTCCTCATCGACACCTTCGCGAAGGAGGGCCTCTACACAGAGGACGAGGCCCGGGCGGCGGAACTCCGGTTCGCCCAGGAGATGACCGCCGGCTTTGCCCACCTGGAGGGCGTCCTCGGTCTGCAGAAAGGCTTTGTCTCCGACACGTTCCACAGCCACCTGGACCGCATCGTCCTGTCGGACGCCAGGGGGTTTCGGGCGTCGGTCCCGGCCCCGCCGGTTCCCACGGGCTGCTCTCTTGCGGAAGACGCGCTGTTTGCCTACGAGGGGACCGAGTACGTGCTCCCCAAGGGGACCTACCATTGCTGGGAGAAGAGCCGGGACTTCCCCTCCAAGGGCGATCCCGCGCGCACGATCGGCCTGCGCGTCGCTCTTCGCAACTCCCAGTGGTCGGACGCGAGGGTCAGCGACGAGCTCGGCGCAGTGCGGTCGCTGATGGAGACCCAGATGGGCTGGCGCGTGGTCCGTCGCGCCTGGCTGACGAACCCCGAGAAGTTCGAGCTCGACATGGTGTACCCTTACGCCTGGAGCGTGCGGCCGTCGGCCTCCCTCGACCTCGGCAGCTACCCGGTGGTCCGCCGCTTCGAGGACGGCAGGATCAACCCCACGCGGGCGATCTTCGACCAGCTCGCGGCGCAGGGACTCCTAGACGAGCGCCGGGTGATCAACATCGGCGAAGACCAGAAGGACGGGAAGAACGTTGACGTGCAGGAGTACACCTACCGCCGGATCCGCCGGGAGGTCCATCGACTGGCGAACGTCCTGGTTGACCTGGGGGTGGCGCCGGGGGACATGGTCCTCATCTACATGTCCACGGACATCAAGGGATTGGTTGCCCAGCTGGCGACGACGTTGGCCGGGGCGACGTATCACTTCCTGTTTGGGGCCAAGGGTCCCGACATGTTCAGCGATACCCTCTACAACATGGGCGCCAAGGTGGTCATCACCGAAGACGGCTACCGGGTGGGGGATCGGTCCCGGGAGCTGAAGAAGGAGTCGGTTGACCTCGCCCTCAGCCGCTATCTGCCGAGGGCCGTCTTCCAGAAGCGCCTCGAAGGGGCGCTTTCGACGCTGCCGGAAGAGCTGGCCGAAGAGGCCCGCGGGCTCCGCGCGGCCGTGACCGAGCGTCTTGCGGGCAAGGTCACCTACAGCCGCGACGCCATGCGCGAGTTCCTGGGCGTCGTCTACGAAGCGCACATCAAGCGCGTCGTCCTCTCCTCGCTCGACGACGCCGGAGAAGAGCTGAGAAAAGCCCTTCGGGTCCGGGACGAGGCGATCCGCCGGGCGAAGATGCGGGTGGAAGCCGCTGAGCGCAACGAGCGCGTCTTCGACCGGTACGTCCCCGTGCTAACGGCGGCTTTGCACCGGGTTCGCGGGGAGGACGACCCTGTGGGCGGCGGAGAACCCGGAGGAGCCGACGTCCGCCGGGACCTCGCCGTGGCACTGCGGGATCGTTGGGTGGAAGTCTTGGAGGCCGCGGGGGATGCGGTCGAGACCCGCCACCGCGACTGGTTGAAGAGCCACCTGCGGCGGATCGCGCATGGGCGGCCGAAACCGACCCTGGAAACCCTGCTGACCGAAGATCAGCAGGTCGGTGTCCCGGAGTTTCTCCTCCGCCACGCGCGGCAAAAAGGAATCGGCGCCGCACAACTGGAGAGCATCGAGCGGCAGAGACGAGTCATCGATCACCTCCTCGCGGCCTTCGAGCAGTCGTACGGCCGCGACGAGAAGCTCATCGTCTTCGATAGGCTCACCAAGCTGGGCCTCCTCACGAGCGCCCCCCTGGTTCCGGGAAGGGACACCCTCTGGGACGAGGCGATCCGACGGACGGAAGAGAAGCTCAAGGCAAAGGGGCAGGACATCGACGAGTTCTCGGCGGTCGAAATGGGTGGGGGGGATCCCGCGATCCTGAGCTACTCCAGCGGCTCTACCGGCCAGCCTAAGGGAATCGTCTCCCTCGTCGGCGCGATCGTCGCCGGGGCCCAGACCATGTTCAACTCCTTCGGGCTGGCCCCCCACGAGATCCACCACACCTCCACGGACTATGGGTGGATCGTGGGGCCGGCCTACGCCCTGTGGTTCCCCATGATGGAGGGCCGCACCTTCCTCCTCCAGAGCTTCGCGCCCACCCCCCGAAGGCTTGCCCAGGTGGTCGAGCAGTACCGGGCTTCATTCCTGAAGGCCGGGTCTCCCATCTACGAGGCGATGTCGAAGGTCGACGGGCTCTTCGACCCCGCCCAGGGGGGGTTCGACGTCCGCTCTCTGCAGCGGGAGGGGGCCCCGGGGATCTGCGGCTGCGCGGCCCCGTACTCCTACCCGGCCCACGCCCGGATCCAGGCCCTGCTGGGGGACGTGGCCATCAATTCCTTGTGGCGCACCGAGGATTTCGGTTCGCAGCACGCGACGTTCAAGCGCCGCCCGAGCGTCGAGCACCGGTGCGTCGAAACGTACCGCGACGAGCTCCGGGCGCTCGCCGGGACCCGCGAACCCGAGGAAGTCGTGGCCAGGGTGCGCACGCCGATCGAGATGGACTCCGAGCACCCGGAGATCCTCCCGTTGCCGTGGGTGCACCCGGTGATCGCCGACCGCCTGGAGGATGAAGACGGCAACCCGGTCGAGTCGCCGCGCCTGGTGACCGAGGCCCTTATCACCTCCCGGGGGCGGGGCCGCAAGGGGGCGATCGGACAGCTGCTGTACCGAGACGCCCAGCCGCACCGCATGGGGTGGCTGATGGGCAGCAACGAGGGCCGGCGGGGGCCGGCCCGGCCCGACGCCGCGCTGACCGCGGCCAAGTACTACGGCCACCGGTTCGCGCCCGAATGGCCGGGGAAGGGAAGGGAGGGCCGGCGCCTGGCCCACGACGGGGGCGACTCGGCCTACTGGGTGCGGGTGCTCCACGACCCCGACCGCCCGGAGGACGCGCTGATCCTTTCCGGCCCGGAAGACCCAGTCACCCCCAGGACCTTCTACGCGTCGGGGCGCTCCGGAAACATCGCCAACGTCTACGGCCACCTGGTGAACGAGACGATGTACGAGAACGCGCTGAACGAGCACACCCGGTACTTCCGGAAAGTCGGCGTGACCTTCATCCCCCACCCCACCAAGGACCGGACGCCGGTCGTCGTGGCGGCCCTGCAGCCGGGGGTCCAGCCCAGCCAGGACCTGACCGATCTCATCCAGAAGACGATCAACCAGAAGATCAGCCCCCAGGTCAAGCCGGACGTGCAGGACATCGTCTTCCTGGTGGCGGAGGTCACGGGCTTCGAAGGGGAGGAGACCTTCCTGCCGATGACCCTCACGGCGAAGATCATGTACGAGCTGATCAAGTTCTACGCCGGCAAGCCCTTCGAAACCCTCCAGCGAATGCAGGAGGCCCTTGCCCCCGACGAGGTTCGGGCACAGATCCGCGGGGGCGACGTCGAGTTCTTCCGGGCGAGCCCGCTCTTCCAGGGAATGCCCAACATCGACGGGCTGAAGGTCAAGGGGACGTTGATCAACCTCCTGGACCGGATCGTCGCCTCCCGCGGGGGGGACCAGGTGGTGACCGCCCCGTTTCGTCCCGAGGTGCCGGCGGCCGACTCCCTGGCGGAGATCCCCGACCGGCTCGTCAAGCGGCTGGGGACGCCGCCGCTGCGCGCCGGCGTCGACCCGATCCCTCCCTACCAGGAGGCGTACGGGATCGTCCGCAACCGGGACGGGATGAGTATCGTGCACCGGGACCCCGCGCTGGGGTTCCGGAAGTTCGTACGCCCCACGCCGGCGCCCGCGGCCGGCCAGGCCCTGGTCCAGATCCTGTACGCGGGCGCCACCTACAACGTCATCAACGGCATCACGTCCGATCCGGTCGACATGCTGGGCGACAAGGACCACCACGTGCTCGGTGACGCGGCCGTCGGGCAGATCCTCGGGCTCTCCCCCGAGGCGGAAGCGGAAGGGCGCCTCGCGATCGGCCAGCTGGTGCTCGTGGACCCGCTGGTGTTCAACCGCCAGTCGCCCACGGTGACCCTCGACGCGCAGCGGGAGGGCCACATCGGCGGGTACCAGGGCGGCTGGGACCAGGCCACCCTGCAGGCGTTCGCGGCCTTCGACACGGGCAGTCTCCTCGAGGTCCCGGTCGACACGCCCCTGCCCCTGGCCGCGACCCTGATCCTGAACGGCCCCACCGTGGAGCACGCCCTGTTTTCGCCCCGCAAGCTCAACCTCACCTCGGAGGACGTGCTGCTGGTCCACGGCGGCAGCGGCCACACCGGTTCCCTGGCGATCGGCATGGCGGCCGCCCTGGGGATTCCGATGGTGACCTACGTCCTCGACCGGGAAGAGGAAGAGTTCGTTCGCCGCCACCACCCCCGCGCGGACCTCTGTTTCATCTACCGGAAGGAGCACCCGGGCGCGTTGCGGCCGGCCCCGGTCGGCGACCCGGAGGACCTCGCGAAGTGGCAGGAGGCGGTGGACCGCCTGGTGGCGTCGGTCCCTGCGGGGTACCGGCCCACGAAGATCATGCAATTCGCCGGGGGTCCGCTGCAAGCGGCGGACTTTCGCCTCCTGCGACCGAGCGCCCAGGGCAGCCGCACCGCCTGGTACTCGGGAGCCTTCGGCCTCTACGGGACGTTCAACGGGTACGACGCGCGTCTTTTGGCCGCCGAGGCCCTCGGACGGGACGGGGCAGACCTTCGGCTGGGGGAAAACGTTCTGATCCACTATGGCGCGAACGCTGACGCGGAAGGCCGGGACGACCTGGCGACCGAAGCCATCGCCGAGGCCGCCCGCCTCGGCGCCCGGGTGACGGTGCTGGCCGAGACCCAGGAGCAGCAGAACGGGATCCTTCGGCGGGAGGCGATCGCGGCGCACTTCGGCAAGACCCGGATCCAGAACGTCGAGGCACTGCGGGAAGGGGAAGGCACGAAGAAGCTCCTTTGGCCGGAGCACATGCCCGACGTGGACGAGGGCCGCTTCGCCCCGGAGCGGGAGGCCCACGAGAGCTGGCCCGGCAGGGACGCGCAGACCCGCTTCACCACCGAGACCGTGAGCGTCGTCAAGAACGCCCTGGCCCCCTACAACACCAACCGCTCCGGGCTCTGGGACGCGATCTGGGACAGCGGGCGGCGGGATCACCTGGGCTTGAACGTCGCCCTCCTGACCGAGCAGACCGGCCGCGTGGCATACGGTGAGACCACCTCCGGGCAGACGCTGACCTACCACATCGCCCAGGGCTGGATGCTACAGCGGACCCTCCTCGTCCCGGCCAACCTGAAAGAGCTCGGCGACGGCGCGACGGCCCGGGAGAAGATCGTCCGGATGGCAGGCTCCCACATGTACGAACCCCACGAGGCTCAGGCGTTCCGGGACAAGATCGACCGGGGGCTCTATCACCTTCGCGGTCCGGATCGGGTTCTCGACGCCCATCAGATTCCGCGCGGGTTCAGCGATCAGCTTTACGGACGGGCCCCTGGTTCCACCGCCTACCGGATGGTGACGAACCTCGACGGCGTCCGCTCCGAGCGCGACCTGCTGCTGGCCCAGGGAGTCCGGATCGCCGAAGAGCTCTCGTTGATGCGGCTCTTGTTCCACCCCCTGAGCGGGGACGCGTCGATCGCCACGGTGGAGTTCAAGCTCAACCAGCCGAAGGGCAGCAACACTCAGCGCAACGCCGATCTGCACTGGTTCCGCGGCGACGCAGTGAAGCAGCTCCGGTTCCTGTTCCACCGGATCCGGGAGGACGGCAGCGCAAGGGCCGTGGTGCTCACCGCCGAAGGCACTCGGGCGTTCGTGCCCGGTCAGAACAGCGACGAGCTCTCCGTGCTGGACGATGCGCAGATCACCGAGCTTGCCGCGCTGGCGCAGGAGACGATGAGCCTGATCGAGGGCTTCAAGATCCCGGTTGTCCTGAACCTCAATGGCCTGGCGCTGGGCGGCGGAACCGAGCTCGTGGCCGCCGCTCACTACGTGGTCGCCTCCCGGGTCGAGCGCATCTACCTGGGCCAACCCGAAACGTACATCAACCTCATCCCCGGTTTCGGCGGCACCCAGCGCCTGGTCCGGCTGATGGCCGAAAAATCCCGGATGGGCAGGAAGAGCGGGGTCCTCTTCGCGGTCGACACGATTCTTACCGGGCAACCGATGAGCGTCGAGGCGGCCTACGCGCACGGGCTGGTCTCGGAGCTCGTGCCCTCGAACTCCCTGGCGCACGCCTACCGCCTCGCGGCGGGCCACGCCCTGGGCACCGACGACACCCTTCGCCTCGCCATGGAGGAACGCCACCGGGCCGCGCAGCGCTGGGAGGAGCCTTTGATCGACGACGAAACGGGTTCCCCCGTCGACCCGTCGCTCGTCACCGAGGACGAGCACGTCAAGGGATATCTCCGCCAAGCCGAGACCGTGGGGCGCAGGGGCGTGGTCTTGCGCTATGCTCTGGATCTGATCCTCCGAAACATCACGGAAGGGGTCCAGTACGGGGAGGAGGCCTACTACTTCGGGCAGGCGGGGAGCAGCAGCGAGTTTCGGCAGGCGATCGTCCTCTTTCGCAACCGCATGGCGCTTCCGCGTCCTCCGCGGCGGCCGATGACGGAATCGGAGCACTCGAGAATCCGGCAGCTCGTGGAGCAGTCGTTTTCGGCGGCGAGGGTGGGCGGCAGTTCGTAGTCGGGCTACAGCGTGGCAGTTTGTCCGAGGACTCCCAACGGGCCTGCTGGACACTTCCGCCACGCCCTGCCCCTTTCCTGACCCTCTCCCCGAGGTCGTTCTGGTCGTCCTGGTCCTGGGGGATTTTGCCTTGCTGTTTTGTTCGCCAGGGTTGCCGAGGGCCCGGTCAGCGGGACAAGGGAATCCAGGGCTGCAAGAGGTTCCATAGCGATTTCCTGGCCGGTCCAAGGGATGGGGGCACGTGGAGATTGACCTACTTGCTGGTTCGGTGCACGGATGGTACACGAGGTGAGGTCTGGATCACGGCCGAAATGGAGGTCTGGGACATGTCCCTTCCGAGACACGATCAGAGGTTCAACTACTCGGACTATCTCGCCTGGTCGGACGACGAGCGGTGGGAGCTCATCGATGGTGAGCCGCACAATATTAAGCCGTGCATTGACTAGTCAACATGTGGTACCCTGCGGGCATGGAGAAACTCGACGGGCGGAAGCTCGATCACAAGACGCGCGAGGCGATGCGGATTCGGGCTGTCCAGCGAATCCACGCCGGCGAGAGTCCCGAG
>JACRMM010000033.1 GCA_016214985.1 Deltaproteobacteria bacterium | reverse complement strand
TGTGGAGTGTCGCGACTCACACCATACCCACTTCGGGGGGCATTTTTCATTATCGAGGTTGCCCTCATGGGCTGACCGTCGTTTTGCCGCGTCAATTCAGCCCCTCTTGGCTCGCGGCGCGTCGGTTCTTGGACACGAGTGCGTGCTCCCCAGGCCGTCTGCCTGCAGACTTCCGGTTCGACCGCATCGAGGCTCACGAACGCGATGGGTGAAGCCTTCTTTGACACCAACGTGCTTCTGTATCTTCTCTCCGAAGACGCACGCAAGGCGGACCGGGCAGAAGAGGTTGTGGCGGGCGGGGGTGTGATCAGCGTCCAAGTGCTGAACGAGTTCGCCTCGGTGGCCGTTCGGAAGCTCCGGATGACCTACCCAGAGGTTCGCGACGCCCTCGCACCCCTTCGCACGCTGTGCGCGGTGGAGCCTCTCACCCCCAAGATCCACGATCTCGGCCTGGACCTCGCAGAGCGCTTCGGATTCTCGGTGTATGACGCTCTGATCGTCGCTTCCGCCCTGCAAAGGTGCGACACCCTCTACTCGGAAGACCTCCAGGACGGCCAGCGCATCGACGGGCACCTGGTGATCCGCAACCCCTTTCGGGAAGGATCTCACCAGCCGTTGGAATCGTAGCAGAAGAGGTGTCGTCCATGCCTGCACGCCTATTCCTCTCTCCTCCCCACCTCTCCGGCGAGGAACTCGAGCTCGTTCGCGAGGCCTTCGCCTCGAACTACATCGCCCCCCTGGGGCCGATGGTGGATGCCTTCGAGCGGGAGTTCGCCGAGAAGTTCGGGTTCGGGCACGCGGTCGCCCTGTCGAGCGGCACCGCCGCCATGCACCTCGCCCTCCGGTTCCTGGGCGTGGGGCCGGGAGACGAGGTGCTGGCTTCGACCCTGACCTTCATCGGGAGCGTGAGCCCGGTGACGTTCCAGGGCGCGACCCCCGTCTTCATCGACTCTGACAAGGCCTCGTGGAACCTGGACCCCGACCTCCTCTTCGAGGAGTTGCAGGCCTGCGCCGTCCGAGGGCGCCTGCCCAAGGCGGTGGTGCCCACCGATCTTTACGGCCAGTGCGCCGACCTAGACCGGATTCTGGAGGCCTGCGCGCCCTACGGTGTTCCGGTGGTCTCCGATGCCGCCGAGGCGCTCGGGGCCAGCTACCGGGGGCGAAGCGCTGGCAAGGGTGCCCGGGCTGCCGTGTTCTCCTTCAACGGGAACAAGATCATCACCACCTCCGGTGGAGGCATGCTGGCCTCGGACGACGCGGAGTTGATCGAGAAGGCCCGCTTCCTTTCGCAGCAGGCCCGCGACCCGGCGCCCCACTACGAGCACACCGAGATAGGCTACAACTACCGGATGAGCAACATCCTGGCGGCGATCGGGCGGGGTCAGCTCCGTGCCCTGGACGAACGGGTGAAAGCCAAGCGGCGCCTCTTCGGCGCGTACCGAGAGGCTCTGGCCGACCTTCCGGGGCTGGAGTTCATGCCCGAGGCTCCCCACGGGACGGCAAACCGCTGGCTCACGGTTGTGCTCGTCACTCCGGAAACGTTCGGCGCAGACCGGGAGGCGATTCGGCTGGCTCTGGAGGAAGAGAACATCGAGGCGCGGCCCGTGTGGAAGCCGATGCACCTTCAGCCCGTGTTCCGGGGCTGCCGGGTGCGGGGGAGCACCGTGAGCGAGGACCTCTTTCGGCGAGGGCTCTGTCTTCCGTCCGGGACGGCCATGACCGCCGAAGACGTCGCCAGGGTGGTCGGCGTGATCCGCCGCGTCGCGGGCGCCTGAATCCGCCGACACAGCTGCCCACAAGACGCCTTCAAACATCCGGAGGCTTGTGCGGTGCCCAAACCGCGCCGGGTGTTTCCGCTTGGCACTCTCACCCACCTGCCCAATCCGGGGCCGCGTTCGCCGCCGGGCCCTCGCTGTTGCGCCCTGCGGGTCCACCCTGTAGTGTTTGCACTCCAGCACAGAGGAGAGACCACGAGATGAAGCGTGCAGCGATGGAGTCAGCGCTGGGAGAGACGGTCCGAAGGATCGTCCGCAGTGTCCATCCCAAAAAGATCCTGCTCTTTGGATCAGCGGCCCGAGGCGAGATGGGGCCCAACAGCGACTTGGACCTTCTCGTGATCGTGGCGGACGGTCAGCACCGGCGAAAGACGGCGCAGGAGATCTACAGGAACCTCGTTGGTGTTGGCTTCGCTTCCGATGTCGTGGTCGTCACCGAGTCAGACGTGGCGGAGTACCGGGAGAACCCTGGGACTGTCATCTCGTCCGCACTCCGGGAAGGTCGGCCGATCTATGACAGCTGATCGTGACCAAGTTGGCACGCCTCGCGACTGGCTCCAGCGCGCCAGGAGCAACCTCGCCAGGGCTCGGCAGCCAAAGCCGGACGAAGTCTTCTGGG
This sequence comes from Deltaproteobacteria bacterium, assembly GCA_016214985.1. Classification (GTDB taxonomy): domain Bacteria; phylum Desulfobacterota; class Deferrisomatia; order Deferrisomatales; family JACRMM01; genus JACRMM01. Next base: position 5,744 of record JACRMM010000033.1, on the reverse strand, counting down.
AAGATCTGTGCTTCGACGCGCAGCAGTGCGTATTCCGGGGAAGGCGGCCACCGATTCCGACGATGTCGGCCGGGGTCGGAGCGAAGCGACGCTGGGTTTGAGAATCATACGCCGGGGTGGCCGGCATGGGTCAATGACAAGTGCGTCTTGCGGCGGGACTCGCCCTTGATCGCAAGCCTAAAAGCATTGTGGACCAGGCGGTCGAGCAGTGCATCGGCCAGGGTCGGATCGGAAAGGCGGTCGTGCCAGGCGTCGACGGGGATTTGGGTGGCCACGAGGGTAGAAGCACGGCGGTAGCGGTCATCGAGGATCTCCAACATGTCACGGGTTTGAGAGGGGCTCAGGGGGTCGCGGAGCCAATCATCGAGGATGAGCAGTTGAGTTCGGGAGAGCGCGTCGAGGAGCTTTGGGTACGAGCCATCGGCGCGGGAGAGTTCCAGGGTGCTGAGAAGCCGGGAGGTGCGTTCGTAGCGCACGGAGCAATCCGAACGACAGGCGGAGTGCCCGAGGGCGCAGGCGAGGTAGCTCTTGCCCACGCCGGTGGGGCCGACGACGATCACGTTGAAGTGGCGGCGCACCCAGTCGGACTGGCTGAGCTCCATCACGAGAGAGCGGGGCAACCCCCGGGAGGGGGAGAAGTCGAGGTCCTCGATCACGGCCTGCTCCTTGAGGCGGGCAGCGCGCAATCGTCGTGACAAACGGTTCTCCTCCCGCAGACAGGACTCGCGATCGAGCAGGAGCCCGAGACGGTCTTCGAAGGGAAGTTCAGCGTACTGGGGATTGAGGGACTGTTCCTCGAGCCCGGCGCGCATTCCGCGCAGGCGAAGCTCGGAGAGCTTGTCGAGCATGGGTTGGGTGAGCATGGGCGGGTAGCCTCCGTCAGCAGAAGTAGGTCTTGCCCCGCACGTTCTCGTGGGGGCCGAGGGGGAGTTCTTCCTGAGTGGCGACCGGCAGAGGGATCTCTTCGAGGCGGTTGTCGAGGATGTTCTTGACGCCCTTCCAGGAGCGAACGCCAAAGTGAAGGGCGCGACGGCAAGCGGCTTCCAGCCGTTCGGGGCCGCAGCGCTTGCCCAGGTTGAGGATCCCGAGGCACGTGCGGTAGGCCTGCTCGGGATAGACGCGGGCCGAAAGGATCGCCGCTACAAGCTGTTCGGTGTGGGGCCCCAAGGTCGCCGCCCAGCGCGTGAAGCGCTCCGGGGACCACTCGACGAATCGGTGGGAGGCGGGCCGGTGCTCGGGAAGCGTTGAGGCGAAGCCCTTCTTCCGAGACCGAGGGTGGGACGCGACGCGTTTGCCCTTATGGAAGAGCTCGATGGTGAACTCCTCGATGCGGGCGTCGAGGACCTGATGGATGAGGGTGTAGGGCACGCTGTAGTAGTGGCCCTCGACATCGACGTGGTGGTCGATGTTGACCCGGGGCTTCTTCCAGAGGGCGAACCGGTAGGGATGCTCGGGAAGAGGCTGCAAGGCGGGACGATCGAGCTGCTCGAAGAGCTCTGCGCGGCTGAGGCCGAAGTGGCGCATCGTGCGGTGATTGAGGGATTCGAGCAGCTCGCCGACCGCCACGTTGAGGTCGGCCAAGGAGAAGAACGTGCGGTGACGCAGCCGCGCCAGAATCCATCGGGTGGCCACGAGAACAGCCGCCTCCGCTTTGGCCTTGTCCCGAGGCCGCCGGGGGCGTGCGGGCAGGACCACGCAGCCGTAATGGACCGCGAGGTCGTGATAGGTCGGGTTGATGTCGGGCTCGTAGAAACAGGGGCGCTTGACGCCGCTCTTGAGATTATCCGGCGTCAGGACGCGGGTAGAGCCCTGGAAGTGCCTGAACATCCGGACATGGGCCCCGGTCCAGTTGGCAAGGTCCTGATGGAGCTGGGCTTCGGCGTAGGTGTACGAGCTCGCCCCCAGAGCGCCGACAAAGAGAGAGGCTTCCTGGATCTCACCCGTATCGGGATCGACCACGGGGATCGTCTGGCCGGCGTAGTCGACGAAACACTTCTCGCCCGCCTTGTAGGCCTGCCGCATCGAGGGGTTCACGCACTTGCCCCAGGCCCGGTAGAGATCGCAGAACCGGCTGTAGGCGTAGCTATCCGGGTGAGACTGGCGATACTCCTCCCAGAGGAGTTGGAGCGTGACACCCTTCTTTCGAAGTTCCCGACTGACCTCAGCCCAGTTCGGCAGAGGCGTCACCCGCGACGAGGGAGCGGGCGGAGGAGGATAGAGGAGGGCTTCGAGTCGCTCGTCATCGAGCCCGTCGGGCACGGGCCAGGAGAGCCCCGCCTTCGGGAGTCGCCCTAAGCAATCGGCGACGGTACTGCGCGCGATGGCGCAACTGCTGGCGATCATGCGGGCCGACAGGCCGCATTCGAACTTGAGTCGAAGGATTTCGCGAATCTTTCGCATGGACAACCTCTCCTGGGCCATTTCCTCTCCCTCTCACCACTGTGGGCAAAAGGGGGGAGGATGACCGAGACTCAGTAGGTTATCCAACGTCGCTTTTCTTAAACGGATCCGACGGTTACACGGATTCCGACGCAAGCCGGCCGGGCATTCCGACATGCCGGCCACCGATTCCGACGATCAGCCCCAAAGTGGCCGGCATGCGATCGGAACAGGTGGCCGCCATCCTTCGGAATGGGTGGCCGGCATGCGTCGGAACAGTCGGCCGGCTTGGCCCGGTGCACGCACAGCAGGTAGAACTTCTTAGTGATACAACGACACATCCGCAGATTTCGCATATTTCACCGATTTGAACAAAGAAAAGAAACAACGGAAAACACTTCTGTCCATCTGCGTAATCTGAGAAATCTGTGGATCATCCGCATTTGCTCTAAAATGTCGCAGGAGTATTCGTTTGCTCGAGCAGCGTGACACACCTCTTTCAAAGGTCGTGAGAAAATCAGCCGCGCTTACCGAATTCGCGGTACAGGCTCGATATCCAGGGCCTTCGGAGCCGGTCACAGCAGATGAGTTCATGGACGCGCTGAGCACGGCGGAAGCCGTCGCCAGATGGGCGGAAACCGAGTTGCACCGAATTGCGCAGGGCTGAGGATCGCACATTTGCCAACCCTCGCCCTCCGCGGCCTCGGCTTCTCGGCCTCGTGAGGGCCCCCACAATGGACGTCGCTTCCCTCGCGCCGGCGGGGTAAACTCGGCTCGCCGTGAAAAGAGACGGCGCAGGCGCCGATCCGAGGTCCTGCTGGACTGCATTCGGGAGGGGAACGATGCGCACCAACAGCTCCGGATTCCCTTGGGTAATAATTGTCGGTGCGATCCTGTGGGGCCTGCCGGGGTGCACCGGGGGAGGGGGAGGAGGGCCCACACACACGACCCCGCCTCTGGTGAGCGCGTCGCCGCCGGGCGGCTCCTACGGGGCCCCGCAGGCGGTCGCTCTCACGGCTGACGAAGAGGCGTCGATCCACTACACGGTTGACGGCGCCGAACCCACCGACGCATCACCCACCTATTCCCAACCGATCCTGATCGAGCACACCTCCACCCTGCGGTTCTTCGGAGTCGACAAGGCAGGGAACCGGAGCGCGACTCGAGAGGAGACGTACGACATCGACGCGACGCCGCCGCAGGTGCAGGCGTCGCCGCCGGGTGGGACAATCCGGCCAGGGACGTCGGTCGCACTCACGGCAGACGAGCCCTCGACCGTGTTCTACACAACCGACGGTACTGGGCCCAGCAGCAACTCGCTCGTCTACTCCAAACCGGTCCCGATGACGCAGACGACCACCCTGAAGTTCTTCGCTGAGGACACCGCAGGAAACGACAGTCCGACCCAGGAGGAGGTCTACGTCATCGACTCGACGATACCGCGGGTGCAGCCGTCGCCGCGTGGTGGGACCTTTCAGCCTGGAATATCGATCGTCCTCACGACAAATGAGCCGGCCACAATCCATTACACGACCGACGGCACGCCCGCCTCGGCAGCATCGCCGGTCTACTCGGGTCCGCTCTCGCTGGATCGCACGACAGTGCTCTGCTTTGTCGCCTGCGACGAAGCCGGGAACCAGAGTCAGAACCAGACCGAGAGGTACGTGATCGACGCGGTGGCCCCGACCGTCACACCGTCGCTCCCTGGCGGGACCTACGGTATCTGGCAGACGGTGGCACTGAAGGCTAACGAGCCGGCCGTCGTCTTCTACACCGTCGACGGCACCGCGCCCTCCCTCTACTCCCCCGTATACTCTCAACCCCTCCGGATTGCTCAGACGACAACCCTCACCTTCTTTGCGGAGGACGCGGCGGGAAATCGGAGCCAAACGCGGGAGGAGGTCTACGTCATCGACCGGACCGCACCGCGGGTGCAGGCGTCGCCGCCCAGTGGGACCTTCCGCCCTGGAGTAGCCGTCACCCTCACGGCCGACGAGCCGTCCGTAATTCACTACACCACCAACGGGACGCCTGCCACCGCGGCATCGCCCGTCTATTCGAGCCCGATCACGCTCGATCGGACGACGACGCTCAGCTTCGTCGCCATCGACGTGGTCGGAAACCAGAGCCAGATGCGGACCGAGACCTACGTGATCGACGCAGTGGTCCCCATCGTCGCAGCCTCCCTCCCCGCCGGGACCTATGGCTTCACGCAGACTGTAGCGCTCACGACCGACAAGCCGGCCATCGTGTTCTTCACCGCGGACGGCACCGAGCCCAGCCGCAATTCCTCGATCTACTCCGGGCCCCTCTCGATTTCTCGGACGACCACCCTCAAGTACTTTGCGGAAGACGCGGTGGGAAACCGCAGCGCGATCCAGACACTGCAATACGTCATCGACCTGGACGTGACTGCGGTCGACGGGTACATGGACCGCTTGTCGTACAACCCGGGTGAACAGGCGACCGTTTACGTTAATGCCGCCCGGGAGACACACGGGTGGCTCCGACTCTACGATACGATTGGCAACGAGGTCTTTGCCGTTGAGGCCATAGCCGTGCCCCAAGCCATGCAGCCGGACATCCCATGGGAGAAAGGCTTTGGCTACGCCCCAACGGCCACCATACGGGTGCCAGATCTCCGAAGCGATGTGTACCTGTGGGATAACAAGATTCCATTTCTTATTAAGACCGGGAGCCGTCGCGCCAGCATTCTCGTTCTTTACCCAAGCAACACGCTGACGGCCTACAATACCATGGGAGGTCGTTCGTTTTATACGAGCGATAAAGCCAGCACGGGTTCATTCCTGCGGCCGCTGCCAGAGCCCATGTCCAATTTTATCCGGCCATTTATAGAGTGGCTGACGTCATACAGGAAATATGACATAGGATACATGTCTGATCTAGACATGGAAAATTATGACGAAATAAATAGCGCCGACCTGATAATTGCGATAGGTCACAGCGAATATTGGACAAGGCAGGCTAGAAGCAATCTTGACCTCTTCGTAGACTCAGGGAAGCCAGTGCTCATCTTGTCTGGCAATACGATGTGGTGGCAGGTTCGCTACAGCGAGGACAAGACACAGCTGATATGCTACAAGAACAGAGCACTCGATCCAATCCAGGACCCATTATTGAAGACAATCAACTGGAATGATCCCTCGCTCAACTATTCCATTATGGGCAGTATCGGCGGAGACTTTCCCCACGGCGGCTACGGCATGCAGTACCACACATCCGAGCGTGGCTGGGACGGCTTCAAGGTGGTGGACCCTGCATCGCCGGCCTTCGGAGGCCTCAACCTCCCCAAGGGCTACGTCATCTCCATGCCCAGTCTCGAGTACGACGGAACCCTCCTCTCT
>JACRMM010000030.1 GCA_016214985.1 Deltaproteobacteria bacterium | reverse complement strand
AAGCCTCCCACCACACCGACGTACGACTCGATGGTACGGGCAGAGTAGTTGCGGAGCTTCAATTGGTCGATCAGGCGGGAACGAAGAGCGGTCATGGCAGCCTCCTGCGATGAGGACGTCCCCAATGGACGTCGATCGCAGTCCAGCCTACTTCGCAGGAACCCCTTCGGGCACAGTGCGGGATCCTGGGGCGGGATGGAGCCATAAGAATTGGATTTTATAGCCTTTTTCTTAAAGCTGCCGCGAAGCGGCTTCGTTCAACGGGACGGCTAAGCGGCTTGTTACAGCGCGCCAGCGCTGTAACAAGTCCAGCTTCAGCCGTTTGTTCGCCAGAACGTTATAGAATACTCCTTTTCGTTACCTTAGAAAGGGTGGTGGATCGGCGACGACGCACAACGAGAAGATCGGCTCGATAATTCGCGTTGCAATCCTGAGCCTGTTGGCAAAAGAGAGTTTGTGTGGAATCCACAACAGCCTGCGATATGGGCATCTTTCCTTCTCTAGGAAGTAACGCAGTACGTCATACAGCGTGACGCGTGGCGGAAGGTTAAGCCCGGCAATCCTCTGACTGTACTCAGCGCAGGCGGCGTCGATAAGAATTTCGCCCATGTCACTGAGCGACTCTGGTATCACGGCTCCACCAGAGTCAAAGGTGACCTCGACTCCGTCAATCGTCACCGTGAAGCGGCGCGATATCAGCAAGAAATCGATAGCCGCCTTGGGGAGTCGGGTCGCCACCAACGTCACCAACGACCTGTACACATCGACGAGCGCCGAATGGATGGCATCACAGGCGGCCGCCACGGGTAGGGGGAGCTTGGTGTCCTTTTTCCCGTCTTGGTCAAACGCCGTCACAATGATGGCCGCCGTCAGCCGTGCCGCCAACGGAAGAGTCGTTGTCGATGGCGCAAGGAGGACTGGAATTTGGACTGCGTTGCTCCAGCGGACCAGCGCCGCATCGGGGCCGAGCGGAAGGTACTTGGTGGCGTAGAGGGTCCGCAGGAGGTCGTTGTTGTTGCGGCCCATGGTATCAACGTTGCGGCCGAAGTGAGGGGTTGAACAAACGGAATCCACAGCAAGAAACTCCTCGAGGCAGCGAAAGAAAGCGGTGTACAGTGGAGCTAACGATTCGCTTCCCCAAGTCTTCGTAGCGACGTGCTCGTACAGTTGATCTACGTTCTGCCATGAGAAGGGTTTGTGGGCGAGGCAGTCGGCTTCGACAATGTTTCTGGCGTGCGCCACACAAATACAGAGCAGCGCGAAAGCCTCCTGATCCGTGAGGATCGGTACTTCCTTAAACAGCGTCCCATCGAGCGCGTGCGCAGCCTGCCGGAAGTGATTCACATCGACAATCAACTGGCGGGCGGCACAGTCGAGGCCAAAATACGTACCGTACACTATCTCGGGGAGGGGGCCACAGCAGAACATGAAGGAGAGATCGTCCAGATGGGCACCCACGAACTTCTTGGCAAGCTCGAGGGCCAACGGGGAGTCCTCCACCGAGTCCAGGGCGCTCTCCGAGGGCCACCGACGTGAGAAACAGGCAAGTCGATCGCCGGTCCACCAACCCAGTCCGCCATAGATCATCGAAGTCGATGCTGCCATCTTCTCCGCTTTTCTTGCGACTCGCTCCCGTTTCTCGGGAACGGGTAATTCGTGCGCTCGTGGGGCAACACCCAATCCAGCCAAGACGGCCATAGCGAAAGCGGCGGCGTTCCTTGATGCAACCTGCTGGGATCCTGCGCTGTCGGCCTTTGCCTTGCCTGAGAGAAGGTCCGATATACCTCGGACCACCAGCGCGGCAGTGTCAATGTGCGCGTGTAGCGCACGCAGGAAACCAGCGCCCTCCATTTCGACAGCGAGAGCATCACCGTAGTGTTCTCTGAGGAACTTGGCGGTCTGGGATTGAGACGACGCGACAATCTTTTCACCTGCGGCGATTGGGGCGACGAAAACCCGGGGGAGGGAACTCATGTCAACCTCACACAGTGTCTTGTACCACTGACCTTTGCGGGCCTCTGCCCGGGCCCGCTGGATCAGTCGGTACGCGCTAATGCCCACATCAGGTCTCGGCAGGAGGCCCGTAGTCCCTTCCTTGCCGGATTCGTAGCCATAGATCTTCGTCGCCGCGACGACGTCACCGATGGCCACGTCCTTGATTCCCCCGGCCACTCCGACGAAGAGGGCGACGGTAGGCCGGAAATGTAACAGAGCCCGTTCCACCGAAGCCGCAGCCCCCGCGTTCCCCGCGCCCACCTCGCCAAGGCACACGGTCCAGCGAAGCTCACGCTCTCCGAAGGTCCCTACCTCATAGACGGTGCCAACTGCATCTTCTTCCTCATGAAGATCCACCAGATGCGCTTGAACTGCCGCATACTCAATTGAGAGAGCAGACAGCACTAGCGCACGGCGCTCGGGCTTCTTCACATGATCTCCAATTTGTCAGTGGCGAACGGGACGTTTCAGGGGTTGGCCTGGAGCGAAGCGGAAGGCCAATCCGCCTGCAAACGTTGGTTCGCCGGCCTTTCGTTAGTTTCGGTTCAAACCCATCTCGCGGCTTTGCAGTTTCCGTTTCCAGCGGGTCTCCATGGCGATGATGTCCTCAGCGGTCGACGCAGTCCCGGCCACTTCCAGGATTGAGACCTGGTAGTCGCTCGGATCCCTGCTCTTCAGCGCGATATTGCCTCCGTGGCGATTCTGAACATACCCTTCCCAGCGCTGCCAAAACCCTTCCTCTCCGCTTGCCGAACCGACATACTGTTCTTTCGTCCTTGGGCATGTGAGCAAGTAGACGCCCTTCGTCGACCGGAGCGCCGCAATCCAACCCTTGGGGAGCCGCTCCAGTTTGGAGAGTTGTTCTATGAAGTTTAAGAATCCGGGGAACTCTGGCTCTTTGAACTCAGCGCGCAACTCCAGCACATCTTTGTTCTGGCGATCTGGACGTTGGACCCACGCCCGCTCACCAGAACCCCAATCAATTATTAGCTTCCCTTTTAAGTCTGATAGAACGTCCTGAAATTCAAGGTCGTAGATGTCGACGGTGCCAGCAGGATCGACGCCGTCCGAATGTGGCTTGGGAATATCGTGGTCCGATATGCCTCTGTCCTTGATCCGATATAGCCCCACAAACACCGTCTCGTCTGCTGACGAGACAACGAAGGATGCCCAGTATTTCGCTTTCATCTTCTCTCGGTTATGAAAGCCTTGAACCGATTGATACAGATCAAATTGTTCTGGACTATCTCGCCAAAGTTCGTATGGAGTACGCCCCTTCGACGCCTTGTTGTCCTTATGTCGCAGGAGGCGGACTTCAGCCACATTCAGGCCTGCTTCAGTCAGAATCGTGTTCAGCTTGATAGCCATTTGCCTCCCATTCCTATTTCGGCGAACGGCGAGCGCAACCGGCGCTGTCAAGCGTCCGGTTCGCGCTCTGGTTCGCCGACTCTGGGGCGATAAGCTATGATCCTTTCCTTGCTTCTCTTATTGAATCGTCTAAGACGCGAATCTCTTGCTCCAAATTACTAATGTTTGATGCAAGGCGAGGGCCAGTAAAAAACGGTCCTATAATAAGCAGAGCCATAACCCCCAACCAAACTGATACAAAAGCTGCTGCAGCAAAATCTGCGCCAATTGCAACGGCAGAAACGATGGCTACAACTCCGGCGATAAGGGTTGCGTTAAGTGGGAACACAAGGAACAAATTGATCCCCCAGTCAGATCTGTCCGCCGGCGGATCAACTTGTAGCTTTAATTTGTATAGGTCATTTGCCAGTGCCCCCCTCTTTTGCAGGAGTGGCGTTATTTGTTTTTCAATTTTTTTCTCAATTTCTTCTTTGATTTTGGCTCGGTGCGCTTTCTCTGCCTCGCAGACAGGGCACCAACCTACGTCCGGAGCATAACCGCGCACACTTACACTGACCTCGTAATCTTTCCCGTGGACTGCACACCGCCTCGACTCTATCCTCAAAGGATTGTCTTTGCCGCAATGGCCACAAACGCTCGCTCCATATGGTATTTCAAATCTGCAGTATTCACATAGACGTTCGGCCATTTTCTACCCCTTAGTCGACAGCGATTTAGAGCACGTCTCAAAGTTCCCCGCGGGCTCAGAAGTTCTACACCTTCTCGGCGAACGATCAGGGATAACCGTCGCGCCAGGTCAACGCCGGAACCCGGCACACGGGATGACGGCGCGACGGTTCATCCCGTTGTTGGGCCTGCCCAGCCGGGGACAAGCACGGTGGCCTATGGATTTATCTCCGCGCTCGTGACCCCGCGAGAGGTGGTTCTTGGGTTCCCGGAACCCTCCCACAACGCTCGAAGGGGGCCGTGCGCGCCGCCCGTCCTGCCGGCCAAGCATTGACCGGCCCCGAAAACGGTCCTCGGTCTTGTCTTGAAGGAACAGTCCGCCGGGGCCTTGTCCTGGGCACGCCGCTCCTCGACCGACATCAGGCTGCCGCCCGCAGGGGTAGCTTGCGCGGCCCATCCTTCGGAGCCGCAGGCAACGCGCCTCGCTTCACCAGCCGAGCGCCGCAGATCGGACAGCGCTCCGGGTGGTCGTCTCCCAGCGGGGCCACGCAGTCTTGCCACGACCGCACCGGTGGGTCTTCAAAGGCCGGCTGCCCCAGCTGCGCCCGACAGCGGTCCAGATCCGCCAGCCGGCCGCCAGCATACACCCCATACGCCCGCACCAGCCGCTGCCCTGGAAGCGGCACGTGCTGCAGGAGCCGCCCCACGAACTGCTCGATCGGCAGTCGCATCGTCCCGGCTTCGAGTTTCCCGGTTTCTTTCGACTTCCGCGAGTCCCGGCACCGAAACGTGACCTCCTGCTCGTCCGCTTCCACAATCCGCCGCGCCGACATCGGTGCGCCCCGCAGGTCCCGCGCCAGGTACGTGAGCACCCCCGTGCCGTGAGGGTAGCGCTCCGGAATCCACACGTTCCACTTCCGGCGCCCCAGTTTGTTGAGAAGGTTCAGTTGCTGCTGGAGCCTCTGCCCCGCCGGAACCACAAGCTCCCCGCGCTCCAGCGCCGTGCGGATGAACGCCAAGAGCTTCCCCCGAAACACCACCCGTACCACCTTCGCCGGCAGCAGGTAGCCGTTCTTCACCGGCTTCCACTGCCCCTCGGCGCTCACCCCCCCGCCCGTCACCAGGCAGTGCAGATGCGGGTGCAGCAACAGCGTCTGCGACCACGTGTGGCGGGCAATGATCAACCCCGGATCGGCCCCCAGATACTTGGCGTCTCGCAGGAGCTCGAAGAGCGTCTCCCGCACCGCCTGGAACAAGAGGTCCGTCATCGACCCCACGTTCGCCCGCCACAGGTCGTGGAGCTCCCACGGCAGGGTGAAAATGACGTGGTAGTGCTCGCAGGCCAGCATCCGCGCCTTCTGCCGGTCCAGCCACCGCTCCCTCGCCAGGTACGCGCACTGCGGACACGAACGGTGCTTACACGAGTTGTATACGATCCGATCAAAATGCCCTTCGGGGCATTCCCATACGTGCCCACCCAGAACGGCCGTACGACAAACAAGTATCTTCTCTGCCGCAATACAAATAGTTTTCGGCAGTGGCCTTATTGCCCGTAGCTTCTCATAGCCTGTTTTTACAATTTCCTGCAATGTCACGAGCACACTACCTACATTGCAATGATCTTCCTTGATTCTCTTTGGCCCAACAGGAGCATATCACGGGCGCGTGATATGACGGTGACTGAACACTCTATCAGGCACGCGTGATAAGCCGGGAGATGGATGGTTTATCACGCGTGCTTGATAAACCGCTGTATAAACCACGCCCTCCTCGGCGCACAAGTGGCCGCCGTGAGGAGAGATTCCTGGAGCACTCGCCGGGCGGTGAGGCTCAGCCGGCGCTTCCCCCTCCTGCACCCTTCCTCTGCCGGAGCAGCGGTAGCAAACCCCGACCGGCGCCGCGACCGCTCCGCATCTTGGACGACGTCCTTGCCGCTTTGCCGTTCGGAAGGGGGATCAGGGGCCAGAAGGAGCTCGGTGCCGAATCGCGGCGCCTGATGCCCGAATCCTGACCCCTTGATGTGCCAGGGGGGAGCTCGGGTCATCGGGGTCGCGCCCGAAGGGACGACGCGAAAAGGCCGCCCTTCCCGCCGGGGGTGAAGAAGCGGCCTTCGTGGTCGGGTCGTTCGGCCCGGGAACTCGGCCTTCCGTCCGGTCATCGTCACCCCCCAGGAGACGGTTGCCGGGCCTACTTACTCCCGTGGGGAGAACCAAGTCAAGGTGTGTGGCTTGGGATTCGCCGGGAGGTCCTGCGCCCGCGAACGGTGCGGGCTGAAATCGCCGGCTGGGGAGCAACGCGTCTGGCGGGAAGAGCGGGGGGGCTCCCGTTCGAAGGCCTCGGCCAGGGGGAAGACAAGGGGAGCGAGGCTCACAAGAGGCAGGGCCTCGTCGGGAGAGAAGACGTCGGCCCGGCCGCAGGCACTGTCCGTCGGCGCCAAGCGGGTAGCGTTCGACGGTCCTTGCCTCCGGGTCCAAGAGAAGGTACTCCGGCACACCGAAGCGCTCGTAGAGGGCGCGCTTCGCCCGCCGGTCCTTCAGGCCCGTGGAGAGCGAGAGGACCTCGACCACGAGGTCGGGGACGCCTCGGGCGCCGGCGGTCGTGACCTTGGCTCGGTCGCACACGACGTCGTCGAGCCAGGTCAGGCAGTCCGAATCGGTGAACTTTCCCCTCACGCCGGCAGCTTCTCCAACGCCTCCTCGTAGACCGCCCGGTCTGCGGCCGTGTGGAGCACGAAGCGCACCTCTGCGAGCGGGCTCCCGGCCCTGAGCCGCTCCGCCACGGCCTCCAGGGCCACTCGCGCCGCCTCGGCGACGGGGTAGCCGTAGGCGCCGGTCGAGATCGAGGGGAAGGCGACGCTCCGGAGCCCCTCGGCCTCGGCCAGGCCGAGCGACTCCTGGTAGGCGCTCCGGAGCACCCCCGCCTCGCCCCTCGCCCCGCCGTGCCAGACGGGCCCCACGGTGTGGATCACGCGGCGCGCCGGGAGCCGGCCGCCGGTAGTGACCACGGCCCGGCCCGGCGGCAGGGAACCCTGCCGGGCGACGATGGCCTTGCACTCCTCCAAGATCGCCGGCCCGCCGGCCCGGTGGATCGCCCCGTCGACGCCGCCGCCGCCCAGGAGCGACGAGTTGGCCGCGTTCACGACGGCGTCGACGTCCTGGCGGGTGAGGTCCCCGTGGACGAGCGTCACACGCGTATTGCCGAACGTCTTCTCCATCCGTATCCTCCTCTTCTCTGCACGACACCCGTTCCCGACACCATCCCAGGACGAGACCCGTGGACCCCTTCACCGACGTGCCCCCCACCCCCGACGTGCTCTACCTGTTGGACGGCATGCTGGAGGTGCGCCGCGACCTCCTCCTCGACCCGTTGGTGGCGACCCCGTGGTCCTGCGACCCGGACCGGTGCCGGCCGCGGCTGGGCCAGAACCTCTGCTGCAAGGTGCAGGTGCGCTGCCGGCACATGCAGGGGGAGCGTTGCGGCATCCACGACAGCAAGCCGCTGGTCTGCCGGCTCTTCCCCCTGGACCTTATCCGCGTGGCCGGCGCCCGGGTGGTGACCACAGTCTTGAACCTCGACTTCTTTCACACCGGCTGGAGCCGCTACGACCGCGACATGCTCCGGTGTTTCGAGGGCGCGGAGCGCGCGAGGGTCTCCATGTTCCAGGCCCAGCGCGACGTGCTCGCCGACCTCCTCACGCGGGCGGAGCTCACGCTCCTTGAGAGGACCCTGACCAACGTCCTGGGCGCGGTCGGCGCGGGAAGCATCATGGGCGGGCTGCCGTCCGAGCGGCACAAGAGCCGCAGGCGCCGACGGCCCCACCTCGAAGAGCAGGAGCACGAGGAAGGATGACCTCCGGCGTCTCCACCGTCAAAGCGAAGCCGAGTTCCCGGTTCCCAGTTCCAGGTCCCCAGTCCCTGACCCGTGCTGGGGTTGCTTTTCCTCGGCACCGCGTCTATAAACCCACTCCTTTCCCCACCCAACCCTCGGAGTCGTGATCATGCCTCCTCAGTACGTCTACGTGATGAAGGGCCTTGCGAAGGTCTATCCCCCGAGCCGCGAGGTTCTCAAAGACATCTGGCTCTCCTTCCTGCCCGGCGCGAAGATCGGCGTGCTCGGCCTCAACGGCAGCGGCAAGTCGACCCTGCTGCGGATTATGGCCGGCCTCGACACCGACTTTCACGGCGAAGCCTGGGCGGCGGAGGGAGTGAAGGTCGGCTTCCTTTCCCAGGAGCCGGCGCTCGACGCGGCGAAGACCGTGGCCGAAATCGTCGACGAGGGGGTGGCCGAGACCCGGGCGCTCCTCGTGCGTTTCGACGAGATCAACGCCCGGTTCGCCGAGCCCCTTTCGGACGACGAGATGCAGAAGGTGCTCGACGAGCAGGGGCGGGTGCAGGACGCCATCGACGCGGCCGGCGCGTGGGACCTGGACCGAAAGCTCGAGATCGCGATGGACGCGCTTCGCTGCCCGCCCCCGGAGATGCCGGTGTCGGTCTTGTCGGGCGGCGAGCGGCGCCGGGTGGCCCTCTGCCGGCTCCTGCTCCAGCAGCCGGACCTCCTGCTCCTCGACGAGCCCACCAACCACCTCGACGCCGAGTCGGTTGCGTGGCTCGAGCACCACCTCCACGACTACCCCGGCACGGTCGTCGCCGTGACCCACGACCGGTACTTCCTCGACAACGTCGCCGGCTGGATCCTGGAGCTCGACCGGGGCCGGGGCATCCCCTGGGAGGGCAACTACTCCTCCTGGCTCGACCAGAAGCAGAGGCGCCTCTTGCAGGAGGAGAAGCAGGAGTCGGCCCGCCAGAAGACGCTCGAGCGCGAGCTCGAGTGGATCCGCATGGCGCCCCGGGCCCGCCACGCGAAGAGCAAGGCGCGCATCACGGCCTACGAGACGCTGCTGCAGCAGGAAAACCAGGGCAAGGCGGAGGCCGGGGCCATCGTCATCCCGCCCGGCCCCCGGCTGGGCGATGTGGTCGTGGAGGCCGACCACCTGCGCAAGGCTTACGGCGAGACGCTGCTCATCGACGACCTCTCGTTCCGGCTGCCCCCCGGGGGCATCGTCGGAGTCGTCGGTCCCAACGGGGCCGGCAAGTCGACCCTGCTCCGGATGATCACAGGCCAGGAGAAGCCCGACGAGGGTACCTTCAAAGTCGGCGAGACGGTCGTCCTGGGCTACGTGGACCAGAGCCGCGAGCTCGACCCGGCAAAGAGCGTGTGGGAGGAGATCACGGACAAGGCCGACTTCATCGACCTGGGCAAACGGAAGATCCCTTCGCGCGCCTACGTCTCGGCCTTCAACTTCCGGGGACCCGACCAGCAGAAGCGGGTCACCGAGCTCTCGGGCGGCGAGCGAAACCGCGTGCACCTGGCCAAGATGGTCAAGGGCGGGGCCAACCTAATCCTCCTCGACGAGCCCACCAACGACCTCGACGTCGACACGCTGCGATCGCTGGAGGAGGCGCTGGTCGAATTTGCGGGCTGCGCCGTCGTCGTTTCCCACGACCGCTGGTTCCTCGACCGGATCGCCACCCACATCCTCGCCTTCGAGGGCGACAGCCAGGTGGTCTGGTTCGAGGGCAACTACCAGGAGTACGAGGCCGACAAGCGCCGACGGCTCGGCGCCGAGGCCGACCAGCCCCACCGGATCCGGTACCGCAAACTCGTGCACTGACGGTGCCGCGGGCCCGAAACACCCGGCGGGGGTACCGGCTTCCGGCACCCCCGCCGCGACCTTCTCGGGAGTCGCTGGGGCCTCGAGGCCTCAGCAGCCCTTCAACTTTGACGGCTGACACAGAAGATCTGCGCTCACCGCCATCCGCCCGCAGGCATCGCAGACGTACTCGAGCTTCTCTCGCATCTGCACGCACGCATGCCGGGCGCTCTCGGTCACGCCGTTGCAATAGTCGCACTTCGTCGGGTTCGGCACGGGAGCACACAGGTGCCCCTCCTTCTTCGTAAGCCCTCCGCAGTTCGGACAGGTGTGCAGCTCGCTCATCGCAGGTCCTCCTTGGCGACCAGTTCTCTCGTGAACAGTGGCCGACGGCTATGGAACGGGCCGCTGTGCGCGGCGCCGCTCGGATGGTTTGCTCTGGGTGCACCTTACCACGCCGGCCGTTCCGGGCAAACTCCCGTCCGCCGATCGGCCGACGCCTTCCCTCACGCCCCGGCTCCGCCAAGGGGCTGTCTCGGATCCGAGACGGAAGCGATCCACGGGATGCGCACGCCGGGACGGTCGCGCCGGCTCAGGACAGGAATGAGGCCTCGATCCAGGAGGGCCCCGGCCGCTCGCTCGCCGAGCCACGCCTCCGCGCAGGGGAGCAGCCGGGGCTCGCCGGCCTCGCGGTAGGTGTAGGCGGGCAGGTCCTCGACCTCTCCGCCCGGGATTTCGCCCGGTTCCCGTCCCGGCCCGCGCCGCGCCTCGACGAGAAGCGACGCCACGAACAACGCCGGGTTGCCCCACAGGAATTCTTCGTGCTCGAGGAGAGGGACGGCCTCGTCGAAGGCGAACACGTCCACCGGCTCCGTGCGCGGCCCATACGGCAGGCGCAGGAGGACGCGGGGGAGGGCGAGACCGAGCCAGGGCGCTGCAGGACCTCGGCGCAACTCCTGCCACCCCGCCTCCAGCGGGTTCCAGCGGTCGGGCTCGGTCAGATCCTCCAGGGAGGAGCAGCCGGCTAGGGTCGGCCCTGCCGCGGCCAGGAACGGCGCCCCCAGGAGCGAGCCGATCGCTCCCAGGGCCGTCAGCAGGGGCAGGTCAGAGGCCTCTGTGCCGAGCGTGAGGTCGGCGGCGACGAGCGTGGGCCCGCCGGCCTCCTCTGCCCCGGCCCCGCCGAGGGCGCGAAAGAGCCCGCTCGCCCGCGCGTCGCGGCCGGCTGCCCGGAGATCCTCGTCCACCTCCCCCCGGGTCACGTCCAGGAGGTGAAACGTCAGGTCTTCCCCCGGTTCGAGCCGCGAGACGAGCCCCGAAAGGGATCGCCACAGCCCCTCCAGGCCTTGGAACGTGGGGTCGTGCAGCAGCGCGCGCAGACGTTCCGCTCTCAACTCGTCCAGGGCGGCGCGGTAGACCCCGCTGCCCGAGCCGGCGGCAGGGCCTCGCGACGGCTCCTCGCCGACCGACGCGGCCAGGCGCCGGACGAACGCCTGCACCGCGTCCACGGGCGCCGCGGCCTGGGCGCCCGGGGCACGCGGGCCGAGCAGCCGCTCGAGCGTCGCCGCGTCCTCCTCCGGCGATGGGCCGGAGGGGCCGGCGTCCGGCGTCCTCTCCAACTCCAGGTCTGCCAGACGGCCGCGGGCGAGCGCACGAAGCTCTGAGGCGACCGCCTCGAACCCGGCCGGCTCCTCGAGCCGCGCATCGAGCTCCCGCAGCCGCCCGAGCACCGGATCCCGAGTATAGAGGGCGTCGGGGTGAAAGTCCCCGAGCTCCCGAAAGCTCAGCTCGATCCGAGGCTTCCCCTCCCCGCCGGGGAATTCCAGCCGGGGCGCGAACCGGGCCATCACCGCGTCGAAGGTGTCCAGGTCCACGGGCACGAGGCGGCGCCCGGAGAGAGGCACCCCGTAGCCCCGCAGCTCCCTGCCGCCCCGGCCGCTGAAGTCGCCGAGGATCACGAGCCGCTGGTGCTTCCCGTCCCCCGCTCCCCGGGACATGAGCCCTCGCGGTCTGCGGCCGAACCCGATCTCCATCTCCACGCGCCCTGCCATGGTCTCTTCCTTTCAACGGTCGGTTTCGGTGCCCTGGGGCGCCCCCGATGGGGCGCAACCCCGCCGGCCCCCATCGTAGAGGCGGTCGGGCCGCGGTCAAGCGAACGGTCCGAGTGCGCCGCCATCGCGGATCGGCTTGATCCCTCCAATTCGGGTCGGCGAAGCGCCGGTGAGGTCAGGCCAGACTCTCCGCACGTGAACGACCGTTGCGCGGCCTCCGCCGTTGCGCTAGATTCCGCGGCTCATCCTCGGGCTTCGGACGCGCCGGGCTCCCGGACGCCGGCGGCGCCGACGACCCGCGCGCCCCACCCCGACCCGACCCTGACCGGAGCTCCTCATGCGCTGTGCGCCGACGGGACTGCTGCTGTGCCTGCTGGGATGTCTCGAGGCCTGCTCGACGTGCACGCCGCACGTGCAGACCGTCGCAGCCCTGCTGGACCGCTGCGATGGAGCCGGGGCCGCAGCGGCCCTTCAGGCGGTCCCCGATTCCTGTCGGAACGATCCGGAGCTGGGTCCGCTGGCCAGCCGACTCGAGCAGCGGGACCCCGAGGCGGCGCGCACCCACGCCGAGGCGGCGATCCGGCTGCTCGGCGCCGGCCGCGACGCAGAGGCCCGGGCCGAGGCCAGCCTGGCCTGCCGGGCCGACCCCACGAACCCTGACGCGAAGAACCTGCTCGAGGGAAACCAGAGCCTGCGGCAGAGCGCGGAGCTCGTTCAAAGCGGGTCCGCGTCGATCGACCGGTGCGAGTCCGCCGAGGCGCTCCGGCAACTCGAGCAGGCGCGGCAGCTGTGGCCGGCGAACCGGGCAGCCCAGGACCTCCTCGCCCGGCTCGGCCGCCACGACCCAGAGGCCGCCCGGGAGCGGGTGAAGGCCGTCATCGGGCTTCTGGACCGGGGCCAGGAGAGACAGGCCCGAGAGGAGCTCGTGGCCGCGTGCCGGCTCGACCCGGACAGCGACGAGGCGAGGAAGTTCCTCTCCCAGATCGACCAGAACCCGGACGTGTTCCTCACCGCCCGCTTCGGCGACAAGCGGTTCCCCTACACCGTTCAGCCCGGCGACACGCTGTCGAAGATCTCGGGGCGGTTCCTGCACGACGACTACCTGTTCTACGTGCTCGCCCGCTCCAACAGCATCCAGCCTCCCAACAGCCTCGAGGTCGGTCAGACGATCCGAGTGCCGGGGTCTCCGTCGGCCCCTCCCCTGCCCGAGCGGGACGCGTCCGCCCCGACCGTGACGGCCGATCCACCGGGGGGGAAGTACGCCGGGCGAACCGCGGTCACACTGCGCGCGAGGGACGAGACGGACCCGAGCCCCCGGATCTGGTTCACCACCGACGGGAGCGCTCCGGCGCCCGGCCGCGGCGTCGCCTACGCCAAACCGGTGGACGTGAACCCGCCCGCGACCCTTCGCTTCGTGGCGGTCGACGCCGCGGGCAACGTGTCCAGGATCGGCCACGAGGTGTACGCCCTGGACGCCCCCTGCACCGACGACGCCTACCGCAAGGCGCTCGAAGCCTGGCGCCGGCAGGACGCCGAAGCGACGATCACGCAGTGCAACAAGGCGCTCGCCTGCGACCCCGCCAATCTGGGCGCGGGCAACCTGCGCGTGCAGGCCGTCGAGGCGATGGTGAACCTCTGCCGGATCGCGTATCAGAAGAACGCCTGCGCCGAGGCGGTGACCGAGTGCGATCGGGCCCTCAAGTACGACCCCGGCAACCGCCGGGCCCTCGAGCTCAGGAAGCAGGCCTCCGAGTGCCGAAAACGAGGACCCTGAGCCCTGCAACACCACCCGTGCGCGGGAGAACCCTCCGATGTCCGACCTGCTCGTAAAGCTCTACGACCTGCCCGAGGCGCGCCCGCCGTGCGAAGCGCTCCGCGGCCAGGGTATCGCGATCCGCCCGGCCCGGGCCTACGAGAAGCGTCACGTCGCGGAATGGGTGCGGAGCCGGTTCGGGGACGGCTGGGCGAGCGAGTGCGAGGTCGCCTTCGGGAGCCACCCGATCGGTTGTTTTCTGGCGACCAGGGACGGCCGGATCCTCGGGTTCGCATGCTGCGACGCGACGTTCAAGGGCTTCTTCGGCCCCCTGGGGGTCGCCGAGGAAGCCCGCGGAGCGGGCGTCGGGTCTGCGCTCCTCCTTCGGGCGCTGCAGGCCCTGGCGGAAGCCGGGTACGCCTACGCCGTCATCGGCGGTGCCGAGGCGACGGAGTTCTACGCCCGCGCCGTGGGGGCCGTCGAAATCCCCGGCTCCTCTCCCGGCCCCTACCGGGACCGCCTGCAGCGTCCGGACGACGGGCCGGGGTAGACGCGTGGCGCCGACGGCCCGAGTCTCGACCGCGGACACGTCCGGCCCGGACAGGGGCGAGGTCGTGTTCCGTCGCGACGAGGCGCTCTTCCTCGGCATCAAGCTCCACGAGAAGGGGTGCTTCGACGAGGCGGCGTCCGTCTACCGACGGATCCTCGCCTGCGCGCCCGACTCGCCCGATTCGATTGACGCGCTTCACTTCCTTGCCGTGCTCTGCCACCAGCGAGACGCCAACGACGAGGCCCTCGCGCTCGTGGACCGGATCGTCTCCCTCCGCCCGGACCTCCCGGACGCGCACAACAACCGCGGAAACGTCCTGAAGGAGCTCGGACGGCCCGAGGAGGCCGAGGCCGCCTACCGTCGTGCCATCGCGCTCCAGCCCGAGCACGCGGCGGCGCACAACAACCTCGGGGTCGTGCTCCAGGGACTCGGCCGGCTCGAGGAAGCGATCGAGGCGTGCCGGTCTGCCGCCGCCCTGGCCCCCGCCAACCCCGACTTCCCTTACAACCTCGGCAACGCGCTGCGTCGACACAGCCGGCTCCCCGAGGCCGCGGAGGCGTACCGGAAGGCGGTGGCGTTGCTGCCCGGCCACGCCCAAGCCCGCCAAGGCCTGGCCCGTACCCTGCTCCAGCTGGGCCGGCACGCCGAGGCCGCGGAAATGCTCGAGCAGTGGCTTGAAGCCGAGCCCGGAGACCCGGTCGCGCAGCACCTGTTCGCCGCCTACGGAGGGCGAGCGGCCCCGGCCCGCGCTCCAGACGCTTACGTGCGGCAGGTCTTTGACGAGATGGCAGAGAGCTTCGACGCGCACCTCAGCGGCCTCGGGTACCGGGCACCGGAGCTCGTGGCCGAAGCGCTCGCCGGGGTGCTGCGCGGCGCGTCGGGCCTGCTTCGCGTGCTCGACGCGGGCTGCGGGACCGGGCTGTGCGGTCCCTCCTTGCGGCCCCACGCGGAGTGCCTCACCGGCGTCGACCTCTCCGCTCGCATGCTCACCAAGGCCGCGCGTCGGGGCGTGTACGACGAGCTCGTCGAGGGGGAGCTCACCGCATTCCTGGGCCAGCGCCCGGCGGCCTTCGACGTGATCGCCTCCGCCGACACCCTGTGCTACTTCGGCGACCTCGGGCCGGTGTTCCGATGCGCCGCGGCAGCGCTGCGGCCGGGCGGCGTTTTCGCCTTCACCCTGGAGTACGGGGGGGAGGAGCTACCGGCTCCCGGGTACCGGCTCCACCCCCACGGCCGCTTCAGCCACAGTCGCCGGCATGTCGAGCAAGCGGTGGTCGCCGCGGGCCTCACCGTCGGCCCGATCTCCACCGCAGTGCTTCGGACCGAGGGGGGGCAGCCGGTGGCGGGCCTGGTTGGGGTAGTCAAGGCACAGGGAGGAGCTCCGGCGCCCAGAAATCCTTGAGAGCGAGCGATCTTGCCTCCTACGTCACGTGCGCTCTCGAGACTACGGATCGAAGCCCGTCTCTCGCAACGGCGCGGAGGCCTGAGATGCCTGGCTAGAGGTCCTCGGTCGGCAGGACAAGCCGCACCCAGACCCCGGTGTCGGCGTGTCCCCCGAGCCGCAGGCGGCCGCCCTGGGCGGCCATGGCGCGCTGCGCCAGAGCGAGCCCCAGGTCGAGGGACCAGGGCTCCGGCGCCGCGTCCGAGGCCTCTGTGCCGTACCCCCCCTCCGGGCACCCCACGCAGCGCGCGTCGGCCACGTCGACGACCCATCCACCCTCGACCGGGCCGGCCCTCACCTCCACGGCCCCACCCGGCCCAAGCGCCTGGGCGGCGTGCTCCAGCACCGCCGCCAGCCCGATCCGAGTGAGGGTGGGGTCGTGGTAGGCACGATCGCTCGCCTCCGGCCCGGGGCTGCGGACCTGCAGGGAGATCCCCCGCCGCGCGAAGAGAGGCCCCGCCTCGGCCACGGCCTCCGCCACCGCCGGCCCGACCGGCGAGGGCATCGGCGCAGCCTCGGGCAAGCCGATGAGCGCCTCGACCCGGGTCATCATCCGCTCCAGGCGGTCGGATTCTTCGCGGATCGCCTCCAGGGCCTCGGTCCGCTCGGCCTCCGGAACCCCCCTCTCCAGGCGCCGGGAGAGCCCGCCGATGACGGTCACGGGGTTCCTCACCTCGTGAGCGACCGCCAGGGCGAGGTGGCCCAGCGCCGCGGCGCGCTCCGTCTCCACCAGCCGCGCCTCGGCGGCCCGAAGGTCCTCGGCCGCGTGGCGGTACCGCTCCCGCAGCTCATCGTAGAGCCGGGCGTTCTCCAGGGCGATGGCCACCATGGCCGAGATACTGCGCAAGAGGGCGAGGTCTTCCAGATCGTACATGCCGGGGACCGACCGATCCAGGTAGACCAGCCCCCGAACCGCCCCCCGAAACACCAGCGGCGAGCACAGTACCGAGCGGATGTTGAGCGCCGCCACGCTCTCCCCCAGGTCGAACGGCATCTGACCCTGGATATCGTCGCAGAGCAACGCCTCTCCTCGGTCGAGGACCCGCGCCGCGATGCTCCGGCTGAACGCCTCGCCGGACGACTCCGGACGGCTCGCCCAGCGCACGAGGCGCCCCTCGTCGTCCCGGCCGGCGATGGCGCAGCGGTCGCAGGAGAAGGCTCCCTGGAGACAGTCGAGTACCTCGGGGAGGAGCTCGGCGAGCCGGAGACTTCCGACGAGAGCTTCTGCAATGGTGTGGAGGGTCTGCAGCCGGCGGGCATCGGTGGGCAGGACCTCGGTCTCGAGGTGCCCTCGTTCGAGGATCACGGTGTCCGAGGACGCGGCCGTCGCCCGTTCCTCCTCCACGACGAACTCCAGCGGGCCGAAGGAGAGGCGGTCGCCGGGGCCCGCCACGCCCTCGGGTACCCTCGCGCCGTTCACGAACAGGCCGTTTCGGCTCCCGAGGTCGCGGGCCGCCACGCGGCCACCCGACACCTCCAGCACGGCATGGTGCCGCGAGACCCGCGCGTCGTCGAGCCGGACGTCACAGTCCTCCGCCCGTCCGACCAGGGAGGTCCCCTCCCTCAGGCCGAGCCCTGCGGGCGCGGGACGCTTCTGGATCAGGGCTCGAAGGGTCAGCACCCCGGCCACCTCCTGCCCCCTCTGCCGCCCGGCGCCGCCGCTTCTACGCAGCCTGCTACTGAACGGCCCGTTCCGGCACACTCCGCATCGAGGGCGCGCCGGGAAGCGAACCCCGGATGACGTAGCTCACCGAAATGGTCTCCACCCGCAACTGCGCCAGGGAGGCTCTCTGGTCGGGGAACTCCGACGCCCGAAACACTCTGCGTCCGCCCCGGAAGTCGTCGAGGAACCTCGGGAACCCGTCCGGCCCGCTGTACCACTTCTTCAGCGTCACATTTCCCACACCGATCTCGAGCGTCACATCGGCGCAGTCCTGGGCCGACCAGTTGAACGCCCGGCTCACCGGGTAGTTCTGGTTCACCAGTTCCTGTCCCCCCGAGCTGCACTGGAGCAGGAGCCTCGTCATCTGGGGCCGGGCGGTAGCCTCCGGGTTGGCGTCGGTCGGCAGCGCCGAGATCTGGATGCGCGTGGGAGTGGGCGGAGGAGGAGGCGCCATCGGTCCGCCCGCCAAACCGTCCAGGAAGCCCCGAGAGAACGGAATCGAGCCGCCGAACAACGCCTTCGCCGAGGGCCGAAGCGCCTTGGTCAGAAACGGGGCGGCCGCACCCTTCTGGAAGTCCCACGCCTTGCCACCCTGGCCCCAGACCGCGAAGCTCTTCTCCTTCGGCGGCAAGCTCAGCGCGGGGGCGAGCACGTCCGTCTCCCACCCCTTCTGGATCTCCCCCGCCGCCTGGCTCAGCACGGCAGACCAGATCTGGTCGGCCGGACGGGAGAGGAGCTCCCAGAAGATCTCCTCGCCGGAGCCTCCCTTTCCCAGGATCCTCCGCAGGCCGTTGACACACCAGTGGGTGCGGGAGATCGGCTGCTGGGGCTCTCCGACCCCCAGATCGGCCTCCGCGAACACGTCCTTGGCGAGCTGATAGGAGGCTTGGGGGGAACGCACCCGCTCGGCCGCCCGGACCAGGGAGTCCTGGTACCCGGACACGAACGGAAGCGCGCGCCCGTCTTCGGTCAGCGTGGCCGCCTGATCCTGGGACCCCTCGATCTTCTCCCAGAACCGCCCCACCACCTCGGTACTCTTTGTGGCCAGGCTCCCCAGAACGCCCTGGCGCGGCTTCACGGCCTCCTGATACGCCGGCTGGCGGAGCCGATCCCACCGGTAGACCAGCAGCAGCCACCCCGGCAGGTCCTCCCGCCGCGCCGTCAGGTCCAGGATGGGCTTGAGGGCATCCGGAGCCCCCGCCCAGAGACGTGTGTACGGTGAGTCCCGGCCGCCGAGCCGGGCCGCGATCTCCACCTGGCGATCCCGGCTTCCGGCCCAGGCGCTGTAGCCCTTGGGGAACGCAGTGAGGAACCGCTCCCACCGCGCGAGGTAATCCCGGCGGTAGGAGGCCTCGAAGCGGGCCCGCGTCACGGCGACCGGGCTCCCCTCGGGGAACGCCCCGGTGATGCGCTGCAGGAACTCGCTGATCTTCGCCCAGCCCTCCGGCGTGTACGCACCCTCGACGACCGCGGCGTCCCCGGCCCCTGGAGGCTCGGCACCCCAGAAGTCGGCGAGCCGCACGGGCTTGAGCTCGCGCTGCATGTTCGCCCAGTTGACGAGCCAGTCCAGCTCCGCGCCCGGACGGGCGAGCACCCGCTTGAGCAACTCCTCCTCGGCCGAGCGCTCCGACGCGAGGTAGGCCGCGTCCGAGCCCCAGGAGAGGTGCGCCAGGTAGTTGCGCTGGAACACACTGGCGAGCTCCGGCGAGCCCTGGCCACCGAGCAGCACGCCGTAGGCCGGCTGGTCCAGGCGCGCGAGCGCCTTCGAGGACCCCGGCTCGGCCTGGGCCTTCTTGATCAGCTCGATGCGCTTGGCGAGAAAGTCGACGGACGCGGCGAGCTCCGCCGCGTGAGCCGAGGCGAGGGATTGGTCCAGCCCGGCGGCAAAGCGCTGGTCGAGAGGCTCGAGGACCCCCTTGCGGAACCGCCGGTCATGCTCCGCGGCGAGCGCCTCCTCCGCCTTTCGCGCTTGTGGCAGGAGGTGCTTGCCCAGGCCCCACCCGAGGTTCGCGGTGTGAAGCTTTTCCACCGCCGCCTGGATCCGATCCGCCACCTGGAGGTCCGCATCCAGCCGGCCCGTCAGGTCGGCCCGTGACGGCACCTGCGCAGACACCTCGCGCAGCCGCCTCAGATTCGAGGCGAAGGAGACGCTGAGAACCACGGCGAGGACCACGAAGCCGAGCGCCCAGGCCGTGAGCCCCAGATTTCGAGTGAGGCTTCGCAACGACAGCGCACGGGCGGTCGGCGCCGCAAGCCCCCGATCCCGCGGCAGCACCTGGCCGAAGAACCCCTTGAGGAAGAAGCTCCGGTTGTCGGCCGGCGCCGGCAGCTCCTCCTCGGGAAAGCCCAGGCGCGACAGGAGCCCCGAGACGGCCTTGCCCTCCTGGTGACCGCTCGAAAAGTACAGGCCGCGAAGGGGCAGCCCCTCCCTGTAGGGATCGACGGCGAAGAGCGCAGACAAAAACGCGGCGAGGGGTCGTCCCAGGGCCGCTGCCTCCTCGGGGAAGATCGTGACGGGCCGCTGGGACTCCCGGAGCTGGGGATCCGCGAGCAGCACGAGCCGAAGCTCGCCCATCCGCGCCCGCAGTCGGTCCATGACCCCTTCGGCGAAGGCGCCGACCGGCGCCCCCCCGTCGTTGAGGGCCCCGAAGGCCTGATCCCAGGTGCCGGCGGGGAGGCACTGGAAGAACCGGGCCATGCCCTCCACCCGGTCCCACTTCGTCACGAGCACGTAGACCGGGAACTTCACGCCGAGTCGTCGCACCGCCTCGTCGAGGCGCTGGCGCAGGGCCTCGGCATCGCGCTTGAGCTCCTCCTCGCTGCGGCGCAAGAGGGTATCGGCCGGCACCGCGAGGACGAGGCCGTCGAGCGGCACCCGTCGGCCGCTGCGGCCCAGGAGCGAGAGGAACTCCCCCCACTCGGCCCGATCCGCGTCGCTCTTCGGAAGCGCGTAAGACGCCGGCGCGTCGAGCACGATCGCGCCCTCCAGGAACGACCACCCCAGACCGGCCGCGCCCCCCTCCGCCCCTCCCCCGGCCCCGCCGAGCGACACCGTCAGGCGACTGGCGCGCAGCGACGTGGTCTTGCCGCCTCCCGCTTCGCCGAGCACGAGGTACCACGGCAGGGAGTCCACGGCCTTCCCACCGGCACCGACGCGCGACGCCTTCAGCTGGCCCAGGAGCAGCGCCCATCGCTCCCGCAGGGCCTTCAGGCGCGCCACGGTCTCCCGGTCGCCTCCCTGGTCCTTGCCGGCCGCGCGTTTCGCGGCCCAGCGGCGCCAGAGCTTGGGCCCGAACCAGGCCGCGACGATCAGGAGCGCCACGGCAGCCACGAACCACCCCACGGTGGCCAGCGGCCAGTGCAGGAGCCGCGAGATCAGGATCACCGCGGCCGCCGCCAGGAGAACGAGACACAGGACGATCACGAACTGAAACGTCTGTTTGAGTGCGGACACGGTCTAGCTCCCCACGACGCGGCCGAGGAAACTGTCCACGACGCCATTGAGCACGAAGCGGTAGACGAAGAAGAGCAGGATCACGACGACCGGCGGCGCGACCAGCGCGAGGATCCGGGGCAGGCTCCAGAAGGGTCCGGAGCGTCCGGGTCCCGCCGCGGTCGGCCGCACCTGCGAGGAGTTGTCGAAGAGGGTCTCCCCCGCCAGCGCGGAGGTCTCCAGCACCCCCCGGCTCAGGATCCGCAGGTTGGATCGGCGCAGCTGATCCAGCAGGAACTCGTCGCCGCCGGTGCAGAAGCGACCGATGAACCCCAGGCACAGACAGAGGTAGTACACCTCCCGCACCGGGTTCTGGTCGGAGCGAAGCGCGTTGAGCCGATCGAAGAACTCCTCGCCCGCCCGGGTCGTCCCGTAGAGCTCGCTCTGCAGCATGCTGCGAAGCCACTCCTCTCGATGGGTCCACGGCATGTTGAGGATCGTCTCGTCGACCCAGGCGCACACGGCGAAGCGCGCCTCGTCGTAGTCGCGCGGGTCGACCCCAGCCGCCCGCATCCCCTGGGCACTGCGGTTCAGGAGCTCCCGGATCGTGTCTCGCACCTCCGCTACCGGCGGCTGGCGGCGCGCACACGTGGACTTCAGGAGCGCGGTGTAGGCCAGGAGTTCCAGGAAGCAGGCGCTGATCCTACCCTGAGTGACCGCAGATTCATTTTCCATAGATCACCATCAGCTGAAGTCCGATCTCGCCCGGCGGGCTGTCGAAGTAGACGGCCGCATTGAGGCCGTTGCGCACCGCTTCCCACGCCCCCCCGGAGGGGTCGAGGGCGAAATAGAGAGTGTCCGGGCGCCGGGGGAGCTCGGCGGGCGGGCTCGCCAGGTGCTCCAGGGGGACGCCCGGGAGCGCCCGGGCGATGACGATGGGCAGATACTCGCGGGAGCTGAGCTTCGACGTGGACAGCAGGGCGTTGATCACGGCGTCCTGGCCGAAGGCCGTGCGCACCGAGAGGTAGTAGCGGTTGTTGCCCTCGAAGATGCGGCCGATCAGGTCGGCATAGTAGTACGTGCCGTCGAAGAGGAGGTCGACCACGTAGTCCGGCCCGGCCACGAGCTCGTCGAGCAGCTCGAAGATGAGCCGCGTGGCCGACTGGAAGCAGGTGCCCAGGTCCTCGTGGCGGTAGGCCGGCAGACCCTCGCCCTCCTCGGCGCCCGTGCCACGGCCGAGCGCGTCGCGGCGGGTGGAGAGGGTCGAGAGCTCCCCTGCCGTCTCGCGAAGCATCGCGTAGGCCAGCCAGGGCGAGACCTTGGGGGTCTCGGTCAGGTGGTGGATGGCCGGAACCTGCCGGTTGAGGATCATCAGGGCGACGAAGTACAGGAAGTCCCGGGAGCCCAGGTCCACGGCGCCCCGGCGCTGGTCCTGCTTGTAGAGCGTCAGGTCCCGGGCGCGGGACGTGAGCTTCTCCCGCACGTCGCGCAAGTACCGGCCGAGCAGCGCAGACCCCTCCACCGAGACGGTGGGCGGCACGAACCCGTCCGCCATCCGGATCTCGTTGCCGTAGCGCTGCACCTCGGCGATCTTCAGGCACTGGTAGTCGCCTGCCCGCGCGATCTCGTCCCCGAAGAACAGGCGCAGGTTGTACTCCACGAAGAACACCGGCTCTTCCCGGCCCGAGACGTAGAGGTCCTGGGTGGGCGTGGGGTCCTCCGAGGCCCAGAAGCGGCTGCCCTCGGCCGCACGCCCCTCTCCGGCCCTCTCCAGGTTGCGCGCCCCGGGCGCGAGCTTCTTCAAGCCCAGGTAGACGGGCAGCGGCGCACCGGCCGCGTCCCAGAGCCCGGCGAAGGGCCGCGGCGCCAGGCGCGCATTGCCCGGGGCCCGCACCAGCGTGCCGTCCGGGAAGATCCACTCGCCGCGCGCGACCTCGAAGGTCTCATTAGCGAGGGCCGCCTCCACCACTCCCTGGGAGACCACGCCCCACGCGAAGGGAAGACACGCCCCCAGCACGTCTCGGATCTGGCTCTGGTGGAACAAGTCCTGCTGCTGGAAGTGGTGGGGGCGCAGGAAGAGTCCCTCGTGCCAGTAGACCTGCTTCGAACACTCCATCCGAGGTCCCTTTCCGCCCGTACCGAGCCGGGCCGCCTTCCGTCTGCGTGGGGATCTCCCCGCCGCTCCGCACCGTCCTAGGGCCCCGAGCCGGCTGCCCCTGCCGCCGCCGGTCGTGAGCCCGCGGCACTCACGGCTCGAACCCGCTCTTCCCGAGCTCCAGCCGGATCAGTTGCGGCTTCGGCTTGGAGAAGAACAGGATCCCGGACTTCTCGGCCGTCACGGGAACCACGCGACCCGAGCTCTGAAGATCGGAGCTGTAGAAGCCGCCGACCGCAGCAAGGTACCGGGCGTTGGCCATTCGGTCGAGCACCACGTCCTGGGCCTCGCCCGGCTGCACGATGATCCGGCGCCGGGACAGGACCGTGGGGTCAAAGGCCTCTGCCTCCAGAAGCTTCGCCCGGCCCTCCGGGCTCTCGAGCATCTGGCGAAAGACGCTTGGCTCCGAGAGCTGGTACAGGACCAGCACGACCGTGTGGGGCTGATTGTTGAACTTGTTGAGATCCCGGGACGCGCCCACCTGGACCACCACGACATCTCCGGTGAAGTCGTCGACCGTCTTCCTCTCCGCCGGGGCCGCCCGGGCCGCCTCGGCAGCCGCGTCCGCCGCGGCCCGGCCGGCCTGCGCCGCCCCTGGCGCCGCCGCCGGCCCCGAGGCCACAGGGGCCCCACCCGCCGCACACCCCAGACAGGTTGCGGCCACCATCCCCACGATTCCCCTGCGCACTGCGAGTCGTTTCTTCATGACGCCACCTTCTCCTCCCTATCCGCCTTCACGTGCCGCTGAAAGAGCGCCCGAAAGTCCGCCACCAGTCGCCCGGCACGGTGGTAGGCCTCCAGCTGGCCGAATTTCTCGACCCAAGCCTCATACGCGCCGGACTTGAGGAAAGGGCCGAGCCGCATCCCTTTGCGCCCCACCTGCGCCTCGATCGCAGTCGGGCTGAACGCCTCGAATAATCGGTCGAAGGACTCCTTGGCCGCGGCGCGAAGCGCAGCATCGATCCCGGCCAGGCGCCCCGCGATACGATCCAGGGCTTCCGAGAGGGGTGCGTCGGGCCCGTCCGACCCGGCCAGGTCCCACAACCGCCCGGTCAGCTCCTCGAGCGCCGCCGACGCCCGGTCGGCCCGGTCGGCGCCCGGGATCGCAGCGGCCTGGGCGTCGCCCCAGTAGGCCTGGAGAAACCGGTTCAGCACCTCGCCGTCCCGACTCGCCACCTGGGGCCGGGTCGGTTCGGGGCTCGCCGCGACCCGCCGGGGCTCGACCGGCTCGGGCGGCGGCCCGGCCTCTGCCACCGGGGCGCCCCCCAGGAGCGCCGTCAGGGCCGCGAGGCTGCGGCGCACCTCGTCGCCGTTTCTGCCACCGAGCCGGTGGGCGAGCCAGAGCCGAAGGACCTCGCGCCGCTCTTCCGCGGGCAGGCCCGCCGCCCGCTCGTGCGCGCGGCGAAGCCCCTCGGCGAGCTGGTCGAGCTCCGGGGCCGACGCCGCCGGACCACTCACCGCTCGCCGCTCCCTTTCGGGCGCGGCGAGCCAGCCGGAAGGATCACGGTCTCGTCCGGGTCACTCGGCTCCGCGTCCGGCGAAGGCTCGCCCGCTCCTACCGCCGGCGCGGCGGCGGGGGGAGGCACGCGCGCCCCGCGGCCCAGGATCACCGTGGCTTCGAAGTTCTCGCCCGGCGGCGCCGGGGCGGCCGGAGCGGCGGGTGCCGGGGGCGCCCCCCGGGCCGCTGCGGCGGCGCCCCGGCCCAGGACCACCGTCGCCTCGAAGTCTTCCCCCTTCGAAGGCGGCGGTGCGGCGGGTGCCGGGGGCGTCCCCCGGGCCGCTGCGGCGGCGCCCCGGCCCAGGACCACCGTCGCCTCGAAGTCTTCCCCCTTCGAAGGCGGCGGCGCGATGGGTGCCGGGGGCGTCCCCCGGGCCGCCGCAGCGGCGCCCCGGCCCAGGACCACCGTCGCCTCGAAGTCTTCCCCCTTCGGAAGCGGCGGCGCCGCGGGTGCCGGGGGAATTTCCCGAGCCGCTGCGGCGGCGCCCCGGCCCAGGACGACCGTGTCCTCGGAGTCCTCCTCCGGCGGAAGCGCGGAAGGCACCCGATCGGAGTCGATCGGCTCCAGCCGGGGCGGCAGCTCGACCCGTGGCGCCCGCCCCGCCTCCACCGCGGCCAGCCACGCAGGATCGTCGATCAGCTCTCCGAGCACCGCTCCGATCTCGGCCTCGGCGCCGGGCGGCTCCAAGAAGAGCGCGCGCCGGACCTCGTCGCGGAGCCGCTCCAGCTCTCCCACGGCGTGCTCCAGCCCGCCGTAGTCGTCGGCCTGCCCAGCGGCCGCTACGAGACCCAGGGGAACCAGCAGGGCGCGCCGCCAGAGACCCGCGGGAAGCGAGTCGCCCCCCCCGGCGCGCGGTTCATACACCACGTTTCCTGGATCCCACACGCTCGCGGGCAGCGCTCCGAGCACGGTCTCGGCGTCCACGCGCCCCGCCCTCGAGGCCGCGAAGAGCGCGCCTCCGACCACCTGCGACAGGCGTTCCGGATCCTGGAAGCGGTTGCCCACGAGCGCCCGCATCAGGAGCATCCCCACGCCATAGAGGTCGAACTCCGCACCCACGGCCCGCCCCGCACCGGCCGGCGGGGCGTAGATCGGATGGGGAGCGTCGGGGGCCCGGAACGCCGGCGGGTGCGTCCCGCCGCCCTCCGTGGAGCCCGGGACCGGGACCGGATGGTCCGGGGGACCGACGCGCACGCGCAGGCTCCAGAACCCTGGGATCGGGCCGCCTCCCGGCGTGAGCCCCACCCACACGTTCTCCGGCCGAAGGTTCAGGTGCGGGGTACCGAATCGGCGCTGCAGGGCCAGGACACCCCGGCACAGCTCGCCCGCCAGCGACAACTTCAGGAGGAAGATCTCCAGCGCCTCGCGGCCGTGGAGGTCCCCCTCGAAGAAGAGCCGCAGCGGTTTCGACGCCAGCTCCCGGACAGCCTGGGCCTGCTCCGGCGGGAGCGCCGCGTCGTCCCAACGGCGGCCTCCCACCAGGTCGCACCCCTCATCGAAGCGCAGGGGGAGGAACTCGTGAACGAAGGCGCAGAAGTCGTGGAAGGAGAACGGGACGAGCAGCCGCTGCGCCTCCGCGCCCTTGCGAGGGTCCTGGGGATAGCAGGTGGCCGAGGAGGCACACTGGGCGCAGGGGAACTCCGTGATGCCCGAGGGACCCTGGGCGACGAGCTCTCCGAAGGCGGCCACGAGATCCAGCTCATCTCCCAGGACCTCCACCGACCGGTCGGCGTCGTCCGGCGACCGGGTGAAGAAGCGCTTGGCGCCCCCCTGGAACCCGGCGCCGTCGCGCACGCAGGAGTGGCAGCACAGGTAGCGCGCGCTCGACGCCGCGTAGGACTTGAGCCCGAACCGCAGCAGCACGTCATCGTCGCGGCAGTCGCGCAGGACCTGGCCACACCGGGAACACCGGGGGTTGAAGAAGAGCCGGCGGCGTTTGCAGAAGGTGAGCGGCGCGAGGCGCGTCAGATCGACCCCGCCGTCGGTCTTGAGGTCGAAGGGGGTCAGGCGCAGGAGCGGGTCCGGGTCGCCCTCCTTGAGCAGGCGCAGCGAGCGGTACTCCTCGAGGAAGAGCCGATTCTGCACCGGATTGGGGTCCGCGGTGCCGCCGGCCTGCGGCCGCCTCGCATCCCCCAGGAGCTTCAGCGTGGTGAATCGGTCCAGGGCGCCATCGCAGGAGCGCAGCCGGGTGAGATAGAGCTCCCCCAGGCGGCTCGAGCTCACGACCCGCACGAAGGGGTCTGGCGACGCCTCGAAGCCGGGGCCCTCAGGCTGCCGAAGGCAAAGCTCAAGGCGCAAGAAGTTCCGGCGACCCGAAAGGTACCCCCCGAAATCCTCCGCCCCGAAACAGGCTGCTCGCTCGTCCATGGCCCTCGCCACCTGCTGTGCTGCGGGCGCCGGGCCCCTCCGAGAGCTTCGGAGAGCGCCCTCCGGAGTCGCGCGGCCCTCACGGTCCGCCGCGCTCCGGGGAGGGGGACTCGTATCGAGCCCGCCCCAACGCGATGCAACGCGATATATAGCCGGTTTTCGGGTCAGGGGCAATCGCGCGCCGAACCCCGTCGCTCCAGGGGGCCACGCTCCCCGTTGGGTACGGTCCGAAGTGTGCTATAGTGGCCGCCATGCTGCTCCACACGGCCCAGAGCACCCACCAGGGACCGCGGCACAACAACCAGGACTCGGCACGGGTCGATGCCGGGCTGGGCTACGCCGTGATCGCCGACGGCATGGGGGGCGCCGCCGGGGGAGCCGAGGCCAGCCGGATGGCGATCGACCTCACCGATTGGCTCCTGCGCCGTGATCTCCCCGAGGCCCGCCGGGTCGGCTCGCTCCCCTTGATGCTCGTGCGCGTGTTCGAAGACGTCAACCGCTGGATCCTCCAGAAGGCGCAGGCGACCCCTGAGCTTCGGGGCATGGGCACCACGCTCGTGCTCGTCGTCTTCGACGACGAGCACTACCACGTGGCCCACGCCGGCGACTCCCGGGCCTACCGGATCCGCGGCGGGGAGCTCGCCCAAATTACCAAGGACCACTCCCTCGTCCAGGCCCGCGTCGACGCGGGCCTCATTCGCCCGGAGGACGCGGCCAGCCAGCCGGACCGAAACGTCATCACCCGGGCCGTGGGCGTCGATCCCTCGGTCACGCCAGACGTCGGCGACGGAGAGCTGCGCCACGGCGACACCTTCGTGCTGACGACCGACGGGGTACACGGCGTGGTTCCCGCGCGTCAGATCCTCGAAGTCGCCTCGCAACTCCCGCCCCAGGAGGCGGCGGACAGCCTCGTTCAATCAGCGCTTCGCCTGGGAACCACCGACAACTCCACCGCCGTCGTGGTGCGCACCGAGGAGCGCCGCAGCCACCCCCGTCCGGCCGACCCCCCAGCCGACTCCCCGGTGCCCTCGACACCTCCTCCCCTCTCCTTCCTCCAACGGCTGCTCAACTTCGGCCGGTAGAGGTGCCGCTTGCCCGGGACCTCTCTTCGCTGCCTGTTTCCCGTCCCCCGTCCGCTGGCGCACGTTCACAGCCCGGAAAGGAGCCCGCCATGACCCGACGTCCCGCCGTCGCCGGCCAGTTCTACCCCGGCACCGCCGAGCGGCTCGCCGCGTTTCTCCGGGAGGCGGTGCCTCACGAGCCCGCGCCGGTCCGCGCGCTCGGCGTCGTGGCTCCCCACGCCGGCTACATCTACTCCGGGGGCGTCGCCGGCAAGGTGTTCGGCCGGGTGCTGGTCCCAGACACGGTGGTCCTGCTCGGGCCCAACCACACCGGCCTCGGCACCCCCGCGTCGATCCTGTCCCGCGGTACCTGGCTCACCCCGCTCGGCCCGGTGCCGGTCGCCGAGGCTCTAGCCGACGCCCTGAAGGCGGCCTGCCCGCTCCTCGAGGAGGACGCGCTGGCCCACGCCCACGAGCACTCCCTGGAGGTGGAGCTCCCCTTCCTCCAGCACCGAAACCCCTCGGTGCAGATCGTCCCCATCGCCTTCCTGCTGCGCGGTGCCGACGACATCGAAGAGGTGGGCGAGGCCATCGGCGGCGTGCTGGCGGGCTGGCCCGAGCCGGTCCTCCTCGTCGCCTCGAGCGACATGACCCACTACGAGCCCCACGCGGTTGCCCAAAGGAAGGACGCGGAGGCCATCGAGCGTGTGCTCGCGCTCGACCCCCGGGGACTCCTCGAGACGACACGGAGCCGCCGGATCAGCATGTGCGGCGTGATCCCGACCGCCGTGCTCCTGACCGCGGCCCGCCGGCTCGGCGCCACGCGCGGCGAGCTCGTGGCCTACGCGACCTCGGGGGAGACGAGCGGGGACTACGAGCGGGTCGTGGGGTACGCGGGGATGCTCGTGGTGTGAGGGGAAGCGGGGGGCGAACGGGAGCCAAGCGCGCACCGAGTTGGCCCCTGGACTCGCACCTCACTGCCCCTCGAACCAGTCTTCGAGGACGAGCTCTGCGAAGATCCGGAATTCTCGAACGTTCCTCGTGACGATCGTCAGGCCCTGCGTGGCGGCGATCGCGGCGATCTGGCCATCCACAAACGGTGGAGTATGCCCCAGCGACTCCAAACGTGCCCGCTCCCGGGCGTGCCACTGGGCCGCGCGGAGGTCATACGGCAATACCGGCAAAGGACAGGCGAGTAGCCGCGCCACGAACGCTGCGAGATGGTCGCGGCGCCTACCGGGTCCCATGCGCTCGACACCGTAGGTCATCTCATGAAGGACCGGAGCCGCTGTGCAGACCTCGCGCT
The DNA here is from genome assembly GCA_016214985.1 of Deltaproteobacteria bacterium. Taxonomy (GTDB): domain Bacteria; phylum Desulfobacterota; class Deferrisomatia; order Deferrisomatales; family JACRMM01; genus JACRMM01. The sequence continues at coordinate 251,462 of JACRMM010000030.1, read as the reverse complement.
CATGGCGTTCGAGGCCGGCCATTACTCCTGGATGGGGTAGTTTTCGAGTGGGCTCGGAGAGGATGTTGGTGTCGAGCAGGTACTTCACGTCGGCCACGCGAACGTTCTTCCCGGCGTCCGATCCCGCCACGCATCGACCTCCCCGGAGCCGACGTCCGGTAGATCGTCTCCGGCTTCCCGGCGCCACTCGGAGATGGAGTCGAAGAGGGACCGTTCACCGCCCCCCTCTCTCAGGAGGCGCCGGTACTCTTCCTCGGAGAGAATGACCGCGACGGGCCGCCCGCGGCGATGGAGCCGCACCACGCCCTGGCGCTCCGCCTCGTGGACAATCTTGGGCAGGTCGTTCTTCGCCTGGGAAATCGAGTACTCGATCATCGGATTTCCTTTCATGGCTATCTAAATAGCCAGAATAGCGAGACGACTCGCTCCCGGCAAGGCTCTCGTGTGCCTTGAAGGCTATGGATTCGCGAGGCACGAAACGCCTCGGTCGAGCGAACCAAGCATCTCCGTCCCGCCCGGGGCTCAAAAAGTCAGGAACTCCAGAAACTCCTCCGGGGTCAAAGCCCACACCGGCGCCCCCCGGAAATCTGCCACGTTTCGGGTGACGACGCAGTCACACGCAGCCCTGTCGACCGCGCTGGCTACCACCGCGTCCTCGAAGTCCCCTATCGGCAAGCCACGGGCTCGAAGGAGTTCCTCCTTTCCCTCGCCGATGACGTCGAAGGCGCCCAGAAGCCCGTCCACCACGTCGTCCGCCTTCTTCCGGTCACAGAACCTCCTCACAACAGAGTGGATGGTGGTCATTGCGTGTCCCGGGAGGCAGGCCTCCATCTCCTTTCGAACCGCACAACTCCTAGCGGTAGACCTCGTCGTGACTGCCGATGTCGAGAAGGGTGATTTCTTTCTCGGAGACGAGCAGGGTCAGGGTGACTCGGTCGCTGTGGGTGAGGCGGACCGCGTGGCAACCCGCGAGTCTGCCTCAGGCGCCGACGATCACCGCTGAGTCTCCAGACGCTCCGACCGCAGAATCTCCCCGGGGGCAGCGACCGGACCCCGGGGGTGAAACAGGCAACCCCGCTCCCCGGGTCTCATCGTTGCCTCGCTCCGACACGAAACCCCTCTGCTTCCGCACCGTTGTGCTTCTGGCCGGCCCTGAATACCCCCCATGGCACACCGGTTGCTTAAGCGGCTAGTGCAGCCAGCGGGACCTCGCGACGTAACGCGGACGCTGGAATCGATAAAGGCGAGGAGGGAGACCACATCCGGAGGCCCGCAACGGCCGCCTCCGAGCGTCCCACCCTCCCAGTGCATCAGCCCCGTCATTGGACAGCGAGCCTACAAGGAGAGCACCCATGAGCCTGATGATCAACCAGAACATCACCGCGCTGAACGCCTGGAGAAACCTGGGCAAGACCGACCGCTCGATGAGCTCCACGATGGAGAGGCTCTCCTCGGGGCTGCGCATCAACAAAGCCTCCGACAATCCAAGCGGACTCGTGATCTCCGAGCAGATGCGCGCCCAGGTAGCGGGAATGAAGGCCGCCATCCAGAACAGCGAGAAAGGCGTGTCCATGATCCAGACGGCCGAGGCCGCCCTGGACAAGATGCACACGCTCCTCGACAAGATGCGCGGCCTCGCGCTGGATTCGGCCAACTCCGCCGTGAACGACAAGAACATGCTCGCGGCGAACCAGGCCGAGGTGACGAACATCCTGGAGACCATCAGCCGGATCGCGGCCAATACCCAGTACGGCACGAAGAGGCTTCTCGACGGCTCGAACGCCCTCCAGACGACCTTCGACAGCCGGGCCAACGGCGTGGGCAGCGTGGTCTCGGCCGACGCGGCCGACGGCGCCTACGCCATCGCGGTGGGCGTCAAGACGGCCGGCTCCGTCACGGCCGGCACCACCCTGACCGACATGGGGCTCGCCTACGTGGGCGGCGACTCCTCCCCGGTCTCGAGCAGCCTCTCCACCGGCACCCACACCCTGTCCTTCACCGGCGCCCTGGAGACCATCGCCAAGGGCGCCACCGAGACCCTGGGCTCGGGTGTCGCCGTCACGGGCACCAACACCACAGGGGCGACGTTGGTCTCGAGCTCGCTGGCCGCGGAAGGGACCCACGCGGTGACGTTCTCCGGGACGACGGCCGACGTGGTGACCAGCGCGGCCGGTGCTGGGGCGGGGATAGGAACCGCCGCGGTCAGCCTGACCGGGACGGAGAAATACGTCGGGGCATACACCGGCGCTGCCCTCGTCTTGAACGTTACCGGCGTAGCCGACTTCAGCAACGTAGCCGGCATCACTTCGGGAAGCGGGCTCCTTACCGTCTCCGAGGGCGCTGCTCCCGCTGTGGCCGCGTCCTGGAACCAGACAACGCAGACTCTCACCTGGGGCACTAGCAGCATCGACTTCAACGGAACGTCCGGCATTGCCGGGGCGACGACCGGCGCCGCCACGCTCACGTTTGACGTCACCGCCAGCAACCTGGGGATCAAGCTCGACACCGGCTCGAACGTCGCCCTCTTTAGCGACTTCGCCAGCCAGACCGATCTCACCGTGGCCAACGGGGCCGACAACGTGCACCTGAACCTCTCCGGCACCGCAGTCTCCGCCTTTACGGGCGCCAAGACCATCGGCCTGGCGAAGTACACGGGCACGGCCGCCACGGTCACGACCACCCTGGGCGCCAGCAGCTACTACTCGGGTACGGCCGGGGCGAGCTACAAGGTCGAGCTCGTCAACGACAAGCTCGACAGCGCCCTGGTCGCCGGCGACTTCGTGCTCAAGAACGCCACCACCGGCGCCACCGTCTCGGGGGTCACCTTCACGAACAACGCTGGCACCTGGACAGCCGCCGGGTCGGACTTCAACGTCCAGTTCACGGTCGGGACCGGCTACCACAAGGCAGCGGACGCCTTCACCGTCGATCTGGGAGCGAGCTCCGCAAAACTGGTAGTCGACGGCAACACCGTGGGCGGCGGCGCCTTCCACAGCACCTCCACGACCGCCACCGCGACCGGGGCGGCCAACGACTCGGTGGCGCTGGACGTCAGCGGCGTGACCACCGCGAACCTCAGCGCCTCCGGCACCATCGCCGTGGTTCAGACGGCCTACCAGGCCCGGCTGAGCAGCGCCGCCGGCGGCGCCGGCAGCTGGGTCGACGTGACCGCAGGGCAGAACCGCGTGGACCTCGCCGACGGCGCGACCACGAACAACGGCGGCCCGAACACCCTCCAGGTGAACTTCGGGAGCACGTTGGCCGCCGGAACCTCCAATGTCAGCCTGGAGGACAAGTCGCTGGTCTTCCAGATCGGCGCGAACCAGGACCAGACGGTGAAGATCGCCATCCAGGACCTGGCGGCTGAGAGCCTCGCCGTAAAGGCGAACGCCGACTCCACCTCCGACCTGGCGAACATCACGAGCAGCTTCGACAGTCTGGCCGACATCGACATCACCACCGCCCAGGGTGCCCAGGACGCGATCGTGATGATCGACGCGGCCATCGACCAGGTGTCCACGATCCGCGGCACGCTCGGCGCCTTCCAGGCCAATACCCTCGAGGCCAACCTCGACAGCCTGAGGGTGGCTTCCGAGAACTTGCAGGCCTCGGAGTCCACCATCCGTGACGCCGACATGGCGGCCGAGATGGCACAGTTCACCAAGTACCAGATCATGATGCAGGCCGGCACGGCGATGCTTGCCCAAGCCAACCAGATGCCGCAGAATCTGCTGAAGCTGCTCCAGTAGGCCCCGGGCGCGTCGCGACCGACCCCGGTTTCACGGTCCGGCGCGAGGAAACGCGCCGGGCCGTGGGCCGCCCAAGGAGAGGACCATGAACTCGAACGCCATATCCCCGCCCGACGCGGGCGATCCGCAAGAGGTGACTCACGAGGCGGCCCGACTGCGGGAGCGGGGCCACGGCGCGGCGGCCGAAGCGCTTCTACGCGCGGCGCTCGCCTCCCACCCCGAGCACCCGGAGCTACGCGTCGCCCTCGGCCTGACTCTCGCCGAGTTGGGTCAGGACGCCGAAGCCTTCGCGCTGCTGCAAGGCGTGGCAGAGGCAGATCGGTCGCGGTCCGACGCAATCCTGGCACTCGGTGCCCTGTTGCTCCGCAACGGACGCTGCGAAGACGCGCTTTCCTTCGCCGAGGCGGTCGCGCTCTTCGATCCTGCGCAGGCCCCGGCAGCGCTGCTCCTGATCGGCGACGCGCACCGGGCGGCGGGATCTCCTGCCACCGCAGGCGAGGCCTACCGGGAGGCGGACCGCCTCGCCCCGGGCCAGCCTGAGCTCATGGAGAGGATCGCGGAGATCGAAAAAGATCTCTCGTCGCCCTCAAGTCGGGCCAAGGCCCGCCGATAAGAGGGTCAGAGCATGGTTTCCACTTTGCGAAAGGAGGTGAAGTCCGGGCACAGAAACGCATCAACTCGAGGCCGTGGAAGGGGCCGTAAGCCTTCCGGGGGCGCCACGCCCTTCAAACTGTGGCACACGGCAAGGACGCCGGAACGAAACCGCTGGGGCTTCCCCGCCCCGCCCTTCATGGAGGAAATCTCATGTCTCTCATGATCAACCAGAACATCACGTCCCTCAACGCCTGGCGCAACCTCAACAAGACTGACCGCTCGATGAGCGCCACGATGGAGAAGCTCTCCTCGGGGCTGCGGATCAACAAGGCCGCGGACAACCCGAGCGGCTTGGTCATCTCGGAGCAGATGCGCGCCCAGGTCGCCGGCCTCAAGGCCGCGATCACCAACAGCGAGAAGGGCGTCTCCATGATCCAGACCGCTGAAGGCGCTCTGGACAAGGTGCACTCGCTCCTGGACAAGATGCGGGGCCTGGCCCTCGACTCGGCCAACTCGGCCACGGCCGACGCGAAGATGCTCGCGGCCAACCAGGCGGAGGTGACGAACATCCTGGAGACCATCAGCCGCATCGCGAGCAACACGCAGTACGGCACGAAGAAGCTTCTCGACGGCTCGAACGCCCTCCAGACGACCTTCGACAGCCGGGCCAACGGCGTGGGCAGCGTGGTCTCGGCCGACGCGGCGGACGGCGCCTACGCCATCGCGGTGGGCGTGAAGACAGCCGGTTCGGTCACGGCCGGCACCACTTTGACCGACATGGGGCTCGCCTACGTGGGTGGCGACTCCTCCCCGGTCTCGAGCAGCCTCTCCACCGGAACCCACACCCTGTCCTTCACCGGCGCCCTGGAGACGCTGGCCAAGGGAGCGACCGAGACCCTGGCCTCGGGCATCCAGGTCGTGGGCACGAACCCCACCGGCGCAACGTATCTTTCCGGCACGCTGGCCACTGCCGGAGCCCACACGGTGACGTTCTCCGGCGCGACGGCCGACTCCGTGAACACCGCCACGCTGGGTGGAGGCAACACAGGGACCATCGCGGTCGACCTGGCCGCCGGCACCGAGAAGTTCGTGGGCACCGGCGCCTCCCTGGTGGTCGCCGTCGCGGCCGGCGGTAACGGCGTCAACCTGGCCACGACCAACGTCGCCAGCGGCGGACTCACGGTAGCCACCGACGGCGGCGGCGCCGTAGCCGCGGCCTGGAACTTCACGACCCGCACCCTCTCTTGGGGGACGAACAGCATCACTTTCAACAACGCCGCGGCCGTCTCGGGAGCCGGGGTGACCGGCGACACCGTTACGTTGGCTGTCACCGCCAGCAATCTGGGGATCAAGCTCGACACCGGCTCGAACGTCGCTCTCTACAGCGACTTCGCCAGCCAGATCGATCTCACGGTGGCCAACGGAGCCGACAACGTCCACCTGAACCTCGCCGCTGCCGCCCTCTCCGATTTCACGGGCGGCGACGTCATCAACCTGGCGAAGTTCACGGGCACGGCCGCCACCGTCACGACCACTCTGGGCGCCAGCAGCTACTACTCGGGGACCGCCGGGGCGAGCTACAAGGTCGAGCTCGCGAACAACAAGCTCGACAGCGCCTTGGTCGCCGGCGACTTCGTGCTCAAGAACGCCACCACCGGGGCGACCGTCTCGGGGGTCACCTTCACGAACAACGCTGGCACCTGGACAGCCGCCGGGTCGGACTTCAACTTCCAGTTCACGGTCGGGGCCGGCTACCACAAGGCAGCGGACGCCTTCACCGTCGATCTGGGCGCCAGCGCCGCGAAACTCGTCGTCGACGGCAACACCGTGGGCGGCGGCGCCTTCCACAGCACGTCCACGACCGCCACCGCGACCGGGGCGGCCAACGACTCGGTGACGCTGGACGTCAGCGGCGTGACCACCGCGAACCTCAGCGCTTCCGGCACCATCGCCGTGGTGCAGACGGCCTACCAGGCCCGGCTGAGCAGCGCGAGCGGCGGCGCCGGCAGCTGGGTCGATGTGACCGCAGGCCAGAACCGTGTGGACCTCGCCGACGGCGCGACCACGAACAATGGCGGCCCGAACACCCTGAAAGTGAACTTTGGGACCACGTTGGTGGCAGGGACCTCGAATGTCAGCCTGGAGGACAAGTCCCTGGTCTTCCAGATCGGCGCGAACCAGGACCAAACGGTGAAGATCGGCGTCCAAGATATATCGGCCGCAAGCCTCGCCGTGAAGGCGAACGCCGACGCCGACTCCGACCTGGCAGGCATCTCGAGCAACTTCGCCAGCCTGGCGGACATCGACGTCACCACGGCCAAGGGAGCCCAGGACGCGATCGTAATGATCGACGCGGCCATCGACCAGGTGTCGACGATCCGAGGCAATCTCGGCGCCTTCCAGGCGAACACCCTGGAGGCCAACCTCGACACCCTGCGGGTGTCCTCGGAGAACCTGCAGGCCTCGGAGTCGACGATCCGCGACGCCGACATGGCGGCCGAGATGGCACAGTTCACCAAGTACCAGATCATGATGCAGGCTGGCACAGCGATGCTCGCCCAGGCCAATCAGGCACCGAACAACCTTCTCACCCTTCTGAGAGGGTAACGGCTTGACGGAGGGGAGGGCCCAAGGACCGGCCCTCCCCTCCTCCCTCGCCATCCTGAAACCTGAGGCGGCGAAAACGCCGCCGGTTTGACGCAAGGAGGCAACTCATGAACGCGGTGATGGCTAGCGCAGACATTTCGATTCGAGGCTCTCCCTCGCGGCAGGCCGTGTCGGCGGGTCAGCAAGGACCTCGACCGACCCAGGATGCACCGCCGCGGGCGTTGCCCCCTCAGGAGTCGACAGACGAAGCGGTGGTGCAGGCGGCCGATGGAGTGAACGCCTTTCTCAAGGCAAGCGGAACCACCGTCCAGTTCGCGTTTCAGGCCGACGCGAAGCGGATGATGGTGGAGGTGCTCGACAACTCGACCGGTGAGGTGCTCCGGACGATCCCTTCCAAGGAGCTCCTGGAGCTCTCCGCCCGGATCGGTGAGATGGTGGGCGTACTGATCGACAAGACGGGGTAGGAAGCGGGGATGCTGGGACGCCGGGACGCTGGGAGGCTCGAAGGCCAAGACCTCGAGGCCGGAGGCTGAAGACCGGTCGCGGTACGAAGGATCACGTGGGGAGGAGAAACAGTCATGGCAGGGACGATCACGTTCGAGGGGCTTGCCACCGGGATCAAGGCGTCGGAGACGGTGGACAAGCTCATCACCGTGGAGAGCCGGCCGAAGATCCTGAAGGAGGCGGAGCAGACTCGCATCCAAAACCAAGCGGACACGTGGCAGGTGCTCAACAGCAAACTCCTCTCGGTGAGCGTGGCGGCCGGCGACCTCTCTCGGCTCGCCACCTGGAACAACCAGACGGTGACCTCCTCCAACGAGTCGACCTTGACGGCCCGGGCGAGCCTGGAAGCGCCCACGGGCACCTACACGGTGTCCGTCGAGAAGCTGGCGAAGGCCCACCAGGTGGCCTCCCAGAACTACGACTCCAGCACCGCGAGCATCGGCACAGGGGCCCTCAGTATTCAAGTGGGTAGCGGTGCAACGTACACCCTCACCCTCAGCGCCAACAACAACACTCTCGACGGGGTCGCCAAGGCCCTTAACGACGCCAAAATCGGCGTTACAGCCTCGGTGGTGAGCACGGGCGGAAGCTACAGGCTCCTTCTGGCCGCCAACGCCACGGGTGCGGAGAACGCCCTCTCGATCACCCAGGACGAAGGGGTCAACCTGGCCTTCGACCTCGAGAACCCGGTGCAGGCCGCCGAGGACGCACAGGTCAAGCTCGGCTCGGGCGCCGGCGCCATCATCGTGAACTCGGCCTCGAACACGATCAACACTCTGATCAAGGGAGTGGCCCTCGACCTCAAGGCGGCCGACCCCGGCAAGCCGGTGACGATCTCCGTCTCGCGAAACAGCGACGCGGTGGCCGAGAAGGTGAAGGCCTTCGTCGACGCCTACAACGACATCACCGCCGAGATTTCCAAGCAGTTCGCCTACGACTCGGACAAGAACGTGGCCGGCATCCTCATGGGCGACTCGACCCTGATGGGCGTGCAGCGAAGCCTTAGCAGCCTTGTCTCGAGCACCGTGGCGAGCAACTCCGAGTACCGCACCCTCTCGTCGGTGGGGATCACGGTGGGCGACGGGGGGAAGCTCTCCTTCGACGCCTCGAAGCTCTCCACGGCCATGGGGAAGGATTTCGAGGGGACGATGCGCCTCTTTCGCACGGGGGCGGACTCGACGAACACCCGGATCTCGTTCGTTTTCGCGGGCGCAAAGACCCAGCAGTCGACCGCCGGTTATGCAGTGGACGTGACCCAAGTGGCCACTCGAGCCGCCGCAACCGGGACCGCGGCGGCTGGGCTCTCGATCGACGCCGCGAACGACCAGCTCACCCTTTCGGTGGACGGGGCTTCGCCGCGCACCATCACGCTGGCGCACAAGACCGACTACACGGCGGAGTCGCTCGCCGCCGAGATCCAGGCGAAGATCAACGGCTCGTTCCAGGGCAAGGTCACGGTCGCGGCCGATGGGGCCGGCGCGCTCACGATCACCTCGGCCCGGTACGGGTCGAGCTCCAAGATAGAACTGATCGGCGGAAGCGGCCTCACGACCCTCAAGCTCTCCGGCGTCGCCGCGAGCACAGGACAGAACGTGGCAGGAACAATCAACGGGGAGCCCGCTACGGGCACGGGTCAGATCCTCAAAGGCAACTCGGGCAACGCGAAGACCGACGGCCTGCAGCTCCTGGTCGAGCTCGACGGGGGGCTCGGCGCAGGGCCCGAGTCCACGGTAACCGTGACCAAGGGGATCTTCTCCCGCTTCGACGAGTACCTCTCGAACCTGACCGACCCCCTCTCGGGCGTCGCAGGACTTCAGCAGTCGAGCCTGACGAAATCCGTCGAGAGCATCGCCACACAGATCAAGGAGATGGAAGCGCGCCTCGAAGTCAGACGAGAGAGCCTGCTCGCCCAGTTCAACCGGATGGAACAGACCATCAGCGAACTCAACAACCAGGGCAGCTACCTCACCAACGCCCTGGCCGCCCTCACCAAGAGCTCCAATTGAAGCTCCCAGCTCCTTCGGGAGACCACACGGAGGTGGTCGGATGATCCACGGATACGGTGTCAACGCGTACGCGAAGACCCAGACGAGCGCGGTTACGAGCCAAAAGCAGCTTATCGTCCTAGCCTACGACGGGGTAATCCAGTTTCTGCGCCGGGCGAGGGAGCACCTGGGCAGAGGCGAAATCCCAGAGAAGATTCAGTGTTTCGAGAAGGCCCGCGCGGTGGTCGAGGAGCTCGCCGCGACCTTGAACCTGGAGAAGGGCGGCGAGATCGCGGCAAACCTCTGGAACCTCTACATCTTCTTCATGCGGAAGATCACCGAAGCCAACATGACCAACGACATGGCTCACGTGGACGGGATCCTCCCCACGCTCAAGACCCTGCGGGACGCCTGGGCCGAGATGGAGGTCCCCCTGGACGACGACGCCCAGGCCCTGAATCGCCGCATGCCCGCCCCCGAGGACGATCACCGGCTCTCCATCGCCGGCTGACCCCGCCGGCACAGCCCGACGTCAGGAGCGAGACATGGCGCACGCAGCTCCGATTCCACCCGAGCCCCTGGACGCCCTTCGGGCCGTGCTCGACGCGACCGACGCCCTGGCGTCGACCCTCTCCCCCCTGGACCTCGACGCCTTCGAGAAGGCCCTGGCCACCCGCTCCGAGGCCCTGCAGGGACTCGAAGCCACCGCGGCCACTCCGGGGACGCCGCCGCCCTGGGCCGACCCCCGCGCCGCGGCGCTGCAAGAGCTCGCCGCAACGGTCGCCCGCTCCGACGCCCGAGCCCGCCGAATGGCGGCGGAGGCGCTGGACGCGCTGCGCCACGACCTCAAGACCGTGTCCGCAGGACAGTCCGGCCTGGCCGGGTATCGGCCGGCGAGCGTCAACACGCCTCGGTTCGCGGACCGGAAGGGGTGAAGACACGCAAGGATGCTGGGCCCCGCTCCCGCCCGTCCATGGGCCCGCGGGATACACCCCCTCCTGGGGATAAGGCTGGGACGCTCGCTCATGCTCCGGCTCCGGGGTGCCGATAGGAGCCTCGGACCCTTCGCCTCGGAGCCCCATGGACCCCGTCGAAATTCTCGCCCACGTCGAGGCACTCTACCGGACGATCCTCGAGCTCACGCTCCGCCAGGAGCGGATCCTGGCGGGGACCAACGTGTCCGAGCTGCCCGCGGTCGTCTCCGAGAAGTTCACCCTGCTCGACCGGGCACATGCCCTCCTGGCCGGGATTCCCGCCGAGGCCGACCGCAGCGCCCCGCAGTTCCAGCAGGGGGTCGAGACGCTGCGGCGGATCCTGAGCGAGGTCGTCGCCTCCGAGGACCGGTGCCGGGCCGCGACGCCTCCCCCGGTCTCGGCAGCGGCGCCGCCGCCCCGCCGCGTCATGGCCGCCTACGGTCGGCGCTGACGATTCCCCCTCATCATCTCTAAAGTATTTCGTCCCCACGGCCGATCCATACCTCAAAGGACACCCTCGACCCAAGGATGGGGACATGGGCATCTCGGAGTTCGCGGTCCACAACGTGCTGCGGACGTACAACCGCCAGGAGCGCGTCGGTCGAATCCCCCGCCGCACGTCGGAGGCGAGCCAGGCGAGCCGGTCCCCGGACCAGCTCACCCTGAGCGCCACCGCGCGCAAGGCGCAGTGGATCGGCCAATTCGCCGCCCAGGTGGTCGACGGCCGCCAGCCGAACCTTCCCCCGGAGCAGCGCTCGGAGCAGGTTCGCAGCACGACAGACGAGCTGATCGCCCGCCACGGGGAGGAATTGCGAGACGAGTCGGTGACGCCGGAGGACCTGGACGCGCTCCTGCGTCCCCTGTACCTCGGCTGAGCCGCGCCCTCTCTCTCCCGGAAGCCACTCCCACCGAACCGCCGCAAGCGGCTCGTGGGGGTCTTTTGTCTTTTGATTTCCAGCTCTTCCCGTGTTGACACCTCCGGAGCCCCGATGCTAGGATACGCCCGGATTCCGCCCCATCTCCGCTCTGTTCACCGCCTCCTCCAGGAGAGACGGCCATTCCAACCGGCGATCTGCGGCCCGCCAGGGACGAGCTCATCGAGGAGTACGCGCCCCTCGTCAAGTACATCGCCGAGCGGCTCTCCGCGCGCCTGCCGGCCTCCATCGAGGTGGAGGACCTGATCAACACCGGCATCCTGGGGCTCATCGACGCCATCGACAAGTTCGTGACGGACCGCGGCGTCAAGTTCAAGACGTACGCGGAGTTCCGGATCCGCGGCGCGATGCTCGACTATCTCCGCCGCCAGGACTGGGCGCCGCGCTCCATGCGCCGCAAGGAGCGCGAGCTCTCCCACGTGTTCCGGGAGCTCGAGCAGAAGAACAAGCGGCCGGCGACCCACGAGGAGGCGGCCGAGGCTCTCGGCGTGTCGATGGGAGAGTTCAGCGACCTCCTCTACAAGGCCCGCGGCTTGTCGCTCCTGTCCCTGAACCGCCCCAAGGCGGAGGAGGGCGACGAGGAGGTGAAGGAGCTCGGGGAGTTCATCCCCGACGAGCCGGAGAAGAGCCCCTTCGAGGTGCTCAAGCGCCAGGAGGTGCGTGACGTCCTGGCGAACCAGATCGACGGACTCCCGGACAAGGAGCGCATGGTCGTCTCGCTCTACTACTACAACGAGCTGACCATGAAGGAAGTAGGCAAGGTTCTCGGTGTCACCGAGTCGCGAGTGAGCCAGCTGCACTCGTCGGCGATCTTGAGGTTGCGGGGTGTGCTGGAAGGACTGGTCTAAAGAATCGGGCGCCGCGAAACGATAAGGCTAGAAGCCGGCGGGTCCGGCCTGTGCTTCGTTTGCCACGCGCAACCGTGATCGAGGCGTCGAGTGTCGGAGCTCCTCTCTCAGGACGAAGTCAACGCGCTCTTGCAGAGCGTCCCCCTCGTGGAGGAGGCGACGCAGAAGCTCGCCGCACCGCCCGAGCCGGTGGCGCCGAGCCCGGCCCGCTACACGAAGCGCGCGACGCGCTACGACTTCAAGCGGCCCAACCGGATCTCCAAGAACGTCCTCCAGAGCCTGCACTTCCTGCACGAGCGCTACGCCCGCAACCTCGCCCTCAACCTCTCCGCGTACCTGCGGACGATCGCCGACATCGTGCTCCTGAGCGTGGACCAGTTGTCCTACGCCGAGTTCCTCATGAGCCTGCCGGAGACCACCTGCATCAACGTCGTGGACATCCAGCCCCAGGGGGGCACGCTCGCCTACGAGGTGAACCCCACGCTCGTGTTCGCGATCATCGAGAAGCTGATGGGAGGGTCCTCGGAGACGCCGACGCAGAACCGGGAGATCACGGTGCTGGAGCAGCACCTGGTGGAGGGCTTCATTCAGATGGCGCTGCGCGACCTTCGGGAGGCGTGGCAGACGATCGGAGAGACCACCTTCGTTCTCGAGCGCCAGGAGACGAGCCCGCAGCTCGTCCAGATCGTCGCGCCCAACGAGATCGTCGTGGTGGTCGTCTTCGAGGTGAAGGTCGGACAGACCTCGGGGATGATGAACTTCTGCATCCCGGCGATCTACCTGGACCCGTTTGCGATGGAGCTGCGCCAGGAGAACCGCACCGACTTCACGACCCGCATGACCGACGAGGACCACCGGCGGCTCGATGAGGTCCTGGCCGATGCGATCACGACCCTGAACGTCGACCTGGCCGAACGGAAGATTCCGATCCGCGAGTTGCTGAGCATGCAGGTCGGGGACCTCTTGCCTCTCAACAAGGAGGTCACGGCCCCGGTTACGGTCCGCGTGGCCGGATTGCCGAAGTTCCAGGCCCTGTTCGGCGCGCGTAAGGGGCGCAAGGCGGCGCGGATCGTCTCCCACGTCACCCGCGAAGATCCCCGCCCGCAGGACGACGCCCTGTTCGAGCCGCTTCAGGGCGTGGGGTAGCGCCCCGACGGCAGAGCCCGCGGTACGGGCCAAGGTCCGACGAGAGGAGGCCGGCAGGTGGCCGATATCCTGAGCCAAGAAGAGATCGATCGACTCCTCACCGTGGCGGCGACCGAGCCGGCGGCCGACGTCGCGGAGTTGCGCACGTCGGAGCTGGAGGCCCTGGAGAAGCTCGCCCGCGTCTTATTCGCCTCGGCCAACTCGACGCTGGCAACCCTGCTCGCCCGCCCGGCCTCGGTGGTCGAGGGGCTGGGACAGGTCGTCAATGTCGGCGACCTGGACACCGCAGCCTCCTTCACCGCCGTCTTCCCCTTCCGGTCGGGCTTCTCCGGCGAGATGGCGTTTCTCCTGCACCCGCAGGAGGCATCGGTGCTCGCCGACCTGATCCTCGGCGGTGAGGGCTCGGCGAAGGCGACCCTGGAAGAGTCGGACCGCGACGCGCTCAAGGAGGCCTTGAGCCAGATCGCGGGCAACGGCGCCCCTGTCCTCTCGGCCACCCTCGGCCGCGAGACCGGCTTCGGCGCCCCGAGGCTCGACGAGGCGCCTCAGGGCGATCTAGCCCGATCGTTGCCCTGGAAGCACGCCTTTCTCGCGATCGGAACGATCCGGGTCGAGGGAGTGCTGGACGCGCCGCTCCGCCTCCTGCTGCCGATCGAGGTTGCCCAGGAGATCGCGCGCGTCGCGTGCGAGATTACCGAGGAAGCCCCCCCGCCCCGCGCGCCTTCGGCCCGGCCGGCGCAGGCGCCTCCGACCTTCGACTCCTTCCGCCCCGGGCCGGCGCCGGCCGCAGAGATCCGCAACATCGATCTCATCCTCGACATCGAGGTGGAGGTGATGGTTCGTCTCGGCGGTGCGGTCATGCCCCTTCGGGAGGTACAGCGGCTGAGGCCCGGCTCGATCGTCGACCTCGACAAGGACACGGAAGCCCCCATGGAGCTCGTGGTCAACGACAAGGTGATCGCCAAGGGGGAGCTCGTGGTGGTCGGATCCGACCACTTTGCCCTGCGCATCACCGAGATCGAGTCGCCCTCGGAGCGTATCCGCCGCCTTGGCGCCTGACACTTCGACCCTCGCCGGCCGGGTGATCCAGCGCCGGGGCCTCCTCTCCCAAGCCACCGGCGCGTGGGGAGACGTCGTGTGCATCGACGCCGACGACCGGCACGTCGACCTGGCGCCGGTTCGCTCCGAAGGCCCGTTTCCCCTCCTTCTCGGCGAACCCGCGGTGTTTCAGTTCGCGGAATCCTCAGGGCTCGTGATCGTGACCGGGGTCTTCGCGGGACCGGCCACCGTCGTCGTCAACGGCGTCCCGCAGGAGGCGCTTCGAGTGGACCTCGGCCCGGGCGCGCTCGAACGCCGGAACCGGCGCGACAGCTTCCGGGTTGCGCTGGCGCTGAAGGGCGAGTTCCTCCCCCTGGGCTCAAAGGAGTTGACGGAGGCGGTGAGAGATTCGTGGTCCCGGCCGTCCAAGGGCTCCGCGCTGCCCCACCTCGAGAGCCTCGCCCGATCCCTCTCGGATCGCGCCCGCCCGTGCGTGCTCAAGGACCTGAGCTTCGGAGGCGCGCGTCTCGCCCTCGCCTCTCCCCCACCCGGCCCCGGCGAACGGGCGCTGCTCCATGTCGCGCTGGACGGCGGCGAGTGGGTGCGCAACCTTCCGTGCGTCGTGGTCCAGGCGCGTTCCGGCGCCCTCTCTGGCGGCCTGGACGCCCTGGTGCGCGTTCGCTTCGCGGGTCTTCCTCCGGGCATCGAGGGCCGGCTCGGCCGCTACCTCGCTCGGGCGCAGCTGGAGCAACTCAAGAGGGGCGTTCGGGCATAGCCAAGCAACGCCACCGCGTGGGCCGAGATGCCCTCCTCCCGCCCCTCGAACCCGAGGCCCTCGGTCGTCGTGGCCTTGACCGTAACCCCCCCTGCCGGAAGCCCGAGGGCCCGCGACAACCGCTCCTCCATGGCCGAGGCGTGCGGGGCGATCTTCGGCCGCTGGGCGACCAGGGTCGCGTCCACGCGGCGCACGCAGAGCCCCCTCTCGCCCACCAACCCCGCCACGCGCGCGAGCAGATCCAGACTCGACGCCCCGGCCCATTGGGGATCCCGGTCCGGAAAGTGGCGGCCGAGATCCCCCAGGCCTGCGGCTCCCAGGCACGCATCTGCCACCGCGTGCGCGAGCACGTCGGCGTCCGAGTGCCCGAGAAGCCCGGTGGGGTGACTGATCTCGACCCCGCCCAGCACCAGTCGGCGCCCCTCCACGAGGCGGTGCACGTCGTACCCGTGCCCGATGTGACAGGGCGCACCGGCGGCGCCCTGCGGCTCCGCAGAAACCGCCAGGAGAGCCTCCGCCAGGGGCAGATCCTCGGGTGTGGTGACCTTGAGGTTTCGGGCGTCGCCCGGAACAAGCCGGGGGCGCCGGCCGAGCGCCTCCACCAGCGACGCTTCGTCCGTCCCCCGGTACCCGCGCGCGTCGGCCGAGCGCAGAGCCTCCCGCAGCAGCGCCAGCGGAAACGCCTGGGGCGTCTGCGCCTGCCACAGATCGCTTCGATCCACCGTGGACGCGATGAACCCCGCATCGGAGTGCTTCAGGGTATCCCGGCAGGCAACCGCCAGCAGCGCGCCGTCGGGTGACGCCGCGTCGCGCAGCGCGGCGAAACGGCCCACCGGCGGAAACGGCCTGACGCCGTCGTGGACGAACACCACGTCGGCGTCCGCAGCCTCCTCCAACGCCTCGAGGCCCAGCCGCACCGAGTCCTGCCGCCGAGCCCCCCCGGCCACGACACGGAGCAGCCGGGGGATTCCCGCCCCCTCCACCAGGCCCCGCACCCAGTCCACGTCGGCTCCCGGCGCCACGACGACGAGGCCGTCGAGGTCGGGCCACGACGTGAGAGCCTGCAGGGTCAGAAGCAGCAACGGTCGGCCGCCGAACACCAAATACTGCTTGCGGGTCGAGCCGCCCATGCGCGTTCCCGCCCCCGCCGCCGGCACGACCGCCCAGGTTCGGGGCGTCACCCGCGCCGCCTCCACATGCTCCGCTTCTCCCTCCCCGAGGTGGCTTCCTCCCCCGGGGGACGTGCGAAGATCAGGCGGCCCGCTGACGTCTGGAGCACCGAGCTCACCGTGACGCGCAGGAGCTCGCCCAGGTGCGAGGCGCCGCCTTCCACCACGACCATGGTGCCGTCCTCGAGATAGCCCACCCCTTGCCCAGGCTCCTTCCCCGGTTTCTGCACCGTGACCTGCACCTCTTCGCCGGCCAACACCACCGGGCGAAGGGCATGGGCGAGCTCGTGGACGTTGAGCACTCGGACGCCCTGGAGCTCCGCGACCTTGGAGAGGTTGAAGTCGTTCGTGATGACCGTGGCCCCCGTCGCCTTGGCGAGCGCGACGATCTTGCCGTCCACCTCCTTGATGCGCGCGAAGTCCTGATCCGTGATCCGGGTCTCGACCCCCTCGAGGCCCTGGAGCCTCTCGAGAACCCCGAGCCCACGTCGTCCGCGGCCCCGGCGAAGCGGATCGCTGCTGTCCGCGATCCCCTGGAGCTCGTTGAGGACGAACTGAGGAACCACGAGGGGTCCCCCCAGGAACCCGAGCTCCACCATGTCGGCGACCCGGCCGTCGATGATCGCGGAAGTGTCGAGGATCTTCGGACTCGCGGACGACACCACTCCGACCTTGCCCCCGACCGTCCGCAGCGCCCTCACCCCGCGGACTCCGGACAAGGCGCCGAGGTACACCATGAGCCCTGTTACTGCGACCGAGACCGCCACCGGAAGACCGGCGAGCCCCAGCGCTTCTCGGGCCCAGACCGCGCCGAGGAGCCCCGCCAGAATCCCCGCCCCAGCGCCGAGCACGGCCTGGGGAGAGGCCAGCCGGGCCGCGGTTTCGAACCACCAGGCAACCAGAAAGAGCAATACCCCGCCCGCCCCTCCGATGATCGGGGCCGCCGGGCTGGAAGCGAGCCCGGGGCCCGCGAGGGCCCCGGAAATGACGCAGGCGGTGAACAGGACCGCCCGATAGGCGCCCGCTCCCAAGGCGTTACGCCTCCGCCGGCCCGACGTCGCCGAAGGCCAAGAGGATCTGCTCCTGGGCCTGGCTGGCTTTCTGCCCCTGCGCCACGGCGATCTCCTGGGAGAGGAGCTCCATGGCGGTGTTGAGCATGCGCTTCTCCCCGTAGGAGAGGCTCTTCCCCGAGCGCAGGAGGTACAGGTCTCGGAGCACGTGGGCAATCTCCACCGCGGATCCCGTGCGAATCTTCTCGCTGTACTCCCGAAATCTGCGGTTCCACGTCTGGTTGTCGCTGACACGGCGGCGCTGGCGCAGTACGAGGAACACGGCGTCCACCTCCTCGTGCCCCATCACCTCCCGCAACCCCACGTCGCTGGACTTGGACACGGGGATCAGGATCGTCATGTCCCGCTCCAGGATCCGCATCACATACACCTCCATGGCCCTGCCCATGATGTCGCGCTTCTCGATGGACAGAATCTCGCCCACACCGTGGGCTGGGTAGACCGCCTTGTCCCCCACTTGAAACATGACAACCTCCTTCTCGGGAACGCCCGAAGCGAACGGCACGCCGAAAGGAACAAACCCGCCTGGATCCAAGCCGGGCGGTGTGCTAGATTTCGCCCCCGCACCCTGACGGCCCCCATGACGGAGACACGCAATGACGACGCCCGATGTGCACTACTCCGACCTGCGGACAACCCCCCGCCAGAATCTCCTCGACAAGGTCGAGGCCCTTCTCGGGCGTGCCGGTCTGGCCGACCGTGTACAGCGTGGCGACCTCGTGGCCGTCAAGCTCCACTTCGGCGAGAAGGGCAATACTTCGTTCATCCGACCCGTGTTCGTCCGCCGGGTCGTCGAGGCGATCAAGGCGCTGGGCGCCAAGCCCTTTCTCACGGACGCGAACACCCTGTATGTGGGCACCCGCGCCGAGGCCGTCAGCCATCTCGAGACCGCGATCCAGAACGGCTTCGACTACGCCGTAGTCGGAGCGCCGCTGGTCATCGCGGACGGTCTGAGGGGCAGTACCTCCGTGCGCATCCCGATCGAAGGGAAGCACTTCCGCGAAGTGTGCGTCGCGGCCGAGATCGCCCACGCCGATGCCGTCGTAGGCCTGGCGCACTTCAAGGGACACGAGCTCTCGGGCTTCGGCGGCGCTCTCAAGAACCTGGGCATGGGCTGTGCGGCCCGAGAGGGCAAGCTCGCCCAGCACTCGTCCGTGGCACCCAAGGTCAAAGCGAAGCTGTGCGTCGCTTGTGGGGAGTGCGTCCACTGGTGCGCCCAGGGAGCCATCGCCGTCGGGGAAGTCGCCTTGATCGACGCAGAGCGGTGCGTCGGATGCGGGGAGTGCATCCTGACGTGCCCGCAGAAAGCCATCCAGGTCCAGTGGACCGAAGGCCCGGCCTCCCTGCAGGAGAAGATGGCCGAATACTGCCTCGGCACTCTGGCGGGAAAGCGCGACAAGTGCGTCTTCGTCAACTTCGCCACCCAGGTGAGCCCGGCCTGCGACTGCTACGGCCATTCCGATGCGCCCATCGTGGCCGACGCAGGCATCCTGTGCTCGGCCGATCCGGTCGCCCTCGACCAAGCGTGCGCAGACCTCGTGAACAGCTTCGCCGGGAACCCGGGCTCGTGCCTCACGGGAAATCTCGCTCCCGGGGCAGACAAGTTCCGGGGTCTGTACCCCCAGGTAGACTGGACCGTCCAGCTCGCCTACGCGGAAGCGCTCGGGCTCGGGAGCCGGCTGTACCGCCGCGTCGACCTGGGGGCCACGGGGGCCTGACTGGTCGCTTATACCATAGATCGCCCCCCGTTGGCTTCGAAAACCTCGTCGACGAGATCGTCGAAGGCCCTGACGCGCTCCTCCCACCGGAGGTGGGAGAGCGCCACCCGCAGGTCTCCGGCGGAGAGCCGCCCGTCCGGCCGGGTCAGGAGCACCTCCAGGCAGGCCTCCAAGGCGTCGACGTCGTCGTAGAGGCAGGCGGCGTGAAGCGACGCGGGGAGCACCTCCGGGTAGCTCAGCCGGCGGGGCGCCAGGGGGTGCGCGCCGGCCCAGGCCGCCTCCAGGAGACTGATCCCGAAGTTCTCTTGGAGAGCCGTGCTGACGACCACGTCGGCCCGGGCCAGAAGCGCCGCATACTCAGCCCGGGTGGGCGCGAACCCCCAGTGCACGACGCGCCCGCCCAACGCCTCCCTCGCCGCGGCAAACACCGTCGGCACCTGCCCGAACGCCTCCCCCGCCACCGCCACCCGAAACGGAACCCCACGCTCGGCCAGGCGCTCCAAAACGGCGAAGAACACCTCCGGAGCTTTGTCATACTCCCAGCGGTGGTTCCAAAGGACGACCGGAGGCGCTTCCGCGTCTCGTGACTCCCCGGATCGAAGGTCCGAGACCTCGATGCCGAGCGGGACGACGCTCGACTTGCGGGCGATCTCGTCCACCGCCCAAAGGGGCCTCGCGTCGGGCATCCTTCCCAGGAGGACCTTCAGCCCCCCCTGAAACGCGTCCCTCTGAAACGCGGAGTTGAAGGCGACCCGGTCCGCGGCCAGGGCGCTCGCCAGGTTGGTGAACGCGTATTGGAGGTCCCGCTCGGGGGCGGGCTCGCCGGGCCTGCCCGGATACGAGATCTGGTTCTCGTGAAAGTAGAGGGCAGAGGCGACGCGGCGAGGTAACAGCGCCTGAAGATGGGCGAGGTCGAGGAGGTCCGTGGCCACGACCGCGTCCACCTCGTCGAGCCGCGGCCCCAACCGGCGCGCCAGCTCGAAGGCGGCGCCGCGCATGCGCCACTTCCAGAACCGGGGAGGCAGGCTCTCGACCTGAACGTCGTGACGACTGTGCCGCGCCCACCCCTCGGCAGACGCCCGATGGCTCCCTCCCCAGAAGGGCTCGAGAAGGACCACTCTCAACCGCTCTTTGGCCACGGCAGCCCCTGCGATGCGCTCGTCGTCACGGTCTTCGCGGGCCCGAGAGCCAAGGGTCCCCGACCCGGCGACGACCCGATACTTTGGTTGCCTTTCCCCCTTGACACTGGAGAAGCCCCGGCATAGTCTCCGCATGAATGAATATTCATTCAGGAGGCCGCCATGACCATCCCTCAGATGATCCGCGATCGGCGCAATCGATGGCAAGGCAAACGCTGCATGCTGGTCAAACAGGGCGGCGCGTACCGGGATGTCCTGTGGGACGACTTCTACCGGGAGGCAGAGCTCACCGCGCGGGGCCTCATGGCGAGGGGTCTCGCGCCCGGAGACCGCGTGGCGATTCTGTCCCAGACCCGGTACGAGTGGGCGGTGGCCGACACCGCCACCCTGAGCGCGGCCGGGGTCACCGTCCCCATCTACCCCACGCTCGCGGCTCCCGAGGTCGCGGAGCTCTTGCGCCGGAGCGAAGCGCGGGTTCTGTTCGCGTCGGACCGCGAACAGGTCGAGAAGTGCCTGCCGCTCCTGGACCGCGAGGGGGGCATCGAGCTCCTGATCGTCTTCGAGCTCTCGGCATTGGCCGGAGCGTCCCACCCGAGGGCGCTCACTCTGCAAGCCTTGCAGGCGGAGGCCGATCGCACGGACCAGGGCGTCTTGGAGGAGCGCCTCGCCCTCCCCAAAGACGACGCCACGGCGACGATCATCTTCACCTCGGGAACGACGGGAGAACCCAAGGGCGTGGAGCTCACCCACCGAAACATCCTCTCCGACGTGGAGCTCAGCCTCGCGGAGTTCGACCTCGGCCCCTCTGACGTGTGTCTCTCGCACCTTCCTCTGGCCCACATTCTGGAGCGCATGGCGGGCTACTACCTGATGCTCTGGTGCGGCGTCACGATCGCGTACGCCGAGGGGATTCAGCAGGTGGCCCAAAACCTGGGGGAGGTGCGCCCGACGGTCGCGGTGAGCGTCCCGAGGATCTTCGAGAAGATCCACGCGGGCATCCAGGCCAAGGCGGTCGAGGCCCCGCCGCTGACCCGCCGCATCACCTTCTGGGCACTCGACGTGGCGGCTCGGGTCGGCGCGCTGGAGGCTGCGGGGCGCTCGCTCGCGCCGTGGCTCGCGCTCCAGTACCGCGTGGCCGACCACCTCGTCTACTCCAAGGTGCGCGCACGATTCGGCGGCCGGCTGCGGTTCTTCATCTCCGGAGGCGCCCCCCTCGCGCCCGAGCTCGCCATGTTCTTCAACGCCGTGGGCATTCGGATCTACGAAGGCTACGGCCTCACGGAGACGTCGCCGGTCACGAACGTCAATACTCCGAGGTACCACAGGGTGGGCACGGTCGGCCGGTTCCTTCGCGGTGTCACGGGGAAGATCGCCGAGGACGGTGAGATCCTCGTCAAGGGCCCCAACGTGTTCTCCGCCTACTACCAGAACCCGGACGCGACCCGAGAGGCGTTCACCGACGGCGGGTTCTTCAAGACCGGCGACATCGGCGAAATCGACGCTGACGGGTACCTCAGGATCACCGACCGCAAGAAGGACCTCATCATCACGGCGGGGGGCAAGAACGTGGCACCCCAGAAGGTCGAGAACATCCTGAAGATGGACAAGTATATCGCCGAAGCCATGCTCTACGGCGACAAGAAGAAGTTCATGACGGCCCTGATCGTTCCGGACTTCGAATGGCTTCGACGGTACGCGCAGTGGAAGAGCCTGCCGCACTCGAACCCAGAGCAACTTGTAGAACACCCTCAAGTCTTGGACTTCTACACGCGGCGTCTCGAAGAGATCCAGGCGGCGGCCCACCTCTCTTCCTACGAGAGCGTCAAGAAGTTCGTCCTCCTCGGTCAGGAGTTCTCCGCCGGGCAGGGCGAGGTGACGCCCACGATGAAGGTGCGCCGAAAGATCATCACGGAGCACTACAAGGATCGCCTCGATGCCCTCTACGAAGAAGACTAACCCTCCCCCGACGACGGCGGAGCGCAAGGCGGAGCGTCGCCGGGAGATCCTCGAGGCCGCCGTGCGCGCCTTCAGTCGGCACGGCTACCACAACTGCACGATGTCGCGGGTCGCCCAAGAGGCGGGGGTCGCGGACGGAACCCTGTACCTGTACTTCCAGGGCAAGGAGGATCTCCTCATCAGCGCGTTCCGGCACGTGATGGAGTCGATGCTGGCCCGCGTGGACGAGGAGGTGGCCCAGGTCGCGGACCCTGTGGCCAAGCTGCGCCGCTGCGTGGAGCTCCACCTGGCGTTCATGGAAGAGGACCCGGAGCTCGCTGCCTTTCTGCAGTTCCAGCTCCGCCAGCCGGAGGAGTCGATTCGCAGGGAGATCTCCGGTCCTCTGGCCGGCTACGCCCGCCGCGTGGAGGCCATCTTGGATCAGGGAAAGGCCGGTGGCGCCTTCCGCAGCGATGTCGGGACACGGCTCCTGCGCCGGGTGTACTTCGGCTCGATCGACGAGACCGTCTCGGCGTGGCTCCTGCGCGCCGAGCGCGGTCCTCTCTCCGAAAAGGCGGCCCCGCTCTTCGACGTGTTGCTTCACGGGATGTGCGCGAGGTGATCCCCTCGCGGCGCCCGTCTGTCCCACTCACCTGTAGAGGAGGAGGTCCAATGCCCCCCGTCCAACAAGCCGCTGTCCTGGGCGCTGGCGTCATGGGAGCCGCCATCGCCGCCCACCTGGCCAACGCCGGGATTCCCACGCTTCTGCTCGACATCGTGCCCCGCGAGCCTTCGGACGAGGAGAGGGCGCGCGGCCTGGATCTCTCGAGCGCCGCGGTCCGAAACCGCTTCGCCTTTCAGGGCATAGAGAAGGCTCTCAAGGCGAACCCCGCCGCCTTCGGCCACAAGGACCGGGCTCGTCTCGTTACACCGGGCAACTTCGAGGACGACCTCGTCAGGCTCGCCGGAGTGGACTGGGTGATCGAGGCGGTGGTCGAGCGCCTGGACATCAAGGAGAGCCTGTTCCAGCGGGTCGCGCCGCACCTGAAGCCCACGGCGCTGCTCACCACCAACACCTCGGGCCTTTCGGTGAACGCGATGGCCGAGACGCTCCCCGAGGCCCTCCGGCCGCGATTCTTCGGAACCCACTTCTTCAACCCGCCCCGGTACATGCACCTGCTGGAGGTCATCCCGGGAGCGGCGACGGACCCCGCGATCGTGGACGCCTTCACCCGCTTCGCCGAGAAGAGGCTCGGCAAGGGGGTCGTTCGGGCCAAGGATACGCCCAACTTCATCGCCAACCGCATCGGCGTCTTTTCGATGCTCTACACCGTGGGCGCCATGGCGAAGCACGGCCTCACGGTGGAGCAGGTCGACGCCCTCACGGGCCAGGCGCTCGCTCGCCCCAAGTCCGCCACCTTCCGGACCGCCGACCTCGTCGGGCTCGACGTGCTCGCACACGTGGCCCGCACGCAGTACGACGGCGCCCCGGACGACGAGCGCCGGGAGGTCTTCGAGCTCCCGGCCTGGCTTCGGGCCATGATAGACAAGGGCCTCCTGGGCCTGAAATCCGGCGCCGGCTTCTACAAATCCGTCAAGGAGAACGACAAGAAGACGACTCTTGGCATCGACCCCTCGAACCTCGAGTACCGCCCGTCGGGAAAGGCGGACTATCCGATTCTCGCAGACGTGAAGACCGTCGAGGACCCCGGGGAGCGCGTGGCTCGTCTGGTGGCCGGCAAGGACGCCGCGAGCCGCTTTGCCTGGGACGTCACCGCCGCGGTGCTGCTCTACGCGGCGCGCCGCATCCCCGAGGTCGCCGGTGACGTCGCCTCGATCGACCGCGCCATGCGCTGGGGCTTCGGCTGGGAGATCGGGCCCTTCGAGATCTGGGACGCCCTGGGCGTGAAGGCTTCCGTCGATCGCATGATGGCGGAAGGGTGGGACGTGCCCGCGCCGGTCCGTGCGCTGGCCGAGAGCGCCACACCCCGCTTCTACGTGACGGAGGGGCTGGGAACGAAGATGTGGGACCTGGGTACCGGGACCCACACTCCGCTCGCTCCTCGGGCCGGGGTGACCGTGCTCGCAGATTTGAAGCGCGTGGGCCGGACGCTCTTCTCCAACCCGGAGGCAAGCCTCATCGACCTCGGAGACGGAGTCGCGTGCTTGGAGTTCCACTCCAAGATGAACGCCATCGGTGGCGGCATCATGCAGGCCATCCAGAAGACGGTGGCCGAGGCCGGCACGGCCTTCGACGCGCTCGTCGTGGGCAACCAGGGAGAGAACTTCTCCGTGGGTGCGAACCTGATGCTCCTCCTCTTCGAGGCCCTCGAGGGAAACCTTCCCGAGATCGACGGCGTGGTCCGAGCCTTCCAGGCCTCCACCCTGGCGCTCAAGTACGCTCCGGTCCCGGTCGTGGCCGCGCCCTTCGGCCGTGTGCTCGGCGGAGGCGCCGAGGTGTGCCTGCACTGCCACCGGGTGCAGGCGAGCCACGAAACCTACGTGGGCCTCGTGGAGGTCGGCGTCGGGCTCCTGCCCGCCGGCGGCGGCACGAAGGAGCTTCTGCTGCGCGCCATGGCCGCGTGTCCCCCGGGCGCCGACCCTTTACCTCACGTGCGCAGGGCCTTCGAGACGATCGCCCTGGCCAAGGTGAGCCTCTCTGCCTGGGAGGCCTTCGACCTGGGCTTCCTGCGCCCCGGCGACAGCGTCACCCTCCACCGGGAGCACCTGATCCACGACGCCAAGCGCTCGGCGCTTGGGCTCCTGGAGACGGGTTGGCAGCCGCTCCAGCGGCCCGCGCATGTGAGCGTCATGGGACGAGAGGGCCTCGCCAACATCCGCTCCATGCTCTACACGATGAAGGAAGGTCGCCAGATCTCGGAGCACGACACGCTGGTGACCGAGAAGGTGGCGTGGGTCCTGTGCGGAGGTGAGGTGGACTACGGCGCCACGGTCACGGAAGACTACCTGCTCGATCTGGAGCGGCGGGCGTTCGTGGAACTATGCGCCCAGAGGAAGACCCTGGAGAGGATCCAGTACATCCTGAAGACGGGAAAGCCGCTGAGAAACTAGCTGTCAGCGCTCAGCTGTCAGCGAAGAAGACGGAAACAACGCCGACGTACGAGAACGATATTCGCGGTCCAGCGTCACGGTCTTTGGGTCTGCGTTTCCAGCAGACCGCTGAAAGCTGACCGCTGACCGCTCAAAGGAGACCTTTCATGCGTGAAGCCGTCATCGTCACCAGCGTTCGCACGCCCGTGGGCAAGGCGTTCAAGGGGGCCCTCGCCAACGCGCGCCCCGACGACCTGGCCGCCGCGGCCCTGCGAGCCGCCGTTGCGCGCACGCCGGGCCTCGACCCGGCCCAGATCGACGACGTGATCCTCGGCTGCGCCTTCCCCGAGGCGGAGCAAGGCCTCAACGTGGGCAGGGTCGCGAGCCTCCGGGCGGGCCTGCCCGAGTCGGTGCCGGGCCAGACCGTGAACCGGTTCTGCTCCTCCGGGCTGCAAACCATCGCCCTTGCCGCCCAGGCCGTCCTGTCCGGCATGGCCAACGTGGTCCTGGCCGGCGGCGTGGAGTCCATGACGCGGGTACCCATGACCGGAAACAAGATCATGGCCAACCCGGACCTCGTGCAGACCAACCCGGACACCTACGTATCCATGGGCATCACCGCAGAGAACGTCGCCGATCAGTACCACGTCTCGAGGGAGGACCAAGACGCCTTCGCGGCCGAGAGCCACCGGCGGGCGGTCGCCGCCCAGGCGGCCGGCCGCTTCGACGAGGAGCTCGTCCCCGTGGAAGTCACACGCGCCCTGGCCGGGAAGAACGGCAAGGTCGAGACGTCCACCTCGGTCCACCGGGCCGACGAAGGGCCGCGGGCCGATACGACCCTGGCCGGACTGGCCAAACTGAAGCCCGCCTTCAAGCAGGGCGGCTCGGTCACGGCCGGCAACTCCTCCCAGATGAGCGACGCGGCCGCGGTCTCGGTCATACTGAGCGCGGAGACGGCGGCGGCGCTCGGCCTCAAGCCCCTCGCCCGGTTCGTATCCTTCGCGGTCGCCGGTGTGGGCCCAGGCGTCATGGGCATCGGGCCTATCGCGGCCATCCCCAAGGCGCTCAAGATTGCCGGCCTGACCCTCGCCGACCTGGGCCTGATCGAGCTCAACGAGGCCTTTGCCTCTCAGTCCCTGGCCGTGATCCGCACCCTGGGGCTCGACCCTGCGATCACGAACGTCAACGGCGGCGCCATCGCCCTCGGCCATCCGCTCGGCTGCACAGGCGCAAAGCTCACGGCCACGCTCCTGCACGAGATGCCGCGCCGGAAGGCGCGCTACGGTCTGGTCAGCATGTGCATCGGCGGGGGCATGGGGGCAGCCGGGATCTTTGAAAATCTCACGGGTTCTTAGTTATTCGTTCTTGGTCATTGGTTTAGAACCAAGGACCAACAACCATGCATTGTCCACTGACCACTGACAAGGAGTGTTCCCATGTCCGAAGCATCCTACGTCAAAGGCGGCAGCTTTCTGGTGCGAGAGACCACGCCCGAGGAGGTCTTCACCCCGGAGGACCTCACGTCCGAGCAGCTCATGTACGCAAAGACCGCGCGAGACTTCGTCGAGAACGAGGTGCTTCCGCTGTCCGATCGGATCGAGGAGAAGGATTTTGCGGTCACCAAGGCCCTCTTCAAGAAGGCCGGCGAGCTCGGGCTCCTCATGGCCGACATCCCCGAGGAGTTTGGCGGCCTGGGCCTCGACAAGGCCTCCAGCGCGCTGATCGCGGAGAACATGTCCGGCCAGGGCTCCTTCTCGGTCATGTACGGCGCCCACACCGGCATCGGAACCCTGCCGCTGGTCTACTACGGGACGCCGGAGCTCAAGGCGAAGTACCTTCCCGGCATCGCGGACGGCACGACCATCGCCTGCTACGCCCTCACCGAGCCCACAGCCGGCTCCGACGCCCTGTCCGGCCGCGCGAAGGCGGTGCTCTCGGCCGACGGCACCCACTACATCCTCAACGGCACCAAGCAGTTCATCACGAACGGGGGCATCGCGGATTGCTTTACGGTCTTCGCCAAGATCGACGGAGAGCAGTTCACGGGCTTCTTCCTGGACAAGAGCACCCCGGGCCTCTCCATCGGCGCCGAAGAGCACAAGATGGGGATCCGCGGGTCTTCCACCACCACGGTCATCCTCGACGAGGCCCGGGTGCCGGTGGGCAACGTGCTGGGCGCAATCGGGCAGGGCCACAAGATCGCCTTCAACGTCCTCAACATCGGCCGGTTCAAGCTCGGCGCGGCCTGCGCCGGCGCCAGCAAGAACGCCATCCAGGGCGCCCTGTCCTACGCCCTGGAGCGAAAGCAGTTCGGCAAGCGTCTGGCCGACTTCGGGCTGATCCGTGAGAAGCTCGCGGAGATGCTCGTGCGGACTTACGTGGCCGAGGCGTCGTCGTACCGCACCGTCGGCATGATCGACGCATTGCTCCGGGCCGGCGGCGGAGCGCACGGCGAGGCGGCGCTCCAGTCCATCGAGGAGTACAGCGTGGAGTGCGCCATGGTGAAGATCCTCGGGAGCGAGGCGCTCGATTACGTCGTCGACGAGGCCGTGCAGGTGTATGGCGGGTACGGGTACTGCGCCGAGTACCCGGCCGAGCGCTACTACCGTGACAGCCGGATCAACCGGATCTTCGAAGGCACGAACGAGGTCAATCGCCTGCTGATCCCTGGAATGCTCCTCCGAAAGGCGACGAAGGGCGAGATCCCTCTCTTCCAGGCCGCCAAGGCCTTGCAGGAAGAGCTCATGGGCATACCGAGCTTCGACCTCGAGGAGGACTTCAGCCTTCTGGCCGCCGAGAAAAAACTCGTCGCGAACCTCAAGAAGACGTGCCTCTTCGTGGCCGGCGTGGCCGCGCAGAAGTACGGCAAGGGTCTGGCGGATCAGCAGATGATCCTGGCGCGAACGGCCGACCTCATCACGAACACCTACGCCGCCGAGTCGACGGTTCTCCGGGCCCTCAAAGACGCGGCCCGCCGCGGCGAGGCGGCCGCCGCGTTGCCGCTCGCCGCGGCCCGCATCGCCTGCGAGGCAGCCATGTCGCGAGCCGAAGGGTTCGCGCGCGAGGCCGTGGCCGCCATGGAGGAGGGAGACACGCTGGCCACCATGCTCGCGGCGCTGCGCCGCTTGGCGCGCCGCACACCGGCCAACACGGCGGCGCTGCGCGACCAGATTGCCGGCCGGCTGGTGGAGGCGGAGCGGATCGTTCTGTAAAAGTTAACGGGCGGGGCGGCCACAAGGCCGCTCCGCCCTAGCCAGGCCCCTTTTTTTTTGGTAAGTAGCCTGCGGGCAAACATTGTTAGTAGTGGCCGCTCTGGACTCAGTCTCAGATCCTGTTTGATTGGAACCAATCAAAACTTGAACCAAAGACGACCGGCGAGCCACACCGACCCAACAGCAGATGGACCAGTACCCATTGATTTGTACACGGCTCTTCGAGGAGGAGACGCCGATTCGCCGCTGAGGCGGCAATTGATACGCGGCCCTTGCACGCTCGGACAACGCACACACACAAAGGAGGACCGGATGACAAGACCCCGACGAAAGACGTGGTTTGCCACCCTCTCGGCAGTCTCGGCCCTCGTCTGTTGCTCAGGCGCCGCCTCGGGCGCCGGTTTCGCCATCATCGAGCAGAGCGTGACCGGAATCGGAAACGCCTTTGCCGGCGGAGCCGCCTCTGCCGAAGACGCCTCCACCCTCTTCTTCAACCCGGCCGGCCTCACCCGCCTCAAGGGGCAGCAGGCCATCGCCGGGGGCCACGCCATCGTCACGAGCTTCGTGTTCAAGAACAAGGGCTCCACGCATCAACTGACCGACATCACCGACGAGGGGCTCACGGGCGACAATGGGGGCGACGGGGGAACGTTCGGGCTGGTTCCGAACGGGTACTACTCGGCGACCCTGGACAACGGCTGGGCCTTCGGCCTCGGCGTCAACGCCCCCTTCGGGCTGGTCACGGACTGGGACAAAGGCTGGGTCGGCCGGTACCACGCCCTGAAGTCCGACGTCCTCACCATCAACATTAATCCCTCCGCCGCCTACAAAATCACCCGCAACCTGAGCATCGGCGCGGGAGTCAGCGCCATGTACATGAAGGCCGAGCTGAGCCAGGCCGTCGATTTCGGGACCGCGCTGGCGGCCGTGGGAGACAGGACCCAGCGCGACGACGGCAAGGCGACGCTCAACGCCGACGACTGGGCCTACGGCTTCAACGTGGGTCTGCTGTGGGAGTTCACCGAGAACACGCGGGCAGGGCTGCACTACCGCTCTCAGGTCAAGCAGAAGCTGGAGGGTGACGCAAAGTTCGACGTCCCGGCCAAGATCCAGGCGATCCTGGACGCCGCGGGCAGCAGCAAGTTTCAGAAGACCGACGCCAACGGCGACATCAACCTCCCCGACACGGTCTCCCTGAGCCTCTATCACCGCTACGATCCAAAGTTGGCCGTGATGGCCGACGTGACCTGGACCCACTGGTCCACGTTCGACGAGCTGAAGATCGAGTTCGACAATCCAGAGCAGGATCCCTCGGTCACCACCGAGAAGTGGGACGACGCGTGGCGGGTCGCCGTGGGCGCCACCTACAACCCCCTGCCCGCCTGGGCGCTGCGCACGGGGCTCGCCTACGATCAGACCCCGGTGCCCAACTCCAAGTACCGGACGCCGCGCCTGCCGGACAACGACCGGTACTGGCTCTCCTTCGGTACCGGCTACCAGGCCACCGATCGGCTCTCCGTCGACGTCGGCTACGCGCACCTGTTCGTGGACGACGCCAAGATCAACAAGGACCCGGTGGGTGAGGACGCCAGCCGCGGCGGCCTGAAGGGCACGTTCACGAACTCCGCCGACATCTTCAGCGCCCAGATTGCGTACCGATGGTAGGAAGACCCGTGCCGATCCGATCCACGATCAACCGCGCGGACCGTCGCGCCGTCCCAAGGAGGAAGTCATGAGAGTTCGCTTTCGCGTTCTCGGCGCCGCGACGGTGCTCGCGGGCCTCGCTCTGCTGCTGGGGGCCTGCGCCAACGGCAACGACAACACTGACACGCTGGGGCAAGACCCGTACAAGACCGAGGATGGCACGGACCGCGTGTTCGCGGAGTTCGAGCCCGGAATCCAGGTGATGCCCATGCCCAACGACGTCGTTTGGTCGGCCGACGAGGAACCGGCCGACCCGGCCATTCAACTGCCCGCCGAGGGCGCCCTGGCTCCGCTCGCGCTGGTGATCAACGCGCAGAAGCTCCTCGGCCTTTCGCCCAACATGTTCCTGACCGTTCCGCTGACCGGCTCGGTCGACGCGAGCACGCTCCAGGCCTTCGTGTTCCGGCTCGACGGCCGGGAACTGCCCCGCACCCAGGCCAGCTTCCAGGTGATCTCTGACCACATCGCCGACGCGGACCCGTCCACCCCGCACACCGTGGTGAAGCTCCTGCCCAACACGCCGTTCACCCCGGGGGCGTTCTACGGAGTGGCCGTCAAGATGGGGCTGAAGGACGCGGCCGGGTTCGACGTGCACCCGAGCTTTAGCATGAGCGCCCTGAAGGAGACGACGCCCTTCCCGGCGGACTCGCCGTTTGTGAAGTTCGAGGCTCTGCGCGCCAAGTTCAACGCGCCCGGCGGCCTCTTCGACGGGCTCGCGCAGGCCACGGGGGCCGTGCTGGGCACCCCTTGGAGCCGAGACGACGTCCTGCTCCTGTGGACCTTCCACACCGCGGACCTGACCCTCGATCTCGCGGCCCCCGGCACCGTGCCGCCTCCCCTGCCCTACGCCGACTTCTCGGCCCGAACGGCGGCCCTCAAGCTCGGTTCGCACTTCGCATGGACCGACGACAAGAACGACCTCGAATGGCTCACCGACGGGGGCGAGTCGACCTCCGACGGCCACGCAACCGGCGTGACGATGCTGCAGCTATACACCGACCTCGCGGCCCAGGACCCCACCGGCGACGTGACCCAGCGTGTGGGCTACACACTCCAATACGCCTCGAGCTCAATCGACAAAGTTTACTTCGGCCGCTTCCAGAGCGCGAGTTTTGCGACTCTCGGATTGCCGACGCCCGTGGCCGTACCGGTCCCCTTCCTACTCGTGACGCCAAAGGGCGGGACGTTGCCGCACCCGGTCGTCGTCTTCCAGCACGGCATCACCCGCGACAAGTTCGACGCCCTCCTCACGGCCAACGCCTTCGCAGCCAAGGGCTTCGCGGTGCTCGCCATCGATGCGCCGCTCCACGGGGAGCGAGGCACGGGCTTCTTCACGGCCAACCTCCTTCAGGATCGGGCAAACTTCTACCAGGCGGCCGTCGATCTCTGGGAGACCTTTGACGTTCTGGAAGCAGGGGCGCTCGACTTCGAGGGCGACGGGACGGCGGAAGTGTCGAATGACCCCGAGGATATGCGCTTCGCCTCGCAGTCCCTCGGCTCGCTGATCGGCTCGGTGTTCCTCTCCCAGGAAGAGCGCCCCGCTCTCTTGCACCTCGTGAGCCCGGGCGGCCAGATCGCGAACATCGTCGACGAGACTCGCCGGACCGACATCCGTGGACTCGTCGAGAGCCTCGGATACACGAAGGGGACCACGTCCTACTATGTGTTCCTCAACCTCGCTCAGTGGCTCTTGGACCCCACCGACTCCATGTATAGCGGCATCGGGGGCAACTCGACGGACAAGCTCATGGCGGTCACGGCCCACGGGGACCCGATCGTGAGCGAGGCTTCGAGCTTCACATTCCTCGCCTCGATCGGCATCGACTCCGTCACCTCCGTGCCGCCTCCCTTCGCCGCCCCGAGCACCGAACCTGGTGCCTACCGGTATGGCACCGCGGCGGACCCGGTGATTCACTTCTTCACCCTCGCCCCGATCTTCGACCCGTTGGAAGAACCCTGGTACGAGGAGCCGACGCGCTACGACGCCACGGTGCAGGCGCAGGCCTCGGCGGCAGCGCAGGCCCAGGCGGCCGATTTCTTCGATCGTGGTCACGTGGCAGGCCCCGTGGCCGCGCAGTAGACAGTAACCAGTGGGCAGCGTGCCGGGTGGTACCTCGCCTCCGGCACGCTGCCTTTTCCTTCTCTCCGCTCACACCCCGTCACCGCGCCCGTTGACCCCCGCCGGGCCTTCGTGATACCAAGGGGATTCGCCGCACCGTCGGTGCGGCTCCCCTTCGGAGGAACTCCCGGCTTGCCCTCAACGGCCCCCAACGCACGACCCGTTCTCGCCGGCAACCAGGCCAGCGCCCGCGGAGCCCAGGAAGCCGGGGCGCAACTCGCCATCGGCTACCCCGGAACCCCCGCGACCCTTGCCATCGAGTACCTCCTCACCGTGCAGCCCGAGGGCATGCGCGTGCAGTGGGCCGTCAACGAGAAGGTCGCCTTGGAGGTGGCGGCCGGCCACAGCTGGGCCGGACAGCGAAGCTACGCGGTCATGAAGATGTCGGGCCTGAACGTGGCGAGCGACGCCCTGCTCTCCATCGCCACCTCGGGAACCCGGGGGGGCCTGGTGCTCTACGTGGGCGACGACCCGGGGATGTACTACGGCATGGTGGAGCAGGACTCCCGGCTCATCGCCCGGTTGGCCCTGCTCCCGATGATCGAGCCCGCAACGCCGGAGGAGCACCGCACCATGACGGC
Source organism: Deltaproteobacteria bacterium (assembly GCA_016214985.1). Taxonomy (GTDB): domain Bacteria; phylum Desulfobacterota; class Deferrisomatia; order Deferrisomatales; family JACRMM01; genus JACRMM01. The sequence continues at coordinate 218,609 of JACRMM010000030.1, read as the reverse complement.
CGAGGCCTTCGAGGTGTCGGAGCAGGCCCAGACGCCGGTGATGCTGCGGGGGACGACGATCACAGCGAACACCTGCGGCCCGGTTGACCTGCGAACGCCGCGGCAGGTCCGTCAGAAGAGCCACGTCCCCATCGACCTTGAACGGTACACGAAGGCGGGGGCCGCCCTGTGCCTGCGCCAGCACGAGGACACCCTGCGCCGGCTCGAGCACGCCGGCCGGCTCCTCGACCACTGGAACCTCTCCGAGCCCTCGGGCTCCCCTCTCGGCGTGATCGCATCCGGATCAGTGTGGCCTTACGTGCGGGAGGCCCTCGACGACTGGCCCGCCGACCAGGAGCAGCCGAACCTCTTGCGCGTGGCGGTCATGAACCCGCTGCCCGAGGGGAAGATCTCGAGTCTCCTCGCCCGCTGCCGGCGAGTGCTCGTCCTGGAGGAGTTGGAGCCGCTCATCGAGGAGAGGGTCCGCCTGTTGGCCGCGGAGCAGCCCGACCGGCCCGAGGTGCTCGGGAAACGCGACGGGCTGACGTCGGCCGTGGGCGACTTCGATCCGGAGATCGTGGGCCGGGCCCTGGCCTCCCTGGCCGGGCTCGAGCGGAATGACGCCGCGGCGGCGGACACAGCCCGGCCAGGCCCTTCGTGGGCGACCCGGACCCCCACGTTCTGTGCCGGCTGCCCTCACCGCTCCACCTACGCAGCCCTCGCCGAGGCGATCGAGCGCGCCGGGTATCAGAAGGACGAGGTGGTCGTGACCGGCGACGTCGGCTGCACGATCCTCGGCATGAACGCCCCCTATTCCCTGTGCCGGACCGAGGTCGCGATGGGCTCGAGTATCGCCCTGGCGCAGGGCTTCGCGTACGCGGGCCTCGACACCCCCGTCGTCGCCACCATCGGCGACAGCACGTTCTTTCACGCCGGCATTCCCCCCCTTCTCAATGCCGCAGCCCAGAACCTCAATCTGACGGTGCTGATCCTGGACAACGGGTACGCCTCCATGACCGGCTACCAACCGTCGCTGGGCAACTACCAGGGCGACCGGGGTGCCGTGCCGAGCCCGCTGAGCATCGAGGAGCTCGTGAAGGCCGCGCGCGTGCGGCGGGTCCGAAAGGCCCTCCCGTACTTCAACCGCCGCCTGGCTCGGGTGCTCGCCCAGGCCCTGCGCTCGCCCGGCGTGCAGGTGATCATCGCCGAAGCCCCCTGCGTGGCACGCCGCCCGCGGCGCACGGTCATTCCGTATCGGGCCCTGCCGACCCGCTGCCTGGGTGCCTATGCCTGTCCTTCGTCCTGTCTGGAAACCGTGGGCTGCCCGGCCCTGGACGTGGATGAGTCAACCCAGAAGGTCACGGTGGACGGGGAGCGTTGCATGGGCTGCGGGCTGTGCGCCTCCGCGTGCCGCCACAAGGCTCTGAAGCGGGACCTTCGGGGGCGAAGGCGCACGCGATGAGGCTCGACCTCGTGGTGGCGGGAGTGGGGGGCCAGGGGGTGCTCACGTTCGCCTCGGTACTGACCAAAGCAGCGGTCCGAGAAGGCTACGACGCGCACTATCTCATGCTGGCGGGGCTGGCCCAGCTCGGCTCTCCCGTGCGTGCGCACGTGCGCCTGGGGCTCCCGGCTGGAACGAGTCCCAAGATTTCGAAGGCGAGAGCGCAACTGGTCGTGGGGCTCGAACGCCTGGAGGCGCTTCGCGTCGCGCCCTTCCTCGCGCCTGCCGGGCGTGCGCTCCTGGCAACGGATGCGGTGCTGCCGTACGAGGCTCGCTTCCGCAAAGGACGGTACCCTACCCAGCTGGAGGTGGAAGAGGCGTTCGCCGGACGGGAGGTGCTGTGGGTCCCGACGCACGACCTCGCCGGGCAGCACGGAACCTCAGCCCTGGCCAGCGCGGTGATGCTCGGCGCACTCGCGGCAATCACCCCGGTGGTTGAGCGGGAGAACCTGATCGTCGCCCTGCGGGAAGAACTGCCCCACCTCGCCGACGTCGAGGTCGAGGCGTTCTTCGAGGGGTACGGTTTCGTGACGGGGAACTACGAGTGATGCGACACCTCAGCGGTTCGCGGTGTCAGCCCCCACCGCTCGCCGCAGGGCCGGGGCAAGGGCAGCAGCCGCCGCGACCTTGATCGCGTCGAAGACGAGAAAGCCTCCGAGCCCCCACACGACCTTCCGGAAGACCTGGGCCTTGCCCTGCACCACCGCCAGGTTGAGGAAGAGGCCGAGCACTCCGCACGCATAGAGGGCCGTGAGCCCGGCCACAAGCCCCAGAAGCGTCCGTCCCCTCCCGGTCCCGCCCTTTCCGATCCACGCCGCCACCCACGCCGCGGCCGCGAACCCCACCAGAAATCCGAAGGTCGGTTGCAGCACGTAGGCCGGTCCGCCCCCGTTGGCAAACACCGGGAGCCCCAGGAGCCCCAGAGCCAGGTAGACGAGCTGGGACGAGAGGGCCACGGCCGGCGCCAGCACCGCGCCCGCGAGGAAGACGACGAGGGGTTGGAGCGTGAAGGGGACCGGCTCGAGAGGGAGCCGCAGGAAGGCTCCTGCCGCGGTCAAGGCAGCAAAGAGCCCGGTGAGGACGAGGTCTCGGGTCGACGCGCGCGCCATGGCACCTCCCGCAGGAATGGGGTTCGTTTCCCGCGGAGGGTAGGTGATCGCCGGGACCTTGTCAACGCTATGATCGAATTAGGTTTACGATACCGCTCCTCAGGCAGCCTGGGCCGGCGTCTCTCGCACCAGCACCGCCTCGGGGTCGACGCCTGCCGCGGCGGCTTCCAGCGTGGACACGACCGTGCGTGCGAACGGCTTCTCCCCATGCTCGTCCAGCTCCCGCAGATCCACCTCAACGGACGCCGCCAGCCGGGCACCGTCCGCGTCGAAGACGACGCGAACGCACGGCCTCAGGAGTTGATCGTGGTTTTGTCGGCACACGACGCCCACCTCGCCGGTGTCCAGGCGCACCACCGAGCCGATGGGATAGATCCCGATGCACTGGATGAACTTCTGCACGTAGATCGGGTAGAAGTCGGTCTTCGCCCACTCGTACATCTTCTGGAGCGCCTGGTGGGTCGGCATGCCCTTGTGGTAGACGCGGTCGGACGTCACGGCATCGTAAACGTCGGCAACGGCCGAGATGAGCCCGAACTTCCCGATGGAGAGGCCCTGAAGGCCCCGCGGATACCCCCGGCCGTCGAAGCGCTCGTGGTGGTTGAGGGCGACCGCGGCGCACTCATCCGGCACGTCCTTGGTCTCCAAGAGGATCTTCGCCCCGTGCAGGGAGTGGGTCTTCATGACCTCGAACTCCTCCTCGGTGAGGCGGCCCGGCTTGTTGAGGACGGCTTCGGGTACCCGCATCTTCCCCACGTCGTGAAGGATGGCCCCGACGCCTAGGCGCTTGAGCTCCCCCTTCACGATCCCGAGGTGGCGTCCGAGCGTCAGGGCCAGCACGCTCACGTTGACGCTGTGGTTGAACGTGTAGTCGTCGAAGTTCTTCAGCCTCGACAGACTCGCGAGGGCGTCGTGGTTGCGGAAGATGGAGTCGACCATGTCGTCGACGACGCGCGCCGCGCGCTCGCCGTCGACGCTCTTGCCCATGCGGGCGTCGGTCAGGAGGTCTTTCACCAAGTTCTTGGCCTGTCCGTATACGGTGCGCGCCTTTCGAACCTCCTCCTCAAAGGGGGTCGAGTCGGTCAGGGGCGCGTGCTCCAGTGCGTCGTGGGCCGGCTCTTCGGGCGGCGCGGGAGGCGGAGACAGCACGTCCCTGTTCAGGCGGTCCTTCGCCTCGCTCTCGGCCTGCTCGATCGGTTGGCCCTTGCCCGTGTCGCGCCCGAGCTCGGTGTTGATCAATACCTCCTGGATCCGGTGCTCGACGAGGATGTCGATGTCCTTCGTACACTTGATGCGGCGGCGGTTGGAGAGGAACGGATGGTCCATCCATGGGACGTTCAGGTCCTCGATGAACATGCCCACTTCCAACTCGTCGACCCGGATCTTCTTGATCATCCGTACCCTCTCCCGTCCCTCTGTCGGCACCGCCGGAGGGCCCCGCCCGTTGGTCCTGCCTCCCTCGCTTATCGGCCCTCGCCGAACAACCTTGAGGCTCCTTCCAGCGAGGATCGACTTGACAGCGGAGCAACGGACCGGGTAAGAGGCTGCTCTCGGCAACCGCCCGGGCTCGGGCACCCCCACGGGAGAGGACCCACTCGTGAACAAGACTCTTCGCTCGGACCAGGTCGTGATCGTGGCCGTGGCGTGCCTGCTCGCCGGATACGTTCTGGGCCTCGTGACCTCCTTCTTCATCTGGAACAAGCCCGGCCCCACCCCTGGGACCGTGGAATCACCCGCGCCCAACGTGGCCGGCCCCGGCAGTGCCATGGGCAACCTTTCGGCCGAGATCCGCGAGATCACTCGGATCGTGGAGGGTGACCCCAAGAACCGGGGCGCCTGGGTCCGGCTCGGCAACCTCCACTTCGACTCCAACCAGTACGCCGAGGCCATCCAGGCCTACACGAAAGCGTTGGAATTGAAACCCGACGACCCGGACGTCATCACCGACCGGGCGATCATGTACCGAGCCATCGGGGACTTCAAACAGGCGGCCGCCGAGCTTCGCCGGGCCGCCGACATGGACCCGAAGCACCTCAACAGCCTCATGAACCTTGGCGTCGTGCTTCGCTACGACCTCAACGATCGGGAGGGCGCGATGAGGGCCTGGCAGTCGTACCTCGACCGCAGCCCGCCGCCCGACATGGCAGAGCGCATCCGCAAGGAACTGGAGACCCTGCGGTCCCAAGGCAAGTGACCGGGCGTTGAAGCCCGAACGAGAAGAGGCCCCCGTTCGGGGGCCTCTTCTCGTTCGGACGCCGGGACGGTCGCCGGAGCGGTTCCCTCTCCGTCAGCCCCATCGATCAGGCCGTGGCCCCCTCGGCCACGTCCGCGGCGAGCCGCTCCACGATGTCGGCGCACTGCGTCAGCGACACCCTCGAGGTATTGAGCACGACGTGGTACGAGGTCGGCAGGTCGGGGTCGGCGTCGAAGTAGAAGCGCAGGTAGTCCTGTTTTCGGACGTCCAGCTCCCTCACCAGATCGCGAGCCTGCGGGGCCGCCAACTCCCTTCGCTTGACGGCCCAGGCAACGCGGTCTTCGAACTCGGCCACAAATCGGACGTGCACCGTGCGGGGGTTCTCCTTGAGGATGCACTGGCCGCCCCGACCGACGATGACGACGCCGCGCCGCTGCCCGAGGGCGCTCACCACCTTCTCGATCATCTGCTTGTAGATCTCGCTGTCGATCCAGCCGTCCACGTGGAACTGGTAGGGAATCTTGTCGCGATCGTCGTACTGGGCGTCGGCAAGGCTCTCCTCTCGGACCTTCGCTTTCCTCTTGAGCGCGTCAAGGTCGAAGATCGTCGAGAAGAAGCTCCGATACTTGCTGTGGTGCTCGTCCTCGAACTCCTGGACGTCCGCGTTCGGCACGTTGATCTCCAGTCCGACACGGTGGATGATCTCCTTGTCGAAGTAGTCCAGTCCGAGGCGTTTGGCCACCTCGCGGCCCACCTCCGGCCCGCCTGCCCCGAACTGGTTCGAAATGGTGATGACCGGCATGTCTCCTCCTCACGAGCCCGAAGAACGTCCCGAGCAAAAGGCTCCCGCCGGGCTCCCGGCAGTATCCCCCTCGGAATTCGGGGCCTTTATAGCAAAGGGGCCGTTGGAGCTTCAAGCGCATAACGAGAATGAACTTTCACGCCCGCACCGCTGTTTGCTATCCTTTCGATTGGTAATTTGCTGCTCTCGCGAGGTTTCCATGGCCATGACCCACGTGGTCGGGATCTCCGACTGCAAGGTGTCCGACGACCCCACCGATACGGTGGTCACGTATGCCCTCGGCTCCTGCGTCGGACTCTCCCTGTACGATCGCAAGTCCCACATGGGAGGCATCCTCCACGTGATGCTCCCGGACTCGCAGTTCCGCTCCGCCTCGCGGGAGTTCAACCCGCACATGTACGCTGACACGGGCCTGAACGCCCTCCTGGGCGCGCTGCTGGCCAAGGGGGCGCGCCGCGAGGCCCTCGAGGCCCGCGTGGCCGGCGGTGCGAACATGCTCCAGCACAGCCAGTTCCTGGACATCGGGAAGAGGAACGCCGAAGCCATCGTCGGGGCCCTTCGCCTCCAGCGCATCCCGATCCTCGGATCCAGCCTCGGGGGCGTGGTGGGTCGGTCGATGTCGCTAAAGCTCCACGACGGGACCGTCACCGTGCGGCTCCTCGGGCGCGGTGAGGAGATCCTATGAACATCGAAGCCATCCTCGCCGGGATCGAGACCCTCCCGCCCATGCCGGCCGTGGCGGTACGACTGCTCGAGGCCGCCCAGGACCCCAACGCCGATCTGGCGAAGCTGGCGTCCTTGCTGGAGAAGGACCCGGCCATGACGGCCAACCTGCTGCGCCGGTGCAACTCGCCCTTCTACGGGCTCCGGCGCGAGGTGACGTCCGTGCGGCAGGCCGCGAGCCTTCTCGGCATGAACCACCTCGTCCAAATCGCCCTGACCGTGCTGTCCTCCCGGTACCTCGTGTCGGCGCAAGGGGGCTACGGCCTTGCGGCGGGAGCCCTGTGGAACCGCTCCGTCGTATCCGCCATCGCCGCGGAGCTGATCGCGCAGGAATCCGGGTATCCGGGACCCAGCACCGCGTACACCGCAGGTCTGCTCGAAGACATTGGGAAGATCGTGCTCGCTCGCTTCGTCGAGGACGCGATGCCCCGGATCTGGGAGCTGGTCGAGACGAAGGGCCTCGGGTTCGCGGAGGCCGAGCAGCAGGTCGTCGGTATGGACCATCCGCACGTGGGGGCACTCCTGCTGGAGCGCTGGCGGTTCCCGCCTGCGCTGGTCGAGGCCGTTCGCACCCACCATCGGCCGGCCGAAGCGTCCATCGACCCGACGTTGGCTCGAATCGCCCACCTCGCCGACGCCTTCACCATGACGATCGGCGCCGGCCTCGGCGCGGACGGCCTCGCCTACAGCCTCGAGGAGGAGGCTCTCCGCGCCCTCGGGTTCGCCGATCAAGCTCGCGTCGACGCCATCCTGGAGACGCTGGCCGCCCGGGCCAGCCACGCCACGGACCTGCCCGACACCGGCAGGGCCGGCTGACGTGGCCCCGGAGCCGACCGTCGAGCGCCTGGAGTTCGCGAATGCCGCCCTGCTTCAGACGCTCTCCGGCGAGAAAGACGCCAACCTGCGCGAGCTGGCGCGTCTGCTCAAGGAGGTCACGATCACGGCCCGGGGCAGCGTCGTCCAGATCCAGGGCGACGCCGTGGCCGCCGAGACGGCCCGCCTAGTGCTCGAGCAGCTCTACGGCCTTCTCGAAGAGGGGTACCCACTCTACCGCGCGGACGTCGACCACGCCGTGCGGATTCTCAAGGCCAACCGCAGGGCGAAGCTCCGCGAAATCTTCCTCGACGCCGCCTTCATCTCGTCGGAGCGCCGGGTCATCAGCCCGAAGAGCATTGCCCAGAAGGCGTATATCGAGGCGATCCGGCACTTCGACATCGTCTTCGGGATCGGCCCCGCCGGCACCGGAAAGACCTACCTGGCCATGGCCATGGCCGTGGCCGCCCTCACCAAGCACCAGGTCAAGCGGATCATCCTGACCCGGCCCGCCGTCGAGGCAGGCGAGAAGCTCGGCTTCCTCCCCGGCAGCCTCTTCGAGAAGGTGAACCCCTACCTCAGGCCTCTCTACGATGCGCTGCACGACATGATGGACTTCGAGAAGGCCGGCGCGATGCTCGAGCGTGGGGTCATCGAGGTGGCCCCGCTGGCCTTCATGCGAGGCCGGACCCTGAACGACTCCTTCGTCATCTTGGACGAGGCGCAGAACACGACCTCCGACCAGATGAAGATGTTTCTCACGCGGCTGGGCTTCGACAGCAAGGCGGTGATCACCGGAGACATCACCCAGACCGACCTTCCGCCCGGCCGGGTGTCGGGCCTGGTGGAGGTCCAGTCCCTGCTCGAGAATATCCAGGGCATCCGCTTCTGCCGCTTCACGCGAGCCGACGTGGTCCGCCACCCGCTGGTGCAGGAGATCATCGAGGCGTACGAGTCCCGCGCGGAGGGAGGTTCAGCGCCTTGAAGACCTTCCTCGCGGCGCTGGGAATCCTCCTGGCCGCGACGGTGGGCTTTCTCGGAGGGACGGTCGCGGTGCTCCTCCGGGGCATGCCCCAGGTGTCGAGCCTGCAGGACTTCGCCCCTCCTTCGTCGTCGAAGGTCTACGCTTCGGACGGTTCGCTGGTGGCCGAGTTTGCCACCGAGCGACGCACGCCCGTTCCCCTCGACGCGCTGCCGGCAGACCTCGTACGGTGCGTCCTCGCGATCGAAGACCACCGCTACTTCGAGCACATGGGCATCAACGTCGGCCGAATCGTCAAGGCCCTCGTGGTCGACCTGGTGGAGGGGCGCATCGTCGAGGGCGGGTCGACGATCACCCAGCAACTGGTGAAGGTCCTCTTCCTCAAACCGGAGAAGACGTTTTCCCGGAAGGTCCGGGAGGCGTTCCTTGCACTCGAGATCGAGCGGCGCTACACGAAGCGCGAGATCCTGAGCCTGTATCTGAACCAGATCTACCTCGGCAACGGTGCCTATGGAGTCGCGGCTGCGGCCGAAGTGTACTTCGGTAGACCCCTGGCGGGTCTCACCCTGTCCGAATGCGCTCTGCTCGCGGCCCTTCCCAAGGCCCCGCAGACCTACGACCCCTTTCACCATCCAGACCGCGCGCGGGCGCGCCGGGCCGTGGTCTTGGAGCGCATGGCCGAGCTGGGGTGGGCCGATGCGGCCACGGCCCGGGCGGCCGAGGAGGACCCCCTCCCGGTGCCGCGGCCGCGGCGCGCGGCCGCTCCCTACTTCGTGGAGACCGTGCGTCGCCAGCTCATCGAACGCCTGGGCTCCGAGCTGGTGTATCAGGGCGGGCTGCGGGTCTACACGACGCTCGACAGCCACCTCCAGCAGGTCGCCGAGCAGGCCGTCGCCCAAGGCCTTGCGGCGGTAGAGAAGCGCCACCCGGGGCGGAAGGCCGCGCCGGTACAAGGCGCTGCCCTCGCCGTCGATCCCCTCACGGGAGCGGTCCGCGCCCAGGTCGGCGGCCGAAACTGGATCGAGAGCTCCTTCGACCGCTCGCTCCAGGCCCGGCGCCAGCCCGGAAGCTCCTTCAAGCCGTTCATCTACCTGGCCGCCCTCGAGGCCGGGTGGACCGAAGCGTCCGTGCTCAACGACGCTCCGTCCATCTACCCCGGGGCCCGCCCGGATACCCCCTGGAGACCCGACAACTACGACCGTGAGTTCCTGGGGAAGATGACCCTTCGCAGGGCCCTGGCCTTGAGCCGCAACGTGCCGGCGGTGCGTTTGCTCGACCGCATCGGAAAGCCTCGCGTCGACGAGCTCGCGCATCGCATGGGACTGGCGGGACCCTTGGGGGAGGGGCTCGCCACGGCCCTCGGCGTCGGCGGCGCCACCCTGCTCGAGCTCGTGCGCGCGTACGCGGCCCTGCCCGCCGGAGGCCTCATGCCGGAACCCTACTGGATCCGAGCCGTGTACGGTCCCGACGAGCGAAACCTCTGGCCGCCGCCGGCATCCCCGCGCAAGGTCCTGGATCCGGTAACGGCCTACGTCGGGTCCGACTTGCTCAAGGCGGTCGTGGACAGCGGCACCGGCTACAAGGCCCACGCGCTCGGATTTCCGGTCGGTGGGAAGACCGGGACGACCGATGACCTGCGCGACGCCTGGTTCGTGGGGTTCTCCAGCCGTCTGGCCACCGGCGTGTGGGTCGGACGCGACGACAACCGGCCCCTGGGCGCCGGGGAGAGTGGCTCCGACGCGGCGCTGCCCATCTGGGTCGAGATCATGCGAGCGAGCGCCTCCGACGGCCCACCCCCGCCGTGGCCCGTGCCCGACAGTGTGACCTTTGACGCCATCGACACCACCACCGGCGAGCGTACGGCCCCAGGAACGGGGACGACCGTGGCCTTCGCTCGCCCGCCCGAGCCCCTGGAGCCGGCGGCCGACGAGCCGCCGCCCGAGCCCACAGCGCCGCCGGAGGCCAACCCGTGACGGGTCCCGCGACCGTGCCGCTCCGGGATGACCTCGAGGCCGTCACCGCCTTCTCGGCCCTGGTGCGGGCCGGTCGTGCCTACCCCTGCCTGCTCGACAGCGGCGCCGGGTTCCCGGCGCTCGGCCGACGGTCCTACGTCGCCTCCGATCCCTTCCTGGTGGTCCACGCCAAAGGCGACCGTGCCCGGCTCGCGTGGCCCCGGGAGGGGCGCGAGGAGAGATGGACCGGCAACCCTCTGCACCTTCTGGCCGAGCTGCTGCGCGCGCACGCCGCGCCCCCCGGCCCCTTTCCGCTCGCCTGCGGCGGCGCCGTGGGCTACCTCGCCTACGACCTCTTCCACCACGTGGAGACGATTCCCCGCCGGAGCCGCGACGACCTCGGCACGCCGGATCTCTTCTTCGGCTTCTACGACGCTGTCGGCGCCTTCGACCACCGAGACGGCAGCGCCACGCTGGCCCTCTCTCCCCGGGCCGGGGCACGGGATCGGGCCGACGAGGTGCAGACGCTGTGGGCAGGCCTGGCCGAGAGCCCTGCACCCACCCGCACCGAGGCCCCCCTCCCTGCGGCCTCGACCATCGAGGCGAACTTCACGCCCGCGGAGTACCGGGCCGCGGTGCGGCGCGTCAAGGAGCTCATCGCTGCCGGAGACGTCTACCAGGTCAATCTCTCCCAGCGCTTCTCGGTGCCGTGCGCGGAGGCGCCCGAGGCCTTCTACGGGCGCCTGCGCGCCGCGAGCCCCGCGCCCTTCGGCGCGTGCCTCCTGCCGGACGGCTTTGCCGTGCTGTCCAACTCCCCGGAGCGCTACCTCTCGATCGAGGGCGACCGGATCGAGACTCGGCCCATCAAGGGCACGCGCCCCCGAGGCCGCACCGCCGAGGAGGACCGCCGGCTGGCCGAAGAGCTTCGCCGAAGCGAGAAGGACCGCGCCGAGCACGTCATGATCGTGGATCTGGAGCGAAACGACCTCGGCCGCGTCTGCGCCTACCGGAGCGTCCACGTGCCGGAGTTCGAGGTGATCGAGTCCTACGCCAACGTCCATCACCTGGTGTCCACCGTAGCGGGCCGGGTCCACCCCTCCAAGTCCGCCGTGGACTGCATCCGCAACTCCTTCCCGGGCGGCTCGATCACCGGCGCCCCCAAGGTGCGTGCCATGGAGGTCATCGAAGAGCTCGAACCCACGTCCAGGGGCGTCTACTGCGGCTCCATCGGCTACATTGACTTCTCCGGCCGGGTCGATCTCTCGATCGCCATCCGCACCGCGGTCCTGAAGGACGGGCGGCTCAACTTCCAGGTCGGCGGCGGCATCGTGCACGACTCGGACCCCGAGGAGGAGTACCAGGAGACCCTGGTCAAGGCCCAGGCGTTCCGAAAGGTCGTCACGGGGGAGGGGAGGCTGTGGACGCCGTGAGGGTGTGCTGGTTGGAGGAGGGCCTCGTGTCGGAGACCGAGGCCCGCGTCTCGGCCCTGGACCGAGGCTTCCTCTACGGCGACGGCCTGTTCGAGACCCTGCGGACCTACGGCGGCCGGCCGTTCCTGCTGGCGGAGCACTGGGCGCGGCTTCGGACCTCGGCCGAATTCCTTGGCATCGAGGTTCCCGCCGTGGAGCCGGAGACCCTCGTGACCCGCCTCGTGGAGGCGAACCGCCTGCCGAACGCCGCCGTGCGGATCACGCTGACGCGAGGCCCGCTGCCGAAGGGCCCGCGGCCCGGGACGCCCGCGACTCCCACGCTTTTCGCTCAGGCGCGTCCCCTCCCCTCGGACCTCGACCAGCGGACTGCCCAGGGCATCGACGCCTGCCGCCTGCCGTGGCCGCTCCGGGCACGCGGCCTGCCGCTCCAGGGCCACAAGACGCTCGCCTACCTGCCGAGCGTCGTGGCCCTCGGAGCCGTCCCCGAGGGCGCGGAGCCGCTCCTGGAGACGACCGAGGGGCACGTGTCAGAGGGCGCGACGTCCAACGTCTTCTGGGTCCGGGTGGGGCGCCTCTTCACCCCCCACACCGACGCCGGCTGTCTGCCGGGGGTCGCTCGAAGGCTCGTGCTCTCGCTCGCCGAGGAGCTCGGCGTCTCCGCCGAGCCCGGCCTGTATCCCACCGCCGACCTCGCCGCAGCCGACGAAGCCTTCGTGACGAGCTCGGTCGTCGAGGCCCTGCCCCTCGTGCGACTCGACGGGGAGCCCATCGGCGCCGGCGCACCCGGCCCGGTAACGCGGCGCCTCCACGCCGCCTACCGCGAGGCGGTGCGGCGCGCCACGGGATCCCCGTGACGGTCGTCGCCCGGGTTGTCTGCCCGGACTACGACCGCGTCGACGATGCGCTTCGCCGCGCCCTGGAGTTCCTCGGCGACCAGGGCCCCTTCGCCGCACCAGGCGAGCCGGTGCTGCTCAAGCCGAACCTCCTCGCGCCCTACCCGGCGGCCGCCGCGGTCACGACGCACCCGGCCGTGCTCGACGCCCTTCTCTCGGCCGCCTGCGATCTCGGGGCGCGCCCCGTCGTAGCCGACTCCCCGGGGTTCGGGTCCGCGGAGCGGGTCGCCCGGGTCTCGGGGATCCTCGCCGTGTGCCGGCGCCACGGCGCCCCGCTCCTGGACCTCGGTGTGGGCGAGGTCCGGCGGGCCTCGGGGCGGACCTACCGTGACCTGGAGCTCGCCCGGGAGGCGCTGGAGGCCCGCTGGCTGTGGAACCTGCCGAAGTGGAAGACCCACACCATGATGGGCCTCACCCTCGGGGTGAAGAACCTCTACGGCTGCGTCCCGGGCAAGCGCAAGGTGGCGGGTCACTTCCGCGCCGGCCGCTCGGTGGACTCATTCGCGCGGAGCCTCCTCGACCTCTGGGATCTCCTGAAACCCGCGCTGACCGTGCTCGACGGCGTCGTGGCCATGGAGGGCGCGGGCCCGAGCCGTGGGCGACCCATCGTGCGCGGCCTCCTCCTCGCGTCGTCCGATGCCCCGGCCCTGGACTGGGAGGCTGCGAGGCTCTCGGGCTTCGATCCCCGGGACGTCCCCACGGTGCGCCTGTGCCTCGCGCAGGGCCGCGTTCGCCCCGAGCGCGTCGAGGTGTGCGGCGACCCCGCGGAGCCGCTGCGGTTCGAGCCGGCCGCGGGCAGCCCCTGCGACTTCTCCCTGCCGGGGCCGCTCAAACGGCTCCTCGCGGGTGTGCTGTCACCCGCGCCGCGGTTCGATGCACGCTTGTGCACCGGGTGCGCCGCGTGCTGCGAGGCGTGTCCCGCCGGAGCGCTGACCCCTGGCGCCCCGCCTGAGTTCTCGCAAGAGCGCTGCGTTCGGTGCTATTGTTGTCAGGAGCTGTGCCCGTCCGGTGCGGTGAGGGTGCCCCCTCGGGGGATTCGCCGCCGGCTTCCGTTGGTGGGTGGGAGGCGATCATGAGTCCGGTGTACATGGGCATCGATGTGGGCGGGACCCACACCGACGGGGTGGCGATCGCAGACGGCCGGATCGTGCACAAGGTGAAGGTCCAGACCACGCCCGATCTGCGGGAGTGCACCGTCGACGCCCTCCGCGACCTCCTGGACGAGGTTCCCCCTACCCTCATCACCCGCGTGGTCATCTCCACCACCCTCGTTACCAACGCCATCGTTGCGGGCGAACTCGAGCCCACGGGCATGGTGCTCACCGCCGGGCCGGGCATGAACCCGAACGCCTTCGCACCGGACTCGAACTGTGCCGTGGCCAAAGGCTCCGTGGATCACCGGGGCCGAGAGATCGCCCCGCTCGACGAGGAGGCCGTGGACGAGCACTTGGCCTGCCTGCGGGCCAAGGGCGTACGGGTGCTGGCCACCGTGGGTAAGTTTTCGGTGCGAAACCCGGTCCACGAACAGAGGGTGGCCGAGATCGCGGGGCCCGATTTCGACCACGTGGTCAAGGGACACTGCCTTTCCGGATCACTGAACTTCCCGCGCCGCATCGCCACGGCGTACCTGGCCGCCGGCTCCTGGCGCCAGCAGGCCGTCTTCGTCCGCGCCATGAGCGACGCCATGCGCCGGTTCGGGCTGTTTGCACCGCTCTACCTGCTGAGAGCGGACGGCGGCACCCAGCTCGCGAGCTCGGTGAAGAACCCGGCCGAGACCGCGCTGTCGGGGCCCGCGGCGAGCATCATGGGCGCCGCCGCCCTGGACGACCTCTCCGAGGATACCCTCACCCTCGACGTGGGCGGGACCACCACCGACGTCTCCCTGTTCCTCGGCGGAGTCCCCCTGCTCGAGGCGCGGGGCGCCACGATCGGAACCTTTCGCACCCAGATCCGTTCGCTCTACACGCGCTCGATCGGGGCCGGCGGGGATAGCCTCGTGACCGTGGAAGGGGGCCGGCTCAAGATCGGGCCCCGGCGCCTGGGCCGCCCGGCCTCGCTCGGCGGTACACACCCCACGCCCACCGATGCCCTGGTCCTTCTCGGCCGGGCACTCGGCGACCGCGTCAAGGCGGCCCACGCGCTGCGGCCCATCGGAGAGGCCCTGGGCCTCTCCGTGGAGGCCACTGGTCGCAGCATCCTGCGAGCCTTGGCCGAAGCGGTGGCCGGGGCCGCGCGGGAGTTTCTCGAGGAGGTCCGCTCCCGCCCCGTGTACACCATCCACGAAGTCCTCGAGGGTCACCCCCTGATCCCCCGGCGCGCGGTGGCCGTCGGAGGCCCGGCGCGTGCCATCGCGCCCTACCTGGAGGAGGCGCTGGACCTCCCGGTCCAGGTGCCCGACCACTTCGACGTGGCCAACGCCGTCGGAGCCGCGCTCTCGCGGGTGAACCTGGAGGTGAACCTCCTGGCCGACTCCGCGGCCGGCCACCTGGCCATCCCCGAGGTGGGTGTGTTCCGGCCCATCCCCGCGACCTTCACCTTCGCTGAGGCCAAACGAGAAGCAGAGAGGGCGCTCCTGGATCTGGTACGGGAGAAGGGACTGCTGGACCCCGGGGCCGTGGCCGAGGTGGCGGAGCAGGAGAGCTTCAACGTCGTGGAGGGGTTCGCCACCGTGGGGAGCATCCACCGGATCCGGATGCAGATCCGCCCGGGCCTGGTCGGGAAGATCGCGGCATAGGCCGGGCGGGTCCCCTGAACAACGAAACACGGAGAACAGACGAGCGACGATGAATCTGCGCGCCCCGACCCGAACCGGCGTCGTCTTCTTCCCCGCTTTCGACTGGGCGATCAGCCCCACGCATCCAGAGCGGGAAGAGCGGCTCCTTTACACCCGTGACCAGATCTTCGAGGAGGGGATCCTCGACGTCGACGGCATCGTCGAGTACTCGCCGCTGGTGGCGACCCTGGACGACGTCGACCGCGTCCACTCCTGCTTTCCGTCCGCGGCCGACCAGGCGAGCCCCTCGCACCTCATCTCGGCCGGAGGTGCGATCACCGCGGCGAGAAAGGTGCTCGACGGAGAGGTGGAACGGGCCTTCGCGCTCGTACGCCCCCCGGGCCACCACGCCCGACGGGTGGTCCACGGCCTCCGGGGCTTCTGCATCATCAACATCGAAGCCGTCATGATCGAGCACATCCGACGCCACTACCGTGACTTCCGCGTGGCCATCGTCGACACTGACTGCCACCACGGCGACGGCACCCAGGACGTCTACTGGAACGACCCCGACACCCTGTTCCTCTCCCTCCACCAGGACGGGCGCACCTTGTACCCGGGCACGGGCTTTCCCGACGAATTGGGAGGGCCCAACGCCTACGGAACCACCGTGAACGTTCCGGTGCCACCCGGGACCACCGACGAAGGGTTCCTCTACTGCCTGGACCACCTCGTGCTGCCGATCCTGGAGGACTGGAAGCCCGACCTCATCATCAACTCGGCGGGGCAGGACAACCACTTCACCGACCCGATCACCGACATGTCGGTCACGGCCCAGGGCTACGCCGCGCTGACGCGCCGGCTCAAGGCGCACGTGGCCGTGCTGGAGGGAGGCTACTCGGTGCAGAGCGCGCTGCCCTACGTGAATACGGGGATCCTCCTCGCCATGGCCGGCCTCGACACGAGCCGGGTGGTCGAGCCCGACTTCCAGCCCGACGTGCTCCGGCAGAGCGAGCGGACCCGCGAGTACCTCAAGCGTCTGTGCGAGATCCTCCACGACCGGTACCGGCGCCGCGAGGATCTGGGGGCGCAGGCCTTCCGTGGGAAGACCCACCACGAGGAGTCCCGAAGCGTGCACTACGACGGCGCGGGGATCAACGAGCGACAGAAGGAGCGGGTGCGGATCTGCCCGGAGTGCCCGGGCGTCGTGACCCTGGAGAGCGCCGTAGGCCGGCACGATACCCTCTTGTCGATCGAGCTGCCGCGACGCTGTTGCCCCGCCTGCCGCGACGAGGGAGAGTCCGCCTACCGCACGGCCACTACCGATGACTTCCGCGTCATCCTCCTGCGCGACCGCCCGGCGGACGCCGTGCTCCGGAAGGAGCGTCAAAACCTCTAGGTGGCTCCGAGTCTTTCGGCGCGCCTACCGGCCCGCATCGAGTCGGGCCTGCCCCGCCCCGTAGTCGATCACGATGCCCTCCGGGGTGATCCGCACCAGGACGGCCTCGTTGCCGATCCGATCTCCGACCCGGCACACCTTCCCGTTGAGAAACACGAACCGCTCGGCCGGGTTGGGAGCGTAGACGTGGGCGCTGATCTCCAGCCGACCGATTCGCTCCCTCACGTCGTCGGGCAGGTCGCGAAGCAGGGGAGGAACGGCCGCCGGCACGAGGGTCGCCTCCTTCGGTCGCGCCGGCTGGGGGGCGGCGGCCGCAGGTGCGTCGCTCACCGAAGCGGGGACCGGAGCCGCAAGGGGTGCAGCGGCCTTCGGCGCCGGCGGAGGCGCCGCAACGGACGCGGGCTCGGACGTCGCCGGAGCGGGAGTGGGCACGGCCGCGGCGGAAGGGATCGTCCTGGCCGGCGGCGGGGTCGCGGCGGGAGGGAGCGAGCGCGTCGGGATCGCGGCGGGAAGCGTCGCGGACGCGGGGCCGGAAACGGGGTGGGGAGCCGGAGCGGCAACGGGAGCCGGGACGGTTGCCAGAGCCGGTCCGGCGGGCGCCGGGCTCGCCGGAGCCTCGGCGGGCGGCGGGACCGAGGCCATCGAGGGGGGCTGCCGGGCGACCCTCATCGCGACGCCGAGGCTCACGAGGATCACCGCCGCGCCGCCTGCCCCCACCAAGAGACCCAACGCCCCGCGGCGCCGCCGGGACGGCGGCATCCCATCACCTACCGGGGACGGCCCGGCGGCGCCGCCGGCGGCGCGCCGCTCGCGCTCCGCGCGGCGGAGAGCCTCCAGAATCAGCGACATTCCGACCCTCTCCCGTTCTCCTCAGGGACCGCGTCCGAGCGAGGGGATCTCCGGATCCCCCGCGGCGCGGCTCAGTTGAATCACGGTCTGGACCCCCACCTTCCCGTCCGGACGGACACCGTGGCGACGCTGGAACGCCTCCACCCGGTCGCGAAGCCCGGCGTCGAAGGTCTCTCGCGCGCTCTGGCTCTGGCTCTGGATGGGCGGCACCCCGGGCTCGAGGCGGCCGAGTTGGTCACGGAGCCACGCCACCGGCGGGCCCCCGCTGCCGAGCTGCAGCACCCTCTCTCCAAAGGGAGGGGGGCGCCAGAGCACGGTGTACCGCCCGGTCCACGACGCTTCCAGCTCACCTCGCGGCAGCACGACGGCCCGATCTCCCTGCACGAGCGTGGCCCGGTTCCCAGCCAGCCCCGCCACCACGGCGCGCCGCACGGCACCGCCCACCGAGAGCTCGACGGCCGCCGGCAGATCCAGGTGAGCGAGCGTCTTCCAGCTCCCCACCCCCTCGAGACACCCCAGCCCCGCCGCCTCGGCCCGCTCGCACGGAGTTCCTCCCGCGAGGTCATCGTAGCGCAACCCCCACCGGGCGAAGAGGTCGCGATACCCGGCGGTGTCGCTGTCGGGCAGAGCGTGCAGGAAGGCCGGCCCGCCGATCGCAACCGCCGGCGGAGCGGGGACCGGCGCGCGCGCCTCGGCGAGACCCTCGACGGCGGGCTTCGACGCCGGCCGCACGTCGCGGCCGGAGACCCACCAGCCCCCCGCAGCCAGTACCGAGGTCAGAAGGAGCGCAGACGCCACGGCGGGCACCCAGCGCCGGCCGCGAGGTCCTTCGCCGCGAACCTCCGCGGCGGCCCGCGCCACCAGCACCGCACCGATCCGATCGGCCCCCTTGCCGTACGCGCCCAGGAGCGCCCGCTCGCAGATCACGTTGATCAGGCGGGGGACGCCACCCGAGAGGCGGTGGAGCCGCCGCAGGGCCGCAGTCGTGAAGAGCGGCGAGACGCGCCCGGCCACCTCGAGGCGGTGTCGCACGTAGGCCACCACCCCGTCGCTCGTGAGCGGGCCCAGATGGTATCGGGCGGTGATCCGCTGCGCGAGCTGTCGAAGCTCGGGCCTCGCCATCACCGTCTGGAGCTCCGGCTGGCCGATCAGGACGATCTGGAGGAGCTTCGCCGAAGACGTCTCGAGGTTCGTGAGGAGCCGGACCTGCTCGAGAACGTCCGCGCTCAGCTGCTGGGCCTCGTCGACGATCAGCACCGTGCGCCGGCCGTGGGCGTGGCTCGCCAGGAGGTGGCGGTTGAGTGCGTCCACAAGCACCTTGAGGCTCTCGGCGCCGGCCGGGTAGTCGACGCGGAGCTCGTCGCAGACGGTCGCCACGAGCTCAGGCGCCGTTAAGCGCGGGTTCAAGACCAGCGCCACGTCCACGCCGGCGGGCACCTGCTCCAGGACGCTGCGGCACAGGGTGGTCTTCCCCGTTCCGACCTCCCCGGTCAGCTGCACGAAGCCGCCGTTGGTTTGCAGACCGTACAGGAGGTGGGCGAGGGCCTCCCGATGGCGCTCCCCCAGGAACAGGAACCGGGGATCGGGCGTCAGGGAGAAGGGCTCTCGGTCGAGCTGGAAGTGGGCGAGGTACATGGGCTCCGAGGGGGGCGGCCGCGTGAGGTGTCCGACCCCTTGTAACAGGCCGGTGGGAGGGGGTCAAGCGGCGCGGGCTCGAGAGGCCTCCGCGCCGCCCCTCCCTTCGGCGCGGGCGCCCCTCGAGGGGAGAGCCGTTGGTAAGGTCGCGCTCTACCGCCTCAGGGCCCGACCACCTTCAGGACGAACGGTTTGGTCTCGAACAGGGGCGCCGCCTTCCCGCTCGGGAACAGAGACCAAACGGCCCCATCCGCCGCCAGGGCGGCAAACGCCGGAGTCCCGGAGCTCCCGTCGCCGGCTCCGAAAGCAGCCGTCACGGGCGGGAGAAGCCCACTCCAAACCTCTTCTCGACTCCACCAGTCCCAGGCTTTCCCCTCGCTGTCGACAGCGTATCTCGTCGACAGCGCCGCGATCATCGGGAGACCCGCCTGCTGCGTCGGGGCGCTGCCGAAACCCCCATCACCCCACGCCCAGAGGGTCCCGTCTCGCTGCAGGGCGGCGCTAAACCCGTTTGCCGCCGCGATGGCCACCACCTCCGACAGACCGGGCACGCGAAGAGGTCTGTTTGCCGGCGTGGTCGTTCCGTCGCCGAGCTCACCCGCGGCGTTGCCACCCCACGCCCAGACCAACCCCTCGGCGGTCAGCGCCAGGGTGTGCTGCCGGCTGCCGCTGGCGGCGACGACCCCCTCCAGCCCTTCCACCTTCACGGGGACAGGGCTGCAGGTACCGCTCTCGCCGCTCCCCCCGATACCGAGCTTCCCGAACTCGTCGTCTCCCCAGGCCCACAATGCCCCCTTCCGGGTGATCGCGAAGCTGTTCCAGGCGCCGGCGCCCACAGCGACCACGTCGCCGGGCCCCGCCACTTCCGTCGGCGTGCCGTGCGCATCGCCGTCGCGGTCGCCGATGCCCAGCTGGCAGCCTGAGTTATCCCCCCACGCCAGGACCTTGCCGCTGGCCGTTGCGGAGAGACTGTGCTGCTCCCCCGTGGCGACCGCCGCCGCATTCGTGAGGCCTTGCACCGTGATCGCCACGCTTCGGGACCGGGCGGCCCCGTCTCCGAGTTGCCCGCTCCCGCCGGCTCCCCACGCCAGGACCCGTCCGTCCTGGCGGAGGGCCAGGAAGTGAGCACCTCCGGTGAGCACGGAAGCCAGGATATCCCTCGTCCGTTCCGCGACCGCCGCGGTCGAGCCTGTGCCTTCCGGCGCGCTTCCGTCGCCCAACTGGGCGTCCGTATTGGTCCCCCAACCCCTCACTGCCGTGTCCGCCGTGACGGCCAATGCGTAGTTCAAGCCAGCCGCAATCCCGGTAACCCCATTGAGCCCCGCAACCCGGGCCGGAACGACCTGTCCGGAAAGCAGGCCTCCGTCTCCCCAGAGGGAGCCCCACTGCCAGACCGTGCCGTCGGCAGCCAGGGCATAGCTTTGCCGGCCGCTGGCCGCAACAGCAACAACACCGGCGACGTCTGAAACCTGGACGGGGAGAACCCGGTCTTCCGTCGAGCCGTCCCCCAGCGCTCCCGTCGAGTTATCCCCCCAGGCCCACACCGTACCGTCCCTCTTGAGCGCCAGGGTGTGGGCATCGCCGGCGGCGACAGCGACGACACCGACGACGCCCTGGACCGGGAGCGGCGCCGCGCGCGCCGTCGTCGTTCCGTCACCGAGCTGTCCCTTGTCGTTCGCTCCCCACGTGTAGAGCAAGCCGTCCGCATCGACGGCGACGCTGTGCAGACGTCCCGCGGCGAGGGTGACGATGTTGCCCGCCGTGCCGACCGGTAGCGGCGACGAACTCGACGCGGGCGCGTCGCTCCCCAGCTGTCCGGCAGAGTTGTCGCCCCACGCCCTCAGCATCCTGTCACTTCCCAGCGCGAGAGCGTGCCCAGCGCCCGCGGCAAGCGCGACGGCGTCGGCCAGGCCCGGGATCTCGACCGGGGCGCTCTTGGACGGTTCGCTCGATCCGACCCCCAGCTGCCCTCTTGTGTTCGTTCCCCACGCCCAGACATGGCCGTCAGCGGTGAGGGCGAGACTGAAGCCTCCCCCCGCGGCCACGGTGGCCACCCGCGACAGGCCCAGGACCTGGGCCGCCACGAGGCCGTCCGTCTCGTTTCCCAGCTGACCGTCGGACGAGCTTCCCCAGGACCACGCGGTGCCGTCGTCCCGGACGGCCAGGGAGTGGTCACTGCCCGCGACCCGTCGCCGGTTGACCGGGTCCTGCACCAGGACCGACTGAGACGAGGACGCCGTGTCGCCGGTGTCATCCGTCACGGTGAGCGTGACGGGGTACACGGCGCTACGAGCGAAGGCGTGCGCCGCGGTCGGACCTGCCGCTGACGTGCCGTCGCCGAAATCCCAGGCCATAGAAACGAAGGTCCCTCCCGGAGACGTCGACATCGACGTGAATTGGACGGACTGCCCCGTCACGAGGGCCAGGTCCGGCACGGCGCGGAAGGACGCGACGAGCGGCGCTCTCACGACGAGAGTCTGGCTCGCCGACGCGGTCGCATGGGCGTCGTCGGTGACCGAGAGCGTCACGGTGAACGTGCCGGCAGCGTCGAAGATATGGGTGACCTCCGTTCCGTCGGCCGCCGGCGAGGCGTCTCCGAAGTTCCATTGGGACGCCACGATCGTGCCGTCAGCGTCCGTAGACGTCGATGTGAACTGCACGGCTTGCCCCGCCTTGATTCCCGCGGCCGGCGTCACCCCAAAGCTGGCCACCGGGGGATGGTTCACCGTGAGGGACTTCGTCACCGTTCCCTTGGCTCCGTGGCCGTCGGCCACGGTCAGGGTGACCGAGTACGAACCCGGCTCGGCGTACGTGTGACCGACCGCGTCCCCCTCGGCGGTCGCTCCGTCGCCAAACGACCATCTCACGGAGACGAGGGATCCGTCCGGGTCTCCAGCCAGGGACTGAAACTGCACCTCTTCCCCCGGATTCGCCGTTGCGGGGCTGAACGAAAAGTCAGCGGTCGGCGGCAGATTCGCAATCTCCGCCCAGTTCCCCTGGCTCCCGCAGCCCCACACCGAGAGTAACCCTGCAATCAGAACGAGTGCGGAAATACGGACCTTCATCTCCCCTCCTCGCCTGGTTCGGGGCCGCGTTGCTCGGTCCCCTTGCCGCGGCCACCTGCTCCGAATTCTCAAATCGGCCCCATCCAGCGCCAGCCCGCGCTGACCCCGTAGTGGAGTCCTCCGGCGTCGAAACGCTCTCCGGCGAGCTTCACCGGAACCATGGACCAGCGCACGTCGACCCCGAGGTTCAGCCACGGAATCGGCGTGCAGTAGAGCCCGGCCCCGACCCATCCCCCGATGCCGTAACCCGTTTCGATGCTGCTGCCCTGCCTCGTGCGTTGGAGCGTCGCCTCCGCCCGGGCCAGGGAAAGGCCGGCTCCCACGTAGGGCCGGAACACCGCCAGGTCCTCGCCGTCGTTCCAGAGCTTTCGCGCCCCCAGGTGAAGCTCGTGGGTCTTCACGTCCAGGTCGAAACCCTTCTCCGCCCCCCCGGTCTTCTCTTGAAGGAGGTCGATCGCGGCGCTGAGCCGAGACGACTCCGGACGAAAGTCGAGGATCACGCCGACCTCGGGACCATTGGCCGCGGGCTCCCAGCTATCCTTGTCCATCCGCTTCTCGCCCAGGAGCACGCTCATATTGCCCATCCAGAGCTCGGCGCGGGCGGCCGAAGCGAGGAACGCCGACGCCGCGAGGAGCGCACCCAGGATCTTGCCGAAAGAGCCCGCCCGGCGAGCCATCGAGACCAGCCTCTCCATGCCCGTTCTCCTCCTGCACCGCAACCAGGTTCCCCGGCGCCGACGTCCAGGACTCGTGCCGGAAGCTGACTCCATCGGAGATCCGATCCCTCCGGGGGACGATCGGGGCGCTTCCCCTCCGCCAAGGGGCGGACGGACGCGGCGGCAACGGCGGGGGGCCGGTCGTCCGGACGAGCATCCGTCCCCGCCCCTTTCCCGCCTCCACCGGACCGGAAACGCGAAGAAGCCGCACCCAGCCGACATTTCCGGCCCGGCGCGGCCTCCGCCTCGCTCCAGTCGTGAATCCAGACCTGCGATCACCGCTCCTCACAGCCCGGTCCCCACCGATCGGGCGCCGAACATACTGCACCGCCGATGCCCCTGTCAACGACCGGTGCCCGACGCGTCCGGGGCCGGAGGCGCGGCGGCCTAAGGCTCCTTCCTCCAGTGGCGAATAACGTCGAGCTCGTTGCCGGAGAGCTTCGCACCCTTGGTCACCATGCGGTCGACCACCGCGTTCCACTCCTCCGGCGTGAACGCCTTCGAAGAAAAACGCTCGGCGGTGTGACACACCGTGCACTTGGCGTTGAGGATCTCGAGGGCCTTCTTCGAAAGGTCCTCGCCCTGGGTCATGGTGAGGGCGTTGGCGGCCGCGGCGGCGGGCGGCGCGGGCTCCTCCCGAGAGCAGCCGCCCAGGAGGGTGACGACGGCGAGGGACGCGAGAAGGGTGTGCGAAAAGGGGATCATGGGCGCGCTCCGGTTCGGGGAAGGGAGAGTCGCCCCCACTCTACCAGCACCGCGTCCCAGGGGAAGCGCCGTCTCAGACCAGGGGCACCCAGAGGGTGAACTCCGAGCCCCGGCCCGGCTCGCTCTTCACATCGATCCCCCCGCCGTGGGCCCGCGCGATCTCGAGCGCGATGGAGAGCCCGATGCCGAGACCCGCACCCCCGAACTCGTGCTTCGAGGTGTGGTGGTGGCGCTCGTCGGCCACCTCGTAGAACGCCTCGAAGATCTTCTCCTGCTCCGTGGTCGGGATTCCCACGCCCGTGTCCGTCACGACGACCAGGAGCCTCCCGCCGGCGGGGGTGTCGCCCAGGGTCAACCGCACGTCCACGCAACCGCCGTCGTCGGTCGCCTTCACCGCGTTCTGGACGAGCTCGGTGACGGCCTGGCGCAGGCGGTGCAGGTCGGCGCGGACGCGAACGTCCCTCGGCACCTCCTGCCGAAGCGTCAGACGCAGCTCCCGGTTGAAGCGCGCGATGTCGAAGTCCAGGAGGATGCTGCGGGCCACGGCGTCCGCATCGGTCCAGTCCGGGAAGACGGGGAACTGGTGCGTGCGGCACTGGGCAAGGTCGTGGATGCCCCGCACCAGGTCCACCAGACGCCGAGACACGAGGCAGAGTTGTTCCAGCCGCGTCCGGACATCCTCGGGCAGGTCCCGGGTCTTTCGCAGGAGGAACTGGAGCATCCCGTCGAGGGCGGTCACCGGCGTGCGCAGCTCGTGATCGGTGACCGCGAGGAACTTCGTCTTCATGTGGCTGAGCTCGAGAAGCCGGCGGTTCACCTCCTGGAGCTCAGCGTGAGAGCGCTTGTGACGGATCCACTCGACACAGCGGGCGAGGATCGCGTCCAACTGGTCGATCTTGAGGGGTTTCAGGAGAAAGTCGTAGGCGCCCTGCCGCATCGCCTCGACCCCGTCCTCGATGGTGGCGTAGCCCGTGATGACGATGACCTCGACGTCGGGCCACCGATCCCGGGCCATCCGAACCACGTCGAGGCCGCTCAGCCCCGGCATGCGGAGATCGGTGATCACGATGTCGCAAGGGCTCCGGCCGAGCGCCACGAGCCCCAGCTCCCCGCAGGATTCCGAACGGCACTCGAAACCCCGGTCACGCAGGTACTCGGCGAGCACCTCGCGCACCGACGCGTCGTCGTCGATCACCAGCACGGACAGATCCTGGACCGATGATCCGGAGACGTTCATGGGGCGCTCGGGCTCTCGTGCAAGATGGAATGTCCTATGGATCGGCTCGGAAAGCCGCAGACTTGAGCGGTCCGGCGATGATTCTGGGACCATTCCAGGCACGGCCGGGGGAACGCACCGGTTCACGCGGCCGGCGCGCACCGGTTGCAGTGATCCCCGACTTCGAGCGGCTGCTCGGGGACCGAGCCGTACCGGTACACGGTCACCCCCTTCAGGCCGAGCGCGTGGGCTTCCCGGAAGACGCGGCCCAGGGCGTCGCGGGGAAAGTCGGCCGGCAGATTGATCGTCTTCGACACCGCGTTGTGGGTCCTCTCCTGGAAGACCGCCTGAACGGCCAAATGGTCGGCGGGTGCGATCTCGAAGGTCGTGGCGAAGAGCCGCCGAAGAGCCGCCGGAAGCTGGGTCAGGTGCCCCATGCGCCCCTCCCGGCGGATCGCCTCTTCCCACGCCGGCCAGGAGAGGCCGTGAGCCTCGAAGGCCGAGGGAAGCATGCGGTGGGTCCCGAAGCTCACGACCTCGCCCTGGATCCGGCGGGTGTAGGCGAGCCCGAACAGGGGCTCGATCGATCCCGACACGCCCGCCAGGATGGAGATCGACCCCGTCGGAGCGACCGTGGTGACCGTGGCGTTTCGCATCGCGGAAAGCCCTCTGCGCTCCCAGGCGCTGCCGGCAAACGCCTCGAAGCTTCCCCTGCGCTCTCCGAGTCGGCGCGACGCGTCGACCCCTGCCGCCTCGATCCGTTCCATGATCTGCCGCCCCAGGCCGCGCGCGGCCTCGGAAGCGTAGGGAACCCCCAACGCGACCAGACAGTCGGCGAACCCCATGACGCCGAGCCCGA
The DNA here is from genome assembly GCA_016214985.1 of Deltaproteobacteria bacterium. Classification (GTDB taxonomy): domain Bacteria; phylum Desulfobacterota; class Deferrisomatia; order Deferrisomatales; family JACRMM01; genus JACRMM01. Next base: position 193,074 of record JACRMM010000030.1, on the reverse strand, counting down.
TCTTCCGGGTTCGCCGGTTCGCGAGCCGAATCTCCTCCGCGGGCGGCACGGAGACCTCGAGACAGTCGTCCAGGAACTCCACGCCGAGCCGCGCGGCGTCGGCCAGTGCGTCCCAGTCCAGCTCGGCGCCGCGCACGAACACCGCGAGGTTCAAAGACCCCAGGGTGCACGACTCGTGCGGCAGCAGCGGCTGCTCCCCGCAGGGGTTGGTGGCCTCCAGGTCGCCCAGCTGCGGGCAGGGGTTGGCCCGGTTCACCGCGTCGAGGAACACGGCTCCGGGGTCCCCCGTTCCCCACGCGCCCTCGACGAGCGCCTCGAAAACGTCCCGGGCCGCCAGCCGCCGCCAGGGACCTCCGGTCCGGGGATTGATCAGGGTAAACTCCCCTCCCCGTTCGACCGCACGATCGAAGTCGTCGGTGTACCCGACGGAGAAGTTGAAGTTCTGGAACCGGCCGTGGAGCTTCGCCCGGCAGAAGGCGAGCACGTCCGGGTGGTCGACCCGCAGCACCGCCATGTTCGCACCCCGGCGGCGCCCCCCCTGGCGGATGACCCAGGTGGAGGTGTCGAAGAGCTCCAGGAACGACAGGGGGCCCGAAGCGCGTCCTCCCGTCGAGGCGACGAGGTCTCCCTCAGGGCGGATCCTCGAGAAGCTGAAGCCCGTGCCCCCTCCGCTCTTGTGGATGAGGGCCATCTGCTTCAGGGAGTCGTAGATCGACTCGGTCGAGTCCTCCAGGGGCAGGACGAAGCACGCCGCGAGTTGTCCCACGCCCGTGCCTGCGTTCATGAGCGCCGGCGTGTTGGGCAGGAAGCGCAGGCTTCGGAGGAGATCGTAGTAGGCTTCCGCCTTCGGCGCCGGGTCGCCGCCGAAGATCCGCTCCGCGGCGGCCACGGCGACGGCCACCCGCCGGAAGAAGCCCTCCGGGTCCTCGGCGGGCTCACCGTCGGGACCGCGCCTCAGGTAGCGGAGGCGCAGGAGTTCCAGGGCTTGGGGGGAAAGCTCGGGGTACGCCATGACGGCCTCCTCGCGCCCGGCACGGGCTCGAACAGTCTGTCACGGGTGTGGAGGTTGTCACGGAGCCGATGGATCGGCGCGCTCCCCGCGCAGGCTTATTGACGGCCTCCCCCGGAGATACGGCTTTCGAGCATGGCCGACGCCTCGTCGAGGGTCTCTGCGGCCGCGCGGGCGCTCGGATCGACGAGACCGGCCTGCGCGAGCTCTCTCAGAAGGTCGGCATAGGTTCGAGACAGCGCGTCGAAGGCGCTCACGTTGCCCGTACTCCCAGGAGCGTCCGCCTGGACCAGGCTGTCGAGGCGGGAGGCGTGGATCTTGACCATTTGCCCGAGCGCTTCGACGATGACGGCCCACTGTGTGCCGGTCAGGCGGATGGAGACGCGTCGTTTGCGTCGTCGTTCGTTCACGGAACAACTCCCGATTGGGGGTTTTTCCTACCTATCGGCCGGAACGAACCCGCGGTCAAGGTCTTGGCCTCCTCGGCTCGGGGCCGGTCGATTCCTTCTCACGCCTCGGAACCGTCGAGCAGGGCGTGCCTTTCCTGAAGGCAAGAAGAGCACGAATGTTTCGCCGCAGTTTCCACGGCTCAGGGCCCGGCGGTGGGCCAGCTACGGTTCCGACAGAACTTGGAAGCCCAGGACCGGATCGAGCTTGCGGACGAGGTTCGTGCCGACGATCTCGACGACCACCGCTTCCGCGACCTGCCAGACGTCGACGCCCTGGCGCACGCAGCCGGTTCGGGTCTCATCTTCCCGGCCCAGGGCGCCGTGCATGTGGAGACGCGCAGTGCCGTCCTCGGCCGGGAAGAGGGTCCCCACGGCCGCGATCTCGTGCACTCCCACCAGGCCCAGGGTCATCGGCACCACGGGCCGGCCGGTGGCATCCTCGGGTCCGACGACCAGCCTTCCCTCACCGATCCCGCCGAGGAGGGTGCAGAACGCCCGGAGCAGCCCCTTTTCGGCAGCAAAGCGCTCGATGCACTCCGGGATCCTGTCCCCATCCTCGAGGCGGAGCACGAAAACCCTCCCCACGGTACCCTCGGCAGTCCTCATTGGCGCCTCCTTCCGACCGGGTCGGAACACGTGGGGTTGCGCAGTCCAAAGAACCGCGTTCCTCCTCGCGAGGGCGGACCATCTTGATGGCCCTCCTCACCGAGGCAACTGATCCTGCATGGCCGACTCCGGGGCATCCTCGAGGGTGGCTTCAACTTCAAAATGCGCTTGGCTCCCGTGAGGGAGGACACGGTGGCGTCTGGTCGTGGGGGAGACGCCAACCACCTACACGGCCAGGAGGCACTACCCCGTTTCAACGACATCCTAGCGAACCGCACCACTCTGTCATAGCTCATAGGAGAATGGCCCGGTTCACGCTGCGAGACATCGACTCGTCCTTCGTTTCAGGGACGGTTCACCTATTCGAGCCCTCTCTCGGAGCCCGCACGCATTCGGATCAACCCCTCCTGTGCCACCGTGGCGACGAGCTGGCCGTCTTGGGTGAAGATCTTCCCCAGGCTGAGCCCGCGGCCGAGCGAGGCGCTCGGGCTCTCCATGGCATGGAGCAACCACTCATCCATCCGGAACTCCCGGTGGAACCAGACCGCGTGATCCAGGCTCGCCATCTGCATCTCGGGCTCCCAGAACGTGCACCCATGCGGGTGGAGGGCTACGCAGAGTAAGTAGAAGTCCGAAGCGTAGGCCAGGAGGCATCGGTGGAGCCAGGGGTCGTCCGGTAGTCGACCCGCCGCGCGAATCCAGCGGTAGTGCAGGGGTTGCTTCACCGAGGCATCAAACGAGTGGACGGCGTCGACCGGACGGATCTCGATCGGCTTCTCGCAGAGGAGTTGCGCTCGGCTCTCGACGGGGATGTGCTCCTGCATGTCTTGCAGAATCTCCCATTCGGTGGCCAGGCCGTCCGGGCCTGGCACCGTGGGCGCCACACACTGGTGTTCAAACCCGGGCTCCTGCACCTGGAAGGAGGCCTCCATGGAAAAGATTGCCCGCCCGTTCTGGACGGCTCGAACGCGCCGCGTCGTGAAGCTCGCCCCGTCGCGGATGCAGTCGACCTCATAGACGATCCGCTTCGCCACGTCTCCCGGCCGGAGAAAGTAGGCGTGGAGGCTGTGTGCCCGCCGGTCGCCGGGCACGGTCTGAGAGGCTGCCGACAGGCCCTGCCCGAGTACTTGCCCGCCAAAGACGGCGCCGAAACCCAAGTCCTGACTCTGACCCACGAAAAGGTTCTCTTCGAGCTTTTCCAGCCCGAGCAGGCCAAGCAGCTCGGCCAGCAGACGTTGGCGGCGCGGCTCACTCATCGTTCAGCCCCCAGGCACAAAAAGGTGGCGTCGATCGTGTTCGTTCACAGCCGGCCGGACGCAAATCGGGGACGCTGTGAAGGTTCATAACGTTATTCCCTTTCGACGGACGCACGATGCCTTTGCACAACCTGCCACACCGCGGGTTGGCTTCGGCCTGTCATCCGGGCCAGGTCCGCCAGGGTCTGGGCGGCTTCCGCCTGGGCACGCCGGTAGAACTCCGCTCGCGCTCGGGTGATGCGCCTCTCCCGCGAGGGCCCCAGGATCTCTTCGGCGCCGATCCCATGGGCCCGACTCACCTCCGCCAGCACCTCCTCCGGCGACCGTAGCGGCGCGCGCCACACCGTCGGCTCGTCGCCTAGAAGCTTCTCCACGAACTCCCCACTCCCCAGCACCCGCTCGTCTCCCCGCTCTCGCTCTTCGCGCTTCCTGCGTTTGAGCGCCTCCCACCCCCCGGCGCTTCGCACGAGTCCCCCGCCCCGGAACTCCTCACGTCGCCCCTCCCCCAGTCCCCCGGCCACGAACTCTCGATAGCGCCGGCGCGCCTCTCCCGTTCGGCTGCCGAACCGCCCGAGAATCGCGTCGACATCCTGTGCCTCGTAACGGCGCCGTCCCAGGATCACCGAGTGCCCCGTGTACGCGTAGGCGTCCAGTTCCTCCATCCCCCCGACCAGCCGCGCCCGCACCGGGTTCAGCGAGACGTAGCGCACGAGCTCCAGCAGGTGGGGCTCCTCCTCCACCACGATGCTCTTGTACCGATTCTGAAACAGGTGCCCTCGGCGCCCGTGGCGCCGGTTGTGCCAGCCGGCGTAGCCCGTCATGAGCCGTCGCATGAGGTCTTTCAGGCTCATGTGCCGCGGTCGCAGGACCAAGTGATAGTGGTTCGGGATCAGGGCCCAGGCGAGCAACTGCGCCTTGCCGCTGACGACCACCTCCGCGAGTCGGCGCAGGAACTCCTCCCGGTCTCGGTCGTCGCGGAAGATCGGACGACCCTCGATCCCTCGGGCCATGACGTGGTGGACGACACCCAGGATGTCGAGACGGGCGCTGCGTGGCATGCCGGAAGGATAGCGGAGTGCGCCCAGAGCGCAACTACCTTTTCTAACTTTGCAGCGTCCCCAAGCCTTTTCCAAGCCTTTTCCCCCCCCGGGAATCTCTCCCCCGGTGGCAAGACTCTGCCCACAAGCCCGCTCTTTCCATTCCGTTTGGACGTTCTTGGTGCCCAGCGGCCGTCCAGGACCGCACGGGTGACACCCGGGAAGCCCAGCCGGGCGGCTACCGAGCCACCCTTCCCGCTCAACCCGCCGCCTCGCTGCTCACCGTGGACTACGAGTCTGTCCCCAAGCCTTGCCCCAAGCCTTGCCCTGCGCCTGATTGGCAATTACTGGAGGAAAGGGACTTCCTGCCCGCCGCAGAACATGCAACGGGAAAGATCGTCGCGCGCCCGCAACGCAACACCCCCTTCCGCACAACCGGAAAGATCAGAGGGCTTGAATCTCCGCCAGCTTGTCGAAGGCGCCGCTGCCCGCGAGGCCTTCGTATGCCTTGACGTACGCCTGGTACATCTCCTCATAGATCTTGTGGTTCTCCATGTTGGGTTCGACCGAGCCGGTCACGGTCACCAACGCGTCCACGCCCTCCTGTGTGGACTTGAACACGCCAGCGCCGACGCCGCCGAGGATGGCGGCGCCGAGCGCAGTCGACTCGCCAACCTTCAGCGTCTGCACCGGGCGGCCGTACACGTCGGCCTGGATTTGATTCCACAGGGCCGACTTGGTCGCACCGCCGCCCAGGCGAATCAGGTCCACGTCGACGCCTGCCTGGTGCCAGCTTTCCATGATGTCGCGCATCTCCAGCACCACGCCCTCCAGCACCGAACGGACCATCTCGCCGCGGCCATGGGCGAACGACATGCCGATGAAAGCCGAGCGCGCCTTGGCGTTCCAGCGCGGCGTGGCCGCCGTCGCCAGGTAAGGCAGGTAGAGCAGGCCTCTGCTCCCCGCGGGTACCGCAGCGGCCAAATCGTTCAGATACTCGAACGCGCTGCGCTCGCCCTTGGCCTCCAGCTCCTTCTCGAGCGTGCCGATCGTGTCGCGGAACCAGCGATACGAGCTGGCGGCCGCGTTGGTCAGGCCCTCGGCCTCCCACATGCCGGGCTGCACGTGGTTCGTAATCATCAATCCGCCGATCCCGTCGATCGGCGTGCCCAGAGAGACGATGCCCAGGCCAGCCGTGCCCAGGGTGACGGTCGCCATTCCGGGCCGAGTTGAGCCCATCCCCACGACGCCGCAGTTCTGATCACCGGCGCCGACGCACACCGGCGTGCCTACGGCAAAACCCGTTTTCTCCGCCAGGGCCGGGGTAATGGTGGCAACCTGCGTGCCCGCTGGAACCGGCGTGCCAAACAGGTCGGGACTCACGCTGAACAATTGGCACAACCGGTCGCTCCACTGCGCCTTTGCGATGTCCCACACGCCGTAGAAGGCCATGTCCGGGATATCGGTGTAGTACTGATCTGCCCCGAACGCCTTGAGCACGTAGTCCTGCACCTGCGTAATCTTGTAGACCCGGTCGAACAACGCAGGCTCGTTCTTCCGCATCCACAGGACCTTGGTGATGATCCAGGTCGTGCCCATGGGCATCCCGCTGGTGTTGTAGTACTGCTGAGCGTCCACCAGGGCGCTCATCTCGGCCACCTCGGCCCCCGTGCGGGCATCCTGCCACGAAATCATCGGACGGACCGCGCTGCCGGCCTTATCCACGGGAACGGTGACCGACCGCTGCGTGGAGAAGCCGACGGAGGCGATTTCCTCCCGCTTCACGCCGGACTTGGCGATCGCCGCCTTGCACGTCTCCATCGTCTGCGCCACCATCAAGTCCCCGTCCTGATCGACCCAACCCGGCTTGGGATAGGTGGCGCCGTATTCCCGATAGCTGTCGGCAACAGTGTTGCCCTGCAGGTCGAAGAGGATGCATCGCACACCGGTGGTACCCACGTCGACGCCGGCAAGATACTTGGTCATGGTGAGTCCCTCCTTACGGGGTAAGGGGCTGCGGAAGTTTTAGCTTCGGGACGATACCCAGTTGCCGCATCTGATCAAGAGCGTCGATGATCGCCGGGGCGTCCCGGGTGCCGATACGGTCTGCGCCGGCCAGCAGGAACACGTAAGCGTTCTGCGGGCGCGGGAACTTCACGCCGGCCACCTTCAGCTTCACGGCAGTACCTTCCAGCGTCTTCACCATGACCAGGAACTGCTCCAGGCCGGGTCCTTCGAACTGGCCGGAGGACGTCTTGGCATACTGCACGCCGGTTTCGTGGATCAACCGGCAGGCCGTCGCAATCTCCTCGTCCGTGAGGAAACAGACCTCGAGGATGCACTTGGTGACCGCCGGGACGGCCGCCTGGACGAAGTCCTTGAGCTCCTCGCGGACGACCTCGTAGCGCTTATCCTTCAACGCGCCGATGTTCAGCACCATATCGACCGCCGTGCAACCCCGGCGCACCGCGTCCTCGACCTCGTAAGCCTTGACGGCGGAGGGCGCGGCTCCCCACGGGAACGCGATCCCAGTGCCGATCTCGATGTGCGGGTACCCGGCCAGTTCCTCCTTGATGACAGGCGTCCAGTAGGCGCTGGCGCTGTAGAAAGCCGCGAACTCGTACTGGCGCGTCAGCGCGCAACCCTTGCGGATTTCGGCTTCGGTGGTGTTCTTGGGCAGCACCGAGTAGTCGAACACCCGGGCCAGCCCTTTCGCGTCCTGCTTGGAGAGGTCAATCATGATCCGCTGCTCCTTTCTCGACTTGCCACACGGGCAGGAGTTCCGGAGCCCCCGCAGGGGCGACGGTGTTCACGGGTCCGGCGGTCAGCATAGCCCGAGATTGCGGGCCAGATCGAACCCTTCGACGATCTCCACGGCCTGGCGCGTGCCGATCCGTTCGGCCCCCGCGCGCAGGCAGGCCAGCGCGATGGCGGTGGGAAAGTAACTGCCGATGCCCGAGGCCTTGACCTTCACGGCCGGCGAGAGCACTTCGCGCATCAGTTCGACCTCCCACAGGTGCGGCCCGCGGTCGCCGCGGCCGCTGGAGGTCTTGGCATAGTCTGCGCCGGCCTCTTCCACCAAGCGGCACGCGGCGATGATCTCCTCGCGCGCGAGGAAACCGACCTCGATGATCACCTTGGTGACAGCCCGGGGCCGGGCCAGGTCGACGAAGCTACGGATCTCGTCCAGAACTTCCTGATAGCGGCCGTCCTTCAGGAAACCGGTGTTGATCTGCAAGTCGAGCGCGGTCGCGCCCTCTTCCAGCGCGTCTTCGGCTTCGTGCAACTTGGCTTTGGTGCTGCTCGTACCCAGGGGGAACCCGACGCCGACTCCGAACCGGACATCGTGACCGGCGAGTTCCTGCACCACCATAGGCAGCCAGCAACTCCCGACATAGACGGCGCCAAAGCCGTATTGCTTGCACTCCTCGACGGCGCGCAGGATGTCCTCTCGCTGGAGGCGTGGATGGAGCGGCGAATGGTCAAGCAGCCGAGCAAACGAAGCCTTGTCGAGTTGTGTGACGTCCATCACGCCTTCGCTCCTATACGGATGTCCTGCTGCTGTCCCAGAGCAATTGACAGGAAGTCGCGTTCAAGCAATTGAAGGGTTAATCCGGACGGCTGGACCTAGCGAACACGGTCTCTCTGCTCGTCCGTCTTCAGTGATACCTGAACGATGACCGGGGAACCGGTCTCGGCCGACGCCCCGAGAACAGCGCCCATCGTCAGATCATTGGCAATATTAAAGGCGCCGACCCCATAGCGCTTTTCAAATGCTTTGCTGAGAATTTATTGTATCGGAACTGTTGGTATAATTTCGCACCCCTTCCAATCCATAAGCCGATATGGCGTCTCGCTGACCTCAACGAATAAACAAAGACGTCGTTCCGTGCAACCCAAATCGATATCTGATTTCCGCCGGATTCAAGGACGTGCCGGAGCTTTTTGATAAGGGGGCGTCACGCCAGGTCGGCCAGGTCGGCAGGAATATGACTGCAACCGTTGCGATACTCCACAGGCGTCGAGCCGAAGTGTTTGCCGAAGGCAGCAGCGAAGTGGCTGCTAGTCTTGAATCCCAGGAGATAGCCGACCTCCTTGACGGACAGCCTCCGGTCTCGAAGCAGTTCGCGGCCGCGTTCGAGAAGCATTCGATTATAGAAGTGCGCCGGGCTGGCATTCGTGGCGGCGTGAAACAGCCGTGCGAAGCGCTCCTCGCTACTGCCGAGGAAGCCGCACAGGTTCTTCAGCCGGAACTCGTCCTTGCGGCACCACCGCATGAACTCGTAAGCACGGACGAAATCGCGCCGAGGTAGCCTGGGCGTCAAATCCACCTCGCAAGGCGTCACGCGCGAGCGTGGCCAAGCGCGCACCGCCTCGACGACCATCCGCAACGCAAGTCCCTCCACGACGATCGTGTGGCCGAGGTCGCGGCGCGGCAGTTCCTGGGCCATGTCCAAAGCACAGGCATAGAGCACACGAGAGCGAAGCTTGCCCAGAAACACCGGATGCCGCGCCCCCTTCGGCGCCGGCAGCTCGGCATCTTTCAACAGGTTAGCCAAGAGCCGCCTGTCAACGGTCACGCAGACGACTTCGCAACCCTTATTTTCCAAAAAGTACGCGCTTGCGTGCTCCACGCCGAAGTTGCCGATCATGGCCTCGCCTGCCTCGATGACGTGAGTGGTTCCCAATTGCGTCTTAGAGACAGCACCGGCCAGGCAAATCACAATAGTGTATTCCGAATGCGTGTGGGGCCCGTAAGACGCTGACTCTGACGGGCGGAAATGCTGGACATTGACGTGACCATCCGTTCGCGACCAGAATTGACACTCCTGTTCGACTCGGCTTGCGGCACTCGCCGTGGACTTTGGGCCGAAAAGTTCTACCACCGATTCTGAAAACAAAGCGACCTCAAGTCAGGAAGAGGTAACTGCTTTTCTGCAATGGTCACCGATCAGACAGCGACACGTCCACAGACTGGGGGGGCAAGCAACCCGGAGCGAAGCGGGACGCGGCTTTGGCAACGCGGTCACCCATGGCGGCAATCCGTGGGCACGCCGGTGTGCGCCCGCGCCGGTGATCAGAACTGGGGCGTCGGGGGGATGGGCTCGACCCGGCCCGGAAGGGCGACGGTCACCCTGGGCACGGCCGACCTGGGCATCGTCTCTCCGGGCAAGCCGATCCGACACCGAGAGCCCGGTGCTGGCCCTGACAGCAGCGAGCGCCTGCTCGGCCTGCTCGTCCAGACGCATCGTCCTCGCTCCCACGGTTCACCTCCTGCATGACACACGTGTTACAACATACCACGCCCCTCCGACGGGTACCATGAAGACGGCGGGGCCGCGAGGATGCCAGGCTGGCCGAGCTTCCCTTCGATGCCCTGATGGAGCAGGCGGGGCTGCCCGGCTCTCAGATGATCCCGGCCGCGTGTGCCGTGCGCTCCCTTCTGGCGCTACAGCTGTGGGGCAACGCCCGCCACAGCCACATCATGACCGATGTGATGGACTAGGGGTTGGCGGTCGTCGCAGCCGCACATCGCCCTCACTGTGCTCGATGCCTTCCTTCCTGGCAAATTTTAGGCAAGGCCCCCCAGATCGCAGTAACGAGCCTCCATGTGAGTGCTGACTGAACCCCACTTGCTTAGATCGACACCGTTCTCTTGTGCATTCTTGCATGTTCAGTTCTCGGTCATATCACGGGGGGGGGAAATAAGAGCGACCCTGTTCCCGTGGGCCGACTACACGCGCACCAAGGGTGGCGTGAAGCTCCCCATGCTTTTGGATCACGACGGCTTCCAGATACTGTGTCCACCCACGTTGTTGTCTCACTATCCGGCTACCGTCCCAGGGGTCAATACGCACTCCAGATCGTCCACGGTGAAGATCTGACCCGGCTTTGCACTGGAGCGATTGGCCAACACTTCGCAGGCCTCCCCGCCCGGATCGCCGAGACAGCTCAAGACAATATCCGCCGTCGAAAAATTCTCTTCCCGGGTATAGCCACTCACAGTGACCACGCATTTCATGTCTGCCGAGACGGCGGCAACCAAGCCATTGTTGGAGTCTTCCACCACGACGCATTCCGCCGGGCTGACGGCCAGCCTATCCGCGGTCATTAGGTAAATGTCCGGCGCAGGCTTTTTCGCCTGAACGACATCTCCGGCCAGAATCAAGGCAAAACGCCCTGCGGTTTCGGCTCCCATCGCACGGAGCAGGACGGCCTCAACGGATTCCTGCGCCGATGTGGAGGCCACAGCCAGTTTCCAGCCCCTCTTCAGCGCCTCTTCAGCCAGGCGCTTCACGCCGGGACGGGGCGGAATCTTGCCGGAGTTGACAATCTCCTTGTAGATAGCGCTCTTGCGTTTGTGCCAGAGAGCGATCAGTTCCTTGCGCGCCTGTTCGTTTTCGGGCGGAGTGAATACCTCGAGGAATTCCGGTTCGTCGAAGAGACTGCTCATCCGTTCCTTGCCGCCGCCGATCTTGAGCTTTCGCCCGTATTCCTCCACCGACCATTCCCAGGGAACGCCCAGTTCCTGCCACATCTGGTTGAATGCAGGCAGGTGCCCGTGCTTTTCCGTGTCGCCCAGCACGCCGTCGCAATCGTAGATCAATACCTTGTTCATGCCGCCCTTCCTTCGCTCCCGAAGACCCGCATGAAGCCCGCGGCCATCGCCTGCACATCCTTCTTCACTGCATTCAGCAATTTGAGCGGGTCATACTCCGCTGGTCGCCCGTTCAGATAGGTGCGGAAGCTGTCGGCCAGAGTAATCTTCAGTTGCGTCGAGATGTTGGTCTTGACCGCCCCGCGGCGGATCAGCTCATGGAACACTTCATCGCTCAATCCTGTGCCTCCGTGGATCACCAGTGGAATCGGTTCGGCAGCTACAATCTCGGAAACCCGCTCAAAGTTGATCTTTGGCTCGCCTTTGTACACTCCATGCGCTGTGCCGATGGCCGGCGCGAAGCAGTCGATGCCTGTTTCGCGAATGAACTGGACCGCCTTGTCCAGCGCCACAACGGCCCCCCCGTGCTCGCTGCCCACACCATCTTCCACACCCTTGATGGCCTCCAACTCACCTTCGACCGCGACACCGTAGCGATGAGCGAGGGCAACCACTTCTTTGGTCTGCACAAGGTTTTCCTCAAAACTCAACGTGGAGGCGTCAAAGAGCACGGAACTCCAGCCAGCCTCGACGCAGTCTTCAATCACCTTGCGATCCGGACAGTGGTCCAGGTGCAAGGCTGCCGGTACAGGAATGCGTCGCGCCATCTCCGCGAACATCAGTGCAATAAGACGTGCTCCCATCTGCTTGACCGTCTTCAGTGATACCTGAACGATGACCGGGGAACCGGTCTCGGCCGCTGCCCCGAGAACAGCGTCCATCGTCAGATCGTTGACAATATTAAAGGCGCCGACCCCATAGCGCTTTTCAAATGCATCGCTGAGAATGTCTTGCATCGGAACTGCTGGCATGATTTCGCACTCCTTCCAATGCATACGTCGATATGGCGTCTCACTGATTTCAACGAATAAACAAAGACGTCGTTCCGTGCAACCCAAATTGATATCTGATTTCCGCCGGATTCAAGGACGTGCTGGAGCTTTTTGATAAGGGGGGCGTCAGGCCGGGTCGGCCAGATCGGCAGGAACATGACCGCAACCGTCGCCATATTCCACGGGCGTCGAGCCAAGTATTTGCCTGAGGCAGCAACGAAGTGGCTGCTGATCTTGAATCCCAGAAGATAGCCGGCCTCCTTGACGGACAGCGTCCGGTCTCGAATCAGTTCGCGGCCGCGTCTCGAGGAGCATTCGATTATAGAAGTGCGCCGGGTTGGCATTCGTGTAGCGAAAGAACTGGCTCCGCCGCCTTCCAGGACCGCGCCCACGCGAACGCTACTCTCTACAGCCTGATCGCGTCGGTGAAACCCAACGGCCACGATCCCTACTGGTATCTGCGGCACCTGTTCGACAGGCTGCCCCACGCCACGGAGTCGAAGGACTACTGCGCCCTCCTGCCCCACAGGCTTCGACCCGAGGACCTGCCTGCCTGACAGATGCGGTCGCAGGGGGTCCATAGGTCGCATACGGCGAAGATGCTCGCCGTCCCGACGCGGACTACGAAGTGGATCTCACGAGCACCCACTTGAGGAGGTTTTGAGGGACGTTCGGGAGATTTTGAGTCGACGTGCTTTCCATACCTCTTCTTCTTCCGCAGTCGCCCCTTGTGCGGACGTACACGAACGCACCCCGACCGAGGACCCGGTCATCCGCTGGTTCCCTCGCCTTCGGTCGCCGCAGGGCAGCCTCTTCCCGGCCGCTGACACCGCGGATCCATCCGCCGTTTGCCGACTGCTCGCGACGCCCTGGATCCTGGCTGGCAGCGACGACTCCCGATACGCCCGGCCTTGCGGCCCGCAACCACCGCTTCTCTTGAATGCCGAGAGCAAGAACGGCCGCATCCGCCGGTTGCTCCCAGCGAATGCGGCCGCCTGTGGTTTCTCTCGTGCGTGCGGCTTCCCGGAGGTCGTCCCCGCGCCATGCCCCCTCCCCTCGTCCAGCGGGCGCCATCCTAGCCCACGGGCCGCGGCGGCGTCAACGCCCGCCGGCCTCCGTGCTTACTGTCCGGCCTTCTCCTTTTCTCGGGTGAGTGCGAAGACGACCGTGCCGCCGGGCGCCCCGTTCGCGTAGGACACCCAGCGCTGGGTCAGGTGATCGGCATCCGGGTACTCGAGCACCAGGGAGTGCATGTGCTGGTCCTTGGCCACGTCGATGCCCGGTGACGGCCCCATCTCGAGCGCCAGCCGGCCCGCTTCTGCCTGCTTGACCACCATGCGCGGACGGTTGCCGAAGGCACAGTAGTGCATCAGTACGAGCCCGCCGCCCTCGTCGTAGTACATGTCGACCATCTCGTGCGGCGTGCCGGCCATCAGGCGCTCTTCGACCGCGCTGCCGGCCGAGGTCACCCGGTAGTCGACCGTGACCGGGCTCACCTTCCCGTCGGACTCGGTCGCCGTGCCGGTCCAGCGGCCGGCAAGCTTCTTCACGTCTTGGAACTCCTTCGATGCGGGCCGGTCCGTCGTCATGGCGTGCTCTTCTGCCGCCCAGGCCAACCCCGCGACGCTCGCCGCCAGCAGAAACGCGACTGCTCTGCTCAATCTGGTCATGAGTGTCTCCTCTCTCACAGTGGTGAACTACCCATGCCAACATAAGACCGCCGCGCAGGACCGGAGCAGAGAAAGATCGCAAGCTCCGGACGCAGCGAGGCCCCGAGGACCTTGCGGTGCGCCCGGGGCCTCGCTGGCTTCAGGACGGCTTCGACTTCTTCGTCTTCGCCGCCTGGGCCTTGAGCTCCTTGATCTGCTCCTTGATCCTCTCGGCCTTGCGCTGCCGGCGCCGCTTGATCTCGCGCTTTCTCTCACACATCTTGCTCATGGGGATCTCCCGTGGGTTATTGGTCATGAGTTATGGGTTGTTGGATTCCAGACCAGCGTCCCAGCATCCTAGCATCACAGCGTCCCAGCGCCCTAACGTTTCCCTGCCTCGTGCACCGCCTCGACGAGCGCCACGGCATTCTCGACGGGAGTGTCGGGAAGGATGCCGTGTCCGAGGTTGAAGACGTGCCCGCGGGCGGCCCGGCCCTTGCGCACCACGTCAGCGGCCCGCTCCCGGACGAACGTCTCGGGCCCGAACAGCACGGTGGGGTCCATGTTCCCCTGGACGGAGAACCGGCCGTCCACCCTGCGCACCGCTTCGGCGAGGTCGATGTGCCAGTCGATGCCGAGCACGTCGCCGCCGGCCTGCATTACGAGGTCCAGGAACCCGCCGGAGCCTTTCACGAAGTGGATGACCGGGACGCTCCGGTCCAGGCCCTCGATCACGCGCCGCGTGTAGGGCAGGACATACTCCGCGTAGTCGGCCGGCGAGAGGATGCCGCCCCAGGTGTCGAAGAGCTGAAGGACCTGGGCGCCGGCCGCGACCTGCGCGTTCAGGTAGCGAACCACGGTCTGCGACACCTTGTCCATCAGCGACGCGTACACCTCGGGTGCCGCGTACATCATGCGCTTCAGGTGTGGGAAGTCCCGGGAGCCCCTGCCCTCGACCATGTAGGAGACGAGCGTGAACGGGGCCCCCGAGAAGCCGATCAGCGGCACCTTGCCGGCGAGTTCCCGGCGGATGAGCTTCACGGCGTCCATGACGAAGGGCACGTCCTGCTCCGGCTCGCACACCCTCAGCTTCGCGACGTCGGCGGCCGTGCGCACCGGCTCGGCGAAGACCGGGCCGGGGGCGAAGTCAATCCGGCAGCCCATGCCCTCCAGGGGAATCATGATGTCGGAGAAGAGGATGGCGGCGTCCACGCCGAGGCGCTCGATGGGCTGGAGCGTCACCTCGCACGCCACCTCGGGCACGTGGCAGACGTCCAGAAACGAGTGTTTGGCGCGCACGGCGCGGTACTCCTCCAGGTACCGACCCGCCTGACGCATGATCCAGACGGGGGTGGTGTCCACGGGCTCGCCGCGGCAGGCGTTGAGGAATCGATCGGCACGGCTCATCGGGTCTCCCTGTGTAGGGCGGGGCTTGCCCCGCCGCGTTGCGTGGTGCGGGTGTCGGCGGGGCAAACCCCGCCCTACGCCTTCGCCCTCTCCAGCCTCGCGGGCACGTAGTTGCAGAAGGGCTCTTCGTCCAGGTAGTCGCCGGTGACGGCGTAAGCCCGGGCGCGGCAGCCGCCGCAGACATTGATGTACTCGCAGGAGCCGCACTTTCCCTTGTAGCGTTTGAAGTCACGCAGGTCGTGGAAGAGCGGGCTCTCGGCCCAGATCGTCTTGAAGGGCGTCTTCTTTACGTTGCCCGCGCTCATGGGGAAGTACGAGCAGGGCTTCACCTCCCCGAAGCAGTCGATCAGGCAGATCGACTGGGCGGCGATGCAGCCCTTGCCGCCGCCCGTCGAGAACGTGAGGCTCCGGCGCTCGAACTTGACGCCCTCCGCCTTCGCCATCTGGGGCACGATGCGGTAGTAGTGCGGCGCGCAGGTGGGCCGCATGAGGATCTCCGACTCCTGCCGCTCCTGGCGGTAGTGCCACGCCAGGATCTCCTCGTAGTCCTCCTTGGAGATGAGCTCGTTCATGATCTCCTCCCCGCGGCCCGTGGGCACGATCATGAACAGATACCACGCCGTGGCGCCGAGCTCTTTGGCGAGCCGGAAGGTCGCCCCGATGTGCCCCTGGTTTCGCTTGGTGAAGGAGGAGTTGACCAGGAACTTGATGCCGTGCTTTCGGAAGAGCTCCGCGGCCCGCAACACCCCTTCGAAGGCCCCGGGGCACTGGCGGAAGTTGTCGTGCACTTCGGCGGACGGGCCGTCGAGCGAGAGCGAAACCATCTTGAGGTCGGCCGCCCGCATCTTCTCGCACACCTCGTCGGTGACGAGAACGCCGTTGGTGGCCATGCACATCCGGAAGCCCTTGGACGTCCCGTAGGCGGCGATCTCGAAGATGTCGGGTCGAAGCAGCGGCTCACCGCCCGACAGGACCATCACCGGGGTGGCGATCTCGGCAATGTCGTCGATCAGACGGCGCGCCTCGTCGGTGGTGAAGTCGCCCGCCGCGGCCTCCATGTCGGAGGAGCAGCGGCAGTGCACGCAGCGCAGGTTGCAGCGCTGGGTCGTCTCCCAGGCGATCCACTTGGGCAGGAACTCTTGGGTCATGGGCGCCTCCGGAGCGGCTTTCAGCCGTCAGCTCTCAGCTGTCAGCTTCTACGGGTGTGGTTTTCGGCTCTAGCCGACGGCTGAGAGCGGATCGCTGACCGCCGGCGAAGTACTCCTCCAACGCCCCCACCATCCCCTCCAGGGTGTACTCGGCGGGCATGACGGCGACGGGCAGGCCCAGGTCCTCGGCGGTCGTCTTCGTGGCCGGGCCGATGACGGCGCAGGCCACCCGCTTGGGGTCGATCCCGTGCTCTTGGCACAGGGCTGCGTAGCTCTTCGCGGCCGACGACGACGCGAGCGTCACGGCGTCGAGCTCGCCGCGCCGCAGGGCGTCCAGGGCCGCCGCCGGGTAGGTCTCGGGCCGCACGTTCTCGTAGATCGGCAGGACCTCGACCCGGGCGCCGAGCTTTTGGAGCTCCTCGGGCACCACCTCCCGCGCATCCTTGGCCCGCGGGATCAGGACCGAGGCTCCCCGGAGCTCTCCCTCCGCCTTCAGGGCCTCGACGAGCGCCTCGGCGACGTACTGCGCGGGCACGACGTCGGCCCGGATGCCCTTCGTCACGAGGAGCTCGGCGGTCTTCGGGCCCACGGCGCAGACCCGAGCCGCGCCGAAACACCGAGCATCGAGGCCCATCTCGCCGAGCCGGCGGAACGTGAACTCGACCGCGTTGACCGAGGAGAACACCACCCAGTCGTAGGCGAAGAGCTTCTTCAGCGACGCCTCCACCCCGCTCTTGTGGCCGCAGGGGCGCAGCTCGATCAGTGACAGCTCGAGTGGCAGGGCCCCGCGCCGGCGCAGCAGCGTCGAGAAGTCCCCGGCCTGGTGGCCGGCGCGAGTCACCAGGAGCCGGCGGCCCCGAAGTGGCCTCCCCTCGAACCAGGAGAGCTGCGCCCGGAGCCGGGTCACTCCGCCGACGATCGTCAGCGCCGGCGGCTCGAGCCCCTCGGCCGCCACCCGCTCAGCAATGTCCGCCAGGGTCCCCTCCACGACCTGCTGGTCGGGCCAGGTCGCCCGGCGCACCACGGCCACTGGCGTGGACGGGTCTCGGCCCGCGGCGACGAGCTTCGGGGCGATCTCGCCCAGGTGCTTCACGCCCATGTAGAGGACGAGCGTGCCGGAGCCCCGTGCCAGAGCCTCCCAGTCGATGTCGGGGCCTTTCCCCCCGTCCTTTCGCCGGTGCCCGGTGACGAAGGTGACCGAGGGCGCGCAGTCCCGGTGGGTGAGCGGGATGCCCGCGTAGGCCGCCGCGCCGGAGGCCGCGGTCACGCCGGGCACGATCTCGAAGGGGACGCCCGCCGCGGCCAGGGCCTCGGCCTCTTCGCCCAGACGCCCGAAGATCGAGGGGTCCCCGCCCTTCAGGCGCACGACCACCCGGCCCTGCCGGGCCCGCTCGATCAGCGCTGCGGTGATCTCCTCCTGGGCATGCTGGTGGCCATGGCCCACCTTCCCCATCCAGACCCGCTCCGCCCCCTCCGGCGCCCAGTCCAGGAGGTCGGGGTGGATCAGGTTGTCGTAGATGACCGACTCCGCGCCCGCCAGGACCTCCCGGGCGCGAAGGGTCACGAGGCCGGGATCCCCCGGCCCGGCACCCACGATGTAGACGAGTCCGCTCGCCATCACGGCTCCCCGGGGCTCGGCGCGGTGAGGCGATAGACCTCCTCCAGGATCGAGCGCGCGCCCCGGTCCAGGAGCTCCTCGGCCAGAGAGACGCCGAGCGCCTCGGCGTCGATGGGCCCGCCACGGCGCTCGCCGCGCACCACGACCGAGCCGTCCAGGCTGCCCACGAGGCCCCGGAGCCAGACCTCTCCCCCGCTTACCTCGGCGAAGGCGGCGATGGGCACCTGGCAGCCACCCTCGAGGGTGCCGAGAAACGCGCGCTCCGCGAGGACCGCGGTCCAGGTCTCCCGGTGGCGGAGCGGTTCGATCACGGCGTTCACCGCCGGGTCGTCCACCCGGCACTCGATCCCCACCGCGCCCTGGCCGATGGCCGGGAGCGTGACCTCGGTGCCCAGGAACTCGGTCACATGTCCGGCGAGCCCCAGCCGCTTGACCCCCGCGGCCGCGAGCACGATCGCGTCGTACTCCCCCTCCTGGAGCTTTCGCAGGCGAGTGTCCACGTTGCCGCGCAGGTTCTCGAAGACGAGATCGGGCCGCTGCGCCTTCAGCTGCGTCTGGCGCCGCAGGCTCGACGTGCCCACCCGCGCGCCCGTGTGGACCTGCCGGAAGGCCACCCCGGTGCGCGAGAACCAGGCGTCCCGCGGGTCTTCGCGCTCGCAGATGACCGCGAGGTGGAGCCCCGGGGGGAGCTCCGTGGGCACGTCCTTCATGGAGTGCACGGCCAGGTCGGCGCGGCCGTCGAGGAGCGCGTCCTCGATCTCCTTGACGAACAGGCCCTTGCCTCCCACCTGGGCCAGGGGGACGTCAAGGATCTTGTCGCCCTTCGTGACGATCCGAACGAGCTCCACCGAGAGCTCGGGGTTTCGCCTCTCGAGCTCCCCCTTCACCCAGTTGGCCTGCCAGAGGGCGAGCTGGCTCTTTCGGGTGGCAATCTTCAGGCTGCCCTTCATGGCGCCGTCTCCTCGTGTCGTTCCTCTTCCCCCAGCCCGAAGAGGCGGCGGACAGCGTCCACCGAGAGGTCCACCTCGGGGTCGTCGCTCATCTGCTTCAGATAGAGCGTGGGCTCGTGGAGGATCTTGTTGACGATGGCCTGGCTCATGGCCTCGACGCTCTTCTGTTGCTTCGGGGTAAGCCCCTCACCGAAGTTCCTGAGGGTCTTCTGCACCTCGGCCTGCCGGATGGCGTCGAACTTCTCCCGCAGCGCCCGGATCGTCGGCGTGATCTCCAGGGTTTTGAGCCACGCCAGGAACCCCTGGACCTCCTCGGCCACGAGCGCCTCGGCCTTCTCGGCCTCCTTGGCGCGCTCCTTCTTGTTGGACTCCACCACCCCCTGCAAGTCGTCCACGTCGTAGAGGTAGACGTTCGGGAGGTCGTTGGCACGCGGGTCGATGTCCCGGGGCACCGCGATGTCGATCAGGAACAGGGGCTTTTGCCGGCGCACCTTCATGGCCGCGCGGACGTCCTCGACGCTGACGACGAAGTGGGGCGCGCCGGTGGACGAGACGACGATGTCGACCTCGGGCAGGTGGTAGGTGAACTCCTCGAAGGGGATCGCCCGGCCCCGGAGCTTCTCTGCCAGGGCTTCAGCCCGGGCGAGGGTGCGGTTGGTCACCTGCACCTCGGACACGCCATTCTCCATCAGGTGCGTGGCCGCGAGCTCGCACATCTCGCCAGCGCCCACGACCATCACCTTCTTCCCCTGGAGCTCGCCGAAGATCTTGCGCGCCAGCTCCACGGCGGCGAAGGACACGGACACCGCCGACTGGGCGATGCGCGTCTCGGTGCGCACCCGCTTGGCCACGCTGAACGCCTTGTGCATGAACTTGTTGAGCACCAACCCTGTGGCCGACCCCTCGGCGGCCTTCTCGTAGGCGTCCTTCACCTGCCCGAGGATCTGCGGCTCGCCCACGACCATGGAATCGAGGCTCGAGGCCACTCGGAACACGTGGCGCACCGCGTCGGGGCCGGCGTGCACGTACAGGTGCGGCCGGAGGTCCTCAAGCCCCACGTCGTGGTACTCGGCCATGAACCGGATCAGCGCCTCGATCCCCTCTTCCCGCTGGCGTGCGGCGGCATAGACCTCCACCCGATTACAGGTGGAGACGATGACGCCCTCGTGCACGCTCGGGAGGTCGCGCACCGCGCGAAGGGCCTCGTGCAGGCAGTCGGGCGCGAACGCCACCTGCTCGCGGATGGCGACGGGGGCAGTCTTGTGGCTCAGTCCGACGACGACGATGTCCATGATTTCAGGCGCCCCGCGGGCCCGCCCCGGGGTCTCTCATCCTGCGTAGATGTGAAGGCTCTCCAGGTTCGGCAGGAGCCGGGGGAGCACGTAGTTGACACCCAGAAACGTGAAGAGGACCGACGCGAACCCCACGAGCGCCCACACGGCCGCGCGCCGCCCCCGCCACCCCACGGTGAGGCGGCCGTGCAGGAGCGCGGCGTAGAGGAGCCACGTGATGAGCGACCAGGTCTCCTTCGGGTCCCAGCTCCAGTAGGTGCCCCAGGCCTGCTGGGCCCAGATGGAACCGGTGATGATCCCCACGGTCAGCAGGGGGAACCCGATGGTCAGGCACCGATAGTTGAGCTCGTCAAGTACGTCGAGGTTGGGCAGCCGGTGGAACCACCCAGTCAGGCGCTTTCGCTTGAGCTGCCGCTCCTGGATCAGGTACATCACCGCCACCGCCGCGGCCAGCGCGAAGGCGCCGTCGCCGAGGAAGAGGAGGATCACGTGCACCGGGAGCCAGTAGGACTGGAGCGCCGGGTTCAGGGGTTCGATCTCCCCGCCGAGGCTCACCGCGGCAAGCACGAACAAGAGTGCCACCGGCGAGGCGAACCCGCCGAGGCTCGGCACCCGGTAGCGCAGCTGGAGCAGGAGGTAGAGCCCCACGATGCACCACGCGAAGAAGCTCATCGACTCGTGGAGGCTCGTGACCGGCGTGTAGCCGGCCTCGACGTACCGCACGACGAGCCCCAGCGTGTGGACCGCAAACCCGACCCAGGTGGCCCGGCGACCCCAGACCTCAGCGCCGGCCCGCTGGGTGCCCAGAAACGCCAGGTGGAGCACCGTTGCCACCAGGTATGCGAAGGCCGCGACTTCGAGAATCCAGACGTTCATGTCGCCTCCGTCGAGCGACGCCTCAGCAGTTCGCCGATCCGCAGGTCGGCTCCGAGGAACCGAGTCACCTTGCGGTCGGCTTCCTCCCACTCCGCGGCGGCGAGGTCCTCCAGGATGCCCGAGTCGAGGAGCTCGCGCTGGGCGTGTCCACTCAGCCGGGCCCCCGGCGGCGTGATTTCCCGCAGGGCGGCGAGGACCTCTGCGAGCGCCTCGAGGCCCGGAGGGATCGCGTCGGCGAGCCGGTCCCGCAGCCACGCGGCCAGGGCCGGCGACGCCCCGGCCGTGGACACCGCCACCGCGACCCGGCCCCGACGCAGCACGGCCGGCACGTGGACGTCGCTCGCTCCGGGGTCGTCGGCCGCGTTGACCCAGACGCCCCGAGCCCGGGCCTGGCGCACTGCCTCGCGGTTCACCTCCGGGTCCGAGGTCGCGACGAAAGCAAGGGCCATGCCGTCGAGGTCCGACGGCTCGAAGCGCCGGCCGACCCACACCACCGCACCGGCCGCCGCCAGGCGGCCCAGGGGCTCGACCCCCTCGGGCGCGACCACGGTGACCCGTGCGCCGGCCGCCAGGAGCCCCTCGACCTTGCGCGCCGCCACGGTGCCTGCGCCGACCACCAAGCAGGCGCGCCCCTCCAGATCGAGGAAGAGCGGATAGAGGTCAACCACGGGGCAGCGCCAGCTCTTCGAGCACGCACCCGAACAGGAGAGGGACCAGGAGCTCGTGGGGCCCGGTCAGGTGGTAGCCTTTCCCCTCGCCACCCGTGGGTCGGCCCACCACGTTCACGGCAGGCCGGTAGTGGCGGAGGAAGTCCAGGTTGGCGGTGGTGAAGCGCCGCACGTCCCGGCCCAGGTTCCGGACCAGGGTCAGAGCCTTCAGGAACACCTCGGGCAACACCACGGCGCTCCCGATGTTCAGGTACACCCCGTCCTCGAGCTCGGCCACAACGGCGCAAAACCTTCGGAAGTCGCGAAGGCTCGCCCCGCCGATCGCCTCCCCGTCGGCGCTCGGGTGCATGTGGACGATGTCGGTGCCCAGGGCCACGTGCACCGTGGCGACGACCCGCTGGCGGTAGGCCGCGGCCAGAAGGCTCGCCTCGCGGTGGGGCAGCCCCTCCTCCCAGATGGCCTCGCCGACCGCCTCGCCTAGGCCCAGCCCACGGCGGTGGCCGACGCTGACCACGCGGTTGAGCCACTCGCCGGTTTCCCGGGCCATCCCGAAGGTCCCATCCTCGAGCGCCGCTCCCACGTCCTCGGAGCTTCGGCCCGCGAAGGCGAGCTCGAAGTCGTGGACGATCCCCGCGCCGTTGAGCGCCACGGACGTCACGAGGCCGCGGGCCATCAGATCCGCATAGAGGGGTGTCAGGCCCACCTTGAGGTTGTGCGCCCCGAGCCCCAGGGCCACGACCCGATCCTCCCGGTGCGCCCGGGCCACCGCGGCCGCCAGCGCCTTGAGGTCCTCGGCCTGGAGGTACGCCGGCAGGCTCGCCACGAAGTCGCCGAAGCTCCCGCCCGGCCGAAACGGCGGCCGAAAGTCCGAGGCGACCACCTTGCTCGGCCGGTCCAGCAGCGAGTACGTGGAGACACCGGAGGGGTCAATCTCCCCCGCGGGAGCCAGCTGCCGTGCCATCAACGCTCCACGTCGGGGAAGAGGATCGCGTCGATCAGGTCGCAGAAGCCGTGCACCCAGGCAATGTGGCATTCCTGGATGCGCGGCGTCTCGGCCGTCGGCACCGCGAAGACGACGTCGCACAGGCCCGCCAGGGCCCCTCCGCCCTCCCCGGTGAGGCCGACGCAGGTGCACCCGAGGTCCCGCGCCGCCGCGAGCCCCCGCAGGACGTTCGGGCTGGTGCCGCTCGTGGTGATGCCCACGACCACGTCGCCCGGCCGGGCCAGCGCTCGGACCTGCTTCTCGAACACCTGCTCGAATCCGAAGTCGTTTCCGATGGCCGTCAGCGCGGAGGTGTCGGTGGTGAGGGCGAGGGCCGCCAGCGGCGGTCGGTCGATCCGGAAGCGGTTGACGAGTTCGGCCGCCATGTGCTGGGCGTCCGCAGCCGAACCTCCGTTTCCGAAGGCAAGCACTTTTCCGCCCCGGCGCAGACTCTCCGCCGTCGCCTCGGCGAGCCGCACCAGGTCGGCGCTGCACGAAACCGCGAAGGCCTCGAGGACCCGTGCCCCCTCCCGAAACGCGCTGTGGATCCGCTCCTGCAAACCGCTCTCCGCGAGGTCCGGCCCGAGACGAAAGAAAGAGAATAGGGGGCGCCGGCCTCGCGTGTCAAGGCCGAGATTCCGGGCTTCCAAGCTCTCGTGTGGGGAACAGGGCGCCGGGGCCCGGCTGGGGTTGTTCTCCCCGGGAGGGACGAACCCTCGACCGACCGCTACACGACCAGGATGTCGTACGGCTCGCCCGAGGGTCGAAAGAGGTCGGTCCCCAACCCGCTCAAGATCTCTTCCGCGGGCACGGGCCGACCGATGTGGTAGCCCTGGGCGTAGTCGATGCCGAACGTGCGCACCACATTGAGGAGCTCCGCGCTCTCCACGTACTCCGCGATGGTCTTCTTGCCGAACCCGCGCGCCACCTGCGCCATGGCCCGCACCAGGATCTGGTCGTTGGGGTCTTCGCGGAGCTGCCGGATGAAGGATCCGTCGATCTTCACGAAGTCCACGGGGAAGTGCTTGAGATAGTAGAAGGAGGAAAACCCGACGCCGAAGTCGTCGAGGGCGAACCGGCACCCCAGGTCTCGGATGGATCGCATGAGATCTCGAGCCGCGGGCAGATCGCCCACGACCGCGGTCTCGGTGATCTCGAAGATCAGCCGGTCCGGTTCCACGTCATGGTCGCGCAGCGCCCGGCGCAGTTGCGGCAGGAGCTCGGGGTCCTCGAAGGCGTGCGCCGAGAGGTTTACCGACACGCGCACGTCGTGGCCGGCCCGGGCGAAAGCACCGGCCTGGGCGATGCCCCGGTCCATCACGAGGTGGTCGATGGCGTGGATGAGGCCTGCCTGTTCGGCCGGGCGGATGAACGAGTCGGGCGACACGAGCCCCCCGTCGCCGTCGCGCATCCGAAGCAGGGCTTCGTAGTGGGTGACCCGATTCGCCTGCAGGTCCAGGATCGGCTGGTAGACGAGGACGAACCCGTCGGTGGCCAACGCCTCTTCGATGCGCCCCTTCCAGTGCAGGTGGTACTGCATCCGAGCGCGGGCCGCGTCGGTCTCGGAGAACACGTGCCAACCTCCGCGGCCGCTCTCCTTGGCCGAGTACATCGCAATCTCGGCGGAGGCCAGGAGGCCGTGCACGTCGGCGCCGTGGTCCGGGAACCGCGCGATCCCAACGCTCGCCGACACCTTGTGCCGGTGATCGCCGTCGAGCACCGCGATCTCGCCGAGGTGGGTTTGAACCTTCCGGGCCGCCTCGATCGCCCCGCCCTCATCGGTCTCCCGGAGCAGGATCACGAACTCGTCGCCCCCGAGCCGAGCCACCACGTCCGCCGCGCGCACCATCCGGGAGAGCCCCTCCGATACCGCGGTCAGCAGCAGGTCGCCGGCTCGGTGCCCACTCGTGTCGTTGACGTACTTGAACTGATCGAGATCGAGCAGGAGGATCGCACCGGGCCGCCCGTACCGCTGGAACACGGCGAGGGCATGCGACAGCTCGGCCTCGAAGCGGCGCCGGTTGAACAGCCCGGTGAGCGGATCGTGGTCGCCCAGCCACGCCAGCCGCGACTCGGCCTGCTTCTGGTCGGTCACGTCGAGCCCGACGGAAAGGACGACCGGGCCGTCCCCGGCGCGGCCGCGCAACCGCGAGTGGAGCCACACCACGTGGCGCAGCGCGCCGTCGGAGCGGACCAGCCTCGCCTCGTGCCGAAGCTGGTCGCGCCGACCCGTCCAGAGCTCACCGAGTTGTTCGACGAGCTCGCCCCCCAGCTCCGAGGACGCCGCCACTTCAGGGAGGCCGACGCCGGCGAGTTCGTCCTTGGAGCGTCCGGTCAGCGCCTCCGTGAAGTCGTTCACCGTGACAACCTCGCCGAACCCATTCGTGGTGAGGATCGCCACCTGCGCCGTGTCGAGGAGGCTTCGAATGAAGTCGCGCTCCCTCTGCAGCGCGTCCCTCTGCCCTGTGAGCGTGAGATTCTTGCGGGTGATCTCCCGGTCGAGTCCTTCGAGCCGGCGGGACAGGTCCAACGCCGTCTGGTCGAGGACGTCAACCTCGTCCCTGCCCCAGTGCCTCCCCTCCTCCTCCCCGATGGCGGCTCGCACTTCTTTGTAGGCGCCCTGACCGAGCAGGGGGAGGTTTCGGGCGATCCGCGCCACGCGGCGCAGCGGCGTCCACAGGAGACCGAGGAGCACGCCCTCGAAGACGACGAGCCCGGCAATGCTGGCGTAGAGGCTCCCTCGGGTGGCCCAGTCGATCTCCGCGAGGGCCCCGGTGATGTCGGCGATGATCACCAGGAAGGCGCGGCCCCCGGTCGAGAGCTCCTCCAGGGGAATCAGGGTCACCTCGTAATCCCGGTTCCGGAACGCGGCGCGCACGCCCCAGGCGGCACGCGGGAGGTCCGGGTTGCGTCGGGCTGCCTCCTCCAGCACGGGCAACCGATTCAGGGCGTCGGTGAGCGCCAGCACGCGGGCATTCCATCCCGAGACCCTTCGCCACGGCCCCTCCGCGTGTCCTGCGTCGTCGGCGCCCACGGCGATCAGACCCGCATCCGCCCCCGACACCTGACGGAGCTCTAGGACGAGGTCGGCGAGCGACATTCCCACGAGCACGACCCCCGCGTTTCGTCCATCGAGGAGCAGAGGGACGGCGGAGCACTGGAGCCACTCACCCGCTCCCAGGAGCATCGAGACCGGCCGCTCGGTGCGGCTCACGTCGCGCACCCACTCGGGCACCGCCTTGCCAGACGGCTCCCTTAGGCCGGACTTGCCCCAGGCGCCGACCCGCCGGCCCCCGGCGTCGAAGAACTGGACGACATCGAGGTTCCAGTCGATCTGCAGGTCTCCCCAGTGCCCCTCGAAGGCGCGCAGAAGGGCGGCGTTATTCCCGGAACGCAACGCCTCGCCCATGCCTCCGAGCGAGGGGATCACGGCCGCCACCTGTTGCAGCCGTTGCAGAGACTGTTGAAGGAGCCCCTCGGCCTCCCGCCGATAGTTCTCCCGGGCGAGCTGTCGCTGACGATCGAACTGCGCCTGAAGGTTCGTATACGTGAGGAGCGAGAAGCTCACGCCCAGGGCCACGAAGACGAGGCTCGTGAGGACCGAGACCTTCCACTTGAGGCTCAGCCGGCGCGCTTCGGAACGACCGGCGGATCGGGTGTCGCCCATGGATTCCTGGTCGAGGGGATGCGCAGAGGCGCCTTAGAAGCGGAAGGCGGCCTGCAGGGCGAAGAGGTTCCAGTACCGCCTGAGGTCGGGCACGTCGTTGTCCAGCATCGTGATCCACGCCGTGCCGTCGACGTTGTGGAATTCGGCTCGGAGCATGGCCCAGTCGGTGACGTCCCACCGAAGCCCCACGGTGGCGTCCTTGGCAAAGCGCAGGAACGCCGGCCGCTGGGTCTTCCGTTCGAAGTCGCCTCCGCCGCGGTCGTGCCGGTCGGTGTAGAGCACATCGTAGCGGGCCATGAGCTCCCAGGCGGCAACGGGTCGGTAGCTCCACTGGAGGTAGTAGCTCTCTCCGGTCGTGTGGGGGTTGTCGCGGCTCGACCCACGCGCCAGGATCTCGCGGAGGGCGTACTCCCCGGTGAGACTCCACCGCTCGGCGTTGCGCTGCAGCGAGAGGACGAGCACCCGGAACTTGAAGGCGTCGGGAACGACCGGTGGAACGCCGACGCCGCGGTCGAAGTCGATATTGATCTCTCCCCCTGATGCGGCGGCACGCACGGTTCCGCCGTCCTTCTCATAGAGCACGCGCCCGATGTACGAGAGCCTGCCCTCCAGATCGCCGGGCAGGTCTCTCCCCAGGAGCGAAAGCTCGACCTCGGGAGCGTCGGCACGCGGGACCCCGGCGCCCAGGTCCACGTAGAACTCTCCCACCGCGGTTCGGCGCTCGCCGTAGAGGTACCCCCCGTCCCCCGAGAGCGCCAGGTCCCGGGTCCGGTCGAAGTAGATGGACTGCGGTAGAAGGATGCTCGGCCGCGTGAACGCGACATCGCGCGTCTCGTTGTACAGCCCCAACGGGTTGAGGACGCGCCCGACCCGGGCGCCCCAGAGGTTCTCCGCGTTCGAGAGGACGCTGTAGTCGAGGAATCCATAGTCGATCCGAGGGTGGCCCTCGTCGCCTTCTCCGGCCCAGCGCGACAAGACCTGGGAGGAAACCTGAAGGCGCGGAAGCGCCCGCCACGAGGCGTTGAGACCGATCTCCCTGAAGTCGAAGGTTCCCCCCCCGTTGCTCTGGCCGAAGAAGTTGTTCTCCGAGCTCCGCAGATAGGCCTGCGAGGCAAACCCGTGGAGCTGGAAGGAGTCCCCCAGCCCGAGGTCGAGCGCTTCCGCCCCACGGGCGAGCACCAGCGCTCCCACGAGGACCGCGAGCGCCAGGTACCGACGGGGCGGCACCGATCTAGCGGATCTGCAACACCCGGACAGTGGCATTGAGGTCTTCTTTCCGCAGATAGCCGATGGCCCCATCCGTTGTGGCCACCTTGGCGCGCATCTCTTCCTCCGATCGAACCTCGATCGGCGCCTGCCCGGTCCCGGAGAAGACGAGTCGATCCCAGGCGCGGCGCAACTGATGGGGGAAGATATCGAGTTGGGACTTGGCGAAGGAGATGTGGGTCGGAGACGTGTCCGGCAGCACGAACACGACGATCCGGCTGCCGTCGCGCCACTGGCGAAGCCTCATGCCGAAGATGGCGCGGGCTTCGTTTCGCGAGAGCGCTTCGACCGCGACGCGAGGGTGCACGACCACCTCCTGGCCGAGCGCAAACGCCGTCGGCAGGATAACCATCGCCGTGACCAGGAGTAGAACTGCCCTTCGCAAGAGCACGCGCGCCTCGAACCAACCCCCGAAGCCCACCCGATGCAGCGGCAAGATGGGGGAACTGCCGGCCCCAAAGGCCTGGAGCCACCCGTTTGCTTCGTTTCGGCTCCAAGCGCGGCAGTCTTTAGGGCGCCTGCGAAAAAAACGGGAACCCTCGGCAAATGCTCAGATCGCCTATCCTTGGATCGGCCCGGTGAGCGCGGTGCCGTCCACCCGCTCGCCATAGCGTGAGCGAGGACTACTGCCTTCCGCTGCACCTCGGCCAAGGCGGTGAAGGTCGGGACGAAGGTTTCTTTGAGTGAGATCGTCCGGTGTTCCTGGCTTCGGCGATTGTCCGCCGGCGGGCACAGCCCGTCCAGCCTACCGCGCGCGAACAGCCCTTCAGAAGCACCAGGGTGGGGACGGAACGTTGGTGACCATTGAGACGCACGGTTGTTGACGAACCGGGAGGGCTCGGTAGGGTGTCAACACGCCCAGACAGGCCAGACCCGACGTGCCCGGAGCCGCGTTCCACGTGATGGCTCGGGGAAGATGGGGCCGGAGTGCAAGATGTGGCGCGAGTTCTCTCTTCGGGCGCAGGAGGAGCCGGGAGCGCTGGCCGCGGAGTTGGCGCGCCTGACCGCCCGCAACGACATGTCGGAACGTCGAGCGATCAATCAGGCGTGGAAGGAGACCGACGCCGTTGCGCCCTAATCGGACGCGGATCCTGGGTTGCTCTTTTACGGTGATCTCTTGATCATCAGGCCACCCCCGAAGACCGCGTAGGGCTGAAGAGCGCCAACCCATAGGGTCGGCTCCAGACGCGGGCCAAGACAATGCTGAGGAGGAAGAAGATGGGCGATGCGGGAAGAGTCGAGGGGACACTGAGCCTCAAGGACATACAGAAGAAGGTGAGCGCTGGCGCCTCGTATCGAAAGATGATCGCGGCCAAAGAAGCCGGAAAGCCCATCTGCGTGGCCGGCGCAGGCGTTCCCAATGAGGTGATGCACGCGATGGAGGTCCACGCCATCTTTCCGGAGAGTCTGGCGGCGGTTGCGGCCGGCATCGGGAAAGCGGGGCCTTTCTTTGATGCGGCGAGAGACCGCGGGTACACCAACACGGTGTGCTCGTACACGCGGTGTGGGCTTGGGATTTCCTGGACCAATCAGTCCGCCTTTGGCCCTATTCCAGAACCAGACCTCTTCATCACGGACGTGAGCTTCTGCTGCCTCCATCTGAACTGGTGGACGTACCTCGAAGATCACTTCAAGAAGCCCACGTACTATGTGGATATGCCTCCCACCGACAACCCGGACGACCCAGTCTACATCGACTACTACGAGAACCAACTTCTGGGGATGGTGAACTTCATTGAGGCAAATACCAAGTGCCGGTTCAATCAACAGCGGGTGGATGACGCCGTCAAGTACTCGGATCTGGCGGGCCACTACTGGAAAAAGATCATGGACCTTCGGCGCAATAGACCTTCGCCCATGAGTTTCCGCAACTTGGCGGGTCAAATCCTTCCGCTGGTGACGGCCCTGGGAGACAAGGACACATCCGACTTCTACGAGGCCCTCTACCATAGCCACGTGGAGGACGTCAAAGAGGGGAAGACGCCGTGCAAGGATGGAGAGAAGCACCGTCTCATCTGGAACGGCATTCCGATCTGGCACCACCTCCAAATCATCAATTACTTTGAGGACAAGGGAGCGAACTTCGTCTGGGAACCTTATACGAGCCTCAATTGGGGCAACAAGGACAAGGCAAGGCTCGACCTCTCCCGCCCGTTCCGCGCCCTGGCAGAGAAGTACACGAACATTCTCCACAACCGACCCATCGAGAGCCGGTTCAAGTACTTCGACCAGGCGATCAAGGACTACGGCGTGGACGGCCTGGTCATGTTCTCGAACCGAAGCTGCCGAACCATGACCATCGGGCAGCAGGAGCTCGTGGACCTCGTCCGCGAGCGGCATGGCATTCCGGTGCTGATCTTCGAGGGCGACCAGGCAGACCCCGAAGGTTTTGGGTGGGACGACGCCAGAACCAGGATCGACGGATTCATCGAGGTGCTCGAGGCGAGGAAGAAGAGGTAGGCGACGAGAGCGGCTTTGGCGGCTATGTTGAGTCACTCAGGAGGCGATGACGTGATCAAGAAATTCAAGGAAGGTTTCGAGAAACGCCATGAGCTTGCACGGCGGCTCAAGAAGGATGGGAAGAAGACCATAGGATGCTTCTACGGCACTGTTCCCAAGGAACTTGTGCATGCCGCCGGGCTGGTTCCCATACAACTCATGGAGGATCAAGATCCCCTATATGATGCAAAATCCGACCTCTTGCCCTTTCTGTGCGGGATGAGCAAGAATCTGACGGGACAGATATACGACAAGGTTTTCGATTATGTGGACGGTGTGTTGATCTCCACCGTGTGCGACACCAACCGCCACGTTCCCGACATCTGGGAACGGAACAAGGTGTTCCCAAAGACTTGGATCGTTCGGGTACCTGCTACCAACAGCGAGGTCGCGGTAGACTATTACACGAGGGAATTGCGCCGGCTCGCCGAGGATTTTGCGAACCTCTCCGGCAGGAAAGTGACAGAGGACAATCTAAGAGAGTCGATTTCCCTTTACAATGAGAACAGATCCCTCTTTCGGAAGTTCTACGAGGTGCGCCCCGCGTCTGGCGTCTCCGCCGAAGATGCAGTGTACGTTTTCTCCTCTGCCCTGGTGTTGCCTGTTGAAGACCACAACCAGATGCTGAGGGAGTTCCTGGCGTCCCTCCCGCCGGCCCCACGCGCGGATCAGAGGACGAAGCTCATGCTCTGCGCCCTCAACATCAACATGTCGCTGAACGTGATCCGGATGGCAGAGAAGTTCGGCGGCAGAGTGGTGACGGACGATTTCACCCATAACGCGCGGTACGGCTCGGCGGAGATCGAGACCGACAACGACGTCTTTCGGGCTCTGGCCAGAGGCTATCTTCGCAAGATTCCCGTGCCCGGCATGTACTCGATTCAACAAAGGGCCGGGTATATCAGGGAACTGATGGATAAATCAGGAGCTGAGGGTCTAATTTATGTCATACAATTGTATTGCGACGCCTATGCAATGGAGTACGCCGTGCTGAAGGAGTACTTTGACAAGTGGAAGTTGCCTCACTTGAGGATTGAGGCTGAGGACACTCCAGGGTCGATCGAACAACTCAACGTGAGGGTCCAGTCTTTCCTGGAATCCATCATGTGACCGAGCGGCCGATTGAGAGCGGAAACCGAAGCCCCCGATATTCTCGGGGGCTTTCTCGTATCGGCCCTTCGAAGGGCTGCATTATGCGTTCGTCCGGGCGGGGCAGGGCGATCGACGACTGCCCTCCTTCCGAGAGCGGTTGGAAAGGCGGTCAAGGAGACGCGTCAGGGGTTCCTCGTCGCCTCTTCTGAAGAATCTCTCCGGCGAAAAGCGCCGCGCCCAGTGCCCCCACGATCTGGGGTTCGAAGCAGATGTGGGCTTTGACACCCAGCTTCTGCTCGATGCGCTTGACGACCCCGAGGTTCTTAGAGATCCCGCCGGTGATCATCAAATCCTCTTCGACGCCGACAATCCGGAGGAGGCTGATCACTCGGTCCGCAATGCCGTCGCAAAGCCCGGCAAGGATATCGCTCGTGGGCACGCCCTGCCGCATGAGAGATAGAATTTCCGACTTGGCAAACACAACGCACGTGTTGCTCACCTTCACCGGTTCTCCCGACGCCCTCAGCGACAGCGGTCCGATGTCTTCGAGCCGGATGCCCAACAGCGCCGCCATGACCTCCATGGCGCGACCGGTTCCGGCCGCACACTTGTCGTTCATGAGAAAGGTCGTCACCTTTCCACTCCCGTCGCACCGGATCGCCTTGCAGTCCTGTCCCCCCATGTCCAGGATCGTGCGCACCGTCGGGGTGAAGAAGTGGGCCCCCTTCGCATGGCAGGAGATCTCCGTGATGTTCTTGTCTGCGAAGGGGACGACGATTCGGCCGTAGCCCGTGGCCACGGTGAGCTCGATGCTCTTCCCGCAGACCGTCGTCCTCTTGAGTGCCTCCTCCAGGGCCTCGACGGCCGTCTCAGCACTCTCGGGACCCGTTCGGACGATGCTGTGGGACGCGATCTCGCCATCCACGAGAATCACAGCCTCCCCGGACAAGGATCCCACATCTACTCCGCAGGTAACCACCTATCGCTCGTCCATAGAATCCCGCGCCAGGATTGCGGCGCCGAGTGCCCCCGTGATCTCCGGAAACTCTGGTACCTTGATGTCCATGCCGAGATGGCGCCGAAAGGCCTGGACGACGCCTGCATTCCGAGCCACCCCGCCCGTCAAGACGACGTCGGGTTCGAACCCTTCCCTTCGGCTGACCGACGTCACTTTGGCCACGATCGACTCGATGACCCCCGCGAGGATGTCTTCTCTCTTGGAGCCGCGGTGAATCTCCGCGACGATCTCGGACTCCGCGAAGACGGCGCAGGTGGTCGTCAGCATGAGCGTTCTTGAAGAGCGAAGCGACAGGGGCCCGATCTCGGACACAACCAGCCCGAGCATACTCGCCACTGTCTCGAGAAACACCCCAGCTCCCGAAGCGCACCTATCGTTCAAGAGGAAGTCCGTGAGGTTTCCTCGGGAATCGCACCGGAGGATTCGGCTGCCCTCGGCTCCGATGTCGATCACGGTTCTGGCGCCTGGGAAGAACCAATGCGCCCCTACTACCTGACTCAGCATCTCGGTGCTGTGTCCGTGGGCGAAGGTCACGTTCTCCCTGCCCATACCCGTCGAGAAGATCCTGTCGACCACTCCGGCCGACATGCCCTGCCGCTCCATCGCCTGCTCATAAGCTGCCTTCGCAGCGGCGCACACTTCACCGGCAATCGTAAACGCAGCACGACCGATGATTCGGTTGGCTTCGAGAATCGCCACTTTGACACCCTCGTGCCCGATGTCGATACCCGCTGTGATCATCTTCATCTCCCGAAACGGAGCGGTCGGGGGGTCGTCTGAGCTGCCAGATTCGGCTCGACGGGCCACACGCCGAGGCACCCCCCCGGCGACCCGGTTCCATGGAACGGAACAATCGAGTATCGGGGGGACGTATCGTATCGGGGGGACGTAAGGGCAAAAGTGCTTTACAGGGGCTAAGCGCTTTTGTCCTTACGTCCCCTTTGGTGTCTAGAGGCCCAGCACCCCCCGGGCGTAGGGCCCCACCGGCTCCAGCACGTGGACGAGCTCGATCCGGGCCCCGCAGCTGCGGACGAGGCTCACGGCGAAGGCGAAGCCCGGCCGGGCGTGGCGCCCGAGGTCGGTGGCGTAGAGGATCTTCCGAACAACGGGGACCATGGGACACCTCCGGCGGCCGGCGATCAGTACATGAGGCTCGGGAGCACGGTCACGATCTGGGGCACCGCGATCAGGGAGATGGTCCCCAGGATCAGGGCGATCAGGAAGGGCAGGGTGCCCTCGAAGATCGTCTCGATCGGAACGTCGCGGGCGAAGGCGCTTACGACGAAGACGTTGATGCCGACCGGCGGCGTGATCACCCCCATCTGCGTGACGAGCACGATCACGACGCCGAACCAGATGGGGTCGTAGCCGAGCCCGGTCACCACGGGATAGAAGATCGGCACCGTGAGCATGACCAGAGCCAGGGCGTCCACGAAGCAGCCGCCGACCAGGTAGACGCCGATGATCACGAGCATGAGGCCCCAGGGCGGGAGGCTCATCCCCTCCACCCAGCCCGCCACCTCGAAGGGGATCCGGGTGACGGCCAAGAAGTGTCCGAAGAGCGTGGCGCCGGCGATGAGAAAGAGCACCATGCAGGAGGTGCGAAGGGTCTCGAAGAGCGAGCGGACGAAGAGCGCCGGCGAGAGCTGGCGGCGCAGCCCCACGACCAGGATGATGAGAAACGCGCCCATGCCCCCCGCCTCGGTCGGGGTGAACACGCCGGTGAAGAGCCCGGTCATCACCCCCCCGAAGACCAGGAGCGTCTCCCACATCTGCGCGAGCGAGGAGAGCTTCTCCTTCCACGTGAACCGCGGTCCGGCCGGGCCCGCCTTGGGGCGGAGCATGCAGTACACGGCCACCGCGGCCACGAACCAGGCCGTAATGTAGACGGCCGGCACGATGCTCGCCACGAAGAGCTTCCCGATGGACTGCTCCGTGAGGATGCCGTAGACGATCATGCACACGCTGGGCGGCATCAGCATCCCGAGGCCCCCTCCCCCGGCCACGGACCCGCAGGCCAGGGCGTCGGAGTAGCCGTAGCGCTTCATCTCCGGCAGCCCCACCGCCGCGAGCGTCGCGGCGGTCGCCGGAGACGACCCGCACACCGTGCCGAAGGCCGTGCAGGCGGCCACGGTGGCCATGGCGAGCCCGCCGGGGAAGCGCCCCAGGAACTTGTACGCCGCGTCGTAGAGGCGCCGCCCCACCCCGGCGTTGCACGCGATCTGCCCCATCAGGACGAAGAGCGGGATGATGGTGAGGCCGTAGGACGAGTAGACCGAGTAGATATCCCGGGCCAGGAGATTCAGGGCCGCCTGGAAGCTCACCACGTAAGCGAACCCCGCGAACCCGACGAGCGCCATGGAGTAGGCGATGGGGAGCCCCGTGAAGAAGAGGACGATCATCAGGAGCGTCCCCACCCAGCCGACCGTGATCGGGCTCATCGACCCACCGTCCTTCGCGCGCTGCGCAGCACGTCGAGGAACTGGATCAGCGCCAGGGCCGCGAAGGAGAAGGCCACCGCGTAGATGAACAGGTGGACCGGGAGCTGGAGCGTCATGGACCGCTCCCCGCTCTCCTTGATGGTCACCGCGTAGAGGTAGCTCTGCCGGGCGATGAAGCCGAAGAGCACGCACGCCGCGGTTCCCGTCACCGCTTCCAGGGCGGCGGCCACCCTCGGAGGCAGGCGCCGGGTGAGGATGTCCACCCCGATGTGCACCCTCTCGCGGTGGCTGTAGGGCATGGCGAAGGCCAGGACCAGAGTGGCCAGGAAGCCCGTGGACTCGATCGCCCCTTCCACCGGGCGCCCGATGAAGCGGCCCGCCACGTCCACGACGGTCAGGGCGATCATCGCCGTGAGACAGACCGCGCCCAGGATCTTCAGGGCGTCGGTCAGTCCATCCGCTGCCTTGCTCCACATCGTCGGTGCCTCCTGGTCTCCGGTCCCGTCCTCTCTCTTCGGCCGCCGCTCTGCCCGCCGAGTCGCCCCGCTACTTGCGAGAGTCCTTCGCCAGCACCTTCTCGGCCACCGACAGGGCCTTCTTACCGTCGACACCCTTCTTCTTCGCGTCCTCGACGTAGGCGTCCAGCACCGGCGCCACCGCCTTCTTCCAGCGCGCCGACTCGTCGGCAGGGAGCGCAATCACCTCACCGCCCTTGGACTTGAAGTATTCGAGGCCTTCTCGGTCGATCTCGTCCCAGGCCTCGGCCGTCTTCGGGACCCACTCGGCGCTCACCTGGTCGATTACCTTCTTCACGTCGGCGGGCAGCGCGTCCCACTTGGCCTTGTTCATCACCGCGAAGAAGCTCGAGGTGTACGCCACCGGGTAGCACTCGGTGAGGTACTTGGTCACCTCGGCGAGCTTCCAGCCCTTGCTCGCCTCCATGGGGTAGGCGGCCCCGTCCGCCACGCCCGTGAGCAGCGACTGGTACGTCTCGGGCATGGGCATCGCGACCGGGGTTCCCCCCAGTGCCTTGATCAGGTCCGCCGAGGCCCCGGTGGCCCGAAACTTGATGCCCCGCATGTCGTTCATGGTCCGCACCGGCCGGGACTTCGTCCAGATGAGGCCCGGGCCGTGGGCGTGGAGGTAGAGGACCTTCACGTCGTTGAGCTCCTTGGGCTTGAGCTCCCGGTACACCTCGCCCACCACCGCGGTGGCGACCTTGCCGCTCGGGTAGCCCAGGGGCAGATCCACCGCCTGCATCACCGGGAACCGACCGCGGGTGTACGAGAAGAGCGACATGCCGACGTCCGAGATCCCATTGACCACGCCGTCGTACACCTGGTCGGCCTTGGTGAGCGTCTGACCGGGGAAGTAGTTGAACGCGATCTTGCCGCCGGAGCGCTTCTCCACCTCGCGGCACCAGTCCTCGGCGAGCTTGCTCATGACGTGGTTCGGCGGGAAGAAGTTGCTGTAGCTGAGCGTCACCGGGCCTGCCGACGAGATGCGGGGGCCCAGAAAGAGCGCGGCACAGAGGCAGACGGCGGTAAGGGCTCTCCTGAGTCTCATGCGTTCCTCCTTCGAGTGGCTTGGGGTTTCAGGCTCGGCCGCCCGTCGGCAGAGCCTGGAGGGAGTCGACGTGGGGTCGCAGGTTCGCGAGTTTCCTCGTGACCAACGAAGCGGCGGTCACGAGGGCTCGGGTCGGGGATGGTGATACGGTCTGGCCCGGAGTGCAAGAACCGAGTTGACGCAGCGGGCCTCCGCGCCCCTCGAGGGCGCTTCGAGAATTACGTGGGCAAACCGCTGGTGTCCGTCACTCGAGGAGTCTCTCCGAAGAGCACCCCGAGGGATGTCTCTCGCCCGTTCGCTTCGCTCACTCAAGGCGCAGAGAACGCTGAGAAGACCAGATCGACTGCTGGTTCTTCTGCGCGGCGCCTCAGCGTCTCTGTGAGCGATCCGGGCCTTCCGGCTTGCGTTTCTCCCCGTTTGCCGTGGCCTCGCCGGGCGCCTCCCAAACCAGAGACTGTCCGGAAATGACCACTGAGTTTCCGGAAGGGCCCCCTCAAGCCATCCCCGTCCCCCGACGCTTGCAGTGGCACACCGTCAGGAAGTCGGGCCGCGAGCGGTTCCGGCCCGGTCGCGCCGGCGAATGCTGAGAAGCTTTCGGCAGGTGGCGTGGAGCTCGCCGGACGCGCTCACGAGCTCGGCCGTGAATTCACGCTCCGCCCGTCCGACCTCGTCCACGGCGGCTCGAAGCGCGGCGACCTCCTCGGGGGCAACCCGGAACACGGCGAAGAGCGCCTCGCGCCCCGGGCGGCGGAACTCGATCGTGGCCGCCTTGTCCCACACGACATACGCCGGCCCCAGGGCCTTGATGAGCATGATCATGTACACCGGGTCCACCGCCCCGTACAGGCTGCCGCCGAAGATCGTCCCGACGTAGTTGCGCGTCCGCCAGTTGAGAGGCACTCGGACGCGGACCTCGCTCCAGTCCCCCGCGATGTACGTCAGCCGGGCACCGGTCCCGCGGTAAGCCGGGAACCAGTTGAAGCCGTACCGGGTCAGGCGGGTGCGCCACGTTTCGGCCACGACCACCCCCTCACCGCTGCCCCTCGCAGCGCTCCACCCTCTCCTGGAGCGCCTCGTTGCTCTCCTGCAGCTCTCGGACGCGCTCTTTGAGCTCGGCCGGTTCCTCCCCGATCGACGCCGCGTCCCGAGGGGCCAAGAGCTTCCGGAGCTCGATCTTCCGGTGGAAACCGAGTCCCGGTTGCTCCACGCCGAGCGAGGGAACGGCCACGGACTTCGGAGCCGCCGGAGGCAGCGGCGGCTTCGAGCCCCCGGTGGGAGGGGGGAGCGTCAAGGGAACCGTCTTCGACGCCGGTGGGGCGCCGGGGCGGTCGGCCTTGCCTTCGGACTCCACGACGACCTTGGTGACCTTGCCCTTGCTGTCCAGTGCCCTCTTGGTGTCCACGGCCAGTCGGACCTGCTGCTCGGCATAGACCAGAGCCGCGTCCACCTGCCGCAGAAAGTCCGGACTCAGGCCCGGGCCCGCGGCCCTCCGATACGCGAAGAGGTGCTCCGCGGCGGGCAGGTAGTCGCTGCGTTCGTAGTACTCGATGCCCTGCCGGTAGAGTTGAGCCGCGGCAGGCTCCTGGCCGCGAGCCGCGGCCGGCCAGGCGGCGATCCCCGCCAAGGCGGCCCACAGGAGGGCCGGGAGAAGCTTCGCGGAGCACGAGCGCGTCGTCATGGGGTTCCCTCCTTCGGCGGGGCGGGCGGCAACGAGGGTTTCCCGTCGGGTGGACGCGGCTCCAGGGGCCGTTCGCCCCCGGACTGGAGCGACGTGGAGGTCGACGTCACCCTCGTGGCGAAGGGTTTGTCCTTGAGGATCCCGATGGCGATCAGGATCGTCGCCATGAGGATGAAGAAGATCCCGGGGGAGGCGCTGATGAGGTCGGCCTTCGTCCCCTGGAACTCGGCCTTGAACTTGAACTCCCCGCTGACGCCCTTGATCAGGAGGTCGTGGCCGAGTTTGGCCAGCAAGTACCCGACGACGAGCACCGCCAGCTTGAACACGACGAGCGACCCGACCGTGACAACGTGATAGAGCAACCCCACGGTGTCCGCTGTGCCCATCACCGCGCCTCCTTTCGCCGAACGAGTCACCGCGCGCCCTTCGTCCGCTCGGCCCAGCACTCGCCCACCGTCTCATCCCGAGCGTGTCGCAACCTACCCCCCAGGATCAGCGACGGCAAACGACCGTCTCCCCCCGTGGGCGGCGGAAAGCGACCGGGATCGGCCACCCCCGATTGGTTTTCGCAGCCCCCCGCGAAACAGACCCGTGGTACGCTGGCGCAGCTCGCGGAATGGACCGCGCCCTGGCGCCGGAGGGGCCCTTGTGACCCCTTTACTCACGCAACGCCTCGCCCCCGTCCTCGACCTCGTGCGCCGCCTCATCGGGCGCGGGAACAAGCGGGGCCGCCCGCGCCCCACCCGCAGGCTCGGCACCTTCCTCGGGGTGTTCACGCCCACGCTCCTCACCATCCTCGGGGTCATCATGTACCTGAGGTTCGGGTGGGTCGTGGGGCACGCCGGCGTTGCCAAGACCCTCCTGATCGTGTGCCTCGCGAACGGCATCACCTTCCTCACGGTCCTCTCCCTCTCCGCGGTGGCCACCAACGGGCGCGTGGGCGTCGGCGGAGCCTACTACATCATCTCTCGAAGCCTGGGCGTCGAGATCGGAGGGGCGATCGGGCTGCCGCTCTTCCTGTCCCAGGCGTTCTCGGTGACCCTGTGTGCCTTCGGCCTCGCAGAGTCCCTGCGGATCGTGTGGCCCGGCGTGCCGGTGCCCGCGGCGGCCCTGGTCATCATCGTGGCGGTGGCCGCCCTCGCCTACCGGGGCGCGAGCGCCGCGCTCCGGAGCCAGCTGCCGATCATCGGGCTCATCGCCGTGTCGCTCGTGGCGCTGGCCCTGGGCGCGTTCTTCGGGGGCGGGGTGTCGGGCCCCCAGGTCGCGGGGCCTTCGGGCCAGGTGGGGTTCTGGACGGTGTTCGCGGTCTTCTTTCCCGCCGTCACCGGCATCATGGCGGGCCTGGGGTTGTCGGGAGACCTGGAAGATCCCGAGAAGTCGATCCCCCTGGGGTCCATCGGAGCCACCCTCGTGGGTTTCGTCGTGTACCTGACCATTCCCCTGCTCCTGTCCCTCGGGGCCGATGCCGAGACACTGCGCGACGACCCCCTGGTGTGGGCCCGCATCGCGCCGCTGGGGGCGGTGCTGATCCTGCCCGGGCTGTGGGGCGCCATCTTCTCGTCCGCGGTCGGCTCGATCCTCGGCGCGCCGCGCACCCTCCAGGCCCTGGCCATGGACCACCTGGCGCCCCGCCAGTTGGCTGCCGTGGCCAAGGAGGGGGGCGAGCCGGTGCTGGGGCTCGCGGTGACGTTGGCCATCGCCCTGGGGGCGGTCTTCCTCGGCGACCTGAACTCGGTGGCCACGGTCGTAACGATGTTCTTCCTCACCGTGTACGGCACGGTGAACCTCGTGGCGGCGCTGGAGGACCTCTCCGGCGACCCCTCCTGGCGGCCGAAGCTTCGGGTGCCCTGGCCCGTGAGCCTCCTGGGGGCCGTGGGGTGCTTCGGCACCATGGTGCTGATCAACCCCGTGGCGAGCGTCGTCGCCGTGGTGGCCGAGCTCGCCCTCTACCTGCTCCTGCAGCGCAAGGAGCGCCGGGCCGACTGGGGCGACGCGCGCCGGGGAGTGTATGAGGCCCTGATCCGCTGGGCGCTCGTCAAGCTCTCGCGCCGCCCCCTGAGCGCCCGCAACTGGCGGCCCCATGTGCTGGTCTTCACCGACGACGCCGAGCGCCGCCTGGAGCTGGTGCGCTTCGGCAGCTGGTTCAGCCAGGGCCGGGGCGTGGTGACCGTGTGCGAGCTGCAGGTCGGCGACGTGCTGGACCTGGAGCTGGATCGCTTCAAGCGTCAGGCCGAGATCGACGCTCTGCTGCGCCGCGAGGGGATCCCGGCCTTCGGCGAGGTGGACGTCGTATCGAACATCGAAGACGGCATCGTCGCCGTGGCCCAGGCCAATGGCATGGCGGCCATCGAGAGCAACACCGTGCTCCTGGGGTGGCCCGGGGACCCCAGACGCCTGGCCGAGCTCCTGCGGGTGATCCGCCGGCTGGAGCGACTGCGCAAGTCCCTGGTGATCGGACGCGTGCAGGCCGGCACCCGCCTCCGGGAAGACCGGTCCCGCACGGTCGACGTGTGGTGGGGAGGGTTGCAGCGAAACGGCGACCTGATGCTCCTCCTGGCGTACCTCCTGACCCGCAACCCTGCGTGGCGGCGAGCACGCATCCGGGTGCTGAGCGTGGCCTCCAACGAGCTGATGAAGGCCGAGACCGATCGGTTTCTGGGCCGGCTGCTCCCCGAGCTCCGGATCACCGCAGAGGTCCGGGTGTTCGTCAAGCCGGCCGACGTCGGTATCCGGGACCTGATCTGCGCCGAAAGCGCCTCGGCCGACGTCGTGCTCCTCGGGCTCGCCACTCCGCCCCAAGGTCAGGACGAAGAAGAGTACGCCCGTCGCCTCTTCGAGCTCGTGGAGGGCCTGCCGACGGTCTTCTTCGTGAAGAACGCGAGCCTGTTCGTGGGCGAGCTCGTGGTCCCCGAGGGCCGGCCGGCCGGGCCGCGGGTGCCCCTGCCCTCCGTCGGTGCGGGGGCGTGACCCGGGGTCGGGTCCGTACCCCGAGTCGGCTCGCTTCCGAGGCCTCGTCGGCCGCTGGGCGCGGAGGTCCCGTTCACCCGCCCCAGGCCGCTGGATGCAGACCCCCTGCGCCCGCAGGAGAAAGCTCGCATGGACGATTCCGGCAAACCGCGGGCGGGTGAGGAATGGGACTTCGCCGGCTGGGGAACGGCGACGCGGATCAGCAACCTCGACACGGCCGGGCTGGCGGTCTCCCGCCTCGACCAGCCTCGCCGCCACACCCTGGGCACCTGGTCGTCGACCGCCATCTGCGGCAACGACATCACCTCGAGCTGCCTCTACGTGTCGGCCCTGTGTGCAGCGCAAGCCGGTGTGTACGCACCCGTGGCGCTGCTGCTGGTTGCCGTGGTCCTGTTCCTCTTCCGCAAGGTATACGCCGAGGTGGGCAGCGCCCTGCCGCTCAACGGCGGCACGTACACGGTGCTCCTGAACACCACGAACAAGAGCATGGCCGCCGGGGCCGCGTGCCTGACCCTGCTCAGCTACATCGCCACGGCGGTCATCTCGGCCGGCGAGGCGATGCACTATGCCCACAACCTCTGGCCCCGCCTGGACGTCTTCTGGGCGACGCTCGGACTGCTCTCGCTCTTTGCCGGGCTCAACATCGTAGGCATCTCCGAGTCGGCGGTCGTGGCCTTGGGGATCTTCGTGGCCCACCTGGCCACCCTGACGGTGCTCTGCGCAACGGGTGCCCTGGTCGTGGCCCAGGACCCCTCGCTCCTGGCCGCCAACTGGGCCGTGCCGAGCTCCCGGGGCCTCTCCCACGCCCTCTTCTTCGGCTTCGCCGCGGCCATGCTCGGCATCAGCGGCTTCGAGAGTTCCGCGAACTTCATCGAAGAGCAGAAGAGCGGCGTCTTCCCCAAGACCTTGCGCAACATGTGGATCGCGGTGACGATCTTCAACCCGCTGATCAGCCTCTTGTCGCTGGGCCTCCTGCCCCTGGGGGAGATCGAGCAGGTCCCTCCGGACCTCCTGGCCCGGATGGGCGAGCACAGCGCGGGTCCCTGGCTGCGGTATGCCGTGAGCGTCGACGCGGTGCTGGTGCTCTCGGGGGCCGTGCTGACCTCCTTCGTGGGGGTGACGGGTCTGGTTCGGAGGATGGGGCTGGATCGTTGTCTGCCCCAGTTTCTCCTCCGGGAGAACCGCTGGCGGGGGACCAATCACTGGATCATCCTGCTCTTCCTGGGCGTGTGCTGCGCGATCCTCGCCACCACTCGGGGTCAGGTCTCCCTTCTGGCCGGAGTCTACACCCTCTCGTTTCTCTCGGTGATGGCGCTCTTCGCCGTGGGCAACCTCTTGCTCAAGGTCCGGCGCGCGCGGCTCCCCCGGGACCACCGCGCCTCTTGGACGACCGTCATCGTCGCCCTCGGCGCGGTGCTCCTGGGGCTCCTGGGCAACGTCCTCCTCGACCCGGCGTACGTTCGGGTGTTCCTGGTCTACTTCGTCGCGGTCGGCGCGGCAGTGGCCGTGATGTTCCTGCGCCTCCACCTGCTGAGGGCCGTTCTCTTCGCCGTGCGGTCCGTGTCGGAGAAGGTGCTGGCCACTAGCCGCTGGGTGCAGGAGTCCGTGAGGGCCAAGATGGACGAGATCAACGCCCGTGCCGTGGTGTACTTTGCGAAGGGCGACGACCCGGCGGAGCTCAACCGGGCCGCCCTGTACGTGCTGCAGAACGAGCAGACGAATCGTCTCCAGGTGGTCTTCGTCTACGCCCGCGAAGAGGAGGTACCGCCCGCCCTGGCGGACCACCTGCGGGAGATCGACCGGCTGTACCCTCGTCTGAGGATCGACTTCGTCACCGTGCACGGGGTGTTCGGGCCCGAGCTGATCGAAGCGCTCTCGCGCAGCCTCGGCGTGCCCAAGAACTACATGTTCATCGGCACCCCGGGCGACCATTTTCCCCACCGGATCGAGGATCTGGGCGGAGTGCGGCTGATCCTCGGCTGACTGGCTGCCCAGCGCTATCCGCTTGACACGGGCCCCCGTTTCGCAAGAGACTCCCACCGCGCAGCTCATCCGGCCTCCCGCGGTCCGGGATCGGGAACGCGACGATCCCCCGGCTCCGTGGGGAGGCAGCCGTCGTTCAGTGCCCGGACGGACTCGTCACTTTCCACGTGGGTCTCGGTACGAACCTGGTCCCGCAGGGCCCGCGGTCTCGAAAGCCCCCACGGCAGGAGCCACGGGGGTTTTCGTCTTTCTCGGCCCGACCCGCCCTCCGGGCCGGGCGGCCTGCGTCAGTCGGCCGGCCACCGGCCCCCCGGAACGGTGGGCGCGTCGGGCGGCTCGAGGGCGAGGCGGTAGGCCCACGCGTCGATCACCCCGCCCGCGGTCCGCACGCCGACGCGCACCCGGACGTACTCGTTTCGCGGGTCTCCTTCCCCGAAGAACCCCTCCAACTCGTCCAGCGCCGCGAGCGCCGGGCCCAGGGGCTCGAGCCACAGCAGCTCGCCCTCGACCGTCGCTGACCCGTCCACCCAGCCCGGGTAGCCCCCCAGGTCGATCAACGTCCCGGGGACTCGTCCCTCTCTCACCTCGCGCACGAACGGCGCCACCCGCCCGTGGTTCGCCTCGCCCCGTTTGAGGGTCCCGTAGACGAACACCCAGCCCGCCTGCTCCGCCACCCGCACCTCCCGCCTGCTTCTCGCCCTTCTTCGCCGCCTACTTTGCCGCCGCCGGCGGCGCGGTGTCGGGCGGCGTGATGGTGTAGGTCTCCGAGCCCACCGCGCTCACGTTGTCCGCCGGGTCGACCCCGATGATCTTCAGCGTTGCGGTCGTCTCGAGGGTGATCGGGCCGGAGTACTCGGGCGAAGTCCGGGTGGGCTCGCTGCCGTCGAGGGTGAAGTGGATCGTCGCGCCCTCCTCGCTGGCCGAGAGCGTCACCTGTTGGGCCGTCTCGAAGTTGCCGCCCGCCGGGCTCGCGGTCACGATGGGAGGGGTCTTGTCGCGGCTGCAGGCGCCCAGCGCGAGGGTTGCGATCACGGCGACGGCGACCGCGGCCACGGCACGACCGAACGGGCGTTTCATGGGGTCTCCTCCAGGGATGGGATCAGGGGAACCGAAGACCGACGGCACTCCGGGAGCTTCGTCCGGGTCGTTCGAAGCGTCTTCCCCTCCAGGGGTGCGCTGCGGGCCAAAGGACACCTCGTCCCGTCGAACCGCCTCCGCGTCCGTCGCAGCCCGCGGCCCGTCACTCCCAGAACCTGCGCAGGGCCCAATCCAGGCCGAAGAGAACGAGCGCCGCAAGCAGCGCGGCCCCCTGCGCCCACACCTCCTCGACCTTTCGGCCCACGACCTCCACCTGTCCCCGGCCCTTCTCCGCGAGAAAGGCGAACAGCGAGTCGCCGCCGAGGGGAAACGCCCGGCCCGAGGACCCCCGCGCGAGGGCCTCCAGGTAGGCGCGATCCACCCCGAGGCGCAGGCCCTCGGGGCTCCGGGGCTCCACCGCGAACTCGGCCCGGTCCCGCCCCAGGGAGACCTCCCCCTGGCGCGCCTCCACCTCCGCGGCCCAGAGACCTTCGGCCGCGAGGTCCACCGGGTCGGAGACGTACTCTCCCGGCGCCGACGCCTTCCACCGAAGCGGCGTCCGGCGCCCTGCCTCCCCGATCACGCTCCCGCTCACCGCGGCGCCGGCCGCGGGGCTGTAGGAGCGGTCCAGCACGCGAGCGCGCAGCCGCACCGCCTCGCCCGCGCGCAGGGGACCCGGGGGGAGCGACAACCGAAC
Source organism: Deltaproteobacteria bacterium (assembly GCA_016214985.1). Lineage (GTDB taxonomy): Bacteria > Desulfobacterota > Deferrisomatia > Deferrisomatales > JACRMM01 > JACRMM01. Next base: position 148,685 of record JACRMM010000030.1, on the reverse strand, counting down.
GAGCTCCATCTCCGGGTCGTGGACGAGCCACCGGAGCACCCGCGTCCAGAGATCCCGGTAGGCGGTGTCGTCCCCGCCCGCTTGGACGGCCGGCAGCGCCCACCGCCAGAGCCCATCGGTCGCCACGGCGAGGGTCCGCCCGGCGCCGTACTCGCCGAGAGCCACCACCGGCAGCGGACCATACTCGTTTCGCACCTCCGGGTTCTCGGCCAGGACGACCGCTCCGGGCTTGGCACGCAACACCCAGTTCATCCCCTCCAGCTCCGGAAGACTGTTCCACAGGGCGCGGTTCTCCTCGACCCTCGGGCGCCACTGAAAGAGCGGGTGCGTCACCCCCGCGGGCGTCAGCCGCGGGCGGAAGCGAGCGGGCAGGTACTCCCGGCCGGGCGCCGCGCCCGAGAGCTCCAGGGGAAGCACGTCCTCCAAGGGGGTCCCCACGTAGCCTCCGAGTGCGAAGGAGCGGTCTCCCCCGAGCAGGGCGAAGCCCCCGCCGTTCTCTCGGACATAGCGGACCAGATTGTCCAGGTACTGTCGGGGGACGTAGGGGCCGTAGTCGAAGTTGTCGAAGATCACCGCGTCGAAGGACGGGAGCTCCTGGCCGAAGAGCTCCTGGGTCGGGAAGGGGATGAGCGACAGCTCGTCTTGCGGCACCGAGGTCACATCCTCGGCGGTGCGCAGGATCAGAAACGTGATCAGGTCCACGCCCGGGTCGCGCGACAGGCGCCGGCGCAGGAACTTCTCGTCCCAGGTCGGCGTGCCGGCCACCAGGAGCACCCGCGTCTTGTCCCGGACCACGTTCAACGCAAACTGCGCCCGGTTATTCCCGGGCGCGGCGTCCCCGGGCCAGGGGGTCACCTCCACCCGGTAGGCCCGCCGACCGGTGCGGGTCGGCGTGAAGGGAAGGCTCACCACCGCGCCCTTGGCATCGATCCGCACCGTCTCGGTGCGAAGGGGCCGGCCCGCCTCGAGCAGCGTCACCGTGGCGAGCCCGCCGCGGAACCCGGAGAGCCCGAGCCGGACGCGGACCTCGACGGGTGTTCGGATGAAGGCGACGGGCGGCGTCTCCACGGCGTCGATCCGCAGGTCCGGCACCTCCCCCCCGTCGGGGACGACCGGGTAGACCGGAAACGGAAGGCCGGCCGGCGGCGCGCCCGGGCGCTCGGTATCGCGGCCGTCGGAGAGCACCACGACCCCGGCCAGGTCCGGGCGCGACCGGGCCAGGGCCTCCAGGGTCCGACCCAGGGGCGTGGTGCCGCCAGAGAAGGCCTCGGCCCCCTCGAGGCGCTCGGGCGCCACGGCCGGAGCCGGGTCGCCGAGGCCCAGGAACTCGGCCCGGTAGTGGGCTTCCAAGGGCCGAAACGCCGCCCGCGCGCCCCTCACCCACCGCGCGACCGCCGAGGCCGACGCCGAGGGACCCAGGGTCATGCTGCGCGAGGTGTCCACCAGGACCGCGAGCGGCGCCTGGCGCGGGCGCACCACATCCGACTCCCGAGCCGGCCGCAGGATCGCGACGGCCGCGGCCCCCAGCGCCAGCGCCCGCACCGCCAGCAGGAGCGCGCGGCGGCTCGCCGGGAGCCCCCGCCCCGACCGAAGGCCCGACAGCAGGGAGAGGACAGCGACCGCGGCCACGCCGACCGCCGCGAGCCACCCCGCGCCCAGGAGCATCCAGCTCCCCTGGACCGTCACCGCTGTCTCCGCTTCAGAATGAAGGGGATGTGCACCTGGTCCTTCTTGTAGTTCTCCGTCAGGGCGTACAGCACCAGGTTGACGCCGAGCCGGAACGACAGCTCCCTCTGGCGCTCGCCGCCGGGCACGCAGGGAAAGGTGTAGCCTCCCAGCGGATCCCCGTCCCAGGCGCCGCCGAGGTCGTTCGCGCAGAAGATCGCCGGCGTCACGTCCTCGAGGTCCACGCCCGACAGGTAGGGGTGGACGAGCTTTCGGCCCGCCACGTCGCGGAGCAGGTAGAAGCTCTGGAAGACCGTGTGGTCGCCTGGCAACGGCCGAAACGGCCGGCCGGGGAGCACGCGCGCGAGGGTGGCCGTTACGCCCTCTGCGAAGCCCGAGTCGGGGATGCCGGTCGCGTCGTCGAAGAGGACAAAGCCGCCGTGCTCCAGGTACCGCCGCAGCCACCCCTCGCCCGCCGCCCCGAGCCCCGGGAACGAGCCCCGGCCGGCCACGTAGAGGAAGGGCAGCTCGAAGAGTGCGGGGTCTCCCACCTCGAGCACGCGCCGGGGTCGAGCCGGCTCGACGCTCGTGCGGCCGCGAAGCGCGTCCAGAAACCGCTCCGACGCCCGGGGCGCCGGGTCCCAGGCCCCCCCGTAGCGAAGCTGCGTCCACGTGAAGTACCCCTTGCGGCCGTAGGCACCACGGGCGAGCCGCGGGGCGGCCACCACCAGCGCGGCCAGCGTCCGAAGTGCCGCCCGGCGGGTCACCGGGCCGGTCACGGCGCCACCTCCGCCGGCCCGGCCCGTCGTCGGCCCGGCCACCGCGCCGAGAGCAGGGCCTCGAGCGCCAGCGCGGCGAGCAGGGCGGCGGCGACGCGGCCGGAGAGGTCGCGGCGCCCGGCCGCCGCGGAGCGGGAGGAGCCTGCGGGGCCTCCCGCCGCGTCGTAGCTCTCCGGCCCCAGGCGGGAGTCGAGGCCGGCGCGGGTGAGGCGGGTCAGGTCCGACTCCGCCGGCTCGATCCCGGCGGCAAAAGCGTCGACCGGGCTCCCCGCCTCCCGGACCCGGTACACCCCCGGCACCGGGGGCACGAAAGCCGGGCCGCCCGGGCTCCACGCGGCCCGCCGCGCCCCGGGTCCCTCCACGGCAACCTCGGAGCGGTAGGGGAAGGCCACGGGCGCGCCGGCCGCCACCCACGGCGCAACCCTCGGCCGCAGGCGCCCGGCCGCGTACAGGAGCACCCTCTCGAGCCACGGGATGAAGGCGGGTTGGAGGCAGAGGTCCGCGCCGTCGCGGTCGATCGTCGTGGTCAGGAGCAGCGTGTGACCGCGGCCCAGGGCCCGGTCGAGGAGCAGGGGCGCGCCGTTGTCCAGCCGGCCGATGACCTGCGCCGGGAGCGGGCCGGGGGCGCGGGCCTCCGGAATCCAGTAGGTCCAGACCCGGACCCGGGAGAGGTCCCCGGCCGTCCGGTCCCGAAACGGAGCCAGCGGGCCGGAGAGCGACTCCGCGTCGAGGCCCTCATAGGGCTTCCGGGAAGGGTCGTTGGGGGGAATGGCGATCCGGTCCCGGAGCGGTGCCGCGAGGACCTCCGCCAGCGCGCCCGCGCCCTCCCCCGCTTTCCAGCGGTCGCCCGAGGAGACGAGGACACCCATCCCCGCCTCCACCCGCTCTCGCAGCCGGGCGGCGGCAGCCGGGGAGACCGGGCCCGGGTTGGCCAGGAGCGCCACCTCCACCCCGTCGAAGTCCCGGGCCGACAGCTCTGCGGCGCCCACCTCCCGCGCCTCGAACCGCTCTCCCAGACGGGCTCCCGGAGCCAGGGCCCGGCGCACGAAGAACAGCTCGTCGCGGATCTCGAAGCCCCGGGGATCGCCGTTGACCAGGAGCAGCCGCACCTTGCCCGAGCCCCGGCCCACGAACGCCGCCCGGTCGTCCAGCGCGAGGTCTCCGCCCGGCTCGACGCTCACCTCGCCCGCGTGCACGCCGGCCGGCGGCCGTACGCGAAACGTCGCCTCGGTGCCGGACGTGAACGCCGCGGCGGCCTGGCCGTCGTCCAGTCGCAGCCGCACGGTGCGCCGGGCGGCCGGGCCGGGCCGCGTCCCCGACGTCCCCAGCCGAACGGCCACCGTCCCGGCCTCTCCGCCGGAGGCCGCCTCCTCCACCCTCTCCACCCACACGTTGACGGCGTCGGGGAGTCCCACGTCGACCAGCCGCAGCGGCACCCGACCCGCACCGGGTACCCGCTCCGGCCCCCAGGCGGAGGCCTGGAGATCGGTGGCGAAGACGGCGCGCCCGCCCTCGGTCCCCTCCAGGAGGCGAAGCGCCCGCCCCAGGGCCCGATCGGCCCGATGGACGCCGTAGGAGATCTCGGACGCCCGCACCGCGCGGCGGATGCCCGCGGCGTCCGCGGTAAAGCCTCGGCGCCAGGGCGCCTCGTCGCCCTCCCGGGTCGTCACGAGGAGGAAGCGGTCGCGGGGGTCCGCCCGGTCCAGCACCGCCACGAGCGCCTCCTTGGCGCGGTCCAGGCACGAGGCGGCGCCCCGCGCCGCGGCCATGCTGGGTGAGGTGTCGAGCAGCAGAACCCACGTCGCGGGCCCGGCCGCCGCCCCCTCCTCCCGGCACCCGGGCCCGGCGAAGAGAAGCGCCAGGCAGCCCAGGGCGGCCGCCCGCGCCAGCAGGAGGAGCAGGCGCCTGAGCCGCCACCGGGCCGCGGCCCGCGCCTGCGCGCGCTCCAGGAACCGCAGGGTCCCGATCGGCACCGTGCGGACCTGGCGGCGGCCGAGCAGGTGGATGAGGATCGGCAGGCCGATGCCCAAGAGGCCCCACAGGAACCCCGGCCGCGCGAAGGAGAGAAGGTCCACTACCTCCTCCCGAGGCCCCGCAACAGGCCGGCCAGGGCCGGCGCCGGGTCGGTCGCGGTCGTCACGAGGGCCCGCGGCACCGCGAGGAGCGCCGCGGCGCGGGCGACCCGCTCGACGAAGTCCCGGAGCTCCTCGGCGTAAGCCCGGCGCACGGCCAGGGGGTCGATCACGAGGCTCCCGGGGCCCTCCAGATCCACGAACTTCGTGGTGTTCTCGAAGGGAAGGTCGAGCTCGTCGGCGTGGAGCACCTGGACGAGGCGGGGGGAAAGGCCGCGCGCCGCGAGGAATCGGAGCGCCTCGAGCTCCTCGTCCGCGGGGTCCAGGACGTCGGAGAGCACGAACACCGACGCCCCGCGGCCGAGCCGCTCCGCGAGGCCGCCGCAGGACGCCGAGAGGTTCGCGGTCCCGGCGGGCACCGCGGCGCCGAGCACCTCCATCGTCGCCTCGAGCTGGCTCTCGCTCGAGCGCGGCGGCAGGTAGGCGTGATCCCCGCCGCCCGCCAGCGCGAGCCCCACGGCGTCGCCCTGGTGAAGCAGGCACGCCCCCAGCGCCACGGCGAGCCGGGCGGCGAGATGGTACTTGGAGCCCCTGGGCGTGCCGGAGCCGTTGGCCCCATAGGCCATGGATGCGCTCGCGTCGACCAGGAACACCGCCCGCTGGAGCCTCTCGTCCTCGTAGCGCTTGACGAAGTACCGGTCGCTCTTGGCGAGCACCTTCCAGTCCAGGTGGCGCAGGTCGTCCCCGGCGCTGTACTCCACGTGCTCCGAAAACTCGAGGCTCGCGCCGCGCCGTGGGCTGCGGTGCACGCCCCGATGGGGGTAGGGCGACGGGGGCCCCCCGATCTCGCGGCGGGTGAGCCGGGCGACCAGGTCCGCGTCGTAGAGCTCGGAGCGGTCAAGCACTCCGAACCGCCTCGAGCACTTCGGCGAGCACCTCGCCGGCGCCGATCCCCTGGGCCTCGGCCCGGAAGTTCGTCACCACCCGGTGCTTGAGCACCGGGAGCGCCAGGGCCCGCACATCGTCGAGGCCGGCGGCATAGCGCCCGTCGAGCAGCGCGCGGGCCTTGGCTCCCAGCACGAGGTGCTGGGCCGCGCGCGGGCCGGCACCCCACGCCACCCACTCCCGCACCGCCTGGAGCGCGCCGTCGCCCGGTCGGGTCGCCCGCACCAGGCGCACCGCATACTGGAGCGCGGCGTCGGCGACCGGCACGCGGAGCACCGTCTCCTGGAATCGCCGGATGCGCTCGGGGTCGAGCACCTTCGCGAGTTGGGGCGGCGCACCGCCGGTGGTCTTCCGGACGATCTCCACCTCCTCGTCGGCGCTCGGGTAGTCCATCTCGATGGAGAACATGAACCGGTCGAGCTGCGCCTCGGGCAGGGGGTAGGTCCCTTCCTGCTCGATGGGGTTCTGGGTGGCGAAGACGAGAAACGGCTCCTCCAGGGGGTGGTCCACCCCCCCAATACTCACCCGGTGCTCCTGCATGGCCTGGAGGAGCGCGGCCTGGGTCTTGGGCGAGGTGCGGTTGATCTCGTCGGCCAGGAGGATGTGCGTGAAGATCGGGCCTCTCACGAACCGGAACACCCGCCGGCCCGTGGTGTGGTCCTCCTCCAGGATCTCCGTGCCGGTAATGTCGGAGGGCATGAGGTCCGGCGTGAACTGCACCCGGTTGAACCCGAGGTGCAGCGTGTCGGCGAGCGTGCGGATCAGGAGCGTCTTCGCCAGCCCCGGAACGCCGATGAACAGGCCGTGCCCGCGAGAGAAGAGCGCGACGAGCAACAGGTCGACGACCTTGCGCTGCCCCACGATCACCTTGCCGATCTCGGCCGCCACCGCCTGGTACGCCCGCGCCGCCTCCTCGACCAGCTCGCGATCGCCGCCTGCGATCGGGGATATGCCTTCCCTCATCGACCATCCTTTCGTTCCGTTCGCGTCGCCCGTATCGTCAACGCCCCAACACGCCCAGCGCCCAGCGCTGCCGCTTCACCTCGGCCTCGTCCCCCAGCGCCCTGGCCTCGGCCAGGAGCCCCCCGCGGGCTCCCGGATCAAAGGGATTGACCTCCACCGCCTCTCGGAACGCGGCGGCGGCGTCGGCGTGGCGGCCCAGCCCGGCCAGGGCCTGCCCCTGACGCACCCAGAGCACGGCGAGGTCCGGGTAGAGCTCGAGCCCCTGCCGGGTCGCCGCCAGCGCCTCTTCGAACCGCCCCAGGGCGAGGCGCGCCAGGGCCTGGCGCGACGCGACCCCCGGCGCCGAGGGGTCCAGGGCGAACGCCTTCGCGTACTCGGCCGCCGCCGCGGCCATCCGGCCCCGGCCCCGCAGCATGTCGCCCAGCCGCGCCAGGTCCCGCGCCCCGGGATCCGGGATCGTTCCCGGCTCGGCCTCGGCCTTGCCCCCCTCGGCGAGCTCCAGCCCGAGCACCTGGATCGCCTCCTTGCGAAGCGGCAGCGTGCGCACCCAGGCCCGCCAGGCCTCGTCGAAGGCCGAGAGCCCTCCCGGCCAGACCGCCGCCAGGGCCTCCCGATCGCTTCGCCCTTCGGCGAGCCGCTCCAGGAGGCGGCCCAGCGCGTCGATGCCCTTCTCCTCCACCAGGAACCGCATCATGGTGCCCACCTGGGCGAAGGCCAGCGCCGTGTCCTCGGCCGACGGAAGCTTCGCCACCGACGGGCTCATGGCCTCCAGGGAGATCAGCTTCCCGCTCTCGAGCCGCCGGGCGAGCAGGGCCTGGCTCGCAGGCTCGAGCTCGCCGGTGCGGCCGCGCCAGCTCTCCTCCAGGTACTTCGCGATGCCCTCGTGGATCCAGATCGGCGCCGTGCCTCGACTGAGCCGGTAGATCGCGAGGTGAGCGTACTCGTGGCACAGGGTGTCGCGCCACCGGTATCCCCAGAGGGTGGCCCGGGGGCTCGTGATCATGAGGCGGTCGAACTTGCACAGACCGATCGTGCCCGAGGTCTCCACCTCGCGGCGGGTCAGGGTCGACACCGCAGTGAAGGAGGCGACCGTGGGGTAGAGCTCGATCCGGACGACCCCCTGGGGCGCGAACCCCAGGGAGCGGGACACGGCCGCGTAGGCCTGCTCCAGCGCCTGCAGGGCAGGCTCTGCGAGCACCTCGTCCTTCGGGTTGCCCCAGGAGACCTGGAAGTGCTCGCTCTTGCGCGACGAGAAGCCCCGGGTGGCCTGCACGGTCGACGCCACCAGCTCTCGAAATCGGCCCCGCTCCCCGAGCCGGTCGAGCGCGCGGAGGCTGTCGCCGTAACGCCCCTCGAAGAACAGGAGGTGCGCTTCCAGGGACCGCGCCTCCGGGTCACCGGGGCTTCGCGCCAGGAGGCGGTCCACCACCTGGCGGGCCTCGGGCACGCGCCACCCGGCCAGGAACGCACTGCCCGAATAGAGGCCCAGCTCCTTCTCCGAGAGGCCGTAGATCTCGCGGGCACTCGCGGGGATGACCAGCGAAACGCACACGCACACTGCAACAGCAAGGGCTCTAAGGCGCGCGAGGGCGGGGACAGCGGAGCGCGGCGCGGCCTCCTCCCGAGCCCCGAACGTCGCATCGCGCCGCGCGAAGTCGGCCCTGCCCTCGCACGCCCGACCGCCACGTCGCTGACCGCTGACCGCCGCCTTCATCGAATCAGTCTCTCGTAATAGCGCTCCACCTCGTCCTCGTAGTTCTTCGGGTACTCGCGCCGGCGCATCGCCTTGAGAACCTCTTCGCGGAACGCCTTGAGTTCCTGAGCCTCGGCCTCCTTGGGGATGTCGACGTGGCTCCGGTCCACGTCGCGGCCCTGCTCGCCCCGGCCACCGGGGCGCCGGGTGAGCTGGGGGCCGCGGCCTCCGGCCTGCCCCTGGCGCATCTGCCGCCGAGCACCCTCGAGCTCCCGGGCCAGGTCGGAGAGGCCCTCCAGGGCCTCTCCCTCCGGCGGAACGGCGCCAAAGGGGTTGCCCTGTCCCAGGCGGTCTCCGGCCTCTCCCATGGAGGAGCGGGCGCCCCGGGCCTTGCCGGGCAGCCCGGGACCGGCCAGCGGGGTCTTGCGGACGAGCTCCTCCAACTCGCCTACCAGGTTTTCCGTGCGCCCCCCCAACCGCTCCTGCTCGGTGCGCAGCCCCTTGAGCTGCTGGCCCTCCCTCGGGCCGAGCGCGGCCTGGCGCTGCCGATCCAGCGCTTCGAGGTCCTCCAGCAGGCCCTGGATCTCCCGGCCCGCCGCCTGCTCGTACCGATCCGCCGCCTCCCGGCGGCCGTCGCCGGACTCCGCGCCCCGCGTGGCCTCGTCCGCGAGGCTGGCGAAACTCTCCTGCACGCTCTGGGCGCCGCCGCGCACCGCGCCGAGGTCGGCACGCAGGGCCCGACGCACCTCGGAGAGGGCCGAGTTCATCCGGCTGCTCGCTTCGAAGAGGCCGCCGGGCCTGCCGGGCGGCGCACCCGGCGGAGGCGTCGGAGGCAGGCCGCCGTGGAACCCGCCGCGAGGCGCCAGGGCCTCGGTCCGGCGCGCGAGGTCGGCGATCACCGCCAGTCGGCGCTCCTGGCGCTCGGCAAAGGACCGCAGCGCGTCCTTCATGGGACCGGCGGCCTTCCTCGACGCCTCGTCGGCCAGCTGGCGGGTGTCCTGGAGCACCTTCTCCTGGTCACCCATGAGCTCCTGGACCTCGGCCTCCAGCCTCGTCAGGTCGCGGAGCACCGGCGACGCCTCCTCGCTCGCCGAGCGGTCGGCCGCGTCCTCCAGGGCCTTCATCCACCGGGAGAGGGTCTCGAGGAGCTTGTCGGCGGCCTTTCTCGCCCGCTCGCGGTCGCCCGACGCCAGCGCCTTTCGCAGCTCGTCGAGCTGTTGCTGCAGCTCGTTGGCCGGCATGTCCTTGACCGCGTCCGCATTGGCGAAGCTGTCGGGCATCTCTCCCGCGTCGCGCCGCAGCCGCTGGATCATCTTCTCCAGGAGGCGCTGGATCTGCTCCACACGGCCGGCGAGCTCCCTGGGGTCCTTGCCCGACTGAAGCTCGTCGAAGAGGCTTCGCTGGAGGGCCGAGAGCTCGTCGCCCAGGGTCAGCGTATCCTCCATCTGGAGATTTCGCAGGAGCCGATCGAGGAACAGGACGTCGCGCTCGAGCTCGGCCACGATGGCGGCCCGCTCGTCGGCCCCCCCGGCGCCCCCGGAGGCGAAGGGCCCAAGGGTCGCCACGAGCGCCTCCTCCATCCGGAGCACGGTGACGGCACCGAGGGAACCCTCCTCGCCCCCCTGGCGCACGCGGGCGCCGAGCGCGCCGAGGAGCTTGAGCAGATCAGAGGCGCGCGCCCGGAGCCGGGCCAGGTCGGCGGCCGACGGAGTCGGAGCCTCCAGGTGATCGGCGAGGTGAGAGAGGAGCGCCTCGAAGAGGCGCTCCGCGAGCCCCTCGATGTCTCCCAGGAGGCGCTTGCGGTCGAGGAACGTGAGGTAGACCGAGCGGCTCGCGCCGGACTTGGGCCCCGACACCGTGTCGGAGTCCCACGCCTCGACCCGCAGGCTCGCGCCGGGACCGAGCTTCGGGTACGCGAGGGGGAGGAACCGCGCCGTGCCCTCCACGGTCTTGCCGGGGACGATCCGCACCGGCACGCGCACCTCCGCATCGCCTTGCAGCACGAGCTCCACGCGGTCCACGCGAAAGTCGTCCGAAGCCCCGAATCGGACCTCGACCTCCGCGTTGCTCGCCACCTCCAGATCGGCCGAGGGAGCCAGGAGCTCGGCCCGCGGCCTCTCGTCCGGCCGAAGGATCAGGGGCTGAGGCCCGAAGTCGCAGGGGACGCGGCGGCCGCCCCGCCGAAACGACAGGGTGTAGGTACCGGCTCGCTCCAGGATCCAGGTGACCCGGAAGCCGCGACCCGACACTGTGAGCGGCACCTCGCGGCCGTCCGAGCCCTCCCAGCGACCCGTGTCCACGCGGTCGGAGAGCTGCCCCTCGAGCGTGACCCTTGTCCCCCGAAGGCCCTCGACCGCTCCGCTGACCCCCTCCAGGGTCACGGCGCCGAGCGCCGTGTACGCGGGCGGCTGGGTCACGAGCCGCAGGTTTCCCACGGTCACCGGCGCCGGCGGCCGCGGCGCCAGGAGCGAAGCCCACGCCGCGTAGGACCCGCCGGGGTTCCAGTGGGCCCATCCGGCCACGAGCAACGCAGCGGCGAGCGCGGCCGCGAGGCTGGGCACCACGGCCGCGAACGGCAGGGCGCCGCGCCCGTCGAGGGCCGCGGCGGCCCAGGCGGCGCGCTCCACCTGAGCCTGGGCGAGCTCCGCGCTGGCGCCGCGCTCGTCCGCTCCTCGATCCCCCCAACCGGCGAGGTCCGCCCCGGTGACCAACAGGTCCCGGAGCTCAGGAGCACCGGCGGCGAGAAGCGTCGCCGCCTCGGCTCGCGACCGCCTCGGCCGCGCCCGAGCGAGCTCCCAAGCCCCGCAGACGATCCCAGCTGCGAACCCTAGCGCTGCGCAGCCCAGCACACCCCACGGGCGGGCCGGCACGGGCAGCCAGGGAAGCACTGCCATCGACGCCAGCGGACCCGCGGCGAGGCCGGCCAACCCGGCCAGCGCGGCCCTCGAGACCCCGAGCACGGCCGCCCGCCGTCGCACCGCCGCCACACTCGACAGCAGGCCGTGCCGATCGTCCGCACCGCTCCGTGCGGTCACGGGCAGGACTCCAGCGCCGCCACGTCGTAGCGCACCTCGGCGAGGAAGAGCCCGTGGGGCGGCGCGGTCACCCCGGCCCGACCCCGATCGCCGGTCTCCAGGAGCTCGGTCAGCGACGCGGCGGAACGCCGCCCCTGCCCCACCTCCACCAGCGTGCCGACCACGATCCGGACCATGTGGCGCAGGAACCCGTTGCCCCGGACCCTCACCTCGAGGAAGTCTCCCCTGGGCACGAGCGCGACCTCGCGCACCGTGCGCACCGAGTGGGCGGCGTCGCAGCCGGCTGCCCGAAACGCCCCGAAATCGTGCGTGCCCTCCAGGAGCGCCGCGGCTCGCTCCGCTGCGGCGAGGTCGAAGGCCCCCCGCACCCACCAGCTGGTCCGGCGGGCGAAGGCAGAAGGGGTGTCCGCACGGCGGACGAAGTACTGGTAGGTCTTCTCCAACGCGCTGCGCCGGCTGTCGAAGTCCGCCGGCACCACCTCCGCGCGCCGAAGCGTGATGTCGCGCGGCAGAAGGGCGTTGGTCCCGTGGAGCACACCCCGAAGCGGCACCAAGGAGCTCGTCCGGAAGTTCGCCACCTGGGCCAGGGCGTGGACTCCTGCATCGGTGCGGCCCGACCCTGTGATCCGCACCGGCTCTCGCAGGAGCGACGCCAGGGCGGCTTCGAGCTCGCCCTGAAGGGTCCGGCCGTTGTCTTGGACCTGCCAGCCGGCGTAGTCCGTGCCGTCGTACTCGATCGTGAGTCGGATGTTTCTCACGGGGTCATCCACAGCCCGGCAGGCGTCGCCCACCCCAGCCCCACCGCCGCGGCGAGGGTGAGAGCTCCCAGGGCGAGAGCAAGCCCGTCGGCACGCCCCACGCGCCGAACCCGCCAGGAGGTGCGCGGAGCGCCCGGCCGGTACCCACGGACCTCCATGGCCCGGGCCAGGGTCTCGGCGCGGCCGAAGACCTGCTGGAACAGCGGGACGACCAGGGGAGTGAGGTTTCGGACGCGCTCCCGGAGCCCTCCGGTGCCCGGATCGAGCCCTCGCGCCCGCAGGGCGATCGTCAAACGCTCCGCCTCCTCCCGCAGGATCGGGAGGAAGCGGATCGCGAGGAGTATGGTCAGACAGAACTCGCCGACCGGGAGGCCGAGCCGCTGGAGCGGCGACGCCAGGCGCTCCAGAGCCCAGACCAACGCCACCGGGTTGGTCGTGAGCGTCAGGAGGGAGGAGAATCCGACGGCGGTCGCCAGTTGGGCCGAGACTCCGGCGCCGTGGCCGAGCCCCTGCCAGGTGACATCAACGGAGCCCAACGGGAAGGGCCAGACGCTCTCCCCGCGGCTCGTGAGCCCGTGCAAGGCGATGGTGAAGACCAGGAGCCAGACAAAGGGCCGCAGACCCCTTAGAAAATACGCGAGCGGAACCCGGGAGACCGCGACCCCGAGCCCGAGCAGTGGCCAGGCGGCGGCGCAGACCCACGGTGAGGGGGCCGCGAAAGCGGCGGCAAGGGCCAGCGAGCAGGCGACGAGCTTCACCCGGGGATCCAGTCGGTGAACGGGGGAGGCGCCGGGCAGGTACTGACCCAGGGTGAGGTCGCGGAGCAGAGTCAACGGGCTCGGGTCTCCTGTCTGAAAAGCCGGCCGTAGGGTAGCAGAGGGGCAGGTCCCGGACAAGGCGACGACTCGCCGGTCGTCGGGGCGTGGATCCACTCCGCACGAATTGCGCCGCCGGCCCGGCTAAAGTATTCTCTCTCCGGGTCGAAAGGAGGAGCACCGCTTGGCTGCGCACGCCGCTCAGAGGCCCGATGGAATCGACCGTCGCCCCACCCTCTGCTTCCCCCCTGCAGGGCTCCCTGCCGCTGTGGGTGCTGCTCGAGGCGCTGCCCACCGCGGCGCTCCTGACCGATCGGGACCTTCGTGTGACCTACCGGAACGAGCTCGCCGCGCGGCTGGCCGAGAGGAGCCCTCCTCCGGAGACTGCGGCGGCGCGGCCCGGAGACCTCCTGCAGTGCGTGCACGCCGTGCAGTCGTTGGAAGGGTGCGGGTCGTCACCCCCCTGTCTGGAGTGTCCGGTTCGTCAGGCGGCAGAGCAGGTACTGGACGGCCGCAGTATCCTCCAGCGGGAGGTGCAGGTTCAACGATCCGGGGGCCCCTTGGTCTTCCTCCTCTCCGGCTCGCCCCTGGCCCTCGAGGGTGAGGTGTTCGCGCTCCTCCTGATCCAGGACGTCACGGCCCTGCACCGCTTGCGGGGGCTCATCCCGATCTGCTCGAGCTGCAAGAAGATCCGGAAGGACGACGACGCCTGGGAAGTACTGGAAGCGTACCTCGAACGGCACAGCCACGCCGAGTTCACGCACGGCCTGTGCCCCGACTGCCGCCGGGAGCTCTATCCCCGCCGGGAGGACCCGACCACGCCGTCTCCGAAATGAACGTCTGACGTCGAGCGCGCAACCCATCCTCGCGATTGGCCCGCGGCTTCGCCGATGATAGACTCGCTTCCTCCGTCACCCAGACCGTCCCGGAGGAGCCACCCATGGACATGGAGATCACGTTTCCCGGCGGCGTCGCGGTCGACGCCCGGTACAAGGGCGTCACCGTCCACACCGACCAGCCTCCCCCCCTGGGCGGCGGCAGCGGCGCCTCTCCCTTCGACCTCTTCCTCGCCTCCATCGGCACCTGCGCCGGTTTCTATGCCCTGCGCTTCTGCCAGGAACGACAGATCGACACCGCGGGCCTGAAAGTCCGGCTCGCCTTCGAGCGCAACCCGGAAAAGAAGCTCTTCACGAAGATCACGATTCACGTGGAGCTGCCCGCCGACTTCCCCGAAAAGTACCGCGCCGCCATCGTGCGCACGATCGATCAGTGCACGGTCAAGCGCCACATCGTCGAGCCCCCGGAGTTCGAGGTCGTCACGGCCTGAGCGGGCGTAACCGGCCGGCCGCGGGGTCCCCTCCGGCGATGGCCAGGACGGCCAAGTGCCGCGACTCCATGGCTGGGGGAGAGGGGCCGCCGCAGGATCCCTGGAATTCTCTCCTGTCGCTGACCGTCACGCGAGGGGTCCGGCGGCGTCCTGCCTTCGAGAGCGGAGTGCCAAAGCCGCCTGCGGCGGCGTCCAGGGATCCCCCCGGCCGGCCAGGCGCGCTCCACCGGTTGCGCCCGATCTGAACCGGCTGGGCGTCAGGGGGCGAGCCGGCCCTCCCGGCGGAGGCGCTCGAGCAGGGCTCGGATCTGCGGCATCGCCGCCATCGCCGCCTTCTCGCCTTCCATGATCGCTTCGTGGCGCTTCTCGAAGTCCGCAGCGCCGATGGACCCGACGAGCGGCCGGATCACCACGTCGGCCCGCACGAGCTGTGCCGCTGCAATCTTGGAGTACATGATGTTGATCGCCTGGAGGATGGTCTCGATCGTGCCCGTCGGCGCGGGGCCGTCGACATCGCCGGAAATGTCCACGGCGATCACCACGTCGGCGCCCTGCCGGCGGGCCACGTCCACCGCGACCGGGCTCACCACCCCTCCGTCGACGTAGGTGCGCTCCCCGATCGTCACCGGCCGGAAGACGCCGGGGATGGAACAGCTCGACCGCACGGCCGTTCCCGCGTTGCCCCTCGTGAACACGACCTCCTTCCCGCTCTGGATATCGGTGGCAACGGGGTAGAAGGGGATCTTCAGCTTCTCCAGGGGAGTGTTTTCGAGCGCCCTGTTGACATACTCCTCCAGCTTCTCTCCCTTGATGAAGCCGTTGTCCGGCATCGCGAAGTCGGCCACATCGCCCTTCTGGATGGCCAGCGCGATCTTCTGGAGCTCGAAGGCGCCCCGGCCGGTGGCGTAGAGGCTCCCGACGAAGCTGCCCGCGCTCGTCCCCACCACGAGGTGGATCGGCACCCCGCTGCCCTCGAGGATCTTCAGCACTCCGATGTGCGCGAACCCCTTGGACGCCCCGGCCCCGAGCACCACGGCCACCCGCGCCGGCTTCGCCGGCGGGGGCTCGGGCCGAACCGCCTTGCCCATGCAGGCGGTCAGCGAAAGGGCAAGGACCGCGGTGAGTAGGAATTGCGTTGGAAACATTTGATTCATGGCTCATCCCTCCTGACCCGAAACCCCGCAAGCGCTCTGTTGCGCGAGGCGGTAGGCTGACTCGAACGTATAGACGGAGAAGCCCCTGCATCGCAAGGGCTTCTCCGTCCCGTCGCTCGGCGCGCCCACGGCAACCGCAACTTCCTGGGTGAATCCCGACATTGAGATCGGGATTGTGCCCTCGACCGTCAGGCCGGCGAAAACCGGAATCCGGGACGACGTGAACTCTCGTTCCCGGCTTTCGCCGATGTGACGAAAGATCCACCCGAGCTTCCGCGCAGTGGTGCTAGGGATGCCGCTCCAGGTAGACCGTCCCGTCCCCGCCGGTCCCGTACCCCCCGGCGGCACCCGACGCCGTCACGTTCGCCGCCGGAAGCGTCAGCGTGCCGCTGCAGACGATCGCGACTCGGCCGCCGCCGCCACCCGCGCCGGTGTTGACGCCGTTCGCATGGACGGAGCCCGAGCCGCCGACGCTGACCGCGCGGATGTTCACCGTGCCTCCCGAGCCGCTGCCCGCTGCAGACCCTCCGCTAGCGCCGCCATCCGCTGCGACGTCTCCGTCGAGAGTCACCGTCCCCGCGCTGATCACCGCCAACCCACCGCCGCTGCCGCCGACCGTCCAACCCCAGCTGCCCCCACCGCTGCCGAGGTCCGCGGGATCCGTCGCGCTGCCGTAGGTCGGGTTGGAGACACGCCCTTCGTACCCGACCGCGAGACCCCCAAAGCTGCCGCCCGTGCCCTCAGCTGCGCCGGCGGCGTTGCCCAGCGTTCGGCCCCTCTCGTAGTATCCCTGGCCACCGATGTACCCTCGGCCCGAGACATCGATCCGCCCGGTGGCGTCGACGACCAGGGCACCGACGGTCACGTCCAGCCGGGAAACGAAGCTTGCCGTCGCTGCGTAATGCGTGAGCACCCCGTACTCGGCAATCGACAGCGTGTCCGCGACCTCCAGCCGGTCGCCGAGCACCAGGTTGCCGCCGCGCCGGAAGATCACGTTGTCGAAGCGGTAGACCCCGACGTAGGTCTTCCCCGCCGCTGCCAGAGCGCCGAAATTCACACCGTTCTCGTTCGGCGTCTGCACGACGATCGTGTTCCCCGAGTTCGTCGAGATCGCGAAGGACTCCGCCTGCGTGACGTCGGGGTTGATCCTCAGTCCCGCCAAGCCTCCAGCCAGCGCGGCCACGAGCCCGTCCGTCGAGAGGCTGTCCGCGGTCGCGGCGGCCGCGGTCCCGAAGCCGATCGGCGTCAGCGGCGTGGAGGCCGCCGCAGTGCCGTTCGGCGTTCCACCGGCGTCGACGACATGGTTGTCGATGTAAAGATCGCCCTGCTCCTGGTCACGATACTTGAGCAGGACCGTCCCGGACGACGATGCCCGCTCGTCGTAGTACCCGTGACCGCTCCACGCGGTGACGTTGTAGAGGTTGTTCAGGGTCCCGCCGGGGCCGATCCCACCGCAGAAGATGGCGACCCTGCCGCCGCCGCCGCCGACGCCGACACTGCCGCCGTTTGCCCGGATGAAACCGTTCCCCGAGACCAGCGGCGCTCGGATCAGGACCGACCCGCCCGAGCCCGAGCCCGCGGCGGAGCCGCCGCTGGCGGCTCCGTCGGCGGCGACGACGCCGTCCACGATCACTTCCTGGGATGCGCTGATCGTGATCCTGCCGCCGCCGTTGCCGCCCGCCGCCCAGCCCCAGGATCCTCCGCCGCTGCCGAGATAGACGGGATTCGAGAGATCGCCGAACGCGAGCGCGCTGGAGCTGGACTGATAGCCGCCGCCGAGGCCGCCGTAGCTGCCGCCGGCTCCCGGGTAGGACCCGTAGACGTTGCCGAGCGTTCTGCCTTGCCCATTATAGTCAAGGCTGCCGGCGTAGCCCCTGCCCGTCGCGTCGATGGCGCTGCCCGCGTCCACCTGGACGACGGCCGCGGTGATGGGGAGGCCGCTCTCGATGCCGGCCCCGTGCGTCAGGACCGAATCGCCCGTCAGCAGCAGGGTCCCCGTGACCGTGACGCCCTGGTCGGCGACGACGCGCGCTGCATTCCGGAGGGTGATCGAGTCGAAGGTGTACCCGCCGGGAATCCGCGTCGTGTCGCCCGGCGTGCTGAATCCCTTGCCGTCGATGATAAGGTCCCCGTGCCCCTGTCCCGGCCCGAACAGGTAGACGGTGCCATTTCCGCCGGGGGAACCGTAGTATCCGGTGCCGCCGAGCGCAAGAATGTTCGACACCGGAAGCGTCAGAGCCTCCGTGTAGACGACGGCGACCCGACCGCCCCCGCCGCCACTCCCGCTACCCTGGCCGCCGCCGTTGGCATGGATGACCCCGGTGCCCTCGAGTCTGCCGACCCGAAGGTTCACGGTCCCGCCGGACCCGTCTCCCGACGCGGAGCCGCCGCTTTCGCCGCCGTCCGCGACGATCGCGCCGTCGACTCGGATGGTGCTGGCCTGAATCAGAACCGCCCCGCCGCCGTCGCCGCCGACCGTCCACCCCCAACTGCCCCCGCCGCTGCCGGCGTCCACGGGGTTGGTCAGGCTTCCGTAGATTGCGTTGGAGGCACGCCCCTCGTGACCCGTGGCCAGCCCGCCATAGCTGCCTCCGGCGCCGGCGGTCGCTCCCGGGACGTTGCCCAGGGTCCGGCCGCTTTCCGAGTAGCCCCGCGAGCCGATGTACCCGCGGCCCGTGACATCGATCCGCCCGGTCGCATCGATCTCGATCGTGCCGGCCTTCAGTTCCAACCTCGGGCGGCGGGTTGCCGTCGCGTCCTCGTGGGTCAGCAGCCCGTACTCGTCTATGGACAGCGTGTCGCTGATCTGGAAGAGGTCGCCGAGCATCAGGTTGCCGCCGCGCCGGAAGAAGACGTTGTCGAAGCGGTAGAAGCCGGCATAGGTCCTGCCGACCCCGGCGATGTCGGAGAAGGAGACGCCGTGCTCGTTCGGTGACTGGACCGTGATCGTGGCGTCCGTGTTCGAGACAATCACGAACGTCTCCTGCTGGTCGACATCCGGGTTGAGTCGGATCCCCGGCAGCGCGCCGGGGAACATCGGGACCAGGCCGTCCGTCGTCAGCGTGTCCGCCGTGACCGCCGCGGCCGTGCCGAAGCCGAGTGCCGGAAGCACGATCGAGTCCGGGTTGGAGGCGTACGGATGGCCGGCGGCGTCCACGATGCCACCGTCGATGTAGAGATCGCCATCCCCTTGATTGCTGTACCTGACAAAGACCGTACCGGGGGTGGTCTTCCGGGTGTCGTAATACCCGGTCCGGCCGAAGGCTGTGACGTTGTAAAGGCCGTCCAAATCGTTGTCGACCTGCACGTAATCGCAGTACACCGCGACCCGGCCGCCGCCGCCGCCGACACCGTCGCCGTGGCCGCCGCCGTTGGCCGTTATGGTGCCGCCCCCCGCCAGTTTCGACGTGTGCAGCAGCACCGACCCGCCGGAGCCGTCGCCCGCGGCCGAGCCACCGCTCTCCCCGCCGTCCGCGCGGATCGCTCCGTTGACGACGATCGACTGCGACGCGTTGATGGTCACCCGGCCGCCGCCGTTTCCGCCCGCTGTCCAGCCCCAGCTGCCCCCACCGCTGCCCAGATAGACCGGGTTCCTCGGGTCGCCGTAGACCGGGCCGCTCGCCCGTCCCTCATGCCCCGAGCCGGCGCCGCCGTAGCTGCCGCCGGCACCCGCGCCGGCACCGGAGACACCGCCGAGCGTCCAGCCGGGCTCCGAGTAGCCTGTGCTCCCCGCAAAGCCCCTGCCGGTGGCGTCGATCGCGCTACCCGCGTCGACCTGGACCACCGATGCGTTGATCACGAGGCCGTCTTCGTTGCCCGTGTTGTGCGTCAGCGTCGAGTTGCCGGTCAGCAACACCCTGCCGGTGACGGTGAACGCGTCGTAGGCGATGACCCGAGCGTTGTCACGGAACGTGACCGAGTCGAAGACGAACCCCTCGGGCAGCGTCAAGTCGATCCACGGCGAGGAGGGCCCCTGACCGGTCAGGACCAGCTCGGCCTTGTTAGAGGTGATGAAGACCACCGTCCCGTTCGCCCCGGCGTTGCCGTAGTACCCGGAGCCACCGAGCGCCTTGACGTTGCCATCGTGCAGCGTCGAGCGGTCGACGCTGCTGAGCGCAATCCGACCGCCTCCGCCGCCGACGCCGTCGCCGCTGCCGCCGCCGTTGGCCTGGATGGAGCCGCTACCGGAGACCGTTGCGGTCCTGATGTTGATGCCGCCGCCACTGCCGTCGCCGGCCGCCGAACCACCGCTCTCGCCGCCATTGCTGCGGACCGCACCATCCACCGAGAGATTGACGACGTCGAGCTTGATCAGGCCGCCGCCTGCGCCTCCCGCCGTCCAACCCCAGCTGCCGCCGCCGCTGCCGAGATCCTCCGGGTCGGTCAGGTAGCCGTAGACAGGGTTTGCCGAGCCGCTGTAGGCCCCTCCGAGGCCCCCGTAGCTCCCGCCAGCCCCGCCGGCCGAGCCGGGGACGTTGCCGACGGTTCGTCCGGCCTCGGAATATCCGCTGCCGCCGGGGTACCCCTTCCCATCCGTGGTAATCGCGCTCGTCCCGTCGACGGACACGCTCCAGGCAGAGACCTCGAGACGGTATTCGCTGGTCGTCGTGGCGGCCGAGTGCGTCAGCACCGCCCCGTTGACGAGGTCCACGTTCTGGAAGGCGTGGGCGCCGTTCACCGTGACCGAAGCGCCGGAGATCCTGAGGTTGCGGTCCTCGTAAGTGGTTTCACCTTCGCCGATAACCGTTGGCGAGGCGATCACCGTCCAGACCGTGCCGGCGGTGAAGGAAGCCGTCTGGTCTGGGGTAACCGCCAGCAGGCTCGACCGATAGAATTGGTTGATTTCTCCTTGCGTCAGCGCGCGATTGTAAACAGCGACGTCATCGATGATGCCGTTCAGGCGGAAGAAGTCGGGATAGACACTCCCGACCCGAAGGGCCGTCGTCGATGTCTGGAGGTTGCCGTAGGTTCGCGAACCGACCTCCAGTCCGTTCTTGAACAGGCGGTAGGTGTTTCCACTCTTTGTGACCGCGACGTGCGCCCATTTCGCCGTCTCGATCGTTCCGGCCGCGCTTGCCACCTCCCAGACGCCGGCCCCACCGATCGCGAGCCTCCCGTCGGCATAATAGTAGAATGCCCATCCACTGAACGGCGCCGTGTACGGGTCCGCGCCGCAGGTCGCTTTGCCGACGATCCCGGCCGCGTAGGAGGGCATCGCCGTCGGCTTGATCCAGGCGTCGATCGTGAAATCCGCGGTGCCGGCGTCGAAATCGAACGCAGGGTTTGTCCCGGCATTGACAAAGGCGCTCACCCCGTCGAGCAGCAGCGCCCGGTCGGCGACCCCGAGGCGGTCCGCCGTGAACAACGCGCCCTGCAGGGTGCCGTCGTTGCCGTTTCCGCTTGCGTCCGCGGCATTTCCGGCGAAGGGATAGTGCAGGATCAGACCGTCCTGCGGCCGCGACGCACCGGTTGCATTCAAGTCGTAGGGCGGCTGCTCCCGGTTGCCCGCCTTGTCGACGCCGACCGTATAGAACTCGTACGCGCCGTCCCCGCCCATCCTGGTCGAGTCGAAGACGATCGTCCCGACGTCGCCGCTCTGCGGGTGGAACTTCCCTTCCGCGTTCCCGGCGCCGGCGTCGGTGTAGCGGTTGTAGGTTCCGACCTGATTCTTGCGGAAGTAGAGTTTCACGTGGTCGAGGTCCGACAGGCCGGAGATGACCTGATAGGTTACCGTCGTCGCCGCGCTCGTGCCCGGGGCGGCGACAGCGGTCACAACGGTCTGCGGCGGCGTGACGTCAGCGCTGGTGATCAGGATGTCGACGGGGAACGCCGCCCGCTCGTTGCCGGCCGCGTCCGTCGCGTACGCCGCGATCTTCAGATCCGGGTCGACGACGCCGAACGGGATCGTGAAGCTGAAGTCCGCGTGCGCCGTCAGCGGCGTCGGCGCAAACAACCGAGTGTCACCGAGCGTCAGGCCGCCGGAGGTCGCGAAACGGATGCTCGCCACTCCCACGACGTCGGCCGCGCCGATCGACAGGTTGACCGTGTCGCCGTAATTGAAGGCCGCTCCGGCCGGCGGCTGCAGGATCGTCACCGTTGGGGCGGTCAGGTCTACGACCGTGAGAATGACCGTTGCCGCCGCCGACGTCGCGCTTCCCACGTCCTCTGCCGTCGCGGTCAGGGTGATCGTCCCACCGACAGCAGCGGACCCAGAGACGACGAACGTGAACAACTGCGTGGAGTCGGCAGCCGGCGGCGCGATCTGTCTCATTTCGGAGAAGGTCGACTGGCCGCTCCCGGCAAGGGTTAGTTTCGTGACCCCGCCGTCGCCGTCCTGCGCGCGCACGCTGACTGTGACAGCCTGTCCCCGCTCGACGGTGGCACTGGCGGCGGGGCTGAGAATGGCCACCGTCGGTGGCTGGTTCAGTGCCGCGTTGACGATGACGGCGACCTGCACCGGAGCGACCCCCGGGTAATAGACGGTGACGAGAGTGCTTCCGGATCCCGTGGCGGCGATCTGGCCCGAAGCCGTGACCGTGGCCACGTGTGGATCGGCGGTCGCGAACGCGGCTCCAGCCAGCGTATGGCCTCCGCTGATGCTCCAGAGCCCTGTGACGGCGAGCGTCCGCGTCTGCCCCACAGAGGTGAAGCTGATCGCGGGCGGATCGACGCTGATACCGCTGAGGACGTCGATTGCGACACTCACCTCGGCCTGCGCCTGCTTCCCGGCAACCGTCGCCGCGATGGCTGCGCTGCCACTCTTCAGGGCCACGACGCGGCCCGCGTTGTTCACCGCGGCAACCGTGGGGTTGCTGGAGGAGAACACGGTCTGAGCCGTCAGGTTCGCCGTGCTGCCGCCCTGGTAGGTGCCCGTGACCACGACGTCCTGGTACTGGTTCGCCGCCGTGAAGCTCATCGTGGCCGGCGCCGCGGCGATGGATTCGAGCGTCGGCGGCGCCGGCACCGTGACGACCGCGGCCGGGCTCGGTTGTTGGGAGGCCGTGAAGTCGTAGGCGACCAGCCGCAGAGCGTCACCGCTCGAGCCGGCGAGGGCTGCCGTAAAGGTGCCGCTGCCCGTCGCGTTGACGGTGATCCCGAACTTCTGGCTGTCGTTTGTGACGTCGATCCGGGCGCCAGGGACCGAGGTCCCGCCAACCGTCACCTGCCCGTTTGTCGGCACGGAGACGACCGTGACCACGGGGGCCGCCGGAGCCGGCCCGTTGGGGAGGGGCGCGACCACGAAATCGAGGGTTGTCGTGTTCCCCATGCCCAGGTTGTTCACCGCCTGGGCGACGAGCTGGTGAGCGCCCGCGCTCAAGCCCGCCGTGGCGATCGTGAAGGGCTGGGTACCCGACGCGATGGGCGTGCCGTCGAGCGAGTAGAGGAGCGATGCCACGCCGACCGGGTCGGTGGCCGCCCCGCTGACCACGAAAGAGCTCCCGACGATGTAGGTCGCGCCGCTGGTGGCCCCGGTCAGGCTGATCAGCGGCTTGTTCGGGTTTGAAACGAGCGCGAAGTCGTACGTCGCCTGCCCCGTCTGCCCCAGCCCGTCCCGAGCCTCGGCTCGGATGACGTGGGGGCCCAGGGGTAAAGAGAGCGTGCCGAGCCCCGCCTGGTAGGGCGGAAGGTTCACGGTCTTGAAGGGCGACGCCGCACCGTCCAGATAGTACCGTACCTCGCGGACGCCCCCGGAGACCGCCGTGGGCGTCACCGACACCGAGATCCCCTGAAGAATCCCCTCGCCGGGTGGCGCGGGCAGCGCGATGGTGGGCGCCGAGGCCGAGCCCGCGACGAAGAGGTCGATCGTCGCGTTCTGCGCGTTCATCATGTAGTCGTATGCGGTGGCGAGCAGTCGGTACGAGCGGTCCGGCGCGAGGTTTCCGGAGTCGATGGTGAAGAGGAACGGCGGCTTGTCGCCACTGAACACGACCTTGCGGTCGACGAGCTGGTACGGGGCGTCCGGAACACTGAGGTCCTTGCTGCGCAGCTCGACCCGCACGACGCCGCTCCCCAGGTCGGCCGCGTAGGCATCGACCGTCACGAGCTGGCCCGGCAGGACGTAGCTTGGGAGCACGGGCGGCTCGACCGTCAGGGTCAGCGTCGGAGGGGTCTGGTCGTACAAGGCCGTGCCGGTGGTGGTGAACCGGCTCGTCCAGGCGTTGTAAAGGAGGACACCGGCCTTGTTCGCGATGGCGCGCGTCAGGTAGACGGTATACTCCGCGTTCGACGCCCACCGGTTGGTGACGTTGTCCTGAACCTGCCAGATCGCCACGGTCTTCCCGTTGAGGGTCTCGAGCCGCAGGACGCCGGGCACGAGCGTGTTGGCGCGGTCGAAGACGTTGAAGCTCCCGCCTGCGCCGGTCGTGATCGTGGCCGGGCTCATCTCCTGGCTGAAGAAGGCCGTGACCGGCGTGTCGATGCCGACGCCTTGGGTGTTGGGCGACGGCACGACCGCGACGGTGGGGACGCCGTCGGGGACACCCCGCTCGGGCGGGAACTGCCCCGCCAGGCACCCGATCGTGCCGGCGACGACCTGGAGCGAAATGTTCTGGTCGGAGACCCCGACGCAGGAGGTGATCGGGCCGGTCTGCGTCGGGCGGATCGTGAATGTCGCACTCACCGTCTGCCCGGGGTCGATGTCTCCGAAGTTGCGGACGTCGGAGCCCGTGATCTCTTCACACACCGCGGCGTCGCCGCTTCCGCTGCACCGAACAAGCCGGGCATCGGCCCCGACGTCCAGGGCGAGGCTCGCATAGAGGGCCGGGATCTCTGCGGTGTTGGTGATGTCCACCTTGAACTCGTAGGGAACATCCTTGACCACGGCATCCGGATGGATCGCCAGGACCCGGAACGTCGGAGGCCCTTTCACCTCGACCTCCGTCGTCGCCGACCCGTTGAACGGAATCGCCTTGTCCGCGGCGATGCCTGGCCCCGCTATGCTGCCCCCGAAGCTCACGTCCACGGGCCGCACGCCGATCTCGTCGCCGCGGATGATGAACTGCCGCTCCGCCTGACCCGGCTGTCCGCCGTCGCCCGGCAGGATGTCGCCGAAGGAGAGGACGCCGTCGGCCGGCGCGATCGCCGACAGGCCGCCAGTGGGGAAGGCGATGCGCGCCATCACGTCCTTGAGCGTGAAGATGCCCGAGGTGTTCATCAGCAGCAGCCGAACCGTGTAGAACTCCTTCAGGCTCTTGATGTTGCCCTCGATCAGGATGACGCCGGGGATCGAGGGGATCCCGAGCTCCTTGGCCGCCTGAGGGACCGGCTGGTCGAAGACAATGATCTGCGGGGGTGGAGGCGGCGGCTTCCCGCTCCCGCTGCCGTCGCCCTTCGGCATCTTGTACACCTCCCAGCCCGTCTGCTCGGCGCCCACCGGAATGGGGACCGTTACGCTGATGGGGATAGGCTGGCTGCCGATCGTGAGGACGAGGTCGAACTTCGAGACGTTGTAGTTCGCCGGGTTGTCGAGCTGGATGACCCCGTCGCTCACGAGCTGCCGGATCTCTTCTTTGGTGAGCCTCTCGGCCTTGACCTGGGAGACGACCACGGCGTCCAGCGAGAGCTGGGTCACCTTGAGCTCTTGCGACACCGTGTTTCTCGCGGCGTCCGTGGCCGTGACCGTGAGCGTGTTCACCGCGTTCTTCTGGAGGGGCAGGTTCAGCTCGAAGGGGCCGCCCTCGTCCGGCAGGCTCTGGGACTGCTGACCGCCCGGTCCGCTGGCGGTCACGGTGATCGACGCGACTCCACGGGTCGGTGACGTGAGGAATAGGACGAGCAGCACCGCCCACAGGTGCGGCGTGATGCCCCTGACCCCGCCAGCCGGCTTGTCTGTCGAGCGGTTCTTCGGTCCCATGGTGCGCCTCCCGCGATGCTACGCGCCGCAACCCCGAGGTGGTCGGAGGTAGGCGCTCTTCCGTTCCGGAGAAGATGCGGAACCGCCGTTTACGGCGCGGCTCGGAGTTCCCTTACGTCCAGGTCCACCATCACTTTGAAGCTCTTCGGCGTCATGCTGCCCAAGTCACCGGGCACGGGAGCGCGCCCCTGCACGTCGGCCAGGGCCGCCAGGGGCAGGAGCACCTGGTAGAAGCCCGCCTCGTCCGTCACAGCCGACGCCGCGGCCGCGGCCTTTGCCTGCTCCGTGGTCGTGATCGTCGGGTCGGAGGGGTAGACGTACACGCGCGCGCCGGCGAGCGGCGCGGGCCTCTCGCCGACGGCAGCCTTCTGAAGGGCGAAGCCGGTGAAGCCAACCCCTTCGTCCACCGCGGCGTACCGGGCAGGCGCGGCGGGCGCGTCCCAGCCCGCGGAACCTGCTGCGGCCGCCGTATTGTCCATCGCCGCCGTGTCTCCCAGAGCGGCCGTCTGATTGCTCGACGCCCTGGCCTGGTCCGCCGCTGCGGGCTCGGGTGCCCCGCCCGCGGGGGCGCCGTAAGGGCCGACCACGATGTCGGGCATCCCATGAGCCAGCGCCGCCTTCGCCACGCCGGCCTCCACGGGAACATCCATGGCCGCGAGGAAGGCCTTGGCCGACAGCCCTTTGTCCAGGTCCACGGTCGTCTGGAATCGGGCCGCCGCCGTCTGATCCGTCTCGGTGGCCGCGACCCGCCGAAGGTCGATGCTGCGCTCGGTGTCACCGACCCGGAGCGTGCCCCTTCCCTCCAGGGCGGCGGTCGTGTTCTTCGGCAGGAGGACGACACCCTCGACCGCCCGAGACACCGCTGCCTGCTGGGCGGTCGCCGGGATCTTCAGCCCGGACATCGGGGTGAGGATCCGGATCCTGCTCGCCGCGAGATCTCGCGCCGGGCCCTGTTTCTGCGCCCCTTCTCCCAGGACAGGAACATCGTCGTCCCCCAGGGTGCGCGTCACGACCAGCGGCGGTGGCTCCGGCGGAGCAGGAAGGTTCGGCAGCACCTGGTTGCGCAGGGCCTCGCTCGGCACCAGCCGCTGCTTGGGGAGAATGAAATGGGTCTGCACCGTGGTCCCGAGATCGTCCGCAGTGAGGGTGACCTCCTCCGAGGTGGCCGGGAACGGGGACGGGTCGACCTGAACGTTCTGCGTGTTGGCGTCGACATCCTGGGGCCGCGGAACCGGCGGCGGATCGAACAGCAAGTCGTCTTCGAGAACCGTCTGCCCGCGGGGGTTGACGAAGACCGTCTGGCCGGAGGTGCCGGAGCGATCGGAGAGGCGGTGGACGCGGCCGTCCAGGGACTCCACGGTGAGCCGAACGGGCCCGCTCGTGGCGATGTTGTTGAGGACGAAGTACCCCTGGGCGTCCGTCTGACCCGCCAGCACGTCGTCGAGCAGAAGGCTGGCTCCTGCGAGGGGCTCGTTGTACTGGCCGTCCCAGATCCGGCCGGAGAGGCCGAACCCGGCGATCCGCACACCCGCCGCGTCCACGGCCACCAACTGGCGCCGTGCGCCCAGGACCTTGATGTCCAGGGGGCCGGTGAACCGGGCGACCGTATAGCGCTTCAAGTAGTCCTCCGGGAGCCCGAACCCGCGGGTGGTGAGGTACCAGTGAGGAATGAGGGTCACCTTGCCGGAGATCGAGTCGGCCACGTACAGGCCGTTCTCGTCGCCGTCGATCCCGGTGAGCCAGGCGCCGGCGAAGGGGTTCGCGTCGGGGAGGAAGGCGCGCTCGAGCGGGCCGCCCTTCGGCGCCTTCAGGATCTCGTTGCCCTGGGTGAAGAAGAGGGTGCGGTAGGTCGGGTCCCAGAAGAGGCGGGTCGTGTCCTGGAAGAAGAGCTGCGTCTCCGGCGTCGAGGACACGTAACCCTGGCTCACGTTGCGGTCGACGATCGCGCCGTCGTAGAGGTCCAGGCGATTGATCCGCTGCTCCATGCCATCGGCCACGAACAACACCTGGTCCTTTCCGTCGAGCGCATACGTCAAGCCCTTCACGTCGGTGCTGCGGGCATACTGGAGAAGCATGCTGTAGTAGTTCGTCGAGCCCACGAGCACCCTCGAGTTGTCCAGGGCGCTGAAACGGAAGAGGCGTCCGCCGAACTGCAGGTCGGAGGCCCGGTTGTCGGTGTAGAGGTTGCCGTAGGCGTCCGAAGCGAGGCCGGTCTGGTACGGCGTCTTGAAGCCCGCGTCCACCCGCACCTTCAGGCCTTCCGTCGTCCACTTGAAGATCTTGCTCGTGTCCGGGAGACTGACGAAGATTTCCCCGGTGCGCTCGGCCACAGCCAGGTCGATCCGGGGAAATCGGCTCTCCGCCGCGGTTCCCACGTAGACCATGGCCGGGTCCGAGTACTCGCTCCACTGGTAGATGACGCCGGTCAGGATCGCCTCCATCGCGTCCAGACAGGTGAACATGCCGTCCACGAGGATCTTTCCGCTCGCCCCGGTCGACTTCTCCACCAGGAAGTCGAACCCGGCCTTCACGATGGGGTCGATGTAGGGCTTGTTGGGAATCGTGTGGCCCCGCATCACCCGGGTCACGAGCCGGTAGGTGTTGGTCCCGGGTGCCGGATCGGTGTCCACGAACCGCAGGCGCATCTCTCTACCGCTCTTCTGCAGCGCATAGCGCATGGCGGCGCGACCCACCTCGTCGTCCTCCACGTCTGCCAATTGCGCGTTGAAGCGGTAGGAGGGGAGCACCGTGATGAGGGTGCCGAAGCCCGGCACGCCCCGGCTCTGGCGGTAGACGGCGTAGTAGTACTTCCAGCTCGACCCGTTCGCGGCCGTGCCCACCTCGTCCTGAGCCGGTCGGAACGTGACCTGGACCGTCTGGGTCCCCCCCTGCTCCGGCGGCACAAGGACCGCGCTGTCGACGTACGGCGCGTTGGGCCGGGCCGACTCGACGAAGTTCTTGATCAGGTCGTTGATGATGAGGTCCTTGAACAAGGAGTTCGCCACCTGCCCGACGATGGACCCGACCACATCGGTCATGATGCCGGCCGCAGCGCTCGTGAACTGCGTCACCTTTCCGATCGTGGCCGCTGCCTTCTTGCTGTCCTCGAAGCTGGAGACGAAGTCTTCGGCGCGGACCTTCGAGAGGTACTGTTGGTCCGTGAAGTCGAGCAGCTCCAGGTAGTCGGTCCAGCGCTTGACCGCCGTCGCTTTCGTTGCCGCGTCCTCCACCAGCGTCGGGGAGATCGCCGTCTTCAAAGACTCCAGGTAGGGATCGATCGTCACGCTGCTGGTGAGGCTCACGATCTGGCTGGTTCCCACGCTCTCGAAGACCTCGCACCACGGCACGAGGGACGGGTCTCCAGCGTCGATGATCCGGCAGGGACCATCGAGCACGATGAGGACCTCCGAGGGATTGCTCCACTCTCCCTCGCTGTCCTGCACAACGAGCCGGAAGGTGTGCTTCCGGCCGATCAGGGTGCCCTGATCCTTGGGCATCAGCTCGATCGTCGGGCTCATCTCGTCGGCGGGGTCCGGGTCGGCGCTCGAGGTGCGCACCCATTTGTAGAGCACGAGGGTCCGCCCGTTCTTTGCGTACGACGTCCTGCCGTCGAGGGTCACCGGGATCGAGCCGGTGTCCTTGCTGACGGGGATGGTCTGCGTCGGGCCGGCGTAGGCCACGGGCCGGGTGTCCGCCACTTGTGCGAGCAGGAGCGCCCGTGGTGGGGGCACGTCGGAAGCCACCCCCAGATCGCGCGTCCACTCGTTCCAGGCCAACAGGACGCTTCGGTCGCTCGGCTCGTTTCGGCCCAGGGCCCCGAGCCCTTCGTCCGGAAGGTCCTGGTAGTAGAGGACCTGCGACGAGACGTACCCGAAGACCGTCACGGAGAAGAGGTAGGACTGCACGGCGTTGAGCGGCGTGTCCTGGGTCAGGGTCGGGGGCGCCGGCGACACGCTCCGCCCCCGGTTGAACATCGCCACGAGCAGGGCGTTCGCCGGATCGGTCGGATCGCTCCAGGCGCGGTTCACCTGGCCCTGGAGGGACTTGAGGAGTCGGAAAAGGCTCGGGGGGTTGCTGTTCTCCCAATCGAAGGCGAGGACCATCCCCTGGAGAATGACGCCCAGAGGCATCGTCTCGCCCCGGTGCCAGCGGCCGACCATGGCCGTCAAGCCGTTCGGCTTCAGGCTCGCGATGCCATTGCCTTCCACGTTGGGGTTCTGCTGGTTGCCGTACTCGTCGATCAGGCCGTAACGTTTTCCGCCGACGGCGAACAGGGTGTCTCGGATCAGCTGTTTGCCCTCCTCCGGATCTCCGGTGAAGGAGAATGTCCCGAGGCCGCGGCCGACCACGCTGCCCAGGCTGGCCGCCGGCGCCGTTGCAGGGTCGAAGACCGTGGGCGTGAGCTCGAGATCCTCCACGACCACCGGAACACCGATCTGGGGCGAGATGCGAACGAGCACGGATTGGTGGTTGAGGGCCGTGACCAGGAGGTCTTGCGGGCCGGGCGGCACGCCCTGCAGCGTGAACGTGCCGTCGAGGCCCGTCGTAGCCCGCGCGGTCGTTCCCTGGATGACCACGGTCGCACCGGCGATGGGAACCCCGGTTCCCGGCTCGACCAGGCGTCCGGTGACCGTGGTCTTTCCGCTCAGCACGGTGAACGCGTTGACGGAAACCGCCGTCTCCGAACCGGTCACCACGCGGACCGAGCGGGCGCCAACGACGGCCGCCGGATCGATCGCGATCGTGGCCGCGGCCTGGGACGGGCCGGTCACCGCCAGGGATTTCACCGTGATCCCGGAACCGAAGCTGGCCGCGCTGGTGCCCGCCGCGAAGTTGGTGGCGTAGCTGCCGACGTCGCCCGTGAGGGTCACGATCACCGTCGAGCCCTGCTCCCCGGTGGTCGGGCTCATCCCCGTGATCAGAGTGGACTTCTGGGCGGGCCTCGGTTCCGCGGCGCTATTCACCGTCCCCGTGAGGCGCTGCGCGGTCAGAAAGCTCGGGCTCTCGACCGGGTCGACGGTCAAGACGAGCGCCCCCGGTCCGCCGGAGCCGCCGCCACCCGACTCTGGCGGGGTCACGGTCACGGCCACCTGACCGGCGGTCGCCGATTGCCCGTCCGAGGCCCTGACCGTGATGTCGTAGGTCCCGGTCTGCGTCCGGGCGGGCGTAAAGGTGATGCCCCCGGAAGAGGGCACGAAGACCGCGTTCTCCGGAAGGCCCGTGGCCGTCAAGGTGAGGATGTCGCCGTCCGGGTCGCTCGCCGCCACCGGGATCGAGAGCACGCCGCCCGCCACGACCGTCGCGGTGTCCTGGACCGTCAAGACCGGCGGCCGGTTCGTGGCCCCCACGTCGATCGGCACGGTCGTGCTCGTCGTCAGCCCATAGGTATCTCGGGCCGTAAAGGTAACCAGGTACGTGCCGGAGGGCACGAAGCCCGGCTGGAACACATAGGTCCCGCTGGCCAAGGGCCCCGGCACAGCCTGGAAGGTAGCCGAAGCCAAGAGAGGAGAGGCCGTGAGGGAAACGGGGCGGCCGTCCGGGCTCGCGGCCGAGACGGCGAGCGCCAGCGGCGTCGAACCGCCGGCGGCCACCTGATAGGGCGGCGGCGTGTCGACCGTCACCGCGGGGAGTTGGACCGCCTCCTTCACGACCGTGATCACCACGCTCTTCGGCGCGCTCGCCGCGCCCTTGTCGTCGGTGACTACCAATGTGAAGGTGTACGTGCCAGCGGCCAGGGAGACCGTGGGCTTGGCTTCGTCGGCCGGGTCCGGCCCGCCTGAACCCGCGGTCCAGGCGTACCCGACGACGGTCCCGTCGATGTCGGTCGACTTCGTTCCGTCGAGTTGGACGCTCGCCGCGGCCCTCACATACGACAGGGCGACGGTGCGATTGGGCCCCGGTTCCGCCGTCGGCGGCTGATTGCCCGCTGCCGTGACCGTCACCGTCGCCTGAGACGCCGCGGTCAGGCCTTTGGGGTCCGTTACAGTCAAGACGGCCGCGAAGCTTCCGTCGGTTGCATAGACGTGCGTCGGCGCCGCGACGTTGGCCGTCCCCCCGTCCCCAAAGGCCCAGGAGTAGGTCAGCGCGTCATGGTCCGGGTCGTCTCCCGAGCCGCTGAAGCGGATCGCCTGGCCCACGTTGCCCGCGTAGGGCCCGCCCGCGTTCGCCGTCGGAGGTCGGTTCACCGCGACGGCTGCCGTGGACGACCCGGTCAGGCCCTGGGGATCCGTCACCGTCAACGTGGCCGTAAAGGGGCCGCCCGTCATGTACACATGCATCGGCGCCGCAACGTCGGCCGTGCCCCCGTCGCCGAAGACCCAGAAGTACGTCAGCGCGTCATGGTCCGGGTCGTCTCCCGAGCCGTTGAAGTGGATCCCCTGGCCCACGTTGCCCGCGTAGGGCCCGCCCGCATTCGCCGTCGGAGGTCGGTTCACCGCGACGGCCGCCGTGGACGACCCGGTTCCGCCCTTGCCGTCGGATACCGTCAGTGTGGCCGTGAAGGGGCCGCCCGTCATGTACACATGCGTCGGCGCCGCAACGTTGGCCGTGCCCCCATCCCCGAAGGCCCAGGAATACGACAGCGTGTCTTGGTCCGGGTCGCTTCCCGAGCCGCTGAAGCTGATCGCTTGGCCGACGTTGCCCGTGTAGGGCCCGCCCGCGGTCGCCGTCGGAGGTCGGTTCACCGTGACGGTCGCCGTAGACGATCCGGTTCCTCCCTTGCCGTCGGACACCGTCAGCGTGGCCACGAAGGGGCCGCCCGTGCCGTAGACGTGCGTGGGGGTCGCAACGTTCGCCGTCCCCCCGTCGCCGAACGCCCAGGAGTAGGTCAGCGTGTCATGGTCCGGGTCGTTTCCCGAGCCGCTGAAGCTGATCGCCTGGCCGACGTTGCCCGTGTAGGGCCCGCCCGCGTTGGCCGTCGGAGAGTGATTCTGGGTCGGAGTGGCCGCCCCATACGTGAGCACTTTGTACGTGTACCGAACGGTGCTCGGGCAGACGAACTTGACGTGGAAGGTTACCTTGGCACCCGGCAGAAGGCCCTGGCCGATTGCGCCCGAGAGATCGCAATACGGGCGGGCCGGGCTCCACGATCCCGCCGGGCCCGTCCACGTTCCACTTTGCGTCGGAGCGCCGACACCAGCAGAGGAGAACTGGATCACGGCCCAGAGCGGCGCGCTGATCGCAACTGCGCCGTTGTTCTTCAGCGTGACGTCGGCGTCGCTCGTGATCGTGTTGGTCCGCCGGTCGGCCACGCTGCGCTGGTTGGAGGCCGTGACGGTCACTTGCGACGAGTAGTCCGCCGCCGGAGTGGCGGCCCGCACAGGCCCGGAGCTCAGCCAACCCGCCAGCGCGACGATCGAAGCGAAAAGGGGAACCACGCGCCGGCACCCCATGCTCCCGCGTTTCGTCCTCTTCATCGTCTCACCTCTCTCGTCGGGTGGACCCTCGACACACTCGTGCGAATCAGACACGCCAGAAAAGAAAACGGACGAACCACATCGGCCCGTCCGGTCGGTCAGAAGAATCGACCCCAGATCTCCAGCACGCTCATGTCCGTCCACGACGCTAAGAACCGCTGAACACGGCTCAAGGGCCCGCCCCGTCCATGGCTGCTCTCTTCTCCGTGGAATTCATGCCCCCCGCCCGTTTTCCCGCGCCCCCAACCGGAAGCTACCCGCGAGCCGACCTCCGCCGGGCTACGTGGGCCAGCCCCAGCAAGCCGGTGCCCAGGAGAACCAAGCTCCTCGGCTCGGGGACCGGTGCAATCTCCACGTTCGCAACTCGAGCTTCGGTGATCCAGAAATCATTCCTATCGTATAGATCGAAATAGAACGTGCCTTCTCGGCCCGACAGCCCTGCGATGTCTGCGGTCACCCGATACCAATCGTCGCCAAGTGATTCGTATGTGACCGAAGGGTCGTAGAGAAAGATCCTCGGCTGCCCAACGCTTGGATCCGTTGTATCCGGATTCAGATCTGCAGTGATGAACGTTCGATCGAACGACCCATCTTCAATATCTAAGTACGTGACCTCGAAGAAATTTGGAAAATACTGCTGTGTTTCCTCTGAATAAAGGCCAGACGACCACTCGGATACTTTGAAATCAAAAGTAAAGAAGCCGGCCCAGTCTGGTATGACAGTATCGAGAGCGACGGTCTCCCATCCCGGTGTCGTAAGCACCGCCTGTCCGCTCTCTACATAAGCCCCCCCGACGTAGCTCCAAGGCGGTTGTTCTGTCATATCAAAAGAAGAACCCAATGACAGATTCGCCGACCCCGTGAGGACGGCCAATGCACCCGCGAACAGCCAACGGCCTCTCATCTCGACTCCTTTCGATCGCTCCGATGCCCGACGGCGCACGGCCCCGGAAATTCCGTCTGACCAGGGCTGCAACCGCCATGCCAGTAACCCTCTCGTCCAGATTGCCGCTCGAAACGCCCGGTTTATCGCCCCCCCTTTTCCTGGCCCGTCCGACGACGTCCGCTGGTTGGGAACTTATTTTCCAACATAGGGAGGGAACTTACTTCACACTTGGAGGAAGCTGCGGTTTCGCGCCGGATTTGGGGAGGTGTTCAAGCGGTCGGCCGAGTCGTGGCGGCGCGGCGGGGGAAGCGAGCGGGGTTCAGGTCAAACGGCAGCACCCCCCGAGCGTCGCCGCGAGGGGGAACGAGCGCACTCGCGCCAGCCCCTCAGGGCCAGATGCCCATCTCGAGATAGGACCTCGCGATCTTGTCGATCGCGTCGACGAATGCAGCGGTGCGCAGATCGACCACGGCCCCGAGGCGGTTTCGGGTCTCGCGGAGCTCGTGGTAGGCCGAGACCATGGTCTCCTCGAGCCCCGAATTCACGAGCGACTCCTCGTCCGGCCCATGGGTGAGGGCCGCGGCCTCGGCCGGGGTGAAGCGGCGGTCGGTGAGCTTCTCGATGGCCTGCAGGAACCCCCGGTGTACGCCCTCCTCGAAGCGTTTGTCCATCCTCCCGAAGCGCACGTGGGAGAGGTCCTTGAGCCACTCGAAGTAGGAGACGGTCACGCCGCCCGCGTTCAGGTAGACGTCCGGAAGGATCAGGATCCCCCGGTCGCGCAGGATCTCCTCCGCGTCGGCCGTGGTGGGGCCGTTGGCCGCCTCAGCGACGATCTTCGCGCGGATCCCCGGCGCGTTCTCGTGCGTGATCTGGTTCTCCAGGGCTGCGGGCACCAGGATGTCGCACTCCAGGGTCAGGGCGTCCTGGCTGCTCGGGAGGTCGGCCGCGCCGGAGAAGCCCAGGATCGACCCGGTCTCCCTGCGGTGCGCGACGACCTTCTCGAGGTCGAGCCCCTTGGGGTCATGGATCGCGCCTTCGTACTCGGCGAGCCCCACGAGCACGGCGCCCGCCTCCTGGAGGAACTTCGCCGCGTGGTACCCGACGTTGCCCAACCCCTGGACCACGACCCTCTTCCCCTCCAGGCCGGGATCGAGGCCCAGGGGCCGGAGATCCTCCGCCACGGAGCAGGCTTCCCGGATCCCGAACACCACGCCTCGACCGGTCGCCTCAACCCGTCCCCGCACACCGCCGATGCCCACGGGCTTGCCGGTCACGCAGGCCAGGGCGTTGAGCTTGTCCGGGACCAGAGAGCTGTAAGCGTCGGCGATCCACGCCATCTCCCGAGGCCCGGTGCCAAAGTCCGGCGCCACCACGTCCAGGCCCGGGCCGATGAAGTTCTTCTTCACGAGCTCGTAGGTGTAGCGGCGGGTGATGCGCTCCAGTTCGGCTTCCGAGTAGCTCTGCCGCGAGATCCGCACCCCGCCCTTCGCGCCGCCGAAGGGCAGGTCCATGAGCGCGCACTTGTAGGTCATGAGCGCGGCCAGGGCCATGACCTCGTCCCGGTTAACGGCCATGCTGAAGCGGATCCCCCCCTTGGTGGGGAGCTTGTGGTGGCTGTGCTCGACCCGCCACGCCTGGATCACCTCGATGGAGCCGTCGTCCCGGCGGATCGGGAAGTTCACGTGGTAGACGCTGTTGCAGCCCCGGATCTGCTTGAGAAGCGACGGATCATGGTCGAAGTACGCGGCCGCGCGGTCGAAGCTGCGGTTGACCTGCTGATAGAAGCTGATCGGGCGAGTCATGCGGAGTCCTCAAGAAGGGTCGGAAGGGAAATGCCGCGCACCGGCCGGGGGGCAGGACCGTGGCCCAGGGTAGCGCCCCGGGGGTCGAACACAAGGCGACCCTGGAACTCCGGCGGAGCGTCCACACCGCTGCGTTGCCCGGCGCCGGTCAGCGCCTTAGGTTCTTGCCCCGGCGCATGCGGCGTCGAGGGGAGGCAGGAAGAAGCGAAAAGAAGGAGGCGGTCATGGACAAACCAACGAATCCGGTGAACTGGTTCGAGATCGCAGTCGTCGACCTCGACCGTGCCACGCAGTTCTACGAGGGGGTCTTCGGGATCGCCCTCACCGAGGAGGGCATGGGGCCGCTGCAGATGGCTTGGTTTCCGATGGCCGAGGGCGCGCCGGGCGCGGCGGGAAGCCTCGTCAAGGGAGAGGGCTACGTCCCGTCGACGACCGGGACGAACATCTACTTCAGCGTGGAGGGGATCGAAGGAGTCCTCGAGCGGGTGAGCGCCAACGGCGGCCGGACCCTCATGCCCAGGACGAGCATCGGGGAGTACGGCTTCATCGCCCACTTCGCGGACCGCGAGGGCAACCGGGTGGGCCTCCACTCCATGACGTAGCCCGAGGCCCTCCGGCGGAGCCGGCCGCCCGCCGTTCGACCGCAGGACCGGCGGCGCGTCAGGTCCTGCGGCGGCCGAGGAAGAAGGCCGCGGCGGCCACGTCGAGCGCAAGGGGAATCCGTGGGTCGATGCGACCGGCGCCCAGGACCGTGACGAAGCAGGAGCCGACTCCCGCGCCGGTCCCCGCACCCCCCCACATCTTCCCCAGGGGAGCGACGTCCCGGACGTTGACCGCTTCCCAGGCCGCGTTCGCCACCGCGACCTCCGCCGGGCCGTAGAGGTCGCCCGCCGCCTGGGCCCAGGCGTTTCGGGCATCGAGGAAGGTCGCGGCCGGCGTGAGGTAGTCGGTCAGCCCCTTGAACACGATCTTCTCGGCCCTGTCTCTTCCGTCGCTCCCGCCGCTCGCAAGCCCCTGGGCGAGGAGGTACCCGGCGCGGTTGGAGATCCCGCTGTTCGCGTGGACCCCTCCCCAGTCGCCCTCCTCGTCGTTCCGGCTCCTCTGGTACTCGTCGAGCTTCGCGGGCTGCCAGCCGAGGCTGCGATGGGGATCGGCCATGTCCCGCACGAACCCGGGCTCCACGAGCACACAGCCCTCGCCCATCGTCCAGTCGTCCCGGTCGACCATGGCCGCGAAGAAGTCGGAGTACGACTCGTTCAGGGCGCCGCTCTGCCCCTCGTAGACCAGGTTCGTCGAGTGCTCGGTGACCGCGTGAGCGAACTCATGGGCCACGACGTCGAGGCAGCCCGCCGGGTTCTCCAGGAACGTCGCGTCGCCGTCGCCGAAGTTCAGAAACTGGCTCTTCGAGTTCCAGAAAGCGTTCGCGTATGCGTCGCCAAAGTGCACCGCGGCGCGGATGCTCATCCCGGCGCCGTCGTACCCTGCGCGACCAAAGGTGCGCAGGAAGTAGTCGCTGACACGCGCGAGGCTGACCATCGCACTCACCGCCGCCGGATCCCAGGGGCCGGACGCCGACTCGCTCCTGGCAATGGTCACCGCGCTGTCGTCCAGCTTGTTGCCGGCGTCGCCGACCACCAGGAAGCCCGTCCCCACGGCCGACGCCGCCGTGCCGAGAGGATCCTCGTCCGGGGTGTCGGTGCGGGGGCGCGTGGGGTCCAGGAGGTAGTACACGCCGTCGTCCAGCCACGCTCGAAAGGTGACGAGCCGGCCCCCCAGGTCCAGACCGCTCGCCGGCACCATCTGCCCGTAGCGCAGATTGGTGAGCTGCTTCAGGACGGCTCCGGTTCCCGCGTCGACGAAGAAGGTCCAGCTCTGGGCCGGCCCGGGGACGACCTCGATCCGGTAGGCGAGGCTCGGTGTCCCACGCTCGGTGACAAAGAAGACGAGGTCGACGCCGGGTTCTTCTGCGAGGGGAGCCCCACCGAGGCCCAGATGGTCGCATGCCGCCTCCACCGCGGCGGCGGCCGTGATCACGGGGACGACGTCGAGCCCCTCCGGGGTCGGAACGGTCTGGCCCTGCACCAGGTAGACGAGCCCCTGCGCGTCGAGGTGAACGATCACCTCCCGGGCCCAGAACGGCACGCCCCGGTAGCGCTGCTCGAAGCGCAGGTGGGACAGCGACGCCTCGTCCACCTGGGCCTTCACGAGGCGCAGCTCCGCGTCCGGATCGGTCAGTCGAAAGAGGCGGCGATGGTCCGACAGGAACTCTCGCGCCCGGCGCTCGCTCGCCGGGGACCGGTCCTCACCGCGCACGCCCCCCTGCACGCGGGCGGGCGTGCGAAGGAGCAGTCGCCGCGGGGTTCCGGAGACGTCGTCGAGCCAGAGCTGCGGCGCCTCGCCGCTGGCTCCGAGTTCCACGGAGAGGGCCGCGAAGTCGCTCTGCTGCTCGGCGGTGAGGACGGCCGTGGCTTCCTCCGCCCGGGCCAAGGGCGGCGCTCCGAACCAGAGCGCGCCCAAGACGGCCGCCGCGCAGGCCCGCAAGACCCTCTGACCGATCACACAGCCGCTGGTTCTCATCCCTCACCTCCCGCTCGGCCCCGGGGCGAACCCCCGCCGCGCACTACTCGGACCAGTGGTACCCGGCCGCGACGCCGAGTTGGAGTCCACCCGCGTTGGCACTGCTGTTGGTGACGTCGAGGTTCACTTGGGACCACCGGGCGTCGGCCCCCACCTGCCACGATCGTCCCACCCGGAAGAACGCGCCCGTTCCGGCCCAGTAACCGAAGCCATACTGGCTGTCGGAGCCGGTCCCGACGATGCCCCCGTCGATCTTGTAGGAGACCCACAGCATCGAACCGCCTGCGCCGATGTAAGGCCGCAGTCTCTTGAGCGGCCTCCAGATCTTTCGCAGGCCCAGCTGCAACTCGTAGGTCCGTGCCGTCACGTCCACGCCGGTCGTCGAACCGCTCGCCGTCGAGAACAGAACGGATCCGCACAGGGCGACGGGCCAGTCGCCGCCGTCGTAGTCAGCATCGAAGCCGACCTGCGGCTGCTTCTCCACGGGCTTCCAGTCGCGCGAGTTGAGCAGTCGAGCCCCGGCGAGGAGGCTGAAGTCCGCCTTGGCCCCGACGGCATCCTCGCCTCGGTACATCTCCGAGACCCAGTTGCTGTTGTCCGCTCGCGCGTCCGGGGCGAACCCACCCGCGACCGCGAGGAGGGCACCTCCGGCCAGCGCCAACGTGAACCTCGGGAACCGGGGCGGCGACCACATGGGATCCCCCGTCTGCGTCGAGCCGCAGGGTTGGAGTCGACGGGACCGGCGGGCGAGCCGGGCGCGGTTCTCCGCCGGGCAGGCCCGAGGACCGGGCATCCGGCACGGGGGCCGAAACCCCGCCGCGCGGGCCCGGATGCTACCAGCACGCCCCGACATCTTCAACGAGGTTCTCGGGCGCCCCCAGGACGTCGGCCGGCGACCTCCCCGGAACGAGACGTTGCGCGAAGGAGCACGGCGGCGTTTTTCCTTTTCCCTTCCCGCCATCCTCGGTACGCTTTGCCCGTCCGCCTCCGGGCCGTTCCCTCTTCCGTCGGAGAGTCCATGTCCGCGCAGCCCCCCGTCACCAAGTCCATCGACGAGATCAACGCGCGGATCCGCGCCGGCAAGGCCGTGGTCGTGACCGCGGAGGAGATGATCGGGGTGGTGGCCGACGAAGGCCCCAAGGCCGCGGCGCGCCGGGTGGACGTGGTCACGACCGGCACGTTCGGCACGATGTGCTCCTCGGGCGCGTTCCTCAACTTCGGCCACACCAAGCCGCGGATGAAGGCCTCGAAGGTCTGGCTCAACGACGTCGAGGCGTACGCCGGCGTGGCCGCCGTGGACTGCTACATCGGCGCCACCCAGGTCCGTGAGGACGACCCGCTGAACAAGGTCCACCCCGGCCGCTTCGAGTACGGCGGCGGCCATGTGATCGAGGACCTCGTCACCGGCCGGAAGGTATCCCTCAAGGCAGTCTCCTACGGCACCGACTGCTACCCCCTGCGCGAGCACCAGGCCGAGATGGGCCTGGCCGACCTCCGCGACGCCGTGCTCCACAACCCGCGCAACGCCTACCAGAACTACAACTGCGCCGTGAACCTCTCGGACCGGACCATCTACACGTACATGGGCGTGCTGCGGCCGCGGATGGCGAACGCTACGTACTCCTCGGCCGGCGAGCTCTCCCCTCTCCTGAACGACCCCTACTACTGGACCCTGGGCACCGGCACCCGTATCTTCCTCGGCGGCGGCGTCGGCGTCGTCTCCTGGGCCGGAACCCAGCACGCACCGGCCACCCCGAGAAACGCCCGCGGCGTCCCCACGGGCGGCGCCGGGACGCTCATGCTCACCGGCGACCTCAAGCAGATGTCGCCGCGTTTCCTGCGGGGCGCGAGCCTGGTGGGGTACGGGACGAGCCTCATGGTGGGCGTGGGAGTCCCGATCCCGATCCTGAACGAGGAGCTCGCCTGGTTCACCGGCGTCTCCAACCGGGAGATCACCTGCCCCGTCATCGACTACGGGTCCGACTACCCGAGGGGCGAGCCCAAACCCCTCGCCGACGTGAGCTACGCGGACCTGGTGGCGGGCACCGTGGTCGTCGGCGGGAAGGAGGTCCCGGCGACGCCCCTGTCGAGCCTGCCGCGAGCCCGGGAGATCGCAGGTCTGTTGAAGTCGTGGATCCAGGCCGGCCAGTTCACCCTCGGCGCCCCCCAGGAACCGCTGCCCACGGTCCCGCGACCCGACTGAGTTGCCCATGACCTCCGGTCATCCCGAAGGACGAAACGCGAGCGGTCGGGTGCCCCAGAGCGGAGCGAGACGCGATTCCGGCACGGGGCGTGCGACGGCGCGTCAGCCCATTCGTGCCGCCGCAAGACGCCTCAGATGCCCAAGGATCGTCCCGTGGAGCGGCGGGGCATCCGACCGCTCTGACAGGACGGGAGTTTCTTTATAGGGAGGACGGCATGAGCGGGGACGCCCGGCACACGCCGGGTCTGCCTGGCGCCCTGGGCTACACAGAACGGACCTACCGCCGCTTCGAGGCGACCGGAGGCCGGCGCGTCCCGTTTCGAGCCTGCGTCGAGACCACCGACCTCTACCTGCTCGCCGACCGGGATCTGTCGGCCGAGGCGCTCACCGCGGCCCTGGCCGCGCGCGGTCTGCTCGACGCCCACATCGAGAGGCACCCAGCCTTCGCTACGGCGCTCCGGCCACTGCCCCTGCCGGCGGAGCCTTTGCCTGCGCTGCTCGAGCGCATGTACCGGGCCGCCCGGACCGCGGAGGTCGGCCCCATGGCGGCCGTGGCCGGCGCCATCGCCCAGACGGTGGGCGAGGAGCTCCGGCGGCACGCCGCAGAGGTACTGGTCGAGAACGGCGGAGACCTCTACCTGGATCTCGAGGAGGAGGCGGTCGCGGGTGTCTTCGCCGGGGCCTCCCCTTTTTCCGGGCGGCTCGGCCTTCGCGTCACTGCGGAGCGCACACCCCTGGGTCTGTGCACCTCCTCGGGTACCGTGGGACCGAGCCTCTCGTTCGGCTGTGCGGACGCCGCGATCGTGCTCGCGGCGGACGCGGCCCTGGCCGACGCGATGGCCACCGCCCTCGGAAACCGCATCCAGGGTCCCGGCGATCTGGAGGCGGCGGTGGACTGGGCCCTGGCCGTCCCAGGGGTTCGGGGGGCGGTCGCGATCCTGGGGGACCGGATGGCGGCGCGGGGCGACGTGGAGTTTGTGGAGATTGGCCATCCGCAGTCAGCACTCGGCGATCCCTCATGAACCCGCCGGGAGGACTCAGGTCCTCGACAGACGGTTGCAAGGTCCCTGGCTGAGAGCGGAAGGCGGACACCGGACAGCGGCGATCGAAGGGAGCCCCATGGACATGTCGAAGAACGTGCTGCTCATCTTCAACCCCGAGGTCATGTACCAGCCCGTGATCTACCGCCTGGCGCGGGAGTTCGACCTCGTCTTCAACATCCTGGAGGCGAAGATCTTCCCCCGGCGGGAGGGCCGGCTGATCCTCGAGCTCACCGGTTCGCCGGAGGCCGTGGCGCGGGGCGTGGCCTACCTGGAGGACGCGGGAGTTGAGGTGACCTCGATCGCCGAGAACATCAGCCGCGACGACGACCGGTGCGTCCACTGCGGCGCCTGCACGGCGGTGTGCCGCACCGGAGCGCTCCGGGTCGACGCGGTCTCCATGGAGGTTGCGTTCCTGCCCGAGAAGTGCGCCGCCTGCGGGCAGTGCGAGACCGCCTGCCCGATGAGGGCGCTCGCCGGGGTCAACATCGAACGGCTCGGCGTGCTGGGTTCGGGCACCTGAGCCCGGCCGCGCCGAGCCAGAGGTAAGCCCATGCCGGACCTCGTCCACGTCGTCTGCCCCTCCTGCCACACCGCGAACCGCGTCCCCGCCGCCCGGCTGGGCGAGGCCCCGAACTGCGGCAAGTGCAGACAAAAGCTCTTCCAGGGCCACCCGCTGGTGCTCACGGCGGCCACGTTCCGACGTCACGTCGAGGGCTCGGGCCTGCCAGTGCTCGTGGAGTTCTGGGCCCCCTGGTGCGGATACTGCCGGTCCATGGCACCGACCTTCGAGCAGGCGGCCGGCCGTCTGGAACCCCGGGTGCGCCTGGCCAAGGTGAACACCGAGGAGGAGAAAACGCTCG
The DNA here is from genome assembly GCA_016214985.1 of Deltaproteobacteria bacterium. GTDB lineage: Bacteria > Desulfobacterota > Deferrisomatia > Deferrisomatales > JACRMM01 > JACRMM01. Next base: position 106,840 of record JACRMM010000030.1, on the reverse strand, counting down.
CCGCGCAGCACCGCGTCGAGGGCCTGCCAACGCTGATCCTCTTTCAGGGCGGCCGCGAAGTGGCCCGCCAGTCCGGGGCTGTGCCGCTCCCGAATCTGCTCGCCTGGGTACACTCCCACCTGTGAGGCGGCCTCAAACGACGGGCGGACGATCTCGCGTCGGCCGGGGCCACGAAGGTCTCCAACTGACGGTCCGGGGTCGGCCGCTTCGGGGTTCCCGCCGATAGGCGGGGGTTACGCGTTGCGCCTACACCCCCATCTCACGAAGGCACGCCGCCTCTACAAGAGGCGAGCGCCCGGCAGAACGGCCATGCGCTCATCAAGGGTGAGGGTGACCAGGTCTGCGCGGCGGTAGTCGTCGGCGATGAGGCGGTCGAGCAGCCCGCACCCGCCCTCTGCTTCCAATGCGCCGAACACGCCGGCGCCGTTCAGCGGCGACACGAGCCCGCTGCCCAGCACGCTCGAGAGGGCCGCGCGAGCCTCGGCTTGGGTCACGCCGTAATGGTGCTGGACGGCCACGTAGGCTTCTCCGATGACCTGATTCGACGCGAGCACCTCGGCTCCGTCCTCCTCGACGAGCGCGGTCAGCGCGGCCGCACAATGCACGAAGCCCTCCTCTGGGTCTCCGGTCAGCAGCCGGACGAGAACGGAGGTGTCAATCCCGAAGCGCGGGGTCATGGGCTTCGGTGCGGAAGGTTTCAAGATCGAAGGTGCCCGTACCTCGGCGAAGCTTGCCACGCAGGGGCGCCAGGCGGGCCGGATTCACGTGGCGGGGGCGCAGGAGGAAGCCGTCTGGGCTCTCCAGAAGTTCCAGTCGGTCGCCGGGTTTCACTCCCAGCGCCTCCAACACTTGGGCGGGAAACGTGACCTGGCGTTTGGCCGTGACCTTGACGAGCATCGAGAGGCCTCCTTTCTCCTTACTGAAAAGCACGTCCTGGTAAGGCGATCGAGTCAAGCGACCTGGGCGTGCAAGGCCTCTCGGATCTCGTGGACGGCCTTCTGAAGACCGTCGCGCCCGCCGAAGGGCTTGAAGGAGTTCGGCCGGCGTGACGCGCCTCACACCTTCCAGATCTCCTTCACGTACTCGGCGATCGCCCGGTCGCTGGAGAACCGGCCCATGCGCGCCGTGTTCAGGATCGACCGCCGCGTCCACTCCTCCGGGTCCCGGAAGAGCCGGCTCACCGCCTCCTGACACGTCAGGTACGGGCGGAAGTCTGCCAGCACGAAGAACGGATCCCCGCGGTGGAGCAGGGAGTCCACGACCGGCCAGAAGGTCGACCGATCCCCGCCGGAGAAGGCACCGCGCGCGATGTCGTCCAAAGCGCGCGCCAACTCGGGCTCCTGGTCCCGGTAGGCCCTCGGGTCGTATCCGCGGCCGCGCAGCGCCGCCAGTTCCTCGGCCGTGTGCCCGAAGATGAAGAGGTTTCCGGAGCCCACCGCCTCCTCGATCTCGATGTTCGCGCCGTCCAAGGTACCGATCGTGAGCGCTCCGTTCAGGGCGAACTTCATGTTGCCCGTTCCCGAGGCCTCCAACCCTGCGGTTGAGATCTGCTCCGAGAGATCGGCGGCCGGCACGAGCTTCTCCGCCTGGGAAACGCAGTAGTTGGGCAGGAAGAGGACCTTGAGGCGCCCCGCCACCCGCGGATCGCGGTTCACCACCTCGGCCACTGCGTGGATGAGCGCGATCGTACGCTTGGCCAGGAAGTAGGCCGGAGCCGCCTTGCCGCCGAAGAGCACCGTACGGGGCACGACGTCGGCTCCCGGGTCGTCGCAGATCCGATGGTAGAGCGCGATCACGTGCAGGACGTTGAGGACCTGACGCTTGTACTCGTGGATGCGCTTGACCTGGACGTCGAAGAGACTCGCCGGGTCGACCTGGGCGCCGACCCGCCGCTCCAGATACGCCACCAGGCGCACCTTGTTCTCCTGTCGCGCCCGGCGCCACCGGGACCGGAACTCCGGGTCCTCGGCCAGGGGTTCCAGGCGCTGCAGCTCCTCCAGGTCGCGGACCCAGCCCCACCCGATCCTCTCGCCGATGAGGGCGGACAGGGGCGGGTTGCACTGGAGCAACCACCGCCGAGGGGTCACGCCGTTGGTCTTGTTGTTGAACCGCTCCGGATACAGGTCGTGGAAGTCCCGGAAGACCCGCTCCCGGAGGATCTTCGTGTGCAAGGCCGAGACGCCGTTGACCGACGTGCTCCCCACGATGGCCAGATGGGCCATGCGCACCCTGCGCACCGGCCCCTCTTCGATGAGCGAGACCCGCCGGCGAAGCTCGCTGTCGCTCCCGACCCGCTCCGCGACCCGGTCGAGGAACCGGCGGTTGATCTCGTAGATGAGCTGCAGATGCCGAGGGAGGACGCGACCCATCAGCTCCACGGGCCACGTCTCCAGCGCCTCGGGCAGGATCGTGTGATTGGTGTATGCGAACGTGCGCTCGCAGATCCCCCAGGCCTCGTCCCAGCCCAGACCCTCCTCGTCGATCAGCAAACGCAGGAGCTCGGGGACCGCGATCGCCGGGTGAGTCTCGTTGAGGTGGATAGCGACCTCATCGGGCAGGCTCTCGAACGTGGCGTGGAGCTTTCGGTGCCGCCGGAGGATATCCTGCAGGGTCGCCGCCACGAAGAAGTACTGCTGCTTGAGCCGCAACTCGCGCCCGGCCTCCGCCTCTTCGCTCGGGTAGAGCACCTTGGAGATGTTCTCGCTCCGCACCCGGTCCTCCACCGCGCCGATGTAGTCGCCGGCGTGGAAGAATCGAAGGTCGAACTCCCGGCTCGACTTCGCGGCCCACAACCGCATGCTCACGGCGCGGCCGTTCGCATACCCCGGGATGAGCATGTCGCAGGCCATGGCCATGACCGTATCCGCGTCGACCCACTCGCAGCGCAGCCGCCCGGCGTTGTCCAGGGACTCCCGAACACGGCCCCCGAACCTGACCTGGTAGAGGTTCTCGGGCCGCTCGAACTCCCACACGTTACCCGCTCTGAGCCAGTTGTCGCAGCGCTCCACCTGCTCGCCTTTCTCGATCGTCTGGTAGAAGATCCCGTAGTCGTACCGGATCCCGTACCCGTACGCAGGCACGTCGAGGGTGGCGAGCGAATCGAGGAAGCACGACGCGAGGCGTCCCAGGCCCCCGTTGCCGAGGCCCGGGTCCCACTCGCGCTCGGCCACGGCCTCGAGGTCCTGGCCCAGCGCCGCGACCGCCTCCCGGGCCGCGTCCACGAGCCCCAGGCTGTGCAGGCCGTTCAGGAGCATCCGCCCGGGCAGGTACTCGAGGGACAGGTAGTACACCCGCTTGCCCCGGCGCTCGTAGTAGGAGCGCTGGGTCTCGATCCAGTTCCGGGCGAGGCGCTCGCGCACGGTCAGGGCCAGCGCCCGGCAGACCCGGGCGGGGTCCAGGTGCTCGGGGTCGGAGCCCAGGCTCGCGACGACGTGGCGAAGGAGGTCGCGCCGCAGCTCCTCCGCCGGTCTCGGCGTCTTGCCCGTCCCGCGCACCGCTCGTTCGTTCTTCACGAAACCCTCCGTATCCGTCGTCTGCCTGCCCGCGCTCCACCGGCGCCGGCTTCGGTTCTCACGCCCCGGCGGAGGCTTCGAGCCGCTCCGCCACCCACCGGATCTCCCGGGCGAGGGAGTCGGTGACCGGCCCGGCCCGGAGGTCCGGCGGCAGCACGCTCCAGGTGTACGTCTCGACCTCCAGGGGCGTCCCCGGTTCGAAGAGCGGGAGGACCTCCCGCAGAAAGGGCTGGGTGGTCCGGCAGTCGGCGAGCTCGTCGACGAACACCGGGACGTGGAAGTGGACGCGCCACTCCTCGATCCCGGGCATCCTGGCCGCGATCGCTTCCGGCAGATCGTCGTAGCGCACGAGCTCTCCGCCGGACCGCCGCCCCACCGTTTGATGGAGGTACCAGGGCTCGCAGAACCGCTCGAGAGGGTCCAGCTTCGGCGACAAGAGGCGAAGGGCCGAGGACACCTGGACGTGGCCGATCCGAAGACCCGCCTCCCGCAGGAGCCGCAGCGACTCGGCGGGGCGCTCGAACTGCAGCGCCTGATGGCAGCAGTCGTAGCACACCGCCAGGTGGCGGTGCAGGTGCGACGGCAGCCTCATCTCCTCGGCGAACCGGACGGCATCGGGCGTGGTCTCCAGGAGGCACCCCGGCTCGGGCTCGAGGGCGAGGAGGATCTCACGGCCGGTCGCCTGGGCGAGGCCGTGCAGGTGCTCGAGGCTGGCGCGCAGGTGCGCCTTCGCGGCACCGATACCGTCGGTCAGCGTCCGGCGGAAGCCCACAGGGACCGTGGAGATCGATCCCCTCTGCCCCTCGGGCAGCCACCCGGCGAGAAGCTCGGCAAGCCGACGGGTGTACGCGAGCCGCTCCGGGTCCCTCCAGTCCGGCCGATACACGCCCTCTTTGAGCGGCACGCCGTGGAATCGGCCGTAGGGGAACCCGTTGAGGGTCGTGACGAAGCACCCCTCCGCTCCGCACCACTCACGAAAGCGGCGGGACTCGCCGGGGGTGAGCTCCTGCGCGGCACGCCCCGAGAGGCGAAGCCCGATCGGAAAGGCCTGCCGCGCGCTCACGGCGGCCTTGACCGTGGGCACGTGGGCCCTCACGTTGGCAAAGATCTCCGGCCAGGTCTCCCCGGGGTGGATGTTGGTGCAGTAGGACACCATCCGCTCAGGCCCTCTCCCCCAGAGCCTCGACGCACTGCTCCATGAGCCGGCAGTCGATCTCTCCCACCTCGACACCGCGCCCCAGGCCGGCGAGCAAGGTGATGCTGAGGCTTCCCCCCAAGTGCTCCCTGAACTCCTCGAGCGCGGCGGCGATGTCCAGCCCTGCCAGGCCGGGGTGGTGGAGCCGGAACCCGACGCCCTCCAGGACCTCGAAGATCTGCTCCAGGTCCTCGCGGCTCAGGAGGCCGCGCCGGTAGGAGTACAGGGAGTCGAGCGCCACGCCGAGGGCCACGGCCTCTCCGTGCCCCACTTCCCCTGCCGTGAGCACCTCGAGCCGGTGCGCGGACCAGTGGCCGAAGTCCAGGGGGCGGGCGGAGCCGAACTCGAAGGGGTCGCCGCCGGCCCGAATGTGCTCCAGATGCAGGCTCGCGCACCGGACGATCATGGGTTCCATGGCGCGCGGTTCGAACGCCGCGAGCGCGTCCCGAGCAGCGCACAGTTCGCGGAAGAAGGCGGCGTCGCGGATCAGCGCCACCTTGACCGCCTCCGCGATGCCCGCTCGGAGCTCCCGGGCCGGAAGGGTCGCGAGGAAGTCGAAGTCGTTGACGACCGCGAAGGGCGGGGCGAAGGTACCGAGGAAGTTCTTCTTGCCGAAGGCGTTGACCGAGTTCTTCACCCCGACCCCGGCGTCGTTCTGGCCCAGGACCGTGGTCGGCATGCGCACGAGCCGGATCCCCCGGTGCGCCGTGCCGGCGGCGTACCCGACCGCGTCGAGCACCGCCCCGCCGCCGATCGCGAGGAGAAACGATTGCCGGCACAGCCCGTGACGCTCGATCACCCGCTGGAGCCGCCGCACCGTGGTCAGCCCGCGCTTGGCCGGCTCCCCCCCGACCACGGCCACGACGGGTCCGACGAGCTCCACGAGGTCCTGATGAGCGGACGCGAAGCGCCGCACGGCGTCAAGGAGGTTGGGCCGGACGGCGAGCAGGTTTTGATCGGCGACCACCAGGACGCGGTGACGGGCGGCACCCCCCTCGCGGAACACGTTGGGCAGAGCCGGATTGTCGGGATCGAGGGCGGCCCGGGTAAAGCAAACGGGGTAGGTGTAGCGTACCGCAAACTCCTGGCGGATCTCGGAGACCCGGCCCGAGAGCGTCACCGACGGCTCCGAGGACCCGGCGCAGGGGCCGGCACGCGCACAAGGGGCCGCAACCGCTCCAGGGTCCTGGGACCTATGCCCCTTGCCTCCGTGAGCTCCTCCACGGTCCCGAACCTTCCCAACCGTCCGCGGGTCTCCAGGATCGCCGCCGCAGTCTTGGGCCCGATGCCCGGAAGGGCCTCCAGGTCCGCGGCCGAGGCGTCGTTCAGGTCCAGCGGCGTCCCCAGGAGCAGGCCCTGCCACCCCGAGACGGGCGCAGGAGGGCGCCCCGGCGCGCCGAGGACGGTTCCGTCGGCCTCGGGGGAGATCCGGGAAGGAGGGGACCAGACGAGAGGCTGGTGGGGTGCAGGCGCGTAGAGGACCGCGGGAGCGGGGCGCGTCACCGAAACCACAGCGCGCCACACGGGCGCGAAGACCCAGGCGGAAGCGGCCAGGACCAGGAGACCGGCGACGGAAAGGCGTTCGTCTCGCACGACGTCCGGCTCAACCGACGATCCGGCCTACCGCTCCGGCCTGCCGGCCGGGAGCCGGTCCGGGCTCTTCTCTTCGTCGCGCAGGAGCTTGTACTCGATCGAATCCACCAGGCTCTCCCAGGAGGCCTGGATGATGTTCTCGCTCACGCCCACGGTGCCCCAGCTGTCGACGCCGTCGGTCGACTCGATCAGAACCCGCACGCGCGCCGCCGTACCCACGGCACCCGAGAGGACCCGCACCTTGAAGTCCACGAGCCTCACGTCGCGGATGGCCGGATAGAACGTCTCCAGCGCCTTGCGCAGCGCGGCGTCCAGCGCATTGACCGGGCCGTTGCCGATGGCGGCGGTGTGCTCCACCTCGCCGTCCACCCGCACCATGATCGTGGCCTCGGCGATCGGCTCTTCCCCCTCCGTGCGCTTCTCGTCGATCACGCGGAACCCGACGAGGTCGAAGAACTTCCGGTAGCGTCCGATGCTCTTCTTGACGAGGATCTCGAAGCTCGCCTCCGCGCCCTCGTACTGGTACCCCTCGGACTCGAGCCGCTTCATCCGCTCGAGAACCTCTCCGGCCAGGTGACTGCCCTCGTCGAGCTCGATACCGAGCTCGCGGGCCTTGGCGATCACGTTGGCGCGGCCCGAGAGGTCCGAGACCAGGATGCGCTGATCGTTGCCCACGAGGCCGGGCTCGATGTGCTCGTAGGAGAGCGGGTTTCGCCGCACCGCCGAGACGTGGATCCCGCCTTTGTGGGCGAAGGCGCTGTCGCCCACGAAGGGCTGGTGCTTGTTGTGCTGCAGGTTGGCGAGCTCATCGACGAACCGCGACACCTCGCGAAGCTTCTTCAGGCGGTCCATGGGGATGCAGGAGCGACCCATCTTGAGGATCAAGTTCGGAAGGATGGAGACCAGGTTGGCGTTGCCGCACCGCTCGCCGTACCCGTTCATCGTCCCCTGAACGTGGGTCGCTCCGGCCGCCACGGCCGCGAGGCTGTTGGCCACCGCGAGGTCACTGTCGTTGTGGCAGTGGATGCCGAGGGGTGCGGTGACGAGCTCCTTGACGGCGCCGACGATCCGGTGGATCTCCTGGGGCAGGCTCCCGCCGTTGGTGTCGCACAGCACCAGGACGTCGGCTCCGCCGGCCACGGCCGCTCGCAAGGTGTCCAGGGCGTACTCGGGGTTGGCCTTGTAGCCGTCGAAGAAGTGCTCGGCGTCGTAGATGACCTCGAGACCTTGGTGCTTGAGGTAGGAGAGGCTCTTCTCGATGATCTCGAGGTTCTTGGACAGGGTCGTGCGCAGCACGTCCTCGACGTGGAGGTCCCAGGACTTGCCCACGATGGTCACGACCGGCGTCCCGGCCTCGACGAGCGCCTGGATGTTGGCGTCGTCGTCCGGCTCCACGTCCACGCGGCAGGTGCTCCCGAAGGCGCACAGCTTCGCCTGCTCCAGCGTCAGGCCGCGCGCCTCGCGAAAGAACTGAATGTCGCGCGGGTTGGAGCCGGGCCATCCGCCCTCGACGTAGTGCACACCGAGGGCGTCCAGGCGCTGCGCGATCCGGAGCTTGTCTTCCACGGTGAGGGAGACGTCTTCCCCCTGGGTGCCGTCGCGAAGCGTGGTGTCGTAGATCTTGATCATGGGTACCCCGTTGGAAGCTAGGAGGCTGGGAAGCCAGAAAGCCAGAAACCGGTCCCTTCTCGCCTTCCAGCTTTCCAGCTTTCCAGCTTCTGAGCTTTCTAGCCCTCTTCCTTCGACAGTCCGAACGCGTCGTGGAGAACGCGCACCGCGAGCTCCAGGTACTTCTCCTCGATCACGCAGGACACCTTGATCTCGGAGGTCGAGATCATGAGGATGTTGATGCCCTCGCGGGAGAGGACGTCGAACATCTTCGCCGCCACCCCCGCATGGCTTCGCATGCCGACACCGACGATCGAGACCTTCCCGATGCCGGTGTCCGACCGGACCTCGGCCCCGCCCAGCTCCCGGGCGACGGGTTCGATCACCGACAGCGCCTTCTTCAGATCGGTCTTCGGCACCGTGAAGGTCATCGACGCCCGATCGCCCTCGCCCACGTCCTGCACGATGACGTCGACCACGATGTTCTTTTCCGAGAGTGCCCCGAAGATCCGGGCGGCGATCCCCGGACGGTCCGGGACGCCGCGCACCGTCACCTTGGCTTCATTGCGGTCGTAGGCCACGCCCGATACCACCACCTGCTCCATGTTTCCTTCCTCCTCCACCACCCAGGTCCCCTCGACCTCGCTGAAGGACGAGCGCACGTGGATGGGCACTCGGTACTTCTTGGCGAACTCCACGGAGCGGATCTGGAGCACCTTGGCGCCCACGCTCGCGAGCTCGAGCATCTCGTCGTAGGAGATCCGATCGAGCTTGCGCGCTCGGTCGCACACGTTGGGGTCGGTCGTGTACACGCCGTCGACGTCCGTATAGATCTCACAGACGTCAGCGTTGAGCGCGGCGGCCACGGCCACCGCGCTCGTGTCGGATCCACCGCGACCCAGGGTCGTGATGTTCCCCTCGGCGTCCACCCCCTGGAACCCGGCGACGACCACGATCTTGCCCTGGGACAGGGCCGCCCGGATCCCCGCCGTATCGATATCGGAGATGCGCGCCCGGGTAAAGGCCGAGTCGGTGAGGATCCGGACCTGGGCACCGGTCATGGACACGGCCGGCACGCCCAGGGACAGGAGCGTCATGGCCAGGAGCGCAATCGTTACCTGCTCCCCGGTGGCGAGGAGCACGTCCATCTCCCGCTCGTCGGGCAGGTCGGTGATCTGGTGAGCGAGGGCGATGAGACCGTTCGTAGCCCCGGACATGGCCGAGACCACGACCAGCACGTCGTTCCCCTCGGCCCGGTACCGTGCCGCCCGGCGCGCCACGTTGCGGATCCGCTCCGGGTCGCCGACCGACGTTCCTCCGTACTTCTGGACGACCAGCGCCATCGCGGCTACTCCTCCTTCGCGCTCCGGCGGCCCATCTTGTGGATCGACAGGCCCATGGTGTCCTCACTCGCCTCCAGGATCACCTCGCTCATGGTGGGGTGCACGTGGATGGTGGTCACGATGTCGCCGGGCGACGCCTCCATGCGCATGGCGAGCGCAACCTCTCCGATGATGTCCGACGAGTGGGCCCCCACCACCGTGGCGCCGAGGATCCGGCCGGTGTCACTGTCGGACAGGATCTTGATGAAGCCCTCCGGCTCGCCCATGCACAGCGCCTTGCCGCTCGCGGCGAAGGAGAAGCGACCCACCTTGTAGTCGATCTTCTTCTGCTTGAGCTCCGCCTCCTTGGCACCCACCGAGGCCACCTCCGGAGCGGTGAACACGGCATAGGGGACCACGGAGTAGTCCATCCAGTACTTCTTGCCCAGGGCATTGTGCATGGCCACGAGAGCCTCGCTCGTGGCCACGTGCGCGAGCATCAGCTGGCCCACCACGTCACCCACGGCGTACACGCCCGGCACCGCGGTCTCCATCTCATCGTTGACGACGACGCGGCCCTTGCCGTCGAGCTCGATCCCCGCCTTCTCGAGCCCGAGGCCCTTGGAGTTGTAGGCCCGCCCGACCGCCACGACCGCTCGGTCGCACCGGAGCACCTCGCCGCCCTGGAGCGCGATCGTGACCCCGGAAGCACCGGCTTCGGCACCCTGGACACGCACGCCGGTGCGAAACTCGACGCCGCGCGCCTCCAACGTCTTCTGCACGGTCCGCGACACCTCCCGCTCCTCGGTCGCGAGGATCCGGTCCAGGAGCTCGAGCACCGTCACCTTGGCGCCGAACGCCGAGTAGATGTGCGCCATCTCGCACCCGATCACGCCCCCGCCCACGATGACCATCCGCTCCGGCAGGTCCGTGAGGCCCCAGATCTGGTCGCTGTTGACGATCCTTCGCCCGTCCACCGGAAGCCCCGTCAGGTCCGCGGGCCGAGACCCGGTCGCGATGATCACGGCCCGCGCCGTAACCACCGTCTTGCCGCCGTCGAGGCCCGTCACCTGGATCGAATCCGGCGCCATCAGGGTCCCGCGGCCGCGGAGAACGTCCACGCCGTGGCCCTTGAGCAGCTTCTGGATCCCGCCCACAAGATCGCCGACGACCTTGTCCTTGCGGCCGACGCAGGCCGCGAGGTCGAACGCTCCGAGCTCCGCGCGGATGCCGAACTCGGCGCCACGGCGAAGGCTCTCCATCCGGCCCGCGCTCTCGTAGAACGCCTTCGACGGGATGCACCCTCGGTTCAGGCACGTGCCACCGAGCTCTCCCTCGTCGATCAGGCAGACCTTCGCCCCCAACTGTCCGCCCCGGATGGCCGCCACATAACCGCCGGGGCCCGCTCCCAGAATCGCCACATCGTACGTCATCGCCACTCCTCCCTCGCAAATCTCTTGGGAAGGGTCTTCCGGAACGACGCCAGCACCCCTCCGGCGATCGCGCCCGAGGCCTCGATCCGGATCACCCTCGAATCCCCCGGCGCAACGGCGAGATGCACCGTAATACGGTCCTGGGGCAGGACCCCAAAAAAAGAGTCCGGCCACTCTATCACACACACGCTTGACCCGCCTAGAGCGTCGTCCAGCCCCAAGTCCTCGAGATCGCCGGGATTGGAGAGTCGGTACAGGTCGAGGTGGTGCAGGGTGAGCCGGCCCTGGTAGACCTTGTGGATCGTGAACGTGGGGCTCGAGACGTACCGCGGCGCCGGGACATCGAGCCCGCGGGCAACTCCCTTGGTGAACACGGTCTTTCCGGCACCGAGAGGCCCCTGGAGCGCCACCACGAGTCCGGCCGCCGCCACGCGTCCCAGTGCTTCGCCGACCTCCTCGGTCTCTTCGGCGCCGCACGTGGTCAACTGCGACATCACGGGGTCGCCAGCGCCCGGATCACATCCAGCTTCCCGACCACGCCGACAAGCGCGCCACTGGAGTCCACCACCGGCAACGTGTGAACCCCCTGCTCCGCCATCAGCGCAGCCACGTCTTGCACCGACAGATCCGGACCGATGGTGACGGGCTCGGCCGCCATGATCTCGCCCACGGTCGTGGCCGTCATGCGCCGGACCTCCTCCTCGAGGCGCTTCGAGCTCCCGAGCACGATCACGGCATCGAAGATCGCCACGGCGGTCGGGATGTGCAGTCGCTGGTTCTGGTGGATCAGGTCCGTCTCGGTCACCACCCCCACGAGTCGTCTCTCGGCGTCCACCACAGGGAACCCGCTCACGCCTCGGTTGGCAAAGGCACGGGCCAGCTCGTCGAGGGGCGTCGACTCGGTCACCGTGAACACATCTTTCGTCATGATCTCGCGGGCGGTCTTCATGGCGGCATCTCCCAGTTCTGAGTTCCAAGTTCCGAGTTCCCGGTTCCGAGTTTATCCCCAGGAGGGGGTGTATCCCGCGGGCCCAGGGACGGTCGCAGGATGCGACCGCGTCGGGTAGCCCAGGACGGGCGAGACCGACGAGGGCAGGAGCGGGGCCTAGCCTCCCAGCGTCTTCAGCGCCTTCGGCAGGAACCGAAGCAGGTGCGCCGCGGTGAGTCCCGTCATGCCGACCTCCTCGGCGGCGAGGTCCCCGGCCAGACCATGGGCGAAGGCGGCGAGTTTCGCCGCGTCGAGGGCAGGGAGCCCGCGCGCCAGAAAGGCCGCCACGGCTCCGGAGAGGACGTCGCCGGAGCCCGCGGTCGCCATGCCTGCGTTGCCGGTGGGCACGAGAGCAACCGGCGCGTCGGGCGCGGTCACGAGGGTGCGGGCGCCCTTGAGCACCGCGACCGCTCCCCAGCGGTCGGCCAGTTCCCTCACCGCGCCGACCCGGTCCGCCTGCACCTCGCCGGTCGTGACCCCGAGCAGCCGTGCCGCCTCCCCCGGGTGGGGCGTCAGCACCGCACGTCGCGCGCCCGGCGGCCAGAGACCCGGCGAGACCGCGAGCGCGTTGAGGGCATCCGCGTCGACCACGAGCGGCGGGCCACCCTCGGAGAAGACCGCACCGAGAAAGTCATCAAGACCGTCTCCCGCCCCCATCCCCGGGCCGACGACCCACGCGTCGGCGGTCTCCTGCAGCCGCTGCACGGTCGGCCACAGCTCCGCGCCCCACTGCACTGCCCGGTCTCCCGGCGCCGGCAAGGGTACGGTCATGACCTCGGGAGGGATCCTTCCCCCTGCCCCCGCAAACAGGTCAGCGGGCCAGCACAGGGTCGACAGACCGGCGCCCGCCCGCAGGGCGGCGGAAGCCGCGAGGATCGCAGCGCCCTCCTTGCCGGCGCCCCCGCCCAGGATGAAGACGTGGCCGAAGGTTCCTTTGTGGGCATCCGGAGCCCGGGCGAGCCACCCGGACACGTCGTCCGGCTCCAGGGCCAGGAGGCCCAGCGCCTGGCGGGCGAGAAGCGCCTCCGGGATGCCGATGTCCACCACCTCGAGCCGTCCGCTGCGGGACGCGCCGGGGTAGAGCCAGTGGCCGCGCTTCGCCCAACCGAAGGTCACCGTGAGGTCGGCCTGCACCGCAGCCCCGCAAAGTCTTCCCGTGTCCGAGTCGACCCCCGAGGGGAGGTCCACGGAGACCACGGGCGCCCGCGAGCCGTTGACCCACCCCACGGCCTCGAGCGCCAGGCCCCGCAGATCCTCGGAAAGCCCAGTGCCCACGATCGCATCGACCACGAGGCCCGCCCCGGCCACCCGAGCAGCAGCATCGGAGCACGCCATCTCGGTCACCTCCGAGACGCGGCCCCCGACTCCTCGGTACGCCGTCAGGTGGATCGCCGCGTCGCCCGGCACCTCCTCGCACCGTCCCAGGAGAAGCACGAGGACGTCGCACCCCCTGGTGTGCAGGCAGCGCGCGACCACGAAACCGTCCCCGCCGTTGTTTCCCCGGCCGCAGACGACGATCGTCGGGCCCTGCCGGGCTTGGGGCTCGAACGTGGCCCAGAGGCGGGAGAAGACGCCGCGTCCCGCCGTCTCCATGAGGACGCAGCCCGGCAGCCCCACCTCTCGGATGGTGCGGTCGTCCAGGGATCGCATCTCGGCGGCCGTGAGGAGCGGTTTCATGATCGGCTCCGGTGTGGTGTCGTTCGCGGCGGCCGGGCCTTCAGGGGTTCCGAAGCGTCCCCAGCGCAGCGTGTGCCGTGCTCAGCGATTCCCCTCGGCCTGGGCGATCAGCGCCTTCATCTCGGCCACCGCGGCCTGGAGCCCGAGGAAGATCGCGCGCCCGATCAAGGCGTGGCCGATGTTCAGCTCCTCCACGTGCGGCAACCGAGCCACCGCTGCGACATTTCGAACATTCAAGCCGTGGCCCGCATGGACGCGGAGACCCAGCCGGCCGCCGAGAACTGCGGCCTCTCGGAGGCGCTCCAGCTCTCGGCCCGCCTGGGGCGTGCCCCACGCCTCGCAGAACGCCCCGGTGTGGAGCTCAATCGCCGAGGCTCCGGACCGCACCGACGCCTCGACCTGCGCCGGGTCCGGGTCCACGAAGAGGCTGACGCTCATGCCCGCGGCCCGGAGCACTTCGACCGCCGCCCGGCTGGGTTCGAAGCACCCGGCCACGTCGAGCCCTCCCTCGGTGGTCACCTCCTCGCGCCGCTCCGGCACGAGCGTCACCGACCGGGGCTTTCGCTCGAGCCCGCAGGCGATGGCCACCATCTCGGGGGTGACCGCCATCTCCAGATTCACCGGGACGCTGGCCAGGGAGAGCACGTTGAGCAGGTCCTGGTCCTGGATGTGGCGCCGGTCCTCACGCAGGTGGAGCGTGATCTGGTCCGCGCCGCCGAGCTCCGCCTGGACCACCGCCCAGGCCGGGTCAGGCTCCCGGATGCGGCGAGCCTGCCGCACCGTGGCGACGTGATCGATGTTGACGCCGAGTCGGATCATGGCTTTCGTCCGGTGTTGGTTGTTAGTATTACGGCGACATTTCAGACAAAATGCGGATGATCCACAGATTTCTCAGCTTACGCAGATCGACAGAAGCACTGCGAAATCTGCGGATGTGTCGTTGTAGGACTTAAAGACTAACGCCCTTCACGCTCCGATCTCCGCCTTCACGGCATCGACGACCCTCTCCGCCAGCGCCGTAATGCGCGCCTCGTCGTCGCCCTCCAGCATCACGCGGAGCTTCGGCTCGGTGCCGGAGTAACGCACGAGCACCCGCCCCGAGGGCCCCAGCTCGGCCTCGACGCCACGGATGACCGCCGCGACCGAAGGAATCCGCTCGACGGGCACCCGCTCTCGCACCCTCACGTTGAGTAGGACCTGGGGCAGCGCCGTCATCACCCGAGCCAACTCCGACAGGGGTCGACCCTTATCCACCATGACGGCCAGCAACTGAAGCGCGGCGAGCACGCCGTCGCCCGTCGTGCCGTGGTCGAGAAAGACCAGGTGGCCCGACTGCTCGCCGCCGAAGTTGTAGCCGTTGGAACGCATGCACTCGACGACGTAGCGATCGCCCACCTGGGTGCGCTCCAGGCGGATACCCGCGTCACCGAGCGATCGCTCGAGCCCGAGGTTGCTCATGACGGTCGCACACACCACGCCGCCCTTCAGGCCTCCCCGGTGCTGGAGCTCCCGGGCGCAGATCGCCATCATGTGGTCGCCGTCGACCTCTTCGCCGTGCTCGTCCACCACGATCACCCGGTCGGCGTCGCCGTCGAGCGCGATGCCGATGTGGGCCCCCACCTCCCTCACCTTCCGGGCCACGCCCTCCGGGTGGAGGCTCCCGCACTCGGCGTTGATGTTGACGCCGTTGGGCGTCACGCCCAGCAAGTGCACCTCCGCGCCGAGCTCCTCGAAGACCGACGGCGCCACCCGGTAGGCGGCGCCGTTGGCGCAGTCCACCACCATGCGCACCCCTTCCAGGGAGAGGTGCGCGGGAAACGTGCTCTTGAGGAAGACGACGTACCGCCCCACCGCGTCCTCCAGTCGAAACGCCTTGCCGACCTCCTCGGCCACGGGCCGCAGGTGGTCGATGGAGCCGCTGAAGAGGTGCGCCTCGATCTCCTCCTCCACCTCGTCGGGAAGCTTGAAGCCGTCGCGGTTGAAGAACTTGATCCCGTTGTCCTGGTAGGGGTTGTGCGACGCCGAGATCACCACCCCGGCGTCGGCGCGCATGCTGGAGGTGATGAAGGCGATCCCGGGCGTGGGCAGGGGGCCCACGAGGAGGATGTCGACCCCCAGGGAACAGATCCCGGCCGCGAGCGCGTTCTCGATCATATACCCGGACAGCCGCGTGTCCTTGCCGATCACGATCCGGTGGCGGCCGGTCTTGCGTTCCTTGAAGACGTGCGCCGCGGCCCGGCCGAGCTTCACCATCATCTCGGTCGTCATGGGGTCCACGTTGGCGACCCCGCGAACACCGTCCGTGCCGAAGAGCCTGCGCTTGGGTTTCATGCTCACTCTCCCGTTCCGTCCGCGTCAGACCCCTTCGAGGACGCGCTGTCGGTGTTTCGGAGGCGAACCTCCACGGCCCGCGGGCTGATGGAGAGCACCTCCACGCCCGCAGGAGTCTGGACCGTGACGCGGTGAGTGCCCTTCGCCAGGGGCTTCCCTTCGCTCTCTACGGTCGCCGAGACGTCGGCCGGCCCGAGCCGCCCGAGCGTCACAGTACCGCCTGCGACGAGCACATCCACGCTGGCCGGAGCGGCCACCCACCGGCGGCCGGGCAGGACGACCGGCACGCGGGCAAACTCCCGCTCGCCCCGCTGCTCCTCCACCGTGACCTGCGCGACGACGGGGACCTTGGACACCCGGCGCAGCGTCGGGTCGGGCAGCGAAAGGTCCACCGGTCTCGTCTGGGTCTCCTCCGCCCCGTGAATGTCGAGCACCTGCGTGGAAACCTCCTCGAGTGACTTGAGCACGCGGGCCGAGCCCTCGATCTCGACCTCTGCCGGGTCCACCCCGACCTCCACCACGCGGTACCCAGGTGCCGGCTCGCCTTTTACCCGAAGCTTCACCGGCAGCCGCTTGCGCGCTTTCGTGTCGGCGTCGAGGGTGATCACCGAAGGAGACACATACGTCACGTCGATGCGCTTGGGCAACTTCATGCGCGCGGGCAGGTTGCCGAAGGTCGTCGTGCCCGGCTGGATCGCCGACAGATCGAGCGCGACCGAGAGCTGTTGCGGGGTGAGCGCAACCAGGAGCGTGCGGGGTCCGCTCAGCCGCACCTGGACCGTCTCGGGCACGCGGTTCACGATCACCATGCTCGCCGGAACGCCGGTGAGCTCCAGTGGGACCGAGAGGCTCACCTCGCTTCGCTTCTCGCCGACGACGTACATCCACAGCAGCGTTGCCAGGACGAAGGCGAGGACCTTCGATCCCCAGTTCTCGAGGAGCGCGCTCCGCACCAGGGCTGCAAAGCCTTTCACGGCTGGGCCTCCCGGGCCCCGGGCTTATCCTTGGCCCGTCGCCGCCGCCGGCGCTCACGCGGCGGCTCCCCCGCGGGAAACAACCGGGTGAGCACCCGGCGAAGGCTCGCGCCGTCGAGGTCCCGGGTGAGCCGGCCGTTGATCGCCATCGAGATCGCCCCCCGCTCCTCGCTCACGACGATCACCACGGCGTCGGTCTCCTCGGTGATCCCGAGGGCGGCCCGGTGCCGGGTCCCGAGCTCCTTGTCCACGTCGATGCGAGTGGTCAGGGGAAGGAAGCAGCCCGCCCATAGGATCTGGTCGTCCTTGACCAACACCGCGCCGTCGTGGATCGGCGAGTAGGGCAGGAAGATCGACAGCAGCAGCTCGCGGCTCACATGGCCGCCCACCCGGACGCCGCCCTCGACGTAGTCGCGAAGCTCGGTCCCGCGCTCGAGCACGATGAGCGCACCGATCTTCTTGTTGGCGAGGCTCACGGAGCCCTTCATCAGCTCTTCGATCGCCTGTGGACCCATGGCCCCAGTTTCGCCGTAGGTAAACACCGAGTTCATCCCCACGTGGGCCAGGGCGCGGCGGATGTCGTTCTGGAAGAGCACGACGACCACGAGGATGAGCGACGACAGGAAGCCGTTGAGGATCCAGTGGAGCGTAAAGAACTCGAAGAACTCGGCACCCACGTACGCGAGCATCAGTACCGCAAGGCCCAGCAGGATCTGCACCGCCCGCGTGCCCTTGATCACCAGGAAGATCCGGTAGATGACCAGCGCCACCAGGAGGACGTCCACCCCGTCCTGCCACCGCAGCCACGAGGGCATCCCGGCCACGGCTCATCCCCCCCGAGCCTGCCGGACGGCCCAGGCGACCTCAGCCGCCCGGCGGGTCTCCCGCACGTCGTGGACCCGGAGGATGTGCGCGCCGTTCCAGACCGCCACGGCCGCCGCCGCGAGCGATCCTTCGAGCCGATCCTTCGGATCCTCTGTCCCGAGCACCTTTCCAAGGAACGACTTTCGGCTCGCACCCGCGAGCACGGGGTAGCCGAGACTTCGAAGCTCTCCCAGCCGGCCGAGGAGCACCAGGTTTCCCTCGGCCGTCTTCCCGAACCCCAGGCCGGGATCGACCACGATCTTCTCCGCCGGCACCCCGGCTGCGAGGGCCCGCTCCGCGCTCTCGCGCAGCGAGCGGCACACCTCGCCGAGCAGGTCGCCGTACGCCGTGTCGGACTGCATGGTCCGAGGCGTGCCGCGCATGTGCATCACCACAACGGCTGCGCCGGTGCGCGCCACGGTCTCGGCCATGGCGGGATCGGCGGCCAGGCCGCTGATGTCGTTGACGATCGACGCCCCGGCCGCTGCGGCAGCCTCCGCCACCCCGGCCCGGTACGTATCCACCGAAACCGGCACCGGCAGCCGCGGTGCCAGATGCTCGATCACCGGCAGGACGCGCGACAGCTCCACCGCCTCGTCCACCGGCTCGGCCCCGGGCCGGGAGGACTCGCCGCCCACGTCAATGAGGTCGGCGCCCTCGGCGACCATCTGCTCCGCCCTCGCCAGCGCCTCGTCCCGGCCAAGGAACTCCCCTCCATCCGAGAAGGAGTCGGGCGTGACGTTGAGGATCCCCATGATGTGCGGCCGCTCCGAGAGGCGGAGCACGCCTCGAGCCCAGGGAAGCTCGAAACGGCGCTCCACGGCGCCGAGCACGGCTTCGAGCTCGGCGGCGAGGCGTTTGAGGCCGAAGGGCTGAGGCTTGAGCCGCCGCACAAGGGCGCGGATCTCTTTGCGCGTACCCAGGATGACGACGTCGGTGCGCGCCACGGAGCAGTTGATCACCCCTCGGCTCACGGCCGCCTCGGCGCCGGCGGCCAGGGCCTCCTGCTTCAGGATGTTCGCGCCCGGTGCCTTGATCCCCGTGGCCTTGAACGCAAGGAACGACGCCTTGGGCACCATCTTGGCCACGCCGGCCGGGTCCGCACCCACGGCCTCCAGCTCGCCCTTCGCACGCCGGGGGTCGGACAGATCGAGCAGGCGAACCTCAAACGCCATCGTGCCTCCTCACCGCTTTCCGAAGTCGAGCTCGGGCTGTCGGGAGTCGGATCCGGCCGTCGGCGCCGTCTCCGGCGCGAGCGTCTCCCCGCGGAGGATGCGGTCGATGTCGTCGGCCACCAGCGTTTCCCTCTGGAGCAGCGCCTCCGCCATGCGCTCCACCTTGTCGCGGTTGCCGGAGAGGATGTCGCGGGCACGCTTCAAATTGGACGTCACGATCTCGGAGACCTCCTCGTCGATCGCCATGGCGGTCTTCTCGCTGTAGTTCTTGTGGGTCGAGATCTCGCGCCCCAGGAAGACCTGCTCCTCCTCCTTGCCGAAGGTCAGGGGGCCCAGGCGGTCGCTCATGCCCCACTTGCAGACCATCCGGCGCGCGATGTCGGTGGCCGTCTCGATGTCGTTCGTGGCCCCGGTCGTCATGTGGCCGATGAACAGCTCTTCCGCGGCCCGGCCACCCAGGCACATGGCGATCTCGTCGAGGTAATACTCCCGGGTGCGCGAGTACCGCTCGTCGGTGGGCAGGGACTGGGTCACGCCCAGAGCCCAGCCCCGGGGAATGATCGAGACCTTGTACACGGGGTCCGTGTTGGGGAGCAGCTTCGCGACGACGGTGTGGCCCGCCTCGTGGTACGCGGTGTTGCGCTTTTCCTCCTCCGACAGAACGAGGCTTCGGCGCTCGGCCCCCATGAGAACCTTGTCCTTCGCTTTCTCGAAGTCCTCCATGCCCACCGACACCTTGTCCACGCGCGCCGCGGCCAGGGCCGCCTCGTTGACGAGGTTCTCCAGATCGGCGCCGGAGAAGCCCGGCGTGCCGCGCGAAAGGACGACGAGGTCGACGTCGCTCCCCAGCGGTACCTGCTTGCTGTGCACCCGCAGGATCCCCTCCCGCCCCTTGATGTCCGGTCGTGGGATGACCACCTGCCGGTCGAAGCGTCCGGGCCGCAGGAGGGCCGGATCGAGCACATCGGGCCGATTGGTGGCCGCGATCAGGATCACGCCCTCGTTCGACTCGAACCCGTCCATCTCGACGAGGAGCTGGTTCAAGGTCTGTTCCCGCTCGTCGTGCCCGCCTCCGAGCCCTGCGCCCCGGTGGCGGCCAACCGCGTCGATCTCATCGATGAAGATCAGGCACGGCGCGTTCTTCTTTCCCTGGATGAAGAGGTCACGCACTCGGCTGGCGCCGACGCCCACGAACATCTCCACGAAGTCGGAGCCGGAGATCGAGAAGAACGGCACGCCCGCCTCGCCGGCGATGGCCCGGGCCAGCAGCGTCTTGCCCGTTCCCGGCGGCCCCATGAGGAGCACTCCCTTGGGGATTCTCCCGCCGAGCTTGGTGAACTTCTTTGGGTTCCTCAGGAATTCGACGATCTCGCCGACCTCCTCCTTGGCCTCGTCGATGCCCGCCACATCGGCGAAGGACACCTTCCGTTCGTCCTGGGTGAGCAGTCTCGCCCGGCTCTTGCCGAAGCTCATCGCCTTCCCGCCCCCCCCCTGCATCTGACGCATGAAGAAGATCCACACGCCCACGAGCAGGAGCATCGGGGCCCAGGAGATGAGCGCCGTCACGTACCAGGGCGACTCCTTCTCCGGCTTGACGGAGATCGTGACCTTCGACTCCCGGAGCATCCGGACCAGGTCCGGGTCCTCGGGCCGGAAGGTCTTGAACGCCGTCTTGTCGGTGTAGGCCCCGGTCACTTCCCGGCCCTGGAGCGTCACCTCGGCGACGCGGCCCTGCTCGACGGCCTGCAGGAAGTCGGAGTAGTTCACCGCCTGGCGTACCGGCTCATTGCCCGGGAAGAGCTGAAAGATCAACAGGAAGATGAGCAGGATCAGGAGCCAGAGCGCCAGGTTTCGGAAAAAGGGCTTCATGGGCCGCTTTGCCACTGCCATTCGCGACGAACCTCACGAGTGGGGGTTGATCGGCGAGACATACGCCGAGCCGTGTTAGATAGCACAAGAGCTGCAGGTGCACCACGCCTTTTCAAGGAGCCTTTTCATGGATCCTTCCCGAACAACTCAGGGGGGTCACGCCGGGGTGGGATGATCCTCTTTCCGAGGCGCCTCGAGCCACAGGGCGCCGACCGTCCGGCCCGGGCGCGCCGCTGACCAGGCACGCCCCTGGGCCAGCAGGCCGAGGGCCTCGTCTCCGTCTTCCACCAGGACCGCCCGCTGGCGGCGCCACGCCGGGAGACAGGCCTCCATGAGGAGGTCCTTGACCTTCCTTCCGTCCACTCGATCGCCCGGCCGCCAAGGCCGCGCGACGAGGAGCGTCCCGGGCCGGCCCTCCTCCAGGCCCACGTGCGGTACGCCGTCCGGAGGCGTCGGTCCCCAGGCGACCGCGACGCCGGCCCCCCCGGGCAAGGAGGAGGGCTCGCCGTCCCGCAGGGCCACGGGCCCCGAAGGACGGGAGCGAAAACCTGGAGCCAACCCCCAGAGATCGCCGTAGCTCCGCGCAAAACCACCCGGGCCCGGAACGGGCGCCCAACGGTGCGGTCGCCCGGGCTCGAGCAGCGCGTCGACCGCCTCCAGGTGCCTCGCCTCGAGCACCGACGGGTCGCAGCCGACGGCCTCCCAAACGGCCAGGTAGAGCCGCCGGCGCAGCGCCAGCGGGTGCCGAAGCAGGCTCTCCGCCGAAAGGCGGAGCCCCTCCGGCTCCGGCCGGGCGAGCTCTGTCAACTCCGCCCTCGCCACCGCCGAGAGCAGATCGTCGTCGTCGGCCGCCAAGCCGGCAAAGCGACCGAGCGCCTCCACCACCGAAGGGTTCAGGGCCGCGAGAAGCGGGAGCACCTCGTGGCGGATGCGGTTTCGCAGGAAGCGAGGGCTCGCGTTCGACGGGTCCTCCCGGAAAGCCCACCCCTGGGCTGCCACCGCCGCCTCCAGATCCGCGCGGCGCAGTCCCAGCAGCGGCCGAACGTACGGCGGATCCCAAGCCGACATCCCGCGGACCCCTCGGGGCCCGGTGCCGCGGACCAGCCGGAAGAGCACGGTCTCCGCCTGGTCGTCCGCGTGGTGGCCCAGAGCCACGGCCCCCAGGTCGCGGACCCGCCGAACCTCCTCGAAGAACGCCCGCCGGAGGCGCCGCGCCTCCGCCTGGACGCCACGGCCCGGGAGAAACTCCTTCAGGCCTAGGCAGCGCAGGTGAAAGACCATCCCGAGCTCCTCGGCGAGCCGGCGGCAGAACTGCGCATCCTCGTCCGAGTCCGACCGCAGGCCGTGGTCCACATGGGCCACCTCCACCCGTCCCACCGCCTCTCCGCGCAGCGCGGCCAGGGCCTGCAGAAGGCACACGGAGTCGAGCCCGCCGGAGACGGCCACCAGGACGTCGCGGCCGCGCACGTCGACGCGCAGCAGGGCCGCCTCGACCTGCAGGAGGAGCGTTGACACGGGGTCGGCGTAGCGACTATGATTACGCGCTTTCAAGCATCCCTCGGCCATCGGGCCGCGACCATCGAGGAGGGCGTTCTCCATGCTCTGTCAGACGATCAAGAAGGACAAGGACTGCTTTTTCTGGGGCGATGACGGCTGCACGTTCATCGAAGGGCACTGCCGCGTCGTGGTGGACAACTGCGAGGGCTGCGGCCGCACGGAGCAGTGGCCGACGGGTAGCTACTGCGCCTCGTACCCGGCCCCGGAGAAGCACTGGAAGGTAGGGTTGTGCAACATGGCCACGCACCTCAAGGTCGAAGAGGAGAAGCAGCAGAAGATGCTCAACCCCCTCAAGGCCAGCAAGCGCAAGATCGGCCGCTAGCCCGTCTCTGCGTCCGTCGCCAGGGCCCGCCGCTCTTCCGAGTGGCGGGCTTTTTTGTGCTTCTCCTCCCCGCCCACCATGCCTCCGCTCAGGATGATCTTGAACGCCTGCTCCACGGAGAGATCGACCGGAATCAGCTCCTCTTCGGGCACGATCAGGTAGAAACCGGAGGTGGGGTTGGGCGTGCAGGGGATGAAGACATTGACCGAGCGACTCGCCGTCTTGCCGCCGATCTCGCCACCCACCTCACCGGTCACGAACCCGAGGCTGAGGATCCCCTTGCGCGGGAACTCGAACAGGACCACCCGCCGGAACCGGTCCGACCGCTCCGACAGGAGCTGCTCCATGACCTGTTTGACCCCGGCGTAGATGCTTCGCACCAGCGGGATCCGGGCGAGGAGCCGCTCGTAGGCCTTGACCACGCCCCGGCCGAAGAGGTTCGCGCCGAGGAAGCCGACGACCTGAATGATGATGAGCGTGAAGAGGATGCCGAGCCCGGGGATCCGGAAGGGAAGGTACGTGTCCGGGTGAAAGGTCGGCGGCAAAATCGCCAGAAACTGGTCCATGGTGCCGACGATCGCCGAGACTACGTAGTACGTGAGACCCAGGGGCACGATCACGAGGAGCCCCGTGAGAAAGTGCCGGCGCGCCGCGCCCTGGAGACGGCTGCGGATCTGAACCCATGACATGGCGAACCCCTTCGCGGTGGAAAGGGCCGGCCTCGGCCCTCCCGTCATCCGACCCAGCGGCATCCCGACGCAGCCGCCGGAAGGAGTTGATCCCAGAGGCCTCGCCCGGCAGACAGGGAGACGGCGAGTATATCAGCACGGGCCCCCGGCGCGAAGCGCCCGGAGTCGCCCGCGCCCAGGAGGGTCGCCCCGCCGAGGGTGGCTGCCCGCAGCGCCTCCTCGGGCGACCAGCCATACTCGTCCACGGCCGCGATCAGGTCCTCCCAGAGATTCAGGTTCCCCGCCGAGAGCCGGCTGTCGGTCCCCAGCCCCACCGCGACCCCGGCCGCGAGGAACCTGCGGCCCGCCGCGCGCCCGACGCCCAGCCGCCGATTGCTGCGAGGGCACAGCACCACGCCCGACCCCCGGAGCGCGATGAGATCCACGTGCTCCGGCCGCAGGTGGACCGCGTGGATCAGGATCGTCCCCCCCCGAAGCAGCCCCAGACGGTCCAACCAGTCGAGGGGATGATCGTCCGGCGCGGCGGGCGCTTCCTGACCGAGAGCCCCATAGAGCCGCTCCGGGATCTCCCCCGTCCCGTCACGGCAGAAGGCGATCTCCTGAGCGCTTTCGGCCAAGTGGGTCATGAGAAGCCGGCCGAGCTCGGCCACGGCGCTCCCACACGCCCGATAGGCCTCTCTCCCGACCGTATAGGGGGCATGGGGCGAGAGCCCGGCGACCCGGGCCGGGCCGGACACTTCGACGGAAAGCGCTCTCTCGAGCGCCGGCCCGGTCTGGCTCGCGTGGGGAGCAATGACCTCGGGGAACGCGGCGACTCGAGGACCCGCCTCGGGATAGCACAACCCCGCGGTCGGCACACTCAGCACGTCGGCCACCACGGCCTGTCCCAGTTCGCGACACCGGAGGGCACCCTCCCGAACCCCCCGGCAGAACGCATCCGGCACCGCTGCCCGCTTGCGACCGACGACGTCGAGGATCCAACCCACGAAGTCGGACCCCTCTCCGGAAGGAATCTCGCCAAGGCACGTCAGCTCCAGGTGTGTGTGGGCGTTGACCAGTCCTGGCACCAACGCGCACCCGCCGAGGTCCTCTCGCTCGGCTTCCGGCCACTCCTGCCGTAAGTCGCAGGCCCGCCCCACGGCCCGCACGCGGCCTCCAGACACGAGGAGGGCCCCCCCTTCCACGGGAGGGCCCTCCATCGGGACGACCCAGGATGCCGAGACGAGCTTCACGCGGCCTTTCGGTGGGCGATCCGATTGGCGGCGTCGACGTACACGAGGCTCGGCTGCCAGTGGCGGAGCTCGGCGGCGTCCGCGAGGCCGAAGCACGCGATGATCACGATGTCGTCGCGCGATGCCTTGTGGGCCGCCGCACCGTTGATGCAGATCACGCCCGAGTCCCGCGGGCCGGGAATCGCGTACGTCTCGAACCGCTCCCCATTGTTGACGTTGTAGATGCGCACTTCTTCGTAGGGGAGGATGTCCGCGGCGTCCATGAGCGACTGGTCGATGGTGATGCTTCCCTCGTAGTGCAGGTCGGCCCCGGTCACCGTGGCCCGGTGAATCTTCCCCTTCAGCATGCTCCGTGTCATGGTCGTTCTACCTCCGTTGAGCTGCCGGCCCTTCCGGGTCCAGCGCTGGTTTTCCCGGCGTCACGCCGGGGTCAACATCGTGTTGTCGATGAGCCTCGTGGCGCCGATTCGGGCCGCGAGCGCGAGAACTACGGGCCGTTCGATGCGTTGGACCGCGGCCAGGGTTTCCGCGTCTCGAATCTCCGCATAGTCCAACTCTGCGGTCCCCTCCGAGAGAATCACGGCCACCCGCTCGAGCACGCGCTCGGCGTCGGTCTCTCCCGCCGCAACCAAGTCCCGGGCCGACGCCAACGCTCGCGACAGGCAAAGGGCCCGGTCCCTCTCTTCCCGCGACAGATACTGGTTGCGGCTCGAGAGAGCCAGGCCGTCGGCATCGCGCACCGTCGGCACGCCCACCACCTCGACCGGCATGTCGAGATCGCGCACCATGCGGCGAATCACCTGGAGCTGCTGGTAGTCCTTCTCACCGAAGACCGCCACGTCCGGCTCCACGATATGAAAGAGCTTCGCCACCACCGTGGCCACACCCCGGAAGTGCCCCGGCCTCGCGGCCCCGCACAACGGCTTCGAGAGCTCCTCGACGGTCACGAACGTCTGCGCACCCGGCGTGTACATTTCCGCCGGCGACGGCGCGAACAGGACATCGACCCCCTCTCCCTCGCACAGGGCAACGTCTCGCTCGAAGGCCCTCGGATACCGTTCGAGGTCCTCGGTCGGCCCGAACTGCGTCGGGTTCACGAAGAGCGACACCGCAACCCACTGGGCCCGTTCACGGGCCTGGCGGATGAGCTCGAGATGACCCCGATGCAGGTAGCCCATGGTCGGGACGAGGCCCACGCGCGCTCCGCGCGCTCTGGCAGTCCGCGACGCGGCCCTCGTCCCTGCGATGGTCGGGTGCACTTGCATGGACCGTACCCTGTCCCCTCCCCGGTCACGTCACACCGGTTTCTCGTCGACGAAGCCGTGGCCGCGAGCCTCCCCTCCTCGGGTGGCGAAGACCCGGGAGCTCTGGTCGTTCCCGCGCCTCCCTGCGCTCCTCGACCCGGGCACCTCCGTGTCCCCGACGAAAACGAGCGCCCGCCGGGAGAGACCGGGGGCGCTCGAAACCGAGGGGCACGGCAACGATCGAGCTCCGTCGCCTACGGCCCTGCAGTCATCCTCGAGCAATCGGTTCCCGTCCCGGTCCGGTGGCCCGGATCCAAGCGGCAGCGCGCTTGTATCACCACGTTTCATCTTGTGTCAACGCGATCATCGCCGTGGGAGCGAGACCTCCGCCACTCCCTCCGCGAGTTTCACGCCCCGCAATGTGCCTCGACGAAACGAGGAACACGCTGCGAGCAAACCGCGCGTTCACAATTCATGACCGAAGGTCCGAGAACACACCGTTCTGGACCCCGCCCACGACCGGGGAGCCAAGCACAAGACATGCCACACGGATGACAGCGTGATCGAGGCCCCTGGGGCCCGGCTCGGCCATGGTGCAGAAGCGAAACGTCGCCGCCGCAAGCGCGGCGGTCAGTGCTTTGTCCAAACTGTGTTTGTCTTGATGTGGGACAGGGAGACCGGGCGGGGTTGCACTTTGCGACAACCTTGTGCCGGTTAGGACTTGTCAGGAAACGGAAGATTCACGCCAGCGTTAACCCTACTCGGCCGCGCCGCCCGACCGGGACAGCGCGGCGCGCACCCGGCCCAGGAGGTCTTCCGGCGCGAACGGCTTCAGGATGTACCCCTGGACGCCGAGATCGCGGGCCCCGAAGACCGCCTCTTCGTCTTTTCGGGAGGACAGAATCAGGATGGGGGTCTCCTGGTTCTTGCCGCCGGAGCGGATCCGTCCGATGAACTTGAGCCCGTCGAGCAGCGGCATCGTCAAGTCGGTGAGGATCAGGTCGTAGCGGCGCGCCAGCGCCAGGCGAAGCGCTACGAGGCCGTTCTCGGCAAAGTCGCAGGAAAACCCGGTGAGGGCCCGGCCCACCTCGTGGCGAATCGTCGAGCTGTCATCCACGACGAGCACATGCATCGTTCCCTTCCCCGATGGACACGGGCGGGCGGAGTACCGAGAGAGGCCGTGCACCTCTGCGGGATCGGCATACCTCGTCGACAACATTAGACTCGGTTGATGGTTGCCTCGATCATTTCCTGTTTCCGGCGCCACAGACCGTCGGTGAGCGAGACGTGGTAGACGTGCGGGTTGACGAGGCGCTTCACCCCTGGGTCGAGGCGCTCCAGGTCGCGCCGACGTCGGTCGCGGATCTCCTCCAGGGTGGGATGGGGACGAAGGAGGGTCCCGTCCCTCATGACCTCTTCGAGCAGGGATTCGCGTTCGGCCACGGCGTCTCGCGACAAGACCCGGTGGCGGCCGTGGTCGACCGGGTGGTGCAGGGAGATCTCGGCCATGCGGCTGAGATCCTCCTCGTCGAGGCCGAGCACGTCGGCCGTCGCCTTGCCGCGCCGGTCGTAGAGCCGCCACACCCTCTTGTGCCCCGGATTGAGCGTCTTCTCCGCCGCCTCGGAGATCTTGATCGCCGGCACCCACTCCCCGGAGCGCTCGACCGCCACCAGCTTGTACACCCCGTCCAGGGCGGCCTGGCCGCGGGACGTGATGAGCCGGGTGCCGACCCCGTAGGCGAGCCGGCCCAGGAGCCGCTCCGCGTCGACGCCGTAGCGGGGCGCCTCCTCTTCGATCTGGGCCAGGATCTGCCAGAGGACGAGCTCATCGAGGTTGTTGGAGAGTACGATCGTGGTGTCGGGGAAGCCCGCCTCGTCGAGCATCTTCGCGGAACGCACGGCCAGGTGCGCGAGGTCGCCGGAGTCGAGCCGTATGCCGACCGGAGCGTGGCCTTTGCGCCGGAGCTCCTCGAACACCCGAATCGCGTTGGGGACGCCGCTCTCCAGGGTGTTGATGGTGTCGACCAGGAGCAGGCAGTCGTCCGGGTAGACCTCGGCGTACGCGCGGAAGGCACCGAGCTCGCCCTCGCCGACGGCCATGAAGACCTGGACCATGCTGTGAGCGTGCGTGCCCTTGGGCGCCAGCCCGAGCACGTGGGAGATGCCCACCGCCGACGAGAAATCAGCGCCCCCGATCAGCGCGGCCCGAACGCCTGCGCTCCCTCCGCGCTCCTGGGCCCGGCGCAGCCCGAACTCCAAGAGGAGCCGGCCGCGGCCGCTCGCGTGGATGCGCGCCGCCTTCGTCGCGATGAGGGTCTGGTAGTTCAGGTGGTTCAGCAGCGCCGTCTCGAGGAGCTGGGCCATGGGAAGAGGGCCCTGGACGACCGTGAGCGGCACATTCGGGTGCACGACCCGTCCCTCCGGGATCGCCGCGATCGAGAGCCCCTCGAAGGTGCCCTCCCGGCTCAGCCAGTCGAGAAAGTCCTCGGCAAAGACCGGGGCCCCGGTCCTCCCCCGCTGGCCGCGAAGCGGGGAGAGGTCCTCGGGTCGAAAGCGCGCCTCCGCCATCCAGTCGAGCGCCCACTCCAGGCCGGCGTTGACGCAGTAGCCCGCCTGGTGATCCCCGTAGTCCGGGCAGCGCCGGAAGAAGTGCTCGAACTGGGCTCGGGTGCGGGAGAGGCCCATCCGATAGTAGAGCTGGGCCATGGTGAGCTGGTACTGATCCGTGTAGAGGATCCCCTCGGCCAGTGACCGATCTCGCTCCCTCACGGGGCTGCCTCCTTCCTCGTCGGGGCAAGCCCCGACCATTGTTGTTCCTCCACCGGTTCCAGGCGCGGCCCCCCACTCGCGTTCTCCCCCTCCGGAACATACGCGCTACGCGATTCTCCCCCTCCCTCGACGGGAGGGGGACGTCGTTGCCCTCCAGTGTACACCTTCCACGGGCCCTTCCCCTCGTGGCAAGGGTCACGCGAGGGATGGAGGATACCGCAACCGCGCTTGACTTCTCGGCCCCAGCACCCCACGTTGGCGCCCTGTCGACGACACTTCTGTGGAGGACCATCATGAGCGCTACCGACACGATCCAGCGAGAGATCGAGCGGTTCGTGAGGGAAAGTGCGTCGAACCGCCACGAAGACGGTTCGGGCCCTTACTTCGACGAGCCGCTCGTGGGATTTGCCTCGGCCGATGATCCTCTGTTCGTCGAGTACAAACGGATCATCGGGAGCTTCCACCTGACCCCGAGGGAGCTCTTCGAGGGGGCCTTCGGTCCCGGAACCCTCCACGACGGCACTGTGGTCGTGTGGATTCTTCCGATCCCCGAGGAGACGCGGCTCTCGAACCGTGCCCAGGATCGACTGCCCTCGAAGCGCTGGGCTCACACCCGGGCCTTCGGCGAGCGCTTCAATTCCGAGCTCCGCCGCCACCTGGTCGCCTTTCTCGAGGCCTCGGGCCACCGGGCGGTGGCCCCGCTGCTGAGCCCCCTCTGGAGGACGGTCGACGCTCCGCCGGCTGGGCTGGCGTCCACGTGGTCCGAGCGCCACGCGGCCTACGCCGCCGGACTCGGCACCTTCGGCTTGAACGATGGGCTCATCACGCCCCGCGGCATCGCCCATCGGATCGGGAGCATCGTGACGGACCGGGCGCTCCCGCCCACGGCCCGGCCCTACGACAGTCCGCGGGCCCACTGCCTCTTCTTCCAGGGCGCCGCCTGCGGCGCTTGCATCGATCGCTGCCCGGTCGGGGCCCTCTCGGAGGAGGGACACGACAAGGCCCTTTGCCGGGACCACGTGTACGGCACGGTCCCGGACGAAACCTCGGAAGCCTACGGCGTCTCCGAGGCCGGTTGTGGCCTTTGCCAGACGGAGGTTCCGTGCGAGAGTCGAAGTCCAAAGGCCAGGGGTAGGCCGCTCGAGCTCCGCTGACCGCCTGTGCCGGAAACACGCCTTCCGGGCGCAGAGCGCCCGCCGAAGAAAGACGCCGTACGTCACGGGGAAAACCTTTCTCAGAGCGGATCGCTCACTCAATGAAGATCGGGCACGAGGTTCCTGAAACCAACAGCTTGGGTCACCGGAACGCACCAAGGGAAGATCCCTCGGTCCCGAAACGGCAACAAGGGAAGAAGACCGAACTTGTCTCTCGTCGTGTTGGGGTTCTCGCCTCCCCTCTCCGTCCCAGGACCTACACCCCATCCGACACAACTTGCTCCTCATCATCAAAAAAAATGGCCACATAGGCCCTCGGCCTCTTGACTCCCTGACACATCGCCCGCAATAATACCGCCCCAGAATTGGGTTCGGATGCTGGCTTGCGCTGTCCTGAGAGGGGGATCTGATCGGTGCACACGCAGGAGGACACTCACAGGCGTTCTGCGGGGGGCCCACCGTCCCACCGAGTGAGTGGGAGGGGCGGCCCGAACCGCGGGCAGCAAACGCCGTCGGCACGCTCTCCACGCCCCTGGCAAGAGGGTTATGCTCCGGCTGTCGGTCGCCGGGCCGACGCACCCGAACGCGTACAACGCGCCCCCCGTCAAGAATTTTCCGCGGCAAATCGCTTTTTTCCTGTGTTCACGCGTCCCCACCTCGCCAAACGCGCCGTCTCGGGGTACGCTGCCCACTCCATGGCTTCTTCTGCATGTCGGCCGGGCCCCCGGCCAGCCTCCGCGCCGGAGCGGATCTCGGCCGGGGACGTCGGACGGCTCAAGCTATGGGCGCGACGCGACGATACGCCGGCACACCCGATGCCGGCCACCTCCTGGTCTTCGAACGCCCTTGCCGAGCGGCCGGAGACCTGGAATCCTTGCACTCCCCGACCACGGGGTTGTTTCAGACGATCACAGCTGGCCACAACCCGCGTTGACTGCCGATGGAAAAGAGGAAAGGAGGTTCACCGCCCAGAGGGATGACGACAGCACCAACGAGGAGACCCGGGGAAACGCAACACTATGTGTAGTAGAGGAGGGATTCCGACATGAAGAAAGTGCTCAGGAGGGTTCTCTATCCGATGGCAGCGGCCTACCTGGCCGCGGCACTGTTCGGATGCGCCAAGACCGACGGCGACGTCACCAACCCCAACCCCAACGAGTTCAAGCCGAAGGGGACGATCCAGGGCCGGCTGCTCGACACCGTGACGCAGCAGCCCATCGCCGGCGCCGTCGTCGACATCGGCGTGGCCAAGGCCACGACGACGGAGACCGGCCAGTTCGTGCTGCGGAACGTTCCGGCCACAACGGACGACACGAACGACAACTCGTACAGCGGCGTTTCTGGCAGCTACAAGGCCACCGTCGACCTGCGCGCCGTGAACTCGAAGCGCGTAGCGGACGCCAAGGCGGCCTCGACCCCCACGAACACCGTGGTGGCCGTGGTGTACCCTAACTTCGCCATCAAGAATCTCGAGGTCGTGTTCACGAGCTTCAACGACACCGAGGGGTCGAACCCCGGTGGAGGCGCCGGCTCGAACCACGACACCCCGATCGACTACCTGGCCGACGGCTACGACCTTCGGGTCGGCAAGCTCGACTCCCACATCGACGGCCTGGTCGTCATGAAGTCGACGGGGCAGCCCGTGGGCGCCGGTTACACGGTCAAGCTGGCCGGCACCTTCGGCTCGGACAATAACGTGACCGGCACCGATGAGAACGTGATCGCCACCGCGACCACCGACGCCAACGGCCGGTTCCTCTTCAGCAACGTCGAGGCCCAGCGCAGCGTCTGCATCCGCGTCTGGAACGCCGACAAGACCATCTACGGCCACGCCGACGTGTCGACTCTCGGCGACAACGAGACCCTCTTCATGTCGGGCCAGAAGACGGGCTCGGACGATTTCCTCGTGAACATCATCGACCCGATCTTCGCGGCACCGCTGGACGACCAGGATCCCTTCGTCGTGAGTGTGACGCCGGAGAGCGGCTCGGACCTGGATCCTGCCGGGGCTGGCAACAACATCGTCACCTTCACCTTCAGCGAGCCGATCCTGGGCAACGCCTACACGAACGGCCTGACCGCCTCCAGCGTCGGCACCATCTACGAAGACGTGGCGGTCACGTACTCGAGCAAGGCCGGCAACGTGGCCCACACCCTGGCGTGGAGCGCGGACCGCACGCAGCTGATCGTGACGATCGCCGCGTTGGCCCCCTCCGGCAGTTACAACGTCGACATCGACAGCGCTCTCGACGACTCCCGGTTTACGGACCTGGCCGGGAACGGGGTTTCTGATGACAACTCGATCACCGAGACGACCTTCACGACCAACGGCGCCCCCACCCCGGCACAGCCCGCGGCCCTGGCCGTCGTGACCTCCGCCGTCGACTGGGTCGGCGACGTGGCCCTCGACTGGGCCGTCACGCCCGGCGCCAAGACCTACAACCTCTACTGCGCCGCCGTGCAGATGTTCGAGGACGGGCCGGTGACCCACCAGGCCGTGCTGGTCAACGACAACTGGGACATCACCGCCTCGGAGATCAACCTGTCGATCAACGACAACGGGTACACCGACCTCCTCCCCCTCGTGGAGAACAACGAGATCGCGCGGCAGTACTCCTGCTACGTAACGGGCGTGAGCTCCGACCACCTCGAGGGCCCCGCCAGCGACCCGGTCACGATCGCCGACACCAAGAGCCCCTCGCTGACGACCGCGGACGGCGCCCTGAACGGGACCGTGTCTGACCAGATGCCGTCTGACGGGAACTCGGAGACGTTCACGGTGAACTTGGGCGTCAGCGAGCCGCTCCAGAAGGCCGGCGCTGCGGACGTGGCCAACTACACCCTGGCCGCCACGACCACCCTCGCCGCCACCGACGTCATCCCCGAGCTCGTGGGCGCGGCCTACCAGGCCGGCAGCCCCTACGTCACCCTGACCCTGAAGCTCACGAACCCGGCCGACGCCGGGATCGACCGCGACCACTACTCGAGCTTCTGGTCGATCAGCCTCAGCAGCGACAACATCATGGACGTCGCCGGCAACACGTTCGAGCCGACGAAGTCGGTCTACACGAACGACCTGCCCGTGGCGGCGCCGCCGGTGCTCGCCGTGACCTTCGTGAACCAGAACCAGATCGACTTCAACACGGACGGCGCGAACTTCGACTGGCTGGCCGTCACGAACGCCAAGACCTACGGCTGGACCTGCGACATCTACGAGGCCTGGGGCGATGACTGGATCAAGGACAGCTCCTTCTCGTCGAACGGTCGCTTCGAGGCGACCGCGGCCAGCATCTCCACCAACGACGATTCTGAGGACGTCCCGTTCGTCGAGTACACCGGAACCCAGGAAATCCAGAAGCTTTGGCAGTGCACGATCTCGGCCTACTCGCTGAGCGGCAAGGAACTCGCGCGCAGCACCGTCCAGACCGTGAAGGACCTGAAGGCGCCGAAGCTCAACCAGCCGGTGGGCGTCGAGATCCAGAACGCGGACGGCTCGTTCTCGAGCGTCGACGATCTCGTCCTCCCGGCGGCGGGCGAAACGGCCACCTACCACCTGCTGCTCCAGTTCAACGAGCCCATGCGCGAGGAGGCCGTCGAAACGTTGGCCGCTTACGTCATGGCGAAGAACGCCACCGCCGCCGCCTCCGACGTGGCCCCGGTCGTCACCGGCGTCACCTACGACGGGGTGGATGGCTCGAACCGCGGTGAGGCCACCGTCACGGTCACGCTCACCAACACCACCGGCGCGACCTACACGGGCCAGTGGAGCCTCACCCTGGCCAACACCATCACCGACATCGCGGGCAACGGCCTCGACACGAGCAAGGCCATCTACCACGTGATCCAGCCGTCCGCCGGCGCCGTGACCCTGAGCTTCCTCAACAGCACCCTGAAGTGGGGCTACAACGCCGCTCCGGCAACGGACAGCAACCCGCGCTTCGACTGGCTGCCGGTGAGCGGGGCCGTGGATTATGAGCTCTGCGGCGGTTGGGCAGTCGCCGGGGTCACCGACCCCAGCAGCGTCGCGTGCACCTCCACGGGCATCGTCACGGCCGCGACGGACGCCAGCGCCTTCACGGGCGGTTTCGTGACCGCGGCCACGCCGTCGGACCCGCAGGGCACGGCGCGCACGCGCACCTACCAGCTCTTCGCGTACGGGCCCACCGGCACCACGCTCGCGAACAGCGAAGTGGTCTCGATCGCAGACACGGTGGCGCCGAAGCTCGCGTCCCCGGCCGGCACCGGCTTCCTCGGCGGCCTGTCCCTCCCGGCGCCGGCCGGCGGAGACTTCACCAAGGTGGCCACCCAGGAGTTCACGCTCGACGTGTTCTTCAACGAGCCCGTGAACCTGGCCGCCCTGGAGAACGCGGCCAACTACAGCCTGACCGTCACCACCGGCGCCACGGCGCCCACGGCGACCGAAGTCGTCCCGGTGGTCTCCCGCGTGAACATTCTCAACAACCAGCAAGCGCGTCTGGTCATCACCGTGACCAACCCCGCCGAGACGGCGGCTGCGGGCCCGGAGACCAGCACGCTCTACACCAACCTCACCCTCAACGTGAACGTGGCGGCGAGCCAGGCTGACGTTAAGGGCAACGCGCTCGACGCCACCGCAGACCAGGTCTACAACGCGTCGATTCCGACCAGCGTGACGACCAACCCCTTCTAACCCACCTTCGGCAGGCAGGGGGAAACCCCTGCCTGCCCTTTTTCGGAACCCCCCACGGCATGAAGCGTCAGACCGTGGGGGGTTCTGAAAGAGGAAGGTTCACCCCAGAGAGATGCACTGGGCTTTCCTGCCTCCCGTCAGCACCGCCCCCGATCCGGAAAGAATACGCTTTCGATAGTGGCTACTCATCGCCGCATCCTGTAAGGAGGATTACATGAGAGGAAGATACTGGGCTGCAGCATCCCTCGTTGGTTTGATCGCCTTGGCCTCCGCGGGCGGCGCCCAGGCCACGATGGCCGGATACGAGTTCTTTCCAACCCCCTTCTCCTGGGTCGAGATCTCCGGGACAGGAACGAACACCGGGCTCACGTGCGACGACTGTGCCGGAACCTATCCCATCGGCTTCACGTTCACCTACAACGGGAACGCCTACACGACCGTCGGAGTCTCCTCCAACGGCCTGCTAACGTTTGGAACCACAGATGCCACCTATACCAATAATGGAATCCCAAGCACGTCCACTCCGAACAACTTCCTGGCTCCTTTTTGGGATGATCTCTACTACGGTTCGATTTATTACCAAACGATCGGCACAGCACCCAACCGGCAATTCGTCGTTCAGTACAAAGGGCTCAGTTTCTTCTACGCGTCTGGAAATGTTAACTTTGAGGTAATCCTCGGGGAAGCGGACGGGTCCATCACGTACCAGTACGCGAGCATGACGTCGGTCAATCCATTCTACGGTGCCGGCGGCAGCGCCACCATCGGCCTGGAGAACATCGACGGCACCGACGGCGTGCAGTACTCGGTCAACGCGCCCAGCATCGCCGACAACACGGCCCTCATCTCCCGGGGCGACACCGATCTGGATGGCTTCCCGAACTACTGGGAGATCCTGTACGGGACCAACCCGGACGATCCGACGGACCCGGCCGACCGCCCAGAGCAGGACGTGGACGGCGACGGGCTCAGCTGGCTGCAGGAGTACCAGAACCGGACGAGCCCGCTGAACCCCGACACCGACGGCGACGGCCTGACCGATGGCGACGAGGTGCTGGTGTACGGGACGAACCCGACGAACGGCAACACCGACGGAGACCACTTCGCGGACGCCTGGGAGGTGCAGTACGCGGCCTACGGCACGAACCCGACCAACTCGGGGCTTCCCGTGCAGCTTCAGGACGTGGACAGCGACGGCCTCAACTGGGTGCAGGAGTACGACAACGGGACGAACCCCGTCAGCACCGACACCGACGGAGACGGCTGGTTCGACGGGGTCGAGGTTGCGTACAAGCCCAACACCGACCCGACCAATGCCGCGGTACCCGCCGCAGCGGACGCTGACGGCGACGGCCTGGACTGGAATCAGGAGTACCAGTACGGCACGAACCCCCTGAACCCTGACACCGACGACGACGGGCTCAGCGATGGCCAGGAAGTCCTGGTCCTGGGGACCAACCCGCTGGACAACGATACCGACGACGACGGGTTCCCGGACGCGTGGGAGCTGACGTACGGCACGGACCCCAACAGCGCGGCCTCTCCCGTTGCTTCTCAGGACGTGGACGGCGACGGGCTGAACTGGCAGCAGGAGTACGTCCGCGGCACCAACCCGCTGGACACCGACACCGACGGCGACGACCTCTCGGACGGGCAGGAAGTTGCCCGGGGCACCGACCCCTTGAACCCCGACAGCGACGGCGACGGACTTCCGGATGGTTGGGAAGTCCAGTATGGAACGAACCCCTTGAGTGCCGCCTCCCCCGTGCTCGCGCAGGACGTGGACGGCGACGGCCTCAACT
This sequence comes from Deltaproteobacteria bacterium, assembly GCA_016214985.1. Taxonomy (GTDB): domain Bacteria; phylum Desulfobacterota; class Deferrisomatia; order Deferrisomatales; family JACRMM01; genus JACRMM01. Next base: position 70,861 of record JACRMM010000030.1, on the reverse strand, counting down.
GGCTCCAGGAGTACCAGTCCGGAACCAACCCCTTCAATCCGGACACGGACGGCGACACGGTGAGCGACGGTGCGGAGGCAGGCCTCGGAGGCGATCCTACGGTTCGAGAGCCGGCCGTGTCCGTGACGTTCGTGGGACCCGGCTCCGACTTCGGGACGGCGTACTTCCAGTATACGGTAGCGGCTCCGGAGGTACTGGGCCGCGTCTCCGCGCTCGTGGCGGGCGGGAACCCGACGACCACGGGGTACCGAGTGTACTACGGCGCCACGTCGCAGAGCCGCCTGGACCGGTACGACGCTCATTTCGACATGCCGGCCAACGCGACCTCGGGCCTGATCGATCAGAAGTGGGGTATGCAGGGCTCGCCGGAGGTCCACTTCCGGGTCGCTCCGATCCGGGAAGCTCTCGGCCGAACGTTCATCGGCCTTCCGACGGCGGAGGCGACGACCTACTTCTCGGGCACGAAGTTCACGGACTCGGACCCGGATTCGGGCGGCGATCAGGACGAGAACAACGGAGTACCCGACCTCAACGGAAGCGGCGACGGCTCGAAGACGTGCTTCGTCTCGCTGGTCGAGACCGGGCTCCCGAGGAGCACGCCTGGGCGTCTGGCTCGAGCTCGGCTGCTGGCCGTGGGCGGCCTTGCGCTCCTCGTGGGGCTCGCCGCCTGCTCGACCCGCGGGGCGCGCAGGAAGCGGCCCGCGGCAGACGAATGACGCAAAGGTCCAACCCGAGGACGAAGAGGGCGGGAGAGCTTCTCCCCCCTCTTTCTTTTTGGGGGCTCGGTTCCTTGCTCCTGGCAGCGCTGTTCCTCGCTTCCTGTGGGAGCGGGGGGGGGGATGGCCCCGAGAGAGCCTGGACGGTGCTCGTCTACCTGGACGGGGACAACGACCTGGGCGACGCTGCCCTGGCGGATCTGGCGGAGATGGAGGCGGTGGGGTCCACCGCTGCGGTGGACGTGCTGGTGCAGCTCGACCTGCCGAACGGGGTGCCCGCGAAACGCTACCGGGTGGTCAAGGGAGGCCGCCGTGAGCTCGCCGATCTGGGCGAGGTCGACATGGCGAAGCCCGGGACTCTGACGGCGTTCCTGAAGTGGGGGGCAGCCGCGGCTCCGGCCCGGCGCACGGCGCTCGTGGTGTGGAACCACGGCAACGGCTGGGACCAGGGCGACGGGCCCTCTCCGGCCGCGCAGCGCCGGCTCCCTTCGATCCTCCGAGACGACGACAACCAGAGCCCCTTTCTCGCGAACTATCGCGTGCGCGGGGCGATCGAAGCGGCCGGCGTCGCCCTGGACCTCCTGGGGCTCGACGCGAGCATCATGGGGACCCTCGAGGCCCAGTACGAGCTCCGGACCGTCGCTCCCGTGCTCGTGACCTCCCAGGAGGTGGGAGAAACCCACGGCTGGGACTACACGGCGATCCTGGGGGGGCTGACCTCGAAGCCCGAGATGGGAGCGGAGGAGCTCTCGCAGCTCATCGTCGACGCCTACCGTGACTTCTTCGAGAACGTCTTCTACCCGGATCCGGCGCACGCTGGCTACGATCGCCGCCATTCGATCTCGGCGCTGCGCACGGCCCCCCTGGGCGATCTGGGGCAGGCAGTCGGCGGCCTGGCGCGGGAGCTGGGACGACTGCTGGGCGACCCGGCGACCCGCGACGCCACCGGCACTGCGATCGCGGTTGCCCGGCGCAACGTGCAGGCGATCGACCGGTACTCCCAGCCCTACGTGTACGTCGATCTCTTCGACCTCGACCGTCTCCTCGAGCCCCTGAGCCCGACGAACATCCGGCCCCTGATCCAGGCGGCGACGATCGCAGAGTACCACGGCGACGGGCGGCCCAACGCCCACGGCGTGTCGATCGTGTTCTTCCAGCGTCCAGAGGCCGAGGCCGTCGGCACGTTCGACACCAACTACCACGACTACGACCCCCAGACCGGGACCGGCAACAAGGGGGAGTTCCTGAACGCCTTCGGGTGGGACGAGCTCCTCTCCGCCTACTATGCGTGGCAGGGCGGGGGCGCGGCGGCTCGGGAGGGGCGACAGGCCCCGTGAGCCGGCGACGCGGCCGACGGCCTCCCCAGAGGCAGAGCCCGGAACCCGGACCTCTGCCCAGCACGCTGGCTCCGAGCCAGGCACCCGCGGCGGCGAGGCCTGTCCCCTCGCCCCTCTGGGACGGCGCGCTGCTCCTGGCCGCCCTGGCGTTCGTCGTCGTCTACCAGTTCCTGACCTCGGGCCTCTTCAGCACCGACTCCTTCTTCCACATCCGCTTCGCCGAGCTGATGCGGGAGCAGGGCACGATCCGCAGCCTTCCGAGCCTCCCCTTCTCCGTCCACGGCACGCACTACCGAGACCACCACTGGCTCTCGCATCTTCTGCAGATGCCGTTTACGGCCTTTCCGGACCTGCTCACGGGCGCGAAGATTTCGGCCGCGACCTTCGCGGCCCTGGCCCACCTTGTCTTCTACTGGACGCTCCGTCGCCTCGGCGTCGAGCGTCCCGGGGCGTGGACTGCGTTCCTGGCCGTTTGTTCGCCCGGGTTCCTCGTGCGCCTGGAGATGGCGCGCGTGCAGAGCCAGTCCCTGGCGTTCCTCCTGACCGGCCTCGTGGCTCTCGAACTGCGCCGCTGGCGCCTGCTCGCCGTCGTGGCGTTCCTCTACGTCTGGCTCTACGACGGTTTCGCGGTCCTTCTCCTGATGACCGCCCTGTGGGGTGTCGCCGAGGGCATCCGCTCTCGGAAGGTCCCCGTCGCCGCCCTGGTAGCTGCGGGCCTCGGAACGTTCCTGGCACTGGTGGTGAACCCGTACTTCCCCGAGAACCTGGCGTCCTACGCCTTCAACTTCCAGCGGATCTTCCTGCAGAAGGCCCCGGTGGCGGTCGGCGGGGAGTGGGGGTCCCCCCGTCTCATGGAGGGCCTGGCCGATGCCGGCGTTTCGGTCGTGGTGCTCGCCATCGCTCTCGCCGCAGAGATCTTGCGGCGACGCTGGAGGGTGCTGCTCGAACCGCATGTGCTCTGGGCGCTGGCCGGTCTTGCCTTCTACGTAGGGGCTCGCCGCTGGATCGAGTACCTGCCGCCGCTGTGCCTTCTCGCGGGAGCCCTGGCCCTTCGCGGCGTGCGGCTCCCCGGCCGCGTGCTCGCTGCGGCGCTCGTCGTCGTCGCCTCGGTCAACGGGTCCACCTTCGCCGACCGGCTGAGCTGGGCACTTCCCCGGAAAACCTTCGAGGGTGCTGCCTCGTGGCTGTCTGCAAACAGCCGGCCGGGTGACGTCGTGTTCAACGTGGACTGGGACCGCTACACGATGCTCTTCTTCCACAATCCGAAGGGCCGGTACGTGACGGGGCTGGACCCCAACTACCTCTACTACTACGATCGCGGCCTCTATTGGATCTGGCGCTCCGTCCAGAAGGCAGAGCCGGTGGACCTCAAGGCGGCCCTGGCGCGCTTCGGGGCGCGGTACCTCGTCACCTCGGCACGACGACGCCGCGTGTACACGCGCGCCGAGGAGCAGGGGCTCGCGCTCCGCTACAGAGACGCCGAGGCCCGCGTGTACGAGCTCCCCTCCGGGCCCCTCCCCGACCGGCCGCCTGCTGCGGGACCAGGAGGCGCCCCTGCCCGCCCCTGACCCCCGGCTCCGAGCCGCGCTGCGGGAGCGCTCGCCCGACGCCCTCGCGGTGCGGACCGGAGAGCCCGCACTGCCCCTGCGCTTCCTCCTCTCGGCCGTGCTCTTCAACGCCGCGGGGTACGTGCTGCTGCCGACCCTCCCGCTCATCCTGCACGGGCGAGGGAGCGGCCCGGCCCAGGTAGGCCTCGTGATGGGCTCCTTCACGGCCGCGGCCCTCCTATTCCGTGCGCCGGTGGCCGCCCTGCTGACCCGCACCGCCCCGGAGCCGCTCCTTCGCTGGGGCCAGGGGGCGATCCTGCTCGGCTTCGCCGCCTACCTCGTCCCGGCCGGGCTCCCGCCCGTGCTCGTGGGCCGGGTCGTGCAGGGGATCGGCCTCGCGGCCTTCAACACCTCGGCCTACCTGTACCTGGCGGAGCTCGCGGGCCCGGGCCGCCGGGCCGAGTTCGTGAGCCTCTTCGGCCTCGCGGCGAACGTGGCCATGGGCCTCGCTCCAGCCGCCGGGTCGCTGCTGCTCGACCACGGCGGTGAGGTCGCCCTCTTCGCCGTGGGCCTGGTCGTCTCGGCCGCGGGGATCGCGACCGTGCCCCGAACCCACCTGGCCCCGGCCGGAGGGGCCGTGGCGCGGCTATGGGAGCCCGACGCATGGCGGCCGACGGCCGCCATGCTGGGCTTTGCGACCGCCTACGGGACCGTGATGGTGTTCGTTCCCCTGGCCGTGGCCGGAGCCGGCCTCTCCCAGGGCTGGCTCTTCTTCTCGGGGTACGCGGTGGCCGTGATCACCACCCGGCTCACGACCCGGCGGGTCCTCGACCGTGGCGGCCGACTGCCTTGGGCCTTCGGCGGAAGCACCGCAGTGATCGCCGCGCTCGCGCTCCTCGCGCTCGCGCGCTCGTGGCCGACCTTCCTGGCCGCCGCATTCCTCTTCGGCTCGGGCGTGGGCACCGGTCACCCCTCTCTGCTCGTCTACATCCTGGAGTCGGTTCCGGCGCAGCGGCGCAGCGGCGCCGCTGCCATGGGCGCGGCCGCCTTCGACGCGGGCACGGCTGGGGGCGCAGCCATCGCCGGAGCCGTAGCGTCCCACCTCTCCTACGCGGCCGCCTTCGGCGCCAGCGCCGCTCTCTTCCTTGTCCTCCTTCTCCCCCTGGGGCTGAAAGCCGCGCGAACGAAGTCGACGCGTCCATAGACACAGAGGCCGCCGCGCCGGCTCATCGCCCGCGAAGCAGCCCCTGGTTGTCGAGCCTTCCAGCTTTCTAGCCTTCCAGCTTTCTAGCCTTCGTAAAACTCCTGCAGCGACTTCACCTCGAGCCCCGAGCGGCGAAGGCTCCGAATCGCCGACACGGCGGCCCGGGCGCCGGCGATGGTGGTGAAGTAGGGAATCCGGTACTCCAGCGCCGTGCGGCGGATGTGGTAGGAGTCGGCGATGGCCTTGGCCCCCTCGGTCGTGTTGATGAGGAGATCCGCGTCGCCGTTGACGATCGCGTCGACCACGTGGGGCCGGCCCTCCTGGACCTTCTTCACGACCGTCACCGGGAGCCCCTCGGCCTCGAGGAACGCCGCCGTGCCTCGGGTCGCGATGAGCGAGAAGCCCTCCTCCACGAGCCGCCGCGCCACCTGGGCAGCCGCCGGCTTGTCGGCGTCGCGCACCGAGAGGAAGACCGTGCCGGCGAGCGGAAGCCGGTTGCCGGCGGCGATCTGGCTCTTCGCGAACGCGAGACCGAAGTCCGCGTCGATGCCCATCACCTCGCCGGTCGATTTCATCTCGGGCGAGAGGATCGTGTCCACGCCGGGGAACTTCACGAAGGGGAAGACCGCCTCCTTCACGCACACGTAGGAGGGGACGACCTCCTTCGTAAAGCCGATCTCGTCGAGCGTCTTGCCGGCCATGACCCGCGCCGCAATCTTCGCGAGCGGCACGCCCGTGGCCTTGGACACGAAGGGCACGGTCCGGCTCGCCCGGGGGTTCACCTCAAGCACGTAGATCGTCCCGCCCTGGATCGCGAATTGGACGTTCATGAGCCCGACTACCTTCAGGCCCAGGGCCAGGGCCACGGTCTGCCGCCGGATCTCGTCGAGCACGTCGTGGCCCAGGCTGTAGGGCGGGAGGCTGCACGCGGAGTCGCCCGAGTGGATGCCCGCCTCCTCGATGTGCTCCATGATGCCGCCGATCACGACGCGCACGCCGTCCGACACGGCGTCCACGTCGACCTCGATCGCGTCGTTCAGGAACTTGTCGATCAGGACCGGCCGCTCGGGGCTCGCCTCCACGGCGTGGGTCATGTAGGTCTTGAGGCTCTTCTCGTCGAACACGATCTCCATGGCCCGTCCGCCGAGCACGTAGGAGGGGCGGACCAGCACCGGGTACCCGATCCGGGCCGCGATGGTCTCGGCCTCCCCGGTGTGGCGGGCGATGCCGTTGTCGGGCTGCTTCAGGCCCAGGTTGTGGAGGAGCTGCTGGAACCGCTCCCGGTCTTCGGCCACGTCGATGGAGTCCGGAGAGGTGCCGATGATCGGCACGCCCTCGGCCTCCAGGGCCTTGGTCAGGTTCAGGGGCGTCTGGCCGCCGAACTGGACGATGACGCCGACCGGCTTCTCGACGCGGACGATGTTGAGCACGTGCTCGAGGGTGAGGGGCTCGAAGTAGAGGCGGTCGGAGGTGTCGTAGTCGGTGGAGACGGTCTCCGGGTTGCAGTTGACCATGATGGTCTCGTACCCGTCCTCGGCCAGCGCGAAGACGCCGTGCACACAGCAGTAGTCGAACTCGATCCCCTGCCCGATGCGGTTGGGGCCTCCGCCCAGGATCATGATCTTCTTGCGGTCGGTGGGCTCGGCCTCGCACTCGGACTCGTAGGTGGAGTAGAGGTACGGAGTGCGCGCCCGGAACTCGGCGCCGCAGGTGTCGACCCGCTTGAAGACTGCGTGCAGGCCGTCCTCCTCGCGCCAGCGGCGCACGTCGAGGCTCTTCACGCCCAGCAGGTCGCCGAGGCGGCGGTCCGAGAAGCCCCACTCCTTCGATTCCCGAAGCACGGCGGCCGGAAGCCGCGTCGGCTCGCCCGGGGGGTTCCGGTAGGTCTTGATCTCCTCCTCGAACTCCACGATCTGGCGGACGTTCTCCAGGAACCAGGGATCGATGTTCGTGAGCCCGAAGATCTCCTCGGCCGTAAAACCCTGCCGGAAGGCGTCGGCCAGGAACCAGAGTCGCTCGGAGTTCGGGACGCGCAGCTTCTCGGTGAGGAGGTCGCGGACTTCGTCGCCGTTGAGGCCCTCGACCTCCTTGAGCCGCGGAGAGAGGCCGTACAGATCCCGCTCGAGGCTCGTGATCGCCTTCTGGAGGCTCTCCTTGAAGGTCCGTCCGATGCTCATCACCTCGCCCACGCTCTTCATCTGGATCGTGAGCGTGGCGTCGGCCTTGGGAAACTTCTCGAAGGCGAAGCGCGGGATCTTCGTGACCACGTAGTCGATCGTGGGCTCGAAGCAGGCCGGCGTCTCCTTGGTGATGTCGTTGGGGATCTCGTCCAGGGTGTAGCCCACGGCGAGTTTGGCGGCGATCTTCGCGATGGGGAAGCCCGTGGCCTTGGACGCGAGGGCGGAGGAGCGGCTGACGCGTGGGTTCATCTCCACGACGACCATCCGGCCGTTTCGTGGGTTCAGGGCGAACTGGATGTTCGACCCACCCGTATCCACCCCGATCTCCCGGATGATGGCCATGGCCGCGTCCCGCATCACCTGATACTCCTTGTCGGTGAGCGTCTGGGCCGGAGCCACGGTGATCGAGTCGCCGGTGTGGATGCCCATTGGATCGAAGTTCTCGATCGAGCAGATGATGACGACGTTGTCCTTCGAGTCACGCATCACCTCGAGCTCGTACTCCTTCCACCCGATCACCGACTCCTCGACCAGCACCTCGGTCACCGGGCTCTGCTCGAGGCCCCACTGGATGTACTTCTCGAACTCCTCGCGGTTGTAGGCGATGTTTCCGCCGGACCCCCCGAGGGTAAAGGAAGGCCGGATGATCGCCGGGAACCCCACGTCTTCCACAATGCGAAGCGCCTCGTGCAGGTTGTGGGCATAGCCGGATTGGGGCAGGTCCAGGCCGATGCGCTCCATCGCCTCCTTGAACTCGGCCCGGTCCTCAGCCTTCTGGATCGCGGGCAGCTTCGCGCCGATGAGCTCGACCCCGTACTTGTCGAGGATCCCCATCTTCGCCGCGTCCACCGCGGTGTTGAGCGCCGTCTGCCCGCCGAGCGTGGGCAGGATCGCCTGGGGCCGCTCACGCTCCAGGATCTTCTCCACGACGTCCACCGTGACCGGCTCCACGTAGGTGCGGTGGGCGAGCTCCGGGTCGGTCATGATCGTGGCGGGGTTGGAGTTCAGCAGGATGACCGTGTAGCCCTCTTCCCGCAGCGCCTTGCACGCCTGAGAGCCCGAGTAGTCGAACTCGCACGCCTGGCCGATCACGATGGGGCCGGCGCCGATGATGAGGATCTTCTGGATGTCGGTTCGTTTCGGCATGTTCCCTGTCCCGGCGGCTGTGGATGTCGGAAGTGAATTGGGCTCTGAGAGCCGGCGTTCAGCGGTCAGCGCTAAGCAATCAGCTTGAACCGCCGTGCGGGTTGTTTGGATCTTGGCTGAGAGCTGATCGCTGACAGCCGAACGCTATTCTTGCACCCACCCCTCGCTGAGCCCGAGCTCGTCCAGGTGCTCGACCGCCTCGGCGTACTCCCCGGGTTCGACCCTGCGGTCCCAGCCCGCGCAGTCCACCGCCCGGTGCTTAGGGGTGTACTGGTTCATGAGCGACACGGGCACGGAGAGGGAGAGCTCCTCGGCCACGAACTCCAGCGCGCGCACCGTGTCCTCGATCCGCCCGGGCAGCACCAGGTGCCGCACGATCAGGCCCCGGTACCAGGTTTCCCGGAAAGGGCCCACCTGTCGAAGCGCCTCCCTCAGCGCCGCGCGGTTCACTTCCGGGTAGTCCGGCGCCCGTGAGCCCTCCCGGGCGGCCTTCTCCGACGTGTACCGGAGGTCCATCAGGTAGATGTCCACGATCCCCTCGAGGAGCCGGAGGACCTCCGCCCGCTCGTAGCCCGAGGTATTGTAGACGATCGGGAGGTCGAACCCCTGGTCCGCGGCCAGGACCAAGCCCTCCACGAGCCAGGGCAGCGCGTGGGCCGGCGTCACCCAGTTGACGTTGCGGGCGCCGCGCGACTGGAGCTCCAGGAAGACAGCGGCCAACGCCTCCGAGCTGACCGGATACCCTAGGCCCCCCTGGCTGATCGCCGCGTTCTGGCAGTACAGACACCGAAGCGAACACCCGGACACAAAGACCGTCCCCGAGCCTTCTCGTCCCGTCTCCGGGTCGCGACCCGAGAGCGGTGGCTCCTCCCCCCGGTGGAGGCTGTACCCACCGAGCCGCAAGCGCCACCCCTCGCCGCAGACCCCCACCTCGCCCGCCAGCCGCCGCGCGCCGCACGCGCGCGGGCAGAGGGTGCAGGGATCAGCCAAGGCGAGGAGTTGCGCGGCGACTTCCCGCAGGCCCGAAGCTGTCACTCAGGGTTTCTCGAGGCCCAGGATCGCTTCCACGCTCTGCTTCAACTCCGGCAGATCCTCCTCGGCCACATCCCAGACAACGCCCAGGTCCACCTCGAAATACGCGTGGGTCAGCCGATTTCTCATCCCGATGATCTGCCCCCACGGCACGTCCGGGTGAGCCGCTCGAAGCTCCTCCGAAAGGTTCCTGGAAGCCTCGCCGATGACCTCGAGCTGACGTACCACGGCGTCCTGGACGAGCCGGTTCTCGAAGAACGCCTGGAAGTCCAGACCCCCGAGATACGTCCGTATCTGCCGGATCGCCGCCAGGACGTGGTTCAGAAAGACCGTGTCATCCTTCTTCATAGAGGGTGACCATGTCCTTCTCGACGTAAGGGCGAACATAGGGGCTCAGGGACGCCTCGGTCACCAGTTCCACGTCACGGCCCAATCGGCGGCCGAGTTCCTCCTCCACGGCAAACCACTTGAGACCCAGCCGCGGCCGCTCACCCGGCCTCTTGAGATCCACGAGGATGTCGACGTCGCTGCCAGGGGCCTCTTCGCCACGGGCAAAGGACCCAAACAGCGCCACGCGGCGAACCCCGCAGGGAAGGAGCACGGGCAGTATCTTCTCTTTCAAGTCGTCCAGACGCCCCACGTTCGCCTCTCCCCTCTCACGCAAGGACCCCCGTCAAGACCCGGGAGAGCCTCCCCGGCTCCGCCGGGCGTTCCCTCGGGACCGTCGCTACAGCCAAAGGACACCCAAGTTTCCGGGCGACCGGATTCCCGGCCTCAGGCATTCTTCTCCATCATCTCCACGAACCGCCGGAAGAGGTACGCCGAGTCGTGGGGGCCGGGGCTCGCCTCGGGGTGATACTGGACGCTGAAGAGCGGGTACTGCTTGTGCCGCATCCCTTCGACGGTCTGATCGTTCAGGTTCAGGTGGGTGACCTCGACCGACTCGGCGTGCTCCGAGTGCCGGAGGCTCTCCAGGTCGACCACGAAGTTGTGATTCTGGCTCGTGATCTCGACCTTGCCCGTGTGAAGGTCCTTCACCGGCTGGTTCGCCCCGTGGTGACCGAACTTGAGCTTTCGCGTAGTGCCGCCGAGGGCCAGGCCCAGGATCTGGTTGCCGAGGCAGATGCCGAAGATCGGCACCTTGCCCATGAGCTGCCGCGCCGCCTCGGCTGCGTAGGGGACCTGCTGCGGGTCACCCGGGCCGTTGGAGAGGAACACGCCGTCGGGCCGGAGCGCGAGTGCCTCCTCGGCGGTGGTGTGGGCGGGTACAACGGTCACGTCGCAGCCCACCGAGGTCAGGAGCCGCAGGATGTTGTACTTGACCCCGAAGTCGTACGCCACGACCCGGTGCGAGCCGCTCCGTCTGGGCGTGCGGTACCCCTCGGTCACACTCCACTCGGCCTGCTCCCACTCGTGGGGCGCAGCGCAGGTCACCTCCTTGACCAGGTCGCGGCCCTCGATCGTGGGCGCCCGGCGTGCCTTCTCGGTCACCCGAACCGGGTCCAGGTCCTCGGTGGAGATCACGCCGACCTGGGCGCCCTCCTCGCGCAGGTGCTTGGTGAGCGCGCGGGTGTCGATCCCCTGGATGCCGACAATGCCCTGGTCCCGGAGAAATTGGCTCAGGCTTTTGGTCGCGCGCCAGTTGGAGGGCTTCTCCCAGGCCTCCTTGACGATGAAGCCCTCCACGTGGATGCGGGACGACTCGTAGTCCTCCTCGTTCACCCCGCAGTTGCCGATCTCCGGGTAGGTCATGACGACCATCTGGCCCTTGTAGGAGGGGTCGGACAGGACCTCCTGGTACCCGGTCATGCTGGTGTTGAAGACGACCTCGCCCGAGGTCTCCCCTTCGGCCCCAAAGGACCAGCCGGGGTACGTCGTGCCGTCGGCGAGGGCAAGCAGGGCTTTCTTCATCCTACGATCTCCGCGGACTCGAGATTGCCGGCCGTGATCCGGCCGTCTCTGAATACGGTGCGCCCCCCCACGAGGGTCTGCACCACCTTGCCTTTGAGCTTCATCCCGGCGAAGGGGCAGTTGCGCGACTTCGACTGGAACCCCTCTGGGTCGACCTCCCACTCGGCATTGAGGTCCACGAGGGTCACGTCGGCCAGCCGCCGGGGCCGAAGCGAGCCGCCCGGGATGCCGAGCGCGCTCGCGGGCCCGTCGGTGAGCGCGGCGACGACGCGCCAAAGCGGGGCGTGGCCGGCGTGGACGAGCCGAAGGGCGAGGCCGAGGCTCGTCTCGAGGCCCACGACTCCGTTGGCCGCGGCCTCGAACTCCAGCTCCTTGTCGTCTCGGGCATGGGGCGCGTGGTCGCTGGCGATGGCGTCCACCGTTCCCCGGGCCACGGCCTTCACCACCGCGTCTCGATCCTCGGCTTCCCGAAGCGGCGGGTTCATCTTGTACACCGCGTCGAAGCTTCGGACCACCTCGTCGGTCAGCGTGAAGTAGTGGGGCGCGGTCTCGCCGGTCACGGGCAGGCCGAGTCGCTTGGCCCACCGCAGCATCATCAGGCTTCCCCGGGTCGAGAGGTGGGCCAGGTGGAGCCGGGCACCGGTCCGGCGGGCGAGCAGGAGGTCCCGAGCCACCATGGTCTCCTCGGCCTCGGCCGGGATCGCGGGCAGCCCCAGGAAGGTCGAGGTGACGCCCTCGTTCATGGCCCCGCCCGCGGCGAGATCCAGGTCCTCGCAGTGACTGATCACGGTGAGGCCGAAGCCCTTGGCGTACTCCAGGGCGCGGCGCATGAGCAGCGCGGAGGCGACCGGCTTCCCGTCGTCGGTCACGGCCACGCAGCCGGCGGCCGCGAGCTCGCCCATGTCGGCGAGCTCCTCGCCCCGCTGCCCCCGAGAGATCGCCCCCACCGGGTAGACCCGGCACACGCCCTCGGCCTTGGCCTTGTCGAAGAGGAACTGGGTCACGGCCGGATTGTCGTTGACCGGGCTGGTGTTCGGCATGCACGCCACGCCGGTGAACCCGCCGGCCGCGGCCGCGCGGGTGCCGGTAGCCACGGTCTCCTTGTACTCGTGGCCGGGCTCGCGCAGGTGCACGTGGATGTCGATCAGCCCCGGGAAGGCGCACAGGCCGCCGGCATCGAGCACCGGCTTCGAGCCGGGATCGATCGTGGGCTCCACGGCCAGGATGCGGCCGCCCTCCACCGCGATGTCGAGCTGCGCGTCGAGGCCCTGGGAGGGATCAACGACCCGGGCGCCGCGGATCACGAAGTCCATTCGCCCTGCCCTCCCGCCAGAAGGTAGATCACGGCCATCCGCACCGCGACCCCGCTCTCCACCTGATCCAGGATCACGGACTGGGGCCCGTCGGCCACGTCGGAGGAGAGCTCCACCCCCCGGTTGATCGGGCCGGGGTGCATGACGATGGCGTCGGGCGGCGCGGCGGCGAGCACACTGCGGTCGATCCCGAAGAACCGCGCGTACTCCCGCAGGCTCGGAAACGAGGCACGGCCGAGGCGCTCCTTCTGGATGCGAAGCGCCATGACCACGTCCGCGCCCTCCACGGCGCGTCGGACGTCGGTCGTCGCCTCCACGCCCAGCACCTCCGGCCGCGGCGGCAGCATCGTAGGCGGGCCGCATACCCGCACCTTCGCCCCGAGCTTCGTCAGGCCGTGGATGTCGGAGCGCGCCACCCGGCTGTTTTGCACATCGCCCACGATTGCCACCGTGAGCCCCTCGATCTGCCCCTTGTGCCGGCGGATGGTGAAGAGGTCGAGGAGCGCCTGGGTCGGGTGCTCGTGACGGCCGTCGCCCGCGTTCACGACCGCCGCCCGCGTCCGGCGGGCCACGAACTCGGCCGCCCCGGCGGCCGAATGGCGGATGACGAGGACGTCGGGCGCCATGGCCTCCATGTTCCTGACCGTGTCGAGAAGCGTCTCTCCCTTGGAGACCGAGCTCCCCGAGGAGGAGAAGTTCACAGCGTCCGCCGAGAGGCGCTTCTCCGCGATCTCAAACGACACGCGCGTGCGAGTCGAGGGCTCGAAGAAGAGGTTCACGACGGTCTTGCCTCGCAACGTCGGAACCTTCTTAACCTCGCGCGTCGACACCTCGGCGAAGCCCTCCGCTGCCTCCAGAATGGCCGTGATCTCCTCGGCCGAGAGGGGCTCGATGGCCAGAAGATCCTTTCGGGCGAAGGCCATGGTCAGCGCTCCTTCCGGCGCCGTTCGGGCAACCCGTTGCGCCACTCGCCCGCGGCAAGCAGAGCGAGGGAGTCCTCTCCGACGAGCTCCTTCAACCGCAGCTCGACCCGTTGCTCCCGCACCGTGCGCACCGCCTGCCCGACGTAGTCCGGCTGGATCGGCAGCTCGCGGTGCCCCCGGTCCACGAGCACCGCGAGCTGCACGGCGCGGGGGCGCCCGAAGTCCATGAGGGCGTCGAGCCCGGCGCGCACCGTGCGCCCGGTGAAGAGCACGTCGTCCACGAGGACCACCGTTCGCTCGTCCAGGTCGAAGGGGATCTCCGACGGCTTGGGCACCGGATGCCGGCCGGCGCGGCCCACGTCGTCGCGGTACAGGGTGATGTCCAGCCGCCCCAGGGGCACCTCGACGCCCTCGGCCTGGAGGATGTTCGCCTTCAGGCGCTCGGCCAGCAGGGCGCCGCGGGTCACCACCCCGACCAGCACGAGGTCGGTCGTACCGCGGTTGCGCTCCACGATCTCGTGGGCCATGCGGGCCAGGGCGCGGCGCACTCCGGCTTCGTCGAGCAGGGTCTCGGGGCTCCGCTCCGTCACGTCGTCACCTCAAAAAAAAGCCTTCTCACCGTCGGGAGAAGGCTTTTCTCTTCGCGTCGCTGCTCACGTCCAAGGGGGGTCATGCCGACCTCTGGTTGCGGTGGGGGCATAAGCGGCGGGACTATAGCATCCGGCCCAGCGACGGTCAACATTCTTGGCGGCACGAAGACCGCCCCCTGGGGCTGGGGTGGCGGCTCCCCGACCAGCGCCTTAGGTTACCCGCCGCGAGGAATGACGAGACCGACAGGAGGCGAAGATGGGCGAGCCGGCGGAGCAGCTGATCCGATTCACGAAGGGGGAGCCCAGCCCCGCTATTGAGGACGGGAGTCAAGGGGCGTGGGAGCGCGAGACGTCAGAGGCGAGCCTGCTGGACGCCTACTCGCGTGCGGTCGTCGCGGTGGTAGACGAGGTAGGGCCCGCGGTCGTGAGCATCGCGGTCGGCAAGACGGCGGACCTCGCGAACCCCGAGCCCATGGGCTCCGGCTCGGGCGTCGTGATCGCCCCGGACGGGTATGTGCTCACCAACGACCACGTGGTCCACGGCGCCGACGGCCTGCGCGTGTCCCTGCCGGACGCGCGGACTCTCAAGGGGTCGCTCGTGGGAACCGACCCGGCCACCGACCTGGCGGTCGTCCGCGTCGACGGGTCCGGGCTTCCTTACGCCTCCTTCGAGGACTCGGCGAACCTGCGCGTGGGGCAACTCGTGATCGCGGTGGGGAACCCCTTCGGCTTCGAGTCCACCGTCTCCACGGGCGTCGTGAGCGCCCTGGGCCGGGCCTTGCGCAGCCGCGAAGGCCGGCTCATCGAGAACATCGTCCAGCACACGGCACCGTTGAATCCCGGAAGCTCCGGCGGCCCGCTCGTGGACTCGCGGGCGCGCGTGGTGGGGATCAACACCGCGATCATCGCCCGAGCCCAGGGGATCGGGTTCGCGGTTCCCTCGAGCACCGCCCGCTGGGTGGTCTCGCAGCTCCTCGCCCACGGCCGGGTCCGCCGCGCGCACCTCGGGCTCGCTGGCCGGCCGAGGCCCCTGGGGCGGCGTCTGGTCCGGTTTCACAGCCTCGAGCGAGATCACGCCGTGGAGGTCGTGTCGCTCACGCCGGGGGGCCCTGCCGAGCGCGCAGGCGTGCACCTGGGCGACCTGATCGTGGGGATGAACGACCGGGCCGTGGCCACGGTCGACGACATGCACCGGTTCCTGGCCGAGTGGCCTCCGGGCCGCCCGGTGAGCCTGCACATCGTGCGCTGGACCGAGCGAGCCACGGTCGAGGTCGTCACAGAAGAGACGTGACCTCCCGAATCTCCCCCTGCTACGCGGTCGCGGGAGGGGGCACGTATCCGGCGGAACGGTCGTGCGCGGCGCCCGGCTTTTCGAGGGGGGATACCGGGATCCCGAGGACAGGCAAGCGATCCTGGCGGTTCCGGGGCATGGAGCCCCGGGTGGAAGGGTCCGTCCCGAATTCTTTGTGACCAACGAGCCTTCCTGGTTGTAGAGGGAGCACGGAAGCGATCATTTCCGAGAGAGCGGCATGGGGCCGCGCGCTCGTGCATCGCAAAGCCAGAGGTTGAACAAAGGAGAGTCAGTTCATGAAGAAGGTCACCGCTGTCATGCTCGGAATGTCGTTGATTTTTGCAGGGTCCGCCTTCGCGAAGCCCACGTTTGTGCCCGGGGCCAAATGCAAGGCCTGTCACGAGGGGACGCCTTCGGAGAAGAAGTTCACCGAGAAGGCTGCGGAGATGCTCAAGAAGTACAAGACCGAGGAGTGCAAGAACTGCCACGGGAAGGCCGAGGGCGACAAGGACATCACCGTGACGAAGAAGTAGCCGCGGCGGGGCCCTCCCCGCTCACCGGCTCTCTGGGCAGCTCCCTTTCTCGGAAGGGGGCTGTTCCGTTCTTGGGGGGCGACGGGATCTCCCCTTGACCAGCCCGTCGACCTCCCCTTCTTCCTTCTCCGACCCCCTCCGCCGTCGAAGTAGCTGCCCCTGGGACCGGGCCCCTGACCACGGCGCGCGTTCGCGTGGATTACTCGCCTTGTCCCCCTACCGTCCCTACCGTCCCCCCCTCAATCAGCCAGCGAACGTCGGGCGCCGGCAGGGGCACGGAGGCGAGGTCGGTCGCAGGATCCGCGTAGCTCGAGGCTTTGATTCCCCGGCCGCTCACCGTGTACACGGCGAAGCCGGCATCGGCGTCGCCGATGAAGAAGCTCCTCTGCACCCCGTCGGGGTAGTACCAGAATTCGTCGACGTCGTCCCGATAGAAGGTCGTGTGATCGATCCGTCCCCGAAGTGCGAAGGCCTGTTTCCCTCTAGCCGGGTCCACGTCGTAGAGCAGCAGGCCGCTGAACGCGCTCGCCGGGTTCCAGGGGTCCCGGGTCGGGTCGCCGTCCCAGGCGGTGACGGGAATCCCCAGCGATCGCAGCGGAGCGAAGTACGCGAACGCCTTGTGCTCGAACTGGGCCTCGGAGAAGCTCAGGGAACCGAGGGTCTCCCGGGCGACGAGGGACGGCGCGGAGAGGTTCGAGACGTCGAAGAGGCTCACCTCCGCCGATGTCCCCGGCCGGGCGGGGTCCGGCGCCGTCTGGCCCACGGCCAGCAGATACGCCTCACCCACCGGGTGGAGGTACGTGGAGAAGCCGGGAATCTCCAGCTCGCCCGCCTTCTTGGGCGACGCCGCGTCCGAGAGGTCCAGCGCGTAGAGGGGGTCGATCTGGCGGAAGGTGACCACGAAGCCGCGGTCACCCAGGAACCGGACGCCCTGGATCCGGTCCCCCTCCTTGCCGAGCCCTGTGAGGCTTCCCCGGATCCTGAGGTCCTGTCCTTCCTGCCCCAGCACCGTCACGGCGTTGGACGGCGCGGCGGACCAGGGGTTCTCCGTGGTCGCCACCCGCAGCACTCCCTTGTGCTCGCTCAGGGAGAAGGCGTTCTGCACCCACCCGTTCACCTCGCCGCTCGCGGCGTAGGCGGGCTCGGCGCCCAGGGAGAACTGGTGGATCACGGTCGTTTCCCGAGGCGCTGTCGCCTGCACCTCGGCCACCGGCAGCCACGGCCAGATGCCGACGTTGGCCGCGGCCACGTACACGCTATCCTTCGAGGCGTAGACGGTGCCGCCGTTGCCCAGGATCGCCGTGCTCTTGGGCTCTGCGCTCGGATCAGCCAGGTCGAGGGTCACCAGCAGCACGACCCCCACGCCGTTGTCCACGGCCGGCCGGTACACGTCTTCGCAGGCGCAGGCCGAACCGGAGCCGACGGGGAACGCCCCGCCGGAGTCCCGGCGATCCCAGTACCGGGGCAAGACGTCCGTGACGGCGGCCGGGGCTGCGGCGGCCGCTTGATCGATGCCTCCTGCGGTCGGGGGCAAGGCATCGACGCCGCCGAAGATCCCCAAGAACATGGCTCCGAAGGTGAGGACCAGGTGGGCGCGGCTCCCCACGAGGCGCGCCGCCGAGTATGCGCCTTCGTAGTAGAGCTCACGGACGACCTTCGGCGCTGTCCGATCGGCGACGTCGAGGATCGTCAGCTTCGTCACCGCCCCGCTGTTCGGACGCGGGTCCAGGACGAGCGCCGAGGCGTCCCACAACTGGGAGACGACCACTGCGACGTCCCGGTAGAGGAAGAGGCCCACGGGATCCCCCTCCAGCCCGACCCGCGAGAGCTCCGCCAGTTCCCGCGCGGGCCACGCTCGGAGGATCAAGAATTTGCCCCCCGAGAGGACATAGAAGAAGTCGCCGTCGGTCTTGACGAAGTCGGCCTCGTCCACGCCCTCTTCCTGGACGTTGGTCGTGGAAAACTGCCGATCGGCTCCCAGACTCGCGGGGTCCTGGGACGAGGGCGGTATCCCTTCGGTCGCATCCCCATCGCCGGCACCCGCCCCGCTGCCGGACGCGAAGCGGCTGGTCAGCTCGGCCTCGAGCGCGGTCACCTCCTGCGCGTAGGCGACGAGCTCCGCACAGTTGGCCATCCGGCGGGCCCGGTGGTCGCGCGGCTGCGGATCTCCACCGGAGGGCGAAGACCCGCCGCTGCCGCTGCAGCCGACGGCCAGCAGCGCCACTCCGAGCAGGATCCCAACCATCGTCACAACCATCGGCGCGTTGTTGCGAGCGGTCATGGCATGCCCTCCCTTCTGGACGCTGGAGTTGCCCCGGCTCGGTATACAGCTGAGGGCCCTCGGACTCAAGCGGCCTTCTTGGCCGCGGCCCACCATCCCTTCTCGTACCGTATCAGGGCGAGGTAGTCGAGAGCGGAATCGTGTCCGAAGATTAGGCGACGGGGACAGGCTGATGATCCAAGAGCAGGCCGTACCTTCCCTGCCGGAGCTGCGCAACGGGACGCGCGAAGGCCGATTGGCGCAGACAAGGGATTCGCCTCTCCCGGGAGGGCGCCAAGATCTCGTCCGCGCTGATCCCATGGGCCCGACTCACCTCGGTCAGCACCTCCTCCGCCGACCGCAGCGGCACGCGACACACCGTCGGCTCGTCGCCCAGAGCTTCTTCACGAACTCCCCACTCCCCAGCACCCGGGGCAAGGAAGGGGATGTTCATACCGAAGTTGCCTGACGCGGAAGAGGTGAGGCGCTGAGCAGTCGGGGGTGAGCGATGCCGAGACAGTGCATAGGGTGCGTTGAAAACGCACCGAAACGGTAACCCAGGCACCGCAGCGGCGTCGCCGTCTCCAATGCCCCTGGTGCCGTACTTGGGCCCAAGGGTGTGTTCGCCTCGCGAACACACCCTTCGGTGGGGCGACCGTGGGGGACCTTTGGGAGGAGGGCGAACCGAGTCCGTAGTCCGTTGGGTCGGGCGAAGTGGCCTACACGATCGGACCGGATTCGCAGCCCTCAAGCCAACGGATAGTCTACGGCTTCGGCCGGGGAGGCGGCAAAGTGGCAAATCCTGCCTGCACGAAGTGCCGGTCGAAAGCGAGTGCGGAGCGAAGGTGTTCTCGCTCCATGACGAGGAACGAGATGCAATCCGTGAGGGAGTATGTCTTGTCATCGTGCTTCGCGAGGAGGTCCCAGCCGGCAAAGAAGAGCTCGGGGTCCACATGCACCATGCGAATCGCGCGGCTCTCGATCAGACGCTGTCCGAGTTCCACGGCCTTCGCATGTCGGCCGCGCGCGTTGAAGAAGGTCACGGTTTCCGCGAAGACGAGCGACGTAGTGATGATCGGGAGGGGCCGAGCTGCAAAGGCTTTCCAATGGGTGAGAGCTTCAGCATGACGGTTGTCGTCCGCTGCCTCGATGGCAATGAGGTACGACGTATCGAGGAAGACCGGCGTCATGCCGTGTCCCCTCAGACGTACTCGTCGTGGCGCTCGGAGGCGTCGGGTGCTCCGCAGGTTACAGGCGCCTTCCCGAGGTCGAGCAGGGGGTCGGTGAGCGAGACGGGCACGATGACCACCACGTTGCCTTCCTGGCGAATATCGACCGTCTCTGCCCCTGAAAGAAGGTCCTTCGGGATCGTCACACCGTTGTCGGTCACTTTCGCGAGCATGGGGACTCCCCAGTGGCCAGGATGCGCCCAGACCGTTGTAGGATGGAGCAGATCGAGAGGATCGAATTGTAGCCCCGGCCCGCGCCGTGGGCAATCCGAACCCAACGGGGCAAATAGAATATGGAAAATGGGACGCTTCTAAGGTGCATAACGTTATCCCCTTTCGACCGGACGCGCGATGCCTTTGCACGACCTGCCACACCGCCGGCTGGCTGCGGCCGGTCATCCGGGCCGGGTCCGCCAGGGTCTGGGCGGCTTCTGCCTGGGCACGTCGGTAGAACTCCGCTCGCGCTCGGGTGATGCGCCTCTCCCGCGAGGGCGCCAAGATCTCGTCCGCGCTGATCCCATGGGCCCGACTCACCTCGATCAGCACCTCCTCCGCCGACCGCAGCGGCACGCGCCGCACCGTCGGCTCGTCGCCCAGGAGCTTCTCCACGAACTCCCCACTCCCCAGCACCCGCTCGTCTCCCCGCTCTCGCTCCTCCCACTTCCTGCGTTTGAGCGCCTCCCATCCCCCTGCACTTCGTACCAGGCCCCCGCCCCGGAACTCCTCCCGTGGACCCTCCCCCAGTCCCCCGGCCACGAACTCTCGATAGCGCCGGCGAGCCTCTCCCCTTCTGCTGCCAAACCGCCAGAGGATCGCGTCGACATCCTGTGCCTCGTAGTGCCGCCGTCCCATGATCACCGAGTGCCCCGTGTACGCGTAGGCGTCCAGTTCCTCCATCCCCCCTCTAGCAGACGCGCCCGCACCGGGTTCAGAGCACACGAGCTGCAACAGGTGGGGCTCCTCCTCCACCACGATGCTCTTGTACCGGTTTTGAAACAGGTGCCCCTGGCGCCCGTGGCGTCGGTTGTGCCAGCCGGCGTACCCGGTCATGAGCCGTCGCATGATGTCTTTGAGGTTCACTTGCCGCGGCCGCAGCACCAAGTGATAGTGGTTCGGGATCAGGGCCCAGCCGAGCAACTGCGCCTTGCCGCTCACGACCACCTCCGTGAGTCTGCGCAGGAACTCCTCCCGGTCTCGCTCGTCGCGGGAGATCGGACGACCCTCGATCCCTCGGGCCATGACGTGGTGGACGACACCCAGAACGTCGAGACGGGCACTTCGTGGCGTGCCGAAAGGCTACGGAATGCACCCAGAGTGCAACTACCTTTTGTACTTTTGCAGCGTCCCCAAAGGTACCCCTGGGTGGTGTATCGCATGCCTCGCCTCCTTGTCGAAGGCCCAGCCTACCGCGGACAACTTGCCTGCACAAAACCCGGAAGCACCTCCGCAGAGGCGACGGTGGCCCGCAGGAGAGCAACGGCGAGGCCAGCGAAGCTCCGAGTCATCGCGTTCGCGCCCAGCAAAGAGCGGACCAGAGGCTCCATGAACCGGTTGGCGACGTTCTCACTCTCCTTGACGTGAGAGCACCTTGAGATAGGGTGCCTCTGACGTTTCCGGGAGGAGAAAGGGGCAGGCGCGCCATCTAAGGCGGCGACAGAGCGTGTGCTCAATCGTCAAATGGTCGGTTCCGGCGCGATGGGAGAGCCTTTCCCGATGCCCTTGGGGAACTACGCCGGCAAGGAGAGCGAAGCTCGGTCGACCGGCCCGCGCGGCAGCTGACTCCGTGCTCCGAAGTTGAGATTGACCGAACCGAGTCGCTGCACGTTTTCGGTGATACTGTTTTTGGCATCGTGGTTCGGCGGGTAGGCGCATCGGATTCGAGACGACTCGGACTCAGCCGATTGAGCCTGCAGCTCCGGCAGTCATCCTCAGATGCGCCGACCCGACGCTGCTACCAACTGTCCTTGGAAGGAGGGCACCATGCTCAGATCACGTGTGCGCTTGCTCGGTTTGATCGCGGCACCACTTGCTCTGTCGATCGGTGACGTAGCCACGGCCGCTGACCGAAAACCAACGGCACCCCCTCCGATATGCGCCAACAAGGAAGCGGTGATCTTCTTTGTTGCTGCAGGCATGAGGCAGGACTTGGCCGAAAGCTACGTCAATCAGCGGCGGATGCCAACGTTCGCCCGTCTCCTGCGCAATGGCGCCAAGGCCGCCGACGGTGGCCTGCTCACCCAGGCCCCACCGAACCCCGGCGCGGGCTGGTACAGCCTGGCAACGGGAGCGTGGTCGGGGGTACACGGCTCGACGAGCAACACCTTCGCCATCAACGGCGAGGCGTTCAGCAGCCGCGCTGGCGCATTTGATTCCGGCGTGTTACAGGCGGAGACCCTGGCCCAGGCCGCCGAACGCGGCGGCAAGAAGGTCGCCCAGATCGAATGGGCCGGGGGCCGTGTCGGCGTCATCAACGGCCCCACCGTCGACTTCCGCTCCTTCTTCTCCGGGCGGGGCGTGGCGACCAACTACGTCGGCGCAACCGATGACGCAGCCCTCGTTGCCGCGTTCGGTCTGCAGTTCGATCACCCGGCCGGATTCGCCGGGCAGGCGCCCTTTCCCGGCGCGGCGCCGGCCGACGCCACTGGCTGGACGAATGTGCCCCCATCCTACAGCCCGGCAAAGGAGATGCGCCTGCGCGTTATGGATTTCGGCGTGGACCAGTACGGCCTGGACGCCTACCTCTTCGACTCGACCAATGACGCGACGGTCAACTACGACCGCGTCCTGTTCTCGCCCTCCAAAGATGGGGCGGCCGCCGTCGCAACGCTGGGTCGCGGGCAGTGGAGCGACGTGAAGGTCACGATCAATGGAGGTGCCTTCGACGGCCTGACCGCCGGCGTGCTGGTGAAGGTCGAGCAACTCGCCGGCGATCTGTCCCAGGTGCGCCTCTTCCACACCTCGGTCGCGCGCGCGAACGCGAGCTGGGTCGGCTGGTCGGAGCCCGGCTTCACGGGCGACTTTGAGGAGTACGTCGCCCAGAGGTTCCCGTCCTCGACCGGCGCCGACTACGCCATCCTCGAGTCGG
This sequence comes from Deltaproteobacteria bacterium, assembly GCA_016214985.1. Taxonomy (GTDB): domain Bacteria; phylum Desulfobacterota; class Deferrisomatia; order Deferrisomatales; family JACRMM01; genus JACRMM01. The sequence continues at coordinate 48,564 of JACRMM010000030.1, read as the reverse complement.
GTATCGTCACCGAAGAGACCTACGTGGAGCAGGGCCTGTACTGGGAGACCTTCGCGCATCCAGTCATCCGGTACATTCTGTCCAAGTACCGGCCGGACCTGGCGATGATCGGGTACCCCACGACCGATGACTTCCAGCTGCAGTTCCTGGGGCTGATCACGCCGACCCTGCCCGACGGCAGCCCGAATCCGGCCTACGACGACGTGCAGGTCAACGGCACGCCGGACGGACGCGTTGCCCAGCGCACCGCCTTCCTGCAGCGCGCCTATCAGGGCGCCGACGCCACGCTCGCGCTCGCCCAATCGCGGATGCCGGTGAGCGTCAGCAGCTTCGTGGCGTCCGATCACGGCTCGGCCCCACAGTTCCTGGCCGTCGACGCGAGCAAGGTCCTGGTGGACCTCGGGCTGCTCTCCAAGCCGCAGACCTCGAACTGCCGACCGGCTACCGGCGAAACGATCGGGAAGGCCAAAGCCTGCTGGGGCGGCGGCACGGTTCAGATCTACCTGAACCTGGCGGGCCGCGATCCTGTGGGGGCCGGCCTTACCCAAGTCGCAGCGGCGGACGAAGCCGCGACGGTGGCCCAGATCAAGGCCGCTTTCCTGGCGCTCAGCGATCCGAACGACTGGACCGGCGACGGCCAGCCTGAAGAGTGGACGATGATCGACCGTGCATACACCAAGGCCGAGGCGCGCTACATCCCCAACGGGCCGGACAGCACCACCGACATGGCGCACCCGACGCGCACCGGAGATCTGGTCGTGTTCGCCTATCCCCCCTATCAGTTCGATGCCCCCACGCCCGGCACGCTGGTCGCCCGGTCGGCCTTCTTCGGTCATTACGGCTACGTGCCGGACGTGCAGAACCTGGCCGCCAACGTCAACCTGCGCGCCGCGTTCATCGGCGGCGGCGGCGCTGTCCACCCCAACGTGGTCGCCCACGGCCTGCGCACGATCGACCTCGCCCCGACCATCGCCTACTTGATGGGCGTCCCCGAGCCGCAGCAGTCGCAGGGCGTGGTCCGCCTGGATCTGTTGCGCGGCGGCGAAGCCCGCAGATTGGTGCCCGTCATCGGCCTGACCGACTACCACGGCCACCTCGACCCCACGACGATGTCCCTGGACGGCAGGAACGTGTCGGTCGGGGGCGCGGCGCAGCTGGCGACGATGTTCGACGAGGAAGCCGCTCAGCTGCCTGGACCGCCGTTCCTATTCGCCTCCGGCGACAACGTCGGCGGTTCGCCGGCCAACTCCGGCCTGCTGGAGGACCAGCCGGCGATCGACGTCGAGAACGCCTGGGGTCTGGATGCAACCGCTTACGGACACCACGAGTTCGCCTACGGCGTCGCACGGCTTCTGGGGCAGCAAGCCCGCGCCGATTTCCCCTTCCTCGGCGCCAACATCGTCGACGAGGTGACTCTGCGGAACCCGGATTGGGTGGAAGGCACCCAGGTCTTCAATTGGGGCGGCCTGCGGATCGGCGTCATCGGCGTCGAGCTCCAGTCCACGCCGGAGCTCGTGAGCGCGGGTGCCACGGCCGGCCTCCGGTTCCTCGACGAGGTCGAGACCATCCGGGTCGAGTCCGAGAGGCTCCGCCGGCAGGGCGTCAAGGTGCAGGTCGTCCTGATCCACGACGGCTCCACCGAAGGCCGGAACGCCTTGGACGGCAATCTGCCCGTCCCGTGGGAAGGCCCGATCGTGAAGATCGCCCAGGACATCCAGGACACTACCGTGGACGTCATCCTCGCGGGGCACACCCACCGCGTCTCGAACGTGATGGTCGGCAACATCCTCGTCGCCCAGGGCCTGAACACCGGAGCCAGCTACTCGGCGGTGCAGATGGTCATCCACGGTCAGGACGTCGAATGGGCGGGCGCCGCAACGCGCGTCGCCAAGAACCTCGGCGTGGCGAAGCGAGCCGACGTCCAGGCGATCGTCGACGACGCCAATGCCCAGACGGCCGTGCTGCGCAACGCGGTGATCGGAAGCCAGCAGTTCGACATCTTGCGCGCACCCACCCGCCTCTTCGAGTCGGCCATGGGGAACCTGGTGGCCGACGCCATGCGCGTGAAGTACCTGGGCGTTGAAGCGGCGCTCACCAACTCGGGCGGGCTGCGCGCCGATGTCAACTGCCTGCCTCTTAACGCCGGCGAGCAGCCGTGCGAGATCACCTGGGGCGAGATGTTCTCGGCGCTGCCGTTCGGCAACCGCACGATCATCGAAACCCTGACGGGCGCGCAGCTGGAGGAGGCCTTTCTCAACGGCTTCTCTCCGTTCTGCAACGCGGCCATCTCTACCGGGCGCTTCCCGCAGATCTCGGGCCTGAAGGTGACCTTCGCATGCAACGACACAACTCCGGCCGTGACGGGGCTGTGGAAGGCGCCCGACGGGGTGGGTGGTCCCCTGACGCCGATCGGCCCCGCGGACACCGTTCGGCTCGTCACCAACGATTTCGTGTACACGGGCGGTGACGGCTACACGGTGTTCGCGCAGGGTACAAACGTCCTGATGCCCTTCGACGACCTGCTGCAGGTCACGATCGATTACGTGACCGCCAACTCGCCCGTAGGGCCCGTGGTGGAGGGACGCATCGTCGGCCAGTGACGGCGTGGCATCGCCTTCTTGTTTGACACGCGGCGTTGGTGGGCAGACCCCCAACGCCGCGTGCCTTGCTGATTGTGAGCTGACTGGACCCGCGATGGCTGGGACATCCGGCGGAGCCGTTCAGGACGATGGAGGGTCTCGGACTGGGGTTCGGATGGAGTCTCGGGGAACTTCGCGCACGGCGCACCTGAAAAGCTTTTGCCTTGAGGCCCACCCCTCGCGCCCTGTACCTTGAGCCTTCCGGCCCCTCACCTGATCCCGCGGAGACTGCCTTGGACGTCCTCGCTCGCGCCGCCGAACTGCTCTCCGGAGGAGAGACCTTCTGCCTCGCCACCGTCGTCGAGGGCGCCGAGCCCGGCCGCAAGGCGCTCGTGCACCGAAACGGCTCCCTGGAGGGCGGGCTCGGCTCGCCCGACCTGGACGCCGCCCTTCGGCCGCTGGCCGACGACGCTCTTCGCCACCGAAAGCGGCGGCTCGTCGAGATGTCGCCCGACGTCCGGGTGTTCCTCGACGTCCTGTCTCCGGAGAGCCGCCTCGTGATCTGCGGCGCCGGGCACATCGCGTTGCCGCTGTCCCGGTTCGCCCTGGAGCTCGGCTTCGCTGTGACGGTGCTCGACGATCGGCCCGAGTTCGCCGAGCCCTCGCGCTTTCCGGGGTGCGAGGTGATCGCCGAGGAGTTCGCCCAGGCGCTGCACGCCCTCCCCCTGGGTACCTCCACCTATGTCGTGGTCGTCACCCGGGGCCACGAGCACGACGCCGAATGCCTGGCCGAAATCCTGCCCCGGGAGACGGCGTACGTCGGCATGATCGGAAGCCGCCGCCGGGGCCAGTTCGTCCTCCAGGAACTCGGCCGGCTCGGAATCCCCCGCGACCGACTCGACCGCGTGTTCACGCCGATCGGCGTTCCCGTGGGCGCCGAGTCGCCGGCCGAGATCGCGCTCTCCATCGCGGCCGAGCTCGTCGCGGTGCGGCGACGGGGCGCCAGCACGGCCCGGGCACTTCGCGGCCAGGAGGCGCAGCCGTGACCGACCGTGAGATCTTGGAGAAGCTCCAGGCGCTGCGCCGCCGCGCCACTCCCGTCTGCCTGGCGACGATTGTCGAGGCCCTGGGCTCTACTCCCCGGGAAACCGGGGCGAAGATGCTCGTGTGCGGCGACGGGACGACCTTCGGCTCGGTCGGAGGCGGCTGTGGGGAAAACGCGGTGAAGAGCGCGGCGCTCCGATGCCTGCTAGCGACAGGACGCCCGGAGCTGCTGGAGGTGGACCTGACCGACGACCTCGGCACGCGCGGGGGCGACGTGTGCGGGGGGAAGATGCGGATCTTCGTGGAGCCGCTCGCGCCCTAGTCCACGGGATGGCACTTGGCGCAGAGGCTTCTCTGGTAAGGACCGAACCGGGCGATAACGTCCCTGCCGTAGTAACTGTGGCGGGCGTCGTCGCCGGTCGCGCCGCCGTCTCCGGTCCTGGGATGCGAGTCGGCCAGCACGGTCGCCGAGAAGTCCCAGCGACCCGCCTGCTCGAACGCCGACGCATGCGCTCGATGGCAGGTCAGGCACATGACGTTGGCTCCCTCGTCAGGCCCCTGCGTGCTGGCCGGGTCGAGAACCGAGAGGTCGGTGGTACCCTGCTCGACCGGCACCAGGGCCAGGTAGGAGTCGGCCCGGCTCCCGGAGAGATCGCCGGTCTTCACATAGCGATTGTAGTTTGCGGCCGCCGCTGCACCGAGCCGAGCCGAGAGACCCGCGGGGTGTTTCCCTCCTCCGATACCGGAGCTTTCGCCGACGAGGCCGGCGTGGCAATTGCCGCACCACTCGGACGTCCCCGACCCATAGGCCACGTGGTTGCGGTCGGTCTCGGCCCAGTCCTCCGGGGCCCGAGCCACGGGTGACGCGTACTGGAAGGTGCTCGGTCCCTCCCCGGCTCCCCAGAGGAGCCGGAAGTCCCCGACCCTTGTCCCCGGCGCGGCTCGAGCACCGTAGGATCCGGAGCCGGCCACGGGGCCCTTCGCGCTGGCATCCGGGGTAGATTGTCCGTGCGGGTTGTGGCAGCTCGTGCAGCTGAGACCTGCCGCCGGAAAGGTGCCCCCCGGCGCGACCCGGCGCGACCCGTCCGCGGACAGGCCGAAGTCCGCCGCGACGACGTTGTGCCCGTGGCGCTCCGCCGGGCTCGCATTCCGAACGCCACCCTCGGTCCACGAGAACGTCTTCCCGAGCCAGTAGAAGTCGCCCCCCGGCGTGTAGCGGGATCCATCCGCGGACAGCACCGCGTACTCGGCCCCGTGGTCGGCGTGACAACCGAGGCACGTGGAGCTCGCATCGCTGCCGGTGAGCAGGAAGGAGGCGCCGGAGTCGTTCCGGCCGACGCCGTGCAGGCCGTGACAGCCTTCGCAGAAGCCCACTCCGCCCTGGTGGAAGCCTCGGACCGGGTGGGGAATGAGAAGGACCGCCGCCAGCGCCACAGAGGCGAGCCAGCGCAGGGGAGAGGCGGCGACGAGCATGAGAGCACCTCGGGCAGTCGTTGTCCTGCGAACGACAGCCCTTTCTCAGGTGCTGCGTCCGCCCGGCAGCCCTGCTACCGTACTCCGAGAGCTCCCGGAGCGTAGGCCAGCGGCTTTGCGTCTCGCCCTTTCGGACGATTTGCCTTGATCGAACGGGGAATCTATCTACCACACGCCTCTTGTCGGCGGAAGGGTGCCACTACTTTAGCGTGCTCGGGCGACCTCCCGGCGCCGGTGATCCTGTCCCCGTCGTGGACGAGAACCCGCTGTCGGCGGCGCCTCGCGACACGAGCACGCCCACCCTCTCTTTGAGCCTCGGGGCCAGGCTCGGCTCCGACGGCAGCCGTCGGCCCGAGCGCCGGGCCTCCTCGACCGCCGCCCCGTAGGCCTCCCGCAGGGAGGCGAGTACTCCTGTTGCGTAGCCCCGTGCGCCGGTTTCGAGCTCCTCGAAGCGCCCGTCGAAGTACCGTTGGCCGTAGATCTGACGCCGGTCGTTGTCCACGAACATCACGGCCGCGCGCGTTCGCCCGATGCGCACGAGGACGGCCGAGACCTGGAGCGACCCCGGCTCACCGCCGTCGGCTGCGACCGCGAAGCTCTCCGAAGCGACCAGTGTCGGGGTGCTGTCGAGGTCTGCCCGGACCTCATCCTCCAGGAACCGGAAGGGCGCGTACGTCCCGTAGTCTCGCGACAGGCGGTCCCAGGACACCTGGAATGGAGCCGTCTGGGCGCCCCCGCCCAGGAACAGGGAATGGGCGGCATCGTAGATCCTTCCCGCCGCCAGGTTTCTCTCCCAGCGCGCTCTCTGCGGGCTCCGCGCGCCCTCGTCGGGCTCCGAGGCGAGGTACGGCACGAGGCTCTCGCGGCTTCCGGCCAGAGCACGCACGTTTTCACCCATCACGCTCGCAACGCCCATGGACTTGGGCGCCGAGAATTCGAGGAAGAGGTTGTCGTCGGTGTTCAAGACGCCGCCCCGTCCGAAGGCCCGGGCGCCCTCGGTGCCCGCGACGAAGTAGGAGAGGAAATCCTCCGCCGTTCCCATCTCCACCTCCGCGAGATCCTTCGCGATCGCCGGCCGGGCCATGCGCCGCGCGAGCTTCGCCTCGTCGATGACGAGAGGCGAGTTGCTGCCCACGAGCTCCGCGTCGTAGTGGGTCAGCCAGATCATGACGTGGTCGAAGTTCGCCGCAAACGTCCGGACGACGGTCTTCACGTCCTCGACGGAAAGCGCATAGATCGGAAGCCACTGGCACGCGACACCGCCCGGCCGGAGGTGCTCCGCCACGCTCCGGAAGTACTCGGTCGTGTACAGGTAAGCCGCGCCCCCGGACCACGGGTGGATCGGGTCGGCCGTGACCACGTCGAACGTCTCCCGGGTCGTCGCCAGGTAGTTTCGTCCGTCGTTGAAGACGATCCGGAGCTTCGGGTTGTCGAGAACGTCGTGGTTGTAGGCCGCGAACGTGCGGGCCGCGCCGATGACGCCGGGCTCGATCTCCGCGAGCACGAGGCTCTCGACCTCCGGGTGAATCGAGGTCGCTCCGAGCGTCATGCCGGTCCCGGTTCCGAGGACGAAGACCTTGCGCGGGTTCGGGTGCAGGAGCATGGGAAGGTGGCCCAGCGTCCGCTGGCACTGCACGTCCATGGGAGCGGTCGTGGCCTCGGGCCTCCCATTGACCACGAACGCCTGCATGGCCCCCTTGGGCCGGATGACGCTGATCGTCTCGTTGGCGCCCTCGAAGTAGTAGAGGACGTCGGTGTTCTGGAGCGCGTCCCTGACCTTCTCGGGCGTGTCGAAGGCGGCCCTTTGATTGTTGCGGAAGATGGCGAAGTACTTGAGGTCCCAGAACCGTCCCCAGCCGGAGTCGACGGCGAGCCCCAAGAGAAGCGCCGCGGCGCCGGCGCCGATCGCCCACAGCGGCATCTTTCGGCCCCAACGGCTCGCCGCGGCCGAGAGCCCCGTGGCCAGGTTGAGGACCACGAGCATCTGAAGCGACCGCTCGATGCCGAAGGCATAGAGGAGAACGAACCCGCTAACCGACGCCCCGAGGATGGCGCCTACCGTGTTGAAGGTGAGGATCTCCCCCACGGCGCTTCCCACTGCGTTTCGGGAGGCGGCGTAGACGGTCCCTGCGAGCGGGAACGCCACGCCCATGAAGAACGCGGGGACGAACAGGTACGCGAAGGCGACCAGGAAGCTCGCGCCCTGCCGGGCGCCGAACTCCCCTGCGTGAGCGCCGACCAGAAGGCGCTGCAGCTCCGTGGCCTGCGACGGGAGGTCCTGCATGAGGATCGTCACCGCCAGCGCGGTGAGCCCGATGGCGACCTGCACCGCTGCGAAACCGTCGGCAGAGCTTAGGAAGGCCGTGGCCGCCTTCCACCGCCGGTGGACGAGGCCGTGCGCCTGGCTCCCGAGCGCGATCCCCGACAGAAAGGCCACCAGGATCACGTTGAAGCTGTACACCGACGTGCCGACCACCAGGCTGAGCATCCGGGTCCACAGCACCTCGTACCCCAGGGCGCAGAACCCGCTGACCCCGATGCCCCACAACACCCATCGCGCCGAGAACACCGCGGCCGGGGGCCCTTCCGGAGGCGCGGCCGCTCGGCTCACCGGGACGCTCGGCCCGGCACCCCGCGGGGCCACCCGCTCCTCCGGCAGGGTCGAAGCCACGAGACCGACCAGCAGGCTCGTCCCCGCTGCCGCTGCGATCGTCGCGGTCACCCCCAGGGTCTCCAGCAGGAAGAACCCCGCCGCCAAGACTCCGGCGACCGCGCCGAGGGTGTTGAAGCCGTACAGGAAGGACAGCTGGCGGCCCAGCGTCCGCGAGCGGACCGAGACGAAGCGGGACAAGACCGGCAGGGTCCCGCCCATCAGCGTCGTGGGAACGATCATCGCCGCAACGGCGAAGAGGACGCGAACGACCGAGAGGTAGACACGGCTGTCTTCTCCGAGCCGCGCCAGGGCCCCGTACACCTCCGGGTAGACCTTCATCAGCCCCAGGAAGACTAGGGCAAAGACCCCGGTGCCAAGTTCGAGGAGCCCGAAGAGCCGAAGCGGCCGCTCGACCTCGTCGGCGCGCCGGCCCAGCAACCGGCTGCCCAGGGCCAGCCCCCCCATGAAGACCGCGAGGACGGTGGTGACGGCGAGGTGGGAGCCCCCGAAGACCAGGCTGAGCGAGCGGACCCACGCAACTTCGTAGACAAGAGCGGAGGCGCCCGACAGGAAGAAGAGTCCGTACACTACCGAGAGAGAGCCCACGCGCTCCCCTGTCTTCTTCATCTCCAGGTCCCCTTCCCGAGCGTCGCACACCTCGACAGGTTGCTCCGATACTCTTCGTCGTCGGGGCTCAGCCGCGCGGCGGTCCGAAACTCCGCCTCCGCCTCTCTCACGTTTCCGAGCCGGGCATAGGCGATCCCCAGGTTGTTGTGGGCGTCCGCGTACTCAGGGCGCCACCGGACCGTTTCCCGGTACTCTCCAACCGCTTCTTGGAGCGAACCGGAATCGCTGTAGACATTTCCGAGAACGTAGTGCGCGTCCGGGTAGTCGGGCCTCGCGTCGATCACGCGGCGCAACAACTCCATCGCCCGCGGGGTGTCGCCCAGCTCCGCATACTCAGCGGCAACGTTCGTGTACGTCTCGACGTCCCCGGCCTCCAGAGACGCCAACCGCAGGGCACGCTCCAGCAGGGCCGCCGCTTCCTCACGCCGCCCGAGGCGGACAAAGACGGCGCCCAGGTTCGTGTAGCCCGCCAGGCCTCCGGGATCGAGTCGAATCGCCGTGGCCAGCGGGGCGAGCGCCTCCTCGGCCCTGTTCTCCGAGAGGAGCGCCACGCCGAGATTCAGGTGCGGGCGCGCCTTGTGAGGCGACTTGGCCGCAGCATCCGTCCACAGGGCGACTTCGCTGGCCCACACTCTGTTTCGCTCCACCGTCAGGATCGACAGCAATGCCGCCACGACCACGAAGAGCGCCGTCCCGAGGCTCCTCGCGCGGCTCCCGAGCCACTGCACCACCATCCAGCCCCCGGCCCCCGCGGCGAGGAAACAGCCCACCGACGGCAGATACATCCGATGCTCGAACATCAGGTCGACGATGGGCACGACGGTTGACTCCACAGAAAGCGTGACCAGGAACCACGCGAGCCCGAACGCGACGAGTCTCCAGCCCGCGCGATCGGTCCGAGCCGGTGACCGCGCCGACGAGAGCCACCAAGCCCGGGAGAGAAACGCGACCAGGCCGAGCAGGAGTACGGCAGAGCCGACGACGGGGAGATCCGTGAACGAACGGTGCACCGACACGTCGTGGTCCAGGTTCTGTCGCGAGGGCCAGAGCAGCAGGCCGAGGTACTTCCCGAGGACCACGAACTGCGTCGCCAGGTAGTCGAGCCTGGGCAACGTGGACTGAACCCTCGTCACCTGGGTCACGTCCGACAGGACCTGCCCGATCGGCTGATCGAGGCTCAGCAGGCTCAAGGGAATGATGAGCGAGGTGGCCAGGAAGGGAAGAAGCAACGGGAGCCGCTTCCTCAACCGTCCCGTGAAGAAACAGAGCTCATAGACCGCCATCATCACGGGGAGGGTGAACGCAATCTCCTTGGTGACCATGGCTGCTGCCGATGCTGCCAACCCACCGGCATAGAGGGACGTCTTCGCGAGGCGGGAACCGGCTGCGAGCCTCCAACGGGCGTAGAGGACGAGAGCCAAGAGGTAGAACATCGTCGCGAGAGACGTGAGTCTCTGCACGACATACGTTACGGCCTCCGTGTTCAGCGGGTGGACGACAAACAGCAACGCAGCGACGAAGGCTATGACAGACGCCCTGTCTGCAGCCGTCGACTTCTCCAATATAGGTGTTCTTACGGTCAGATGAACGAGCGAATAGAGAAGCAACGCATTGAAGATGTGCACCAGAACATTCACGATACGATAGGAGACGACATTCAGGCTGGAGATCTGATAATTGATGGCGAAACTTGCATACCCAAGAACTCTGGTAGGGTTGACCGAATATCCACGGCCATTCCAGACGTAGTTCGAGAGATCTCGAATCAGCGGGTTCTTGACGATCGAATCGTAGTCATCGAATACAAACGGCGCATGCAGCACATTGAGGTAGAGCAAGGCGCCGAGCAAGGCGAGGAAGACCACGTGCGCCGTCGGACGCACGGACCAGGCCGCCAACCGTTCCTCGATTCTCCGCGGGACAGATCGACCCATTCGGTATCCTGCTCTTCCCCCGGCCGGGGCCGACGGGGGCGCACCGCGTCACCGGTCGGGCGGCGCGGTCGCTCTCCCCGTGGGCCTCCCTACCGGCTGAGAAAGAGCTCGATCCGGCTGTTGTCGCGGTCCGCGACGACCACCTCCCCCTTCGCGGTCACGCAGACCTGGGCGGGGTGCCGCAGCAGACCTTCCTTCCAGCCGGCACTCGAGTGCCGAGCCTGGAAGGTTCCGTCGGGTCCGAGGAAGACGATCCCGCCTCCGTTCTGATCCGTCAGGTAGAACCCTCCCCGGGGATCCGTGGTGAGGTCCATGGTGAAGTTGAGAAACTGCCGGAGGCCTTGGGCCAGAAGGGAAAAGCCCCCGGCGGTCTTCGCCGCCGAGTAGACCGACCCGCTCACCCCGTCCAGCAGGTACACCTTGCCTCGATCGAGCGCGAGGTCGTCGAGGGACACGACCCCCTCGGGGATCGGGATCGCCCGCTGGAACCGCCCGGCCTTGTCGACCACCAACACCCGCCAGCCCAGGGGGTCGAGGAGGTAGAGGGAACCGTCCGGGTCGACCCGGAAGCTTCGGACCCATACCGCGGAGGGCTCCGGGACACCCACCAGCTCGATGTACGAGGCCTCTCCGGCAGCCGCCGCCCGGAGGACCCGCCGCGCCTTCGCGTCGAGGCAGTAGAGGTCGCCGTTCGGGCCGAACTGGACCCGCGTCGGGTACGCCCCCGGGGGCAGCCGTACCTCGTCTCCCCCTCGGAACTGCTGCCCGTCGAAGGTGTACCGGAGCAGTCGCCCATTTCCCGTGTCGCCCACGACGACCGTGCCGTCGTCGCGGCAGGCGACGCCTTCGGGCCCATTCATCCCTCGACCCTGGCCGTCCAGGTACGCGGAGGCGACGAAGCGAAACTTCGACGCCTCCGCCCCAAGCCCGAGACAGGGCAGGAGCAGGAGTCCCAGGGTCGCCACATGCGTTCGCAACGAGACGTTCATCATCCCATCACCTCTGATACTGGGTGTGACACTGAGTGCACAGCTCGCTCACCGTCGAGAAGTAGAACATGTGCTTGAACTCCGTGCCGTGAGACCGGTGGCAGCTATTGCACTGGACCGTGAGGTTGCGGTTTCTCAGGTCCACGACCTTGTCTCCGATCGGATGCGTGGAGTGTTTCTGCCACTCGTGACACTTCCCGCACAACTCCTTCGTGTCTGCCTGGGGCATCAGGTAGGTGTTGTCCGACGCGTGGGCGGCGTGGCACGCGGTGCACTCGCCCTGGGCGACGGGTTGATGCGGCGTGGGCGATTTGCGCTGCCGTTCGATCGTGTCCGAGTGACACCGCTGGCAGAGCTTCAACTGCGGCTCCTTCAGGAGCGACTTCTCCTTCGACGCGTGGGCGCTGTGGCACGTCGCGCACCCCTTCTCACCCAGCAGGGCACCGTGCAGCCGCTTCTTGCCGAACGCGTCGTTGATCATGGAGGAGTGGCAGCCCTTGCAGAGGTCCACGCCCTTCTTCTTCGTCGCGAACGGCTTGTCCGACGACGGGTCGACGTGGCACAGGGTGCACTGCTTGTTGGCCACGGGCTTGTGGGAGTTGGCCAGGAGCAATCCGCCCAGGTCGGAGCCGTGGGGATCGTGGCACGTCGTGCAGCGCGCCCGGCCCACCGGGTACCCTCCGTGCCTCTTGACGAACGTCTCGGCGCCGACCTCGTGACACTGGACGCAGAGCTCGGGCACGGCCTCGGTGAGCAACGCCTCGGCTTTCGAAGAGGCGTGAGGGTTGTGACAGTTCAAGCACCCTTCCTTGACCGGATCGTGGGAGAACTTCGCGCTCTGCACCTTGTCCGCGATCGCTTTGTGGCAACCCAAACACAAGTCGTTGCCCGCCGTGAGCAGGTTCGCCTTGTTCGGCGCCGCGTGGGGATCGTGGCACTTGACGCAGGCGCCCTGGACCACGACGGTGTGAACACTCTTCGCGCCCTCCGGGATCAGGGACGCATGGCACTTGACGCACACCCGGGCCGGATCCGTTGACAGGAGCTTCCCGAAGGCCGAGGCGTGGGGATTGTGGCACCCCTCGCACCGACCCGCCTTCACCGGCGTATGCACGAACGGGCTCTTGAGCTTGTCCTCGAGGTCCGAGTGACACACGACGCAGACCTTCCCCATCCCTCCCGGCTTGAGCTTGAAGGGACCCTCCGACCACGCCACGCTGCCCAGCACGACACCCCCCAGCAACGCCACAGAGAAAACGATCCACCACCGATCCCGCAGACCCATGGGCCTTCCTTTCCTCGAACGACCGGTTACTCGGTCACGTGGCACTCGCCGCACGATCGGTCCGCGAACGGCGGGTGCACGTTGTCCTTGAAGAGCTTCGGATCCTTGGACGCGTGCGGCGTGTGGCACGAGATGCAGTCCATCGCGCCGGGGTCGATCCCCAGGTGCGCCTTCCCGAACGAAGGCTTCTTGCCATCGTGGCACCCCAGGCACAGGGCAGGGATCGACTCCGCCGCGAGAGCCCGCTGCCCGCTGAAGTGCGGCTTGTGGCACCGCAGGCAGTCCCGCTCGGCCGGTGCGTGGATCTTGGAGGCCTGCATCTTCGCCTTCAGGTCCGTGTGGCACACGAGGCACAGATCGGGCCCCTTGGCGAGGAGCAGGTGATCGAGCTTGGAGCGGTGGGGACTGTGGCACTTCGTGCAGTCCCCTGCCTCTGCGGGCCGGTGTCGGCTCGCAGCGCCCCGAAGCCCGTCCTCCAGTTCGCCGTGGCAGGTCGAGCAGACCGTCTTCTGGTCCGCGGAGATCATCCCGGCCACGTTGGAACCGTGCGCATCGTGGCAGGCCAGGCAGTCACCCTCCCCGAAGGGCGGGTGAGTCGTCTCCCCTTCGACGGGCTTCAGGAGCTCGCCGTGACACGTGGCGCACAGCGCCGAGCCGGTCGCCTTGAGCAGGTTCTTGTTGCCCGCCCCGTGACCCGCGTGGCACTGGTTGCACAGCCCCTCCCGCACCGGCTGATGCGTGTGGGTCTTGACGAAGCGGGCCTCAGCCTCGGGATGGCACCGGTAACACAGAGAGTCCGTGCGCCCCTTCAGGAGGCTCGGGAAATCCGAGCCATGCGCGTTGTGACACTGCACGCACTGGCCTTCGGCGAAGGGGCCGTGCAGGTGCTTCTGACTGCGGTCGTCTCGCGTCTTGGGATGGCAGCGCAGGCAGAGCTCTTCTGCCTTGGCCAGCAAGAGGGTCTTCCCCTGCCCGGAGTGGGGACCGTGGCAGTTCAGACAGGCCTTCTCGTCCTGGAACGGCGCGTGACCCGTGATCACCTTCGTCCCCAGCTTGGAATGGCAGCCGAGGCACAGCTTGGCGCCTCTCTCGGCGAGCAGCTTTGGGCTCTCCGAGGCGTGGGGATCGTGGCACGCGGCGCAGTGTCCGTCGGCGAACGGCTTGTGGAGGGAGTCGCCGCCCGCCTTAAGCTCGGCGGAATCGTGGCACTCGTAACACAGCTCGCTCCCCTTCTTCGCGGTCTTAAACGGGTCCTGAGAGCCGGGCGCGTTGTGGCACTCGCTGCAACTCGACGAGCGCGCCGGGTCGTGCGCGCTCGCCTTGAGCAGCTTCGGCTGCACCGACGAATGGGGGTTATGGCACACGGTGCACCGCGCCTTCTCCACCGGGTAGCCGCCGTGGGCCTTCTGAAACCCCGGTTTTCCGGCCGGGTGGCACGACAGGCAGAGAGCCTCTCTCGGCGTTCGAAGGAGGTTCTTCTCGTCCGAGGTGTGGGCCAGATGGCAGCTCCGACACCCCTCGGTCTGTAGGACCTTGTGCGCCACGGGCTGCTCGTAGGCCTCCCGCTTATGGCACGCGTAGCACACCTCGCTCCCCGCGGACTTGAGCAGGTGGCTCTCGTCGGACGCGTGGGGGTTGTGGCACTGGGTGCACCGACCCGAGACCAGCGCCGAGTGGATCTGCGGCTTACCGATCCCCATCTTCTCCTTGCTGTGGCACGCGTAGCAGAGGTCGTTTCCTTCCTTCTTCAGCATCAGGCGCGGGACGATCCCGTGGCGAAGGTGGCAGTCCTCACACTTCCCCTGCTGCACCACCTTGTGGACGTTCTTCTTCTTCAGGTACTTGTCTGCGAAGGCGGAGTGGCAGTCGAGACACTCCTTCTTGGCGAATTTCTTCTGGGCCGCGGCCCCACTCCCCCCCACGACCCCCAGCCCCGCGAGCCCCAGCACAACCCCCAACAGCAGCGTCCTGCGCCCCGACCCAGACCGTCTCATCGTGCGCTCCTCGTGGCGTCCGTCCATCGGCTCACTTGCACCCTTCGGTCACGTACACCTCGACACGGCTGGCCGCCCTGAGCTTCGCCGCCCAGTCTTCTACCGCCGCGTTGAGCTTCGTCGTGAAGAGCTTCTCCCGGATGTCGGCGCGGACCTCGTCAAACGGCTGGCGTCGCGGCGCGATCGTGTCGTCGACGACCAGGACGTAGGCGTAGCCTTCTGGACCGCTGCAAACCCGGACGTCTCCGGCCTTCGCTCCGGAAACGGCCTTCTTGACCTCCCCGGGGAGGTCCTTGACCAACAGCGGGATCCCCTCGAAGGTCCACATCCCCTTGGTCCCCTCCTTGAGCCGCCCCTCCGCGTTCGCCCGCGTCCAATTGAAATCCGCCCCCTTCTGGAGCTTTTCGAGCACTTGCTGAGCTCGAGCCGCGTTTTCGAAGGCAAGGCTCCGCACTCTCACCATCTCCGGGTAGGTGAACTCGGTCGTCTTCTCGTCGTAGTATGCGCGCACCTCGGCATCGGTGATCTTCACGTCCGGCGCAACAGCCTTTTGAATGAACGCGCCAAAGAGCACGGACTTCTCATACTCCTCCGTCATCTCTTTGAAGCGAGGCGACCTGTCGATTCCCTTATTTTTGGCAATTTGCTCCAGTAGGCTCTTCTCTACCAGAGCATCCAAGACCTCTTTCTTCTTCTGATTGACTCTCTTTTCTTCGACAGCCCTCCCCGCACCGTGATAGAACTTCTCTTTCAAGGCCGCTGTGAGATCAGCTACCGTGATCTTCTTCCCACCCTTGATCTCGGCCAGCACCCGCTTGTCTTTCAGGAGCGCTTCGAACCCCGGAGCCTTGGCTTCGTAGTCGAGGTTCTTGATCGTCTTCTTGCGAAACGTCACGTTCTCCTTCGTCAATTTGTCTTTCTGCTCCTGAATCAACTTCTCCCTGGCGTGCGTGAGAGCGAGTCTCTCCGCTCCCTCTCGGACCGCGGGGTCCTCCGGGTACCGGACCTCCTCGAGCTTCAAGACGACGAACCCTTCCGTGCGGTTGTACCCGATCTTGATCGGGGGGCTGACGGCCCCCACCGCGAGGCTCGATACGGCGGCCGCGATCTCGGGCTGGAGGTCCTTGCCATTGACGAAGTTGCCCTGCTGGTCGCCTTTGGCCTTGCCCTCGCGGATGACTTCGTCGACGAGCTCGTTGAAGTCGCGGCCTGCGGCGACGTCCTTCTCCATCTCCTGCGCCACCTCCTCCTTGCCGAAGAGCGCGGAGCGGATCTTGTATTCCTTCACGGCGTCCCGGTAGATCTTGTCCGCCTCCTCCTTGTCCGGCGAGGCTCCCTTCCCCAACTCCTGGAGCAGCAACTGCCGCCGCGCCCCCTTGGCGAAGGCGTCCACCAGCTCCCGGACCTCGGGCAGCTGATCCAGCCCGATCGTGCGCGCCTCCCCGAGGAGGAGGCGGACGTTCACCAGCCGGTTCACGAGATCTACAACGTTGATCTTCGGCGCCATCTTCCGTTCCTGGACGTCCTCGTGGGAGGAGGCCAGCGCCTCGTTGAGCTCCTTCAAGTGGACGGTCTCGTCGTTCACGATCGCCACGGGCAGGTCGGCGAACTCCGGCGCCAGCATGGGCACCCGGAGCGTGACCGAAGGTCCGGACGTGGAGTCCCCCTTCCCCGCCTCCTCGTCGGCCGCGCGCCCCAGCCGACCGGTGAGGCACAGCGTGACGAGCGTAACGAGCGAAACCAGCCCTAGATTCCTCATGACGTTCCTTTCGTATCTTCGTGAAGCGCCGCGGGCGCCGCTCTCGTGCCCCGGCGCACGCTGTCCCGTTCTGCTCAGCGGACCGAGTCCCTCGACGGGCTCTCGCTCCGGGCCTGCTCCTCTCCCGCGAGTCGGTCCGAGATGGCCCCGACCATGCCGCCCGCCAGGGCCCCGGCCGTCCCCCAGGTGCCCCAGTTCCACAGGACCACGCCGTCCCTGCCCTGCCCGTAGCTCTTGGACGACCAGACCACCCGCTTCGTCGCGGCGTCGATCACCTGCGCGGAGAAGTCGACCTTGGGCTGTCCCCAAGGGCCCTCGTAGTCCTCGTACTCCCTCACCGTCCCGGTGACGATGAGGTCCGCCCCGATGCTGTTGGCGATCAGATCGATGTCCGACGCCCCGATCCCCTCGGTCATGACGAACCGAAACCGGAGCAGGCGCTGCCGGACGACGCCGGGCTCGATCACCGTAACGTTGCGCCGGCGCAGCTGGTCGACGAAGTGAAGGCCGACGATTTCCCCGGCATTTCGCCGCAGGCTCCGGTTGAAGAACGGCAGGACAACGACCCGGTGCGCCCGCTCCGTCGACAGCCCGGGAGAGCGAAACGCGAGCCGGGGCCGGAGCCTTCGGCCCCCTTCGGCGGCGGCGCCGACCGCGGCGCCGTCACCCGTCAGGTGCTCGGACAACGACGCCATCAAGCCGTCCACTGCACGGCTCCACAAGGTCGCTGGGTCCTTCACGAGCCCGAGCCCGAGCAGCCCCGGGTGGTCGTCCCCGGCAAGGCCGACGGTCTCCATCCACAGGATGCTCGGGTCCGCGCCGGTCGACACGAGCCGCGAGACGAGCGCCACCCTCGGGGGTGAAGACGGCTTCGCCAGCTCAACCGTGGTGATCAGGACGGCGGCCGTCTGGAGCTCCTGCCGGAACGCCGTTGCCGTCTCTTCGTCGATCCCGCCGGTAAAGCGCACTCGATGCACCTGCAGGAAGCCGTCGATCGAGGCATCGTCCCTTACGGGGAATCCCAGGGACCGCAGGCGGCGCTCCAACAGGGCGCGCAGCTCCCCCAGGGGGGCGCTCTCGCCGCTGAGGTTCTCGAGCGGCAGGACCACGAGATTCGCCTGCCGCCACGCCAGCGTCTTCGGCGCGACGCCCGGCCCCGGGCCGGCGCATCCCACGGCACACGAGAGCAGCGCCACGAGCAGGAGCCGGTTACTCGAAGAGCTTCTTGATGAGCTCATTCACCGCCTTCTCGGTGACGACGTTGAGCGCTTCCCCTCCCCCGCCGAAGAGCCGGTCGCCCCATCCGATGCCACCCTGGGTCGAGGACGCCGACCACACCACCTTCCCGGTCTGCCCCTCAGACATCTGGAGGCCGAGCGAGATGACGTTGGCCGTGGCGCTGCCGGACCGGACGTCCCCATACTCCCGAACGACCCCCGTGAGCACCGCATCCGCCTTGAGAGCGCTGCACAGCGCCACAATCTGGTCGGCCGACGGCGCGGCAGGGTTTCCGATCCCCGCCTTGGTCACCACGCCGGCCACCTCCCCGGGGGGGAGCACGTAGAAAGCGCCGGTCGCCAGGAGCTGGGTCGTGAGGACGTCTCGTACGCGCTCGGCCGCCTGGACATCCCGGGAGAGGTTGGCCAGGGGCATCACCGCGACCGTCTGGATCGAACCGAAGTCCATGTCTTGGTTGTGGTACACCCCAGCCCCGGTCGTGGCGCAGCCGGCGAGGACCAGCGCGGCACAACCCACGGCGAGCTTCCGAAGCAGTCTTCCCTCTTGCATGCACACCTCTCTTGTCTCCGACGCCCTTCCAGCAAACGCAAGGAGCCACGTCAGGAAATGTCCCCCCGGCATCAGAACGACGCCCGGAAGTTGGCGCTGTAGGTCTCCGTCTTCGAGCTCTGCGAGGCCGAGTCGCTCTCCGCCCGCTGGTAAGATAAGTCGAGCGTCGCGCTTCGGCCGATGTTCCACCGCACCGAGGGGGTCAGGGACTTGTCCCGGCCGTTGTCCTCGGACCGCAGGCTCTCCGCGAACGAGACACTGAACTGCAGCGCCCCGTCGCGAAACGGCGACCAGCCGACCGAGTAGCTCTGGGTGTTGGAACTCGGCCGATCCGTCTCGCGCAGGAGACCCAGCGACGCGAAGAGGTACAGGGTGCTGACCGGGCTGAACGACACGCTGGCGTCGCCCCGTTGGGAGCGCTTCGTCCCTGCGTCCACCGTGCCGCCGCTGTCGTCCGAGACGGAGTCCGCGTACGACAGGTTGACCGACAGCTGCGGATTGGGCACCAGCGTGGCGCCCGCGGTCAGCGTCGCGCTCTTCCCCTGCCCCCCGTCCCCGGAGACCTTTCGGCTCACGCCGCCGGCGAGGCTCACGTCGATCCCCGGGTAGAGCGCCGCCGCATTGTTCAAGAAGAGCGACTCGGTTCGGGTCGTCTCGCCGTCGGCATCCTCCAGCCGGCCGCTGAAGACCAGGGTGTGGCTGAGGGTCTCCAGGGGTGTCGCCGACAACGACGCGCTGTAGGTCCAGGCGGACGCACGGCGCTGGGGCTCGATGCTGTCCTCCCGGCTCAGGCGGGACGCGCCGAACAAGACCGGACCAAAGCGCCGCGCCGCCGACAGGCCGTTGGTGACCGTCTGCCGGGTGCTGCTGTCCGGCGTGGTCGCGGCGTACAGGTAGTAGAAGTCGTAGTTCAGGGCGGGGCCCTCGAGGAGGAGCGCCCGCACGCCCAGGTCGTAGATCTGTGAGGTCCTCGTGGTCGACCCCCGCACCTGCTGGGCCGACACGGTCAGGAAGGCCTGAAGCTCCGTCACGAACAGGCTGGGGACCTCCAGCGCCCCGGGAACCGTCGGCGACAGGGGCTTCACGACGACTTTGACGTACCGCGTGCGCACCGAAGGGAAGCGGAGCTCGAAGCGGTTTTCGAAGGGCCCGAAGGGGGCAGCGACGACCGTCTGGTGGAGCCGCCACGTCTCGTTGTCCGCGCTCACGTACACCCCCCAGGAGAACGAGGCGGCGAGGGCCGGAGCGACCTCGCGATCCACCCACACCCTCAGGGTGTTGACGTCGGAGGCGCCGCCCAGGTCCAGGCCGAGGTTGCGGGCCGTCGCGTCGCCCCCAATGGGCGGCGTTCCGAGATTGACGCCGGTCGACGCCACCAGGTCCCCGTCCACGAGGGCCCGGCTGGTGTCGAGCGCACCGGCCTCGGGCGACGCGTCCAGGGAGGTCAGCCCCCCGAAGGGGAACAGCGGCGAGCTCACCTCCCCCTGCCCGCCGGCCGAGACTCGGGTGTCGGTGTCCTGGCGCGAGACGCCGTAGCTCGTGTTCAGGTTCACCCGTCCGCCCAGGAATCGGCTCCCGTAGCTGGCCCTCCCGCTGTTCGTCAGATCGATCACCTCCAGGTCGCGAAGGAGATCCTGGGTGCGGTTGTGGTTCCCCTGGTACGAGAGGTTGAGCTCCGGGACCGGCTGATACCGGGAGGACCACGCGACGTGGTCGACTCTCTGATCGCTCTGCTCGCGGGCCGCGTCGAAGGTGTCGGTCCGCAGCAGTTGGAGGTCCAGGGTCGGGAGACCCTCCGGCTTGAACCCCAGGAGCCCCTGCATGCTCTCCCGGACCAGGGAGGGCGAGGACGACCCGCCGGTCTCCTGCCACTCCTGCCGCCGGTTGTAGCCGAGGCCCCCGTGGACGGCGGGGTTGTTGAACGACAGATCGAGGTACGGGTTCACGTGGGTCAGGGTGGAGTCGCTCTCCGTGCCGTCATACGTGGAGTTCGACCGGGACGTATCGGCGGTGCCCCCGAGCCGGAGCGTGACGTAGGGGTACAGGTTCCCGAGATACGCGAGGTACAGGCGGCCGAGAATCGTGCTCGAGTCGGATTCCGACGTGGCGTCTCCCTGCCCCTCCAAGGTGGACCGGGACCGGGCGTACGTGGTCTCGACCGTAGCGGTCAACCCGGCCGCCGCCGGCGAAGGAAGCAGCGCCGGCACTCCGGCGACCACCGCTCCCAGAAGGCACCCCCCGACCCGAGCACGCGTCCCGCGGATCCGACGCTCGTTCACCGCTCTCCCATCACGGTCACCCACGCGGGCGGGGCGCCCACGTCGATCTCGGAGACCACCTTCCTCATGTTCAGGTTCAGGACCGACACGGTCCGCCGCTCGGGCTGCGCGAGATAGAGAGCGTTCTCCTCGCCGTCGATCGTCAGGTGAGCCGCCGCGCCACCCACGGGGAGGACGTCGCTCGCAGTGAGCGAGAGCGGCTCGTAGACGGAGACGAAGGCCTCGCCGCTGCGGGACACATACAGAAGGTCGGTCTTCGAGTCGGTCTTCAGCGCGGTGACCCCAGCGCCCACCAGGACCCGCCTGAGGACCTTCTGCGACGGCAGGTCCACGACCAGCAGATAGGGGGACTCGGTGTGCGCAACGTACAGGAGGTCGCCCCGCCGGTTGAACTGCCCCGCGAAGGGCCCGGCGTCGGTGCCGAGGGTCGCCGCCACGGACCGGCTCGGGAGGTCCAGGACCGAGGCGGTGCTCGCGAGCGTGTTGAACACCACCGCCTTGCGGCCGGTGCGATCCATCACCAGAGAGGACGGGCCGTCTCCGACGTTGACGCGCGAGACCTCCGTGGCCGACTCCACGTCGACGAAGCTCACCGTGTCGGAGCCCTGGTTGACGACGAGGAGCATGCGACCCTCCTGAGCGAGGTAGAGCTCCCGCGGCGCGTCGCCGAGGTTCAGCGGGATCCGCCGGAGCACCTCTCCTGCGGCCATGTCGATCACGTCCACCGCGTCGTGGCCGGTGACCGCGACGTACACCCTGCGCTTCACCGGGTCCACGGCGAGGGCGTTGGGACCGTCCCCGACGGCGATCAGGTCGACGACCTGGGCCGCCTTCTTGTCGAACACGGTGAGCTCGCGGGACTCGGGACACGCAACGAACCCGAGGAGTCCGCTCGTCGGCCGGATCGGGAGATAGGGGGAGAAGCTCGGCGCGAACTGGATCCCGCCCCGGATCGACTCCCGGTACTGGAAGGTGAGGAGGAGCAGCGCCGGCCGATCGCGGCCCACCGTGAACGGATGGTCCAACCGGGCCGGCGCTTCGGGCACCAGCAGCGCCGTGTCTCCCTCCTCGGTGCGGACGGTCGCCTTGTCGACCCGGAACAGGAGCGCCCGATACGAACCGGGCGGAACGGAGTCTGCGGCCAGGAGGCGCTGCCGGTGGACGGCCCCCAGCTCCACCTGCCGCAGTTCCACGGAGAGCGCCACGGTCGATCCGTCCTCCCTCTCCGCCCAGACCTCCGTCACCTCAAAGCGAAGCCGCTCCGCTTCCTGAGGAAACGGCTGCAGATAGACCCGGACCGCCCCGTACTCCGGCGGCACGCCGGCGCGCGGGCCCCGCAGAGCCGCGCAGCCGGCCGCTACCGCACACAGGGTGAGCAGCACCCCCCACCGAGCGATTCTCGGCGCGGCCGCAGCCGGCCCCTGCCTCTTCAGTCCTTGGCGTGACACTTGTTGCACAGGTCTCTCTGGTACGGTGCGAACACCGTGGCGGGCCGCCCGTAGTAAGCCTGCTGGGTCTCGGCCCTCGTCCGCCCCTGGGCCTGCGCCGGGTTCGCCGCAGGGTCCGGCCACAGCGGGCTTCCGGTCGCGTCGGCCACGGTGATGAACTCGTTGCCCACGCCGAACCGGGTCATGCTGTCGAAACCGGACGCGTGGGCGCGGTGGCAGCTCAGGCACATGACCCGGTCGACCCCTGAGGTCGGCCCGTTGGTCGATCCCACAAACCCCTTGAGCTGGTTGAGATCGACGAAGTTGTCGTGCTGGAAGGGAACCAGCGACCAGTAGGCGGTCGCCTGCGAGCCCCCGAGGTCACCCGACTTCCGGTACGCGTTGTAGGCCGTGGCAACTCCGACGCCGCCCCCCAGGGAAGCTGTGCTCGACAGGGCCTGGTCCGCCGGATGGACCACCGTGCCGAAGGTCGTGTGCATCTGCGCGTGACAGTTCGCGCACCAGAGCGACAGGCTCTTGCCGTACGCGACGATAACCTGACCGCTGCCGTTGTCGGTCTCCGCCCGGTTGTAGGTGTCCGGCGCCACGGCGATCGGAGGCGCGAAGACGAACGCGTTGCTGCCCGGCAGCGACTTGGGTTGGTAGCCGGCGCCGGCGAGGAGGCGGTAGGCGCCCACGGCCGTCGTAGCGTCGGGAACGGCCCCGTAGGACCCGGAGGCTCGAATCGGCTTTCCCCCGGTGCTGAAGACGCCGTTGTTCGCGTTCAGCCGGTACTTGCCGTGGGGGTCGTGGCAGCTCGTGCACGAGAGCACCGGCACCGGATACGCTGCGATGCCGGGCGCCCCTCCCCCCGGCGCACCGGTGTGGGTCGTGTCCGGCCCGTACCCGTAGTCCACGGCGACGATGTTGTGGCCGTGCCGCTCGCCCGCGCTCGTCTCGGGCGCGGCGCCGGTCCGGGCCGTCCAGGTGTAAGTCTTCTTGAGCCAGCCGAAGTCTCCCCCGGGACTGAGTTGGAGCGGCGGGCTGCCGTCGGGCATGTCGCCCGGCGCGGTGCTCACGTGGTAGCTCGAGGGCCCGGTGTCGCCGGCGTGCTGGTGACAGTTCAGGCAGACGGAGCCCTGGTCGGAGCCCTTCAGCAGGTACGGCCCTGCCTGGTACTGGGGGAACGCCGGCGTCATGGGAGCCCCCTCCAGGGAATTGTGCATCGTGTGGCACCCCTCGCACTCAGCGACGCCCCCGGAGTGAAAGGCACCTGCGGGGCCCGCGAGACCGAAGAAAAGGACCCCCGCCGTAACGACCACCGGAAACGATCTCGAACGAATCATGCTCCCCCTCCTGGTCGAACGAAAGAGGGGATGGGCCCGAAGGCCCATCCCCAGTGGTCAGTCTAGTCCTTCGCGTGGCACTTGTTGCAGAGGAGGCGCTGGAAGGGAGCGAACTTCGTGGCCGGCCGGTCGTAGAGGGCCGCCGCCTGCTCGGTGTCGCTGAGTCCCTGGGAGACCGCCGCGTTTCCGGCGACGGTCGGGTAGATAGAGTTGCCGGTCGCGTCCGCGATCGTCATGAACTCGTTCTCGTGCGGGAACCGGAGCATGCTCGCAAACCCGGAGGCGTGCGCCCGGTGGCAGGAGAGGCAGTTCACGTTCGAGCTGGCGTCCGGGCCCGCGAGCACCGTGTCGTTGTTCTTCGCGTGGGCCTTCAGGGTCGTGTAGTTGGAGCTTCCCTCCTCGAAGGGCACCAGCGAGCTGAAGGAGCTCGTGTTGGTGCCGCTCAGGTCACCCGACTTCACGTACTTGTCGTAGTTCGCGGCCAGGGCGCCCAGCTTGGCGTTGTTGCCGGCCGGGTGGACGAGGCCGCCCATGCCGGAGGTGTAGCCGTTCTCGAGCATGGAGCCGTGGCAGTTCGCGCACCACTCCGACATGCCGGCGCCGTAGGCCACGCGGGTCTGGGTCGTGGACTCAGTCCGATTGTACGTTCCGGGGGCCACGGCCGCCGGCGGATCGGTCGTCGCACCGAAGGCGTAGGTGCCGGACTTCGGGGTGTAGTTCTTGCCGCCGAGGAGGCGATACACGCCCACGGCGCCCCAGGTTGTGGGGTCGGCACTCGTGTCGTAGGAGCCGCTGTTCTTGATCGGCAGGCTCGTGGCCGTGCCGTCGACGATGCTGCCGTCCGAGAGACGACGGTACTTGCCGTGCGGGTCGTGGCAGCTGCTGCACGCGAGCTTGTCGGCCGGGAAGGTGCCGCCCGGCGCGCTGCCGGCGGCCCCGAGGTAGCCATAGTCCGCGGCCACGATGTTGTGGCCGTGGTGTTCGCCGTCGTTGTTGATGGTGGAGCCGCGCACGACGAAGGAGTAGCTCTTCTTCAGCCATCCAAAGTCGCCGCCCGGGGTCCGCTGGAGCGGCGCCGTGCCCGCCGGCATGTCGGCCGGGGCCGTGGAGATGTGGTAGCTCGAGGGCCCGGTGTCACCTGCGTGCTGGTGACAGTTGAGGCACGCCGAGCTCTGGTCCGACCCCTGGAGCAGGTACGGGCCGGCCTGGTACTGGGCGAAGGCCGTGGTCATCTGCGCCCCGTCCAGGGAGTTGTGCATGGTGTGGCAGCCCTCGCACTCGGCGACGCCGCCGCTGTGGAACGCCAGCGCGCTGCCGGCGAGCCCCAGGGTGAGCGCGGACGCCGTGGCAACGGCCCATCGAAGATTCTTGAAGCTCATCTCATCCTCCATCCTGTTGTTGACGATGTCGTTTCTCCGGCTGCCCGGCCGTCCGCGGGGGACCCGTCGGCTTTGCGTCCCCGCCTCGCGGCGGGTTTGCCCTTATCGGAGGATGTCGTGAGTCGTCCGTGACGCGTTGTTGTCCGTTGGTGCCCGACCCCTTCCGTCCGTGTCGAGGTCTGTCGTCTGAGTCGGCCTCCACCTCCTCTCCGGCCCGCCTCGGGCCACTCTCCCCTCGTCAGTTGACGGCCACTTGGAACACGCTCACGCCTCGGCGGGCGTTCTGGCTCACGTAGACCCGTCCCCACGAGGCGACCGCGACACCGATCGGCGCCACGAGCCCCCCAGGGCCCCCGCCTCTGTGCCCGAACTCCGTCACGAACTTCAGGCTGCGGTCGAAGGCGAGGACCACGCACCGCAGCGTATCGACCACGTAGGCATTGCCCTGCGCATCGACGCCGACCCCGTTGACGACACCGAATCGGCCCGGTGCGCTGCCTCGCTTGCCGAAGGACTCGAGGGCGCCGGCCGGCGAAAGCCGGTACGCCTTGGCCGTGGCCGGCACCGTGAAGAGCAAGCTCCCGTCCGCGTCCACGGCGAAGCCTCCGAGGCCGGTGTCCGCGATCTCCTGCTCCGTCATCTCGAGCAAGGCCGGCAAGTTCCAGCTCCGCTGGACGGAGCCCTGGCCGTCGGCTGCCACGACCCGCATCGACCCTTCGCTCGCGAGGTAGATCACGCCGTCCCGAAGAACGAGCCGGCTCGGCCCGAAACGCTCGAACCCCTCGGGCAGCCCCGACATCTCGATCCGCCCGAGCGGCTCTCCCCGGAAGTTGCACCGCACGATGGAGAAGTCTCGGTCGTTCATCCCACGCTCGCTCGGGAAGTAGGAGAGGAGCAGGATCGTCCCGTCGTCCTGGACAGCGACGTCGTAGACTTGGCCGAGCCGCTCGTCGTCGCCGAACCGGAACACCTCCATCCCCTGCTCGTTGAAGAGGATCACCGAGCCCTGGGTCGGGTCGCAGACGTAGACCTCCCGGGTCTTCTCATCCACCGCCACGCGGACGCCGCTGAAGAGAATCGGTCCGGTGAAGCCGGCGAGGTTGTAAAGGAAGGAGCCGGTGAGGCCTGCCTGGGCCGTGGTTGCAATCCCGCAGGCCCAGAGGATCCCGACCACCAACACCCCGGCGCAGTGCCGGAGGGTTCGCAGAGCGGAGGTTTTTTGCGCAGGACTCGTCATGGTCGTCCAGGCCAACGTTGGGTGTGGGCGCCTCGTTCGGCGCCTCGCAGGTGGGAATAGCACGGGCCGTGCCAGGACCCGCGCCGGCCCGGTCTGCCGCGCCGAATCAGCGATTTCCCGTGCCGACGGCGCTGAACCGGGGCCGAAAGGTGGTGAGATAACCAGATCGGTTGGTCATTTCCCCAAGTCATCAGTGGGCAACAGGAGATCCCCCCAGATCTTTGGCGCGGCAGTGCGTACAACTTGTCGTTTCAGAAGGAGATTTCTGTTTCACAGGTTGTTGACTCGAAGAGTCGGTGATTTCACCAGGTGCCGCTGGGCAGCGGCGAACCGACGCCCAGCGGGGAAGCACGCGCGGGCGAGGAGGGAAACGCGGGGGGAGCGGGGTTTACGGGATAAGGGGCCGAGAGACGGAGCGGCGGTCCGGGCTCAGGAGGGCAGCGTGAGGGGAACCGCGGGAACGGGGCCGCAGGCCCCGACGACATTCAGGGAGGGGTCGAAAACCTCAGTCCAGCCCGAACTTCTTCATCTGGTACCGCAAGGTGTCGTAACTCACCTGCAGCAGACGCGCCGCCTCGGCGCGGTTGTGCCCGGCCTTCTCCAGCGCCGAGACGATGAGGTTCCTCTTCACGTCTTCGAGCGAGACCCCCTGGTCTTGCAGCACTGCCACCGACGCGGGCCCCTCCGCGACGGCCTGCCGCGGTTCCAGGATCTCGCGGGGCAGGTGCGCGAGCTCGACGGTCCCCCTGTCGCCCGCCTCCAGCACCACGAGCCGCTCCACCAGGTTCCTGAGCTCGCGGACGTTTCCCGGCCAGGAGTACGCGAGCAGCGCCTCCTCGGCGTCTGGAGAGAACCCGTCCAGCGGCTTCTTCTTGTAGCGCTCGGCGAACCGTGCGAGGAAGTGCTTCGCCAGCACGATCACGTCCCGCTCTCGCTCGCGCAGGGGCGGCAGGTGCACGGCGAAGGCGTTGAGCCGGTAGAACAGATCGGATCGGAACTGCCCCTTCTGGACCGCCTCGCCCAGGTTCCGATTGGTGGCCGCCAGGACCGTCACGTGGATCTGTATGTCGTCCTTGCCGCCGATCCGGCGGACCAGGCGCTCCTCGAGCACCCGGAGGAGCTTCGGCTGGAGGAGAAGCGGCATTTCGCCGATCTCGTCGAGTAGGAGAGACCCTCCCTCGGCCAGCTCGAAGACCCCCTTCTTGTCTGCCTTGGCGTCGGTGAACGCGCCCCGCTCGTGGCCGAAGAGCTCGCTCTCGATGAGGTTGGGAGGAAGCGCCGCGCAGTTGATCGCCAGGAACGGGGTCTCCGCCGATCCCAGGTCGCCGCGCATCCGGGCGTGGAGGTGCCGGGCGACGAGCTCCTTGCCGGTGCCGCTCTCCCCGGTAATGAGGACCGTGCTCACCCCGGCGTCCGCCAGCTTCTCCACCTGCTCACGCAGGGCCTTCATCGGCGCACTCTCACAGACGAGGCCGCGCTCGCGACGCCGCGTGCCCACGCGTTTGAGATAGGTGAGCTCCCGCTTCATCTTTCGATGGTCGATCAATCGGCGTACGACGACCTTGACCTCTTCCAGGTCGAAGGGCTTGGTCAGATACTCGGCCGCCCCGGCCTTCAAGGCCTTGACCGCGGTCGTGGCCGTGCTGTCCGCGGTGAGCATCACGACCTCGGTGTCGATGCCGCGCTCCTGGATCTCCCGGAGGACATCGAGTCCGCTCGCGTCCCCGAGCGATACGTCGAGCATCACCACGTCGGGCGACCAGGCGCTGATCTTCGCGGCCAGCCCCGCCGCGCTGTCCGCACCCTTCACCTCGTAGCCTTCCTTCTTCATGGCCCGAGAGAGCATGGTGGCGATCAAGTCGTCGTCGTCCACGACGAAGACCCTTCCGGTGGGGCTCACGGACTCTCCTCCTGGACGGCCGCGGGCAGACGGACGAAGAAGCAGGCACCCCCTCCCGCGGCCTCCGTCACGCCGATCGTCCCTCCGTGCTTCTCGATCAGCACCTTGCTGATGGCGAGCCCCAGCCCCGTGCCTTTGGCCTTCCTGGTGAAGAAGGGCTCGAAGATCTTGTCTCGGATCGCCGGATCCACACCGGGGCCCTGGTCGGAGATCTCGACGCACAGGAATCCCCCATCCTGCGTCGTCCGGACCGTGAGGGTCCCCCCGCCCGGCATCGCGTCGAGCCCGTTGAGGACGATGTTGACGAAGACCTGGAAGAGCTGGTCCGGATCTCCGATCGTCTTCGGGAGGCCCGGGTCGAGGTGGTTGACCCACCGGACCTCGCCGTCGGCGCGCCGCACCGACGGCCGGTGCTGCACCGCGAGCAGGTTCGCCTTGTCGAGGAGCTCGTTCACATCCACCGTCTGGCGTCGGGGCTCTCGGGGCCGCGCGTACTCGAGCAGGTCCTTCATGAGCGTCTCGATGCGCGCCGCCTCTTCCGTCACCTTGCCGAAGAGCCCTCTGTCCTCCTCGGTGAGGTCCAGATCGTCGGCGAGGACCTGGAGCGTCACCTTGATCGCCGCAACGGGATTGCGGATCTCGTGCGCGATGCCCGTGGCGAGCTGCCCGCACACCATCATCTGGTCGGCACGCTGCAGCTGCGCCATCTGCTCCCGAAGCGACTGCGCCATCTCGTTGAAAGACGTCCCCAACTCCCCGAACTCGTCCTCGAGTCCCGCGACGCGGTGGTCCAGATCGCCGGACTTCAGGCGTCGGGTCGCCTCGAGCAGGGCACCGACCGGCCGTGAGAAGAACCGCACGAAGTACACCGACAGGCCAATGATGAGCAGCGGGCCCGCGGCCATGAGGGAGAACAGGACGAGGTTGGTCCGGCGAATGGTGTCGATCGTCTCGTAGGTCCTCTGCTGAAGCCTGCTGGACGTCAGCGACAGCATGTCGTGCACCTGATCGAGCAGCGAGGCTCCTACCTTGAACGCCTCGTCTTCCTCGCCCACGAGCCGCTCGGCATTGGCCCTCATGGTGAGGACCCGGCTGAGGGCCGCCTCGTAGCGCGCGACCGATTCGGAGAGGGCCGTGAGGCGCGCGGTCGTCTCCGCCGAGTGATGACAGTCGAAGCAGTGCCGCGTCGCCGCTTCCATCCGCAGCGTGTCCCTGACGAGGGCATCCGGCCCGGCGAAGAACCGGGTGTCCTTCGTCTGGAGGGTCTCTTGGACCACTTTGATGTTGCTGTACAACCCCTCCCGCAGGAGCTCGATCCGGTGCAGCCGTATGACCCGGTCGAGGGCCGAGGTACCGCCCTGGATCTTGACCCCGATGTACGCTCCGAACACGGTGAAGAGAAGACAGGACAACAGGGCGATGAGGAACAGCTTCTTTTTCATCCGACGTCTGGGACCCCGTATCTACCCGACATTCCGAGAACTCCGAACGAGCCCCCGCCCTACAACGACCATCAGTGATTCACATACGTGTAGTGTGCCACGTCGACGCCTGCCGCTCTCGCCAACTCGACCACTGGCTGGTAGTCCTTGGACGTCGTCTCGATGAATCGAACGGCGCCTATGGCGTTCAAGGCACTTCGGCCTGTCGACGTCGTGTGCATCTCCAGCAAGGTGGACTTCAACGCCGCAGAGATCTTCGGGACCAGATCCTTGCGCACGGCCAGTCCATTCTCCGGGACCTCCGCCGACCGCGCGAGGACGAGCAGTTCTGCCGCGGATTTCGGATTGGCCCGAACGAACTCCTCGTACACCGTGTTCTTCAGCGCCCCGATGTCCGCTTTCCGGCCGAGCACATCCAGGATCACGTCCTGATGGGTCCCCGTGAAGTACGTTTCCTTCAAATAGGTCCGGTAGTCGGTGATCCGGTGTTGGCTGAAGTACGCGAGGGGAAAGAGGTAGCCTGCCGTGGTGGCACGATCGACGAACGCAAAGACCTTCCCCTTCATGTCCTCGGCGCGCCGGATCCCGCTGTCCTTTCGGACGAGCAAGAGACCGTAGTAGGTGGACGCCCCGTTGGCGTTGACCGGCCGAGCCAGCACCTCGACCCCCAGCCGCTCGTGTGCCAGTACATAGGTGAAGCTCCCAAAGAACGCGCCGTCCAGGTGCTCCGCGTTGAAGTTCTCGATGATGTTGCCGTACCGCCGAAGAACCTTGAGCTCGACCTTCCGGCCTACTGCCTCCGACAGAACCGCTGCGAGCGGCTGGTACCTTTGGAGCTGCGCGAAGATGTTCTGCTCGGGGATCAGCCCGATGTTCAGAGCTTCCTGCGTGCTCGGCTCCTCGGCGACCGGGCGCCCCTCATTCGAGCACGATGCGAGAAGCAGCGAGGCGAAGACGATCAGCAGCATCGCTCTCATGGTGTCCCTCCGTGGAACGGCTCGCTCGTGGCGGAAAGGCTCGTGACCCCACGCCGCCGCCGCGCAGCGTCCAAACAACCTGAGCGGCCCGAATCCGCTCCGATTCCCATCTTTCTGCCGTTCAACTCAGTCCTTGCACTATTTAGCACAAAACCGGCGATAAGTCTACCCGCTGAGAACTAGTCTGGTAAAGAATGATTTGGTCCCCATGATCCCTAACCATTTTGTGCGTGAACCAGCCTGTAGAACGGTCATAGCGTCGCAGCACACCCTGCGCTCCGAGGCGCGTCGGTGTCGAGGCCAGGCCCGCGGTCTTGACGGGAGCCGAAGCCGCAAACCCGCTCTGCTGGCTCCGTCCGTCGTCTTCGGGTATGCTCCGACCTTGCCGCTTTTCCGCTGATCAGCCCCCGAGGAGCTCTTTGGATCCTGCCGACGTCAGCAGCCTCAAGATCGACAAGTCCGCGCCCTCGTTTTCACGGCGCCGCCGGCTGCCGTCCTGGGCGGTCCTGCTCCTGCTCGCCCTCGTGGTCGGAGCGGGTGGGTTCTGGTTCCTGAGCCGACGGCCGACGGCGGTGACCGTGGCCACGGTGAGCGCCGTCTACCCCTCCCAGACGTTCACGGTCTTGAACGCGAGCGGTTACGTGGTCGCACAGCGAAAGGCGGCGGTATCGTCCAAGGTGACCGGCCGGCTGGTCTGGCTCGGCGTCGAGGAGGGCAGCCGCGTGCGGGCGGGGCAGGTCCTCGCGCGCCTGGAGAGCGACGACGTGGCCGCGGTCCGAGGTCAGAGCGACGCCGCTCTCTCGGCGGCTCGGGCCGCGGTGGACCAGGCGGCAGCGTCCCTCGCGCAGGGCCGCGCCGCCGTCGACGAGGCGCGGGCCAACCTGGAGCAGGCGCGCGCAGAGGAAGCCGACGCCGACCGCGAGCTCCAGCGTCAGCGCGACCTGCTCGCCGTCGGGGTGACGACCCAGGCGGTCTACGATGCGGCCGGCACGCGGACCCGCCGAGCGCGCGCCGCGGTGGCCTCTGCCCGCGCGGCCACCGCGGTCGCCGAGCACGGCCTCGACGGGTCGTCGTCATCGCTCCTCCGGGCCCGGGCCGCGGCCACAGGCGCCCAAGCGGCCGTCCGCGGGGCCGCGGTCAACGTCGGGTACACGCTCTTGCGAGCACCGTTCGACGCGGTCGTCCTCACGAAGAACGCGGACATCGGCGACGTGGTCACGCCCATCGGCTCGGCGGCGAGCGCCAAGGCCGCGGTCGTGACGCTCGCGGATCTGGGATCGCTCCTGGTGGAGGCCGACGTCTCGGAGTCGAACCTCGGGAAGATCCGCGTGGGCCAGCCGGCCGAGATCCAGCTCGACGCCCTGCCCGACGAGCGCTTTCCCGCCGTGCTCCACACGATCGTGCCCACGGCCGACCGCAGCAAGGGCACGGTGATGACCAAGGTGCGGTTCACCCGTCTCGACCCTCGGATCCTGCCGGAGATGAGCGCCAAGGTCGCGTTTCTGCTCCGAGCCGTGGGCGCGGGGGAGCAGACGCCCCGGATGGCCGTGGTGCCCGGGGCGGTCGTGGACCGCGGGGGCCGGCGTGTGGCGTTCGTGGTGCGCGACGGGCGCGCAGTCGAGACCGCCGTGCTCCTCGGCCCGGCCCTCGGCGACCAGGTGGAGATCCGGCACGGTCTCGCTGCGGGCGACAAGGTGGTCGTTGCCCCCCCGCCCTCCCTTCGCACGGGCAGCCCCGTCAAGCCGCGAGAGGAGTAGGTGTCCGCCGCGCCTGCGCCCGACGCGCCGCCCCTCGTCGTGGTCCGCGACCTCTGCAAAGCGTACCGGCGAGGCGACCAGGTCCTTCCGGTCCTCGAGGGCCTGTCGCTGACGATTCCCCAAGGCGAATTCCTGGCCCTCATGGGCCCCTCGGGGTCGGGGAAGAGCACGCTCCTGAACCTCATCGCCGGGATCGACCACGCCGACAGCGGCTCGATCCGGGTGGGCGAGGTCGAGGTCACGGCCCTCTCGGACGCGGAGCTCGCCCGGTGGCGCGCGGCCCACGTGGGCTTCGTCTTCCAGTTCTACAACCTCATCCCGGTGCTGACGGCCCGGGAGAACGTCGAGCTTCCGCTGCACCTCACCGGCCTCTCCCGCCGGCAGCGCCGCGTCCACGCGGAGGCCGCGCTTCGGCTGGTCAGTCTCGAGGATCGGCTCGACCACTACCCGGGCCAGCTCTCGGGGGGACAGCAACAGCGAGTCGCCATCGCGCGCGCCGTGGTCACGGACCCGACCCTGATCGTCGCAGACGAACCCACGGGAGACCTGGACCGCACGTCGGCCGCGCAGGTGCTCGACCTCCTCGCCCGGCTCGTCGCCGACCTCGGCAAGACGGTCATCATGGTGACGCACGACCCCAAGGCAGCGGAGTGGGCCCGCACCGTGCGCCACTTGGAAAAGGGCGTCATGAACGATGCTGGCCCTTAAGCTCTTGTTCCGGAACGCGTTTCGCCACCGACTGCGCACGGCGTTGACGGTGGCCGCCGTGGCGATCGCGGTCCTCGCGTTCGGCCTCCTGCGCACGGTGCTCGACGCGTGGTACGCCGGGGTCGAGGCATCGTCCGCCACGCGGCTCGTGACCCGCAACGCGATCTCGCTGATCTTCCCGCTGCCGCTGGCCTACGACGCCAAGCTTCGCCAGATCGACGGGATCGACGAGGTCACCTACGGGAGCTGGTTCGGCGGCATCTACATCGACGAGAAGAACTTCTTCGCCAACTTCGCCGTGGAGCCGCGCACATACCTGGACATCTACCCCGAGTACATCGTCCCGGACACCCAGAAGACGGCGTTCCTGCGCGAGCGCAACGCGTGCGTGGCGGGGCGCAAGCTCGCGGCGCGCTATGGCTGGCGCCTCGGCGACACGATCACGCTCAAGGGCACGATCTTTCCCGGAGACTGGGAGCTCGTGCTGCGGGGCATCTACCGGGGCCGCGACCGCTCCACCGACGAGACCGCCTTTTTCTTCCACTGGGCCTATGTCAACGAGAGTCTTCGCCGGACCGCTCCGGCACGAGCCGATCAGGTGGGGTTCTACATTTTCCGCGTGCACCGCCCGGACCGGGCGGCCGAGGTGGCCCGGTCGGTGGATCGAGCCTTCAAGAACTCGCTTGCGGAGACCCTCACCGAGACGGAACGCGCCTTCGTCATGGGCTTCATCACCATGACCGAAGCGATCGTCGCGGCGCTGCGCCTCGTCTCCCTGGCGGTCATCGCGATCATCATGGTGGTGGCGGCCAACACCATGGCCATGACCGCCCGGGAGCGAATCGGCGAGCACGCGGTGCTGAAGACCCTCGGGTTCGGAGCCCTGCACGTGGGCGGGCTCATCTTCGGCGAATCGCTCGTGCTCTCGGCGGCCGGAGGCGTGCTGGGGATCCTGCTCACCTTTCCGGCGGCCCGCTTCTTCGAGCTCACGCTCAGCCAGTTCTTCCCCGTCTTCCACGTGACGGCGCGCACCGTGGGCCTCGATCTGGGCGCGATCGCGCTGGTGGGCGTCGTGGCCGGCCTCGTGCCGACCTGGCACGCTGTGCATGTTTCGGTCGCCGCAGGCCTGCGCAGGATCGGATGAGATGGCGGTCCCCTACTTCTACAGCCTGCGAAACCTCTGGACGCGCCGGCTCACCACGGCGCTCACCGCGGCCGGCATGGCGCTCGTGGTCTTCGTCTTCGCGGCGATGCAGATGTTCGCCTCCGGACTCCAGGAGACCCTAGTGGACACCGGTTCCTTCGATAACGTGGTCGTGATCCGAAAGGCGGCCGTCACCGAGGTCCAGAGCGGCGTGGAACGTGGGCAGGCGGCGCTCGTGGAGGTCCAGCCCGAGGTGGCCGCGGGCCCGGGCGGCCGGCCCCTCGTGGCCAAGGAGCTCGTCGTGCTCATCACCCTTCCCAAGCGCGGCACCAGCAAGGCCGCCAACGTCCAGGTCCGGGGCGTCGCGCCGGCGTCGCTCGAGCTCCGCCCGCAGGTGCACCTCGTCGCCGGGCGGATGCCCCGGCCCGGCACCGCGGAGATCGCCGCAGGCCAGAACATCGCCCGCCGCTTCCAGGGCGCCGGGCTCGGGGAGACGCTCCGGTTCGCCCTGCGCGACTGGGCCGTGGTAGGCGTGTTCGACGCCGGCGCCACGGGCTTCGACTCCGAGATCTGGGGTGACGGCGATCAAATGATGCAGGCGTTCCATCGGCCGGTGTACTCTTCGGTCCTGCTCCGGCTTCGAGACTCCGGCGCCTTCCCGGCCCTCAAGGCGCGGCTCGAGGCAGACCCGCGCCTCACCGTGGAGGCCAAGCGGGAGTCTCGGTTCTACGCGGATCAGTCCGAGGCCATGGCCACGTTCTTGAGGGTGTTCGGCGCGGTGCTGTCGGTGATCTTCTCCGTGGGCGCCGTCCTCGGCGCCATGATCACCATGTACGCCGCGGTCGCGAACCGGACCGGGGAGATCGGGACGCTCCGCACGCTGGGGTTCTCGAGGGCGAGCATCCTCGCGGCGTTTCTCCTGGAGGCGGGTCTCCTGGGGCTCCTGGGTGGGGTCGCGGGCCTCGCGCTCGCCTCGCTCCTGCAACTCGTCACCATCTCGACCCTCAACTGGCAGACGTTCTCCGAGCTCGCGTTCCGCTTCGCGCTGACGGCTCCCATCGCGGCATCGTCGCTCGGCTTCTCCCTGGGGATGGGATTGGCGGGCGGGCTCCTGCCGGCCTTCCGAGCGGCGAGCATGAACATCGTGGAGTCGTTGCGGGCGACCTGATCGGGTCGCCACTCGTCGACAGGAGGTGAACCGTGGACACCGGCTACCTGCTCCAGTGCGGCACCTGCGGCACCCGAAACCGGGTGCCCCACGCCAACGTGGCCGGGCGCCGTACGTGCGGCCACTGTGGCGCGCCTCTGATCCCCTCGCACAGCCTCCCGATCCCGGTGACCGACGACACGTGGGACGCTGAGGTCCTCGACTCCGACGCGCCGGCGGTCGTGGAGGTGTGGAGCCCCCACTGCGACGTCTGCGCCCAGTACGAGCTCAGCGTGTGTCAGATGGCTTCGAGCCTCTACGGCAAGGCGCGGGTGCTCCAGCTCGAGGCGGAACAGAACCTCCGCACGGCCCAGCGGTATGGGATCAAGGGCGTGCCGACCGTGCTCCTGTTCCGCGCGGGACAGGTGGTCGCCACGCTCGTCGGACCCCAGGGGGAGCGTGGACTCAGAGAGAAGCTCGGGCTCTGAGACGGGACCCTCCTCGGGGTCCCCGCGGGGAGCAGAGGGGCGCCGGATCCGCCCGTCTCGGCTTCAGCTCCGGGCCGCCGATGCCGAAACATAGGGGTCAGGGGCAGGCCTCTGCGGTCTGCGTTCACTCCCGAGGAGAGTAGAGGAGGCGATCCTCCATGGCGAGGCGTTGTCTGTGGGTGATGGCTCTGGCGGCAGCCGCGTTCCTGGCGGCTGGCCAGGCGTTCCCCCTGGAGAGACCCACACCGGGGCAGATCGAGTCCTATCGCCGCGACGGCACCCTGCCGGCCCGAATCGACGAGGCCCGAAGGCTCGGCAACCACCGGATCGACCCCCGCCTGCTCGACCGTGCCCAGGAGAGGCTCCGCCGGCTGGTGCCCGGGACCCTGCCCACGCCGTCCCCGGAGATCCAGGCGATCGCGCCGGCGCCCCCCACCTCGTGGCGGGGCATGCCCACCGAGGGCACGGTCAAGGTCCTCTGTCTCCTGATCGCGTTCAGCGACTACGCCCCCACGACGCAGGCCCTGACGATCAACGACCGGCTCTTCGGAGCCGGCACACCCTCGGACTCCCCCTACGAAAGCCTGCAGAGCTACTACTCCCGCTCCTCCTACGGCCGGCTCACGATCACAGGCAACGTTCTCGGGTGGTACTCGGCCCCTTACCGCCGAAGCGCCTTGGTCCAGACCGACGCGGGCCGAGAGAGCCTCATCAAGGAGGCGCTCACCTATTACGAGACCAACGGCGGAGGCCATGACTTCAGCCAGTACGACAACGACGGCGACGGGACCATCGACTACCTGATCGTCGTCTGGACCGGGCCGGACAACGGCTGGGCCAACTTCTGGTGGGGCTATCAAACCTCCTTCTCGGACGCGTCCTACCGGCTCGACGGCAAGAAGCTGGGAACCTACTCCTGGCAGTGGGAGGCCAACCCCTATCCGGGCGCCTTTCGCCCGCTGGTCACAATCCATGAAACCGGACACGCCCTCGGGCTGCCCGACTACTACGACTATGACCCCACGGTGGGCCCGGACGGCGGCGTCGGCGGGCTCGATATGATGGACGGCAACTGGGGCGACCATAACGCCTTCAGTAAGTTCGTGCTGGGCTGGCTCACGCCCACAGTCTCGCCGGCGGGCGGCGCGACCATCACCCTCGCGGCCACGGCCTCCGCACCGGAAGCCTTTGTCGTGATGCCCAACGTTGCCGCGGGCGATCCGTTTCAGGAGTGCTTCCTGGTCCAGAACCGCGGGCGCGTCGGCAACGACACAGGGTATCCGACCAACGGCGCGCTGATCTGGCACGTGGACGCCCGCCTCAACACCCAGGGGACCGATTACCTCTACGACAACTCCTACACCGCTCACAAGCTGCTGCGCCTGATGGAGGCCGACGGCCTCGAGGAGATCGAACGGGAGCTCTCGGCCGACGCGGGTGACTTCTACGGGGTCGGATCCGCCTTCGGTCCGGCGACCGTTCCCAACAGCCGCCGGTACGACGGGACCTCTTCCGCCGTCAGCATCCGCACGATCTCCGCGGCCGGCGCCACGATGACCTTCGACGTGGACCCCACCACTCAAGCCACCGCAACAGCTCCAGGATCGCCCGTGGTCCCGGCCGCAAACGGCACGGGGGCCTACAACGTCTCGTGGAACCCCTCGACGACCCCCGGCGCGTCCTACGAGCTCCAGGAAGCCACAACCGCCGACTTCGCCGCCGGACTTCGGACCGCCTACTCGGGCGCCGTTGCGAGCGCCTCCATCGCGGGCCGCCCCGGCAACACGACCTACTACTACCGGGTCCGGGCCACGGCCGTGGGCTACGCCCCGAGCGCCTGGGTCGCCGGCGCCAACGGCTGCACGGTCACGCTCACGGCGGGCGCCGCTTCGGCCCCGACGGTCCCCGCGACGAGCGACACCGGCTCCTACACGGTGACCTGGGGCGCCTCCGCCACGGCCGCCGTAACGTACGAGGCTCAGGAAGCCGCCGATCCCGGGTTCTCTCCGGTCCTGCGCACTCTCTCCACCCCAGCGACGAGTTGGCCCGTCACCGACCGCCTCGGCGCCGCGACCTACTACTACCGCGTCCGGGCCACGGCCGCGGGCTACAACGCGAGCGCCTGGGCGACGGGCGCCAACGGCTGCACGGTCACGCTCACGGCGGGCGCCCCTTCGGCCGCGACGGTCCCCGCGACGAGCGACAACGGTGCCTACACGGTGACCTGGGGCGCTTCAGCCACCGCTCAGGCGATCTATGAGGTCCAAGAGGCCGCGAATCCCGAGTTCTCGCCCGTCCTCCGCTCCCTCTCCACCGCGACGACGAGCTGGCCCGTCACCGGGCGCCCCGGCAACACGACCTACTACTACCGCGTCCGGGCCACGGCCGCCGGCTACAACCCGAGCGCCTGGGCGGCGGGCGCCAACGGCTGCACCGTGGCGAACCAAGCCCCGATCCTCCAGGCGATCGGCCCCAAGACCGTCGCCGAGGGAGTGCCCCTCTCCTTCGCCGTTACGGCGACGGACCCGGATGGCACGACTCCAACCCTCACCACCTCACCGCTGCCCGAGGGTTCGCAGCTGGCCGGCCAGACCTTCGCCTGGATCCCTCGGTTCGACCAGGCGGGCACCTACGATGTCACGTTCACCGCCTCGGACGGCTCGCTCTCGGCGTCGGAGACGGTCCGGATCACTGTGTCGGACGTCACGTACCGGGTCTCGCTCGCCGTCTCCCCGACCGATGCCGGCACAGTGACGGGTGCCGGCACCTACGATCCGGGCTCGACCGCTACCTTGACCGCCTCTCCGGCGGACGGATACCGCTTCTGGGCGTGGGCCGGCGACGCCGGAGGCAGCGCCAACCCACTGACTCTGACGGTCGGCTCGGACAAGGTGATCACCACCCGGTTCCTGCTCCTGGCGCCGGCGACGGTGACCGCGTCCGCCAGCCCACCCGGGGGCGGCTCGGTCGACGGCGGAGGCGTCTACGACCGGGGCACGAGTGCCACCTTGACCGCGTCGGCAGCCGCCGGGTACCACTTTGCCGGCTGGGCGGACGGCCTAGCCGGACGATCCAACCCTCTGGAGCTGACGATCGTCGACGACGTCACGGCCACGGCGCTCTTCCGGGAAAACCGGCCGCCTTCCCTGTCACCCATCGGGTCCAAGAGTGTCGTCGAGGGGCAGACCCTGCTCTTCACGGTCACCGCGACCGACCCGGACGGCGACGCCGTGACCCTGCGCGCCGCCGACCTTCCGACCGGGGCCGTCTTCACCCCGGCCACCGGCCTCTTCCGCTGGTCTCCCGCCTTCGGCCAGGAGGGGAACTACCCGGTCACCTTCGTCGCCACGGACGACTGGATCCCCCCCCTCAGTGCTTCGGAAACGATCACCGCGACCGTGGGCCACGGGAACCGCCCGCCCATGCTAGGCCCCATCGGGCCCCTCACCGGGAGCGAGGACTCCCTCGTGGCGTTTCAGGCGTCGGGCTCGGACCCGGACGGCGACACGATCCGTTGGACCGCAGCCAACCTGCCCCCCGGCGCTGCCTTCGATCCGTCCACCCGGACGTTCTCCTGGTTGCCCGGTTACGATCAGGCGGGCAGCTACGCCGTGACGATCACAGCGACCGACTCGGGGACGCCGTCGCTCGCCGCCTCGACCGTCGTCGCCATCGCCGTGGGGGACGTCAACCGGCCGCCCATCTTGGATCCGATCGGCGCCCAGCAGGTTGACGAGGGCAAGACGCTGTCCTTTTCCGTCACCGCAGTCGACCCGGACGGCGACCGACTGACCTTCTCGTGCACGAACCGACCCCCGGGCGCGGCGTTCGACCCGACGCTGCAGCGCCTCACCTGGAAGCCTGACTTCACCGCCGCGGGGAACTACCCGCTGCAGTTCGTAGTCACCGACGCCGGTTCACCTCCGCGCAGCGACTCGGAGGAGGTCACCGTCACCGTGGGCAACACGAACCGCCCTCCGGTGCTCGCGCCGATCGGCTCCCGCAGCGTTTCCGAGGGTGAGGAGCTGTCGTTCGTGGTGGGAGGCAGCGACCCGGACGGAGGCCCCCTCTCCTTCGCGGCGCGCAATCTGCCCGTTGGCGCGGCGTTTGATTCCGTGACGAGAACGTTCTCGTGGATCCCCGGCTTCGACGAAGCCGGGAACTACGACGTTACGTTCACCGTCACCGACGAAGGGACTCCTCCCCTCACCGACACCGAGACCGTCACCCTCACGGCCGGGGACGTGAACCGCCCGCCGGTCCTGGACCCGATCGGCGACAGAACCGCACCAGAGGGCCAAGTCTTGACATTTATTGTGACCGCGACGGACCCTGACGGAGGGCCAGTCGTCTTGCGGGTCGACGGCCTGCCGTCCGGCGCGGCCTTTGACCCGGAAACGCAGACGTTCCAGTGGACACCGGGCGTGGGCGACGAGGGCACGTACCCGGTGCTCTTCGTGGCGACCGACGACGGCGTGCCGCCCCTGACCGCCGAGCAAGAGGCAGACATCACGGTCACCGCGTCCGACTCGGGAGGCGGAGGAGGCGGAGGAGGCGGAGGAGGAGGCTGCTTCGTCTCGGCCGTCGGGCAGGGAACCCTGGCCGAGTCGAACGAGGCGTTTCGAACGGGCGTGGCCGTCCTGGGAGCGGTGTTCGTCGTCGGAGTGCTCGCGCGCCGGCGCCGCTCGACACCCGAATCCGAGTCCGGACGATGACGCAGGGGGCCGCGGGGGCCCCCTGGACGACCCGGCGATCCCCGGTACACTGCGCGCCTGTCCCGATGGCCCCGTGATCCGAGGAGCTTTGCCATGGCCAAGACCCGCATCGCCCCCGCCCTCTTCACCCCCCCCATGCCCGTGTCCCTCGTCGGCGCCCAGGTCGGCGGCGTGGCCAACTTCATGACGGTCGCCTGGCTAACGCGGGTCAACTTCGACCCTCCGATGCTCGCCGTGGCCCTGGGCTCCGGCCACCACACACCGAGCGGGATCCGTGAGAACAAGACCTTTTCCGTGTGCCTCCCCGGAGCGGGCCTCGTGGAGAAGACCGACTACTGCGGCCTCGTCTCGGGCAAAAGGGTCGACAAGTCCGGCGTCTTCGACGTGTTCTACGGCGACCTCGAGACCGCGCCGATGATCGCTGAGTGTCCCCTGTGCGTGGAGTGCGTGGTCGCGCAGATCGTGGAGCTGCCCACAAACCTCCTCGTGATCGGCAACATCGCCGGCGTGTACGCCGACGACTCGATCCTCACCGACGGGAAACCCGACGCGGCCAAGCTCGCCCCGCTCGTCCTCACCATGCCCGACAATCACTACTGGAAGCTCGGCGAGGTCGCCGGCAGGGCGTGGGAGGCGGGGAAGGCGCTCAAGAAGTAGGGCCCGAGGGAGGCCGCGCCGCAGCCCGGGCGGCCCTACCGGCTTGTCTTCGGTCTCGCCCCGGCGAACGCCTCGCGAAGCCCCTGGAAGCTCTTCGGCCGCGTCTTCTTCCAACCCTCCTCCGCCACAAAGAGGGGCCGATACCGCCGCGATGCGTCCGCCGCCGAAGCGTCCTCGCACCACCGACAGAGCCGCTCCCACTTCCCGGCGTCCTCCACGTCTTCCCGGCCCTTGGTCTCCACGACCCAGTAGTCAGCCTCGGTCTCCTTGACCAGGAAGTCCGGGTAGTAGTTGGCGAGGCCGCCCTCGGCCGTCTGGTACTCGATCCGGAGCGAGGTCGGCTGGCGCTGGGGGTTCTTGGCGAAGGAGACGAGGTCCTCGCAGGCGTCCAGGAACCCGGCGAAGTCCAGCTCGAAGCCCTGGTCGGTCACGACCTTGCTGAACACCGAGCGCTTCGGCACCAGATAGGGTTGATTGGAGACTACGAAGGGCCGTGCCTTGCTCAGCTTGATCGCACCCCGCACCTCGGTCGTGCCCTTCTCCTGGACCGTGAGGGCGTTGATGACCGTCTTGAAGGTCTCCAGGATCTTCCGGATCGCTGCCGGCTCCGAGAGGTTCCGGAGCACGTTCAGGTCGTCCAGGTCCACGGGCTTCTGAAAGAGCCGGCCCTCCATGTACTGTTTGAGCGTCCCGAAGAGCACGTCGAACCCGCCGACGAGCCTCAGGTCACGGAGGATCGTGCGCGCGAAGAAACCCACGGCCGCCTGGTGGGTGGGCGCGAGCGCCGTGTCGAGGAGGGTCTTGTGGCTCACCTCGTCGGTGTTCAGGTCCTTGAACACGATCTCTCGCTGCTCTTCGGGCGAGAACTGCTTCAGCGGGAGCCTGCCCGGCGGCAGCGCCCCGGCGTCCAACGCCTCCAGGTTCTTGAACTCCCGGTAGAGCCGGGGCGACAGGATCGGCAGCTCCATGTCGAGGCGCTCGAGGTCCTTCTTCTCGTTCTGGCGGTCCACCTCGATCACGAGCGGCGACTTGCCTCCGCCGGGGCCCCCCTGTCCCATGGGCGCGTACT
This sequence comes from Deltaproteobacteria bacterium, assembly GCA_016214985.1. Classification (GTDB taxonomy): domain Bacteria; phylum Desulfobacterota; class Deferrisomatia; order Deferrisomatales; family JACRMM01; genus JACRMM01. Next base: position 6,767 of record JACRMM010000030.1, on the reverse strand, counting down.
CCAGCTCCACGCCCTCGCTCCGGATCGACTCCACGAAGTCGACGAACGCGTCGGTGCCCACGACGCTCACCTTCTCGACGACCTCCTCGCCTCGAAACATCCGCCGGAGGCCCCGGCCGAGGGTCTGCTCGGGCAGGATGCGGCTCGCCGCCTTGTAGGGTCGAAGGCCAACGATGGTGACCACGTTTTGCACGTCCCAGCCTTCGCGCAGCATCATGACCGACACGATGGCCTTGTACGGGTTCTCGGCGAGGTCGATCTCGCGGCTCATCCGCCGAAGGCGTTCGAGCTCCTCCTTGTCCTTGCCCTTCGCAGCCTCGGCGATCTCGCCGTTTCGCTTGGTGTGGATCACGAGCACGCCGCCCCGGAGCTCGGGGTAGCGCGCCTCCAGATACGCACCCACCTCGTCGCAGTTCCTCGTGTCGTCGGTCATCACGAAGAGCACCGGCTTCTTCGTAGCCGAAAGCTCGTCGTACACCTTTTGCCACTCCAGATACCCAAGGTGCAGGTAGTCCTCGTAGCGCTCGGTGAACTTGTCGCTCGCCCGTTCCGTGAGCTTCGCTCGGGAGGCCGCGTCCGGGAGCACCGGGGTCTTCACCACGCCCTGGCGGATCGCCTCCACGAGCGGGTAGTCCGCGACAGTCTGGACGAAGATGGCGCCATTCGTGTGTTTGGGCGTGGCCGTGAGGTCGAACTGGGCCGAGAGTCTGCTCCCCTTCAGGCGCAGCCGGCTCGAGATGTCGGCGATGTTCTTGAACCAGGCGAGCTCCTCGTCGTGGATGTGGTGGGCCTCGTCGTTGAAGATCACCAGGTCTTCCACGTCCCGCACGATCTGCCCCAGGTCCAGCCCGCCGTTCGCCTTGCCGGAAGGCCGCCGGCCCAGGAAGTAGCCGGAGGTGTCGTCGTCCTCGAAGGAGGGCGCGAAGGTGTTGTCCGCGAGCCGGTGGACGTTCGAGAGGAAGAGGTTGCCGGTGTCGGAGACCACACCGATCTCGTCTTGGATGTGGAGCGTCACCTGGAAGTCGTCCTGCCAGGAACGGCCCTCGTGGCCGTTTTCCGGGAGGATCGGGTCTTCGTGGAAGATCCGCAAGCCGTCGAAGTCCTGCCGCAGGCGGTCGAGCACGATGATGTTCGGCGCGAGGACGAGGAAGTTCGTGGAAAGGTCCGAGTCCTCCTCGTAGCGCCGGTGGAAGTAGGCCCAGGCAATGAGGAGGCTCATCACCTTGGTCTTGCCCGCGCCGGTGGCGAGCTTCAGGACGTAGCGGGTCCAGTCCTCGGCGAACATGCCCTTGGAGACCCGGCCCGAGGCGTCGTACCGGATGAGGGCGTAGGGGTCGCGGGCCTCCTCCACCTCGTAGAGCCAGACCGCGGACTCCACGGCCTCGCGCTGGGCGAAGTAGTAGCGGAAGGGCCGCAGCGTCCCGTCGGCCGCGAGCAGCGCGTGCTCGGTCTCGAACCAGTGGCGCAGGAGCGCTCGGGTCGTGTCGCTCGCGCCCTCGTACCCACTGTCGCGCCAGGCCTTCACGCCCTGGCGGATCCGGTGGACGAGCGGCGGCAAGAGCGTCGCCTGGCCGGTCTCGGTGAAGACCTCTTCGCCGGGATACCAGCGCACGGCCGGGTCGAGGAGGACGTGGGGGTCGGCCGGGAAGCCCGGATGGAGGCCCATCGTACGGCTCAGCCGTGGCCGGAGACGGAAGGGTGGCGCCCCGAACGCGATCGCTCGGCCGCACGCCCGGACCGGGGCGCATGGGCCTCGCGCCTGGCCTCCTCCCCGGCCTTGCGGAAGAACTCGATGATCTCCTCCGCAGAGTCACAGACCCCCACCCAAGGTGGGGGCTTGATAACCGGGAGCCGCCCAGGGCGGCGTGGTACACCCGGAGCCGCCCGAGACGGCTGGAAGATTCTGCGCATGAGTGCCGACCGGAACCGAGACCCTGTCAGGTGTCAGCCTTTTTCGGCACCCTCGAGAGCCAAGGCGCGCTCCCGGAACCGTCAAACTTCGGGGGTCCCCCGCCAAAGGCGGGGGGTTACCCGTTGTACTTACCCGAGAGGGCCTCTGCTTGACGGTCTCGGATCTCGCGAACCAACTCGACGGCCTTGATCTCAGTCTTCTCTTCCATAGGTCGCCACCTCCCTCGGAGGGTATAGGTCACCACTCCTCGCCTTCCCTGCCCCGGCTCCCTCCTCCTGTCCCCCTCCCGGAGAGAGGGAGAACGGTCACCCCCCTTCCCCTGTGGGAGGTACATGACTACCGCGCTCTCCCTTGCGGCTGGGGGCACGATCACCCCCTCTCCCTCCGGGAGAGGGCAGGGGTGAGGGGACTCTCCCCCGGTCGCGCCGCAAGCTCCTGCCGAAGCCGCTCCAGAACGCCCTCAGTGTTCCGCAGGACCTCATGGTTCCAGAATCTCAGCACGCGGATGCCGAGCTTCGCCAGCCACTCGGACCGCTCAAGATCATACCTTTGACGATCCTCTTCCGCATGCTGGCCTCCGTCCAATTCAATGCCGAGCAAGGCTTCGTCGCAGAAGAAGTCCAAGACGAACTCTCCCACCGGGTGCTGCCTCCGGAACTTGAAGCCGCCGAGTTGCCTCGCTCGTAGGTGCGCCCAGAGCCGGCGTTCCGCATCCGTCTGCTCCCGCCGCAGACCGCGGACGCGAGCTAGGACCTCGTGGCTCATGGGGAGCTTCTTTCGGCGGTTTGCCCCCGGTTCCACTTCGTTTGCCCTCCCTCGGCCTGGTTCCCTCCCCCTGTCCCCCTCCCGGAGGGAGGGGGGATGTGTACCCCCTCTCCCCCCGGGAGAGGGCAGGGGTGAGGGGGGAGGGGCTTCGTTTACACCTTCACCTCCACCACCTTGGTGGTGTCGTTGCCGAAGATGTCGATCACCTTGACCGCCACCTTGTACCGGCCCTTCTTCGGCACCTCATGCGCGCGGCTCGTGAGCTCCAGGCTGCGGTCCTTGCGAGTACGGAAGCTCTGCCACTCGTTCTCGAAGATGTAGTTCCCGGTCCAGACCTCCCGCTCGACACCTTCTGACGGGGGGCCTTCCACCACGCGCACGATCTCCTTGCGGTTCTCGTAGTCGAAGTCCACGGCCCAGTAGTCGATCCAGTCGGTCCACTTCTTCGTCAGCACCTCGCGGGTGACCTTGCCCTTCTTGTCCTTCGTGACTCGCACCACCTGCCCCCCGTCCACCGTGACCTTGCTCCCGCCGGGCTTGAGCTTCTCGCCCAGGCCGTCCAGGTCGTCTTGCCGGTAGAACACGCCGAAGTCCTTGAGCGTCACGCTCACCTTGAGCCCCGACACCTTGGGCAGCACCTCCACGTAGGCCACGTCGTAGAACTGCACCTGCCCACGTTCCACGGCCCGGCGGTCGAAGACGTCCTTGGGGATGTACTTGAGCGACAGCGTCACGCCCTTGGCGCGGGCCTCGTCCTGGATCACGGGAACGAGCCCCATCTCAAACTCGAAGCCGAGCACGTCGACCCGGCTCACCCTCTTGCGGCGGCACTCGGCGATCACCTCTTCCACCTGTCCGAGCGTCACCGGCGCGTCGATCGGCCCCACGACCACGGCCGTGGCGCCCTTCTTGCCGTGGAAGGGCGGCGTCTGGAACACCCGCTCGGCCTTGTAGGCGGAGAGGATGAGGGTGAGGTAGTGCTCCTCTTTCTGGACGGTGAGCGCCCGGCGCTGCTCCTCGGGGAGGTTCGGGTCGATGCCCACGAAGTACTGCCGCTCGTACTTGCCGAGGTTCAGGATCTCGAAGCTCCGGTAGGCCCTGCCCGCGGCCTTCAGCTCGCGCTGCACGCCGATCAGCCGCTTTCGCGCCGTGTGGATTGCGAACCGCCCCAAGTCGCACCCGATCCACTTCCGGCCGAGCTTCTCAGCCACGGCGAGGGTGGTGCCCGACCCGCAGAAGAAGTCGGCGACGAGGTCGCCTTCGTTCGAGGAGGCCTCAAAAACACGCTGAAGAAGCGCCTCAGGCTTCTGCGTCGCGTAGCCGAGTCGCTCTTTGGACGCTTGGTTGATCCTGTCGACATCGGTCCAGACGTCACCCACCGTTGTAACCCGATCTTCTGGGATGAATGGGGTCTCCGCACGTCGCCGTGGGAACCCGCCGTCCTTGGGCCAATGGATCAGACCACAACTGTTCCATGCGTCCATTTGCGTATGATTGTTGCCCCAGTGGCGCCCAAGCTTCGCTGGGTCGAACCCGCGCCAAGGTCTTCCGCTTTCTCCCGCTTGTGTTACGCCGGGCCCGGTCAGTTCAAATGACTGGTACTTCAGCCCACCGGGCCCAGTCACCAGCGTATGGGGAAGCTTCGTGTCGTCAGCCTTAGCCGTGAGGCTTCTGAAGAAGAAGGTCTCGGACCGCGCGTAGTGAAAAATGGTGTCGTGGATGCGTGGCCAGCGGCTATTGGTGCCGCGTGCATTCGTTCTTTGCCAGACGATCCCTCCAATGAGGTTGTCCCCGCCGAACAACTCATCCATAACTAGCCGGATAGAGCTGTTCACCCGCCAATCGCAGTGGACATAGATGCTTCCGGACGGAACAAGGAGATCTCTCATCAGCACCAAACGCTCGTACATCATCGAGACGTAGGAATCGATGCCTCGGCCCCACGTATCACGATAGGCAATCTCCTCGATGACACTGGGTTCTTTGATCAGCGTCTCATCCCCCACCTCGATATCCACCGAAAAGTCCGCCCCCACATCGAAGGGCGGGTCGATGTAGATGAGCTTCAAGCCCCCGGCGGCCTCGATCTCGCGGCGAAGGGGGCCGTTCTTGAGCGAGGAGAGCACGAGCTTGTTGTCGCCCCAGATGAGCTTGTTCGTCCACCCGCCCGACTGCCGGCCACCCGCCCCCACGGAGAACAACCCGAGCTGCTCCTTCCCCTCGGCCCGCGGCTCGTCGATGTTTTCGATGGACTGGAAGGGCAAGACCACGTTCGTGACCTCGCTCGTCTTCCCCTGCCACACGAGCTCCACCTCGGGAGCGTCCTCGAACAACGCCAGCTTGTACCGGGCCGGCAAAGGCTCCCCCCGGTCGAGGTGCGCCTTGATGATTTCTTTGTCGCGGTCGGTGAGGTTCAAAGGAACTCCTCTCTAAACACCCCGTCTTGCCTGGTGCTATGCCCCCTCGGGTTCGGAGACGCGATCCGGGGCCGCGTAGACCACTTCGCCGTCCTTGGCATAGTCGACGATGAACGAGTCCCCCCGCGCCCACTCCTCCGGGGTCATCGCCACGGCCTCCAGCGGTGCGAAGACTTCGTAGATGGCCTCGGAGAGAACGTCGATCCGCTCCCAATAACCCATCCCCGCAAAGTCCTCAGAAAGAACCACAACATCGATGTCGCTCCCCTCCCTGAACGTTCCGCGGGCAAATGAGCCGTAGAGCACCATCTTCTCGACTCCAATCCCCTGAGCTTCCAGGCTCGTGCGAAACCGGGCGATCGTCTCTAGAGCAGATCGCTTATCCATCGCAGCACCTCTTTAGCCTTCGAGAGAATCTCTCTCGCCGCCTCTCCCGTATAAGCCGCTTTAACCTTCTCTAGACTCTCGGGGTGTCGGGTGGCGATGTTCGCTTCGTTGAGTCTCACGATGAATCTTCCAATCTCACCAGGGGGCCTAATCGCCATCTCGTTCAGAAGGTACACGAGGTTATGCACCTTTGGCGGCACCCTGCCCAGCTTCTCATAGTAGCAGCCCTTGAGCGCCTTCTCGACCGCCAGGTGACACATGAACACGGCATAGAAGTACCTGCCGCCGGCGATCATGTATTCCGCTGTCTCTGCGTCATACACTGCCTGCTTCAACCACTCTCTCGTCTTGTCGGTCATAGCCGCTTCCTAGTTTCTGGACGTCATCGCTGCGCGCAAGGATGCGGATCGTCGACAGAATTCATTCTGACCCCCGTGCGGTTGGACTGGTCGCCCCTTGGTACTACGAGACCAGCGGCAAAGCAAAGAGCAACCCGCTCGGATTCACTTCCCCGGCCGCAAGGCAGAAAAGGTCACCCCACCGGCTCGCGATGTGGGTGACCTTTGGGTTTCGACTGCGTGTTTGGCGAACGGGGTGGCCCGGTTCGTCCATGCTCCCTCCCCCGATTCGCTCTGTTCGACTCCCTTTACTCTGACGTTGCCCCGTAGGTCAAGGCACAGCGTGGGGACCCCCGGCCCTCCGACAGCGCTCCCCCTGCCATCGTCGACTCGGACAAGAAACCGAAACCCGGGCAATGTCGCGCTCGTGGGCGTTCCCGCCGAGGCCAAGGAAATCGGCCAGGTGAGGGCCTTTCATTGCCTCGTCGGCCCGGGAACAGGGTTCGAGGAAGCGGCGGTTGCGCTCCCAGTTCGTCCATATTTTCTCACGCAGGCCGGGAGAGAACCGTGAAAAGGCCACCCCACCGTCTTCCGGCGTGAGTGGCCTCCTGGTCGTCGTACCGATTCTGCCCTGCTCGGTGGTCCGGTCCGTCCATCCCTCCTACCCCCGGTCTTGGTTCTTGACTCGCCTCCCTTTACTCCGCGGGGCCCAGAAGGCCAATGCCCATCCCGGCCCGGGCCACAGGGGGGGCTGCCGTCACCTGGTCGCCCCGTGCACCATCCGCCCCCCCGGGAGGGGATGTTGCCTCAGAAGGCCTCCTCGGGCATCTCCACGGCTTCCCCCTTCTCCGCCCGACACGTCTCCAGGCGCCCGATCGTGAGCGGCAGGGTGGCCCCGGCGAAGTGCGACGCCTGGAGCACCTTGCCCCGGTGGTAGGGGGTGTCCCT
>JACRMM010000029.1 GCA_016214985.1 Deltaproteobacteria bacterium | reverse complement strand
CACCGATTCCTCCCCCGGCTGCCTCCTCCCGCCCCCCGCATGGGCGGCCGCCGCCCCGCTTTCCTGAAAACCCTCTCAGCCACCGTCGAACCATTACCCTACACGTCTTCGCCGGGTCCACCGCGGCTTCTTGAACATTGGCCGTCGTACGTTTCATCGAACTTCCGGAAGATAGCTGTGTTCACGCGATCGATCCAGTTCAGGGCACGCACCAAGCTCGGGTCGTCAGCCTCGATTCGCTCCAACCACAGCCTGAAGGGGTTGTTGGCAAAGCGTAGGGTCGGCGATACGAAGCGAACGTCTGCAGGCTGAAAGAAGGGATAAACGGAGTATGTGCCGTCTGCGTTCCGCGAGAGGCTGTAGTCCATGGACTCATTCCAGGAGCCATGGATGGACTCTGACATCATCCCGTATGTGCACGCGTACAACTCGTCGCGCTCCACAAGTGCAAAAACGTCGTAAAAGCTCTTGCCCTGAACCCTCCAACGGTTCTTCTTCTGCTCGCCAAAGTCCTCCACGGTGAGCCCTTCGTTGAGCATCTTTTCTCTCACAGAATTCAGCAGACGCTTTCCTGCGTTCGTCTCAAGGAAAGCTGAACCGCTCTCCAGATCTCGCAGAATTCGGAGGCGATCCCTGTACGAGCATTTCCTGTAGTCTTCGACTACCGAGATGTCGCCCCGTAAGAGGTACGTCGCGACGACAGACGCTTCTATTAGGGGCCGCTCGAGGATAGCGATGAGCTCTGCATTGTCCTGCTCGTAGTACTTCAGTATTTCCTTAAGGAGCTTCCATATTTTGACCAGAAGTCCGAGTATCGGTGCATCCTTCAGATCGAATCCGGTAGGATTGCGTTGAATGTTTCGAACACGCGTCACGGCGTCGTAGATGTCGGCTGCGTCCTTGTAGAAGGAGAGCGCAAATGTATTGATAGAAGCAGCGTCAGTGAAGTGTTGGCGTATATATTCCTCGTCGTACTTCTTCAGCACTCTATCGATTTCGTTCATGGTCGGCTAACCCTGTGTTGACGTCACGGCTAACGAATAGAGTTGTATCCGGAGTACCGGCAACAGGAGCCCGGGAGGCGATGGCCGGCATTTCGGATACAACCTGTTGAACGAAGCCGCTTGGCCGGCGCCGCTCGACGCCGGGTTTTGTTCTTCCATAAGGTTTGGATCGGTGGCCAGGGGGGGCCGGGGCGGGAAGCGGGGAACGGAACGCGGCGAGGGAGTGGATCGTTGCCGTCTCCCCTGACCCGATCGAGATCGAAACCCCCGGGAATTCGATCACACGAGCACCCCCTTCGGCGGCGGTTCTACCTCGTTTCTTGTCCGAATGCCAGACCAAGACCGGCGGCACACTCGCAGAGCTCCAACGCGCTCTTGCCGACAGGGGAGCGCACAATGCTGTACTATTCGTAAGATCCAGCAAAGTCCATCACACACATGTTCCCGTATTCTCTGTGTGGCCCCACCGCGACACCTACAAAATTGAAGTCAGTGTCGAGAAGATTATTTCTATGTCCTCGAGACGGTATGCCATCGTCTACAAGTAGCGCCGTTACTATTCTTCTGGCATCACCATTCCCATAATAAATATTTTCGCCTGCCGAAATGTTCCATCTTCCATATCGCGTGAGTCTCGTCGTTACGGAGGAGCCGTCGCTTCCGGCATGGCCGAATGCCCCAGTTCCCGCTTGATCCTTTGCCTGGTCACGAGCGGCGAAGGTGAGTCCCCTCTTGGGCGACAAAGGCCTCACCGGCTTGGCACGTTTGATGTCCCTTATACATTCCTCAAGCGCACGGATGCCCTCAGATGTAGAAATGGCGCCCGCCCCTGGGTATTGAAGCAGTCTGTCATGATAGTATAACCTTAACGGCTCGAGGTAGTGCTTCACATAAGAAACAGGATCCGTTCGGACCATGTTGATTTCAGTTATTACCTCCTTTTCCTTTCTCTCCAGATACTCAGCACCAGAGGCCGTATCGATGATTCCACGTTTCCATTCTTTGGACAACACCTCGACAGATGGTTCTGCCCTTTCCAGCTTCGCTTGAACGGCGCCGCCCGCGGGCTTTGAGCTCACCTTCTCGACCGTTGTCAACGTCTGGTCGTCAGAACCGCTGGCATCCGCGAGTGTGGAACCGATGGCCGCGCAAGAAACGAGGACAGTGACAAGACGTAGCAGCGCAATCGTTCGAATTTGCACGGCCAATCCCTTAGGAACGCGGTCCGCTACTGGGGCGTCTTGGTTTCGGTCGGAGGGTTCGGGAGGGGCTGCTCCACGATGGGTTGCGGCGGGGGCTCCGGGGCCGGTTCGGGCACGGCCGGGGCCGGCGGCGCGACGGCCGGAGCGGGCGGTTCGGGTGCGGGCGGCAGCGGCGCGGGGACGAGGCCCGCCAGGAGCGTGGTCGGGCGCTCCCAGCGGCGCCACTCGTCGGGGAGCTTCTCGCTGCGGAGGAAGGCCAGGGTGGCCGCGTCGTCGAGCGTCAGACGGTGGCCCTCTTCGAGCCGGATCACGGTCTGGCCCCGGACCCGGATGTTGCGGGCCTCGGCCCTGCCGCGGTAGCAGGCGGCTTCGTGCACGCCCGCGCGGGAGCCCACGAGGAGCGTCGCGGGCGAGGCTCGGACCTCGACCTCGAGCCCGCTCGTGCGCACCGTGAACCCGCCGGGGCCGACGATGTCGACGAGGGCCTCGCCCCCCTCGACCTGGAGCTCCCGGGACACGGCGACTCGTCCCTCGAAGGCGAACGGCACCTGCACCCGGGTGTGGCGGTAGAGCCGCACGGTGGCCGCGGGCAGGAGGATCTCGACCTTGCCGGTGGCGCCGGTCTCCACCCAGTCGCCGGGCTCGAGCAGGATCCGCCCGGTGAGCGGCCCCCGCTCGCGGTTGTGGCGCGGCTGCAGGTAGGCCTCGCCGATCACGCGAGACACCTGAGGCTGCAGCACGGCCGGTAGAGGGGCAGCGTCCCGCAGGCCCAGGGGAACGCAGGCCACGAAACCGAGGCACAGGAGCAGGGACGTCGTCGTCAGGAGGCGCATTCGGACGGATCTCCCTGGAGCTTTTCGAGGGCGTGGGGAAGCGCCGGCAACAGCACCTCCAGGTTCTCCCGCACCCCCCGGGGGCTCCCCGGCAGGTTGGCGATCAAACAGCGGCCGCGCACGCCGACCACGGCGCGCGAGATCATGGCGTGGGGCGTCTTTTGGAGGCTCGCCGAGCGCATGGCCTCGGCCATGCCCGGCACGGAGCGGGTGATCACCGCCTCGGTAGCCTCTGGGGTCACGTCCCGGGGCGAGAGCCCGGTGCCCCCGGTGGTGAGAACGAGATCAAGACCTTTGCGGTCCACCCAGTCGACCAGCGCCTCGACGATCTCGTCGCGCTCGTCGGGGATCACCGCGTAGGCCTCCACGGCGAACGACTCCGGGTCGAGGAGCTCCCGAATCGCACGTCCCGAGAGGTCCTCGCGCTCGCCGCGGGACCCCTTGTCCGAGAGCGTCAGGATCCCCACCTTCCACCTCGCCACGAGACTCTCCTTCCAGCGCTATCCCCAGGAGGGGGTGTATCCCGCGGGCCCACGGACGGGCAGGAGCGGGGCCTAGCCTTCCAGCTTCCTCTCCTCCACGACGATCTCGTCCCCGGTGTGGATCTCCCCGCCCGTTTGCACCCGGGCAAAGACGCCCTCCCGGGGCATGACGCAGTCGCCCGCCTGGTAGTAGATCGCGCACCGGGAGTGGCACTCCTTGCCGTGCTGCGTGAGCTCGAGGACGGCGTCGGCGCCGACCCGGAGGCGCGTGCCCAGCGGCAGCGCCAGGAGGTCGAGGCCGCGGGTCGTGAGGTTCTCGGCAAAGGCCCCGGGACCCACGTCGAGGCCTGCGGCGCGCATCTTGTCCACGCTCTCCTCGGCGAGCAGGCTCACCATCCGGTGCCAGGCGCCGGCGTGAGCGTCACCCTCGATCCCCTCGGCGCCCAGGCGCGCACGGGCCACCGGCACCTTCTTGGTGCCCTTCTCCTCGCTCACATTGATCGACACCAGGGTTCCCACAAATGCCATCCTTTCCTCCATCACACCGGTCGGTTGCCTTGTTGGCGGGCTGACCGCGGGCCGCTGAGAGCCGCTTTCACGTCTTTCCGCGCCGTGCGAGCACGCGCAGCGCGCCGCTTGCGACCGCGGAGGGCACGTTGCGGCTCTTCGCCACCTGCCGGAGGTCCCGGTCGTAGAGCGTCTCCAAGAGGCGAACGGCTTTGGGCAGGGGGGTCTTCGGGTTCTGGGCCAACGCCAGCCGGATTGGGTAGCCCTTCAGCCAGTCCTTTCGGCCCAGAACGACCCGGATCACCTCGTCCGCCATGGTGCGGTCCTGCGCGATGGCGAGCACCTCGTCGTCCCGGATCTTCGGGCTCCGGATCACCGCCACGGCCACCAGCTTGTTCGTGTCTCGGATCAGGAGGCGCCGGGCGCCCTTGTTCCCCAGGGTCGCGAGCTTGATCTTCTCCGAGACGCTCAGGCCCTGCACGAGCTGGTAGAGATTCTGCGACTCCTCCACCCCCTCGACCGCCTCGTCCAGGAGCTCCCGAGGTACCTGGGGCGGCAGGTGCACGGCCTCAGGCGCGGTGTCCTCGGCTGCCGGTGCGCCGGTCTCGGCCTCGGCGAAGAGAGAGGCGAGGCGGGACCACTCCTCCGGATGCAGCGAGGGGTTGTCCAACAGGCGCCGGGCCAGGTCAGGGTGCCGGCCCAGGAGTCGGTGATTGCGGGCGAGCCGGTGGAGGACCTCTTCATCCTCCGACTCCAAAAAGCGCTCGACGGTGCGGGGCCCCAGAGCCGGGTGCTCCAGCGCCTTCCAGACGATCTCCGGGCGCTGCTGCTCCAGGGCCGCCACGAGGTCCACCACCGGGGTCGGCAGGAGGGGGTCCTCCAGGGCGCCCACCACGAACGACGGGGGCAGGGAGCGCCAGGCGCCGCGGGCCTCCTCCCGGATCCCGGCGACGGGGTCGGCGAGCAACACCGCCAGCGATGACAACCTCTCCCTCGGGCCGAGGGGAATGGCACCCCGGGCCACCGACCGGCGCAGGTCCTCGGCCGCGTCGGGCGACACGCACCGGGCCACCGCCTCGGGCAGCTCGATCCCCGGGATCACGGCTTGACCTCCAGCGTGGTTCGGATCCCCTGGGCCCTGAGGACTTTCTGCACCCGACGGGCTTCGTCGGGCGGGAAGGGGCCGGCGTAGAGCCTCCAGAACGGGCGCCTCCCCTCCACGGAGCTCAGCGCTGCCCGGACGCCGGCCTGGCCGAGGCTGTCGACGATCGACTGCGCCTCGTCACGGTAGTAGACGAAGACCTCCAAGCCCTCCCCGGCGGGGCGGCAGACGAGGCCGCCGCGATCGAGCACCTGGCGCGCCGCTTTGGCCTGGGCTTCGTCGGCCGCCGCAACGGCCACGCGGTACCCCCGACCCTTGCGCTCGAACTCGGTGCGAAGGTGCGGGAGGCCGAGCGAGGTGAGCCTCGCCTCGGCCTCGAGCAGGTAGCGCTGGCTCAGGTAGACGTCGACGAGGAGCGCCCGCGTCGCCGCGGGCGTCGGCTTTGCGGCCGTTGGGGTCACAGCGGCCGGGATCGCAGGAGCGGCCGCAGGCGGAGGCTTCGCCGACGCTCCCGGCCCAGGCTCCGCCGGAGGCGGAGGCGCCGAGGCGCCCGGGCCCGCGACCGCCACCTCACGGACCTCGGGTCCGAACAACGGCGCCGGCTCGGCGGCGGGTCCCGTGGTCGACGCCTCGGGGTGGGCGCCCGGCTCCGGAGCGGGAGCGCGAGCGAGCGGCGTCACCCTCCTCTCCAGGCGATCCCGCAGGAGCAAGCCAGCCACCTGGGCGGCCACGAGCCCGGCGCACAGCGCCAGGAGCACCCAGCCCCACGCTCGGGCGGGCCGTCGCTTCGCCGCAGGGGCGGGCGCAGCGGTGTCCTCGGGCAGAGCCTCGCCTTCCGGCGCCGGCGTCTCTTCGGCCACGGGCCTCCCCTACTCCTCCTCGTGCTTGAAGCCCGACGCAGCCACGATCTTCTCGGCCTGTTGCGCCGGGACCTCGTCGTAGTGATCGTACTTCATGGTGTACGTCCCGCGGCCGGACGTCTTGGAGGTGAGGTCCGGGGCGTAATTGAGCATCTCGGCCATGGGCACGTTGGCCCGGATCACCTGGACGCCGCTCTCCGGGTCCACGCCGAGCACGCGGCCCCGGCGGGAGTTCAGATCGCCGATCACGTCGCCCATGTACTCGTCGGGCACGCGCACGGTCACCTCCATGACCGGCTCGAGGAGCACCGGCTTGCACTCCAGGGCGCCCTTCTTGAAGCCCAGGGAGCCGGCGATCTTGAAGGCCATCTCGGAGGAGTCGACATCGTGGTACTTCCCGTCGAAGAGCGTCACCTCCACGTCGACCATGGGGTAGCCGGCCAGGATCCCGCGCAGCATCGCCTCCCCGATGCCCTCTTCGACCGCCGGAATGTACTGGCGGGGGATCGCGCCGCCGACGATCTTGTCGACGAAGTGGTACCCTTCGCCCCGGGGCAGGGGCCGGATCTCGATCCAGGTGTCGCCAAACTGACCGCGGCCCCCGGTCTGCTTCTTGTAGCGGCCCTGGACCTTGGTCGAGCCCTTGAGTGTCTCACGGTAGGGGACCTTCATGGGCCGCAGCTCCACGTCGGCGCCGTACTTTCGCTTCATGCGCTCGATGAGGATGTCGAGGTGGAGCCTCCCCATGCCCGAGACGAGCAGCTCGTGGGTCTGCTCCTCGCGGGTGATGCGAAGCGTCGGATCCTCCTCCTGGATCCGGCGCAGGGCCTGACCCATCTTGTCTTCGTCGCCCTTGCTCTTCGGGTAGGCGGCGAAGGTCATCATGGGGTCGGGCGGCGCCGCGTGCGTCATGAGGATCGGCCGGGCCTTGTCGGAGAAGGTGTCGCCGGTCGTCGTCTCCTTGAGCTTCGCCACGGCCAGGATGTCGCCCGCGCCGGCCGCCGGCGCCGGCTTCGTCTCCTTTCCGACCAGCGCAAGGATCTGCCCGATGCGTTCGTCCACGCTACGCGTCGCGTTCCAGACCGTGGAGTCGGACGTGAAGCTGCCGGAGAACACCCGGAAGAGGTTCATCCGGCCCGTGAAGGGGTCGCTGATCGTCTTGAAGATCAGGGCTGCCAGGGGGCCCGAGTCCGAGGGCTCGACGGTCACGTCCTCCCCCGCGGCCGTCTTGCCGGTCACCGCTCCCCGGTCGACGGGAGAAGGAAACGCCTCCACGATCAGGTCCAGGAGCGCGGCACACCCGATGTTCCGAGTGGCGGAGCCCACGACTACCGGGACAAACTGGCGCGAGACGAGGCCCTTTCGAAGGGCGACGACGAGCTCCGCGGCGGCGATCTCCTGGCCGTCGAAGAACTTCTCCATGAGCGCGTCGTCGGTCTCGACCAGGTGCTCGACCATGGCGTCCCGAGCGGCCTTGGCCGCCTCGGCCAGGTCCGGCGGAATCGGCCCTTCGGCCGCCTTGCCCGACTCGTCGCCGAAGGTGAACGCCTTCATCTTGAGCAGGTCCACGAACCCCTTGAACCCGGTCTCTGCCCCGATGGGCAGCTGGATCGGCAGAAACGTCGCGTCGAATGCGCCACGCAGCCCGTCCAGAGCGGCCTGGAAGCTGGCCCTCTCCTTGTCGAGGCGGTTGACGAAGACCACGCGCGGCAGCGCCAGCTCCTCGCATGACTGCCAGAGCTTCTCGGTCTCCACCTTGACCCCCTCCTCAGGGGCGGCCAGAAGGACCGCGGCGTCCACGGCCGGCAGGCACGCCTGGGCGTCGTTGAGAAAGACGTCGTAGCCGGGCGTGTCCAGGAGGTTGATCTTGTGGTCCTTGTATTCGGCCAGGGCCAGCGAGGTGGAGATGGTCAGCCGATGGGACTTCTCCTCGGGCTCGAAGTTGAGCACCGACGACCCCTCGTCGACCCGCCCCAGGCGCGTCGTCACGCCGGCGTCAAACAGAAGGGCCTCGCCGAGGCTCGTCTTGCCCGAGCCTCCGTGGCCCACGAGCGCAACGTTGCGGATCTTCTCCACCTCGTACTTCTTCATTCCCGCTCCTTTCTCCGTGTATTCCTCACGCATTTCGCTCGAACAGGATTCGCAGCCCCTCCAGGGTCAGAAACTCCTCGACGTGCTCGATCCGGTGGGCCTCCGGGGCCAGAAGGGGGGCAAGGCCGCCCGTGGCGAGGACCACCGGCCGGCCGCCCACCTCGGCGGCGAGGCGGTCGATCAGACCGTCCACCAAGGCAGCGTACCCGTAGAGGATGCCCGACTGCATGGAGTGCACGGTGTTGCGGCCCAGCACCCGCGGCGGCCGAGCCAGGCCGACCTTCGGCAGCTTCGAGGCTCGGTCGAACAGCGCCTCCATGCTGATGCCGAGGCCGGGGGCGATCATGCCCCCCTGGTAGGCGCCCTCGAGGCTCACGTAGTCGAAGGTCGTGGCGGTGCCGAAGTCCACGATGATGAGCGCGGCGTGGTACTTGTCGTAGCCGGCCACGGCGTTGACGATCCGGTCGGCGCCGACCTCCCGGGGATCCTCGTAGTGGATCGGCATCCCCGTCCGGATCCCCGGCCCGACCACGAGCGGCTCCCGATGAAAGTACTGGCGGGAGACCTCCACGAAGGCGGGCGTGAGCGCGGGTACCACGGAGGAGATCGCCACCCCCTGGATCTCCGGCAGCCGCACCCCGGCGATCTCGAAGAGGTTTCGCACGAGCACGCCGATCTCGTCCGGAGTCCGGTGGACTTCGGAGGCGAGGCGCCAGTGCCCCAGGAGCTCCTTGTCCCGGTACACGCCGAGCACCGTGTGGGTGTTGCCGACGTCGACCACCAGGAGGTCGCGAGCCCCTTCGCGCGGCCCGGTCACGGCGGCCTCGTGGTGGCCGTGTCGAGGTCGCCCGCGTAGATCGGCACAACCGCCCCATCCGAGGCGCCCAGCAGCAGCGCCCCCCCCGGCCCCAGGCCCAGGGCGATGCCCTCCTGCACGCCAGCCGGCGTCTGGACCCGAACGGTCCGGCCGGTCATCCGAAACCAGACGTTCCACCGCGGCCGCAGCGCCTCGAACCCTCCGGCGAGGAACGCGCGGTAGGCGCCCTCGAAGACCTCCAGGAACCGGCACAGCACGCCCAGCCGGTCCACCTTCAGCGTCGCCCAGGCCGCGACGGTCGTGGCGCGGTCCCTCAGCTCCTCGGGCAAGTCTTCGGCCCTCCCCTCCACGTTGACTCCCACACCCAGGATCACGTGCTCCACCACCTGCGCCTCGCTTCGCATCTCCAGGAGGATGCCCGCCACCTTCCCGCCGCCCAGGAGCACGTCGTTGGGCCACTTGATCTCGATCGACTCGGGCTTCACCCAGTAGCTCAAGGCCTCCGCGAGCGCCAGGGCGGCGGCGTAGGTGAGGAGAGGCGCCTCGGCCGGAGGAACGGGAGGCCGCAGGAGAAGGCTCGCGAGCAGGCTCCGGCCTGGCAGGCCCTGCCAGGCCCGCCCCAGACGGCCGCGGCCCGCCTCTTGGATCTCGGCCACCACGAGCGCGCCCTCGGGCGCTCCCTCGAGGGCCCAGCGCTCCACCTCCCGGTTGGTGGAGTCCACGCGGGCGAGGTGCCGGACCGGGTGTCCGAGCGTCAGCGTGTGGAGGGTGGCGGCGATCTCCCCGGGCCGAAGGCCCCGGGGCCCGGGCCCGAGCCGGTACCCGCGAGCCGGCTGGCTCTGGATCGGGTAGCCTTGCGCCCGCAGGGTCTCCACGCCCTTCCAGATCGCAGCGCGCGTGACCCCCAGGCGGCCAGCGAGGCTCTGCCCGGACAGGGCTTCGCCCTCGGCCTCCAGCAGGCGGCGGAGGATCTCGTCGGCCAGGGGAGATGTCATGAAAATCCCTTTGGTGACGCCGACTTCGGATCAAGGAAAGGGGAGCCGGTACGTTAACAGAGGATCTTCCGGGGTGTCAATGGGAATACGGCTGGGCGGCGGGGATGCGGGGACGCGGGAAGCGAAGGTTCCTCACCACGAGCGTCCTCACCTCGGCGCGCCCGTCCTCGAGCGTACCGGAGGGGGTCTCGTCGGGCCTGGCGGAGCGGGGACGTTCGCCGGCACCTCCACGTCCACCGCACGATCTTCCGCAGGTGATCCCCGGCAGCGCGACGAGAGGGTCCTCACGGCCGGCCGGGAGAGGACACGCGTTCCCCCGGCCGGCCGCGCTTCCGGGCAGGGCTCCGTCAGCGTCGGAACCCGTACTCGAGGGTGAAGAACTGGGGCGCAAGGGAGGCCAAAGGCTCGCGGAGCTTTGCCAGTTCCTTCGCGGGCCCGTGAACCTCGAGGCGAGCGATGTCGGCGATCGTCAGCGCCTCCTGGAGCAGCGCACCCACGCGCCCCAGATGGGTCAGCAGGCCGTCGGCGTCCGTGTAGCCTTCCCGGCAGTGGGCCTGGTCGCCGTCGAAACTAAACCCGTAGTAGAGGCACTTGGGCTCCTCCGTAGTGCTCGCGACGAAGCGCTCGCACAGCGCCTTGAACTCCTCTACCTTCCCGCCGTGAATCTTGAAGTAGGGCACGATCGTGCAGCACGTATCCTGAGTCGCCATCGATCCTCCTCTTCTTTGCCGCAGGCGCGGGGTAAAGTCCCCGGGGCCTGGGTGCAATGGGCCAGTTATAGCGTCTGCTTCAGGTGCTCCGCGGCCACCTGGCCGAAGATGCTCGACATCTGGAGCCCCATGCCGGTGGACGGGTAGCTGTCGTAGAAACCCGCCGTGTTGTTCCCCGCGGCGTAGAGGCCCGGTACGGGCGCCCCTCCCGGCCCCAGCACCCGGGCGCGGGCATCGATCCGGGGGCCGCCGACCGTGTTCAGGATGAGGGGCACGAGCTCCACCGCATAGTACGGCGGGTTCTCGAGCGGCCGGAGCAGCCCCGCGGCCTTCCCGAACTCGCGGTCCTGGCCCTCCCGCGCCCCGGCGTTGTACCGGTCCAGCGTAGCGGCGAACGCGTCGGCCGGCAGCCCCGCGGCCCGGGCGAGCTCGGCAAAGGTCCCCGCCTTCTTCACCCGGCCTGACTCGACCTCCTTGGCAAAGTCATAGAACGGATTGGCCGTCCGCATGGTCTCGTCGAGGACCGCGTATGCCGTAGCATTCGGCTGGACGTTGAGGGCGTGGGCAAAGTGCGCGTTCCAGATGGACTCGTCCATGAAGCGCTCGCCGAGCTGGTTCACGACGACGTAGTCCCTCGCGAGGAGGAGGTAGAAGCTGCGCATGGAGAGCCCTGCCGTGTCCGGCATCTCGGCCTTGTAGGCGATGCACGCGTCGAGGTCAGCGATGTCGGCACCGGCCTGTCGCGCCATCCGGACCCCGTCTCCCCGCGCCCAGCCGGCGCAGACCATGGTGTAGCGCGACTTGAACGGCAGGTGCTCTCCTACCCACTCGTCGTTCTTGCCGAAGCCTCCCGCCGTCAGCCCCACGCCCCGCGCCCGGATGTCGATCGTGTCGCCCGCCGCGGTCTCCGCCACCACCCCGGCGACCCGGTCGCCCTCGAGAATGAGTTCCTTGGCGCCCGTCTTGAGGAGGATCTCGGCGCCGAGCTGCTCGGCCCTCTCCTTCATGACCTTCACATACTGGGGACCCATGCCCACGTTCTGGTGCACCCGCCGAACGCTCGTCGTCCCGTGGGCGTGGACGTCGGCCTGAAACGTGAGACCCTGGCTCTCGAGCCACTCCAGGTTCGGCGCTGCCCGGTCTGCCAACACCCGGATCAGGTCCGGCCGGCACCGGTAGGAGGAGTACTCCATCAAGTACCGGTACAACCCGTCGGCCGAGTCCTCGATTCCGAGGGCGCGTTGGAACCGCGTGCCCCCGGCAAGCCAGAAACCAGCGGCGATCAAGGTGTCGCCGCCGCAGGAGCCGAGCTTCTCGAGCACCACGGCCTTGAGCCCCAGCTCCCCCGCCCGAACCGCGCCGGACAGGCCGGCCGAGCCCGCTCCGACGAAGACGATGTCCGCTTGCCTTGACGGTTGCGCCATGGTGACTCCTTCTCTCAAAGAGTGGTGCCCAGGAGACGTCAAAACAGTGTTTCTGCCGTGGGAGATCGGACCATAGCAGCCGGACCGACCGGCGTCAAGAACGGGCCCAGGGCGCCCTCGAGGCCGGGAACAACCCCGCAGGCCCGGATCTCCTCGAGCCTTCGAGGCGGGTCAGCGGTGCCCCGGCCCATCCCGGCGGCAGCGTCTCGATTCTTCGGGAAGAGAGCCGGCTACAAGACGCCGTGTGATCTCCTTCGGCGATCCAGGACGCGATCCGGAGAATGGCCCTCCGTGGAGGGAGTGAATCCTGGCACCTGGGGGGACCGCAGGGCCGTCGTCCAGGGCAATCCCATTCACCCGGAGTGCAGCACGATCGACTCCCGCTCCCCTTTGCTCCCCCTTTAAAGTTCTTCCGCATCCGTCCGAAGAGGACCCCACCGGGAAATTCCCTCAATTCTTCCCATGGAGGTACCGCTGATGAAGAGCCGCTCGCTCCTCCCCGTCCTGGCGTTCGCAACCGCTTTCGGGTTCTCCCTCCCCGTCCTGGCCGCAACGGTCGAGATCTGGGGGGCGAGCACTCCCCACAAGCGCCTCCTCGAACCGGGCGCCAAGGCGTGCAAGGAAGCAACCGGTATCGAGATGAAGTTCCTCACCTCCAATTCGGGCAGAGGCCTCGCGTCTCTCATCGAGGGCAAGTGCACCGTCGCGGCGGTAGCCGAGGACCTCAAATCCGCCCTCAACTCCGCGAAGGAGGCCGCCAAGGAGCAGGGCAAGGAGCTGAAGGTCCCCGACGACCTCGTTTTCCACGAGCTTTTTAAGGACGGCATCGTTCCCATCGTCCACAAGGAGAACTCCGTCACCTCCCTCACCTGGGAGCAGCTGAAGGACATCTTCACGGGCAAGGTGAAGAACTGGAAGGATGTGGGTGGGCCCGATCTGCCCATTCGGGTCGTCACCGCCGCCGCCGGAGACGCCACCGCGAACCACGTGCAGAAGACCGTGCTCGGCGGCGCCGAGTTCACGTCGGACGCGTCGATCATCAAGAACTCCAAGGAGGCCCCCCAAGAGGTGTCGAAGTTCAAGGGCGGCATCGGCGCAGTGAGCGAGGGCGTCTGGAAGCTGAGCCCGGCCCAGACCAAGGAGGTCAAGTCCAAGCCCATCACCCGCGCGGTGGGCCTCGTGACCGTCGGGAAGCCCACCGGCGACGTGGCAAAGGTCGTGGAGTTCTACCAATCGAAGGAAGGGCAGAAGTACCTGCAGTAAGCGCCGCGCGATTCAGGGGGCCGGGCCGGCCGAGGTCGACGAAGGAGGAAGGGATGATGCTGCGCAGCACCAAAGAGCTCAGTCTGCGTCAAAAGCTTCTGGGCGTGCCGGTGGCGGCCCTCCTCGTCGTCTTCGTGGCGAGCGGGCTGCTTCTCGCGAGGCACTTCGGGCAAGCGTTTCGCGCGGTCGAGGACGCCAAGATCCGCGGCCTGAGCGGCATCCTGGCCGAGGCCTACAAGGGCCAGGTCCGAACCATGCTCACCGTCACGAAGATGGCCGTCGTGGACAAAGCCCTGTATGACGGATACTACGGCGCTCGCACGGAAGACTTCACGTTCCTCAAGGCGTTCCTCACGCAGGCTCAGGGGTTCGCGCGCTCCGACGACGTGCTGGTCACCGATGAAGAGGGCAAGGTGCTCCTGCGCGCGGCCTCGGAGCAGCGGGGCGACACCCTGCCCTATGCCGCGGACCTCGCCTCCATCCTGAAACACGCTCCGGTGCAGGACCGGCGGGCCGAGCTCGACCAGATCGCGACGTCCCGCCTCCTGCAGAGCGGATCCGCCCTGGCACTGCTTTCGGCCGGCCCGATCCTGGACGGGGAAACGGTGGTCGGAGCCATCGTGTTCGAAAAGAGGCTCGGCGCCCAGTTCCTGGGCGAGCAGAAGCAGTTCTTCCAGGGTCAGGCGGAGATCTCCGTGGGCACCGCGGATCGAATCCTGGCGTCCACCCTCGGAGGGCTCAGCCTTCGCCACCGCCTCGGCGTCGGACGGAACGAGTTTCAGACCACGGCGGGGCGCATTCCCTTCCGGCACCTCTTCTCTCCGATCCAGGGCAGCGCGTACTACTTGGGGTTGAGTCTCGACGAGACGGGGTTTCTCGCCTCCAAGAGGTCGATTCTGTCCATCCTCGGCGGGGTGCTCGCCCTCTCGCTGGGAATCCTGGTGGTCGTGATCGCCGTCAGCGTGAACCGCATCATCGGGTCGGTGGGCGCGCTCGCCGGGCACGCGACGAGGATTTCCCAAGGAGACTTGTCGATCGCGGTGACCTCCTTTGGCACCGACGAGATCGGGAAGATGGCCTCGGCCTTCGGCACCATGACCGACTCCCTGGGGCGCATCGCGGGCTCCCTGGGGAATGCGACGCAAGACCTGGCGCACCAGGCGGAAGAGCTGTCGGTGACCACCGAGAGCGTGCGGCAGACCACAGCCTCCCAGGCCACTCAGGCGGACCAGATCGGCACCGCGATGGACGAGATGTCACGCACCGTGGTCCACGTGGCCAACGGCGCAAACGACGCAGCAGCGGCTACTCGTGAAACCCGGGCAATGGCGGAGGAAGGGCGCTCCGTGGTGGACCGGACCCTGCAGGGAATCGCCGGCATCGTGCGCACGGTCAACGACGTCTCCGGGTCCATCGAGGCCCTGGGGAAGAGCGGGGCCCAGATCGGCACCATCGTGAACGTGATCGAGGACATCGCGGATCAGACGAATCTCCTGGCCCTCAACGCGGCCATCGAAGCGGCGCGCGCCGGTGAGCAGGGCCGCGGGTTTGCGGTGGTAGCCGACGAGGTCCGGAAGCTCGCCGAGCGCACGGCCAAGGCCACGGCTGAGATCGGGGCCATGATCCGCAAGATCCAGACCGATACCGCCAGATCGGTGGACAACATGAGAGCCGGAAAGGCCGAGGCCGACTCCGGGGTAGCGCTGGCGCAACAGGCCCGAGAGGCGCTGGAGCGGATCGTGGCCGCCTCGGAGCGGGCCACTGCCATGGTGGAACAGATCGCTGCGGCCGCCCAGCAGCTGGGGACGACCGCGGAACAGGCCGCCGGCAATGCCACGGTGATTGCCGGATCGACCCGCGAAACGGCCCAGTCGACCGACGAGATCAAGAAGGCGAGCGAGCAGCTCGCCCTGCTCGCGGCCTCTCTCAAAGACACGGCAGCCTGGTTCCGGATCGACTGAACGGACCCCCCCTGCCGGCCCGTCTCCTCCCCCGGGCGAGCGCCCGAGGCCAAACCGAGAAGGCCGCAGCGGACGCCCAGGCAGCCCGGCTGGGGTCAGCCCGTGGCCACGACGGCGAAGTTCCCCTTTCCGATCCCCAACTCCCGGGAGATGGGCCCGCACTTGACCTTGAGGAGGAAGATTCCGGCCCGTCCCCCGATGTCGCCGTAAAGCGCCTCGAAGCTGCCCGTCCCCTTGGCGACGACGAGGTCGGCGCTGGCCAGCGCCTCGGCGACCGCTCCCACGGCGTCCGCGGGCGCGAGGAAGCCATCCACGCTCAGGATCTCGTCGGCGACCAGGGAGAGGCCTCCGGCCCGAGCGTCGTCCGCGGTCGCGTCCTCGAAGAAGTCGAGCTCCTTCACGACCAGCGTCACGCGGGCTCCCAAGGCTTTGAGCTCCCGGATCAGGAGGCTGTCCAAGGCAACCTCTCCCGCGTTATCGGCCACGTAGAGGACCTCGCGGGCGCGCGCCGCGACCGCGAAGGGGTCGCCCGCGAAGACCGGCTCGGGCCGGCCCGCCGAGAGGAGGCCTCGGAGCTCCTCGAAGGCGAAGGGGCCGTCCGGAACCCCGAGCGGGGCGATGTTGGCCAGGGCGGCTACCGCGCAGGCCCGCACGAGCTTCTCCCGGGGCGTGCGGCCGGCGTCGACGTAGGACGACGCCTCCGACAGCAGGTCGACGGCCGCCCGGTTGCTGGCCGCCTTGGCGTCGCGGTACTGGCCGCGGGCGCCCGGCGCCTGGCGAAAGGCGACGTCGGTGCAGCGATTGCTGACACTTCCGAGGTTCTGGTCCGGCGCCACCCGCCGGGCCATCTCGTCGGCTACCGCCTCCAGCAGTGCCAGCCTCCGGCTCTCCGGGAGCCCCGTCGACGAGCGGCCATAGATCCAGTGGGTAAGACAGGTTCCGCATTCCACGTTCGGGTTCAACGCACACCTCGCGGGTCCCGGAAGAAAGAAGACGCACTGCCGGAGCGGCACGGTGGCCGCCCGGCAGGGCAGGAGGATACGAAGCAGCCGCGTTCGGCGCTCAGTGCATATAGCGCCCGCCGTCGACCACGAGCGCCTGACCCGTGATGAAGTCGGACTGGCCCCCAATGAAGAAGATCACCGCGCCCACCAGGTCGCCGGGTTGCTCCATCCGGGCGAGCGGGGTCTTCGACACGTCGTACTTCGCGACATCGCCGATCGTGCGGCTCGCCGGCGTATCGGTGTACCCCGGCGCCACCGCGTTGACGCAGATGTTGTACGGCCCCAGCTCCATGGCGAGGGAGCGGTTGAAGGCGAGCACCCCGCCCTTGGAGGTCACGTAGTGGATCATCCCCTTCGACCCGGTGAATGCCACCTCGGAGGCGATGTTCACGATCTTGCCCCCGCCCTGGGCCTTCATCTGCGGGATCACGGCCCGGCAGGACAGGAAGGGCCCCTTGAGGTTGACCGTCATGAGCCGGTCCCACTCCTCCACCGGCGTCTCCATCACCCCGACCCGCGACACCCCGCCGTACATGGCCGCGTTGTTCACGAGCGCGTCGATCCTCCCGTAGTTCCTGAGGGTCTCTGCGGCCATGCGCAGGGTGTCGGCTTCGCTCGTCACATCCACCTCCACGGCAAGCCCCCCCAGCGCCTCGATCTCCGCCTTGGCCTTCCTCGCATCCTCGGTGTCGAAGCGGTGCGCCGCCATGACGACCTTCGCTCCCTCCTCCGCGAGCCCCAGGCAGAACTCCCGGCCCAGCCCCTTCGCCCCCCCCGTCACGATCACGACCTTTCCGTCGAGCCTTCCCATCCAAGACCTCCTCAGAGCTTGTCGGACCGGTCGGACGAGTCCAACTCGTCCGACCTCTTGGTCAGAACGCCCTCGTCTCCCACGGACGGTAGGAGAGGTTGTAGTCCTTGGCGATAGCCTTGTAGCAGTTGTACCCACTGCCGCGGCCGATGCCGTGGGCCGAGTGGGCCGCCGAAGAGGCCAGGTAGTAGTCCTTGACCGGCATGCGGTAGTTGGAGATTTCTGGGAAGGGCCGCAGACGGCCGAGACGGCTCGCATCGGCGTCCAGCGCGCCCCAGCCGCCCTGGGGCATCGTCTTGTTGCGGTTCACGACGTCGTCGGGGGTGGTGATGTACGCCTCGATGAAGTTGTCCTTGTTGACGTTGGGTGCGTACTTGCCCCACTCGTTGACGAAGCGAACCGCGATCTCGCGCTTCATCCGCATCCACTCACGCTCGGAGAACCGCCGCCACGGGCAGGTGAACTCCTCGACCAGCGCCGCGAACCGACCCTTGGGGGCGCGCGTCGGGTCCCACTGGACGTCGGGCGCCACCAGGAGATAGAGCTGATTCGCGATACCCTGCGTCCACCGTTCCTGCTGGTAGCGGCCCGAGAAGAAGTACTCCGGGTCCGCCGGCCCGAAGTACAGGCGCGGCACCATCCCGAGGTCCGGGTTCTGAGGGTAGACCGGCGCGTCCACGAGCGCCACGTTGCCCCAGAAGATCTGGGTGCGCTCGTAGCCGGTGTCCTCCAGCTTCGTCGGCGCCTCCTTGAGCTTCTGCGCCTTGCCCCACAGCCCGGTGGGGACGTTCTGCTCGCCGATCATGTCGAGCGTCTGTTCGATGTTGAGGTCGCTGATGACGATCCCGGCTTCGATCTCGGTGCCGTTCGTGAGCCGGATGCCGCTCGCCTTGCCGTTCTTCACGAGCACCTGCTCGACCTCGGAGAGGACGAAGAACTCCCCTCCCTCCTTCTGGAAGGCGCGCAGGAGCGCGTGGCTGATCGAGTGCGTGCCGCCGATGACGATCGCCGCGCTCTCCACCGAGAGCACCAGCCCCAGCACATGGATGTGCCAGTAGAAGCCGGGCTTGTCACAGGGCATCAGCCCGTTCGACGTCTGGTGGGCCCTCATGTAGAAGGTCTGGAGCTCCGGGCTCTCGAAGAGATCCTTCGCGATCTCCGCGATCGTCATGTGGTTGTACTTGGGGTCCATCCCGAACTTCGGGTCCTTGGTCAACGCCTCCAGGGGATCGTCCGCACCCCACTCGTCGGGACCGGTGTACCGATACTGGCCGAAGGCATTTCGCCACCCGGCCTTGAAGCGGTTCAGGATCTCCTCGCAGGTCCCGGCGTCCTTCACGGAGATGTTTCGGACCTGATCGACCACCTGCTGGGCGTTGGCGTCGTTGAACTCGCCGCGGCCCGTGATGGGGTCGACGACGTTGAAGACGGCCTTGCCCATCATGTACTTGCCGTCGGGGTAGATCCACGCCTCGTTGTACTCCGGGAACTTGTAGACGAGGCCGAAGTCCCGCAGGTTGAAGTCGGCGTACGCCGGGTGCGTGTAGAAGCGGGTGAAGTGGGCGCACACGTTCTGGATGAATCCGGGCAGCGGGAGCTCCTCTCCGCAGGCCCCGCCGCCACACTCGTGCCAGCGTTCGAACATCGCGGTCTTCAGACCGGCGCGGGCGAGGTAGCACCCGATGATGGTGGCGTGGTGTCCGCCACCGACGATCACTGCGTCGTATTTCGTGTCCGGCATCGTAGCCTCCTTGATGCACTCCTGGTTTCGGTCCCCCAGCGTTTCGCGTTACGCCTTGGCCTGCTCGGGCACCGCCCCCTGGGCCGACTCAGCTAGGTTCTTTTTTTTTGCGCCCCCGGCGAACAGGAACTTGATCGCAGTCCAGATCACCGCGGGCGTCATGGCGGCCTTGAGGATCAGGAGCAGGTCGGCCGGCTCCACGAAGCCCCGCACCGTCCAGTTGACGGGGTCGGTCGTCTGGATGGTCATCAAGAGGCGCGCAGGCTCTGCAGGCTCGTCTTCCTCGGGGGGCTCCAGGGTCGACGGGACCATATGGGTGACCTCGATCTTGGCCACGTGGCAGGTGAGGAGGGTGCGTCCCAAGCCGGTCGATCGGATGAACATGGTCGAGCTCCTTTCTCTTATCTCTAGAGCAGATTGGCTTTCTTGGCGACGGTGACGCAGTCCGGCTCGGGCCACCACTTCGCAATCCCGAGGTCCTCGGCGATCTTGTTCGCCGCGTTGTAGCCGGGTCCGTAAGTGACCATCCCGCCGGAGTGCGTGCAGGCGCCGCCCAAGTAGAGCTTCTTGATCGGGGTGTCGTGCTGGCTGCAGTACTCGTTCGGCCGGAAGTAGCCCATCTGGAGCGGGAGGTACGCGCCCTGCTTGAAGCAGCCGTTCTTCATGTCCGGGAACTTGTTCTCGGTGTCGAGCGGCGTGCCGATGTAGTCCCAGGCGACGTTGTCCGCGGTCATGTTGGGCGCGTACTTGGCCAGGGTCGCCTTCATCCGCTCGGCGTAGTCGCGGCGCACACGGTTCCAGGCCAGGGGCCCGCCATCCTTCAGGTGGTACGGGGCGCACTCCATGGACATCAAGCCGATGTGCTTGACCTCGCTCGAGGCGTGGCGGTGCACGCGGATCGGATCGTGGAGCGACGGGAAGCAGCAGTTGAAACCGCCGTCGTACAGGAGGCCCTTCTTCGAGGCTTTGAAGTGCTTCACGAGGTCGTCCTCGCTCTCGTAGCCCACCACAAACATGAGCGAGTTGGCGAGCTCCGGGTTCTTCTCGGCCACCGTGAACCGCGGTGCGTCGTAGAGCGCCGTGTGCACGTTGAAGAAGCTCGTGTCCGAGTACTGCCACTGGCGCAGCCGTCCTGCGAGATCCGGGTCGATGTGCTTCTCTCCCACCAGGTCGAAGAACGTCTGGTGCGGGTTGATCGCGCTGCACACGAACTGCCTGGCCTTGATGACCGTGCCGTCTTCGAGCACCACGCCCTTGGCCTCGCCGTTCTCCACGAGGATCCGGTCGATCATGCAGCCCGTGATCACGCGGCTCCCGTTCGAGGAGATGTACTTGGCCAACAGGTGCGCGATGTGGTGGGAGCCGCCCTTGCAGAGCCGGAAGTGCCAGGCCCGGTTGATCATCAGCGGGACGAGGTAGCCCAGGCCCTCCAGGTCATAGTCCAGGCCCCACATGGTGGCCAGGTAGAGGAAGAGCGCCCGCACCCGGTCGTTCTCGAACATCTGGTCAACGATCTGCTTGGGCGTGTAGCCGGTGAGCTCGTCGTCGCGCCGCGTGACGGGGTGGGCATAGAGCTTGGCCGCCTGCTCAAGGCTCGGCATCGGGTTCGCGTAGCTCGCCGGTGCCAGGAAGAGATCCATGCACTCCTGCGACCACTTGGCGAAGTCGAGGAAGGCGTCGGCGTCCTTCTTGGAGAAGACCTTGATCGACTCGTAGGACCGGTTGATATCCTGGTAGAGGGCTAGGTGCGAGCCGTCCTGGAAGGGCATCACGATCTGCGGGTCCGGGTAGATCCACTCGAGGTCGTACTTCTTGTCGAGCTCAAAGTCCTTGAGAGGAGGAGCGTACTCCACCATCATGTGGTAGATGGCGTGGCTGTCGATCAGGAGACCCGGGAGCGTCAGGTTCTCCGTGGCCAGGCCGCCGCCGATCTCGTAGCGCCGCTCCAGGACTGCGACCTTGAGGCCTGCCTTGGACAGGTAGCCGGCGGTCGTGAGCCCGTTGGGCCCGCCGCCGATGATGATGCCGTCGTACTCGAGTTCTCTCATCAGTGCTCCTCCGTCTTGGGGTTCTTCACCTGGGCGCTGCGCAATGCGGTTGTGCTCACGGAACGGGCGGGGCCGCTGCGGGAGACGGTCGTTCCTGGGGGCTCCTCCTGCCTTGGGTCTCAGTAGAACAGGAGTTTGTGCGACAGGCAAAGCAGTAGTTTTTATGGGTGATAAGTTTCAGTGGCACGCGTAGAGTCTTCCCCAAGGCCTCCGGGGCGGTCGCTGCTGCGTGCCGAGAAACAGTGTTTGTCCCGCCAAAGCGAAACAAATCGTTCATCCACTCTCCTGATGGGTAACCCCGGATGCGATTCGACCTCAACCTCAAGCAGCTCAAGGTCTTCTACTTCGTCGCGAGGCACCTGAGCTTCACCCGGGCGGCCGAGGAGCTCTTCATCACCCAGCCCGCGGTCACGATGCAGATCTCCTCCCTCGAGCGGCAGTACGGCCTCCCGCTGTTCTCCCGCAAGAAGAACGAGCTCTCCCTCACCGAGGCCGGCTCGGTGCTCTTTCCCTACGCGGAGAAGCTCGTGGAGATCGGCTTCGAGGCGGAGCGCGCGCTGTTCAACCTGAAGGCCAACCCCCACGGCGTGTTGCGCATCGGCACCACCAAGGCCATCGCGCGCTACATGCTCTCCCCCTGCATCCTGAGCTATCAGTCGGCGTTCCCACGGGTCCGGATCAAGCTCGACGAGGGGAGCTCCGACGAGATGGCCATGAGCGTGGTGTTCGGCCGAAACGACCTGGCCATCGTGGGGCGGATTCCCTACGACGAGAAGCTCGAGGCGGTCCCGTTCCCGGGCGGAGAAGTCGACACCCTCTTCCTCGTCGTCGCCCCGGATCACAAGTTCGCCCCACTGCCCGAGATCGCGCTGGAGGCCGTCGCCCAGGAGCCCCTGATCCTCCGGGAGCGGGGCTCGGGGATTCGGCACGTGGTGCTGGAGGCGTTCGAGCGCAAGGGGGTCACACCGAACGTCCTGCTGGAGGCGAGCAACGTCGACTTCATCAAGGACCTGATCGCGAAGGGCGCCGGGATCAGCGTGCTGTCCCGTATGAGCATCGCCAAGGAGGTCCAAGAGGGGTCCCTGCGCGCGATCCCCCTGGCCGGGGAGCCCCTCGCGATCCACGTCGACATCGTCCTCCCGCGGGAGGGCTACCGCCCGCTGGCTGTGGAGTCCTTCCTGGCGGCAATGACCAAAGGGACGTGACGGTGCCCGGGCGGACCATGGGTGGCGCGCCCGGCCGGAACCGAGGAGGAATCGTGGGAACGACGCTGAGAGGTACCGTGCAGTCGGGACGCCGGGAGGCCGCGGGCTTTCTCGCACTCCCGTGGGTCGCTGACCAGCTTCGAGGGAAGGCCGGCCTGGTGCCCTATCCCGGGACACTGAACGTGAGGCTCACCGACTCGGCCGCCCTGGACGCCTGGCGCGAGCTCCGAGGGGCCGAGCGCGGGCTCCGGCTCGCGTCGCCAAACCCCGCGTTCTGCGACGCCTCCTGCTTCCCGGCCGTCGTCAACGGCCGGGTCCGAGGCCTCGCGGTGGTGCCCTGTGTGCCGGGATACCCTCCCGATGTCGTGGAGGTGGTGGCGGCCGAGGGCCTCCGAGAGTGCCTCGGCCTCGCGGACGGCGACGAGGTCACCTTGACCCTCACCGATGCCTCGTCCGAAGATCCCGACGCTGAGCGCTTCTCGTGCGTCCTCTTCGACTTCGAGGGAACCCTCGTCGACTTCCAGTGGCGCCTCGCGGACGCCGAGGCGGAGCTTCGGGGGGAGCTGGCGAAGCTCGGCTTCGACCTCGAGCCATTCGCACGGGACAACTACGCAGTGCTGCGGACGCGCGCCCTCGAGCTGGCCCCGTCCGACGAGGTGCGGGAGCTAGTGGACCAGCGCTTCGGCCCGATCTACGACCGCTACGACGCCGACGCCCTGTCGCGGTGGTCCCTGATCGCCGGCGCCCGGGAGCTCCTCGGCGCGCTCCGTGCCTCGGGACGGCGCCTCGCCCTCGTCACCAACATCGGGAGAAGGGCCATCGAGAGGGCCCTCCCCGCGTTCGGTCTGGACCGCGCCTTCGACGCGGTCGTCACGCGAAACGACGCAGCGAGGGCCAAACCCAGCGGCGACGGGCTGCTCCGGGCGCTCGGGCAGGTAGGACAGTCCCCTCGGAATACCCTCATGGTCGGCGACAGCCTCTCGGACCTCCTCGCCGCCCGAGACGCCGGGGTGTTCGTCGCCATCGTCCGGGGCGGCGAGAGCCCCGCGGCCGACGTCCAGCGTCACGGGCCCGACTTCCTTCTGGCCTCCCTGGACGAGGTCGCCCACCTGCTCCGGTCCGAGCAGCCCTGAGGCCTCCGGAGGCGTCGAGCTCCCCATGGCCATCCACCTCGGCAAGACGCGCTCCCGGGAGGGCTGGCTCTCCTTCGAGACCGACGAGCACCTCACCCGCACCAAGCGGCGGCTCCACGAGCGCTGCCTTCCCTGCCTGATGGGCCTCTACGAGCAACTGAAGGCCGGGGCGACGCAGATCGAGCTCCGGGAGGCGTGGACGTGCTGGAAGGTGACGGCCGTGGTCGACGACGACGAGGAGTGCCTCGAGGTCCTCCGGCGGTTCGGGGAGAGGTACCCGGAGGAGGCGGTGTACGGCAAGATCGGGGGCGGGGTCGGAAGGGAGACGTCGGCCGTGATCTTCCACACCGAGACGGAGGAGCGGCGCGATCGGCTCGCCGCGATGCTCTCCGACGTCCTGCGCGAGCACTTCCCGTCCCGCCGCGCCGTCGTCTCGCGCGGCTGCGGCAATCCGTACGAGACGCTCCTCGGCCCGTGGCCGGCGTGGCTGCCCCTGAGCCCCGTGCGTTGGCCCGAGCGGTCCCTCGGCGTCCGAACCGCGCTCCGCGACAGCCTGTACCGTCGATGAACCACCGGGGCGCCCTCTCCTCAAGCCGGCCGCGCGCCCCGGCCTGCGCGCCGACGGGCAAACCCCATCTTCTCCTCCTCCAGGATCCCCAGAAACGCCCGCGCGGCCGGCGACAGATCTCCGTCCTCCAGATAGGCGATGTGGACCCGCAGGGCCAACTCCTCGTCCACGATCGGCACGACCCGCACCCGGCCGGCGGCGAGTTCCTCCTCGATCGCCGACCGCACCAGGAACGCGACCCCCTCGCCCTTCTCGACCATCTCCTTGATGAACTCGAGGTTGCTCGTCTCGACGAGGACGTTGGGCGCAATCTCGTGCTTCTCGAAGATACGGCGGATGAGCGCCTGGGTGCTCGACCCCTCCTCCTTCATGAGGATCAGGTGCCCGGCCAGCTGGCCGAAGCGGATCTCCTGCCCCTCCCGGGCGAGGGGATGGCCGGGGGAGGCGAAGAGCACGACCTCCTCCCTGCGGAACGGGAGCAGGTGAACGCCCTTGACCGGATCGGAGAGGCCCACGATCGCCAGCTCGTTTCGCAGATCCAAGAGGCTTCGGCAGACATCCTGGGAGCTCCCTTCGTCCAAGATGACCTTGATGTCTGGGTACGCCACACGAAAGCGCGTGATGAGGGAGGGCATGAGATACCGGGCGTAGGTCTTGGTCGTCCCGATCTTCAAGAGCCCGCGCTTGAGCGCTCGCATCTCCCCCAGGACCCGCTCCATCCTCTTCTCCACCTCGAAGACCTCGTGCGCGTGCTGGAACAGCAGCGCCCCGGCCTCCGAGAGGATCATGCGACGCCCTCGCTTCTTGAAGAGCCGGATCTCCAGTGCCTCCTCCAAAGCCCGGATCTGGCCCGTCACAGCCGGCTGGGTCACACAGAGATTGCGGGCCGCGGCCGAGAAGTTCTGCGCCTTGGCCGCCTCGTAGAAGAACCGCAGCTGATTGAAGTTGATCACGCGGCACGCTCCGGGTCTGGAACCTTCCCCCTACCTGCGCTTATAGATACCACACCGAGGAAAGTCAGCGGAAGCCGTAGGCTTGCTCCACCCCCCTGGCGCCGGGCCGCGGCGCTCCGTCTCGCCTCGCCTGCGGGACCTCTCCCCGCGCCCCCTCCTCTGCGGACGTGCCTGCCCGTTCCATAAGCTCAACTTGGAACTCCTATAAGCAGATCCGAATTGACCCCCTGCGCACCCGCGTCTAGACTCAAACACAGTTTCATCCGAAACCGTCCAGTCGCGCTGCCGGATCCGGTCCGCAGCCAGAGCTGCAAGGCTCCTGCTACAAGCTGCGTTTGAACATTGCGCCCTAAAGGTGAACTCGCGTCGAACCCGAGACAGGAGACGGTGACCATGGCACTGCTGTTCACGCAGGACTGGGATGTGATACGCGGCAAGGAAGACGAATACGACGCTTTCGTGGCCAAGACCTTCATCCCCCGCTGTAACGCGCTGGGGCTCATTGGCGTGGGAGGCTTCTTCGTACAGGTGGGTGTTGGACCTCGGATCGTCTCTCTCAAGAGAGTGGAGTCTCTCTCGAACCTGTGCACCATCGTATCCAGTGACGACTTCAGGAATCTAAAGAATGAGCTGAAGAACTACGTTAGCAATTACACGAGCAAAGTCCTAGAGCCAACGGGGCGTATCCAATGCTCCAACTACGCGATCCAAAAAGGCGTCTGGAAGCTTAATCAGTATTGGGACATCTTGCCTGGAATGCGTGACAAGTACTCTGACTTCATTACCAACACCTATCTTCCGACACTGGAAAATCTGGACTACTTGGAGGTGACCGGCGGCTGGAACGTCCTGATCGGCGGTTTCAGCGAGATCATCGCCGAGCTCACTGTAAAAGATGCGTTCGACATCGGACGACTACTGGACGACGAGACCTTCCGAGAGCTGAACTTCAAACTCCAGCGCGAATACGTGACCAACTACAAGAGTCGAATCCTCCGAACGACGCCACGGTTCGACGAGCCGAGGTGGTTCCGGCTCTGATCCGCCGGACGCCCGACTCGACGAGGGAACACACAACGCGCCCGCCACCAGGACCCAAGAGGAGAACACAATGTCGACGAAGTTCCTGAGCCCCCACGACGTCCCGAAGATCCCCGGAACCGAGGGTTGGGAGAAGCTCTATCCCTACCACTACCAGTTCAGCAAGGATGACCCTGCGCGCGCAAAGTTCGAAGAGGACCAACTGTGGTTCTACGACGGCCTCCACTACCCCGAGCCCCACTATCCCTTCGACCTGATCTGGGACGAGGCCTGGTTCCTGGCGCTCTCCCAGAACAACACGCGCACGTTCCTCATGCCGCCGGCGCTGGGCATCGACCACCGCATCGTGAACGGCTACGTGTACATTACCCCGGTCGGCGTTCCGGACCCTGAGGAGATCGGGAAGCGCGTTCCGATCTTCATGAAGCGTGCTGGGTACTACTACGAAAACTGGGATCGACTGTACGCGGACTGGCAGGTCAAGATGAAGGAGCTCCTCGCCGAGCTCGATGCGGTGAAGTTCGATCCTCTTCCAGAGATCGAAGATGAATCTCTTGTCTATGAGAACAAGGGCATTGGAAGCGGATACCACCTCCTCACGAAGTACGACGAACTGATCCACATGGGCATGAAGGTGTGGCAGTACCACTTCGAGTTTCTGAACCTCGGGTATGCGGCCTATGTGACCTTCATCAATACGGCCAACACGATCTTCCCGGACATCCCGATCTCTACGCTTACGAAGATGGTCTCCGGCATTGACGTCGTCATGTACAAGCCGGACTCCGAGCTCATCCGCCTCGCCAGGCTGGCGATCGACAACGGCCTGGACTCCATCCTCCTCAACAACAAGAGCTCTGCCACCGTCATGGCCGAGATGG
The DNA here is from genome assembly GCA_016214985.1 of Deltaproteobacteria bacterium. Lineage (GTDB taxonomy): Bacteria > Desulfobacterota > Deferrisomatia > Deferrisomatales > JACRMM01 > JACRMM01. The sequence goes on along the minus strand of JACRMM010000029.1, from coordinate 61,387 downwards.
CCAAGACTACGAACGGCAAGTACTGGCTCGACGAGCTCGAGAAGGCCCGCTACCCGTGGTTCTACATCTCGACCGGCACGGGCTGGTACCACCACCATTATTCCTGGAACGACAACCTCGACGTCCCCTTCGCCTCCATCTGCATGCACATCGACGCCATCAAGGCCGGCAAACAGGTGGGGCGCCCGACCGAGAAGCTGATCCAGGAGAGCGAAGCCCTGATCGCCGAGTACCGGTCGCTCATCACGACCGACGCGGACCGCCAAGCCTTCGACCAGGCCCTTGCGATCTCGAAGCGGGTGTTCCCTTACGTGGAGGATCACCTGTTCTACGTGGAGCACTGGTTCCACTCGATCTTCTGGAACAAGGTCCGGCAGGTGTCGGACATCCTGGTCGGCGCCGGCTTCTTCAAGGACCGCGAGGACATCTGGCTCTTGAAGCGCGGCGAGATCCGCGACGCGCTGTGGGACCACGTGACGAGCTGGGCCACCGGAACGCTCGCTCGGGGACCGTCGTACTGGCAGAAGGAGATCGAGTGGCGCAAGGGCGTCATGAAGAAGTTCCAGGAGTGGTCCCCCCCGTCGGCACTCGGCACGCCCCCCGAGGTCGTGACCGAGCCCTTCAGCATCGTGCTGTGGGGGGTCACCACCTCGGTCCTGAAGAACTGGCTCAAGGGTGTGGAGGCCGCCTCCGGCGAGGCCGTCGAGGAACTCGCGGGCTCGCCGGGTTCCTCCGGCGTGGTCGAGGGCCGCGCCCGCGTCATCAAGTCGGCCGACGAACTGGATCTCCTGAAAGACGGTGAGATCCTGGTCGCCACGACGACGTCCCCGAGCTGGGCACCGGCCTTCACCAAGATCGCGGGGGCCATCACCGATGTGGGCGGCGCCATGTGCCACGCGGCCATCGTGTGCCGCGAGTATGGGCTCCCGACGGTCGTGGGAACGGGCCGCGGCACCTCGGTCATCAAGACCGGAGACCTCGTCCGCATCGACGGAGACGAGGGAACGGTGACGATCCTAGAGAGAGCCGCCTGAACCTTTGCTGCGAGAGGAGGACCGCGCGAAATGCTCGCATGCCGCTGTTCTGGAGAAGACGAGGTAGACCCCATGTCGGACAAGGAAAGCCGAATCCTGTTCTGGTACAACGAACTGGAGGGGAGCGACTTCCCCCTTGTCGGGAAGAAGAACGCGAACCTCGGCGAGATGCTCAAGGGGGGAATCCGGACGAGCCCCGGCTTCGCCCTGACGCTTCACGCCAACGACCTCTTCATCACCGAGACGGGCATCAAGGCCGAGCTCGCCCGATATCTGGAGACCCTGGGCGAGGCGAACCTCGAGGCCTGCAAGAAGGCGAGCGCCTTCTCCGTCGGCCTCATCGAAGCGGCGGCCGTCCCCACGGCCATCGTCGACGAGGCCTGTGCGGCCTATCGAAAGCTCTGTGACCACTGCCGGACGGCCGACGTGCCGGTGGCCGTGCGCTCCAGCGGTGCGGTCTCCATGCCGGGTCAGATGGAGACCTACCTGAACATCCGAGGCGAGAGGGACCTCATCGCGTACATCAAGAAGACCTGGGCGAGCGCCTACCACGTAGAGGCGATCACCTACCGGCTCAACAAGGGGATGGGGTTCCTTCTCAACATCGGCGTCGGGGTCCCGAAGATGGTCAACTCGCGGGTGTCCGGGGTCGTCTTCACTCTGAACCCCCTGAACGGCGACCGCTCCAAGATCACGGTCGACGTGAGCTACGGGCTCGGGGAGGCCGTGGTGAGCGGGCTCGTGACGCCCGACAACTACCTGATCGACAAGGTCACGTTGAACCCGATCCGGAGCACGAAGGGCAGCAAGGAAGTCAAGTGCGTCTACAACGAGACCGGCAGCGATATCCAGACCGTGGACGTCTCTGCGGAGGATCGGAACCGCTTCTGCGTCACCCCGGAGGAGCTGAAGGAGATCTGCCGGGTCAGCAAGGCCATCGACAAGTACTACGGCAAGCCCTACGACATCGAGTTCGCCATCGACGCCGACCTCCCGTTCCCGGAGAATGTCATCATCCTCCAGGTCCGTCCCGAATCGGTCTGGACCAAGAAGCAGGAGCAGGCTCGAACCGAGCCGAAGAAGGATGCCATGGACCGGATCGTCAGTCAGCTGGTAACCGGCGTGCGCATCAAGTGATGACGCCGCCGGACGCGGCACCAGGCGCGTCCGGCGGCCCCCTACTTGAAGGATCGAACCATGGGCGACGTAACCCCTGAGATGCCCCAGAGACTGCTCTCCTACCTGAGCCCCGGAGCCCCGGCCCTGCTCCTCACCGCAGGGGCCGACGGCTACCCGAGTTCCGCCTACACCTGGGCCTTGGCCTTGGGGCCGAAGCTCGTGCGCTTCGCCGTGGACCGGGAAGGCACTGCCTTCGCAAACATTCAGCGCTCGGGCCTCGCGGGCCTGCACATCATCGGTCCCAACGACCTCGCCTTCCTGGTCAAAGGGACGACTCGGAAGCTCAAAGACAAGATCGCCGCTGCGCCGACCGAGCTCATGCTCTACGAAATGAAGGTGATCGGCGCCCGGGACCAGTCCTTCCCCGGCGTCACCGCCAACCCCTTCACCTACGAGTGGCCCGCGGACCACCGGGAGGCGATGCTGAAGATGGAGCAGGCAGTCTTCGCCGAGATGCGCGAGACCGGCTGAGCCTCCGGAGGGAGCCTTCCTGAAGGCGAGCTGAAAATACTGCTTGCATTCCCGCGCCGACAGGTTCACCATTCGTCTCGTCGATGCGTACGTGAAGTCTGAATTTCGGTACGCAATGGCAAGATAGAGTATCGGTACTCGACTTCTGAGAGGGAGAAGCGGCCGTTCGCTTCTCCCTCTTTACGTTTCGGCGCATCACGCGCCGGCAGCAGCAATTCGATGGGTAGTTCCGGCGTCCGGGATCTTCATCCCGCTCTGGTTTCTCTCACCATCGCAGTTGCGTCACCGGGATGGGAAATCCCAGAGCAGAGGAGAAAGACCATGGCAAAGGGAACAGTCAAGTGGTTCAACGATCAGAAGGGCTTCGGCTTCATCACTCCCGAGGATGGTGGGGCTGATCTGTTCGTCCACTTCAGCGCCATTCAGGGCGGCGGCTTCAAGACCCTGACCGAGGGTCAGACCGTGCAGTACGACCCGACCCAGGGTCAGAAGGGGCCGCAGGCCTCGAACGTCACCCCCGTCTAACCCCGGGGTTACGACCGCCAGGAGAGAGCGGGTCCTTCGGGGCCCGTTTTTCATTGTGGGAAGACGAGGGCAGCGCGGGCGCGCCCAGGCCCACCAAGGCCGCAGGCAGAAACTCCGGGCATCATTCAGCCCGACCGAGAGAGCGTCCACGGGAAGCACTCCTGGAAGCCGTTCTCCTCGTGTGACGGTGACCTTGCGAACAGGTGCTCTCCTAGCGAAGGGGCGCACCGTGAGGAGAATTAGATGTCAATACAGCTCTACGTGGGCAATCTCGCCTACGACGTGACGGAGGAAGAACTGACGGAGCTTTTTTCCGCTGCCGGCTCGCCGTCCCGCGTGCGCCTGCCGACGGATCGCGAAACCGGCAAGCCGCGTGGCTTCGGTTTCGTCGAGTTCAGCGACCGCACGCAGGCCGAGGACGCGATCCGCCGCCACGACAAGACCTTGTTCAAGGGGCGCCCCCTCGCGGTCAACGAGGCGCGGCCCCGGGAGGAGGGGAGCAGTGCAAGAGCCCCTGCGCCCCCGCGCTTCAACGATGGGCCCGGCGAGTTCTCGCCGTCCGAAGCCCCTGGCCGGCCCAACGCGCCGCGGCGGAACTTCGGCCCCGACGCGCTCCCTCGCAACAAGCGTCGGCAGGAAGGCCGCACCTCAAAGAAGGAAGGAAGGCCGGGTGGGCCGCCCCGTCCCGAGGGTCGGGGGAACACCCGCGGCGGCGCCGACCCGGACGACCTTCACGGTGACCTCGAGCTCGACGACTTCCGCTCCTGGGCTCAGGCGGACGCGAAGGAGGAGGACCCAGAGTAAAGGGCTGCCGACGCGGGATGGGAGCGCCCCGGGGCGGGACGCCCCCCGGACAGGGGCATCGCCGCCCCGACCGAAGACCGACACGACCGGATAGAATCCAGAGAAGGAGACCCAACCTATGGGGAAAAACGCCAGACCGAAGATGCTCAAGAGACAGAGAGAAAAGGTGCTGCAGGAGAGGCAGCAGCAAAAGAGCGCCCGTCGACTCGAGGCGAAGGAGCGCAAAGCCAGCGCGCCCCGAGGCGAGGGCGACGAAGACCCGGACATCGCGGGGATCGTCCCCGGGCCGCAGCCCCTCCCCGAGCAGTTCGACTCAGACCCCGAACGGCAGTAGCTGGGACCGGATCAGAGAACTTCGGAGCGCCAAGCGCAGGACGGCTGAGGCGTCTTCGGGTTGCCGCGCTCCCGTGCGGGTGGCAGAGAGGGCTGCGCAGGCAACCGCCCCCGGGCCTACTCGGTCCGTGGCGTCGGTAAGCGCGGCGCTCCCGCCGCAGCGATCGGCGCCGACTGGAAGGGGCGGAAGTCGACCTCGTCTCGTCGATAGGGCTTGCCGTCGACCACGACGTCTCGGGACTGGTGGACGTCGAAGATCGCTCCAATCGGCGTCGCTCCGGCTTCCATTTCGCGCGTCGTCTCTTCGCCCCAGTAGTTGTCTCGAGCGACGATCCTGTTCGCGCCGTAACTCTCCGCCCAGCCCTCCCATTCCTCTCGTTTCCAGATACTGCGCGTCCATTCGAAGGACTGATGATCGCCGGCCCGGACGGCCGTGGCGTTCCCCCGGAAGTTGTTGTCGGCAAGGACCGGGTAGGACGAGGTCTCGCAGAGCACGGCCGTCTCGTTCTTGGAGAACTCGTTGCCCGTGATCTCCGGGCTCGACGTGCGAGAAAGGCGAATGCCGATCCGGTTGCCCCTGAAGTCGTTGTGCTCCGCGATGCCCTTGGAGCGGCCGTCGAAGTGGATCGCCACACCGTTGGCGAAAAAGGTGTTGCCCGCGATCTGCACCGAAGCCTTGGTGGCTACAAGAACCCCCTGCTGGTTGCCGGAGAACGTGTTGCCCCTGACCTCGGCCACGGACCCTTCGTGATCGATCGACAGGGCAACCGCGTTGGCATCGAAACGGTTGCCGGCGACCCGAAAGGGGGCCGAACCCCGCCTCTGGATGCCGACCTTGTTGCCCCTGAGGCGGGTCTCCTCCACGCTGCCGCCACACCCCGCGTCGATGCGGATGCCGACCTCTTCGGACCCCTCGATCTCACAGTGCGCGATGGTCGGGGCCGATTGCATGCTGACCACGACGGCGGCGGCGTTGCGGAGGAAACTGCCGTTTCGGACGATGGGGTTGGCCTGGCGCCAGAGGCTGACTCCCTGCTGGTTCTCCTCGAACACGCAGTTCTGGATGACCGGCGAGGTGGAAACGCAGGCGATCCCCATCCGGGAGTCGCGGACGCGGCAACGGTCGAACACGTCTCGGTCGTGCCCGGAGTGGAGCTCGATGCCGAACCAACGCACGCCGGGCGTGGCGGACAGGAAGACGATCGGCTGCGCGTCCGTGCCCCGGGCAATGAGCGTTGCTCCCTTCTGCACGTAGAGGCGCTCCTCCCCGGAGTCGGCCTTGGGGGGAGGAAGGGCGAACTGAACCCGGGTCCCGGGCCGGATGTTCAGGGTGACCCCGGAGAGGACCTGAACACTTCCCACGACCGAGACCGTTCCGCTCCAGACCGTGTCTCGGTCGATGACGCCGCTGACGGAGAACGCGGCCGGCGCGTCGACAGAGGCCGGCGTTCCGGCGCCCTGGCCGGCACGGCACACCACCGCCAGGGCCGAAAGAAGGAAGACCCCCGCAACGACAGGAACCTTGATGGGCATGTGGCAGCTCATCTTCCGGATGGTGAGCAAGACGCCGATCGGGGGCTGCGGCGCGGCTCCGAAGAAAAAGGGCGGCGCCCCGCGGAGCGCCGCCCCTGTGTTCCGCGTCCGACCCGTCAGGGGTAGACCTCCAGCTCGGAGACCCCGTAGTAGGACGAGTTGTTGCGAGTCGTGCAGTAGACGCGCACGTAGCGGGCGCTCACCGCAGTGAAGGTCGCGGTGGTGGTGCCGCCGGCTCCACTGCTGGTCGAGTACCGTGACGTGAAGTTCGTGCCGTCGTTCGAAGTCTGGATCTGGAACGCCTTAGCGTAGTACGTCGCAGGCCAGACGACCTTGACGTTCGAGATCGTGTAGCTCGCCCCGAGGTCCACTCGGACCCACTGGGCGCCGGAGGTCGTGCTGCTCATCCACGAGGTGGACGCGCTGCCGTCGACCGCCTTGGCCGCCGTGTACGAGGTTCCGCTGCGCGTCGACGAGGCGGTAGCCGTCTGGTTGAGCGCAAGGTTCGTGGGCATTGCGCTGACCGTGACCGCTGCCGTGTCGGACCCCGTGGCGCCCAGGTTGTCGGTGACGATCAGGGTCGCAGTGTAGGTGCCCGCCGCGGCATAGGTGTGGCTGGCGTTCTGGGTGTTCGTGTTGGCCGTGCCGTCGCCCCAGCTCCAGTGCCCGTCTTGTCCGTTCCGGCGTTCGCCACCGGCGGCTGGTTGGGCGGAGCCGCGCTGACGGTGACCAGCGCAGTGTCGCTGCCGGTTGCACCCTGGTTGTCGGTGACGGTCAGGGTCGCAGTGTACGTGCCCACCGCGACATAGGTGTGGCTGGCGTTCTGGGTGTTCGTGACGGCCGTGCCGTCGCCCCAGTTCCAGGAGTAGCCGACGATCGACCCGTCGGAATCGGTCCCGGAGCCGGTGAACGAGACCGCCGTGCCGGCCGTGCCCGTCTTGTCCGTTCCGGCGTTGGCCGTGGGAGGACTGTTCGGAGGCGCGCTGACCGTGACCACCGCCGTGTCGGTCCCAATGGCACCCAGATCGTCGGTGACCGTCAGGGTTGCGGTGTACATGCCGGCCGCCGCATAGGTGTGGCTCGCGTCCTGTGTGTTCGTGGCGGCCGTGCCGTCGCCCCAGCTCCAGGAGTACCCGACGACCGAGCCGTCGGGGTCCGTGCCGGACCCGGTGAAGGAGATGGGGGAGCCGGCATACCCGGTCTTGTCCGAGCCGGCGTTGGCGATGGGCGAGTCGTTGTGCACCGTCGTCCCGTAGACCTCCAACTCCGTGATCCGGTAGTCGGAGGAGTTGGCCACCGTGCCGTAGACGCGCGCGTACCGTGCGGCAACCACGGGGAAGCTGACGTCCGTGGGGCTGCTGCCCCCCGAGCTGGTCGAGTACTGCGTCACGAAGTTCGTCCCGTCGAGCGAGGTCTGGATCTGGAAGCTCCGGGCGTAGTAACTAGAGCTCCAGGAAACCTTGACGCGGGAGAGGCTGGCGGTTGAGCCGACATTGACCTGGAGCCACTGGCTGCCGCCCGAGCTGCTCCTCCAGTAGGTGGAAGTGCTGCCGTCGACTGCCTTGGCGGCCGAGTAGGTCGAGCTGGACTGCGACGAGGCCGTGGCCACCGCGTTCAGGGCGAGGTTGACCGGCACCGCGCTCACGGTGACCGCAGCCGTGTCGGACCCCGTGGCGCCCAGGTTGTCGGTGACCGTCAGGGTCGCGGTGTAGGTGCCGGCCGCGGCGTAGGTATGGCTCGCGTTCTGCGTGTTGGTAAGAGCCGTGCCGTCACCCCAGTTCCAGGAGTAGCCGACGATCGTGCCGTCAGAGTCGGTCCCGGAGCCGGCAAAGGAGATCGCAGTGCCGGCCGTGCCCGTCTGGTCCGGCCCCGCGTTGGCCGTGGGAGGACTGTTCGGCACAGGCTCGCCGACCGTGACCACCGCCGTGTTGGACCCGGTGGCACCGCGGTCGTCGGTCACGGTCAGGGTCGCGGTGTAGGTGCCCACGGCAGCGTAGGTGTGGCTGGCGTTCTGGGTATTCGTGTCCGCCGTGCCGTCGCCCCAGCTCCAGGAGTAGCCGACGACCGTGCCGTCGGAGTCGGTCCCGGACCCAGCGAACGAGATCGCGGTGCCAACCGTGCCCGTCTTGTCCGGCCCCGCATCAGCCGTGGGCGCGTTGTTGTGCGGCGCCGACGCAAAGGCCTGGAGCTCCGACACGCCGTAGTAGGAGGTGTTGTTGGGCGTCGTGCAGTAGACGCGGACGTAGCGGGCGCTCACCGCGGCGAAGCTCGCGTAGGTGACCGTCCCGGTGGCGTTGGAGCCCGTGTACCGCGTCGTGAAGTTCGTCCCGTCGGTCGACGTCTGGATCTGGAAGTTCTTGGCGAAGTAGGTCGCCGGCCAGGCGACCTGGACGACGGAGAGGGTCTGGCTCGACCCGAGGTCGACCCGCACCCACTGGGCGCTGGAGGTCGAGCTGCTCATCCAGGAGGTGGTCGTGCTGCCGTCGACCGCCATGGACGCGGCGTAGGAAGGGTTGGTCCCACTGCGGGTCGACGAGGCGGTGGCCGTCTTGCCCTGGGCCAGATTCAAGGACGTGAAGGTGGCGACAATCGTGTGGTCGGCGGTGACGTTCGTGAACGTGTAGCTCGCGCCCGCGGGCTGGGTGACCCCGTCCACCCTGAAGTAGGAGAGCACGAAGTTGGAGCTGGCCGGAGTCATCGTGAAGGTCTGGCTGCGGCCCTGGTCGACCAGAACATTTCCCGTCGGCGAGATCGTGCCGCCCGTCGTCGACGTCGCCATGATCGTGTATTGCATGGGAGCTTCGGTCTGCGTCCAGGGAGTCAGCGTGTTCCACGCCAGGTTGCGTTGGGTGCTGTGGCAGTTCGCGGCCTGTGCGGTCTTGGCCTTCGGATAGCTCGTGTGGTTGCCCTTGGAGTCGAGGCAGTTGGTGACGAGCAGCCTCGGCGCCTTGGCGGCGTGGGGGGAGTGGCACTTGGAGCAGGTGAACTGGTGGTAGTCGGCCTGAATGTACCCGCTCGTCCCCTGGGCGCTGGGATTGACGCCCCAGCGGTAGCCGCGGCCGTACGCGATTCCGTCTTCCCCCCCGCTGTTGTACTTGCCCATGGCGTGCATGGAGTTCCCCGGGCCTTCCTCGCCGCCCCTACTGGCAAGCGAGCTGGGGATGAGGTCTCGCTTGGCGCCTCCCCACCCCTTGACAGTCCCGTGGCCGGTCCAGCCCGACAGGAGGCTCGTCTTGGGGTGGCACTGGAGGCAGAGCCCGGCGAACTGCGCGTCGGTCTCGGCGATCCGGTTGATCTGCATCGTCTCGCTGTTCGAGAGGACGGTCCGCCACTCCCCGGCGGCCGCGGGCGCCGAGGTCCGGGGGTTCCACACGCCGAAGGTGTTGTCTTCAATGAAGTACCCCTCGTGGCCCGACCCGCCCGTTCCGTTCGGGTACCCGCTCCCGGGGTTGGGGGTGTTGTTGAACGAGAGGTCTGGATTGCTCCTCGGCTGGTCGGCCTTCCCGTTGCGGTCGGCGATGCTGTCTCGCAGGGGGCTCTGGTAGCTTGCCAGGGGCGCGCGGTCTTCCTTGAAGGGAGAGATCAGCCAGGTCCCCTTCAGGAGCGGCACCATGTAGGCCTTGGCGGCGTTGTTCGGGTCGACGCCGTGGGGGTCGTGGCAGCTTGAGCAGGTGACGGAGCTCCGGGGCCAGTTCGTGTCGCTGATCTTTCGCTTGCTGGGACGGAAGTGGGAGCCCTTGAAGGGCGCATCCTTGTAAGCGAACGACCCCATCCATTCGACCGTGAACCCTGTGCCGTCGTTCATGCCCCAGCGCGAATCGCCGAAGTAATCCCTGACCCGATCGTTCGGCAGGTAGTCCCAAGCCTTGTGGGGCGAAGCGGCGGCGTTGGTGTGGCAATCCCAGCAGAAGTCCTCTTCGCTGGCCGGCTGGTAGGTCGCGCTGCTGAACAGGAGGCTCGGTGACGGCGACCCGTGGGCGTTGTGGCATGCCAGGCAGGGTACCCTCGCATCCGAGGCGCTGCCGTTGGCCAGGTTGCCGGCCGGGTTGCCGTGGGCCGATAGTGCCCTCTGCACGTCGGGCACGGTGTTGTAAAGTTGCCCCGCCATGTTGGGCGCGGGCGCCGTGGGAGGATACTTGTTGGAGCTCACGACCTCGGTGCTATTGAACTTCAGGCCCACGGATTTGAAATCCCACGCGGAGGAGGCGGGGGTCAGGCCGTCGGAGAACGGCTGCGAAGTCTTGTGATCCTCGTCGTGACAGCTCAGGCAGAAGGGCGTGGCCGAGGCCTCGCCGGCGTAAGAGATCGAGGCGCCCCCGTTTGCGTCCTTGAGCAGGACGGCCCCGGCCATGTGGGCCGTGAGGTCATGACAGGCCTTGCACTGGTCCTTGCCGATCTGGGCCGGTGCCTGGACGTTCACATGGTGCGAAGGAAGGATGAACTCGGGTCCGATGGGGCGCCTGCTCTTCATCGCGTTGTTGTGGCAGCTGAAACACTCGGCGTTGGCGTGCGCGGTTCCGACGTCGGAGTGGCAACCCGTGCAGTCGCCGGCCGGTCTTGGGTCGGCCGTGTGGCAGTCCAGGCAGACTTTTGTCGAGAGTACCGTGGGATCGTGGTGGCCCGTGGTGGCCGTGGTAGGGATCACGGAGTGGCAAGAAGGGGTGAGACACGCGCCTGGGGGCTGGGGATGGCATTTACTAAAGCAGTCTTCTGATGACCAGTTTACTCCTAAATTATTGTGGTGAAGCGGCGCAAAGGCGCGGTGGCAGCCAAGACAACTGTCGCCCACAGGGGAGGACGGATGACACTGGGAACAGGGTGGGGAGGAGCTGAGCGAGTGGTGGTTCGGCAATCCCCCGATTCCGCCGGCCTGGTGGCAGATGGTGCAGGTCTCCTCTGCGCCAGCGCCCGGAGGCAAGGACGTGAAAAGCGCCCCCGCCAGCAAGATTCCGGTTGCGAAGATCCGCCCCTGGCTCATGACCAACCCTCCCGGCCTCCCCGATGAGAAGCCAAACGAGAAGAGATGTGAAGCCCTGCGAGCCCGGGCGCGCGAACAGAAGGGCACGCACAGCCCGAAGATCACGGACACCGCCGCAGCGCACACGCACGCCACGGTGCGCAGGTCTGCCCCGACGGTCAGACCCCGCCCGACCCGAGCGGCGCGGATGCCGAGCGGCGCCCTGCGGGGCGTCCGTCCAGCGTAGGGGTTCCGGCTCGAAACGCGGCTTCGGCTACGGCGTCAACAAGGGTGCACAGCCGAGGCGCCGACGATCTTGGGCTTGGAGTATGCGGACTTCTTCATGGCGGGTCCTCCTCGGGAAACTCCAACGGACGGTTGGCGTCGAAGGGACGCCGACTCGACCCCAGAAAACACGGGGCGGCAAGAAAACGCTCGCAGAGAAGGATTGTGACGCGGCCCACGAGCATGGAGCCCGAATACCACAGCTTTCGCAGGGATTCAACCCGCAATCGACCCGCCCATCGAACCAGGAAGGGGAGAGCGGACGCCGGCGGTTGCACCGCCCCCGCTCCCGATCGAGGGGCCCGGCAGGGGGTTTGTGACCACGCGCTCCCCCTGCCAGGGCAACCCGAGGCTGGCTTCAGGGGTCAGGCTGGGCTCCGTCGCACTCGGCCGCCCCGCGGTACTCCGCGAGAACCTCCTCGAACCGCCCCTCCCCCTCCAGTGCCTTGCCCGGTTCGCCTGGGCCAGGGCCAGACGGTGCCGCGTCTCCGCGGAGTCGGCACTCTCCAGGGCCCTGCGGTAGCTCTCAGCCGCCTCGTCCTACCGGCCCGCGGCGGCCTGGAGGTCTCCCAGATCGCGGAGCGCGTCCGGGCACCCAGGCACCAGCGCGAGACTCGCCGCAAGCAGCGCAGTAGCCCGCTCGATCTCCCGGTCGCAGAGGAACTGCAACGCGACGCGTTCGAGAAGCGCAGCGCGCTCGTCGACGCTCTCCGCAGCAGCGATCCCCTGGGCCCACGCCTTTTCCGCCGCGTCGGGCCGCCCGGTCAGCCGGAAGTACCAGCCGAGCAGGAAGAAGGACAACCCTCTCGGGGGGGAGAGCTCGAGGCTTCGGGCAAGCGCCAGGTTCGCCGTCCGGGAGTCGCGCAGCGCGAGTCGGATCTCCGCCTCGGTCCTGCGCGCGTCGGCCGAATCGGGGTCCAGCGCCAGGGCCTTCTCGATCAGCGGCAGAGCCTTCGTTTGAACGCTCTCCTCGTCGTACCCCTTGCCGCGGCGGTCGCCGCCCGCGAGCGCGACGCGAGCTGCCACGACGTGGGCGCGCGCGTCGCCCGGGGCGCGTTCGAGGGCCCTTTGCGCATGGCCGGAGGCCTTCTCGACGCGCGCCGCCGCGGGGCGCGTCCGGTCACCGAGCGCCTTGTCCGCCTCTCGGTACTCGGCGCGGGCACTCCCCGAGGTTTCGCCCGAGGTCGGCCCAGGCTGCCGCTCCTCCGCGCCCGACGATAGGGACGTCGGGCCCGGCACCGGGGTCGCGCTCACACGCAGCGAGCGGACGCAGACCCCGCCCGGATGACGGACGTAGAAACCCACATCACCGCCAAAGGGAGGCTCCGACAAGATCGAACCGATCCGGAAGCCGTTGACCGACAACGCAGTGGCGAGCCCGTGCCGGCGGACCGTCAGGCGAAGTGCTCCTTCGTCACCCTGGATCCGGGGATACGGCACATCCTTCAGGACGAAGACAGTGTGGTCGCCCCTCTGTCTGCCGGCGCTCACCACCCCATCTGCAGAAACGACGAAGAAGGAGAACGAGAGGGGAGCCTCCGGACGACACCCCCAGACGAGCCCGGACCGGTGATCGCTCCCGCCGCGAACTCGGTCGATGACCGCATCGATCTCGAAGTCGTCGTCTTGGCCGAGCTCGACCGGCTGGGTCGAGATCCAGTACCCGCTCTCGCGTTTGTACTCCAGGGTGTACGCCCCGCTCGCCACGGCGAACCGCGCGGCCTCGTTGTCGTCTTCGACCCAACCGTTGCGGTTGTCGACGAAGGTGTCCTCGAGCAGGACGCGGGCACCGGTTTCGGCACCCACAGCAACGGAGACGAGGCTGAGGAGCGCCACGAGAAGGGCCACGCCTCGCGTTCGAGCACCAGCAGGCACTTCCACGTTCGGTCCTCCTCGATGTCGCGACTCGCCCCGGGCCCTCGGACGCGCTCGGCACGGCAGGCCCCTGCCAAGGCATCGGGGTGGCGCCAGTCCGAAGACCCTGCCCGCCTCCGGCCACCCCGGGAGTCATCAGGCTCCGGGAGTCTCCGAGCGGCGGGCGCACCGCGCGCCGCGGAGCGGCAAGGCGGGAATCGGTGCAAGGCCGGCTGTTTAGCATGGCAGGAGGGGACAATCAAGTCGGTCGCCCGACGTCGGGCCTCGAAGGGCGGCCTGAAGAAGAGGCGCGTCGACGGCCGTCTCCCGAGCTTCTGTCTTGCCCGAACGGAGACGCACGGGCCGTCAAGGTTGCATCGACGGCGACCCCAGAGACGGCAGGCGGGAACGGCAACCGCCGGACCTGTCGCCCGCGGCCGCACCGCACCGGGGGTGTCCACAGGCGTTACACTACAACAAACACCGTCTCATACCATTGACATTCATAATTGCATATTGTATACAATCGACTCGCCGCTCGGCACCCCTCCTTCTCTGCAGATCAGGAGAGACCACGATTGCAGAAGATCGCCGCTCGCTCCCTCCATCAGGACGTGGCATCCAGGATCCGCGAGATGATCCGAAAAGGTGTTTTGACCAAGGGCCAGCGGGTCGTTGAAGCGGAGCTGTGTGCGGCTGTCGGCGTCAGCCGGACTCCCCTGCGCGAGGCGCTGCGGGTTCTGAGCTCAGAGGGACTGATTTGTCTCGTCCCCAACAAGGGGGCTTTCGTAAGCGAACCGTCCCTCGACGACGTCCGGGAGATGTTCGAGGTCATGAGCATCCTCGAGGGCACCTGTGCCCGCATGGCGACGGAGAGGATGAGCGCGGCCTCGCTCGCCAAGCTGGAGCGACTCCACGACAAGCTGGAGCAGCACTACGCCCGCGGCGACCGGGACGGGTACATCAAGACGAACAACGTCTTTCACGAGCTGGTGCAGGAGCTCACGGGGAACCGGATCTTGAACGGCATCCTCAACGGACTGCGGGAGAAGATCCTTCTGTACCGGTACCGGCAGATCTTCGAGGCGAAGCGGTTCGACGAGTCGATCCAAGAGCATCGAGACATCTTGAGCGCCTTCCGCAACCGCGAGGCCGAGGCGGCGGAAGCCCTGATGAAGAGCCACCTGGTCAGGCAGGGGCAAGCCCTGGTGCGCGTGTACGAAGCGAACACCCCGGCGAAACCCACGGGTTGAACGGCCCCCGCAGCGCAACCCCAGACCGGAGGAGAGCGAAGATGCCCCAGAAGAGAACCGTTGCAGCAACCCTGTTGGCCGCTGGCGCGTTCCTGTGCGTGCGTGCCGCCTTTGTGCCACTGGAGGCCGAAGCTCGGGAGCTCAAGATCTCCCACCAGTTCGCCGAGGCCGACGCCCGCCACGAGCTCGCCGCGGAGTTCGCCAAACGCGTAGAGAAGGCCACCAACGGCGAGCCGACCTTCAAGATCTTCCCCTCGGCGGCCCTGTTCAAGGCCAACGCCCAGTACGACGCCATGGCCAAGGGGGCCCTGGACCTCTCGGTCTTCCCCCTCGCCTACGCCTCCGGCAAGGTCCCCGAGTTAGAGATCACGCTGATGCCCGGGATCGTCGAATCGGTCGACGAAGGGATGTCGTGGCGTGGGAAGGAGATCGGGAAGAGGGTCGCCAAGATCTCCCAGGACAAGGGGATGAAGATCCTGACCTGGCTCTGGTACGGCGGGGGCATCGGAAGCCGCGGAAAGGCCGTCAACCTGCCGGCGGACGCCAAGGGTCTGAAGTTCCGCGCCGCGGGCAAGTACTTCGAGTACCTGCTCAACACCCAGGGTGCGTCCATCACCAGCATGCCGTCCTCCGAGATCTACATGGCCCTCCAGACCAAGGTTCTCGACGCCTGCATGACCTCGGCCGAGTCCTTCGTCTCCTACCGGCTCTACGAGCAGCTCGAGTACTTCAACAGCCCGGACACCTACGCCATCTGGTACATGGCAGAGCCTCTGGTGATGAGCACCAAGGTGTGGGAGTCGCTCACGCCGGCCCAGCAGAAGGTCGTCGAGGCGGTGGGGCTGGAGCTCGAGAAGAAGGCGCGCGACGACGCCGTGGCCGCCAACAAGGAGGCCGGAAAGGTCTTTGCGGAAAAGAAGGTCAAGGTGCATCCCATGACCAAGGACGAGTTCAAGGCGTGGAAGAAAGTGGCCGAGGAGACGTCCTGGGTCAAGTTCGCGCAGGACGTGCCTGCCGGCAGGGAGCTCCTGGACCTGGCCAACAAGTAGCGCAAGACACGAGCCCCGCCGCCGCGGTGCCGGCGGGGCTCCCGACCACAGGCGGCGAACCATGTCCGAGAGCACGAACCCGATCGTTCGCGCCGTCAACGGCCTCAGCACGCTGGCGGGCTACGTGAGCGCGCTGTGCATCCTGGCGGCGACCTTGATCATCGTCGAGCAGGTGGTGGTACGGTACGTCTTCAAGGTGCCGACGGTCTGGCAGGTGGAGACGTCGGTCTACCTGCTCATCGCGGCGACTTTCCTGGGCGCCCCCTACGGCCTCAAGGAAAACGCCCACATCAACATTGACATGATCATCCTCCACCTCTCGCGTCGGGCGCGGGAGTGGCTCGATCTGGTGACGTCGGTCATCGCGCTCGCGTTCTGCCTCTTTCTTGCGTGGCGGGGCAGCGCCATGTGGTGGGACGCGTACGAGGGCGGCTGGACGTCCTCGGGCATCTTCTCCTTCCCGCTGGTCTATCCCTATGCCCTTCTTCCCCTGGGCATGGCCCTCACGTCGCTGCAATACCTGTTGCGGCTGGCAGAACGGGTGAAGGGGCTCCGGGGGGGGGAGGCAGGCGGGCGCAAACAGGGTCCGGGGCGTCTCGCAGCGCGCCGTAACGGGGTCCGTGGGGTCGCGCCCACGAGGAGAGCGGCATGAATCCACTCTGGATCGGGTGCATCGTCCTCGCGATTGCGCTGGTCTTTCTCTTCAGCGGGATGCCCATCACCTTCGCCCTCGGCGTGTCGGCCCTGGCGGCCATGTTCCTCTTCACGGACGCGGTCCAGATCTCCATGGTGGCGGAGAACGTCTTCGAGGGCGTGAACGACTTCAGCCTGCTCTCCATCCCGCTCTTCATCTTCATGGGTATGATCGCGGCAATGACGAGGGCGGGGGGCGATCTCTACGAGTGCTTCCACCGGTGGCTGCACAAGATTCCCGGGGGGCTCGGGATCGGGAACATCGGCGCCTGCGCGATCTTCGCAGCGCTCACGGGGTCGAGCCCGGCCTGCGCGGCCGCCATCGGGACCATGGGAATCCCCGAGATGCGAAAGCGAGGCTACGCAGACGGGCTGGCCACCGGCATCATTACGGCCGGCGGCACCCTCGGCATCCTCATCCCCCCAAGCGTCACCATGATCGTCTACGGGCTCGCCACGGAGACCTCCATCGGCAAGCTCTTCATCGCCGGCATCATCCCCGGGCTCATGGTGTCGCTCCTCTTCTCCGCCTGGATACCCTTCGCCTATGGCCGGGACAACCGGAAGAGGCAGGGCTCGGGGCACGCGCCGCACCCTGCCGAGTCCTTCACCTGGGCGGAGAAGCTCGCGCTCACCGGGAAGGTCTTCCCCTTCCTCGTGGTCGTGGCCCTCGTACTGGGCTCCCTGTACACGGGCTGGGCCACCCCGAGCGAGGCGGCCGCCGTGGGGGCGTTTCTGGTGCTGGTCGTCGCGATGGCGCTCTACCGGCTCTACCGTCCCCGGGATCTCAAGAACATCCTGCTCCGCAGCGCCAAGGAGAGCACGATGATCATGATGATCATCGCCACCTCCTTCCTGTTCGGCGCCGTCCTGACCCAGCTCTACGTCGCGCAGACCCTGGCGCAGGACATCATCGCGCTGCCGGTGAACCGGTGGGCGATCATGCTCCTGATCAACGTGCTGCTCCTGGTGGCGGGATGCTTCCTGCCGCCGGTCGCGATCATCCTGATCCTCTCTCCCATCCTGCACCCCATCAT
Source organism: Deltaproteobacteria bacterium (assembly GCA_016214985.1). Classification (GTDB taxonomy): domain Bacteria; phylum Desulfobacterota; class Deferrisomatia; order Deferrisomatales; family JACRMM01; genus JACRMM01. The sequence continues at coordinate 44,380 of JACRMM010000029.1, read as the reverse complement.
CAAGGGGTTGGGCTTTGACCCCATCTGGTTCGGCGTCCTCATGACGCTCAACCTCGAGGCAGGTCTCATTACTCCGCCCGTGGGCCTGAACCTGTACATCGTCCAGGGAATCGTGCCGGACATCCCCCTCTCCACCGTGCTCCGGGGCTCCACGCCATTCATCCTGCTCCTGTTCCTGGGCATGCTGATCCTGTGCTTCTTTCCCGGGCTCGCCACGTGGCTCCCGGCCATGATGATCGGATGAGGGAAGGAGGAGGACCGAGATGAACCTCGCCCGCCGGATCTCGGAGAACGCCGCGAAGCGCCCCGACAAGACCGCCCTCGTCTTCGAAGGCGTACCATACACCTACGCGGCCTTCGACCACGAGGTGGAGCGCTACGCGGCCGCGCTCTCTTCCCTGGGGATCGGGACGGGGGACCGGGTCGCCCTCCAACTCCCGAAGCGCGTGGAGTTTCTCTTCCTTCATTTTGCCACGCTCTCCCTCGGGGCGATCACGCTGCCGCTGAACTCCGACTATCGGGCCGAGGAGGTCGCGTACTTCCTCTCCGACTCCGGAAGCTCCCTCTTCGTGACCGACCGCGAGAGGTTCGCGAGGGTGGCCGACGCCCTGACGGGGCTGGGGGCGCTCCGGGTGCTCCTAGCGGACGGGAACGAGGGCTCCGCCGCCGGGAGTCTCGGAGCCGCGTTGGCAAACGCGCCGACCGATTTTCGTCGCCCCTACGACGCCGTCGGGGACGATACGGCGATGATCTGCTATACGTCGGGCACCACGGGCCGCTCCAAGGGCGCCATGATCACCCACCGAAACCTCGTGGCCAACCTGCTCTCGCTCCAAGAGGCGTGGCAGTGGACGGACCGGGACGTGCTCCTCCACGTGCTGCCGCTCTTCCACGTGCACGGACTCAACGTGGCGACCCACGGGAGCCTCCACGCGGGCGGGACCCTGATCATGGACGAAAAGTTCGAGCCCCGGCGAGCGTGGGAGGCCCTGGAACGGGAGCGGTGCACGCTCCTCATGGCCGTCCCCACGGTCTACCAGCGCCTGATGAGCGAGTGGGAGGCCCTCGAACGAAAGCCCGACCTCGGCCGGATGCGGGTGTTCATCTCGGGCTCGGCCCCCCTCTCCGACAACCTCTTCCACCGATTCGAGGCCGCCACGGGCTTTCGGATCTTGGAACGCTACGGCATGACCGAGACCGGCATGAACACCTCGAACCTCATTGACCCCGCCGGCCGCGTGGCCAAGAGCGTCGGCTATCCGCTCCCGGGCGTAGCGATCCGGGTCGTGGGTCCGGACGGCGCCGACGTTCGGCCGGGCGACGTGGGTGAGGTGTGGATCCGGGGCGACAACGTCTTCAAGGGCTACTGGGAGATGCCCGAAAAAACCGCAGAGTCCTTCGCGGGCGCCTGGTTCCGCTCGGGGGACCTGGGTTATCAAGACCCGGCGGACGGGGGACGGCTCTTCCTGGTCGGCCGGGGCAAGGAGCTCATCATCACGGGCGGGTACAACGTGTACCCGAAGGAGATCGAAAACGTCCTGGAGAGCCACGAGGCCGTGAAGGAGGCCGCCGTAATCGGCCTCCCGGACGAGGACTTCGGTGAGAAGGTCGTCGCCTTCGTCGCACCGAAAGAGGGAACCGACCTGCCGCCGGAGGCCGAACTGATCGCCCTCTGCCGAGGGAAGCTCGCGGGCTACAAGTGCCCGAAGCAGATCCACCCCATTCCTGCCCTGCCGCGAAACGCGATGGGCAAGATCCAGAAGAACCGCCTCACCGGGCTTTCGGATTAGCCGGGCGACGCCCTCCGACCGCCCCGAGCCCACGGACGAGGACGGCGCTCCCGTGACGGGCCTTCGGCAGTTCTCCCCGGACGTCCTGCGCAGGCACTGGTTTCTGCTCGCGCTGCTCGGCCTCGCCGCCCTGACCGCCGCCGACCGAAGCGGCCTCGTGGTGGGGGCGGGCCGGTGGCTCGGCGCGAGGAGGGGAGCACAGGTCTGCGCGTTCCTCATGTTTCTGTTCTCCGGGCTGGGGCTGGACGGCCGTCAGGCCCGGAGAGGGCTCGCCGACGTCCGGGTCCTCGCCGTGTCCCTTGCCGTCATCTTCGTCGGGGCCCCCCTCGTGGCCCTGGCCCACAGCCTCCTGCCCCTCGAACCTGGGATCCGCATCGGCCTCCTTCTCGTCTCCATCATGCCCACGACGCTGAGCAGCGGGGTCGTCATGGGGGCGCTCGCGGGCGGCAACCTCGCGACCTCGCTGGTTGTGACAGTGGCCGCCAGCTGGCTGGGAATCCTCACCATCCCCCTATCGCTCGAGTGGCTGCTCGGAACAGCTCGGGACACGGCGGCGGCGGCCCTCGACACCTCTGCCCTCGCGGGAGATCTGGCGATCCTGGTCGCGCTGCCGCTCGTGATCGGGATGGGGCTCCGCAGGGTATCGGCGGCGGCCGGGCTCCGCCTTCCGGCAGGGATCGCAAGCATCAACCAGTGCCTCGTGCTCGCCGTGGTATGGATCGCGCTCTCGCGTTCTCACGCCACCATCCGGGCCGCTTCCGCCGCGGCGGCGGTGTCCTGTGCCCTCGCCTTCTCTTTCCACGCCGTGCTGCTCCTGACGGCAGCAGGGTGCGCGAAGGCGGCGAGGCTCGGACCGGGCCGACGGGAGGTCGTGTGGTTCATGGGAGGGCAGAAGACCCTCCCGATCGCCGTGCTCGTCCAGACCGCGCTCTTCCCGACCCAGGGTCAGGCCCTGGTCTTCTGCGTCGTCCACCACATCGTGCACCTTGCGACGGACGCGTACCTCGTCGGCAAGATCGCGGCGAGGAGGCGAGAGCCGCCGCGCGTCTGACCATTCGATCCCGCCTCTCATAGTTCTCCTTATAGATCGCATAAACTTATGTGAATTGACCCACCCCGAGGGGTCGACTAGCATTCCAACCATTGTTTGACCGCTCACCGCTGCCAGCCGGAGGAACACCATGGATATGCGCGACTTCATCGCCCTCTGCGAGAAGGAAGGCGACCTCAAGCGGGTCACGGCCGAGGTGGACTGGAACCTCGAGATGAGCCACATCGCCAAGCTCGTCGAGGAGAAGGACGGGCCGGCGCTCGTCTTCGAGAACGTCAAGGGCCACGACCGGTCGATGTCCGTGATGTTCGGCGCCTACAGCAGCACCAAGCGTCTGGCCCTGGTGCTCGGGAGGCCCACGAACCTGACCATGTGCGAGCTCTCCTACGAGTGGATGAAGCTCTCCGTGGGCGAGGTCATCCGGGCTCGGGAGGTGGAAACCGGCCCCGTCTTCGAGAACGTCATCGAGGGCGACGCCGTCGACATCTTCAAGATCCCGGCCCCGAAGTTCTACGAGAAGGACGGCGGCCGCTACATCGGCACAGCCTGCTTCATGGTCGTCCAGGACCCGGAGACCGGAGAGATCAACCTCGGCACCTACCGCAGCCAGGTGCTCGATTCGAAAACCGTCGGCGCCCAGATCCTCAAGGGGAAGCGAGGAGACCGCATCCTCCAGAAGTACCGGAAGATGGGCAAGAAGATGCCCGTGTGCATGATCGTGGGGTGCGACCCGCTCCTGATGCTCGCGGGCAGCGCCATGGTGGAGAACGCCAACGAATACGACATCGTGGGCACGCTGCGCGGGGAGCCGGTGGAGATCGTGAAGGCGCCGCTCACGGGGCTGCCGATCCCGGCCACGGCCGAGTGGGTGCTCGAGGGCTATATCGACGGCGACAACCTGCGGCCCGAAGGTCCCTTCGGCGAGTACACGGGCTACTACACCGAGGAGATCTACAAGCCGGTCTTGAAGCCCGCGATCGAGGTCCAGCGGATCTACCACCGCAACAACCCGATCTTCCTCGCCGCTTCGGTCGGTCGGCCGGTGAACGACAACCACATGATGCTGGCCTTCGTGCGAAACGCGACCCTGTGGACCGAGCTCACGAAGATGGGCATCCCCGGCATCCAGTCCGTCTACATGCCGCCCGAGGCCTGCGGCCGATTCTGGGCCATCGTCTCGGTCAAGCAGATGTACCCGGGCCACTCGAACCAGGTTGCCGCCGCGGTGATCGCGAGCAATACGTGCACGTACGGGCTGAAGGGCCTCATCATCGTCGACGACGACATTCGGGCCGACGACCTGCCCCGGGTCTGGTGGGCATTGGCCACACGCTACGACGCCGAACGCGGAACCCAGATCATCCACCGCGGCCGCTCCACCCCCCTGGACCCGGCGTTGCACGACAACGTCAACAAGTTCATTACGTCCCGCATCATCATGGACGCCACCATCCCCTTCGAGTGGAAGGACAAGCCGGTGCAGGTGGAGATGTCCAAGGAGATGCTGGACAAGGTCAAGGCGAGGTGGTCGGAGCTGGGGCTGGACTAGGGGGGGTCAGGGACGAGGGGGTCCAGAACTGGGAACTGGGAACTCGAAACCACAGACGACAAGGAGATTCGCGGTCATGGCATACGACTTCATGGACGCCATCGAGCGGGCAAAGAAGATCAAGATGGTCGTACTGGACGTTCACGGCGTCCTGACGACGGGGGTCGTCCTCTACAACGAGGATGGCATGAAGTTCCAGGCCTTCTGCCACGACGACGGATTCGGGGCCAACTGCCTCATGATGCTCGGGATCGAAGTGGCCCTCATGACCCGCAAGTCGAAGATCGTCGAGCTGCGCGCGGCCGAGGTGGGGATCAAGCGAGTGATCCAGGCCAAGGACAAGGCCACGAAGCTCCAGGAGGTGGCCGACGAGATGGGGCTCGCCCTGGACCAGATCTGCTTCGTGGGCGACGAGATCATCGACCTGGGAGTGATGCGATCGGTGGGCTTCGCGGTGTCGCCGGCAAACGGCGTGCCGGAGGTGCAGGAGGCCTCCCACCTCGTGACCCGGCGCGCCGGCGGGCAGGGAGTGCTCCGGGAGCTCGGGGAGTTCATCCTGCGCGCCCAAGGCAAGTGGCAGGGGCTCGTCGACAAGGTCAGCGCCAAGGGATGGGGATGAAACGGCTGGAAGGCTGGGAAGCTGGGAGGCCAGAAGACTCTCTTCTGCCTTAGGTCCTCCTTGTTCCAGGCCTTCGAGCCCTCTGGCTTTCAAGCTTTCCAGCCATAGCGGAGCGACTCATGCCACACAAGTACTACAAGGACAATCGCGAGTTCATCAAGGCTCTGAAGAAGTCCGGGGACCTGGTCACGGTGAAGCAGGAAGTGGACTGGGACATGGAGATGGGCGCCATCGTGCGCCGCGTCTGCGAAAAGCAGGCGCCCTCCCCCTACTTCAAGAAGATCAAGGACTACCCCGGGTTCGAGGCCTTCGGTGCGCCCCTGGCCACCTACCGGAAGCTCGCGATCTCCCTCGGTCTCCCCCCGGAGACCCCCATCCCCCAGATCGCCCAGGTCTACCTCGACCGCACCGACCGGGGCACTCCCCACAAGCCGGTGCTCGTCGACCGGAGCCGGGCGCCGTGCAAGGAGAACGTGATCACCGGCGACGCCGTGAACCTCTTCGACCTCCCCGCGCCCATGGTCCACGAGGGCGACGGCGGGCGCTACCTCTCGACGTGGCACATGATCGTGGCCAAGGACCCGGACGACGGGGCCATCAACTGGGGCATGTACCGCCAGATGGTCTTCGACGAGAGGACCATGGTGGGCCCCGTGCTGCCCTTCTCCGACATGGGCAAGATGTTCTGGAACAAGGCGGTGCCCCGCAACGAGCCCATGCCGTTTGCCACCGTGATCGGCATGGATCCCCTGGCCGGCATCGCCGCCTGCGCCCCTGCCCAGATCCCGGAGGACGAGTTCTGCGGGATGCTCATGGGCGAGGGGGTCGAGATGGTGAAGTGCGAGCTGAGCGACCTCTACGTCCCGGCGCACGCCGAGATCATCATCGAGGGCGACATCCTGCCCAACATCGCCCTCGACGAGGCCCCCTTCGGGGAGTACACGGGCTACCGGACCTCCCCTCGGGAGCCGCGCACCGTGTACCGGGTCCGGGCCATCACCCACCGGAACCGGCCGATCGTGCCGGTCTCGTGCATGGGCGTGCCCACCGACGAGGGACAGCTCCTGCGCTCCTTCTCGCTCGGCCTCGAGATGGACAAACTCCTGCGCAGTCAGGGAATCCCGATCACAGGCGTCTACATGTGGCCCGAGTCGACCCACCACCTCGTGGTGATCGGCACGCGCAACGCCTACGCCGGCATCGCGAGCCAGATCGCCCAGCTGATCTTCGGCAGCAAGCTCGGCCCCTGGTTCCACATGGCGGTCGTCGTGGACCAGGACACCGACATCTACGACAAGGACAAGGTGATCCACGCCCTGTCGACCAAGTGCCACCCGGTCGACGGCATCCACGTGTACAAGAACTCGGCCGGCACCCCCCTGAACCCGTTCGCACCCATGAGCGAGCGAAAGATCGGCAAGGGATCGAAGGTGCTCTTCGACTGCCTCACTCCGCTCGACTGGAAGAAGTCCGACATTCCGATCCTCGTCTCGTTCGACAAGGTCTACCCGGAAGACATCAAGAAGAAGGTGCTGGACAACTGGACGAATTACGGGTTCAAAGACTGAGCACCCAGCAATCCGATCTCAGCGCTTAGCCTGAGGCCAGAGCAGAAGTAGCTGAGAGCGGACCGCTGATCGCTGACAGCCAACGAGGAGTCCCCTATGCGAGAGTACGACACCTTCATCCTCACTGACCTCGAAGAGGCGGTGTTCGAAACCGAGCAGGACATGACGATCCGAGACCTCACACCCGGGCGGGCCAAGTACTGCTGCAAGTGCGTGCGGGCCAAGATCTCGAACAACCCCGATCGGTACCCCGACCGTCTCTGGCCCCGGCTCGGCCGCGGTCAGTGGGTGGGCAAGCCCTGGTCGATCGAGGTGGTCTCCTTCGTCGACAAGATCCCCGAGGCGTGGCGGTAGGCCCGTGGGCTTCGAAGATCTGCGGCAGACCGTGGCGGAGCTGAGGAGTCGGGGCCGGCTGCTGGAGGTGGCAGAGCCGGTGTCTCCCGCTCACGAGGTTGCGGCGGTCCTGACAGAGGCCGATCGGCGGGGGGAAGGTGCCGTCTACTTCTCGCACGTCAACGGTCCTGGGGTCCCGGTGGTGGGCAATGTCATCTTCGGCCGGGAGGTGCTGGCCTGGGCCATGGGCGTCGACGAGACCGATCTGGCCGGGGAGTTCGCACGCCGACTCTCCCACCCCATTCCCACTCGCTCGACCGAAGCGGCACCCGTCTTGGAGCGCGCGGCGCCGGCGGATCTCTCCATAGAACGGATCCTCCCCCTCCTCACCCATTGCCAGGAGGACTCCGGCCCCTACATCACGACCGGTCTCGTGTCGGCCCTCTCCCCGGAGACCGGCGACGTCGCCCGGGGGATTCACCGGATGGGACTGCGCGGGGAGAGGGAGTTGGGGGTCGCCCTCGTCAACCCGCCCTTGTCCCAGCTCTACGCCCGCTTCAAGGCCCAGGGGCGACCCATGCCGATGGCGGTGGCGCTTGGCGTCGACCCCCTCACCTTCGCGTCATTCGCGCTGCGAGGAGTCCCGGGCGTGGACAAGCTCGCCGTGGCCGGAGGGCTTCACGGCCAGCCGGTCGAGGTGGTCGCCGCACCCCTCACGGGCATTCCGGTACCGGCCCGAGCGGAGTTCCTCCTGGAAGGAGAGGTGGACCCACAGGACGAGCGCCCGGACGGCCCCATGGGCGAGGTAGGGGGATACTCGCTCGTCTTCCCCGGCACCCCGACGTTTCGGGTCCGCCGCATCTACCACCGGGCTGACCCCCTGTACCACGCCCTCCTCCCCACTGGCCGGGAGGGGGACCTGCTCCTCGCCGTGGTCTCCGAAGCCAACATTGCGCCCCGGGTGCGCAGTCTTTTTCCCTTCGCTCAGCAGTTCTTCTTCGTCCCCGGAACCTGCGGGACCTCGCTCGTCGTTCGCCTGGCGCCGGCGCCCCGCGAACAGATTCGCAGTTTGCTCCTCCAACTGCTGACGCTGGGCGTGGTAAAGAAGGTGGTGGCGGTCGCCGAGGACGTGGATCCTCGAGACCTCGTGCACGTGGAGTGGGCGCTGGCCACCCGGTTTCAACCCGATCAGGACGCGATGATCCTGAGCGACCTCAAGGCCCTGCCGATCGATCCCTCGTGTCCCGAGCCCTTCCGCACGGCCAAGATCGCCCTCGACGCCACGGGCTACGAGCGCGTGCGCGGCCGGCGCCCGGCGACGCTCCGTCCCGACGCCTTGGAGCGGGCCAGAACGCTTCTGTCAGGGAGGCACACCCCATGAAGAAGAGACGAATCGTGGTCGGTATCTCCGGCGCCACTGGCGTCATCTACGGCGTGCGCCTGCTGGAGGTCCTCGCCCGCACGAACGTGGAGACGCACCTCGTGCTCACCCACCCCGGCCGCCGCAACATCGAGCTCGAGACCGACTGGAAGGTTGCCGATGTCGAACGGCTGGCGAGCTGCGTGCACGACGTGGAGAACATCGCGGCCTCCATCGCCAGCGGCTCCTTCCTCACCGAGGGGATGGCCGTGGTGCCGTGCTCCATGAAGACGCTCTCTGGCATCGTCCACTCCTACAACGAAAACCTCCTCAACCGCGCGGCGGACGTGGCCCTCAAGGAGCGGCGCCGGCTCGTGCTCCTGCCCCGGGAGACGCCCCTGCACAAGGGTCATCTGGAACTGATGCTCAAGGCCGCCGACCTCGGCGCCATGATCCTGCCGCCCATGGTGGCCTGGTACCATCGCCCCACCACGGTGCAGGAGATCATCGACCAGACCGTGGGCAAGGTGCTCGACGCCTTCGGTGTCGAGCACCACCTCTACCGCCGCTGGGAGGGCGCCGAACCCTCGCCTCCTCCCCCGAAGCCCGCGCTGCGCGTCGCGCGAGCCTGACCCGGCGAAGAGCTCACGCCGCGGGGCCCGTGCGCTCGGGGAGTGCGACGATGGGCGATTTAGCAGGCGTTCCCGCAGGCGAAGCCGAGGCCGGCATGGCCCACGTCGCTGCGGGGCGGGGCGACCCGTGAAGATACTGCGATGCCTCTACTCTCGGACCGGGACCACCCGAACCCTTGCCGAACGCTGCCGATCTGAGCTCCAGGAGTCCGGCCACGAGGTCGGTGACGCGATCCTCGTGCCCCGGCTTGACCTGCCCTACCCGCTCTGGCTCGCCCTCTCGTTCCTTCCCGGGTCTCGCGTCCCGATCCGGGGCCCGCTGCCCGACCCGGCTCCCTTCGACGCGTGCCTGCTCCTGCTGCCCAAGTGGACCCTCTCCTGCCCCCCCGTGAACGCCTTCCTGGCGTCCTGCGGCCGTCGACTGCCGCCGACAGCCGTTGCCGTGACCTGCGGCGGCTGGGACCAGGACCGCTACGTGAGGGCCCTGGAGCGGCGCCTCGGCGCGCTCGGCGTGGGGTTCCTGGGGGGCCTCGCCGTGAGGAAGAACCGCGTCGACGAGGACGACACCCGGCTGCGCGTCTCGGCCTTCCTGGCCCGCTGCTTCCCGCCCCCCCCTCCAGGCGTGCCCCGGCGCCCGGAGGTCTTCGGCACGGACGCGGCGAACCGTGTTTCGGTCGCCCACCGCGCTCCTTGACCGTCTGCGCCATTCCCTGCTAAAAGGAGCCCCGCGCCAGGTCCCGGACCACGGACCGGGACGAAGAGGCGTTTGGCCGCGGCAACTTCATCCACGAAAGGGGCGCTGCATGAACATCCTGATCTTCGGGCCGAACGGGAGCGGCAAGGGCACGCAGGGGACGCTGGTGCAGAAAAAGTACCAGGTGCCCCACATCGAGTCCGGCGCCATCTTCCGGAAGAGCATTGCGGAGGGCACGGCCCTCGGCATGAAGGCCAAGAGCTTCATCGACCGAGGCGACCTCGTCCCGGACGACATCACGATCCCGATGATCCTCGACCGGCTGCGCGAGAGCGACTGCGTCAAGGGCTGGCTGCTCGACGGGTTCCCACGGAACCCCGCCCAGGCCCAGAGCCTTCACGAGGCCCTCCGAAAGGCCGGGATGAACGTGGACTGCGTGATCGAGATCGTCCTCGATCGCGAGATCGCAAAGCTGCGCATCACGGGCCGAAGGCTGTGCGTAAACGACAACAACCATCCCAATCACGTCGCCTTCGACGCGATCAAACCCGTGGAGAAGAACGGCAAGCTCGTCTGCCGGGTCTGCGGCGGTGATTTGAAGACCCGAGCCGACGATCAGGATGAGACGGCCATCAACAAGCGCCACGACATCTACTACGACGCCAAGGCCGGCACCATGGCCGCGGTCAACTATTTCAAGGGCGTGGCGGGGATCCGGATCCTCTCCGTGGACGGCGCCCCGTCCATCGAGGAGGTGAGCAAGTCCATCCTGGGGCAGCTCGGCTGACGCGACGCCCGCCATCGAGATCCATCGCGGGCCCGTCGGAGCAACCCTCCGGTGGGCCCGCTGCCTCTTGGCCCCTCTCTCTGCACAGCTGCGAACGGCGCGGGGAAGTCCCAGGATCCCCCGGAGTCGCGCCGGAGTGCGGAGGACCGGGCTTGACGCCCACCGCCGCTGCCGCGAAGATGAGCCGCGGCCCCGAGAGCCCACCGGAGCCGTTGCCGGGAAGACACGGGAGGACGTTCATGGAGAGCGGTGGCAGCGGCGTGCCGGCGGTGACCCCGCGGGCGCTGGCCTCCTTCGACCCGCTGCGTGCCGGCCGCATCGCCGCGCGGGGTCTGACGGAACTCGCCCGCGGCCGGTGCATCCTGCACGTGGACGGCCACGCGTTCATTCAGAAGGTGCTTCGGGCAAAGCTGACCGAGCTCCTGGCGGAGGGCAGCGTTTCGCTGGTGTGCCGGTCGTCCGCAGCCGGGGCGCTCTCGTTCCTCCGCGACCACCGGGTGGACCTGATCCTCTCTTCTTCCCTAGCGGAGTGCCAGGGGCGCGACGGCGAGCCCGAGGGGGTCGCGTTCCTGCGCTCCTGCCGGCTTCTGCTGCCGGGCGTACCCTTCCTCTTCTACACGTCGGCCGGGCTCGGCGAGGGCGACCTGACCCAGGCCGACGCGGTCCTCCACAAGAACGCCGATTTCGCTGAGCTCCTGCGCGCGATTCGGCGGCTTCTCCCGGCCCTCCACGGGGCCTGAGGCGAGGGCAGGAACTGCGCCCATGGACCTCGTCGTCGCCGGTCCGACGGAAACCACCGAGTCTGAGCTCGACCGGAAGGCCGCTGAGCTGGCGCGCCTGCAGTCGGAGCTGGCCGAACGGGAGCTCGAGCTCGCGACCCTTTCCGCCGAGCTCCAGTCCTTCGAGCTCGTCTACCTGCGCACGATCGGCCTTCGCTACGCAGAGCTCGACGGCGTGGAGGCCGAGATCGCCGCGCTGCTCGCGGCGGCGTCACCTCGGGATCGGGCGGCGCGAGAGCGGGCGGCGGCCGCAGCAGCCCAGGCCGCGGACTCCGAGCAGGCCGCGGAGTGGGCGGCGGGGGCGGACGAGAAAATGGAGCCGTTCGACGCCTCGGAGGACCTGAAGAAGCTTTACCGCCGGGCTGCAAAAACGCTGCACCCTGACCTCGCCGACGACGAGGAGGATCGGGTGCGGCGGCAGAGCTTCATGGCGGAGGCCAACCGCGCCTATGCGCAGGGAGACGAGGAGGCGCTCCGCGACCTCCTGCTGGACTGGGAGAACCGCGCCGAGCACGTCGCCGGCGACGACCCGGAGGTCGAGCTTCGTCGGGTGTGCAGGATGATCGAACAGGCCCGGCGGCGCCTCGGTGCGATCGCCGCAGAGCTCCAAGAGCTCGGTCGGTCCGACCTGTGCCGGTTGCACCGAAAGGTCGAGCGGGCCCACCGGGTAGGCGTCGATCTGCTGGCCGAGATGGCACGAGGGCTGGACCGGCAGATCGCGGCGGCCCGGCGACGGCTCCGGGCCCTGAAGACGGGCCCGGACCCCTGGATCGAAGAACTGTTCGCCGCGGCCCGCCGATGCCCGGCCGAAGGCACGCCGTCTGAGGGCGCCCCTCCCTGACGCGGCCGCGCTCCGCGCCCGTCAGGAACCGGCCACCGGAACCTACCGTCGCCTCCGCAGACTCGCTACCGGGGTTGCGCGGCCGCCGAGAGCGGTTGCCGCGCGCGCGCGCGACAGATCCCTCCTCACGGGAGCCGCGGCAGCAGGAGCCCGGTCCAGTGCCTCCCGGACCTTGTCCAGAAGCTGGCGCGTGTTGAAGGGCTTGCGAAGGAACGGGACGAGAGCGTCGAGCATGAACCCCTCGTCCATTGCGCCGTCCGGGTACCCGCTGACGAAGAGGAACCTCGTTTCGGCCCGGAGTCGCCGGACCCGGTCGTAGAGTGCCACGCCGTCCATCCTGGGCATGACCACGTCGGTCACGACGAGCGCGACCTCTCCTTCCCTCTCCTCGAGCAGCCGTAGCGCCTCCTCCCCGTTGCTCGCAGCCACGGCCGCATACCCGTGCTGCTGGAGGACGTCGACGGCCAGGTCGCGGAGGGCCTCGTCGTCCTCCACGAGCAGAACGGTCTCGTTCCCCCCTTGGACCGGCCGTGACAGGGTCGAGTCCGGCCGCTCCTCGAGACCCTGGGCCGCCGGCAGGTACACGGTAAACGTGGTACCGCGGCCCTCCGCTGTGGCCACGTCCACGAACCCCCGGTGCTGCGTGACGATGCCGTGCACCATGGCCAGACCGAGGCCCGTGCCCCGGTCCGGCTCCTTCGTCGTGAAGAAAGGCTCGAAGATGCGCCGTCGCACCGCCTCCTCCATGCCGGACCCGCTGTCCGAGACACCGACGAGGACGTACTCGCCCGGCGCGAGCCCGGTGCGGGCCGGAAGGGAGGCCGCGTCGAGCGTGGCGCGCCTCGTTTCGATGAGCAGCCTGCCTCCCTCGGGCATGGCGTCCCGAGCGTTGATGCACAGGTTCAGGAGAACCTGCTCCATCTGGGCGGTGTCCGCGAAGATCGGAGGAAGGTCGGGATCGACCGACACCGAGATCTCGATGCGTTCCCCGAGGGTCTTGCCGATCAGGCGGTGCAGGCTCGCCACGATGTCGTTCATCCCGACGGTGACCGGCTCCAGCACCTGTCGGCGGGAGAACGCGAGGAGGCGCCGCGTGGTCCCGGCCGCCCTCTCCGCCAAGTCGACGACCTGCGCCATGTGACGGCGCGTCGGGTGACCGTCGGGCGCGCGGGCCACGGCCAGCTCCGCGTGCCCCATGATGCCGGCGAGGATGTTGTTGAAGTCGTGGGCCACGCCTCCGGCGAGCTGCCCCACGCTCTCGAGCTTCTGGGCCTGCAGGAGCTGCACCTCGAGCTTCTTCCTGCCCGTGTCGTCGAAGAGATACCCGCGGATCTCCCGCAGCTCGCCGGACTCGTCGAAGCGGCCAATCAGGTTGGCCACGACGTGGACGGCTTCCCCGTCGAGGCGGCGAAGCCCGAGCTCCAGGTATTCGAGCCTCCGCTCGCGCACCAGGCGCTCGATCAACTCGAGCCGCTGGGCAGGCGACGGGTACAATCCGGTCAAGTCGAACCCCACGGCCGCTTCGGGCGACGAGAACCCGAAGATTCGGGCGAACGCCGGGTTACAGGCCGTCAGGCGGCCTTCGGGGCTCGAGAGGAAGTCGCCCGTCAAATCGTCTTCGAAGAACACGCGGTACTTCTCCTCGGACGCGCGAAGCGCCGCCTCGGCCCGCTTGCTCTCGGAGATGTCGAGGTACGACGCCACGCTCTGCCTCGAACCGGGGATCATCGCGACCGTGGTGACGACGGTTCGGGAGCGCCCCGCAGCGTCCACAAACTCGAACTCGTACTTGCGCGGCGCCGAATCCGGGTCGAGGCGCCGGCCGTGATGGTAGCCCACCATCCGGTCCAGGTCCACGGCGCCCGCAAACTCCGTCCAGCTCCTCTTCCCCTGCAACTCGTACTTTGAACACCCCGAGAGTCTCTCGAACTCGGCGTTGGCCAGCGAGATCGTCGTGTCCTCGTCGATGATGATCATCGGGATCCCGGCGGTCTCGAAGATTGCGCGGTAGCGGTCCTCGGAGGCCCGCAGGGCGCGCTCCGACTCGGTGCGCTGGGCGAGGAGACCGATCTTCTGAAGGGCGATGTCGACCTGCCGAGCTGCCGCGTCGAGGAATTGATGCTCGTCCGGGAGCCACGTCCGCCGGGCCGTGGTCTGGTGGAAGATCAGCGAGTGGAATCCCTTTGTCCGGAAGGAGAAGGGGTGCCAGAGCAGGCTTCGGATACCCATCCGGTCGTGGAGCCACTCGGCCGACCCGTCCTCCGCCAGGCAAGGGTTCACGGCGTCGGTGTGACTCTCCAACCCCAGGCGCGTGTCCCAGGTGTGCTGGACGCTCGAGCGAAAGAGATTGAGGCCATACGTGCCTTTGGTCGGCTCGAGCACCGCGGTGGAGGGGTTCAGCCACTCGCACCGGCCTGCAACCTCCCCGCGGCCGAAATCCACGTCGTAGATCAGGCACCGGTCCACCCGGAGGGTTTCCCCGACAATCTCCGCCGTGGACTCCAACAGGGTGGGCTCGTCGTCGTAGTGGAGCACGGCCTCGGAGATGCTGTTGAGGGCCCTCGCGAACCGCAGCTGGCGCTCCAGCCGGTCCTGCTCCTCCCGAAGCGCGGCCTGTGCCCGGGTGCGGTCGGTAACGTCGTGGACGATCGAGTAGAGGAGGGTTCGGCCGGCGACGGCGACGGGCCCGGAATAGACCTCGACGTCGCGGATCTCCCCGTTGGCGAGACGGTGCGGGAAGAAGAAATGTCTGCGGCTCCCGCGGGCGGCGCGGGCCAACTCGCCGACGACCCGCTCTCTCGGGAGCGCATTCAGGTCAAAAACCGAACTGCCCCTCAGTTGCGCGCGGGTGTACCCGTAAAACGAGCAGGCCGCCTGGTTGGCGTCGACGATGGCACCGCTCTCCGGATCCAGGACGAGCATGACCGCGTGGCTGTCCCCGAACAGGCTCCCGTACCGCGCCTCGCTCTCCCGCAGCGCCTCCTCGGTCCGCACTCGCTCGGTCACGTCCCGCGACGTGACGACCACCGAAGCACCACTCCCGGAGTCATCGGCGGCGCGCCGACCTGCCGCCTCGAACACCCGCCAGGATCCGTCGCGGTGACGGTTCCGAAACACGGCGCGGTCCGGCGTGCCGTCGGAGAGCAGCCGCGCGAGCTTCTCCACGACATTGGGCCGGTCGTCGGAGTGGATGAACGACAGCGCATCCGCACCCACGAGCTCCTCCGGCTCGTAGCCGAGGACGTCCCGGTAGCCGGGGCTCGCGTACACGAAGAGTCCGCGCCGGTCGAGCACGGCGATCAGGTCGTCGCTATTCTCCGCGATCAAGCGGAAGAAGCGCTCGTCGTCGGACCACACCGTAGCATCCTCGCGAGAGAAACGGGATAGAGGGAGGGCTGCATCCTGCCGAAGCCCCTCGCAGAGCGGTCCCTGGAGACCGCGCGCTCGGCGCGAGGGCTCTACGACCCGCACGCTCGTAACCGATCGGCCGAACCGGGCCGGGTCTTGAGCTCGCTGCTCGGGCGCACTCGGGTCCTGCAGCTCCTTCCGGGCACGACCGGAGTGGAGGAGCGGGCGATCGGTGACCCAGATCCCGACCCGACAACGAGCGCCCTACCCTTCGTCGGCTGGCCGAGGACGGCGCGGCAGCAGACGTCGGGTCAACGCCCAGACCCGGCTCGCCGCCTCGGCCGCGGCGAGCCTCGGCAAGCGACGGCGAAACCGCCGCTTGGACTCTTCCGCCACGGCGTGGGCCTCGAGCACGAGCTCGCGCAGCCGCGGCTCAGGAATGTGCGGCGAGAAGCGGCCGACGAGGGATTTATACCCCATCTTCCGCCAGTCGATGCTGCGGCGGGTCTCCTCGTCCAGGGCGTCGTAGAGGTGGGTCCCCGGAAGGGGGATGTAGGTGTTGACGTCGAACAGATCGGCCGTGAGGGATCGCATGAGGGCGAGGGTGTCCTGCACGTCGGCGTCGGTCTCGTCTGGCAGGCCGACCAGGACCGAGACCATGGAGACGAGGCCGCTGTCTCGGACCATCCGGCCGACCCGCCGGATCTCCTCGAGGTTCGTCCCCTTGTGGATGGAATCGAGGATCCTCCGGCTCCCCGACTCGAGCCCGAAGTAGAGGGCCGAGCAGTTCGCCTTCCGCATGAGCCGGAGCAGACCGGCGTCGAGCCCGTCGAACCGGGCCGTGCACCGCCAGCGGATGCCCAGATCCTCCGCGATCATCCGCTCGCAGAAGGCACGGACATAGGAGGGGTCGTAGGTGAACGTGCCGTCGGTCACGTCCACGTACGACACGTCGTAGGTCGCTTTGAGTTCCTTGAGCTCCTCCAGGACGTTCCCGACGCTCCTGCGGCGGACCTTGCGGTGCCAGAGAGTCCGATCGCAGCAGAACGCACACCGGGACGGGCAACCCCGCGCCGTGGCGGCGAAGTGCGTGCGGTAGCGTCGGAAGTTGCACCCGATCACCGCGTCGCGGGCCGGGAACGGCAAGGCGTCGAGATCGGCGAGGAGGGGCGGCTCTGCCGTGCTTCGGATGTCCCCGCCCGGCTCCCGATAGGTGAGACCGGGGACGCTCTCCCACCCGCGCCGGCCGGCGAGGAGCTGCCGGATCAGCGCCAGGAAGGGGACCTCGCCCTCTCCCCGAACCACGAAGTCCACGTTCGGGTCCGCGAGGACCTCGTCGGCGCAGAAGGTCGGGTGATGCCCGCCCAGGATGACTGGGATCTCCGGGTCGACCGCCTTCACGACCTCGGCGACACGGGCGACCGCGTACTTCACCGGCGTCATGTACGTGACGCCCACGGCCCTCGGTCGGGCTTTTCGGACGACCGCGGCGAGGTCCCGCCACACCGGGTGGTCGTCCTGGAGCACGGCGTATTCGTACTGATCCTGGCCCCGGGCGTACCGGACCAGGTCGATCTCCACGGCGTTCTGCGGCGGGAGATCCAGCAGGAGATCGGCGCTCAGCACCTGAGCCTCGATCCCCGCGGCGCGGAGATAGGCGGCCAGGCTCACGAGGCTCATCACGTAGCCACAGTCGAGAGAGACGCCCTTGAGGCTCTTGTACGGCGGCTCGATCAGGAGGACGTCCATGGCGGGCAGCACCTCCGAGGCAGGACCCGGGGCCTTCGCGCGGTTCGGGGAAACAGCGCGCGCAGTCTAGGATTTGCGGGAACGGAAGTCAACGAAGCGACAGTCGCCGGAGGCACCGATGGGACAAGGCACGAGGCCGCGCATCGCGACCGAATCCGGCCCACCGGTGCCCGGCTCCGCGACGCGGCCGAGAGTAGCTCGGGTCGGGCGGCTCTTGACTCGTCGCTCCCGTTCCCGCACGGAGGACGAACCATGACGACCCGCCGCAGTGCCCTCCTACTCCTTCCCGTCCGTCCGGTTCCTCCTGTAGTCGTCGTAGGTCGTGCTGTTCACGCGATCCAGGCACTTCTGAACTTCCTCCTGGCTTGCGTTTCGATAGCACTCCTGTCGCTCGCGTTCCTTGAACCCTTCGTACCAGGCGCGATACGTGCAGCCCTGACCGATCAGGACGGGCGCCGCGAGCAGGAGGAGTCCGACACGGGTGCCCGCCATGGCCTGCCCTCCCTTCCGGCTGGTGGACGGCCCTGGGCCGTCCCCGCGCACGGCAGTGTGACACAACGAGCCGAGGGAGGCCACGATGGCCCCTCCCCCGATCACTCGCCGGTCTCCGCGGCGCGAAAGAGGAGCGCTCGATCAAACAGGGGCTCACTCTGAGACAGATGGCTTTCCAGTCCCAACGGCCGACGAGGAGCAAGCCAGCTTCATCTTGCACCAGAGATGCTTCGATAATAGAATGCCATTTTGTTCGATGGCAGCGAACGGCCCGCGTCCAGAACCAATCGACCCGGGGAAGCGTTCCCCGGGCGTCCGGCTCGGCACAGAGACGTGAGGTGTGAGGGAGGAGGCGACCATGGGAGTGTGGACCACGGTGAAGACAGCGCTGGGTATGACTCCGCCCCCTTCTGGCCCACCGACGGCGCCGGTATCTCCGGCACAACCGTCGCGACCGGAGGAAGAAGACCGCGCGGCAAAGGCGCCATCGGCTTCCGTCTTGGTCCCGGTCGCTGTCGCTGTCCCGGTCCCAGCTCCCGATCCGGTTTCCCGGTTGCTCAACGCGGATCGCTTCGCGTTCGGGCCGAGGGCAACAACGGTTCGACGTGACTCTCCGGTCAGCGACGAAGTCCTCAACGAGGGCCGGTACGAGTGGAGAACGTTCAAGAGCGAGCTCGTGAACGCGGATCGCTATGAGTGGCGGCTCCCCGACGTCGTCAACGCCGCGCACTATCGTTGGCGGGAACGCCTTACGCACTGAGGGGCTACTCCGCCCATTGCTCCTTTCACCGGAGAGCATGCGGCGCGGCCGTTCGGACGGCTGCACCGGTCAACGATTCCCAGCGATCGTCCCGCGATCCGTGGGGAAGATCGTCGCCGCGCTGACTCCTCGGGGCTCTCCTTGTCGCCGGGCGATGAGCCGAGGCCGCTTGACCGCGCTCTGAGGATCGGTGCGAACCACGCAACCCGGCCCTCTCATTGCGCACCCCCCCGGACCTTGCTACCTTTCAGCGGTCGCCTCCCTCTCGTGACTCCCAGGACACCCTCGTGACCACCTCCGACCCAGTGTCGCCCCTCGACCGGTTCGGCGAAGCCACCCGAGCCTGGTTTCGCCAGAGCTTCGACGCCCCGACCGAGGTGCAGTGCCGGGGATGGGACGTGATCGGCAGCGGTGCCCATGCACTCCTGATCGCGCCCACCGGCAGCGGCAAGACGCTGGCGGCGTTCCTCTCGGCCATCGACGGCCTCCTCTGCCTCGGCCCTGCCGAGCGGCCGGGCGTCCGGGTCCTCTACGTGTCGCCCCTGAAAGCCCTGGTCTACGACGTCGAGCGAAACCTGCGCGCACCGCTCACCGGCATTCGGACGGCCGCGACGGCGCGCGGAGATCGCCCTCGGGACCTTCGTGTGGCCGTGCGGACCGGCGACACCCCGGCACGGGAACGGCAGCGCCAGATCCGCCACCCGGCAGACCTGTTGGTGACGACCCCCGAGTCCCTCTTCCTCCTCCTCTCTTCCCGTGCGCGGGAGACGCTGGCCGCGGTGGAGACGGTGATCGTGGACGAGGTGCACGCCCTGGCCGGGACGAAGCGGGGCGCCCACCTCGCGCTCTCCCTCGAACGCTTGGCCGAGGCCACCGGCCGCGACCCCCAGCGGGTCGGACTCTCCGCCACGGTGCGGCCCCCTGAGGAAGTCGCCCGCTTCCTCGGGGGCGCTCGGCCCGTGCAGATCGTCGACGCCTCGGCGGCGCCGCTCCTGGACCTCCGGGTGGTCGTGCCGGTACCGGACATGCAGAACGTGCCCACCCCACTGCCGTCACCGCGGCCCCCGAGCGGCCGAGGCGCCGCGGGGCTCCACGGGCGCCAGGCTCCGGGAGCCTCCGGCGAGCGGGGCCTTTGGGCCGCGCTCTATCCGGCCCTGCTGGACGAGGTGCGGAGCCATCGGTCGACGATCGTCTTCGTCAACAGCCGGGGCCTGTGCGAGCGTCTCACCCAGCGCCTGAATGAGCTCGCCGGCGAGGAACTGGTGCGCGCACACCACGGCAGCGTCGCGCGGGAGCGGCGCCTCGAGATCGAAGAGGGCCTCAAACAAGGCACCGTGCGTGGGATCGTGGCCACAAGCTCGCTGGAGCTCGGAATCGACATGGGGTCCGTCGACCAGGTCGTCCTGGTGGAGTCGCCGGGCTCGGTCTCCCGAGGCCTTCAGCGGGTGGGGCGGGCCGGGCATCAGGTGGGCGCGGTCAGCGTGGGGCGCATCTATCCCAAGTTTCGCGCCGACCTTCTGGAGTGTGCGGTCGTAGCGGGGGGCATGGTTCGAGGGGAGATCGAGGCTCTTCAGGTCCCCCGAAACCCGCTCGACGTCCTCGCCCAGCAGGTCGTGGCCCTGTGCTGCGAGCACGCGCGGTCGCCCGACGAGATCCTTCGCCTCACCCGGCGGGCCTATCCCTTCCAGGACCTCTCCGAGGCCGCGCTCCGGGCCGTGCTCGACCTGCTCTCGGGCCGGTACCCCTCCACGGAGCTCGCCGATCTTCGGCCGCTCCTGACCTGGGATCGCGGCCGGGACGTGCTCACGGCCCGAAGCGGCGCGGCCTTGGTGCTTCGCGCGAACGCCGGGACCATACCGGACCGGGGCAGTTTCACGGTCCACCTCGGCTCCGGCGGTCCGCGCCTGGGAGAGCTCGACGAGGAGATGGTGTTCGAGACGCGGTCCGGCGACAACATCCTGCTGGGCGCAAGCACCTGGCGGGTCGAAGAGATCACCCGGGACCGGATCCTCGTCTCGCCCGCGCCCGGAGAGCCCGGCCGGTTGCCCTTCTGGCACGGGGAAGGCACGGGCCGGCCGGCGGAGCTGGGCCGCGCCCTGGGGGCCTTCGTTCGAGAGGCAGGAAGCAGGCCACGTGCCGACGCCGTTCGGTGGCTCGCCGAGCACGCCCCCCTCGACTCCCGGGCCGCTGAGAACCTCGCCGCCTACCTCTTTGAACAGAAGGAGCACGTCGGTGCGCTGCCCACGGATCGGTGCGTCACCGTGGAGCGCTTTCGCGACGAGTTCGGCGACTGGCGCGTCTGTATCCTCACCCCCTTCGGCGCCCGGATCCACGCCCCTTGGGCTCTGGCCCTGGAGTCCGTGCTCGGGCGGCGCGTCGGCCTCGAGGTCTCGGTGATGTCCACGGACGACGGCCTCCTCCTGCGACTGGCCGACACCGAGGACGCGCCGGGAAACGAGCTTCTCGTGCCCGACCCGTCGGAGGTCGAGGCGTTGGTGACCGACCAGCTGGGGCGGTCGGCCCTCTTCGCCGGCCTGTTCCGGGAGAACGCCGCCCGATCGCTCCTGCTCCCGCGTCGACGCGTGGGCCACCGCACGCCCCTGTGGGCACAGCGCTTGAAAGCACAGAACCTGCTCGCCGCGGTCCGGCGGCACCCGGACTTCCCGATCGTCCTGGAGACCTATCGGCAGATCCTGCGCGATGTGTTCGACCTGGCGGGGCTGAAGGAGCTCCTGTCCAACGTGCAGCGGGGCAACGTCGCGCTCGTGAACGTCGAGACCGGCTCGGCTTCGCCCTTCGCCCGGTCCCTGGTGTTCGCGCACGCGGCTGCCGCCGTTTACGCGCCCGACGCTCCCCTCGCCGAGCGCAAAGCACAGGCCCTCACGCTGGACCGCCACCTCCTCGCCGAGCTGCTGGGCGAGACCCAGCTGCGAGAGCTCCTCGACCCCCGCGTACTGACCGATCTGGAGTCCGAACTGCAGCACCTCTCGCCCGGCCGTCGTACCCGATCCTTCGACGAGCTTCACGATCTGCTTCGCCAGCTCGGGGACCTCGCGCCCGCCGAGGTCGCGGAGCGCTGTGACGGCGAACCAGGACCCTGGCTCCGGCAGCTGAGGGCCGAGGGCCGGGCGGCGCCGGTAGCCGTGGCGGGCGAGACCCGCTGGGTGACCGACGAGGATGCCCCCCTGTACCTGACCCTCTCCCAGGCGTGCCGGCCCGGAGCCGCGCCGGGACCCCTGGAGCCGCTCCTCCGCCGTTACGCTCGAACGCGGGGGCCCTTTCGCACGCAAGACGCGGCGCAGCGACTGGGCGCCCCCGCGACGGCCGTGGAGCCGGTGCTCCGCGCTCTGGAGGCAGACGGTACCCTTTTCCGGGGCGAGATCCGGCCCGGCGGCGTGGAGCCGGAGTGGTGCGACGCGGACGTCCTGCGGCGGCTTCGGCAGCGCACCGTGGCCCACCTTCGCCGCCAGGCGGCGCCGGTGGACAGAGCCACGCTGGCGTCCTTCTTGTTGGATTGGCAGCGGGTGGGGCGCGATCCCAGCGGCGTGGACCCGCTGGACGCGGCGGTGACCCGGCTCGAGGGCCTCCCTCTGCCGTGGTCCGAGCTGGTCGGGACCATCCTGCCGCAGCGGGTCCCCAGCCTCGCTGCGCAGGACCTCGACCTCCTCGCCGCGTCGGGCCGCATCGTCTGGGTGGGTCGCGGCTCCCTCGGGCCGGGGGAAGGCCGGGTGGCACTCTACCACCGCGACCACGCAGGGGCTCTGGTGCCGCCGCCGTCGCCGAACGTCCCCCTTGGTCCGCTTCACGAAGCGCTGCTCGACCACCTGGAGCGGCGGGGGGCCTCGTTTCTTGTGGAGCTCGAAGCCGCGGCCTCGGGAGCCTGCCCGGGAGCCACCCCGGGGGACGTCCACGCCGCCGTCTGGGACCTGGTGTGGGCCGGCCACCTCACGAACGACACCTTCGCGCCGCTTCGCTCCTTGCGACGGCACGCCGGACCGCCGACCGGCGGCCGGCGCCGCGGACTCGCGCTGGCCGGAGGGCGCTGGTCGCGGGTCCAGGATTTCCTCGCTCGGGCCGTGGACCCCACCGAGCGAGCCGTGGCATGGGCCGGAGCGTTGCTCGAGCGGTACGGCGTCGTGAGCCGGGAGGCCGCGATCGCCGAGGAGGTCCCCGGTGGGTTCGGCCCTCTCTACCAGGCGCTGAAGGCGATGGAGGCTGCGGGAAGGGTCCGGCGTGGCTACTTCGTGGAGGGGCTTTCCGGCGCCCAGTTCGCCGCTCCCGGGGCCGTGGAGCGCCTCCGGGGAGCCCGTCTGACGACCGAGGAGGACCGCCCTCAAGACGATCGCGACGTCCGGTGGCTCGCCGCCCTGGACCCGGCGAACCCCTACGGGGCGTTGCTGCCGTGGCCCGAGACTGCTCACCCCGCAGCGGCCAGAGCCCGGCGCCGGAGTGGGGCCTGGGTCGTCCTCGTCGCCGGCCGTCCGGCCCTCTTCGTCCATCCCGGCGCCCGCGCCCTGACGACCTTCTCCGACGCGGCGGCGGACCGACGGTTCCTTGAGCTCGCCTTCGGGGCTCTGGGGCGCCTTCCGCTGGTCGAACGCCGTCTTCTGACGATCGAGACGATCGACGGGGTCCTGGTCCGTGAGTCCTCATACGTGGAAGCGCTGATGCGGTGCGGCTTCGAAAGCGACTACCGCGGGCTCGTCCGGGTGCGCGCGGCGTGAGGCTGCGTCGTCCCTCGCGGGGAGTCCTGCTGCTTCGGTACCCGCACCTCCCCGCCGAAGAGAACTCTTGTTTACAAATACAAAACTGATGTAGATTCGCGGCTCTTTTCCTGCCGGGGCACTCCGGCGTCCCCTTCCACCGTGACCCGAAGCAAACGGAGGACTCCATGCATCACGTGACTGCCAACCGCGCTCCCCTCACCCCTCTGGACTTCATCCCGAGAAGCCTTCAGGCCTTCCGCGACCGTCCGGCCGTGTTCTACGGCGAGTCGGTCACGACGTACGGCCAGTTTGCGGCCCGGATCGACGCCCTGGCCCGCGCCCTGCGGGACCTCGGGGTCGGGCCCGGCGACCGGGTGGCGGTGCTGCTGCCCAACATCCCCCCCATGCTGGAGGCCCACTTCGGCGTGCCGCGACTCGGCGCGCTCCTGGTCGCCATCAACACCCGGCTGGCTCCCGGCGAGATCCACTACATCCTCTCCCACTCGGGCGCCAAGGTCCTGATCGTCGACACCGAACTCGCCCCCCTGGTAAAGAACCACTTGCACGAGCTCCCGCTGCTCCAAACGGTGGTCCACTACGTGGACGCGGGAGCCAAGGGGGAGACCTGGACCCCGACCGGCCCCGAGTACGAGGCCTTCCTGCGGGGCGCAAGCCCGGAGCCCGTGGACTACGTGCTGGAGGACGAGGATCACCCCATCTCCATCAACTACACGTCCGGGACCACAGGGAACCCCAAGGGTGTCGTCTACTCCCATCGCGGGGCGGCCCTGAATTCATACGGCGAGATCATGGCGACCCAGCTCACCCCCTGCAGCGTGTACCTGTGGACGCTACCTATGTTCCACTGCAACGGCTGGTGCTTCCCCTGGGCCGTGACCGCAGCGGGGGGCGCCCATGTGTGCCTGCGGAACGTGGACCCGGAGGTGATCTACCAGGAGATCGACCGCCGCGGACTCACGCATCTGTGCGGCGCTCCGGTCGTGCTGCGCGCGATCGCGGCCAAGGCCCCCCGGCCGGACTACCGGTTCCCCCGCGAGGTGCAGATCGTCACCGCGGGAGCGCCCCCGAGCCCCACGCTGATCGGCCAGATCGAGGGCATGGGCTCTCGGATCACCCACGTCTACGGCCTCACTGAGGTATACGGACCGTTCACCTTCTGTGACTGGCACCCGGAGTGGGACGTGCTGGGCCCCGAGGACCGCGCCAAGTACAAGGCGCGCCAGGGCGTACCCTACGTGCCCGCGGGGCAGGTGCGGGTGGTGGACGACGAGATGAACGACGTGCCGGCCGACGGGACGACCATGGGCGAGGTCGTGCTCCGGGGCAACGGGGTCATGGTCGAGTACTACCGGGCCCCCGAGGCCACGGCCGAGGCGTTCCGGGGGGGGTGGTTCCACAGCGGGGACGTGGCCGTCCTGCACCCGAATGGATACATCGAGCTCAAGGACCGGGCCAAGGACATCGTGATCTCGGGGGGTGAGAACATCTCGACGATCGAGGTGGAGAACACCATCTACCTCCACCCCGCGGTGGCGGAAGTGGCCGTCATAGCGGCGCCCGACGACCGTTGGGGCGAGGTGCCCAAGGCGTTCATCTCGCTGAAGCCCGGCATGAGCGCCGCAGCGGACGAGATCGTCGACTTCTGCAAACAGCACCTGGCCAAGTTCAAGTGCCCCAAGGCAGTAGAGTTCCGGGACCTTCCGAAGACCAGCACGGGCAAGATCCGAAAAAACGTGCTTCGGGAGAAAGAGTGGGAAGGGGTGGAGAACCGGATCCGGGGCTGACGCTGCCGGAGGAGCTCCGTCTCATCGACTTCTCATCCACTTCTCACTCCCGGTTCATCCGGGGGCGATACCATAGGTCCACCGAACGGACGGAAGCTCCCTGGTGAGGGTGGCAGCTCGCCGGGGGAATGAAACCGTTCAACTCCTCCTCCTCTTCCTCTTCTCAGTGCTTCGGGGCCGCGCATGCGGCCCCGAAGCATTTTTCGGATCTGACACCCGGGGGCTCACGCCCCGCACTGGCGCTGACTCTAGGCTTGAGGGACGACGGGCGGGGACAGCGGAGCACGGCGCGGCCACTTCCGGAGCTTCGAATGTCGCATCGCGCCGTGCGGACGGCCCCAGGATGGGGTTGGGCCGCGAAGCCTACGACAGGCGAGAGCGGCCATCGGCCCTGCCCGGCGGCCCGTGATGTGCCAAGTCAAACGCATGGTCACGCCCCCGTCCGCGCCGCCTCCCGTCGATGTCTCGCGTACTCGACGACCATCGGGAGAACGGAGATCGCGACGATCGCCAGGATCACGAGGGTAAACCGCTCCCGCACCACCGGGACCTGGCTGAAGGAGTACCCGGCCCCCACGAAGAGAATCACCCACGCCACGCCCCCCACCACGTTGTACGCGAAGAAATGCCCGTAGTGCATCCGTCCGATACCCGCGACAAACGGGGCAAACGTGCGCACGATGGGCACGAACCGGGCGAGCACGATGGTCTTGCCACCGTGCTTCTCGTAGAAGCGGTGCGTGCGCTCCAGGTGCTCCTTCTTGAAGAGCCTTCCCGTGTCCTTGCGGAAGACCTCGGGGCCGACCCAGTGTCCGATCCAGTAGTTGACCGTATCTCCCAGCACCGCGGCGCCGACCAGGAGCCCGATCAGGGCGAGCGGGTTCAGGCTCCCGTGTCCCTGGGACGCCGCCGGGTTGGCAAACGCCCCCGCCGCGAAGAGAAGCGAGTCTCCCGGGAGGAACGGCGTCACGACGAGACCGGTCTCGCAGAAGACGACCGCGAACAGGATCAGGTAGGTCCAAGTGCCGTAGTGCTCGATGAGGGAGCGCAGGTGGACGTCCACGTGGAGGAAGAGATCGACGAACTGGCGAAGAAGTTCCATGCAGGCTCCTGACCGCGGCGCCGGTCGTCCCGGCCTCCGGATGTAACGCGGGCCGCCCGTGCGCTGCGCCGAGCGACCCGCCACTTGGAACACCGAGGGGTCCGCCGCCTCGGGGAGGCGCCGGGTCCCGTCACGGTTTGAGGATCTCTACGATGCCCGTGTCGAGGTCGTAGCGTGCGCCGACCACCGCGAGCTTCCCGTCCTCCACGAGCTCGGCCAGCACGGGCTTCGAGGTCTTCAGTTGCTTGACCACGAGGGCCACGTTGGCGCGGACCGCGTTGTCGAGGACATCACCGGGAAGCCCCTTCGCGGCCGATACCGCTGGCTTGAGCGCCTTGACCAGATACTTCACGCGGCCCTCCGCCTCCCCGCCCTTGACCGCCGCGTCCACCGCTCCGCACCGCTCGTGGCCCAGGACGACGAGCAGGTGCACGCCCAGGTGATCGGCGGCGTACTCGAGGCTCCCCAGGCCGGCGTCGTCGAGCACATTGCCGGCGACCCGCACCGTGAAGAGGTCTCCGAGCCCCTGGTCGAAGAGGACCTCGGGCGGAACCCGGGAGTCCGCGCACCCGAGCACGATGGCGAAGGGGCTCTGTCCTCCCGCGACCTGGGTGCGACGCTCGGGCGTCTGGTCCGGATGGGAGGCCTTCGCAGCCACATAGCGCTGGTTGCCCTCCGCGAGCCTCTTCAGTGCCTCCTCGGGCACCACGCCTTTGAGCGGCTCCGACTTCCCGCACCCGACCGCGAGGGCCGCCACCGTCACCAAACCGAAGGCCATCTTCCAGCGCGTCATGTCACCCGCCTCCTCTCGTTCGTACCCCGCCCGGAAAACACGCGGATCATAGCGGAAAGGCCGGACACCAGGCAACGGGGCTGCGCGCCACCGCTACGGAAAAGAGCGGCGGGTGTCGCGATCCGGCGACCCCTCGCCGGCGCGACACCCGCCGCCCGTTCTTTCCGCGCCTCGGGGCGCCCGCGCTACCGGGAGATCGGCGTCTCCGCGATCTTGTCAATGACCATCCCGGAGTAGCCGGGCACGCCCATCTCGGGGATGTCCACGCCCTGGATCTCGTCTTCGGGGGCGACCCGGAGCCCGACGACCAGGTCGATGAGCTTGAAGACCAGGTACCCCGCGATCCCGATGTAGATCACGTTGGCCGCGATCCCGAACACCTCGGCGAAGAACTGTCCCGAATCGCCGTAGAAGAGACCCTTCACGGCGCCGGGTACGCCGTTCCAGCCGTCACCGTAGCTTCCGTCGGCGAAAAGCCCGAGGGCCAGGCAACCCCAGGCCCCGTTGACGCCGTGGACCGCCACCGCGCCCACCGGGTCGTCGATGCGAAGCTTCTGGTCGATGAAGAACGCCGCCTCGACGACCAGGATGCCCGAGACGAGCCCGATGATGCAGGCGCTCACCGAGTTGACGAAGGCGCAGGGGGCGGTGATGGCCACCAAGCCGGCCAACATGCCGTTCGCCATCATGCTCGGGTCGGGCTTCTTGGTCCGAACCAGCCACATCCACAGGGTCGCGGCCATGGCGCCGGTGGCCGAGGCGAGCATGGTATTGGTCGCCACCACGGCGATGCGCAGGTCCGTGCCGGCCAGGGTGGACCCCGGGTTGAAGCCGAACCAGCCGAACGCCAGGATGAAGGTTCCGACAACGGCCATGGGGATATTGTGGCCGGGAATGGCGTTGGCGCTTCCGTCCTTGTTGTACTTGCCGATCCGCGGCCCAAGGAGCCACGCACCCACGAAGGCCAGCACGCCGCCGGTCAGGTGGACGACCGAGGAGCCGGCGAAGTCCACGTGGCCGTGGCCCAGGCCGAAGTTCTTGCCCAGGGTCGCGAGCCAGCCGCCGCCCCAGACCCAGTTGCCATAGACCGGGTAGAGGATCGTGCCCACGAACCAGCCATAGATGAAGAACGACGAGTACTTCCAACGTTCCGCCATGGAGCCCGTGGGGATCGTGGCCGTCGTATCCATGAACACCATCTGGAACAGGAACAGGGCGTAAACCGCCACGTCGTAGACACCGCCGGAGAGGAAGAAGCCCTTGCCCCCGAAGAGCCCGAACTCCTTGCCGAAGAGGCTGATCGTCACCTCGTGGCTCAACCCGTCGAAGCCGCCCATCGTGCCGATGGCCCCGACGCCGCCGAACATCAGCGCGAAACCGCAGATGTAGAAGCCGAGCATGCCCAGCGGATAGATCATCATGTTCATGGCCATGGTGTGGGCCACGTTCTTGGCCCGCGTGAACCCTGCCTCGACCATGGCGAACCCCGCCTGCATGAACATGACGAGGAAACCGGTCAGGAGCACCCACATCATGTTGATGGCGACCTTGTTGTGGCCCACCTGGTTGGCCATGTCGAGCAGGGTCAGCTCTCCCGGCTTGGCCGCGGCCACGTCCGAGGCGTTCCCGGTATTCGCGCCGCTGGGATCGGGTTGCCGCGGCGCCGTCGGGGCTTCGAGCGTGAGGATCGGCGCGCTTGCGGCGGTCGCGGCTGCTGCAGCCTCCTGGGGGACGGGTGCCGGTGCCGTCGTTTCGGCAGCCGGCGCCTCCTGAGCCCAAAGGGCCGGAGGGGCCGTGACCAACCAGCCGGTCACGGCCAAGGATGCGACGAGTCCTGTGGTTCCCAGTCTTCTGAACATGGCGTTCGGCTCCTCTCTCACGGGGCAAGGGCGTATCGGTGCGGCAAGGGACAACGTCTACGCCTCGCCCCTATCAAGGAACGTGCCACAGCCCCTGTGGCCGTCGACGCAGCACTTCCGCACACGGTTCGAGCTTCAACCGTGTCGCATAGCCGCTAAAGACTCCAATATTGTCTCGATGGGAAGAGGGACCGACGAAGTTGTTGTTGGTATGGGGTCGAGGGGATTGGGAGGCCGAGAGGGGCGATCCTCAGGTCGGGACGCTGGGGTCCCCGGGCCTCGCCCACGGAAGAGCGTCCACCAGAGGGGCGTCGAAGTCCTCCTTGGACCGATTGAAGTAGCCGAGATCGAGCCGCGGGAAGCGCCGTTTGAGGCGAAGGGCGAGCCGCCGCAGACCGAGGGGCTCGCCGGCCTCTAGCAGCGCGGCCGGAAGGTGGTCGAGGTAGAGCCGTGGATCCAGGGAAAGGTTGCGCAGGTGCACCATCTGGAGGCCCGTCTCGTCGATCAGCCGCTCAAGGGCGTCGACCTCGGCGGGCAGGTCGGTGACGCCCGGGAATACCAGCAGGTTCAGGGCCGTGTACAGCCCCTCACCCGCCGCGACCCGCACCGACTCCACCACATCTCCGAAACCATATCCTCGAGGGCGGTAGTACGCGCGGTAGGTTTCCGGGACTGGCGAGTTCAGGCTGATCCGGACCGAGTCGAGGCCCGCCCTGGCGACCCGCCGCAGGGCGTCGGGCAAGCTCCCGTTGGTGTTCAGGTGCACGGTTCCGCGGTCGGTGCGGGTCCGAAACTCTCGGACAGCGGCCTCGAGGATGGGCGCCACGGTGAGCGGCTCTCCCTCGCACCCCTGACCGAAGCTCACGATCGCCCGGGGCACGCGCCCGAGGTGCGGCACCGCCACGCCGGCAAGCTCCTGGACCGTGGGCACAAAGTCGATGCGATCCTGCGAGGCGGGGCAGCAGTCGGCGGGCTGCCGGCTGATGCACCCCAGGCATCGCGCGTTGCACGTCGGCGCCGTGGGCAGCGGCGCCTCCCAGCGGTCCATGAAGAGGTTCTTCGCGGCGAAGCAGTGGTACTCGAGGGCACAGCGCCCCAGATGGCGCACGAGCCGGTTTCCGCCCTCGCTCTTCACGCGGCGCCGGACCCGGGGCGCGATGTCGCGATCGTCGTAGTGGCACGTCTCGGAGTGGGTCAGGGGGTCGATGCGGAAGGCCGCGGCCGCCATCGCGCCGTCCCGCCACCCGACGGCGGCGTACGCCCACAGCGGCAGGTACGCGTGATCCCCGTACTGCGGCGGCCGGTGCTCGGGGTACGCGGCGGCAGGCAGGTGGGTGCGCGTGTAGCCGGCCTGGAGCATGGCCGCCACGGCCCGCGCCTTTCGCAGCACCCTGGGCCGGCCGGTCTCCGCGTCCCAGCCCACAGCCTGGCTCCCAGGCAGGAAGAAGACCTTCGTGCCCTCGGGGATGGGGACCAGATCGTCCTCCGCCACGGGGACCCAGCGCCGCCCCACCTGGCCCGCCAGGAGCAGGTCCGAGCGCTCGACGATGCTCCCTCGCTCGTCACAGATCAGCAGGTTCGCAGGCCCCATGTCACTCCCGCCAGTACTCGTCGACCTTCTGCCAGAGCGGCTTGAGGGTGGGCCGGGAGCTCGACGGTCTCTTGGGTCGCCCTCCGCCCAGGATGAAGACGACCGCCGCGCCGGCAAGGAAGCCGCCCACGTGCGCCCACCATGCAATACCGCCCGCGCCGGCTCCCGAGGCAGCTCCACTTAGGAGCTGCAGGAGGAACCAGAAACCAAGGAAGACGTAGGCCGGGAGCTCGACGAAGAAGACGAAGAAGATGGGAAGGAGCGTGAGCACCCGCGCCCGGGGGTAGAGGAGGAAGTATGCACCCATCACGCCTGCGATGGCGCCCGACGCGCCGATGGTCGGCAGGGCTGAGCCCCAGTTGGCGAACAGGTGCATCAACCCCGAGGCGACGCCGCAGAAGAGGTAGAAGAGCAGAAATCGACCGTGGCCGAACCAGTCCTCGACGTTGTCTCCGAAGATCCACAGGGTCCACATGTTGCCGAGCACATGCAGCAACCCCCCGTGCAGAAACATGGAGGTGAAGAAGGGGAACACCGGATTGCTGCGCCAGAGCGCGTGGGCGATCTGGGGGTCCGCGTAGCGCGCCGGCACGATGCCATACAACTGGAAGAACCGCTGCTGGGCGCCGGGCGGGAGGCCGAGGTTCGTCTTGAAGTACACGAGCGCGTTGACCGCGATCAGTCCGTACACCACGTACGGCGTGCTCCGGCTGGGGATCGTGTCGCGGATGGGGATCAAAGGCCGGTTTCCTCCGGTCCGTTCGGGCCACGGCGCCGGGCGGCGCGGCCAGGGGAGGACATCGACAACGACACGAGGAACGGGAACCGGGGATTCTTCCGGACCGACACTACGGCGGCTCCCCTCACGGCCCGCTGTACCCGCGCGGCAAGGTCGTCAGAATCGACCGCCTCGCACCGGAGGTCTGCGGTCAGGCCCTGGGACTCTTCGTACACTGGAAAATCCGTGCAGCCGGGCGGTTTAAGGGAACTCTCGTAGACCCGGCACAGCCCTCGGCCCTCGTCGAAGGCGGGGCAGACGCGGCGGTAGGCGTAGTAGAGCCCGTCCTGACGGCGGATCTCAGCGGGCCCCTGTCCCCGGTCAAGGAGGTCGTCGAACTCGCGGCGCGAACCCGCCACTCCCCAGAGGCTCTTCAGACGATCCCAGTCCAGCTCCAGCACCAGTGTCTCGAGACGGCAGCAGGGAGCGAGGCAGGAACGGCAGTGCGGTCCGACCACGTCTCGCTGATACTCCTCGGCCACTTTCCGGAGCACCGGCCCGAAGCGGCGGGACCTCACAGGCTCGACCACGCCTCGAGCCCGCGGACCGGCTCCTCTCCCGGCAGAGACTCGGGGGCCTCCGCCCCTTCGTCCGGAGCCACGGGGAGCCGGACGGTAAACGTCGTGCCCTCGCCCTTCGAGCTCTGGACCTCGATCGCACCGCCGTGGTTCTCCACGATGCCGTAGGACACGGACAGACCGAGGCCTGTGCCCTTGCTCTTGGTGGTGAAGAAGGGATCGAAGATCCGGCCGAGGTACTCCTCCGGGATCCCGGACCCCGTATCGGTAATCCGAACGCACACCCACCCCGGCTGCGGGGCGAGCACGGTGCGGATCGTCAGCAGACCCCTGCCGGCCATGGCCTGGCTAGCGTTCAGAAGCATGTTGATGAACACCTGCTCCATCTGGTTCGGGTCGATCAGCACCTCCGGGAGGTCGGGGGCGTAGTCCTTCACGATCTCGACATCCTGGAAGAAAGACTGGTTGCCGATCAGGGACAGCGTGTTGTCCAGGACTCCGTTGAGGGACGAGCGCTTCTTCTGCGGGATCGACTCTCGGGAGAACTCGAGAAGCCCCTTCACGATCTGCGCGCACCGTTGGGTCTCCCGGACGATGACCTCGATGTCGCTCCTGCACTCGGGGTCGAGCTTGTCGTTGTTTCCAAGGATCGACGCAAAGACGAGGACTCCGGTGAGCGGGTTGTTGAGCTCGTGGGCGATGCCGGCCACGAGCTCGCCGAGGGAGGCGAGCTTCTCCGAGCGGATGAGCTGGGTCTGCATCTGGTTGAGCGCGTGCGTGCGTTCTTCGACCTTCACTTCCAGGTTCTTGCCCCAATCCTCCAGCTCCTGCCTGGCCTTGAGGAGGCTCTGGGTCATTGCGTTGAACGCCAGGGTCAGCTCCCCGAGTTCGTCGTGGGACCGCACGGTGACGGCGCTCTCCAGATCCCCGCCGGCCACCTTGGCCGTGTGCCGCACGAGCTGTCGCACCGGCCGGTGGACGAACTTGCGCAGCGCCAGGGTCAGGATGCCCCAGGTCAACCCGATCATCAGCACGGTCATGAGGACGATCTGATTTCGGTACGCCGCGGTCTGCGCGCGCATCTCGGCCAGGGAGACCGTGACGTCCAGGATTCCGAGAATCTCCTGGTCGTCCGGGTGAAAGTGGCAGGGGCTCGCCGAGCACACGGGCTTGTTGTAGATCGCCTTCGTGAGCGCTAGGCTCTCCTGTCCATGGTGGTCCCGGAAGATCCGGCTCCGGTTCATCGAGGACGCCTGGCTCAGGGGCTTCTTGGCGAAGTGGCACATGTTGCAGCTCGACTCGCGCTTGTCGAGAAACGTGCCGGTCTCGGCCCGATCGGTGGAGAAGATGACCAGGCCGTCCTTGTTGATCATCCGGATGTTCTCGATCCCCTTCTGGCTTCCGACCTCCTCGATGACCTGGCGGACCCGGTCACGGTCGTTCTCGAGCATCTGGTAGTGGGTCGTGCGGATGATGGTCTCGCTCAGACTATCGACGCCGGTGACCGTCTCCCGGAGCATCAGCTCCTTGAGGCTCTTGATGTTGAGGTACGCGAAGGGCGCGATCACCAGCAGCAGAACCAGGCTGATGGTAACGGTGAGTTTGGTGATGAGGCTCATGGACACCCCCATGAAGGCAGCGCTCGCCGCCGGCCTTCGATCAGGGGACCCGCTTCCGGTATCGGGCGAAACGGTCTACGGGTGCGGCGAGGCCCGCCACCGGGCCCAGCCCTGCCACCTGCTCGGTGCACCGAGACAATCGGGTCTCCAGGGGCGGGTGGGTCGAGAACCACGATCCCTCCTTCGTCGCCTTCGCCTGGGCCGCCTTGAGCGCCTTGAGGACGCGGAGGAAACCCTCGGGGTCGTACCCGGTCCGGTACGCGGTCTCGATCGCCGCCGCGTCCGCCTCGTACTCCATTCCTTTGTCGAGGCCCTTGTCGAACAGCACCGATTGAAGGTCTCCGATCAGGGACTGGAACTGCTGCCCCTTGTCGCCCTTGAGGCTCGCGGCCGTGATCTTGCCGACCCCTTCAAAGAAGCGGGCGCGCCGGATCGATTGCAGAGCGTGCCGCCGACTGACGTGCCCCACCTCGTGGGCGAGCACGCCGGCCAGCTCGGCCTCGTCCTTCATCACCTTGACGAGCGTCGAGCTGACGAAGATGATCCCGCCGGGGCAAGCAAAGGCATTGTACAGGGGACTGTCGACCACCACGAAGTGGTACGGGATGTCGGGGCGCGCCGAGTTTCTCGCCACCGCGTCGCCCACGAAGTTCACGTAGCGCTGGAGCTCCGGGTCGGCGACGGGGAGCCCGTAGCGTTTGAATCCCTCCAGGGCGAGACTCTGGCCGATGGCCACCTCCGAGTCGTAGTCGATCTCCCCCGCGCTCGACGCCACGTCGCCCACTCCAGCCACGAGCTCCTTCTGGCGTCCCGACTCCTTGCCCGCCGCCGCCGCGGCGAGTTGCCGGGCCTCCGCATCGCTGGCACCTCGTTTCAAGGCCCGCTTGTACTCGCGGTCGTACGTAGTCTGGTAGGCCGCCTGCCCGACGATCTCGCCGCCGAGCTGCGTCACCTGCTGGCACCCGGCCAGCGCGAGCAGGACGAGTCCGATCCCGGCCGACGCCGTCATTCTCCTGTCGCGTCTCATGGCGCGTACTCCCCGATCTTCCCTTCCCGAAGGAATCCGTCCACCTCGGCGTCCGTCACCTTGAGGGCGAGGACTCCGTCGAGCGCCTTCCGGTACTCAGCCGGGGTCTTCGCATTCTCCGCATACTGCTCGACCTCGGGCGAGAGGCCGCGGATGCTTCGCGACGTGTCGGCAGCGCTCGCCTGAATGGAGCTCGAGGGCAGCGCGCCGAAGAGCCCTCCGCCGCTTGGTGGGGGCGACTCCGAGACCCTCCCCCGGTAGATCCACCCGGTCGCGCCCTCGGGCGTTGACACCTGCAGCCACTTCCCCGCGACGCCGAGGACCGCGAGCTCGGTCCCCAGCGCCGGCGTGGCCACGAGCTTCGCCGATGCGGCCGCTTCCGCCATGACCTTCGCGCCGGCCGACGCGACCCACACCTTGTCCGCGGCCCGCGCGGTCGCGACCGCACAGAGGAGACCCAGTCCCACGAGGAACACCGTAGACATCCGCCCCATCACGACCTCCCTTCCCCCTCACCGCACGTACTGTTGAAGTAAGCTCCGTCGAAGCCCTCGATCCGTTCCCTCCCCTGGTACCCGATCCCCGACCTGCGCGGCGCTCTACTCGTAGTCGCCCGTCAGCACGAACGCGCCCCAGTACCCGGGGTGGGGGAAGCGGTTCTTCACGTGGAGCATGGCCCCGCGCAGCGCCTCGGCCTTGTTGCGCGCGCCGTAGAGCCGATAGAAGCGCTTGGCGAGCAGTGCGGTGGAGAGATCGCTCACCCGCCACAGGCTTGACGCGATCGTGTGCGTCCCCGCGTAGAGGAACGCCCGGTTCAACCCGATCACGTCGTCGCCCTGGGTGACCCTGCCCAGTCCCGTCTGGCACGCGCTCAGGACGACCAGATCCGCCTGCAGGTTGAGGCTGAACACCTCCGAGGCTCTCAGATCCCCGTCCTGCTCCTGGTCCCTGGCAAGCTTCACCGCCGAGAAGAGGGGGTTCACGGGGTCGAACTCGCCGTGGGAAGCCAGATGGATGATCCCGAACTCACCGATGTGCTGCCGCACCCAACTCTCGGTCGCGCGCTCGCGGGTGAGCAGGGTGATCTCAGGGAAGCTCCATCGGATCGCCCCCACCTCCTGCTCGGCGAAGGGAAGGTCCAAGAAGGGGTCGCCCAGGTCCGGGTTCCCGATCGCGAGGACCCGCGTGTTCCGCTCGGCACGGCGCCGCTGAAGTGTATAGCGCAGGACGCTGGCGCTGGGAAGATAGAAGAGAGGCATCCGGTCGATGAGGGTGTCGTGCCCGTCGGAGAGCGTCGCAAACGACAGGTAGTGGAGGACACCGTGGGGAACGATCCCCAGCGTTCGAACGCCCTCCAGGTTCGACATCAGGGGCACGACGAGTTGGGAGAAGAGCTCGCGCGACCGCTCCTCGGCGGGCTCCAGGTTCTGGATCACCCGCCGGTACTCCAAGAGCGACGCCCCCAGCACCTTTCGGTCACCGGGCATCCGCACGAGGCGCACGCCGTCGGATCGCAGCACCCAGCACAGAAGCTCCTCGGGAAGAACGTAGTAGACCAGCAGCGCGACGTCCGGGGGCAGCAGGGCCCGCACCTGGTCCGCCGTCATGGGGTCCACGGAGACGAGGCTCGCCAGGGCGGGATTCTTGGACTGGATCTCGAGCAGCAGGTCCCGGCGCTCGTCGCGGAGACGAGTGAGGGCGGTCGCGTAGGTGGCCCGCTCCGCATCGGACCCCGCCTGGGCCACGAGCGCCTCGGTCTCCTCGATGTGGGCGGCGAGCGAGCGCTGCCGGGAGTACAGCTCACGGTCCACGGCCCCGGCAAGATTGAGCCGCTGGTTGCCCAGGAGGTCGATGAACCCCCGCGACCGGGACCTCTCGGCCACCTCGAAGGCACCCACCGAGTCGCCGGCGTCCGCCCGCAGCTTCACGAGGGCTTCGTAGACGGCCATCTTGTCGGTCAGGAATCCGTCCTTGAGCTGATCGATCTTGAGCGCCGCCCGGGTGGCTTCGATCACCCGGACCGCCTCGTCGAGCAGGCGTCCGGCCTCGCCAGAGTTCTCGGCCGCGAGCGCAAGGCGCGCCAGCCCAAACAGGGACCGCCACTCGGTCTCGCGGCCGGCGATCGACCGGGCGAGCTCCAATGCCTCCCGGTAGGCGCCTTCGGCGCTGGCGGCCTGCCCGAGCTCCTGACGGGCCTCTCCCAGCGCGAGGAGCGCCTTGGCCGAGTTCACCCGATCACCGATCGCGGCCGCCTCCGAGGCCGCCTCCTCCAGGAGCGGAAGGCCCTCGGCGGCCCGCCCCATCCGGAGCAGGGTCAGGCCCTGGTTTCGCAGGTCATAGGCGATCGCCCAGCGAGACTTGAGCCTCCGGTCGATGGCGAGCGCCCGCTCCAGCGCGGCCGTGGCCTCCGGGTAGCGACCCGCCTCCCGATAGACGAGGCCCAGGTTGTTCAGGGTGGTCGCCACCTCGTCGGGCCGGCCTTCCAGGGTCTGCGCCTGGTCGAGGGCCTCCCCGAGCTCTCGGAGCGCCTTGTCCGGGTCGCCGAGGGTCCACCACAGGAGTCCCGAGGTGTTGCGCGCCATCACCTGCTCCGGCACCCAGCCGTGTTCCCGGGCGAGCGCCAGGACTCGCTGAACGAGGTCGAAGGCCTCCTGGTACCGGGCCTGGAACCACGCGCTGTTGGCTTGTTCCAAGAGCGCCTTGGCCCGGAGGCGGACCAACCCGTCCCCGGCTTCGCGCGGCGCGCCGGCCCCGGGCTCGGTCAACGCCAAGGCCTCCCGGTAGCGCGCCTCCGCCTCGGGGAAGTTGCCCAGCAAGCGCAGGCAGCGGCCCGCGTCGAGCAGGGCGCGCGCCTGGCCGGCCGGGTCCCCCAGCGTCCGGTGCACGGTCAGGGCCGCCTCGTACTCCTTCCGGGCCCGTGCGTAGCGGCTGAGGCGCAGGTCGTAGACCCGGCCCAGGCTCTCGTGCTGGCGCGCCAGGAGGTCGTCCTTGCCGAGGGTACGGCTCAGCTGCGCGGCCGACGAGAACTCGACCAGGGCCCGATCGTACTCGGTCGCGCTCTCGAACACGGTCCCCAGGTCGGCGAGAGCGGCCGCCTCCTCCGGCCCCAGGTCCAGGTTTGCCAGCATCTCCCGTGCCTCGTCCAGGTGTGCCGTGGACCGGTCGAATCGCTCGAGCCGCGCCTCCAGGAGCCCCAGCCGCAGGAGCGCCTCGGCGTGCGCCGCTGTGTCCGGTTGCGACGCGGCCAGGAGCTCGACCAGCGCCGCCGCGTGCCGAGCGGCTTCCTCCGTCTCCCCGGCCCGGAAGGCGGCCTCCCGGGCCAGGCGGTGGAGGTCCGGGAGATACCGGTTCAAGACCTCGACCTCCCCGGCCGCGGCGACGGCCTCTTCCAACCAGGTCAGCGCCCGGCGGGGCCCACCGGCCCCGCCGGCGCCGAGGGCCTGCTGCGCCGCCCGCACGGTGGCCTCGAAGCGCTGTCGGGCCAGCGCCGCTGCCTCGGCGGGGGCAAGCCCGCCGAACCCCAGCACCTGGGCGCCCCGAGCGACTCCCGTAGCGCGGAGAAACCCGTCGGCAAACGCGGCCAAGAGGGAGCCCACCGCGCCCGCGTCCAACCCCGCGCTTCCTCCCAGGACCACAGTCGGACAACCGAAGAGCGCGAGCAGCTGAGCCGCCGGATAGACGGCAGCGGGCGAGACATCCGGGAGCAAGGCCAAGGACAGGCTCTCCCCTCGGCTCGCCACGGCAGCGACCGGGACGCCGGCAGAAAGCCCCGCCTCGGCGATCACGCGGCGCACGGGCCGCTCGCCGGGCCGCGTCGGTACGGTGGCGAGAAGGGAGACGCGTCCCCGCAGGAGGAGCGTCTGCACCCCGGCGAGCGCGGCCAGGAGCTCCGGCTCTCCTGCTGGCGCGGGGAGGGTCACCGACCGGTACCCGGGAACCTCGGGCGTGGGTCCGGGAACCGCCAACAGCGCGCTCTTGAAGGGCTTGCGGGCCCGGACGGCCCGGACGAAGTGGGTGGCGGTCAGGGCGCGCACCGCCCCAGGCACCGGCGCCCTCCGGGACCAGCCCTCTCCCGCGAGCACGAGGGTCTCGGCCGGCGGCAGGGCGACCTCCGACGGAGAAGCGGCGAAGGAGGCGGTGATGGCGTCGGGCGTCACCGTGATCGCGACCCAGGACGACCCGGACACGTCGGCCGGGATCAGGCGCACGAGCGCCTCGCCCTCCGGGAGCGACTCCATCGCGTCGATCGCCTCGGCCGGTGCGGCGCCGAACAGCCCGACGACGCCGGTCGGGACCGGGAGCAGGCTCGCCTGGGCCGCGGCGAGGCCCTCGCCGAGCAGAGCCGCATACCGCTGCTGCCACGCCTTCGCTTCGGTGCGGAGCGCAGCAGCCTCGGGCCCTTCGCCGGCCACGACCGCTGCGTCGGCCCGCTCCTCGGCAAGAAGCGCAGCACCAAGGAGCGCGAGCACGAGCTCGCGGGCGTCTTCGTCACCCGGGCCCAAGAGCCGGGCCACCGCCGGCAGCGACGACCCATCCCCCAGCTGCCCCCGGAAGAGCGAGAGCTCCCGCTCCAGTTCCGACTGCAGATACTGCCGCTCCTCGCCCCGGGCGACCGCGACCCGGCGCCGGAGGTCCCGCACCCGGACGAGCCGCGGTGCCAGATCCCGGCACAGCCGGCGCTCGTCGGTCGAAAGCCGCCCGATGGTGAGGGGTGCCAAGCGCTGGGCCCGGTCCAGCTCCCCCACCCGCTCCGCCAGGTTGAACGCGTCTTCTGCGCGCCCTTGGCGAACGAGATCAGCCACTAGAGGGCCGAAGGCGGGTTCGATCTCCTCGGAGCCCGCGCCGGCGTGGAGGATGGACGCCGCCTCGAGGGCGCCCAAGGCTTCCTGCCGGCGGCCGAGAGACGCTAGGGCGCGCCACTCCAGGTCCGGACGAAGCCCCCGGCGGGCCGCCTCCAGGGCCAGCGCGAGGCTCTCCTGGGCGCCGGTCCCATCCGCCAGGCGGCCGAGCACCTCCGCGAGGTTCAGGTGCAGGACCGCCTCCGCCGCAAGTTCCTCCCGGCTTCGGCGCGCCGGCTCGCCCGCTACGGCCAGGGCCCGCAGCCCCAGCGTGAGATGGACGGCCGCGTCCCTCAAGGCCGCGACGCGCAGGGCCGCCGCCTCGACCCCCTCCCCGGGCGCGTCCGAGTCGGCGCCGAGGCGGGCCCAGTGCACACCCATCGCGTTGTGATAGGAGGCCGCCGAGGAACCGCTCGAGGCGGAAGGATCGAGCGCGAGCAGCCGGCCAGCGTCTCGGTCTGCGGCCCGAAGCTCGGAGACCAGGCGCGGCAGCGTCGGGGCTCCGGACGGAAGGCCGGCCGCGAGGCTCGCCAGGTTGGCCGTGCTCGTACAGGCGGCGACCGCATTTCGGCTTCGGACCGAGAGCGCTGCAGAGCGTCGAAAGCGAGCAAACGCTTCCAAGACGTCGCCGCGGGCAGCGGCGATATGCCCTGCCCGGTGGAAGAGGAGCGACACGCCGTGGACATCGGCGTCGGCGACAGCCGTCCCGTCGGGAACTTCAGCGATCTGTGGGGCCAGGGCCGCCTCGGCCGCCGCCACCTCCCCGAGCTCCAGGCGAATGCGAGCCAAGAAGGTCTCGCACAGGCGCTTCTCCTGCTCGGCTGAAAAACCCGTGGCGGCCCGCGTCGCGCCGGCCGCGTCGAGCGCCTGCTCGACCTTGAACGACAGGAGACCCTCTCCCGCACCCTCGGTTCGCGCCGGCACACCATACCTCTGGAGCAGGTCAAGCGCTTGCCGAAAGCCCTCGGCCGAGCGGAGGAGGAGGGGCGCGCGCTGGCCGGCGCCGGCCCCCGGGACCTGCTGATAGAGGCTGTAGGCGACTGAGCGCCGGACGCGCGCCAGGTTTGCCGTGAGCCCCAGGCGCTCGTTCTGCGTATACGCCCGCTCGAAGGCCTCGGCAGCTCCGGCCGCGTCGCCAGCCTCCTGGCGGCTCAGGGCCAGACGGTCCCAGAGCTCGGCTTCCAGGAGAGCGAGACGCTCGGGTCGTCCCAGGGCCGCTGGGACCCGGGACGCGAGGCGAGCCATCGCCTCGCGGGCTTCCGCGGTCCCCGCCACATCAGCGGCCCGGCGGTTGAGGGCCACCTGCTCCGCCAGGAGGGCCTCGATCCCCTGGCGGTAGGCGGTCCAGCCGGGGCTGGGAGGCGGATCCACGGCGCGCTGCGTGAGGGCGGCCAGGCGTCCGTTCAGGGCAGACTGGTCTTGCGCCAAGGACCGGGCCGGCTGCGCCCTGGCCGGGTCGCGCCCCGCCGGCTCGACGACCCGTTCCAGGACGTAGCGGGCCGACGCATCCAGGGCCTCCGACGCCCGCCGAGGATCGCGGCTCGCCGCCACCCGTTCGAGCGCTTTCTCGAAGGCCCGAACGCTCGCCTCCGGCTCCCGGATCTGAAATGCCGACGCCCCGAGGCGCCGGTAGAACAGGATCTCCGCCTCGTCGCTCAGGAAGGGGGCCTTCGCCTCCAGACGCCGGGTGTAGCAGTCGAACGCCTGGCGGTGTTGACCCAACAGGTGGTACGCGTTTCCGAGGTTGAGCGTGAGGTTCGCAGCGTTCGACGGGTTCGCCAGGGGATCGTTCAGGAACGAGGCCTTCTGGTACGCCTCGGCGGCGAGCGGGAGCGTCCCCTTGTCGCCGTACACGGTCTCGAGGACCTCGCAGACGTACCCGTACGTCTGGTGGAAGTACTCGACCTGCCCTTGGAGCGAGATCGCTCTCTCGAGCAGTTCCTTCGCCTCCCGAGCCGCGCTGCGGGTCTCGAGGTAGGTCAGACACAAGCCTGTGGCGTAGGCGGCGATCGCGTCGGCTGGCGCCCTCTTGAGGCGGGCCCGGTAGCCCGAGAGGACCGGCGGGAGGTCCCCCTGGGCCGCCGCGCACTGGATGTATCCCCGGTGGGCCTCCACGACGGCGTCGTCGTAGTCCATGAGCTCCCGAAACACCTTGCGCGCCGCCGAGACCTCTCCTCCCCGGAAGAGGGAATCACCGGCCTCGGCCGACCGGCGGATGTACCCCGCGCGAGCCAGTCGATAGATGGGGTCTTCCTCGGGCCGCTGGCCGATCTCGGTCTCGTAGAGGTCGATCGCCTCCCGGTAGCGCTCCTCCCGGTACAGGATCTCCGCGAGGGCCAACCGCGCGGCCGCCGTGCGCGTCGCTACCACCGGGAAGTCCTGGAGGACCTCGCGGTACGCCGCCTTGGCCCGCGCCCACTCGTCGGCCCCGAAGAAGAGGTCGCCGACCCGATTGAGCGCCCCCATGGCGAGCCGCGGCCGGCTCGTTCGGCTCTCCTCCGCGACCTCGCGCAGGCGAAGGACCTTCGCCTCCAGGGGAGTCGGCCCGGCGGACGCCGGGCCCAGGTCCAGGATCTGCTCGACCGCCCGGTCAGCCCACTCCTCCTGGTCCGGGAAGGCGTCGAGGGCGGCCAGGTAGGCCGCGTGCACCTCCGCCGGCCCTGCAAGCCGGGCGTAGCCGTCGGCCCGGCGCACCGACGCCTCCGCAGCCTCGGGGCGCTCGGCGGCGTGATCGCGCACCACGGCATCCAGGAGCTCGAGCGCCTGCCCCAGCGTCGTCGCGTCGCCGCCGTAGTCGAGCAGGAGGCGCGCCTGTTCGATCGACGCCCGCGCCTGCACCGTCGGCGCCGAAGGGTACGCCCCCGCGACGCGGCCGGCCGCGGCCGTTGCCTCCTCCACGAGCCTCCGTCGGTCCCCCGGCGACACGCTCGTCTCCAAGGCCTCGTCCGCCCGCAACCGCACGAGCGCGAGCGCCGCCAGCGCCGCCTCGGGGACCGCCCCGGGCCACTCGCGTCCCACGGCCTCGAACGCCCGGGCGGCTGCCGGGCGAAGGCCGGCGCTCCGGTAGAGGGTTCCCGCCCGCACCAGCGCGCGGGCTGCCACAGGGTCGCGGGGAAACGCCTCCGCCACGCGCAGGCTGGCGAGAGCGGCGAGGGCGGGAACCCGGGGCACGCGGCGGGCCAATCCATCGGCGAGATCGGCCTGGCGCGCCGCGTCGGAGAGAGTCGGCACCTCCCCGTCCGGAGGAAGCGCCCACACGTTGGCGACACCGCCCCGGGGAGAGAGCGCGTAGAGGCGCGCCCCGGCGAGCTGGGGCCGGAAGGACGAGTGGTCGAACGCCGTCACCGGGAACGCCCTCTCCTCCGGGCCCGACGCCGGCACACGCCACAGGACCCCGGCGTCCCTCGCCGTGACCGCTCCGTCCCGGTCCGTATCGAGGCCGAAGCGGGTGAAATAGAGGAAGCGCCCGTCCTCCGACCAGGCGGGGAAGGCATCAATGGCCGAGCCCGAGGTGGCGCGGGACACGGCTCCGGTGCGGAGGTCGAGCACGGCGAGGTCTCCCCCCGGGTCCGTCGCGCGGCTCACGAACGCGAGCCGGGTCCCGTCGGGGGAGGCGGCCGGTTGACTCCCCTCGATCCCCAGGGCCCGCGGCTCGGGGCTTCGCTGCTGCAAGTCCAGGGACACGAGCCGGGTCGTCCCACCTGCCTCCTGCTGAAGGAAGAGAACCGAACCATCGGCCGAGAAGGAGGGGGCGCCCTCGGCGGTCCCAGGCCCGGTGAGGCGCCGCGGCACGGCGCCCTTGGTCCGAAGGTCGAGCAGATAGACGTCGCCCTTGACATCATCGCCGGTACCCACGTACGCGAGCCACCGGCCGTCGGCCGAGAGCGCCGGAGCCGACTCGTCCGCGGGGTCGAAGGTGAGGCGCCGCGGGACCTCGACCCGGCTCGGGTCGGCCGAGCGGAGCCAGAGGTCGGAGAACCGCTCGCGGCGGGAGCTCACGACGAGCCACCGACCATCGCGGGACACGGCCGCGTCGACAACGGGGTCGGCTTCGGAGGTCACCGGCACGGGTTCGTTGATCGGCAGCCGCGCCGGAGCCTCCCGGCCCGGCGCCGGCCCGCCCGCCAAGATCCCCCCGAACACCAGGAAGCCGGCGAGGGTGCGCAGCCACGTCACCGCTTCACTCCCCAGGCACCGTCGGCCCCCTGTACGCGTTCGCCGGGAAGGGCGTTCTGAACGTTCAGGCGCGCGAAGACCTGGCGTACCCGCGGCAGATCACCCTTCGTGAAGGTCTCATTGAGCTCGATCACCCGCCGCATCACCACGTCCCGGGCCTGTTTCACCGCTGCGACCACGGCCCGGAACTCCTCGTCCTTGTACGTTGCGGCGAACTCCCGGAGATCGTCGGGCGCGCCCCCGCGCTCCAGTGCGAAGGCCGTCAAGAGGCCCTGGTTGTCCTCCCCGACCCACCCGAGCCTCTTGAAGGTCGCTACGTCGTCCTCGTGGAAGGCCAGCGTCTGCATGGCCTGCACGGTGTCGCGCTGCTCCGGGCTCTTCAGGGGCTCACGCTTGAGACGCCCCTCGGAGTCGACTGCGCGCACCGACGCGGCGAGCAGCATCTCGTCGTCAAGCGAGTTGTACGTGCCGAGGACCTGGTTCTCCAGAGCCGTCCGCTCCCCCACGACGGTCACGTCGACCTTCGCGAGGGTGCAGGAGACCAGGAAGAGCGCCGCGAGGCACAGGGGAGGTCGTCCCATGGGAGATCCTTTCCGGAGAGCAGAGGACGCGCGCGCCCCTGGGTCCGACGGCCGGGGGCCCGGTCGCTTCGGGTCGGCTGCCAGTGAACCAGGGTCGCCGCCGCGACGCAAGGGCGCCGGCGCCGCAACGCGACGCCTGACGCCAGCAACGAAGGATGCTAGAGTGTCGCCATGCTTGCGGCGCCCCGGCTTCCCCCGGTCTCCACGTCTTGTGGCCCTGCGCCCACCATCACCGCCCGGCCGGCGCGCCGCCGGACCCGGAGGCGTCGGTGAGACGCCGCCTGTTCCTCGACGTCGGAGACGTCGTGGTCCACGAGCGATTCCGACGCTGGGGCCTCGGGCGGGTCGTGGAGGTGAGAACCTCCATCCTCGAAGGGGGGCCGGCCCTGGTCCGGATTCTGTTTCAGGACGGCCGCGAACGCACCTTCTTCAACGACATGGAGCACGAGCAGTGCTGCTACTACCTGGGGATGAGGTTCTATGAGGACCGGCGTCGCTAGGAGCCTGTCGGACTTGAGAAAACTGGCCCCATAAGATGGAAATGTTCTACATGCACAGAACTCGCGCTTTGCCGGAGAGCCGGTGCCTGCCGTGGGTCAAAGCCCGACCGGGCGGGCGCGGACGGCTTTGGAGCG
>JACRMM010000028.1 GCA_016214985.1 Deltaproteobacteria bacterium | reverse complement strand
TCCGAACACGGCCGTTAAGCCCCTCCGCGCCGATGGTACTGCCCGGG
Organism: Deltaproteobacteria bacterium; assembly: GCA_016214985.1. Taxonomy (GTDB): domain Bacteria; phylum Desulfobacterota; class Deferrisomatia; order Deferrisomatales; family JACRMM01; genus JACRMM01. Next base: position 206,279 of record JACRMM010000028.1, on the reverse strand, counting down.
TCACTGGGTGGGAGAGTAGGTCGCCGCCGATCCTTTTGAAGAACCACCCCCGCTCCCGCGCCTCCGTGCGCTCTGCGGGGTACCGGGCATCCAAGCTCATCAGCCGCCCCTGGCGAGGTCTCCCCTCCCAGGGGCGTTCTGTTTGTTTACGGGGCACTTGCGGTGCGGACGGGCGCTTGACCGCAGGGTGACGGGGAGGGCAAGCTGGGTCGTAACGATCGGCGGTCCGACGGGAGGCCCGAGGATGGCAAGACTCGCGGTACTCGGGGCGGTGGCAGTCGCGTGGCTAGGCCTTACCGACGGGGATGGGGCGCGATGCGGCGACCTTGAGAAGGCCTTGGATGTGGCGATGGAGGGCGCGATGTCCGGCGGGCTCCTGGCCGGCGGGGTCGTGTCCGTGGGGAGCCGGGAAGGGATACTGATCACCAAAGCCTACGGCAGGCGCTGGGGAGGGGCATCGGCTGAATCGCTCAATACCGGGGCGGTGTTCGATCTTGCATCGCTGACGAAAGTGGTTGCTACGGCGCCTTCGGTGATGAAGCTTGCCGCGGAGGGACGCCTCGTGCTCAACGATCCGCTCGGGAAGTGGTTTCCGGAGGTAAAGGGCACCGGGGCGCAGAGAGTCGAAGTGAGGGACTTGCTCACGCACACGTCGGGGCTGCGAGACTTTCGGATTGCGGGGGAGAGGCCCCTTGACGCTGCCCTGCGGGGCGTCGCTCGACAAGGGGCGGGGGGCCTGGTACGCGGGCAGTTTCGGTACGCGGACATCAACTTCATTCTCCTCGGGGAACTCGTCCGGCGCGTTTCCGGGGTGCCTCTCAATCAGTACGCAAAGGAGTCCTTCTACGGTCCTCTGCGGATGACCGACACGGGGTTCCTCCCTGGGCCGGAGCTCTGGACCCGGTGCGTGCCCACGGCGGGCGGGAGCGGGCAGGTCGCCGTGGGGCGCGTCCAGGACCCGGTGGCCCGGCAGTTCGGTGGGGTCGCGGGCCACGCGGGTTTGTTCGGGACTATCGGGGATTTGGGGCGATTTGCACGGATGCTCCTCGGTCTCGGCGAGTTGGAGGGGACTCGAGTCCTCACGGAATCCACGGTCCGGCTCATGATCGCGCCCCGACCCTTTGGGGGAGGAACCGTGAGGAGCCTGGGCTGGGACGTGTCGTCCGCCTACTCCTCGCCTCGGATCGACGCGTTCACGGCCGACTCTTTCGGTCACACCGGCTATACGGGGGTGTCGATCTGGCTCGATCCTGGTTTGGACACCTTCGTCATCCTGCTCGGTTCTCGGCTCGAGTACCGCAGGACCCGGGCGTTCAACCAGCTCCGGGCCGACATCTCCTCCGCCGTGGCCAGCGACATGGCAGCCCGCCGCGTGCCGAGCGGGGCCGCGCAGCCGGGCGGATAGGCTGCCGGGGCGCTGGCCGCGTGTCGCGCACCGTGCACAACCCGGACTCGCAGCTCTGTTCGCCCGGTGCGGATTGCAGTAGCATGGCGCCACACATCCAGCGAAAGAGATTCGTCCGCGGCGGTCGGTCGGGTCTCCCGATCCCTCGAAAGGAGAACGGCGAGATGAGTGAAGGACAGTCCCGGGCCGGCGTGGAGTTCAAGGTCGATTCCCAGAACCTGTACCGGGAAGAGATCTTCACGGACCTGAAGGTTGCGACCGTCCGGCGGCTGACGCCCGTGCAGGAGGACGGAAACATCGACCCGGCGCGCCCCGTTCTCTTCGTAGGACAGACCAGCGTTCTTACGCAAGCGGGGCCCCTTCCCGTGGACGCGGCGATCGACGCCTCGAACCTGCGGGAAGCACTGGAGCGGTTTCCGGCTGCGCTGAACCGAGCGATTGAGGACATGGTTGCGCAGATGGAGGAGTTGAGGCGGCGGGAGGCGACGCGCATCGTGGTCCCGGGGGCCGCGACCAGCAAGATCCTGCGACCGTGACCGAGGGGTAGAGCGGCCAGTTTACCACGCGTCGTTGCGGAGTCGGGGCTCTGCCGGCTGGGGGTCAAGTCCGATCGTTCTGTTCCGCAGCCCAAGGCAGCGGGAGCAGCAATACGAGCATGGCTCCTGCCGCAGGCAAAGCGTTGATGGCATGTGCGGCGGCGGAGACGCCGTGGCGGTCCGCCAGGGCGCCAAGCAGCGTTACCCCGATGCCCCCGGTACCGATGGCGAACCCAGCGATCGTCCCGGACGCGGTGGCCATATGGCGCGGGAAGAGCTCCTGCGCCATCACGATCGTCACGGAAAAGGTCGAGACGATCGTCGCGCCGACCAGACCCGCCACAACGAACACCGCCCAACCTTTGGCGACCAGGAACAGAGCGATCAGGGGAACCTGAAGCGCCAGCGAGGCGAACAGCATGCGCCGGTGCCCGACCCGGTCCCCGATGGGCCCCCCCACGAGCGTGCCGATGGTCCCGGAGCCCAGGAACAGAAAGAGAAGGGTCGCGACGTAGGCCGGGTCTCGGTCCAGTTCAGCCCGGTACAGGAAAGGAATATAGGTCGCCAGGCCGAGTTGCGTCCAGGTGCGGAAGACGACGATCAGGACGAGCAGCGCAATCGCCGGGAACGGTCGCGCGTGACGATCCGCCCGCTTCGCAACCTCGCCGATCGCGGTGACGCGACGGGTGATGCTCGGAAGGGCGGGCACGAGAAGCGCCAAGGCCAAGGCACAGGGAGTGGCGAGCGCCACGGCGCCGGTGAGTCCGAGATGCGAGACGAGGAAGATCGCGGCCGGGGCTCCGAGGGCGAATCCTAGGTTTCCGCCCACCGAGAACAGCGACATGCCCGTGGCGCGCCGAGCCTGTGCAATGCAGGCCGTCGCCTTGAATCCCTCGGGGTGAAAGGCGGCTGTCCCGAGTCCTAGGAATACGACGATCGCGAGCACCCAGCCGAAGGTCGGCGCAAAAGGGACGAGAGCCATGCCGACCCCGGACACCAACAGGCCGAAGGGGAGCAGGGCGGGCAGCGGCTTGCGGTCGGTCAGATACCCGAAGAGGGGTTGAATTCCCGAAGACGTGACGTGAGCCGCCAGAAGCACGAGGCCCGCGGACGTATAGGTGAGCGCGTACCGGTCCTTCAAGTAGGGGAGCAGGGCCGGCAGGGCGCCCTGCACGACGTCGGTGGCCAAGTGACCCAGCGAGAGCAGGGCGATCAGAAGACCCGCTCCAGCGGTCGTGCTGCTGAGCGGTCGGCCGGAGGGCCCCGTAACTCGAAGGTGCGACATGGTTAGAACACACAGGCCACGTCGAAGCCTCCGACGGTGAAGAGGATGGCGAGACGGGCTGCCGTGTCCCCGATAACCGGTACTCCGGTTTCGATCCAGAGGAGCGTGCTTTCCATTGGCGTCCTCGCCCGTCACGCTCTCCTTGACCCCGGAACTCCCGGCCACTGTAGGGAGGGCGGGTACCTGGGTCAAGCACGCGTTGGAGAGAGTGTTGCTGGCGACTGGGCACCCTCACCCTCGACCGCCCCCGTGATCGATTTCTCGATGGCTTCCCGGGCCGCCCAAAGAATGCCGTTCAGGCCACGGCCCGCTCGACGCCGTCCTCTGCTGCGTCACGGCTGCACAGGCTCACGAGCCGGGCTACGAGGCAACCGGCCAGCGTCAATTGCTCCAGAGTGTCCGGGTCGATCTCCACCCCGAACTGCCCCTCCAACTCGGCGACCAGATCCTCGAACTGCTCCGGGCTCAGACCCACGTCGTCGATCAGATCTTCGGCCGTATAGAGTTTCTTCCTTCTTCCCACGCGCCGCTGCACTCCTCGCCGCACCGCCGCTATGATTCCTCCCACGTCGGGCAGTTCTTTTCTCGCCACATTGCCCTCCTTTCGGACCCCGTTCGACCTCAACTGGCTTTGCACCGCATGGCTCCCCTCCTTCTCTTCGATGCGCCCGACGGTCGCGCGGTGTCAGCAGGTCCCCCCAGGTCGAAATCCTATGGTCTACAGCTCCGCCGACGAGCTCATCCCCTCCTCCTGCGACAAGCTGAGCAACCACAGCACGATCTTCTCGCGCATCGCCGGGGGTGGTCCTCGTCGTGCTTCTCGGTGCCCTGTAGTGACGTCGCCCTGGCGGCTTCGTGCGGGTCGCTGCCGCTGCCCATCCGTCTGACCCTGACCTCCCCCTCCGCGACCCGCCCGGTCGTGTCACGCCAGGGCTTGCCCCAGATCTTCGGTCAGGTCGGCGACGTCCTCGACGCCGAGTGACAGGCGCAGGAGGCGATCGTGGATCCCCAGGCGCTCCCGGGTCGGCGCGTCGATGTCCGCGTGCGTCTGCACCGCCGGGAAGGTGACGAGGGACTCCACCCCGCCCAGGCTCTCGGCGAACAGGAAGATCTTCACGCGGGACAGGACTTGTGGGATCAATCCGGGGTCGTCCACCTCGAAGGAGACCATGGCGCCGAACCCTTCGGCCTGGCGGGCGAGAGTCTCCCTCCCGGGATGGGAGGCGAGGCCCGGGAAGTGGACCCTCGTGACCCGCGGGTGGCCCGCCAGGAACTCGGCCACGGCCCGGGCGTTCTCCTGCTGCCGCGCGAGCCGCAGCGCCAGGGTCTTGAGGCCCCGCAGGACGAGCCACGAGTCGTGAGGCCCCAGGACCGCGCCGACGCCGTTCTGGTGGAAGTAGACCCGATCCGCGAGGTCGGAGCGCTTGACGACCAGGGCTCCTGCCACGACGTCGTTGTGGCCCGCGAGGTACTTGCTCGCGCTGTAGACCGTGACGTCGGCCCCGAGCTCGAGGGGGCGCTGGAGCACGGGCGTGAGGAAGGTGTTGTCGACGATCATCAGTGCGCCCCGGCTGCGGGCCAGGGCGGCGATCGCTGAGAGATCGGCCACCTTGAGGAGCGGGTTCGTGGGGCTCTCCACGAATACGCCCCGCACGCGGTCGTCCCAGGCCGCCTCCACGGCCGCGAGCTGCGAGGTGTCGACGTATGTCGAGTCGATCCCTCGGCCGCGGTGGATCTTCTCGAGCAGGCGAAACGTCCCGCCGTACAGGTCCTCGGTGACCAGCAGCCGCGCCCCCGGCTCGAACAGATGGAGCAGGCAGTCCACGGCGGCGAGGCCCGAGGAGAAGGCGAAACCGCGCGCGCCCCCGTCGAGGGCAGCCAGGACGTCTTCGAGGGCCTGGCGCGTGGGGTTCCCGCTTCGGGAGTAGTCGAAGCCCGTGCTTTGCCCCAGGGCAGGGTGGCGAAAGGTTGCCGTCTGGTACACCGGCATGGTGACCGATCCCGTCCGCTCGTCCCATCGGCTCCCGGCCTGGGCCAGCAGCGTGTTTCGTCTCATGGCCGCGACTCCTCTCGGGTGAGCCGTGTGCCCGTCCCGGCTTGCCGCCGCAGCGCCGAAGACGGAAGGCGGCGGGGCGACGACCGACGCGTCAGAACCCCTCGAAGAGGGGGGTGGACAGGTACCGCTCGGCGAGGTCCGGGAGCACGACCACGATCGTCTTGCCGGCCATCGCGTCTTCTCGGGCGAGGCGGGTGGCGGCCAGGGCGGCGGCGCCGGAGGAGATGCCCACCAGCAGACCCTCCTCCCGGGCGAGACGTCGGGCGAAGTCGACCGCCTCGGCGCTCTCCACCTGCTCCACCCGGTCCACGAGCGAAAGGTCGAGGATCGAGGGGATGAAGCCCGCGCCGATCCCCTGGATCTTGTGGGGGCCGGGCCGCAGGGCGTCCCCGGCGAGGCTCTGGGAGAGGACCGGGCTCTCCTGGGGCTCGACCGCCACCGAGAGGATCGCCTTGCCGCGGATCTTCTTGAGGTACCGCGACACTCCGGTGATCGTGCCGCCCGTGCCCACTCCCGAGACGAGGACGTCGACTTCGCCGTCGGTGTCGTTCCAGATCTCGGGCCCGGTCGTCTTCTCGTGGATCGCCGGGTTCGCAGGGTTCTTGAACTGCTGGGGCAGGAAGTAGCGCTCGGGCGCCGAGGCCGCGAGCTCTTCGGCGCGGGAGATGGCGCCCTTCATCCCCTCGGATCCCGGTGTGAGAAGGAGGTTGGCCCCCAGCGCGGCGAGCACGCGTCGCCGCTCCAGGCTCATGGTCTCCGGCATCGTGAGGGTCAGCCGGTACCCGCGAGCCGCCGCCACATAGGCCAGGGCGATTCCCGTGTTGCCGCTGGTGGGCTCGATGATCTCCACGCCGGGCTGGAGCACGCCGCGCTCCTCGGCGTCCCAGACCATGGCGGCGCCGATGCGGCACTTGACCGAGTACGCTGGGTTTCGTCCCTCGATCTTGGCGAGAACTCTCGCCTTCGCACCCCCGGTTACATGATTCAGGCGGACCAGTGGGGTGTTGCCGATGGACCGGGCGTTGTCTTCGAAGACGCGTGCCATGGGAGCTCTCCTCTGTCTGAGGTTCTCTTTCTCGACCCGGGAGGGTCGAGGTCGGGATCAGATGCTGAAGTCGTTGACGAACACGCGGATCGCCCGGGGCCGCACGAAGACCGTCTCCCCGGCTCTCAGGCGGAGCTCGGCGTAGCGCTCCTGGCTGAGCTCCGCCTCGATGGTCTCCCCCAGCTGCTTGCCCTGCAGTTCCACGCGCACCACGGGCCCCACCGGGTGGACGCGCCGGATCACGGTCTCCAGGCAGTCACCCCCCCCGGTCGCCCCCTGCCGCTCGACCTCGATCTCGTGGGGTCGGGCAAAGCCCACCGCCGGGGCGTCCTGGGCCTCGGCGTGCTCCGGGGCCTCGATGCGGAAGTCGCCAATCTGCGCCTTTCCCTCGTGGACCCGACCGTGGAAGAGGTTCACGTTGCCCAGGAAGTTGTAGACGAAGGAGTTGGCTGGGCGATTGTACACCTCTTCGGGGGTCCCTTGCTGCTCCACTCGCCCTGAATTCATCACCACGATGCGGTCGGCAACCTCCAGCGCTTCCTCCTGATCGTGGGTGACGAATACGCTCGTGATGTGCATCTCGTCGTGGAGGCGGCGAAGCCAGCGGCGAAGCTCCTTTCGAACCTGGGCGTCCAGGGCGCCGAAGGGCTCGTCGAGGAGCAAGACCTTGGGCTCCACGGCGAGCGCCCGGGCGAGGGCCACCCTCTGGCGTTGGCCGCCGGAGAGCTGGGTCGGCAGGCGGTCAGCCATGCGGTCGAGCAGGACGAGCTCCAGGAGCCGCTGGACCTTCTCCCGGATCGCCGCCTTGGACGGCCGGACGCCGCGCGCCTTGACCCGGAGGCCGAAGGCCACGTTTTCGAAGACGCTCATGTGGCGGAAGAGCGCGTAGTGCTGGAAGACGAACCCCACGCCGCGCTCCCTCACGCCTGCGTTCGTCGCGTCCTCCCCGTGGAAGCGGATGGCGCCCGTATCTTGGGCTTCGAGCCCCGCGATGATTCGAAGGAGCGTCGTCTTGCCTGACCCTGAAGGGCCGAGGAGGGCGACGAGCTCGCCGGTGGCGACGTCGAGGCTCACGTCCCGAAGGGCCGTGAAGCTGCCGAAGGTCTTCTGGATGTCTCGGATCTCGATGCTCATGGCACTGCGTCCTCGGCCCGTTGGCCGCTAGGGTCCACGAACGGCCTGCGCCTCGTGGAGGTCCCTGCCGGCCTTCCATTCCACGATCGACTTGGCGACGAGCGTCACGAGGGCCAGGAGCGCCAGGAGCGACGCGACGGCGAAGGCGGCGGTGAAGTTGTATTCGTTGTAAAGGATCTCCACCTGGAGCGGCAGCGTGTTGGTGAGGCCCCGGATGTGGCCGGAGACGACCGAGACCGCGCCGAACTCGCCCATCGCGCGGGCGTTGCAGAGGATGACGCCGTAGAGGAGCCCCCACTTCACGTTGGGCAGCGTCACCCGCCAAAAGGTTTGCCAGCCGCCGGCGCCGAGCACCAGGGCCGCCTCCTCGTCCTCGGTGCCCTGGGCCTGCATGAGCGGGATGAGCTCCCGGGCCACGAAGGGGAAGGTGACGAAGACCGTGGCCAGGACGATGCCGGGCACCGCGAAGATGACCTTCACGTCGTGGGCCGAGAGCCAGGGCCCCAGCCAGCCGTGGAGCCCGAAGAGGAGCACGAAGACGAGCCCGGAGATGACGGGCGAGACCGAGAAGGGCAGATCGATGAGCGAGATGAGGAGGCTCTTTCCCCGAAACTCGAACTTGGCGATCGCCCAGGCTGCCGCGACGCCAAACGTGAGGTTCAGGGCCACCGAGACGCCGGCGGCCACGAGCGTCAGGCGAAGCGCCGCCAGGGCGTCGGGCTCCAGGATCGACGCCCAGTACAGCGACAGACCCTTCTTCAGGGCCCCGGTGAAGACGACGGCCAGGGGCACGAAGAGAAAGAACCCCAGGAAGCCGAGCGCCAGGCCGATCAGCGCGAGGCGCACCGCGGCGGGCTCCGCGGTGGTGTTGCCCGGGGTATGGGTGGGGGACGGGCGTCCCCTCCGGGCCTTGAGGTGCGTCGCTCCGGCCATGGGGCCCGTCCTTCAGGTCAAGGCCTGGCGCCGGCGCGCCCAGGCCTGGAGGAGGTTGATCGTGAAGAGAAGGACGAAGGAGGCGCCCAACATGGCCACGGCGATGGCAGCGGCGCCGGCGTAGTCGTACTGCTCGAGCTTCGTGATGATCAGAAACGGCGTGATCTCGGTCTTCATCGGGAGGTTCCCCGAGATGAAGACCACCGAGCCATACTCCCCCACAGCGCGGGCGAAGGCGAGCGCGAAGCCGGTGAGGAGCGCGGGCCAGAGCGGCGGGAAGAGCACTCGCCGAAACGTTTGCCAGCGGTTTGCTCCGAGGCTTGCCGCGGCCTCTTCGAGCTCGGAGTCCAGGTCCTCCAAGACCGGTTGGACCGTGCGGACGACGAAGGGCAGTCCGATGAAGATCAGCGCCATCAGCACCCCGAGCCGCGTGAAGGCAACCTTCACCCCCAGAGGTTCCAAGTACCGGCCCAGCCACCCGTTGCCCGAGTAGACCGCCGTGAGCGCGATGCCGGCCACGGCCGTGGGCAGCGCGAAGGGCAGATCCACCAGCGCGTCCACGAGTCGCCGGCCCGGGAAGGAATAGCGCACCAGCACCCACGCCACCAGGAGGCCGAAGACGGCGTTGACGAGGGCGGCGACGAGCGCGGCCCCGAAGCTCAGCTGATACGAGGCGACGACCCGGGGTGAGGTGACCGTCTCCCAGAAGTGGGGCCAGCCCTCGGCGCCCGCCGCGAAGAAGGCTGCAGAGAGCGGGATCAGGACCACGAGCCCCAGATAGGCGAGCGTGAACCCGAGGGCCGGGCCGAACCCGGGCAACACACTGCGTTGACGAAGAGATACGGCCATTTACGAGCTCCGAAGAGAGGTCAGTTGTAGGGCGGGGCTTGCCCCGCCGTTGCCCTGGGCACGGGAGTGAGCCGGCGGGGGACGTCCCGCCCCACCAGCTACCTCCCCGGCTGATAGATCTGGTCGAACACCCCACCGTCGGCAAAGTGAGTCTTCTGGGCCTTCTGCCAGCCGCCGAAGGCCTCGTCGATGGTGAAGAGGCTCACCTTGTGGAATTGCCGGGCGTGCTTGCCGGCGGAGGCGGCCGAACGCGGACGGTAGTAGTTCTTGGCGGCGATCTCCTGCCCCTCCGGCGTGTAGAGGTACTCCAGGTAGGCCCGGGCGACGGCCTTGGTGCCGTGCTTCTCGGCCGCCTTGTCCACGACAGCCACCGGGGGCTCGGCGAGGATGCTCAGGGACGGGACGACGATCTCGATCTTGCTCGGCCCCAGCTCCTTCACGGCGAGGAACGCCTCGTTCTCCCAGGCGAGAAGCACGTCGCCGATGCCGCGCTCCACGAAGGTGGTGGTCGAGCCCCGCGCTCCGGAGTCCAATACCGGCACGTTCCGGTAGAGGCGGGCCACGAAGGTCCGGGCCGTGGCGTCGTTGCCGCCCTTCTGTTTCAGGGCGTAGCCCCAGGCGGCGAGGTAGTTCCAGCGGGCGCCGCCGGAGGTCTTGGGGTTGGGGGTGATCACCGAAACGCCGGGCTTCACGAGGTCGTTCCAGTCCCTGATCGCCTTCGGATTGCCCTTGCGGACCAGAAACACGATCGTCGAGGTGTAGGGTGAGCTGCTGTGGGGCAGTCGCTTCTGCCAGTCGGCCGGCAGAAGCTTCGCGTGCTCGGCGATGGCGTCGATGTCGTAGGCGAGCGCCAGCGTCACCACGTCGGCCTCGAGCCCGTCGATGACGGCCCGGGCCTGCTTGCCGGATCCCCCGTGGGACTGCTTCAGGGTCACCGTCTCCCCCTTGGTCGCCTTCCAATGCTTGGCGAAGGCCACGTTAAAGTCCTGGTAGAACTCCCGAGTCGGGTCGTAGGAGGCGTTGAGGAGCGTGACGTCGGCGTGGGCTGCGCCGGCCCAGAGCGCGGTCGCGAAGGCGGCCGCGAGCATCGTTCGGACCATGGGTAACTCCTCCGTTCAGAGATTCAGATCGATGGTCGTCTCAGACTTCGATGGAAAGAGGTTGTCCGGAACAGGCCCTGCGGGGGCCGGCTTCACCTCCTGGAGGGCGTCCGTGGCCCTCATCGCTGCAGGTCTCTCCCGGCTCATCGCACAGGGGACGGCGAACCTCCGGGTCCCCGCAGGCCGGGCACCGTGGATCTTGGCGGATCTCGACCTCTCGAAACGTCAGCTGCAACCCGTCGAACAGGAGCAGTCGGCCGACCATGGGCGTATCCAGGCCGAGCAGGAGCTTCAGAACCTCCAGGGCCTGGAGGCTCCCCAGGACGCCCGCCACGGGCCCAAGGATCCCGGCTTGAGCGCAGGTGGGGACCGCCCCCGGGAGGGGAGGCTCTCGGAAGAAGCACCGGTAGCAGGGACCCCTGCCCGGCACTACCGTGAGGAGCTGGCCCTCGAAGCCGAGGATCCCCGAGAACACGTAGGGAAGCCCCGCGGCGGCGCAGGCGTCGTTCACCAGGAACTTGGAGGCGAAGGTGTCGCTCCCGTCCAGGACCGCGTCATAGCCCGACAGGATCTCCGCCGCGTTGGCCGCCACGAGGCGGGCCCGGTGCTCGACGACCTGGATCTCGGGGTTCAGTGCCCGGAGCCGCTCGGCTGCCGACGTGACCTTGACCTTGCCTAGGTCGGCCGTCGCGTGGATCACCTGGCGCTGGAGGTTCGTGAGGTCGACCACGTCGTCGTCGCAGATCCCTACCGTCCCGACGCCGGCCGCCGCGAGGTAGAGCGCCGCCGGCGAACCGAGGCCGCCCGCTCCCACGACGAGAACCCGTGAGGCCTTCAGGCGCTCCTGGCCGTCGCCCCCCACCTGCCGGAGGATGATCTGGCGCGAGTAGCGCTGGATCTCGGTTTCGGAGAGGGACACGCTCACCCCTTGAGCCGGAAGGTGACGTCGAAGGCTTCCCCGGTCTTCTCGACGGACACGATCTCGTGGCCCTCGTCGCGAAGCGTGCGGGGAATGCTCGACACCGGCTCACCGGCTGCCATCTTCACCCGCAGGGTGCCCCCCGGCGCCACGTGCCCCAGCGCCATGCGGACCCGGACGAGGGTCATGGGGCAGACGTCGCCGGTGATGTCGAGATCGAGCTCCGCCGCTTGCAACATGGTGATTCCTTCCTGGTAGGGCGGGGCTTGCCCCGCCGCGGTCCGTTCACCGAAGCGTTGCGAAAGCGGCTTCGGCCCGGGAGTCGATGGCGGTCCACTTCTCCCGGGGTACGCCCTCGAGCACCGCCTCCTGGAAGGAGCGAGCGCCCAGGCGAAGCAGTGTCTGGCCCAGGCGCTCCTTCTTCCGGCCGTGTGCCGCGTACCAGCCCTTGATCCTCCCGACGGCCCCCACCGCCTCCTCCGGGGTGAGGGTTCCGGCAATGCGCAGCCCCACCTGCTTCTCGCGTCCCCAACGGCCGCCGGTGTAGAGGTCGAGGCCGACCCTCGCCGGCTTCAGGGCCGCCGGCGGACAGGCCTTGGTGCAGTCGCCGCAGGCCACGCACCGCGCCGGGTCGAAGACCGGAAGATCACCCTCGAGCCGGACGGCGTTCAAATGGCAGGCCTCGACGCACAGGCCGCACCCGACGCACGGGCCCGGATCGAGCTCGGGCTCGCTCACCCCGACGAGCCCGACGTCGTTCACCTGGGGCTTGGAGCAGGAGGACGCGCAGCCGGCCACCGCCACCTTGAACTTGTGGGGGAGGATCGAGGCGTCGTTGTGGAGCCGGTCGATCTCCCAGGCCAGGGCGAAGGTGTCGACGTTGCCGTGGGGGCACACGGTCCCCTTGCAGGAGACCGTCGTACGCATCCGGGGCCCGCAGCCGGCCAGGGCTACGCCGATGGTCGCCAACTCCTCGCGAAGTGCCGGGAACGATTCCCCGGGGATGCCGGGGATCTCGATTCCCAGTCGCGCGGTCAGATACACCTCGCCACGGCCGTACTTCCTCGCGAGGGCTGCCAGGCCCTCCAGAACTCCCGACGTCAGGATCCCCACGGGGATGCGCAGTCGCGCCGAGTAGAGGCCCGGCTCCTTCGTCTTGATCATGCCCGTGAGCTGGGCGTCCAAGATCTTCGGCGTGTAGAAATCGTTCGCGTCGATGGCCAAGCCGTCCTCCTTGGGGCGCAAGCGGGTACTGCTCGATTTCACAGCATGGAGCCGTAGTATGCGCGTCGCCCTGAAATCGTCAGCCTAAAAAATAAGTCAACTGGATACGGAGAATAGACAATCAAAACTTGACTGTCAAGATGGATTATGGTTTCCTCTGTCCTTGCATTCACCAGTAACATTGACTAGTGAGTGACAGGCGAATTTACACACAAGAAAGTGATCAATGAGCCCACCCGAGTCGAGCCGAGTTCCCGAGCCGCCCTCTGATTCCGACCCGCGTGAGATCCTTCGACTGGGGATCGAGGCGGCCGACGGCCCCGTCGCGCTCGCCTGTTCCTTCAGCGCCGAGGACGTGGTCGTTCTCGACTTCCTTCTAGAGGTGGCGCCCGCGGCGCGCGTTTTCGCCCTCGACACGGGGCGGCTCAACGAGGAGACCTACGAGGTCGCGGAGGCGGTGCGGCGTCGCTACGGCGTCACGATCGAATGGCACTTCCCGAGACGGGAGAAGGTCGAACGCCTGGAGCGGGGGAAGGGTCTGCACTCCTTTCGCGAGAGCCTCGAGAACCGCCACGAATGCTGCCGCATCCGAAAGGTCGAGCCCCTGGCCCGTGCGCTCACCGGCTTGTCCGGCTGGGTGACGGGCCTGCGGCGAGAGCAGGGCGTGACCCGCACCGACGTGAAGCCCGTGGAGCGAGACGAGGCCCACGGCGGCCTCCTCAAGATCAACCCGCTCTTGGAATGGAGGTGGGATGAGGTGTGGACGCACGTCCAGGAGAAGCGCCTGCCCGTGAATCGCCTGTACGGGAAGGGGTACCCCTCCATCGGGTGCGCCCCCTGCACCCGAGCCGTCGGGCCGGGGGAGCACCCCCGTGCCGGACGCTGGTGGTGGGAGCGCCCCGAGCACAAGGAGTGCGGCCTGCATCGGCCGTAGGGCGGGGCTTGCCCCGCCGTCTGAGAATCCGCTGTTTGCGCATGAGCTTTTACGCGGACTGGTTCGAGGGCGAAGGCCTTCCCCAGGATTGAAAAGGAGAGAGTCGTGGACCATCTCGATGAGTTGGAAGCCCAGTCGATCTACATCTTCCGGGAGGCGTACCGGAAGTTCGAGAACCTCGCCATGCTTTACTCCATCGGCAAGGACTCGACGACCATGATCCACCTGGCCCGGAAGGCTTTCTTCGGGAGGATCCCGTTCCCCCTGGCACACGTGGACACGACCTACAAGTACCCGGAGATGATCGCGTACCGGGACCGCATGGCGCGCGAGTGGGGTGCGGACCTGGTGGTCGGGAAGAACGCGGCGGCCATCGAGGCGGGGATGGGCCCGGACAAAGGGCGCCTCACCTGCTGCGAGGCCTTGAAGACCCAGGCGCTCTCGCAGGTGATCGACGGGCGCGGGTTCAAGGGGCTCTTCCTGGGCATTCGGCGAGACGAAGAGGGGAGCCGGGCCAAGGAGAGGGTCTTCTCGCCCCGGGACAAGAACTTCGAGTGGGCCTACAAGGACCAGCCGCCGGAGCTCTGGGACCAGTTCAACACGAGCTTCGAGGCCGACACCCACATCCGCATCCACCCGATCCTCGGGTGGACCGAGTTGAACATCTGGGAGTACATCGAGCGCGAGCAGATCGAGATCTGCCCCCTCTATTTCGCGCGGGACGGCAAGCGCTTCCGGTCCCTCGGGTGCATGCCCTGCACGAAGCCCATCGACTCCAACGCGACGACGGTCCCGGAGATCATCGAGGAGTTGAAGCACCTGAAGACCCCGGAGCGCGCCGGCCGCGCCCAGGATCAGGAGAACGCCTACGCCATGCAGAAGCTGCGGGCCCGCGGATACATGTAGCCCTGGGAGGCAGGCCCGGACGTCCCAGAGCGCAGCGGGACGCGGCCTTGTTTCGGAGCCCAAGCGAAGACGACGTCATCTCGACCCCTTGCGCAAACTTTGGGACCACTCCGACGCCAAAGGATCGTCCCGCGAAGCAGGGGAATGTCCGGGCCTGCCCGTTCATCGAAGGTTGAGTCTCCCCATGAGAAGAGGAACGCCATGAGCGAGCACGACACCCTGAAGATCGTCATCGTGGGCCACGTGGACCACGGCAAGTCCACGCTGATCGGCCGGCTCTTCCACGACACGGGCTCCATTCCGGAGGTCCGGTACCGGGAGATCGAGGCCACCTGCCGGCGACAGGGTCGGCCCTTCGAGTTCGCCTACCTGATGGACGCCCTGGAGGAGGAACGCGACCAGAACGTCACCATCGACACGGCCCAGACGTTCTTCAAGACGGCCCGGCGTCCGTACGTGATCATCGACGCCCCTGGCCACGTGGAATTCTTGAAGAACATGATCACGGGCGCCGCCAGCGCCGACGCCGCCATCCTCCTCCTCGACGGCGTGGAGGGCGTGCGTGAGCAGACCCAGCGCCACGCCTACCTGCTCTCGCTCCTCGGGATTCGCCAGGTGATCGTGGCGGTCAACAAGCTCGATCAGGTCGGCTACGATCGGGCGGTCTTCCAGAAAGCAGTCAACGAGATCCTGCCGTTCCTCCACCCGCTGGGCATCGTGCCCTCTGCCGTGGTCCCCATCTCGGCCCGGGACGGGGAGAACATCGCCGTGTGCCTGGGAAAGACCCCCTGGTACGACGGTCCCTCGGTGCTGGAGGCCCTCGACGCCTTCGACAACGTCCGAGCCGAGGAGGGGCTCCCGCTGCGCTTCCCGATCCAGGACGTCTACAAATGGGAGGGAAGGCGGCTCTACGTGGGCCGGGTGGAGACGGGCTCCGTGCGGGTGGGCGCCGACGTGACCTTCCTGCCGTCGGGCCGGCGCACCCGGGTCAAGACGGTGGAGCAGTGGCGCAAACCGAACCTCCTCTCGGCCTTTGCGGGCCAGTGCGTGGGACTCACGTTCGAAGACGAGGTGTTCGTGGAGCGCGGCGAGGTGCTGGCCCGCTCCGACGCGGCGCCCGTCGCCTCCGACGAGCTGCGGGCGAGCCTCTTCTGGTTGGCCACGCGGCCCTTCGAGAAGGGGAAGACCTACACCTTGAAGCTCGCCACCGCCGAGGTGGAGGCTACGTGTGTCGACATCGAGGAGCGGCTCGACTCCTCCACGCTGGCGGTGACGGAGCGCCACGCCGAGCAGCTCGAGACCACCGAGGTGGGCAACGTGGTCTTCTCGCTCAGAAAGCCGATTGCCGCGGATCAATACCTGGAAAATGCCCGGCTGGGCCGCTTTGTCCTGGAGGACGGCCTCTTCATCGGCGGGGGCGGCACCATCCGGGACCTGCGGGCGGTCGCGGGGAAGGGAACGGCCCAGGTCATCTCGTTGGACCAGGGGCTCACCACCGAGCCCGACGGAAACCTCGTGGACCTGACCCGGGTCCGCGGCGCGCTGGAGTTCGGCGTCACCCCCTACTTTCTCGGTCTCCTGGAGAGGGGCAACCGGGTCTTGTTCCGGCTGCGGGGGCCCTCCCAGATCGAAGCCGTGGCGCTCCTGGCCTATGAACACCACCTGAGCTTCCTCTTCCAGAGGGAGCGCGATCGCATCTGCCTCACCCTCTACAAGGAGGGAGAAGAGCCCCGACTCGGCTATCCGATCGGGCTGGGGCTGTGACGATGAACGGAGGAGTGTGTCCATGAAGGTGAAAGCCGTCGCGCTCCTGTCCGGGGGCCTCGACTCCACCCTGGCCGTGAAGCTCGTGCTCGACCAGGGGATCGACGTCGTCGCCCTCAACTTCGTCACCCCCTTCTGCAACTGCACCGGAAAGTCGAGCTCCTGCAAGAGCGAGGCAGTCCGGGTGGCGAGGGAGTTCGGGATCCCGGTCCGGGTGCGGTACAAGGGGATGGAGTACCTGAAGATCGTTGAGCGACCCCGGCACGGCCGCGGCCGGGGCCTCAACCCCTGCATCGATTGCCGCATCTTCATGCACAAGGAGGCCAAGGAGCTCCTGGTCGAGGAGGGCGCGTCGTTCCTCGTCACGGGCGAGGTGCTGGGGCAGAGGCCCATGAGCCAGCGGCGAGACGCCATCCGCGTCATCGAGCGGGAGAGCGGGACCGAGGGGCTGATCCTGCGGCCCCTCTCCGCCAAGCACTTCGAGCCCACGGTCGCCGAGCGGGAGGGGTGGGTGGATCGTGAGAGGCTCCTGGCCATCGAAGGACGCTCTCGGAAAGAGCAGATCCGCCTCGCCGACGAGCTCGGCGTCACCGACTACCCGTGCCCGGCCGGCGGGTGCCTCCTCACCGACGCGTCGTTTGCCGCCCGTCTCCAGGACCTCTTCAACCACAAGCCCGGCTACGACCTCGCCGATGTGCGGCTCCTGCGCACCGGACGCCACTTCCGGCTGCGGCCGGACCTCAAGGTGGTCGTCGGGAGGGATCAGACGGAGAACGAGGTGCTGGAGCGGCGCACCGGAGACGGTGAGACGATCGTGCGGCCAGCCGACTTCCAGGGCCCCACCGCGCTCGCGCGGGAGGCCATGGCCGGGTCGGACCTCGTGATCGTCGGCGGCATCCTGCTGCGGTACGGAGGCGTCCCCGAGGGGGTCGTCACGGTCGCCCGGGACGGCACCGAGACGTCGCTCCCGGTTTCCACGCCGGCCCGGGACGCTGACCTCGACGCCGTGCGCATCTCCGAGGACCGCCGGACCGGGTGCTCGGTGTGACGCCCAGCGTCTCCGTCGTGAATCACTGCACCAGGACGGCGCTCGGCCTCGCCCTACCCGGCGGGGAGAGTGGCCACCGTCCGCAGCCGCCCCAGCACCTCGTCGACCTCCTCCTCCGTCGTGTACCGTCCCAGACTCCAGCGCACCGCGCCGGCCCCCGCCTCGTCGCCCGCACCCATGGCCTGCAGAACGGCCGAGGTGCAGACGGTCCCCGCGTGGCAGGCGGAGCCGGTGGACGCGGCCACTTCCGGGAGCGCGGCCAGGACCTCGGGGCCGGTGCGACCGAGGAACGAGACGTGCAGAGTGTTCGGGAGAACGTGGAGGGGGTGACCGTTTCGTAGACTTCGGCTCCCGAAGAGGTCCCGGAGGCCGGCCCAGAACCGGTCGCGGAGTGCGGCGATGCGCTCCGCCGCCGGGTCCCGCAGTGCCAGCTCGCAGGCCGCGCCGAGCCCGACGGCCAGGAGCGCACTCTCGGTGCCGGCGCGGCGGCCGCCCTCGTGGCCCGCGCCGTGGACCAGCGGGGTGAACGGCGTGCCCCTTCGCAGGAAGAGGGCCCCGATCCCTTTGGGAGCGTAGAGCTTGTGACCCGCCACGGTGAGGAGGTCGACGCCGAGGTCATCGACCCGTGTGGGGATCTTCCCCACGGACTGGGCCGCGTCGGTGTGGAAGAGAACGCCGGCGTCCCGGCAGACCTCCGCGATCTCCGCCAGCGGCTGGATCGTGCCCACCTCGTTTTGGGCGTGCATGACGCTCACGAGCACGGTTCGCGGGGTGAGCGCCCGCCGGACCTCGTCCGGGTCCACGCGCCCGGTCCCGTCCACCCCCACCCGCGTGACCTTCGCGCCCAGTCCTTCAAGCCATCGGCAGGGCTCCAGCACCGCCGGGTGCTCCACCGACGTCGTCACGATGTGGTCGCCCCGGTCCTTGAGGGTGAACCAGACGCCCTTGAGGGCAGCGTTGTTCGCCTCGCTCCCACCGCTCGTGAAGATGACCTCGGACGGTCCGCAGCCGAGGAGTGCCGCGATCTGCCCGCGCGCCTTCTCCAGGGCCGCTTTGGCCGGAGCGCCCGCCCAGTGGCCGCTCGAGGGATTGCCGAAGGCCTCGGAAAGGAACGGCCGCATCGCCTCGGCCACCTCGGGCGCGACGGGGGTCGACGCGTTGTAGTCGAGGTAGATGCGGCGTCCCCTCACGGCGTCCACGTTCCTTCCCATCGCTCCAGTGCCCGTCGGGCGGCCGGTGATCGTGGCCCTCCTCATCGTCCTGCTCCTCTCCGTCCCCTGGGGCCCGGCCCTCGTCCCGCGGCCGGGCCGCCGGCCGGTTCGCCTCCGGCGGAGGTTTTCGGGGCGCCGCGCACCATCAGGTACTCGAGCCGCACGCGGCCGAGGCTCGAGAGGAGGTTCGCCTTGACCCCGGGGTGCTCCTGTTCGAGCCCCCGCAGGAGCGCCTTCACGCGGTGCCGTTGGGTCTGCGTGCAGCCGGCCACGGGGCAGCCGCACGAGGCCAGCGGAAACTCCATGACCTCCGCGAACGCCGCGAGGTCCTCCTCGAAGCAGTAACACAGCGGCCGGATGACGACGTTTCGGCCGTCCTCGGCCTTGAGCAGCGGCGGCATGCTCTTGATCTCGCCGGTGAAGAACGCGGCCAGGAGAAGGGTCTCGATCAGGTCGTCGGCGTGGTGGCCCAGGGCGACCTTCGTGTATCCCTCCCGGTCCGCGATGCCGTAGAGGATCCCCCGTCGGAGCCGTGAGCAGATCGCGCAGTAGCTCGACCCGGGGTCGCGCTTCGCCTCGATGATCTCGAACATCTGGGACGTCTCCACCGTGTGCCGGTACCCCAGCACCCGGCAGTGGGCCGCGATCGGAGCCGGGTCGAAGTCGGCGTACCCGGGATGCACGGTGACCGCGGCGAGGTCGAAGCGCACCGGCGAGCGCCGCTGGAGCACGTGGAGCGCGTGGAGCAGCGCCCAGGAGTCCTTGCCGCCGGACAGGGCCACGAGCACTCGGTCACCCTCCTCGATCATCTGGAAGTCGCCGATCGCCCTCCCGACTCGGCGCACGATCTTCTTCTCCAGACGCTGGACGCGGGTCAACACGGGACACTTCCTCCGTCTCAGGGGGCTGCACGCGACGAGGCCCCGGTCGTCCGTGAAGGGAGACCGGCCAGGGGTCGCCCGACCGACGCAGTGTGGCAGAATGGGGTGAATCCGTCGACGACGCATCAGGCCCAGGGTAGAATCCGCCCCATCACCCTTCCAAGCAAGCTCACCCCAGCCGAGGTGACCCATGGCGAAGCGAACCCGCCCCGACCTCCGGGCCGCGCTCCGAAAGCACTGCGGCCGTGCGGCCGAGAACCTGGAGTGGCTGCAGACCCACCTGCACCCCTACTTCTTCATCACCATGGCCGAAGAGACCGAGGCCCTGGTGAACCTGGCCGCGGGCCTGCACCTCCTGGCCGGGAGCCGGCGGCTCGTCCTCTCCGACCGGGAGGAGAAGCTCATCCTGGCGTGCCCCAACCGACCCGGGTCGGTGTACGAGTCGCTGCGGGGCCTGGGGGAGCGGCCCGTCTCCTACGCGGAGATCACCCACTCCTACGCGCCCGTGCCCGGAGCCGAGTGGGAGCTCGAGATCCACCGGTTCGAGTTCGGCCTCCTGCCCCGGGAGGCCGTGGCCGCGGCCGGCGCGGCGGTGGTCCCTCCCGGGGTCCGGCGGAGCGTGGCGCGGGCGCTCCGGCGCCTCTACCCGGACTACGACATGAGTGAGCTCGACCGCGGCCTCGGGCTCCTCTGGCGCAACAACGAAGCCTACGTGAGGGTGTCGCCGCCCGAGCGCGTGGCCCGGTGCCTGTGGCTCTACCAGCAGGGCCGTGCCCACGACGGTCTCTACCTGGACGCCGAGGCGACCGAGGACGTCGCGCACCACCAGGAGACGCGGATCCTCTTCGCCGTGGGGAACCCTTCGTCCCACGGCTTCCTCGCGCAGGCCCTGGAGGTGTTCCACCGCCTGGGCATCGGCGTGCGGCGAAGCTACTGCCTCACCATTACCACCGGCGTGCACCCGTATTTCCTCGGCACGTTCTACGTCATCACGCGCAACGGCGAGCCCGTCTCCAAGGGCTCGACGCTCTACGAGCGGCTCAAGGTCGAGCTCTACAACACCCAGATCCTGTCCACCGCCGCGCACACGTACACCCACCTCGTGACGCGCGGCGTGATGACCGGCGAGGAGGCGTCCCTCACCAACGCCCTGATCGCGTTCTGTCACACGAACCTCGCGCACAACCGGCCGGACCGGTTCGGCCTCGGAGCGGTGCGGCGAGCCTTCGACCAGGATCCGGAGATGGCGCTCGTCTTCGTGAGGCTCTTTCGACTGCGGTTCGACCCGGACCTCTCCGACCGGGGGCCGGCCTACGACCGCGCGCTGGCGGACGCCCAGGCGGCGGTCGACGGCTACAACACGGGTCACCGTCACCTGGACGAGCTGCGCCGCACCGTGTTTCGCACGGCGCTGCTCCTGGTGCGCCACACCCTCAAGACCAACTTCTACGTGCCCGAGAAGCACGCTCTCGGGTTCCGGCTGGACCCGGCGTATCTGCAGGAGCTGGGGGACGAATTCGTCGCGGACCTGCCACAGCGCCGCCCGTTTCGGGTCACCTTCTTCTTCGGCCGGCACGGCGCCGGCTATCACGTGGGGTTCTCCGATATCGCCCGGGGCGGCTGGCGCACGGTCCTCTGCCGCACCGACGACGATTTTCACAGCAACACCTCGACGCTGCTGCGGGAGGTGTACGTCCTCGCCCATACCCAGCACCTCAAGAACAAGGACATCTACGAGGGTGGGTCCAAGATGGTGGTGGCGCTCGGTGCCTCGGACCTCTCCGACCCCGAGCTCGTGACTCAGCGCCTCTACAAGCTGCAGTACGGGTTCTTGAACGCCTTCCTCGACCTCTTCGTCACGCGCGATGGCTGCGCCGTCCATCCGCGGGTCGTGGACTACTACGGTGAGGACGAGCCCATCGAGCTCGGCCCCGACGAGAACATGCACGACGCCATGATCGAGCTCATGGCCCGGCAGGCGGAGAAGCGCGGGTACCTTCTGGGGAAGGGGATCATCTCCAGCAAGAAGGTGGGGATCAACCACAAGGAGTACGGGGTCACCTCCCTGGGCGTCGTCACCTTTGCCGAGATCACGCTCGCCGAGCTGGGGATCGACATCCGAAAGGACCCCTTCACCGTGGTGCTCACCGGGGGTCCCAACGGGGACGTGGCCGGCAACGCCCTGCGGCTCCTGCTGGCGCGGTGCCCCCGCGTGAGGTTCCGGGCGGTCATCGCCGGATCGGGAGCCCTCTTCGATCCGGCCGGGATCGACCGCGACGAGCTCACTCGCCTCGTGCTTCGGCACAACATCGACCGCTTCGCGGTCGATCGGATCCACCCGGGAGGGTTCCTCCTGGACGCCCGGGCCCCGCGTCAGGAGGGGCTGCGCGAGCTCTACCGCAAGGTGCTCCGGACCGACGCCGGGGTCGAAGAGCAGTGGATCACGGCCGACGAGTTCCACCGGGAGTTCGACGGCCTGGTCTTTTCGGTCGGGGGCGATCTCTTCCTTCCCGCCGGCGGGCGCCCCGAGACCATCGACGACGACAACTGGAGCCGCCTGCTGGGCGACGACGGCAGCCCCCGGTACCGCGCCGTGGTGGAGGGAGCCAACTCCTACCTGACGCCCAACGCCCGCGCGGAGCTCGAGCGCCGCGGCGTGCTGCTCATGCGCGACGCCTCCGCGAACAAGTGCGGCGTGATCAGCTCCTCCTACGAGATCCTCGCAAACCTGCTGATGAGCGACGAGGAGTTCCTGGCGGTGAAGGACGCCTACGTGGAGGACGTGCTCCGAATCCTCGAGCGACGGGCCGAGGACGAGGCGCGGCTGCTCCTGGCGAGGCGCCGGCAGAGCGGTGGGGCACAGCGCTGCTCGGAGATCTCGATGGCCGTGAGCACGGAGATCAACGCTCACTACGGTCAGCTCTTCGACCTCTTCCTGGCCCGGCCCGATCTTGTGGAGAAGCCCGTCTTCCGGCGGGTCCTGCTCGCCCACCTTCCCGCCCTGGTCGGCCGGGAGCCGCGGCTCCGTCGTCGCGCGGGCCGCCTGCCCCGGAAGATCCGCTGTGCCGTCCTCGCGGCCGAGCTCGGAGGAGCCCTGGTCTACCGGGGCGGCGGGGAGCCCGACCTCGCGAGCTCGGTCACGGCGTTCGCCCGGGGCCGGTACGGGGCTCGATAGGTGGACCGAGTCCCGCAGCCGCTCTCGGGCGTGGGAGCGGCAACTCCTGACCCTCCGGCGGTGGACCTTCGCCGGGGCTTTGCCCCCTGCGGAGCCGAAGAAGGGCGCCGAAAGAGGGCGATCGCTCGGCCGTGGGGTCGCGGCATAGAGGTTGCTTTCCTGGCGCCCACTCGCCTTGACCCGGGAGGCGCGGCACGCGCTTGAGGGGAGCACCGATGGCAACGAAGACCTCGCGCCCGCGTCAATCGGAGGTCCGCAAGAGGATCGCGATCCTGGCCGCCGTGCTCCTGCACGGGGAAGAGGCGCAGGGGCGCCGCGCCTCCGAGGAGGAGGCCGCGGTCGTGGCCGCGGTGGTCCGCCGGATTCTGCGAAGCCGGCGCGCGTTACCTCACTGAGCGCCCTCGGCCTGCCGTTACGCCGGAGGATGGAACGGCGGGCGGGCGCCCCAGAGCAGGGCGGGACGCGGGTTCGACGCGGTGCACGAGGAGGGAACGGTCCCCCAGGTCCCCTCTCGTCGCGCTCCGGCGATTGCCCCCATGGACCGGGATCGTCCCGCGCCGCGGCGGGGCTCCCGACCGCCACAAGGCAAGTTGCCCGACAGGGCCTACCGGGCCGGCGGGGCCCGAGACCGAAGCGACCGAAACCAGACCTGACGCGCGAGAGGCGCCGGAGGGAGGGCACGTGAAGACGACGAAGGAAGTGCCGGTGATGGGTCCCGGAGCTCGAACCTACAAGGTCTGCGTGAACGGGGAGTGCTTCGAGGTCGTGGTGGAGGCCGTGGGGGGAGCACCGCTGCCGGCTCCGGCCGCCCCGACTCCGCCGGCCCTCGCCCCCGCGGCGGCCCCGGCCCCGGCGCCTCAGCCTGCGGCGCCCAAGGCGCCGCAGGCCGCCAAGGGGGCGCTCCTCGCGCCCATGCCGGGCATGGTCGTCGACTACCTCGTGAAGGTCGGCGACGCCGTGAAGGTCGGCGACGTTGTCGTGCTCTTGGAGGCCATGAAAATGGAGAATGGTCTCGAGGCCCCCGCCGACGGGGTCGTGGCCGAGGTCTGCTTCCAGAAGGGCGACAGCGTGCCGAAGGACGCGGTGCTGCTGACCCTTGCCTAAACCTCGCGCCCGGTCGTCCCGGACCGAACCTCTGCCGACGTTAGCCTGACTGTCCCGCGAGGGCACCATGGAAGAGTCGTCCCTCGAAAAGCCGCTCCGGTACCGGTGGCTGATCTTCTGGATCCTCGCGCTCGGGTACGTGCTCGTGTACTTCCACCGGCTCTGCCCGGCCGTGGTGGCGGTGGACATGATGCGCGACCTGCGGGCCGGGGGAACCCTGCTCGGCGTGCTCGGGTCCGCTTACTTCTACCCGTACGCCGTCATGCAGCTGCCCGCGGGGCTCCTCTCCGACTCCTGGGGACCCCGCCGGACGATCACGCTCTTCTTCAGCGTGGCCTTCGTCGGATCCCTCCTGCTCGGGGTCGCACCGTCGCTCCCCGTGGCGGTCGCGGGCCGGGTCCTGGTCGGGCTCGGCGTGTCCATGCTCTTCGTTCCGACCATGAAGATCCTGGCGGAGTGGTTCCGGCTGCGGGAGTTCGCGACCATGACCGGGATCCTCATGGCCATGGGCGGGGTGGGTTCCCTTATCGCTGCGACGCCCCTGGCTCTCCTGAGCTCCTGGCTCGGGTGGCGCGCGTCCTTCGTCATGGTCGGGCTCTTTACCCTGGTGCTGGCGGTGCTCGTCTGGGTGGTCGTTCGGGACCGGCCGTCGGACCTCGGGTGGCCGTCTCCGAGCGAGGTGCCCGGGGTCCGGCCGCCGCCGATCGGCCTCCTTGAGGGGACGAGGCGCGTGCTCTCCTCTGCCCCGTTCTGGCCCCTGGCGGTTTGGTTCTTCTTTGATTGCGCGGTCTTCTTCTCCTTCGGGGGGCTCTGGGGAGGCCCCTATCTGATGCACGTCTACGGTCTCACGAAAGCCCAGGCGGGTCAGGTCCTGTCCATGCTCGCGGTCGGGATGATCGTGGGCAGCCCCCTGTTGGGCCACCTCTCGAACCGGGTGTTTCGGGCGCGCAAACCGGTGATCGTGCTGGCCAGCCTGGTCTCCCTCGGCCTCACCGCCCTCCTGGCCTTTTCCACGGACCGTCTGTCCCTCCCGGCTCTGTACCTCGTGTGCCTGGGGCTCGGGGCGTTCACGAGCTCGATCGTCGTGGTCGGATTCACGACGGCCAAGGAGCTCTTCCCGGTCCAGATGGCCGGGACCTCGACCGGCCTCGTCAACCTCTTTCCCTTCGCGGGCGGGGCCGTCTTCCAGCCGATCCTGGGCCGCATCCTGGAGGTCCACGGCAAGGTGGGCGGGGCCTTCACGATCGAGGGGTACCGAAGCGCCTTCCTCTCGCTCTTCGTCTGCGCCGCGGTGGCGCTCCTCTCCTCCCTCTGCCTCAAAGAGACGCTCGCCCGGCAGCCGTAGCGGCGGATCCCTCCCCGAGTCACCTTGTTGGACGACACCCGGTCTCCCAGTTGACCCGCCGCGGTGGCGCGTTAGAGTCGGGGAGGGGCGCGGACGGGCGCCCTTGTTCCCATCCGCTCAGGGGCGTGGTTGGCAGGGACAGCGAAGCCGCGCCCCGCCAAGGCCGGGAGGTGTGCGATGAGGAGGCGCCGAAAGCGGGAGGTGGAGACGGCGCGGCGGGTGCTGCACCCCGAGAGCCGGATGATGAGCTACGGGTACCGGCCCGAGTGGTCGGAGGGTGCCCTCAAGTGTCCCATCTTCCAGACGTCCACCTTCGTGTTCCAGAGCGCCGAGGAAGGGAAGGCGTTCTTCGAGGTGGCCTACGGGCTGCGCACCCAGGGGCCGTCCGAGGTGCTGGGGCTGATCTACAGCCGGTTGAACAACCCCGACCTGGAGATCCTCGAAGATCGTCTGACCGTGTGGGACGACGCCGAGGCGTGCGCCGTCTTCGACAGCGGGATGGCGGCCATCAGTACGGTGCTCCTTCAGTTCCTGGGCCCCGGCGACGTCGTGCTCCACAGCGAGCCGCTCTACGGCGGCACCGACTACCTCATCCACCACGTGCTCCCGCGGTTCGGCGTCCGGTCCGTGGGCTTCCCCGCGGCCAGTTCGCGGGAGGAGATTGACGCGATCCTGAAGGCGGACGCCGCCGGCGGGCGCTTGGCTCTGATCTACGCCGAGACCCCCGCCAACCCCACCAACGCGCTCGTCGACCTCTCCGCCTGTTCCGAGCTCGCCCGGGTTCACTCCTCCGTGGATCGCCGGGTGCTCCTGGTCGTGGACAATACGTTCCTGGGCCCCCTCTGGCAGCATCCGCTGAAGCACGGCGCCGACCTGGTCGTCTACTCGGCGACCAAGTACATCGGCGGCCACAGCGACCTGATCGCCGGGGCGTGCGTGGGCCCGGCCGACCTCATGCGGTCGGTGCGCACCCTGCGCACCTTCCTCGGAAACATGGCGGATCCCTGGACCGGGTGGCTGCTGCTGCGAAGTCTCGAGACGCTGAAGCTGCGGATGACCTGCCAGAAGAAGAACGCCGCGCGGGTCGGGGAGTTCCTCCAAGACCACCCCAAGGTCGCGCGGACCTACTACCTGGGTCACCTGGGTCCGGACGACGCCCAGTTCGCCGTCTATCGCCGGCAGTGCCTCGGGGCCGGTGCCATGATCTCCTTCGACCTCGCCGGAGGCCAGGAGCAAGCCTACCGGTTCCTGAACGCCCTGAAGCTCGTCAAGCTCGCGGTGAGCCTGGGCGGGACCGAGTCCCTCGCCGAGCACCCGTCCACCATGACGCACGCCGATGTGGCTCCGGAGGAGCAACGGCGCATGGGGATCACCCCGAGCATGGTGCGGCTGTCGGTCGGCGTCGAGCACCCCGACGACATCGTGGCCGATCTGGAGCAGGCGCTGGCTTCCGCGTAGCGGACCGCGTTTTCGCCACGATCACGCCAGCGGCAGGGTCAGCGTGAACGTGGTGCCCTCGCCGGGGCGGCTGTCGACCCAGAGGCGGCCCCCCTGGCACTCCACCAAGGTCTTGGTGATGTGGAGGCCCAGACCGATGCCGTCGGCCTGCCGGCCGAGCTTGGTCCGGAAGAAGCGCTCGAAGAGCCGGGGCAGGTCCTCCGGCGCGATCCCCGGCCCCTGGTCCGAGACCGACACGGTCGCCTCCGCCTCCCCCGACGTCGCGGCGAGCACGATGGGAGAGCCGGGGGGCGAGTACTTCAAGGCATTGGTCAGCAGGTTGAGGAGGACGCGCTCGAGGCTCGACTCGTCGGCGAGCACCGGGGGGATGCCCGGGGCGAGGTGGATCTGGATCCGCTCGGTCTCCAGGGCGCCGGCCGCGCGCCCGAGGACCCCGGCGATGAGCTCGCGCAGCGCGACGGGCTGGGGGTTCAGGCGGACCTGGCCGGCCTCCATGCGCACTGACTCCACCAAGTCCTGGATGAGGGCATTCATCTGCCGGGCGCCGGCCAGGATGTGCCGGAGGTGGCCGAGCTCGGGCTCCGGCGCTCCGGCCTCCTCGCGCTGCCGAAGCAGCAGGCGGGCGAACCCGCCCACGCTGACCAGAGGCGTACGCAGGTCGTGGGAGACCGCGCGCAGGATGTCTTCGCGCTGCTCCTCCATCTCGTGGAGCGCCGTCACGTCGTTGAGTATGGCGACGGCCCCCCGCTGGGTGCCGTCGGGAGTCCGGATCGGTGCGGCGCTTATCGAGACCCACCTGCGCCCGGGGTCCCGCGCGTGCACGACCATCACGACTCCCTGGACGGTTTCACCGGCCAGGGCCCGGAAGAGAGGAGCCTGCTCGGCCGGGATCGGTCGGCCGTCGGGAGTTTCCGCCTCCAGTAGCCGCATGCGCTCGGTGAGCGGCAGCGCCAGCTGCTCCGGGGACAGCCCCAGGATCCTCCGACCCGAGTCGTTGAGCCGGACGATCTCCCCCTCGGCACCGCAGATGATCACCCCGTCGGGGATCGACGTGATCGTTGCGTCGAGCTCTGCCGCGTGGCGCCGCACCTCCTCCAGGAGGCGCTCGCGCTCCGCTTCGGCCCTCTTGCGCCGGATGATCTGCCACATGCCCGTCATCAGGAGCGTCAGTCGCCGGACGTCGGAGGCGTCGTAGTCGCCGGGCTTATTGCCGACGCCGGCCACCGCGACGATGCGATCGCCGTCGAACACGGGGATGTTCATGTGGTTGCGGATCCGCGCGTGCCCCTCCGGGTAGCCCCGCTTCAGAGGGTTCGAGGCGCCGTACTCGTTCGTCACGATGGGCCGGCGCTGCCGCACGGCCTCCCCCCACAGACCGGTCGTCTGCACCGGGTAGATCCACCGCTTGTCGGCGATGCGGCACTGGGCCAACGCCGCTTCGGACCACGCGTACATCGTGAGCGTCGTCTCGGCGTCGTCTAGGAAGGCGACGTAGCCGAGCCCGCTTCCGGTGAGCCGCTGGCTCGCCTCCAGGGCGTAGTCGGCAATCGCCTCCTCGGAGGCGTCGCTCATCTCGTGGAGCCGGAGGAGGATCTCGAGCCCGGTCTCTTCCGCTGGGCGGGAGCTCGTGTCGGCCGGGTCGTGGGGAACCCTCATGGTGCCGTCCCGTCCGATCGGGCCGACCGCCTCGACGCGAAAGGGACGGCCGCCTCCGGAAGGACCTCGGCAGGCGACTCCTCGGCGGCATCCTGGAACGCAACGATTCTTCGGCTCATATCTCCCCCCCAAGGCCGACCCGCCGGCCGCTTCCCTTCTAGCGCGCGGAGGCCTCCCGGGTCAAGCGTCGGGGGGCTGTCGGCCACGTCCTCCGGCGCGGGGCTCACCACGCCTTGGCGAAGAGCCAGGCCGACGCGCAAAGGCCGAGGGCGACGATGGCTTTCTGGACGATCCGCTGGTCCACGCGTTTGGCCAGCCGGGCGCCGCTGTACCCGCCGGCGACGGCGCAGGCCCCCATCCCGAGGGCGAGGTGCCACACCACGAGGCCCGCTGCCGCGAAGTACAGGAGGGCGATGCCGTTGAGGAGCGTCGCCAGAGTGGTCTTCAGGGCGTTCATCCGGTGGATGTCGGTCAAGCCCATGAGGCCGAAGGAGGCGAGCATGAGCATCCCCGCCCCGGCGCCGAAGTAGCCCCCGTAGGTGGCGACGCCGAATTGGAAGGCGAAGCCCGCGGCCCGGCCCCAGCGGGAGCTGCTCGGCGCCGCGCCGTCGGTTCGGGCGAGCAGCCGGGCGAAGATGCGCCGCGCCGCAAACAGGCCGGTGGCGAAGAGCACGAGGAACGGGGTGAGCTTCTGAAACAGGGCGGGCGGGGTGCCCACGAGGATCGCGGCGCCCAGCAGCCCCCCGAGCAGGCTCGAGACTACGAGCATGAGCACGAGGCCCCGATCCGCCGGAAAGTCCTTCCGGTAGGCGAACGCGCTCGACAGGGTCCCGGGCCACACCACCGCGGTGTTGGTCGCGTTGGCGAGGATTGCGGGCTGGCCGAAGGCGACCAGGGCCGGGAAGGAGAGAAGACTCCCCCCGCCGGCCACGGAGTTGATCGCGCCGGCCACGAAGGACGCGGCGCCGAGGCCGAGAAGACTGATGGTCGAGCCCACGCGCCTCCTCAGCCGGCCGCTTGCTCCAGGGCCTGGTCGATGTCGGCCACGATGTCGTCCAGGTCCTCGATGCCGACGGAGAGGCGGATGTAGTCCGCGGTCACCCCCGTTTCCTGCTGCTCGGCCGGGGTGAGTTGCTGGTGGGTCGTGGACGCCGGGTGGATCACGAGGCTCTTGGCGTCGCCGATGTTGGCCAGGTGGGAGAGGAGCTTCACGGATTCGATGAACTTCTGCCCCGCCTCCAGGCCTCCCTTGATCCCGAAGCCGACCAGCGCGCCGAAGCCGTTCCTGAGGTACCTGGCCGCTAGCGGGTAGTTGGCGTTGTCCAGGAGCCCCGGGTAGTTCACCCAGTTCACCAGGGGGTGGCCCAGGAGGAAGGTCGCCACGGCCAGCGCGTTCTCCGAGTGCTTCTTCTGCCGCAGGTGCAGCGTCTCCAGCCCCTGGAGGAGTTGGAAGGCGTTGAAGGGGCTCAGGGCGGGGCCGACGTCCCGGAGCCACTGGACCCTGGCCTTGATGATGAAGGCCACGTTGCCGAGGCCCGGGAAGTTCCCGAAGACTTCCCAGAACTTCAGGCCGTGGTAGCTCGGGTCGGGCTCGGTGTACTCCGGGAACTTCCCGTTGCCCCAGTTAAACGTGCCGGAGTCCACGATCACGCCCCCGATGGACGTGCCGTGGCCGCCGATGAACTTCGTGGCCGAGCTCACGATGATGTCGGCACCGTGCTCGAAGGGCCGCACGAGCCCCACGCCCACCGTGTTGTCGACCACGAGCGGGATGCCGGCCTCGTGGGCGATGGCGGCCAGGGCCTCGAAGTCCGGAACGTCGAGCTTCGGGTTGCCGATCGTCTCCGCGTAGATCGCTCGGGTCCGCGGGGTGATTGCCTTTCGGAACCCTTCGGGCTTCGAGGAGTCGACGAAGACGACCTTCCGGCCGAGTTTGGGAAACGTGTGGTGGAAGAGCTGGTAGGTTCCGCCGTAGAGGTTGTTGGCCGCGACGATCTCGTCGCCCACCTGCGTGATGTTCAGGAGCGCCAGGGTCTCCGCGGCCTGCCCGCTGGCCACCGCCAAGGCCCCGGTCCCTCCCTCGATCTGCGCCACCCGCTGCTCGAGGACGTCGGTGGTGGGGTTCATTAGGCGGGTGTAGATGTTCCCGAACTCCTTGAGGGCAAAGAGGTTCGCCGCGTGCTCCGTGCTCTTGAAGACGTAGGAGCTCGTCTGGTAGATGGGCACGGCCCGGGCTCCGGTCGTCGGGTCCGGTACCTGGCCGCCGTGGACCGAAATGGTCCCCAGGCCGGGGTTCTTTCGGGCGTCGTGACTCGTGGACATGGGAGGCCTCCTCAAGATTCATGGACGGCAGGACCGGTTCTCCGCGGGCCGCGCGTCCTCAGTTGCTCGGATGGGGTGCCGGGGAACTGTATCGTCAAGGCCGCGAGGGTGTCAATTTGATTCTTTAGCTATGTTGTGCTATATCTACTTTGCAAGTTTTACGATCTTTACGAGGGAATAGGGACTGCGGGCCAACCCGAATCAACCGGAAGGACGCCGGAGTCGGCGCCCTTCCGGTGAACGAAGAGCAGGGCTACTTGACCGTGTACGTGAACTCGTCAACGACCGTCTTGTCGCCGAAGACCGCCTTGGCCGTCACCTTGTAGTCGCCTTTCGCCTTGAGGTCCACGTCGGCGCCAAAACCGCCGTCCATCGCCATGGCCATGGTCTTCTGCTCGGCCTTGCCGGGTCCGGTGATCATGTACCCTACCTTGCCTTGGGCGGCAGGCTTCCCGTCGGGTGACACGGCGAACAGCATCAGGTGGTGGGACTTCATCGTGCTCATGTCCCCCTGCATCGGCACGCCCTTCATCATCTCGGCCATGTCGATGAGGTGGTAGGTGAACTGGTAACCGTCCACCTTGGCGGAGCGGACCTCTTTGCCCTTCATGGCCGACGTCACGGTCGCCGCGGGCATCCCCTTGGCGTCCGCGCCCATGGCACCGTGGGCGCTGTGGTCCATGGCGAGGGCCAGAGACGGGAGCGCGAGCGCGACGCCGACAGCGATGGTCGTAAGGCAGCGAATCGTCTTCTTCATCGATCGGTTCCTTTCGTTGGAGATCTCTTCGGTATGCTGCGGCCTCGCGCCGCCCATCGGCACGGGCCGCCTCGATCCGTCGACCGGAGTCGACAGGTCCGTCACTTCACCGTGTAGGCGAACGCGTCCGTCGTGCTTGTCGCTCCGACGGTCACCTTGGTCATGATCTTGTAGTCGCCCTTCTCTCGCAGGTACACGTCAGCGCCGTAGCCACCGGCCATCGGGACGGTCTTGGCCGTGTGTTTCTCCGGACCCACCTTGTACGTGAACGTCCCGCCCTTGATGTGAGACGCCGTCACGGTTCGCTCCTCTGTCCCCGGGCCGGTCAGCGTGTAGGTCACCGCGGCATCCGCGACGTCCTTTCCCTCAGAGGTCGTGACGAAGACCATCAGGTGCTTGGTCTTCGGCGCAGCATCCGCACCGAGGTCAAGCAGGTAGTACGCCAATTGGTACCCTGGGACCTGGGCTGCTCGGATCTCGTCCCCGGAGGGCGTTCCCGTCGTCTCCTGTTTCATCGGGGCCGCGGCGTAGGGGCTCACGGTGGCGCAGCCGGCGGCCGTCAACGCGAGCGCGGCTCCGAGCGAAAGAGTCGTCAGTGTGCGAATGGCCTTCTTGTTCATCGCGGTCTCCCTTCTGCACGTGTTTGCCCGGACGTACGTTTGAACGCGCCGAGTCCGGGTCGGCTTCTCTGTCTATAGCAAGGACGATGCCAATGCACCTGACGCCTTCCATCCGCACTTTCGGCGGGTCGGCACGGCAGGCCGAGGGGGGTATGTGGGCAATAGTCTCCAGTAACTGTGGACTATCCAACGATGCTCCTCGCCGCCGACCCTTGCACGGGTGGGGGCGCCGTTCCAAGCTCCCGCTTCTTCCAGAGCTTGTAGATGGCCGGATACACGAGGAGCTCCATGATGAACGACGTCACGAGCCCGCCGATCATGGGCGCGGCAATGCGCTTCATGACGTCGGCCCCGGCGGAGGTGGACCACATGATCGGCAAGAGGCCCATGAAGGCGGCGGCCACGGTCATCATCTTGGGCCGTGCCCGCTTCACGGCACCGTGCAGGATGGCTTCGTCGAGCTCGTCCAGCGTGTTGAGCTCGCCCCGGGCCTGGGCCTCGTCGTGCGAGAGGTCAAGGAAGAGGAGCATGAAGACACCAGTCTCGGCGTCCAGTCCGAGGAGGGCGATCATCCCCACCCAGGCCGCGATGGAGACGTTGTAGCCCAGGAAGTAGAAGAGCCAGATGGCGCCGACGGCCGAGAACGGCACGGCGAGCATGACGATGGTGGCCTTGAAGGCGCTTCGAGTGTTGGCATAGAGGAGCACGAAGATGAGCGCCAGGGTGATCGGCACGACGATCTTCAGACGCTCCTTCACTCGGATCATGTTCTCGTACTGGCCGCTCCACTGGAGTACGTAGCCGGGCTTGAGCGAGACGGCCTTCTCGACGGCTTTCTTGGCTTCCTCCACGTAGCTGCCCACGTCGCGCCCCGCGATGTCGACGTACACGTAGCCTGACAGGAAGCCGTTCTCGTCGCGGATCATGGCCGGGCCGGAGACGAGCTTGATGTCTGCGAGCTGCGCGAGCGGCACCTGGATCGACCCCATCCCGCCTGGGCCGGGGATCGGCACCAGCACGCGGCCGAGCCGGTCCGGGTCCTCCCGGAGCTCCCTCGGATAGCGGATGTTGACCGGGTAGCGCTCGCGGCCCTCGACCGTCGTGGTCACATTCTCGCCGCCGATCGCGGCCATGATCACCTTCTGCACGGCGTCGATGGTGAGCCCGTAGCGGGCGAGTTGGTCTCGCTTCAGGTCGAAGTCGACGAAGTAGCCGCCGGTGACGCGCTCGGCGAAGACGCTGCGGGTGCCGGGGATGTCCTTCATCACCTGCTCCAGGTGCTCCCCGATCTTCTGGATCTCTTTGAGGTCTGCGCCGTAGACCTTGATCCCCACCGGGGTGCGCACGCCGGTGGTCAGCATGTCGATGCGCGCCTTGATCGGCATGGTCCAGGCGTTGGTATTGCCCGGGAACCGAAGCTTCGCGTCCATGTCCGCCACGAGCTCGTCCCAGGAAAGATGATCGGGCCAGATGCGGCGGAGGATGGACTTGAGCCAGTTCGGCGCCCACTTCGAGTACCAGCGGTCTTTGCCCCGCCACTCGGTTTCCGGCTTGAGGATGACGGTGGTCTCCATCATGGAGAAGGGCGCCGGGTCGGTCGACGTGTCGGCGCGGCCCGCCTTGCCGAAGACCCGTTCCACCTCGGGGAAGCCCTTCAGGAGCTTATCCTGGGCGATCAGGAGCTCCTGCGTCTGGGCCACGGAGATCCCGGGCAGGGTGGTGGGCATGTAGAGGATGGTGCCCTCGTTCAGGGGGGGCATGAACTCGCTGCCCAGCTTGAAGTAGGGCGGAAGGCTCAGGGCGACCACAGCGACCGCGGCCACGATGACGCCCTTCGGGTGCTTCAAGACAAACCGGCAGGCCGGGTCGTAGACCCTGAAGATGGCCCGGCTGATCGGGTGGCGGTCCTCCGAGTAGTAGGTCCCCACGAAGGCGTGGCTCGCGAGCTTTGCCAGGAACCGCGGCTTGAAGACGAAGGGATCGATCCGGGCGAAGAGCATCCGCAGCGCAGGGTCGAGCGTGATGGCCAGCAGTGCGGCGAGGCCCATGGCCAGGTTCTTCGACAGGGCCAGGGGCCGGAAGAGCCGCCCCTCCTGGTCCACCAGGGCAAAGACCGGCAGGAAGGCCACGGCGATCACGAGGAGCGAGAAGAAGACCGACGGGCCCACCTCCATCAGGGCGGAGAGGCGCACCTCGTGAAAGTCGCCCTTCTTCCCCCCTGCCTGCCAGTGATAGATTTTGTTGTAGGCGTTCTCCACCTCTACGATAGCCCCGTCGACCAGAACGCCGATGGAGATGGCGATGCCCGCGAGGCTCATGATGTTGACGGTCACCCCCATGTAATAGAGGGGGATGAAGGACAGGAGAACCGAGATCGGGATCGTGACGATAGGCACCAGGGCCGACGGCACGTGCCAGAGAAAGATCAGGATCACCAGGGAGACAATGATCATCTCCACCGTGAGTTCGTGCTTCAGGGTCTCTATCGCCCGGTGGATCAGGTCCGAGCGGTCGTAGGTGGTCACGAACTCCACGCCCTTCGGCATCGAAGGTTTGAGCTCCTCGATCCTCGCCTTCACCCGCTCGATGACGTTCAGTGCATTTTCGCCGTGGCGCATCACCACGACGCCGCCCACGTGGTCCCCCAGGCCGTCGAGGTCGGAGACGCCGCGGCGGATCTCGGGCCCGAGCTCCACCCGGGCGATGTCTTTGAGGAGCACCGGCACGCCGCCGGGGCCGGTCTTCACCACGATCTTCTCGAAGTCCGGAAGACTTCGGGCGTAGCCCCGGGCCCGCACCATGTACTCGGCGCCCGAGAATTCGATCAGTCGGCCGCCCACTTCGTTGTTGGATTGGCTCACTGCCTCCATCACCATGTCGAGCGAGAGGCCGTAGGCCGCGAGGCGGTTCGGATCCACCGTGATCTGATACTGCTTCTGGAACCCGCCGATGGAGGCCACCTCGGCCACGCCCGGCACCGACTGGATCGCGTAGCGAAGCGTCCAATCCTGGTAACTGCGCAGCTCGTCGAGCGAATGGGTCCCGGAGCGGTCCGCCAGGGCGTATTGGAACACCCAGCCGACCCCCGTCGCGTCGGGGCCGAGCTCGGTGTTGACCCCCTGGGGCAGGCGAGACTGGATCTTGGAGAGGTACTCCAGCACACGGGAGCGGGCCCAGTAGATGTCGGTCCCGTCCTGGAAGATCACGTACACGTAGGAGAAGCCAAAGTCCGAGAAGCCCCGGATGGCCTTCACCTTGGGTGCTCCCAGCAGTGCCGAGACGATGGGGTAGGTGACCTGGTCTTCGATGATGTCCGGCGACCGGTCCCACTTGGAGTAGACGATCACCTGGGTGTCGGAGAGGTCCGGCAGGGCGTCGAGCCGGATCTCTTTGAGGGTGTAGACCGCGAGGGCGCACACCGCCGCCACGCCGAGCAGGGTCAGGGCCCGGTTGTGGGCGCAGAAGCGGATGATCTTCTGGATGAAACTGAGATTCGTGGGGCCGACCGCGGCGCCGTGGGGCGTCATTTCGCCGCTCCTGCCATCGTAGAGACAGCCCCGAGTGGGGTGGGCTGTGCCCACCGGGCCTCAAACACCGGGTTTCGGTGGGCACAGCCCACCCTACTACCTGCGACCCCCGAACGCCGGTGGGCGAAGCCCACCCTACGGTGATTACCGGTCCGGATCATCGGGCCCCTCCGCTCATCTTGGTGAGCGCCGCCCGCAGCCGAGACTCCGAGTCGAGGAGGAAGTTGGCCTTCACGACCACCTTCTCGCCTTCCTTCACGCCGGCAAGCACCTGGGCCTTGCCCTCACCGCGCACGCCCACCTTGACCTCCCGGGGTTCGAACGAACCCGGCGAGGTTTCCACGAAGACGACCTTGCGCACGCCCGTGTCGATCATGGCCGAGTCGGGGATCGTCACGCCCTGGGCCGCGGCCAGGGAGAGGGTGACGTCGGCGTACATCTGGGGCTTCAAGACCATGTTCGGGTTGGGGAACTCAAAGCGGACTTTCAAGGTGCGGGTCTCGGGGGAGAGGTAGGGGAACACGAAGGCCACCCGGCCCTTGAGCTGCACTCCCGGTTGAAAGGCTAGCGCAAGCGTCGCCTCCTGCCCGACCTTGACCGCGCCCGCCTCATACTCGTAGAGGTCGGCCTCGATCCAGACGCGAGAGAGGTCGGTCACGCTGAAGAGCTCCATGCCGGGCTCCACCTTCTGGCCCTCGAAGACGTCCTTGGCTGTTACGAAGCCGGAGGTCGGGGCGTTCAGTGTCACGCTGCGCTGAATCGCGCCGGTCTTCTCCAGCTGGGCGATGAAGCTTTTCGGGACGTCGAAGAGCTCCAGGCGGCGGCGGGCCGAATGCTGGAGCTCTTCGCCGAGGCTCCTCACGTCCGGGCTTCTCGACCCGGCGAACTTGGCCGCCGTCTCCTTGGCCTTCAAGAACTCCTCCTGGGTCGCCAGGAGCTCAGGGGAGTAGAGGGAGAGGATGGGCTGGCCCTGCCGGACCACCTCGCCCGTGAAGTTCGTGTAGAGCTTCTCGACCCAGCCTTCGATCTTGGTGTGGACGTGGCGGATCCGGGTCTCGTCGGGAACGACGATGCCGACCGTGCGCACCGTGCGGCGGACCGTCTCACGGGTGGCCGAAGCCGTCTGCACGCCCGAGAGCCGAAGTGCCTCTTCTCCCACGCGGATCGTGGCCAGACCTTCAACGCCTCCCCCGGCCGCGGGAGCACCCACCTCGTCCGAGTAGACGGGCACGTAGTCCATGCCCATCTCGTCCTTGGCAGGCGTGGGCGAAGTGACGGCCGGGTTCATGGGGTTTCGGTAGAAGAGAAGCTTTCGCTCGCCTTTGGCGGCCGTCTTCTCCGGTGCGGAGCCGCCGGCGTCGGAGAAGAACTCGTCGGCCTCGCTTTTCGGCGCCGCCGGCGTGGCGGCGGCGGGCTGCTCCTCGATCTTCGTGAGCTTCATGCCGCAGATGGGGCACTCCCCCGGCTTGTCCGAGATAATCCAGGGATGCATGCCGCAGGTGTACTGCTCCGCCTTGCCCGCGATGGTCTTCTCTGTGCCGCGGGAGCCGAAGAGGCCTGCATACCAGGCGCCGCCGCCGGCCGCGACGAGGAGGACCGCCGCGGCGGCCACGACGAGCCCCGCGCGGGCGGGTCGCTTCTTGGGTGCGGGCGCAGCCGGGATCTCGATGTCATCAGACATATCGCTATCTCCCTTGTAGGGCGGGGCTTGCCCCGCCAATCGGTCGGTTGCGACGGGGCAAGCCCCGCCCTACGGCAGCGTCGCTCCGACGACTGCTTCCAACTCCGCCCTCGCAACTCCCGTGTCGGCTTTCGCCCGCTCGAGAGCGAGGTTGGCCTGGAGCCACCCTGTGTAAGACTCGATCAGGTCCGAGAACATGACCTTTCCGGCCCTGTAGCCCCGGGTGGAGGCCTCGAGGGCGGCCTGCGACAGGCTCACCACCCGGTCGCCGAAAAGGGCTTCCTCGCGAAGCGCCTTGTCGAGGCGGAACCAGGCCTCCCGCACGCTCAGCGCCGTGGACGCCTCGGTCATCTCCAGGTCCTTCTGTAACGCACCGATCCGCTGGCGGGTCTCCCGCAGGTACGCGTCGTCCTTGCCGAACCAGGGCATCTTGGGCAGGCCCGCGCCCATGGAGGCGGTGGTCACCACCGGGAAGCTCCCTGCGGCCTCTCCCATGGCGGCGCCCGCACCGATCCGGGACACCTCGTCTCGCTCGTAGAGGGACAGGTTCAGGCTGAAGCCGGGATAGATCATGGTCTCCGCCATCTCCAGCATCCGTTCCATCCGGCCGATCATCGCGCGCATGGCGCGAAGTTCCTGGCGCTTGGCCTTAGCCTCGGGATAGAGGCCTTTCTCCTTCACAGCGGCCCGGTTGGGCGCTCGGGCCGCGGGGGCGCCGATGGCGACGACCGGGGGAAGGCTCAGGACCTCCCGGATCTCGGCCTCCCTGTTGCGCTGCTCCTCGCCCAGGGTCTTGAGCTCTTCTTTCGCCTTCTCCCGCTCGATCCCGATCTTGACCACGTCTTGGAACGTTGTCTCGCCGGCCGAGTATCGCGCCGAGGCCGCCGACTTCAGGTTGTCGAGAAGGTCGAGCATCCCGCCGGTGATCTCCTGGGCCGCTCGCGCGTATAGGAGCTCCCAGTAAGCCTTGCGGACCGCGGTGACGGCGTCGCGGCGGGCGGCCTCCACTCCCTCTCGCGCGGCCCGCGCGTCCTGGGTCACGATCTCTCCCTTGAGGGCGAGCACTCCGGGGAAGGGGAACTTGAGGGCGGGCGCATCGGGGTTCTCGGCGCTCCCCACCCCGGCCATGAGGCTCGCCGTAAAGATCGTGTACTGGCGAAGGATCGAGTCCAAGTTCTCCACCTGACTGTACCCCGCGAGGGCGGCCCGAAGCTCCCGCTCCTTCGACCGGACCGCGGGGCTTCGGAGCAGCGTCAGAGCCTCCAAGGTCTCCAGTGAAAAGCCGTCGGCCAGGGCCTTCTCCGCAGCCGTCGCGTCGGTCGCCGCAGGGCGGAGGACCTCCAGCTGCGAGGCCGCGGGCGTGTAAAAGGAATCCTCCGCCGTCGGCTCCGTCAGTGCCTTCTCCCACCGGCTCTCGACCTCGCGGAGACGGGCAATCTGGGCCCGGAACTCGTCGTCGGAAGCCGGCGAGCCGGGTCGCACGTCTGTGCCGGGTTTCCCGCCGACCTGCGATCGGTAGAGGGCGGGAGGTTCGTAGGCGTCCAACTCCCGGCTCAGATCTCGGTAGCCCGCCTGCGCGGAGACGCCGGCGAGGGCGGCTGCGGCGGCCAGCAGGGCGGCTGTCGTCTTCACTTGGATCCCTCCTGGGCGGCATTGGGGTCGACGTCGGCGGCTCGTAGGGTCAGGCTTCGGCCGGCGAGTTTCTCCAGGCGCGCCAGGAACTTGCCATAGTCGGCCTTGGCCCGGGCCAGGGCGAGTTGGAAGTTGTACCAGGCGCTCTCCGTCTCGACATAGTCGGAGAAGCTCCCCTGACCCTGTTTGAACCAGGTCTCAGCGGTCTCCATGGCTTTGGCCGCCTGGGGGAGGAGGTCGTCCCGATAGAGGCGGATGAGCCGGTCGGAGTTCTGCAAGCGAAAGTATGTGTCCCGGATCATGGCACGGCTGTCGTTGATCTGACTCGCTCGCATCGCCCGCATCTTCTCCAGGTCTGCGCGGGCAGATCCGGTGCGGCCGAAGTTCTTCCCGGGCCAAACGGGAAGCATGAAGGTCGCCTGAACGCCGATCTGCCGGGCAAGGTTCTGCTCCCCGTACGAGAGGCCGAGCTTCACCTCCGGAAGATTCTCGTAGCGCGTGAGCGAGAGCATGGCCTGGGCCTTCTCCACGCCGGCCTGGGCGATCCGGATCTCCTCGAGGTTCGCCTCGGCCAGGGGGTAGAGCTCCTCCACCGAGTACACCACCGGCCGCACCGGCTCGTCGGCCAGGGGGCCGAGGGGGGCGTCGGGGGCGCGATTGAGAAGCGCGTTGAGGCGGGTCTTCTCCGTGCGCTCCAGTTCCTCGAGGAGGAGGGCGTCGTACTGAAGTTGGCCCGACTGGGCCTGGGCTTTCATCACGTCGACCAGTGCGGCGCGGTTCCCGGCGTAGGCCGTCTCCCCGACCTTTCGGAGCTGGTCCAGGAGATCCTTGTTGGCCGCGGCCACCCTCTTCGCCTCGCGCAGGTAGCAGAGCTCCTCGTAGGACTCGCGGACCTGGACGCTCACGTCCCGAACGGTCGCATCGAGTTTGAGTCGCGCGATCCGAGCGTCCGCCTCGGTCACCGCGCCCGCGGTCCCCAGGCGGCCCAAGAGGGGAATGGGCTCGGACACGGTGACCTTCCAGTCGTCGGGGCGCGCGCGGTCGCCGAAGGTGTCCTGCATGTACATCCCCTCGACCATGACCTCGGGGTTCTCGTAGGCCGTGTCCACCCGGTACTTCTCCACCACCGCCCGCCACTCCTGACGAGCCGCCTCGATCATCGGATTTTCGCGATAGGAGTACGCCGTCAAATCGTCCAGCGTCGCGCCCTGTGCGATCCTCGCTTCCCGGGAGTCGCCCGCGGTGCCTCCGGGGGCGGCTGCGCGGCCCGCCGAGTCGGCAGCCCGGGCGGGCACGGGCAGGCCGAGGGCCAAGGCGGCGAGGCCTGCGGCGAGCGTTCGTGCGATCCTCTTCATCCCTTCAACTCCCTTTCCGAGTGCGCAATTGCCGGGGCGGAGGTCTGACGCGGCCGGAGAATAGCCGCTGGGTTTGAGAACTCCAGCGCGTGCGCTGGCCGACGAGCCCCAAAGCAAGCGGTGTGCCGAGGCGCCGGGTGTCGCCGCGCGCGACGTTTCCGGCGAAGGAAGCAGCCGCGCCGGGAAGCCGGGGCAATAGTCTGCACCGCCTGTGGACTATTCGCCAGCTGTGGTCAACTCTTCTCGGCACAGCACCGTCCTCCGCACCCTCTGGCCTTGGGATCGGTCGTCTTGGGAAGGGTCGTAGCCTCGGGTCCCGAGGCTACGTACCGGGCCGGGAAGCCCGCTCGGGTGATCGTCTCGGCCAACGCCTTGGGGTCGGCGACCCCCGACTCGTAATCGACGGTAACCGCGCGCTCATCGAGGTTCACGGCTACGGCGACGACCCCGGGCTTCGCCTTGAGGGCCTTGCGGATCTTGCCTTCGCAACTCCCGCAGGAGATGCCGTCGACGTGGAAGAGGACGCGCTGCGTCGGCCCGGCAGCCGTTCCTGCCCCATCCCTGGGGCCCGCGGCATGGGGGCTTCCCTGCCCGGCAGGTGACGGAGCCGCCGCCTGGGCCGCCTCGGTTCTCAGGTCCCAGTAGATCGCGGCGCTGGCAAAGAGGGCGCCGAAAAGGCCGGCCGCGAGCAGTGGAAGGATACGTTTCATCGGTACCACCCTTTTCCCCCGGCACGACAGTTACTGGTTCGAGGCCTGGCGCACGACCCGGTCCTCGTGGACCACCACGCCGTCGGAGACCCGCAGGATCCGCCGGGCGTCCTTCGCGCACTCCGGGTTGTGGGTGACCATGACGATCGTCATCCCCTCTTGATTGAGCCGGGTCAGGAGCCCCATGACGTCCCGGGTGGTCTTCGTGTCGAGGTTTCCCGTGGGCTCGTCGGCCAGGAGGATCGGCGGCTCGTTCACGATGGCCCGGGCGATGGCTACGCGTTCCTGCTCCCCGCCCGAGATCTGGCTCGGAAGCCGGCCCGCCTTGCCGCCCAGGCCTACGCGCTCCAATGCCTCCTCTGCCATGGACCGCTTCTCTTTGCCGCTTCGCTTCACGACCGCCAGGGGGAGCATGACGTTCTCGGCGAGCGTGAGATACGACACCAGGTGAAAGCTCTGGAACACGAACCCAAGGAACTCCCGCCGGAAGTCGGCCCGCTGATCCTGCCTGAGGGAGTAGACGTCGATGTCGTCGACAACGTACGTGCCCGAGGAAGGGGTGTTCAGGGCCCCCATGATCGAGAGCAGCGTGGACTTGCCCGAGCCCGACTCGCCCATCACGGCGACGAACTCTCCGGCGTCGATCGTGAAGCCCATGTCGCGCACGGCCAACACGACCGAGTCTCCGACACCGTATTGCTTCACGAGGCCTTCCGCGTGAATGTAGCTCATCTGAGTTCTCCAAGCCCAGGAGGGGCGACGTGCCGCAGAGCCCACGGAGGGGCGGGAGCGGCCTACAGGGAACGAAGCGCTTCGTTGGGATCGAGCCGCGCTGCCAGAAGCGCCGGGTACGCGCTCGACAGGAGACCCAGGGTTACGGCCAGGACCAGTGCACCCAGGGCCAGAGTCGGGTCGAAGGGCACGGCCACGCCGTGCCCGGCGTGACCACCCTCGGTGAAGAAGGGAATTGCCGCCACGGTGGCGCCCCAACCCGTCAGGTAGCCGGCCACCCCGGCCAGGGCGGAG
This sequence comes from Deltaproteobacteria bacterium, assembly GCA_016214985.1. Lineage (GTDB taxonomy): Bacteria > Desulfobacterota > Deferrisomatia > Deferrisomatales > JACRMM01 > JACRMM01. The sequence goes on along the minus strand of JACRMM010000028.1, from coordinate 164,681 downwards.
ACGATCCCGGCCTCCAGGAGGACGATCCGGATCACGTGGCTTCGCCGGAAGCCGATGGCCCGGAAGATCCCGATCTCGCCCGTGCGCTCCCGCACGCTCCCCATCATGGTAACGAGGACGACAAGGCTCCCCACGAGCACCACCACGGCCGAAATGCCGTAGGAGAACTTCTTGAAGTGGGCCAGGGCGTCCAGGCGGCTCTTCACCACCTGCTGGATGGCCATCACGTTGGCGCCCGGGAGCACGGCGGACATCTGTTTCACCATGTCCTCGATCGGGCAGTTCTTGCACAGGGCCGCCACCTCCACCATCGAGACGCGCCCCCCCTTGTCGAGCACAAACTGGGCGGTCGCGAGGTCGGTGAAGACGAGTTGGTCGTCCTGGGAGCCCGTGGCCTCCAAGATCCCCTGCACCGAGAGATCCCAGCCGGTGCCGGGGAAGGGGCTTCCGACCTTGAGGCCCAGGATCCGCGCGGCCTCCGCTCCCAGGAGGACGCCCTTGTCGCCGGGCAGCCGGCCCTCGACCTTCCACCAGGGCTTCAGGACCTTCACGGCCTCGAAGTCCACACCGGCCAGAAGGACCTTGCGTCCCCCCGCGTCCACGGCACCGAGCACCACGGGGCCGAGCGCCGCGATGTTGCCCGAGTTCTTGATGGTCTGGACCTTCTTCAGGTCTTCCTGCCGAAGCTCCTGCATCTCGAACGAGACGCCCCCCAGCGAAAGGCCTCCATAACTGAGGGACAGGTTCTCGGTCTTCGGCACGATCAGGATGTTCGCGCCGTACTGCTCCAGCTTGTGATTGATGTCCTGGGTGATGGCCCCCACGAGGCTGATGAGACCGACGACCGTCGACACCCCGATGACGAGGCCCGCCAAGACGAAGGCCGCCTTGGCCTTTCGCCGGCGAAGATTCAGGAGCGCGATGTCCTTGAGGGTCATGTCATCCCTCTTTGGGCAGGTCGAAGTAGTGGCGACCTGACAGGATGTCTCGCACCTGGATCACGACCTGGCCGTCCTTGACCTCGCTCTTCAGGGCCGCCGGGTTGCAGCCGCCGTGGATCTCGCCGATGCGCCCGATCTCGAACTTCCGGCGGCAGTTCTGGCAGATCATGACCGCTCCGGCCTGCTTGTACCCCTTGCCCGAGGCCCAGCAGGCGTCGCAGGCGTCATAGGCCGTCTTCAGTGACCCGTCGAGCGCCTTCACAGCGTAGTAGCGTATGGACACGCCGTTGCCGCCGTCGAGTCGGAAGAAGCGGGCCTGGCCGTCGTCAAAGTCCTTTACGGGGACGGAGACCTCCGAGGCCGAGGCGTTGGCCGGCGCCAGGGCGGCCGCGGCCTGGAATTGTGCGCCCTTGCTGCCGAGGAACCAGTACCCACCCCCGACGACCAGCACGGCAGTGGCGGCCATCGCGAGGAGAGACACGCGGTTCTTCCGGTCGGTTCCGAGCACGGCGGCCTTCTTGGCGGCGGACTTGTCCGAGGAGGTCGAGGTCGGTTTCTGTGACGACATGGTGCGCTCCTTGTCTTGTGCTCGCCCGCGTATCGGCGAGGCAGTGACGCTTACGAACTGTGAACTCGGGACGACGTGGTTGCGTTTCCCCCGGCGCCCACTTGGGCGCAGCACGAACCTCGGCACCCCGAGAGAGCTACGGCCAGACCCGCCGCCGCGATGGTGGCCGCGAGGAGGAAGGGCACGGCCGCGTAAAGCGTCTTCATGAATGGATGATTCATCTATCGCGACCTACGGGAGGGGTTCCAGAGCCAGGTTTCAGCGCGGCCCATTCAATAAGTGGGCCAGGTGATTCGTGGTGGCTGCTATGGGGCCACCAGAGCCACTTTCTGTCCACGGAGGCGGCCAGCCTTGCACCGGCCCGCCGGCGCTCTGGAGACTATTCTCCGGGGCGGTGGCCATCTATAGAACCGATGGCTGACCGCTGATGTCTCGATATTACCGTTTGGACTCGGCCCGGCCGGGCGCCGTATTCTGGCGCAACTACGTGGCCCCTCCCGAAGGAGACAGCATGCGCCGGACCATCTTTCCCCTCGTTCTACTTCTCGCCGCGACCGGCGGTGTCGCTGACGCCGGCGACTTGGCCAAGACCCGGTCCGGAACGGTGGAGTGCCGCGTCGATCTCTCTGCGCAGGTTCGGCACCAAGACGTGAGACTCTGGCTCCCGTACCCAACCTCGGACTCGGATCAGGTGATCCGCGACGTGAAGGTCACCGGCGATTTTGCCGACTCCGCGGTCTACACCGACCGGGTTCACGGGACCCCCATGCTCTATGCCCGGTGGGACAAGGGCGCCGCAAACCGGACGCTGACCCTCTCCTTCGGCGTCGAGCGGGAGGAGGTGCTTCGGCGCGACTTCCCCGAGAAGGAGGCGGCCTGGGACCCCAGGGATTACGCCCTGTACCTCGCGCCCACCAGCCTCGGCCCCACCGATGGAGCCGTGAAACAGTTGGCGGACAAGATCACGGCAGGGAAGACGACAGTCTTGGAAAAGGCGAAGGCGGTCTACGACTGGGTCTGCGAGAACACCTTCCGGGACCCGGACACCAAGGGGTGCGGCCAAGGCAATGTCTGCAAGCTCCTGGAGACGCCGGGAGGCAAGTGCGCCGACCTCCACTCGGTCTTCGTGAGTCTGACGAGGGCCGCCGGCGTTCCCTCCCGAGAGGTATTCGGCCTGCGGCTCGGGAAGAAGCCGGAAGAGGACGTCACCGGCTCGCAGCACTGCTGGGCCGAGTTCTTCCTTCCGGGGTACGGCTGGGTGCCCGTGGACGCCGCCGATGTGCGCAAGGCGATGCTGACGGAGAAGCTGACTCTCTCCGACGCCCGGACCGGCGAGTTGCGGGCCTACTACTGGGGCGGCATCGACGCCTATCGGGTCAAGCTGGCCATGGGTCGGGACCTGGTGCTCGGCCCTCCCCAGGCGGGCGCGCCACTGAACTACCTCATGTACCCCTACGCGGAGATCGGCGGAAAGCCGGTCGACTGGCTCGAGCCCAAGTCTTTCCGCTACGCGATCACCTTCCGCGAGACGCCGTAGGAGGTGTTCGAGAGGGATCCGGCGGGGAGCCTGCCTTCGCGACCGGGCGCGACAAACCCGCGTTCCGGGTCCGCTCTGGGGTGCCCGGCGGCCCCGGCGGGGGGATCCCTCGTTCTCGTATCGGGATCGAAGGCGCCCGTCGAGGGAGACAGTCCCAGCAGCCGGCTGCTGCCTCCGGGACGACAGCGAACCCCGGTCGCTTGTGCCCGCCGGCGCGCAGGCCGCTGCTTGCGGGGGACAACTCCCGAAGTAGTGTTAGTGTCACGCGAGGCCCGCCCGGGTTGGTGCCCTTCCGGCGGGAGCCCGCTGGCGGACGGGGCCGGCCCCCACCCACCGGAAGCGACCCATTCACAAGCGCGTTAGGAGATCACCATGCAGGTCCAAGTCAATACCGATCGTAACATCGAAGGTCACAAGGCGCTGGCCGCCCACGTCAGTGGCTCCGTGGAAAGTGCCCTGAGCCGAATGAGCGAGCACATCACGCGAGTGGAGGTCCACCTGAGCGACGAGAACAGCGACAAGAGCGGCCGGACCGACAAACGCTGCGTGATGGAGGCCCGCCTCGAAGGCCGTCAACCCGTGGCCGTCACTCACCACGCAGCGACCTTGGACCAGGCCATCGACGGGGCTACTGATAAGCTGACCCGATTGATCGAAAGCACCCTCGGGCGGCAGCACGATCAAGAGCGTCGCAGGACTGACCCGTCCCCACCTGGGCCGAAACTCCCGGAGGAGTGATGAGCGGCAACCCGGAGGGCCTGCGCCGAAGAATCACCGTTGTGCCGGAAAGCTCCACTCCGTGGATCCGACGAGAAACGTCCTGGCGGCCTCGAGCAACTGACAATGTTAGACCTCCTTGATCGGTGCGGGGGTTGGGTGACGTTCAGCGGCACGGATGCCGGGAAAGAACCAAGACAAACGGATCAGGGTGCCATCGGCGCCGTAGTGACCGGCTCCGAGCGGGAGCGGTGGGCCCGTTCGACGATGTGGCGGCCATCTCCGGGCATGCCGTCAAGACCCGGAGGGGCGCTGGTTCTGGCTCTGATCTCTTGGTTTCCACCCATCCATTCATTCTCGGCCAGCGCCTGCCGCCACCCGTGCGGAACCGTCCCTGGGCAACTCGCACCCTGTCGTCTTCTCACGATTCTTTGCCGCAGCCCGGTCGGCGCCCCCGCCCGCGGTGATGCGGTGCAGTTCGACCTCGAGGACGTCGAGAACCGCCCTTCTGCGGCCGACCCCCGACTTGATTCGCTGCCGCCGTCATCGGGGCCGACTCGCCGCTTTCCCTTCTTGCCCAATAAGCGCGGGCCAAGGTTCCGAAGGAAGCCAGGGGCAGAAAAATCCCGCGCCTCGAACCGAGGCCGCGGTCCAGTCGGGCAAATCCGTCTGCACGAGGCTGCGTCTTTCCTGCCATGGCGTTTTCGGCGCAGGCCCAGCCCGCTCCGGGCTTGGATCCGTCGGGGCAGTCGTACGATGGGGGGCGGTCTTTGAGAGAGTCAGTCGCAGCGGCTCGCCGCGGCGTCCGGGGCGGCCCAGGTGGTTCGAGGTGGTTCTGAAAGGCGCTTCCAGACGACCTCTCCATTCGCGGTGTTGACTGCGGCCTCTCCCACGAGGCGCCCTCCTTCGCACAGAGGGAAGAGGAAGTACCCATAGTAGGCCGAACCCTTTCCAAACCCCACCTCGGTATCCTTCGGCAGAGCCTCGCGGGCGACGTTCGCCGCCTTGGCCAGTGTCAGCCCTTCGTCGATTTGAGACAGGTCGGGGCGCGCCTGATGACCGTACTTCTGGTTCCACATCATCTCAGGATCCATTGTGGGGAATCGCCGCATCGTGATTTCGCCGTCGGCCCGAACCTCCAGGGAGAAGGCCGCGTGGCCCGCGGCTTCTTCGGCCACGTACACCCAGTACGAGCTGTCGAAGCCCAAGGCCCGCACCGCTCGGACCCCTTTCAGGCCGAGGGTCCGGGCATAGCCGTCCACGTAAGCGGCCGCGTCCGCCGCGGAGGACACCGGGTGGCGCGAGAACGCCTCGGGCATGGCCCCCACTTGCGCCCGCGAAGGAAAGGCCGCAGGCTCGCCGCAGCCGAACAACAGAAGGCCGGCAACGAGAATGCTGTGGGCCGGCTTCGCGAATCCCGCACGCTGCCCCCGTACGTTCATGAATCGACCCCTTCGGGATCCGGCGGGCGCAGGATCCTCTTGCCCGCGACGCGCCCCTCTCATTCCAGATCCCGCCTCATGCGTTCGTACTCCTCACGATTGATCTCGCCCCGAGCGTAACGCTTCTTCAGCAGGTCCAAGGCGGATTCTTCCCGGACGCTCCCGGCTCCGGTTCGGCTTCGTCCGAGGACGAAGCGGACCAGGACGACGACCACGAGGATAGCGATGATCCAGAAGAGAGCCATGCCGAGACCTCCTCCCCAGCCCATGCCGTAGTCTCCACCCATCCACCCGTTCATCATCGGTCAAAGCCCTCCTCTGCGCTTTCGGTCTCAGACACGGTGCACCGGGGCACTGAACCCCTTGGCCTCTCCACGCCCGACAACGAATCAGGCTTGTGGGCGCACGTGCCGGGTCCGAGGTATTGGAGCACGAGACCGGGAGAGCGCAAGTCGCCCGTGTCCTTTCCGGGTCAACGGCGCCTTTCCGCCGCAAGTCGTCGACTATCCTTCACATCGGCAGACTATTCCGCAGACGCGGCTCCTCCGCAGTGGGGGAGGCCAGGAAGCGAGACCTGCCGACGGCGGGCGCGGGGCCGTTCCTCACGGCGGCACGTCCCGTGCTTGACAGGGAGGTGTGCCGAATTGCCTGTGCTGGGAGGTCTCCCGTGACGTCCGCGCGCTCCGGGACCTGTGCAGGAAGGCAAATGGAGCGAAAGAAGGGAGACACCGTGAGCCGTTCGATCCTCGGAGTACCAGATCTCACCGGCGCAGGGGACCGTGCGGCTCCCGAAGGGGGAACTGCCTCACGGAAGTGGGCTCGGGTCTTGGACCCCGTGTCGTTGGCCGTGGGCAGCGTCTTTGGTGTTCTGGTTCTTCATCCGGCCGCGATGTTCGTCGTCGGCGTCGACCGAGGTCAGGCCGTGCCGGGGCTCCTTCGCGCGGTCGCGGATTCGTTCGGCAGCGGCATGGGTCCCATGATGCTCACCTTTGCCGCGCTCGGCGCGGCCCTCGCCCGGGTGTGCCAGGCCGCCCGCGACTCCGTGCTCGACGCACGACCCACACGCGGCGGCGGCGGGCCGTTTCTGCGGATCTGCATGTACTGCAAGGGGATACCCCGGATGGGAGGTGACGGACGAGACCACTGGGTGCCCCTGGAGCAGGCACTCTACGACGCGGAAGGCATCGAGTTCAGCCACGGCGTGTGCCCCCACTGCTACACCGAGCACCTCGAACCTCAGATCAACAACTGGAAGCGGAAGAAGACATAGGCGCGACAAGATGCCTCGGATCACGAGCGGGTGCACGTCAAGGCACTACGGGTTAGAGGGGTTGCGGACGCTCCCGCTGAGCCGAATACCGGTGCCCTGCCGGTGGAGCCCGAGGAGGATCGGATGAAAGAGCAATCCCCGCACTGCGTCTTCTGCGGTGCCTCGATTGCCGCGGCCCCCCACTCTCGGCGGGACGGGTTGTACTGCTGCGAAGGATGCTTCCTGAAGGAGAAGGAGTTTCGGGCCCTCGAAAAGAGCCGGGAGGAGAGCCATTTCTCGCTGGCCGAAGCGCTCGCAGCGGCCCTGGACGAGCGCGAGCACCAGACGGGCCTCCACTCCCGTCGCGTGGCCTGCCACACCCTCGTCCTGGCAAAGCGCTTCACCGAGGACCGGGAGGCGCTGCGGCAGATCCACTGGGGCGCGCTCTTGCACGACATCGGCAAGATCGGGGTTCCCGACGCGGTGCTCTTGAAGGCAGGGCCCCTGTCGGAGGAGGAGTGGGCTGTCATGCGCACCCACCCGGAGAAGGGCCGCGACATCCTGGCACGGGTCCCGTTTCTGACCGAAGCGGCGAAGATCGTCCTCGCCCACGAGGAGCGGGTCGACGGAACGGGATACCCCCGGGGGCTCGCGGGGGAAGCCATCCCGTGGGGGGCTCGGGTTTTCGCGGTCGTTGACACGCTGGACGCCATGACCTCGGATCGCCCCTACCGCAAGGGCCTCTCCTTTGACGAGGCCAAGGGGGAGATCTTCCGGATGAGCGGGACCCAGTTCGACCCGGCCGCCGTCGAGGCCTTCCTCGCCGAAGAAGAGACGCTGCGGGACATGGTGGCCCTCAAATGCGAAAAGCCGCCGTTTCGCCCCTGAGGCCGCGCAAGCGCTGCCGATTCCCGACGGCGACGTGGCAGTCGCGGTTGTCCGAAGGGAGAGACAGATCGGGACGATACAGAGGCGCTGAAACGAGAGGAGAAGAGTCATGAAGAGTGGATCGCCCCTGGGAGGGACCTGGGGCCTCACCGCCGTAATGGTGGTGATCGTATCGTGGATCCTGTACCGCTATCTGGCCCCGAAGAGCTGGAAGGAGTGGACCCGGGCCGGGCTCATTCAGGCCTTCATCATCGCGCTGTATGCCGAGATGTATGGGTTCCCTCTCACGATCTACCTCCTCACCGGATGGCTCGGCATCTCTATCCCCTGGCTCCACCAGAGCGGGCACCTCTGGGCGGCGCTCTTCGGCTGGGGCGATCTGGGCGCCATGGTCGAGATGCTGGTGGGTTACACCGTGGTCTTCTTCGGCATCTCGCTCCTCATCGAAGGGTGGCGCGAGGTGTACCGGGCCACACAGAAGAAGGAGCTCGCTACCGACGGGCTGTACGCCGTGGTGCGTCACCCCCAGTACACGGGCATTTTCCTCGCCATCTTCGGACAGCTGATCCACTGGCCCACCATCCCGACCCTCGTGCTCTTCCCCCTCATCGTCTGGGCCTACGCCCGGCTGGCGAAGAAGGAGGAGCGCGCAATGCTCGCCCAGCACGGCGCCGCGTACGCTGAATACCGGCGTCAGGTACCGATGTTCTTTCCCCGGCGGGGCGAGTGGAGGCGATTGCTCAACCCCGGGTCTTCCGAGAACGACCACCCGTAGTCCCGAGGGCGGGCGGCCTCCGCGCGGACGTAATCCACACGGGTGGCAACCAGGGGCAAGGTGCGCGGCAGTGCACGAAAGGAGAGATGTCACATGGGAGAGTTCTTGCGGAACAACTGGTTTTGGATCGCGCTCCTCGTTTTCTTCTTCTGGATGCACCGCTCCGGCGCAGGGTGCGGCGGCGGCCACGGCGGAGGGCATCAGAGCGGCGGAGGAGGAGGATGCGGGGGGCACGCGGGCCACACCGGATACGGGGACTCCGAGACCGGCGGGGGACCGAAAGAAGAGGAGACGAAGAGCCTCCCGGCGGGGGGCTCACACCGGCACTGAGCTGGACCGGAAATGCTCGTTACGGCCGTTGCGCGCCCACTCTGGAGAAGGAGGCCCCATGCTGAACATCCGCGTCGTGACCTGGTCTCTCAGCACCTTCCTCCTCGCAAGCTATCTCGTGTGCATCCTCTATGGCCTCATCGTGCCGGAGCGCTTCCACATGACGATGTTTCTCGAGGCAACCCTGCCCGGGTTCAAGTGGCTCACCCCTGGCGGATTTCTGGTCGGCCTGGTCGAGAGCTTCCTGTGGGGGGCCTACATCGGCCTTGTGTTCACCCCGATCTACAATTTCTTTCACCGGAGATGGGGATTCTGAGATGGGGTGGACGGGGACGTCGACGGCGGGGCGGCCCAAACCTAGGGCTCCGAGGGCTGCCTCGCAATGCCGGCCATGCTCCCTGCGGGTTGGGCTCCTCGGAGGGGCGTCGGGGAGCCCGCGCGGGAGGAGGCGGCGTCCTACTGACGGAGCGCGCGCGGTAGCGGGTCAGATCCCCGCGTTCTGCGTCGACCACGGCAACGACAGGGCCTCACGTGCCCTTGTTCGCGGCCCCCTCGGCGCCGGGCAGCCGGAAGACGACCCGGTCCTCGACGCCATCCTTTCGTATGGTGATCGTGAGTACCCAGTCAGAGGGTCCGGAGAGGGCCACCCCCTCCAGCGTGTAGATCCCGCTATGCTGTTCGAGGACCCGTGGGACGATCTGCGCCTCCGTTCCCAGGGCCCGCGCTACGGCGGACACCTGTCCCTGTTCCACGTCCCGGTCCCGACGGTCGTGGACCACGATGTCTACACGTTGGTACCCCGCCTTGAGGCGCGCCGGGCGGGTCAGGAGCTCCACACTGAACGCGCCCCCCTCCGCGACCTCGAAGTAGCTCCCCTCGTAGTGCTTGGTGAAGCCACCTACCTTCACGTCATGACGTTTCAGCGGCACGACGTGAAACCCTCCGCACCCTGCCTCCGCCAAGATCAGGAGAAGCAGCGCCGCAGAGTGGAGCCAGCTGCACGAGAAGGGCGCGGACATCGCCTCAGAACGACGCATTGACACCTGCCGTTAGCCGGTAGTCGAGCTCGTTCTGGTCCCCGTTGAGGTCCTGAAAGACGGGGACACCGAGCGAGCCGTAGGCCGCGAGCCACTGCCCGAAGATCGCCCGGATTCCTGGCGACAGCAAGAGCACCCGCCCGCCGCTGTCGGGGTCCTTCTCGCCGTGTGCCTTCTCTTTGGCCTGCCAGAGGCCGTTGGCCTCGAGGACCAGGTCGACGGCCACCGGTGCAGACAGCCGATACACCGCGGCCAGATTGGCGCTGAGCCGGTCGCCGAGATCAGTGTCCTGGGTCCCCTCAGTCACTAGGGTGTAGGTCACGTTGCCGTGAACCGACAGGGGCCCCGGCCCAGCGGAGGCGGAGAGGCCGAGGAAGGGATCCCAGGAACCGGAGCCGGGCTGGAACTCGGCCTCGAACCGGGTACCGTCGGCATCCTTCTCGCTGGTGTCGCCGGTGGGCACCTTGAGTCCGTAGAGCAGCGCCAACCGCAGATCGTGCTCGACGAAGTGGACCAGTCGGTGGTGGAAGTGGACCGAGGCATCTCCGAACCCGCTGGCGTCGCCGTGCCGGTGAACCTCGTCCGGGGGCTCACTCTCGACGACATCGTCCCGGAAAACGTAAGGAAGGCCCAGGTGAACGCCAATGCCCTCCGCCAGGCCCAGGCTGAACCCTGCCGTGTAGGTCGTCACGGAGGCGACGTTGTGAACCTCCCGATCGGCAGCCGCAAAGCGTAACAGCCGGTCCTGCGAGAAGGTGTCGAATCTCAGGTAATCAACTCCCAGGTCCGTAACCCATTGCCCCCGCTCCAGGCCCGACGCGGGTACGGTGGTAATCGGCCCGCCGGCCTCGCCCGCGCCGGCGCCGAGGGAGACATGGGATCCCAGGGCCGTGCCGTGCCAGGTCACCAGCACGAAAGCCGTCAGCGCCAGGGCGCCCCGGACTCCGCCCTCCCGCCCGGTCCTTGTAGGCTCCATCCTCTACCTCCCCGATGCCTGACCCCTACGGATCGCAAATAGCCTGGGCTGCGACCCACCCGTCTGTGACCGCCGTCGCGGTCGGCCACCGGGACGTCCCGGCCGAAACCGAGCGTCCCTGTCCCCCGTCCCGCCCCTTCAGGCCTCTACCACCGCGGCCGCGTTCGGACAAGGGGAGATCCCCGAAGAAACCGGTCCGGATCGGCAGCCAGTTAGAAAAAATGGGATCGCCACCACTCGGCGCATGATGGGGAAACACGCTCTGTCGAGGTCAGTCCTCGATCACCAGGGCCCCTTCCCCCTCTTCCACCCGCCCGATTACCGCGGCCCACGGCACCCCGGCCCCGTGAAGGTCCCGGACCAGGTCCTTCGCTCGCCCCTCAGGCAGCGAGATCAGGAGCCCCCCGGAGGTCTGGGGGTCCACCAGGAGCTCGGCCCGTTCGGGGCTCAGCGTGGCGACGATGCGGAGCCGGTCGCCGCAGATCCGGCGGTTCCCGTCGTTGGAGCCGGTCCCCACCCCGGCCGCGTACATCTCCGCGGCACCCGGGTAGATCGGCAGCGCCGCGAACGAGACCCGCATCCGCACCCCCGAGTGGACGGCCATTTCCAGGGCGTGGCCGGCAAAGCCGAACCCGGTGATGTCGGTCAACCCGTGGATCTCGTACCCCAGGGCCGTCTCCAGGGGGATCTTGTTCAATGCAGCCACGATCGGGAGGATCTCGTCGAGCAAGGATTTCGAGAACTTGCCGGCGCGGTTGGCGTTGAACACCACCCCACTGCCCAGGGGCTTGGTCAGGACAAGCGCATCACCCGGCCGCGCCCCTCGATTGGTGAGCACCCGGTCGGGGTGGACCACCCCTGTCACCGCCAGGCCGTACTTGGGCTCCGGGTCGTCCACCGAGTGGCCGCCCGCCAAGCTCGCGCCCGCCTCGGCCACCTTCTCGGCGCCGCCCAGAAGAATCTCCCGCAGGATCCCGGGATCCAGGGTGCGGAACGGAAAGTTCACCAGGTTCAGCGCAGTCACCGGGCGGCCGCCCATGGCCCACACATCCGAGAGCGAGTTGGCCGCCGCGATCCGGCCGAACCAGATCGGGTCGTCCACCACCGGAGTGATGTAGTCCACGGTGGTGACGAGCGCGATCTCCGGGCTCACCCGGTAGACGGCAGCGTCATCGGAAGTCTCGAACCCCACCAGCAGGTCGGGATCCGTGGGTTTGGGCAGATCCTTGAGCGCATCCGACAGGACCGTCGGATCGATCTTGGCCGCTCACCCGCACGTCCGAGATACGCTCATCAGAGTCTTGCTCTTTCGAAATGGGTTCATGGGCTTGTCCTTTCTCGTGATGGGTTACGACTTCTTTATCCCGTCAGATCCCACACCATTCGGGCGCAGGCAACGAGGATCAATCCACCCAGAGTCAAACGCAGGGCCCGCACGGGAGCCCGGTGGTTCCATCGAATGCCGAGCAATGAGCCCGGGGCGACCCCGGCCAGAAGGGCCATGGCGAGCGCGAAGGGGATCTGCCCGGTGGCGGCCTTGCCGAAGAAACCGGCCAGAGAGGCGAAGAACACGATGACCAAATTGCTCCCCATCGCCACCCGCAAGGGCACCCGGAGGAGACCCGTCAGCGCCGGGATCAGCAGGAACGACCCGCCCTGACCTACCAAACCGCCAAGAACGCCGACCCCGGCTGCAATTCCCACAGCCCCCGACACCGGGAAACTGCCGAGGCGGTAGCCCTCCTCTTCGTTCGGCCGTCCGGGTCGGAAGATGAGCACCGCCGCCGTCAGGGCGAGGGCAGCGAAGACCCCCAGCAAGAACTTGTGGGTGAAGAGCGGGGACGCGGCAGCCCCTGCCAGGGAGGCGCCGAAGATGACGACGCTCATGACCCCGGCCAGCTTGCGGTCCACCGTGCCCTGACGACCGTGGAGCCACGCCCCAAGGAGCCCGGCGAACAGGGCCTGGGTGATGGTGAGCCCGCTCACCACGTGCATGGATAAGGGCGGCAGACCCAAGGCAGCGGGCACGTACAGGAGAAGGGGCGCGGTGACGATCCCGCCGCCGATCCCCAGGAAACCGGACACCGCTCCCCCCACGAGCCCGATCCCGAGCACGACCATGGTTTGCTCCATGGGAGAAAGATAGAGCGGAAAGATCGGAAAATGAAATTCATTGTTTTTCTGGATTCGATCAAATATTTTTGTCACATGGACCTCCATCGTCTGACCTTGCACCAGCTTCGCGTGTTCCGCACCGTCGCCCGGCACTGCAGCTACACCCGCGCCGCCCGGGAGCTTCTGCTCACCCAGTCGGCGGTGTCGGCTCAGGTGCGGGCGCTCACCGCGTTGCTCGGGGTTCCCCTGCTGGAACAGCACGGCAAGGCGATCCATCTCACCGCGGCGGGCCGCTCCCTGGTGGAGCAGGCGGGCCGCGTCGAAGCGATCGTGCGGGAGATCGGCGAGGCGTTCACGGGTTACCGGGACGGGGAAACGGGCACCGTGCGGGTGGGAGCCAGCACCTCGATCGGGACCTACTTCTTCCCGGCCGTGATCGCCGCGTTCGCCGCCCGTCATCCCCGTATCGAGGTGCTTCTGGAGATCGAGAACACGGCCCACATTGAGGAGAGACTGCTGCGCGACGACTTCGACATCGGCTACCTCGGGGCCCCTGTCGTCTCCCCGCGGCTGGCGGCCGAACCGTTTCTGGAGGATGAGATCGTCTTCGCGTGCGGGCCGGGCCACCCCTTGGCGACGCGGCCGAACCCGGCGTTCCCGGAACTGCTGCCCCACAGGCTGATCGTGCGGGAGCCGGGTTCGGCCACCCGGCGTACCCTGGAGACCTACGTCCAGGGCCGGGGGTTCGCGTTTCCCGATCCCGTCCAACTGGGGTCGGTGGAGGCCATCAAGCAGGCCGTGATGGCCGGTCTGGGATACTCGTACTTTTCGGGGCTGACGATCCGCCACGAGTTGGAAACCGGGCGGCTGGTGGGGTTATCGATCGACGGGATCGCCGTGACCCGGACGTTCGTGGAGGTGCGGCACCGGGACAAGACCGCTCCCCCCGCGTTCCGGATCTTCCGGGAGTTCGCGCGGGAGCAGGCAAAGAGCGGGCAAACGGTGCGTGGAACGGGAGGGTCGAGATGACGGTAGAGACGGCCGGGCTGCTGCGGTTCGCGTTCGTGTGGGGCGGGTTTGGGGCGTTCCTGGTCTTCGAGCTGCTGGCCCCCTACCGGCCGAGCACGGTATCGAAACCCGGACGATGGGTCACCAACCTGTCTTTGACAGCGTTCAACGGGCTCTTGATGAATCTGGCCTTCAGCACCGCCCTCCTGGGAACGACGGCCTACGTTGCCGAACATCGAGTGGGCGTCCTGGCTCTGCTCGATCCTCCCGAGTGGGTTCGACTGGTTACGGCGGTGGCGTTCATGGACTTCATGCTCTATGTGTGGCACCTGCTCAACCACGAGATGCCCCTGTTGTGGCGTTTCCATCGGGTACACCACAGCGACCTCAATATGGACGTGTCCACCGCGACGCGCTTTCATATTGGGGAGCTCTCGATCTCGGCCGCGCTCAAGATCGCCCTGGTGTTCTTCCTGGGGCTCAGACTCGTGGAGCTCGTGGTCTTCGAGCTCCTCCTGGTCCTGTGCGCCCAGTTCCAGCACAGCGTGGTCCGCGTTCCTGGCTGGTTCGAGCGGGCTTTCTGGGCCTTCTTCGTTCCCCCCTCCATGCACCGGATCCACCACTCGGTGGTGATCCGGGAGCGCAACACCAACTACGGGACGATATTTTCCGTGTGGGACCGGTTTCTGGGGACTCTGCTGACCGGCGTGAACCAAAGCGGGATCCGAATCGGGATGGGGGCCTACCCGGACCTGGAGACGCTGGGCCTTGGGCGCCTATTGGCGATGCCGTTCACCCGGCCGGTTCCATAGATCGGTGCGCAACGTCGACGTCGGGATTCTCGGGCCAAACCGACCATCTCCTTCTTGACATCTCACATCTCCGCCGCACGCCTCGTCGCTCCCCGCAACAAACCGTGCTGGTGAAGTTCCGCTGCAAGGAGCTCCGGGGACAATCCCTTGCGCGCGGTCCACGGCCGACGCACTCCCGCGCGGCAACCCACCGCACGCGGCTGGGCGTCCGAGGCGAGCAGCCCTGTGGCTGAAATGTGCGGTGCCTCTTGCCGGCGCAGAGCCCTCGGCGCAGCGGTTGCGTGCGATCACATCCTTCCTGGCAGTGACTCTTCGAGGTCTCGGCGACCGTGGCCCGAAAGCCGGCTCGGCGGGCCGCGTCGACCATGGCCTCGGGGGTCACCCGGTCGAAGTCGAAGGCGATTACGGCCTCCTTCTCCCGGTAGCTCACCTCGACGTCCTACGCCGAGAGACTCCGTTACGACGAGCTGTCCTACAGGGAGGAAGGCTTGACGATTCGTCGACTTGAACGACAATCGACCCGCCGTCCACTGCGAGACCTGCACAGTTCCGGGCTTGGTGCCACGCCAGAACGATCGTCGAGACCTTGCCTGCGTGCGTGCGAACCGGTTCCATCCCAAAGGCTTGGACCCACGGAAGTCCCCGACCGGCGATGGAGAAAAATAGAATGGACCAGAAAGACCCCATCACCCGCCGACAGTTCCTGGGATACTCGACCGGAATCGGGGTCGCGGCGACCCTGGCCGGCCTGCTTCCTGCGTGGGCGCGGGAGCCCTATGGCCTGGCCGGCGACCTGGCGGCGCGGACACCGGGGGAGCCCATCGACCTCTGGGTGCGCCGGCAGAATCTGGACTTCGGCGGCCGCACCGGCCGGGTCCTCGCGGTGAACGGCACGGTGCCGGGCCCCCTGGTGCGGCTCAGGGAGGGAGAGGACGCGACCATCCGGGTCCACAACGAGCTCGACGAGGACACCTCCGTGCACTGGCACGGCATCCTGGTGCCGTTCGAGATGGACGGGGTGCCCGGCGTGAGCTATCCGGGCATCCGGCCGGGGGAGACGTTTACCTACCGGTTCCGGATCCGGCAGAGCGGCACCTACTGGTACCACAGCCACACGGGCCTCCAGGAGCAGCTCGGCCACTACGGGCCGCTGGTGATCGACCCGGCCGGGCCGGACCCGGTCTCCTACGACCGGGAGCACGTGGTGGTGCTCTCGGACTGGACCTTCGCGAACCCGTACCGGGTCCTGGCCAGGCTCAAGAAGAAGAGCGACTACTACAACTTCCAGCAACGAACCCTGGCCGAGCTGTTCCGGGACGGGGCCTCCGGCGGCTGGGGTGCCGCGTTCCGGGATCGCCTGGACTGGGGCCGCATGCGCATGAGCCCCACCGACATCGCCGACGTCACGGGTTACGCCTACACCTACCTCGTGAACGGCCGGGCACCCGAGGCGAGCTGGACCGGTCTCTTCGCACCGGGCGAGCGGGTGCGGCTCCGGTTCATCAATGCGGCCACCATGAGCTACTTCAACGTGCGCATCCCGGGATTGCCCATGACCGTGGTCCAGGCCGACGGCCAGGACGTGAAGCCGGTGGAGACCGACGAGCTCCAGATCGCAGTGGCCGAGACCTACGACGTTGTGGTCCGGCCCCAGGAGGACCGTGCTTACGTCGTTTTCGCCGAGGCCATGGACCGAAGCGGCTACGGTTGCGGGACCCTCGCCCCTCGGCCGGGGATGACCGCGCCGGTGCCCGACCGGCGCGAGCGGCCGCTTCGCACCATGATCGACATGGGCATGGACATGGGGGACATGGCCCTGCCCGGCATGGAGACGACGAAAGCCGGGCTCGGGGGCATGGCCGGCATGGATCACGGATCGGGCGGGATGCCGGGCATGGCGCACATGCCGATGGATGGCGCCGATAGCATGAAGCAGGAGGCTGGGCCGGTGGTGGCGCGGCACGGCCCGGACACCCACGGTCCCGGGAACGTTTCCGTGGCGTGGGTGCAGCGAAACCGGCTCGGAGAGCCCGGCACCGGCCTGGAGAACGCCGGCCACCGGGTGCTCGTTTACACCGACCTGCGCCGCCGCGCCGCGGACTTCGACCCCCGTCCCCCGGAGCGCGAGGTGGAGCTGCACCTGACCGGCAACATGGAGCGCTACGTGTGGGGCTTCGACGGCAAGAAATTCTCCGAGGCCGAGCCGATCCCCTTTCGCCTCGGAGAGCGTCTGCGGCTCACCCTGGTCAACGACACCATGATGGAGCACCCCATCCACCTGCACGGGATGTGGATGGAGCTCGAGAACGGACACGGCGAACGCATCCCCCGCAAACACACCGTCAGCGTGAAGCCCGCCGAGCGCCTTTCGGTGCTGATCTCAGCGGATGCCCCGGGCCGCTGGGCCTTCCACTGCCACCTTCTCTACCACATGGAGATGGGCATGTTCCGTGTGGTCCGAGTCGCGAGCGGAGCAGGAGCGGACGCATGAACGGCGCGCAGAGACTCTGTTCCGCGGCGTCCCTGGTCTTCCTGTCGGCCGTGACGGCGCAGGCCGCAGGGACGACCCTGAGCGGCGCCCCCGTCGGGTGGACGGAACCGGTGCTGGACTCGAAACCCCACGCCTTCGTGCTGTTCGACCAGCTCGAGTACCAGCACACCGACGCGCCGGACGCCCTTCGCTGGGATGTCCTGGCCTGGTACGGCGGCGACGTCAATCGCCTTTGGCTCGAGACCGAGGGAGAGCACCGCACAGGGGGGACGGGCGAGATCGAGCGCATCGACGTCGAGTATGGGCGGCTGATCGCGCCGTTCTGGGACCTCCAGGCGGGGCTCGGCTACCAGAGGCGGTACGGCGCCGGCCCGGCCCGCGAACGGTTCTGGGCTGTCGTCGGACTCCAGGGCCTCGCGCCGTACGGGTTCGAGGTGGACGCGAACCTGCGGGTCAGCGACAAGGGAGACGTGTCGGCTGACCTGGAGCTGGAGTACGAGCTGCTGCTTACCCAACGCCTGATCCTCCAGCCGCGCTTCGAGACCGAGCTCGCCGTGCAGGAGGTGGAGGAGTTCGGCGTGGGGAGGGGATTCAACGCAGTGGGCCTGGGGCTTCGCCTGCGCTACGAGCTTCGGCGCGAGCTCGCCCCTTACGTTGGGGCCTCCTGGGCGCGGACACTCGGGGGCGCCGCGGACTTGGCCCGGGCAGAGGGGGAGGACGTGGCGACCTTCTCGGTGGTGGGCGGGGTGCGGCTGTGGTTTTGATTCCGCGCTTCAGGACGCTTTTCGCTCTTCCCTTGGCGCATTCCTGGGGCCGAGGGCCCGCCACGCCTCCCAGTCGGGAGCGGGTGACACGTCGCGCTTCCAGCGCAGTGGGGCCTCCCGGATCTCGCCGGGTTCCCGTGCTTCGAACAGCAGGCGCAGTGCCCGGTACAAAACGTCCAGGTGACGGTTCTCGTCGCCCCTTTCCCCGAGCGCGTGGCCGAAGGGGAACCGAACGTACAGGGCGCGAGGCGGCGGGGTCTTCTGGGTGATCTCCCGAACGATGGAGATCGCCACCGTCGGAATACCTGCCCTTTCGATCTCTCGGGCGATCAGTCCCACGGACCGATTGCAGATCCCTCAGGCGGGGACGAGCAGGGCGTAATCCACACCGGCCTCCCGCAGCCTGGAGGCGACCGCTCGGGCGCCCTTCTGCCGGAGGGTCTTCAGGTGGCGGCCGTCGATGTGGCCCATGAAGCTGTACGCCACGGGATGCACCCTTCCGACGGCGTCATGCGTGTCGAGCGTGCGGAGCCGATCCACCGGGAAGACCAGGTTGATGTCCTCACGAGCGTGGGCGTGGTCGTAGTAATCGTGCGTGATCTCCAACTGCTCTCGGCCGGTGTTCACCGGCACCTCACGGAAGCTCGGATCGCCGTCCGGATCTTTCATGTCGAAGGGTGCATCCTCGCACCGGTGCACCCCCCCGGTCGTGACGAGCGCGAGGGTCGCCAAGTGAAGGGGCTTGATCGGCTCGGCCCAGGGGATCCGATCCATGTCCTGTTCCAGGCGTTTGGCCCAGCGGGCGGCCAGGGACGGGAAAGCGGTGAACACCGTCGCCAGCATTCGATTCTTGACGCGGGAAAGGTCCATGATCGCTTCCTACGGCGCCGCCCCGAAAGGGGTGGACGCCATGGTCTTCAGGGTTCAGGAGCAAGGAACCGCACCTCTCTCCGTTCCGGTTTGGGCGGGGAAGGCAGGCTCTGGTTGGCACGCTCGATCGCGCGCGGCACCGCTCGCTGCGGGGTCGTCGCGGCTGGTCGCTTGTTCACGATAGGCCCCCCGCGTGCTCCTCGGCGACGTTGGGGCCGCCGAGGCGGGGGGACCATCCAGACCCGCGTGCAAGTGACGACGGCCGGTCCATGACCTCGGCCCATCGTATCGTTCGCTTGACGAGCTTTCCGGTACGGGGACGATGGGAACTTCTTGGAGCAAAGGACATGCCGTGGAGCTGCGGGCGCTCTCGGTTGACGCCCGGCGGCGAGACTCGGTGACGACGGGGACGAAGGAGCCTTCGTGGCCGGGGCAGTGAAGTGTGGAATTTTCTGCAGCACTGGAGAACCGGCGACAGCGAAGCCCTTCCGTTCCCGCGCAACGCCGCGCCGCGAGGAGCTGTGAGCAAGAACCGGAAGCGTGGAACGGAGGCGCCTCGAAGAGCTGGCGGAGGCATGGTCAGCGGATCCTCCTCAACGAGACCGCTCCAGGACCTGGCCGAGGAGAGGACGCGCCCGGGGATCACGGTCTTTCTCTGGCGGCGCCGGGCGCGACGAGGGGCGGGTTCGTGTCGGCGGGGCTCCATCCCCTTGGGGCGGCATGAAGGCTCGTGGAATGGAACTTGCTGAACCTCAGGGACAGGATAGCGTGAAGAAACATGGGGAAAGGAGAGCGATCATGAAGACGAAGACCGGAGTGTTTGCCGTATTGTCGGCCCTGTTTCTGGCGTCAGGAACTGCGGGGGCCCAGATGATGGGCGGCATGATGGGCGAAGGGCACGGCATGATGGGTGGCCCCATGGCCGAGATGGTGGGTCCCGGCTTCGCGGGCGCGTGCTCGGCTGACTTGGGCAATCTCGGCCTCTCCCCGGATGCCCAGAAGTCGCTGGAAGAGAAGCGGTTCGAGCTTCGAAAGAAGACGATCCGAGGGACGGCCGACCTCCAGGTATTGAAGTTGGAGCTGGCGCATCTCTTGGAGAATCGGGCGTTCGCGCTCCCGACGGCGGAGAAGATCGTCGGCGAGATGTCGCAAAAGGAGGGTGAGCTGCACTCGGCCCACCTGGCGTTCCTGCAACACCTGGCATCGATGTTGTCGAATGACCAGTGAAAAGCCCTCCAGGAGCGGCAGAAAGGGATGATGGGCGGGCAGGACATGATGAAGGAAGGGATGATGAAGGGTGGCTCGGGCATGATGATGCAGCAGGGAGCGCCGGGCGGAGGAGGCGGGCACAGCGAGCATCACCCGGGGAACCCTGGTGAGGCGGAGAAGTTCTTCCAGGAGAAGAAGTAACCTCACGCCGACGGTGGTTGTTTCTTGGCTGAGCAACGTGTCGGGGCTCCCGGCCGGCCCCTGGAGAGTCCATACGTGTGTACGAGACGCCAGTAGGAGAAGCGCAATGCCGCATACGAAAGACAAGAAGAAAGCCTCGGCGGGTCATGCGGTGGACCCAGTGTGCGGGATGGAAGTGGACGAGGCAGTCGGCCTTCATGTCGTCCATGAAGGAAACGACTATTTCTTCTGCAGCCCCCATTGCCGGGACAAGTTCGAGACGGATCCTCCATCCTATCTGGCCGAGGCCCAGGAGGGCGGATCAGACGAGGCGCCCTTCAAGGACCCGGTGTGCGGCATGACGGTAGGCAGAGACAGCGAGCACCGCCTGGAGCACGGGGGCGAGACCTACTTCTTCTGCAGCGCCCACTGCCGCGAGAAGTTCGCGACCTCCCCGGAGACCTACCTCGCGGCGCCGGAGAAACCGCCGAAACGCGAAGAGGCCAAGGTCAGGGCCCGCGTCTACACCTGCCCCATGCACCCCGAGGTGCGCCAGGACAAACCCGGTGCCTGCCCCAAGTGCGGTATGGCCCTCGAGCCCGAGACACCGGCCCTGGCGGCGACTCGCACGGAATACACCTGCCCCATGCACCCCGAGGTGGTGCAAGACCGGCCCGGCTCGTGCCCCAAGTGCGGAATGGCCCTGGAACCCCGGACGGCCGCCGCGGAAGAGGAGGACAACGGGGAGCTGGTGGACATGACCCGGCGGTTCTGGGTGAGCGTGGTCCTGAGTCTCCCGGTCCTGGTGATCGCCATGGGCGAGCACGTTCCGGGTGTGGCCGGGTGGATCGCGGGCCTGGCGTCCCGGGAGACCCTCAACTGGGTGGAGCTCGGGCTGGCCACGCCGGTGGTCCTGTGGGGAGGCTGGCCCTTCTTCGTGCGCTTCTGGGCCTCTCTCGTCAACCGCAGCCTCAACATGTTCACCCTGATCGGCCTGGGCGTCGGGGTGGCCTACGTGTACAGCGTGGTGGCCACGCTCTTCCCCGGGCTCTTTCCCCCGTCCTTCCGGGGACCCCAGGGCCAGGTGGCGGTCTACTTCGAGGCGGCGGCGGTCATCACGGCCCTGGTGCTCCTGGGGCAGGTGCTGGAGCTGCGGGCGCGCAGCCAGACCGGCGCCGCCATCCGGGCGCTCCTGGGGCTCGCGCCCAAGACCGCCCGGCGAGTCCAAGAGGACGGGAGCGAGGAAGACGTGCCGCTGGAGGAGGTCGAAGCGGGGGACAAGCTCCGAGTCCGGCCGGGGGAGAAGGTCCCCGTGGATGGGAGGGTCCTGGAGGGCAAGAGCAGCATCGACGAGTCGATGATCAGCGGGGAGCCGCTGCCGGTGGAGAAGGGTCCCGGTGATGCGGTGACCGGCGCCACGGTGAACCAGACCGGTTCGCTCGTGATGGAAGCCCAGCGCGTCGGCGCCGACACGCTCCTCAGCCAGATTGTCCGGATGGTGGCCGAGGCCCAGCGAAGCCGCGCGCCCATCCAGAAGCTGGCCGACGTGGTGGCCGGCTATTTCGTGCCTGTGGTCGTCGGCGCCGCGGCGGTGACCTTCGTCGTCTGGGCGCTGGTGGGGCCGGATCCGCGCATGGCGCATGCGATCATCAACGCGGTGGCGGTGCTCATCATCGCCTGCCCCTGCGCCCTGGGGCTCGCCACGCCCATGTCGATCATGGTGGCCACGGGCAAGGGCGCGACGATCGGGGTGCTCTTCAAGAACGCGGAGGCCATCGAGCACCTGCGGAAGGTCGACACCCTGGTGGTGGACAAGACCGGCACCCTCACCGAGGGGAAGCCCAAGCTCGTGTCCGTGGAGCCCGCGGGCGGGATCGAAGAGGCGGAGCTCCTTCGCCTCGCCGGAAGCCTGGAGAGGGCGAGCGAGCACCCCCTGGCGGAGGCCATCGTGAAGGGGGTGGAGGAACGGGGCGCGACGCTCGTCTCGGTCGAGGAGTTCCAGTCCCACACCGGCAAGGGCGTCACCGGCAGCGTCGGGGGCCGGGCCGTGGTCCTGGGTACGCGAAAGCTGCTCGGGGAGTTGGGCATTGACCCCGGTGCGCTCCTCGAGCGAGCAGAGGTCCTGCGGGTCGAGGGGCAGACGGCGATGTTCGTGGCCGTGGACGGGAAGCCGGCCGGGCTCCTCGGCGTGGCCGACCCGGTCAAGGCGACCACTCCCGAGGCGATCCGCCAACTCCACGCTGAGGGCATCCGGATCGTCATGCTCACGGGCGACAGCCGCACGACGGCCGAAGCGGTGGCGAAGACGCTCGGGATCGACGAGGTGCGCGCCGAGGTGCTGCCTCAGGACAAGGCCGAGAAGGTCAAGGAGCTCCAGGCCGAGGGCCGCTTCGTGGCCATGGCCGGCGACGGCATCAACGACGCCCCGGCGCTCGCCCAGGCCCAGGTGGGGATCGCCATGGGCACGGGGACCGACGTGGCCATGGAGAGCGCCGGGGTCACTCTGGTCAAGGGCGACCTGCGCGGGATCGTGCGCGCGCGGGCGCTGAGCCGCGCCACCATGGGCAACATCAAGCAGAACCTCTTCTTCGCCTTCGTCTACAACTCCCTGGGAGTGCCCATCGCGGCCGGGGTGCTCTACCCGTTCTTCGGCATCCTTCTGAGCCCCATCATCGCGGCCGCGGCAATGAGCTTCAGCTCGGTCTCGGTGGTGAGCAACGCGCTGCGGCTCCGAACGGTCCGCCTTTGAGCCGGTCAGGGGCGTCGAGCCGACCGGGCGTCCCCGTCGGCGTTGTACGGTCGGCGTTGAACGGGCCCTTGGTGCAACACCCGACAGTCGTCGAAGGGAGAACCCCATGGAGCTGAAAAAGTCTGTGCCATCGTGCGAACCGACGTGCTGGGAAGGGTGGAGGCGCGGCTCCTGGAGTTGCACGTGAAGGGCATTAGCGTCGGCCACGGGATGGGCTACGGCGAGTACATGAACTTCTGGACCCACGGCTGGATGGTTCCCCACGCCACGATCGAGATGTACGCGGAGGCGACACGGGCCGAGGAGATCGCAACGGCCATCGTGGAGAGCGCACACACGGGAGTCGCCGGCGACGGAATGGTGGCGATCCTGCCGGTGGAGAAGCTCTATCGGATTCGCACGAAGGCCGAAGCCACGCCCGAAGAGATCTAGCGGGCAACGAGCCGTTCGAAGGAAGCCCCCTTTCTTCTCATGTCACATAGAAAGGCGCATCTCATGCGCTATCAGGGCATTTCGTTGTTCGTCGCGGCGGTTGCTACGATCGGGACCGGCTGGTCGTTTCCCCTTCTTGCCCACCAAGTTCCGGCCAAGGTCCCGAAGGAGGCCAGGGAGAGACAAGATCCCGTGCCTGAGACCGAAGACGCGCTCAGGTCGGGCAAGTCCGTCTACGTGAGGCTGTGCCTTTCCTGCCACGGAACGTCCGGCGCTGGCGATGGGCCCATGGCGAAGTCGCTCCCCCACCGCCCTCCGGACTTTGCGAAGGTCTTGCGGGCCCAGACTGACGGCGAGATCTTTTGGAAGATCTCCAGGGGCGGCGGCGCCATGCCATCGTTTGGGAAGAAGGTCTCGGAGGAGGAACGGTGGCAGTTGGTCCACTTCCTGAGGGTTGTCGCGATGCCGGGAGAGGGACGCAGCCGCTGACGCGCACGGTCTTGACGCTTCGTGCCTTGGGTGCGGCGCACGGGGCAGGGAAACTGCGGCCCGAGCGTTCGACCGGCAAATGCGAATGGACGTAAGAAGAGTCAGGGCTATTCTGAGAACTGCAGAGTCAGAAAAGAGGCCCCGCAAATGCGGTGGGTTCGAGCTCGGGGTTGAAACACTGAGAAGGGAGACAAACAATGAAGAAAACCTGTGGTGTCCTGTTGTCGCTCGTGCTGGGCATCGTGCTGGCGGGCGGAGCCCAAGCAGAAGGCACGTTGGAGAAGGTAAAGAAGACGGGAGTCCTCGTCGCCGGCGTGACGGACGATGCTCCGCCATTCAGCTTCATGGAAAAGGACTCGGGTCGTATCGTAGGGCACGACGTTGATTTCGTCACGGCCCTCGCCGCGAAGCTCGGTGCCAGGGTCGAGTTAAGAGCGGTGACGGGGCGCAATCGACTCTCGGAGTTGATTGACGGCAACATCGACATCCTCGCCGCCAATCTGACCCATAGCCAGAGCCACGCCAGGGAGAGTGTTATCGACCTGAGCGACCATTACTTGGGCATCGGACAGAAGTTCTTGGCGAAACGCGGAACCATCAAGACGCTCAAAGACCTCTGGGGAAAGAAGATCGGGGCGGTCGTCGGAACCGCATCGCTGGGTTGCGCGAGCGACCGGTGCGAAGGAGGTACCATCGTTCCGGTGGACGACTATGTCCAGGGAGTTCGGGCCCTCCAGAGGGGCGACATCGACGCCTTCACGAGCGACCAGGTGATTCTCGTCGAATTGCTGGCGAGTCTACCGTTGGGCGACTACGAGATTCCGGAGCTCCAGATCTCGGAAGAGCAGTATCACCTGGGGGTCCGCAAGGGTGACTCGGCGTTCCTGGACTTCGTGAACAAGGCGATCCGCGACATGCAGCAGAGCGGAGAGGCCAAGACGCTCAAGGACAAGTGGTTCGAGCCGAGGACGGAAGGCAGGGGAGAAGCTTACGGCGCGGTGCTGCGGAGGGCTTCGGCGCGACCGAGGTTCCTGGGCGTGCTCCTGAAAGGCGTGCTCGCTCCCAAAGCCGAGGTGTCGATCTTCTCCCTCGACGGCACCTATCTCGGTAAGGGCAACGTCGTCAACGTCGCGGATGATGAGTTCTACGTAGACGTGGACGAGAAGCAGTACGACTTGGTTCGCTCCGGATTCCTGGTCACCATGGACATGAGCAACGAGATGGCCCGAGATGTGGTGATCCGGCACCAGGAGCTGTTGCGAAGCGTCCGAGCGGATGCAGAGAAGGAGGCAGAAAGAATCAGGGCAGAGATCGAGAAAGAGGCCATCGCAAAGCAACAGAGGGCGCATGAGATCGATATGCTGAGAGAACGAAGCAAGCTGACGGTCCAAGAGGAGAGAGCGCTCTTCTTTCGTGGCTATAGAGGGTATCGGTAGAGAACGGGACCTCGGCATCGGTGTGTGGCGGCGTGAAGTGTACATCTACAGCGCGCCGCTGCGCACCGTCAGGTTCTTATTCAACCGGAGGCATCAGCATGGCGGCGATCAAACGCTTCGTCTTGTGTCTGTTGGGTGCTTTTCTTGTGGCATCCTTCGCCGGGGCCAAGGAGAGTCCGATCGACGCCACGGCTCTGTATCGCCAGACCTTCGGTCCTCCGCCGAAAACGGACGGTCAGAAGTGCTTGGCCGCGGTCGTCTTCCTCCCGGGCATCGGGTCGTCCGGAGCGCCGGACAAGCTCTCCCCGGTGCCTCTCTTCTCGGTGAGCCCGGGCAAGGTGGTCGAGGAGGCCGCTCGGGTGCTCGTGGAGGGCCACCCCACCCAGGTGCGCGAGCTCAAGCTGCCGCGCCTCTTTCCCGAAGGGTCGAAGCTCACGGGAGTCCGCGTGGCCGGGAAGGGGGCGGTCGTCGCGGTCACCCCTGGTGGCGCTGGGCAAGCCCATCCGCTCGCCCTTCAAGCCCTGGCGCATACGTTGTCGCAGTTCAATGGGATCGGGTCCGTGACCCTGGAAATCCACGGCAGGGCGGCTCTGGGGCCCGAGACTCCAAGGGCGGCGGTGATCGAGCCCCCGCCGCCGCCCCGGCTTCTGGACGTGATTTTGCCGATCCATAGGGGGGAGAAGCCTTCGGAGATCGACGTGCTTTTCGATCGCCCCGTGGAGATCGTCACGGTTTCCATCGGTATCGGAGGACGGAAGCCCTTCCCGGGGAAGACCTACACGTCGATGTTCGACATGGCCGTGGTCTTTCGCCCCGACGACCCGAAGGAGATTCGGGAAAACCTCCCGCTGGACGTCCGGTGGAGTGTGCGCGACAAAGTCGGGCGAAAGGCCGAGGGCACGCGGACCCTGCCCGTGCGGATCTACACGCATCCCGAGTGAGGTCATGCCCCCACGAGCCTTCGGCTGACGTTGACTCCCGGTGTGTCGCGGCGGGGTTTGTGAAGCTCGCGCGCGTCCGGATGAGCGCTGAGACAGGCTGATGATTCCATACCCTTCCCTCGACCCGGTCGCCGTCCGGATCGGGCCGCTGGCCGTCCGGTGGTACGGGATCGCCTATCTGCTCGGGTTCCTGTCGGCCTACGGCATCCTGCGCCGAGAAGCCGTCCGGGGCCGGCTTCCCCTCGACTCCGGCGGCGTGGGGGACCTTCTTTCGGCTCTTGTGGCCGGCGTCCTGCTCGGCGGTCGCCTCGGCTACGTGCTCTTCTACAACCTTCCCTACTTCGCCGAGCACCCGCTCCGGGTCGTCGCTATCTGGGAAGGAGGGATGAGCTTCCACGGGGCGCTCCTGGGCGTCGTGGCGGCCGCCTGGCTCTTCAGCCGCCGCCAGTCGACTCCGCTCCTCCGGCTCGGCGACGCCCTGGCCCTGGCCGTGACCCCGGGGCTCTTCTTCGGCCGCCTCGCCAACTTCGTCAACGGGGAGCTCTACGGGAGAGTCTCCGACATCCCGTGGGCCATGGTCTTCCCCGGTGGCGGCCCTCTCCCGCGGCACCCGAGCCAGCTCTACGAGGCTTTGCTCGAGGGCCCGCTGCTGGGGGCCATCGTTTGGCTGGCCGGCGTGGCGAGTGGCTACCGCGAAGGTCGCCGGACCGCGGCGTTCCTGCTGGGCTACGCGGCGCTTCGCTTCCTCGTGGAGTTCACCCGGGAGCCCGACCGCCAGCTCGGATTCCTCGTCGGTTTCCTGACCATGGGCCAGCTTCTGAGCCTCGCGCTCTTCGTGGCAGGGGTCGGCGCTCTGGTCGCCAGTCGTCGATGACGACGTAGGTGATCGGTTGGAGAGAGCCCACTTGCGCCTGTGCCGGGTCCCCTGTAAACATCAGACGGACACCTGCGGGAACGGTGTGCATCGGCGAAGAGGACGACCCCATGAACGACACCGAAAAGATTCTCCGGGACTTCGAAGATTTGCCTCCTGAGGGCCAACGGGAAGTGATCGATTTTCTTGCCTTCCTCAAGAGCCGTTACGGTGCGACCAAGAAGAGCGGCCGGTCCCGCTCATTCCAGCTCCGGACGGAGCGTTTCGTCGGTCTTTGGGCCGACCGCGAGGACCTCCGAGACTCGTCTTCATGGGTCAGGGAACTTCGACGACGGGAGTGGGGGCGGTGAGCGACGCGTCGCCCCTACTGGTCGACACCGACATCCTGATCGACGCGGGCCGAGCGGCTCCGACGGCCCTGCAGTTTCTGAACGATAAGTACCCAGGCGCGCTCGCCGTCTGCGTGATCACAAGAATGGAGCTCATCGTCGGCTGCCGGAACAAAGCCGAGCTCCGGGTGCTGGACAGCTTCCTGCGCGGGTTTCGGGTTTTCGCCCTCACTCCGGACATCTCGCAGCAGGCCGAGGCTTTGCTCCGGCGGTACCGGCTCAGTCACGGCTTGCTCATCCCCGACGCCCTGATCGCTGCTACCGCCCTCGGGGCGGATATCCCTCTCGCTACGAAGAACGTCTCGGACTTCCGGTTCATCGAGGGCCTCGCGCTGGTTGACTACGGCTGATGGCAAGGCACCGGACACCGAATCGGGACCGTTCCGACAGGTGCGACCCGTCCCCGCGCGGGAGCTAGCCCGTTCCTTCCTCCGGCGGCCGCCGCGGAATGTCGAACTTCTCCATGCGGTAGAGCAGGATGTGCCTGGGGACGCGAAGGAACTGGGCGGCCCGGCTCTGGTTCCAGCCGCTTCGCCGGAGCGCTTCGAGGATGAGCGCCCGCTCCGCCTCTTCGAGCCCGAACCCTTCGGGCGGGAAGGTGAACGTGAAGCCGGCCTCCGGCCCTTCCGGCGCGGTCGAGGGGCTGCAGATCTTCTCCGGCAGATCGTCCCGCCGGATCGTGTCGCTCTCCCGCAGGATGAGGAGCCGCTCGATGGTGTTTTCGAGCTCGCGGACGTTCCCCTTCCACGGGTAGCGCCTCAGGGCTTCCATCGCGTCTCGGTCCACCGTGACCGGCTTCTTCCCTGAGAGCTCCTTGAGGAAGTGGGCGACGAGCAGGGGAACATCGTCCGGGCGCTCCCGCAGGCTCGGCATGTGAATGGGCACGACGGCGAGGCGGTAGTAGAGGTCCTCCCGAAACCTGCCCTCCTCGATCGCCTCCTCCAGGTCGCGGTTCGTGGCGGCCAGGATCCGAGCGTCCACCTTGAGGACGTCGTTGCCGCCGACGGGAGTGACCTCCCGCTCCTGCAAGGCCCGCAGGATCTTGGCCTGGAGGTCGATGGGAAGCTCACCGATCTCGTCGAGGAAGAGCGTCCCGCCCTGGGCCTCCTCGAACTTCCCCTTTTTGTCCCGGATGGCGCCGGTGAACGAGCCCTTCTTGTGGCCGAAGAGCTCGCTCTCCAGGAGCTCCCGGGGGATGGCCGCGCAGTTCAGGGCGAGGAACGGCCGCTGGGCCCGGGAGCTTCGATAGTGGATGGCGCGGGCCACGAGCTCTTTCCCCGTTCCGCTCTCGCCGGTGATGAGGACCGAGGCGTCGGAGTCGGCCACCTTCTCGACGAGCCGGAAGACCGCCTGCATCTGGGACGAGTCGCCCACGATGTTCTCGAAGCCGAACTTGCGGGTGACCTCGCGCTTGAGGCGGACGTTCTCGGACTCCAGCGTCTGGAACCGCAGCGCCTTTCGGACCGTGAGCTTCAGCTCGTCGCGGTTGAAGGGCTTTGTGATGTACTCGAAGGCGCCGGCCTTCATGGCTTCCACGGCCATCTCGATCGTGCCGAAGGCGGTGATCACGATCACCTGCGTCTCGGGGGCGGACTCCTTCACCTTCCGGAGGAGGTCCATCCCGTCCATGCCGGGCATCTTGATGTCGGTCACGACCAGGTCAAACCGGGCTTTCTCGAGGGCGCTCAACGCCTCTTCGCCGCTTCCCGCCGTGGCCACAGCGTGTCCCTCTTCGGCCAGGTTGTACTCCACGATGCGGCGCAGGCTGGCGTCGTCGTCGACGACCAAGATCCTAGACATCCTCGGCCTCCTCGGGCTCCGGCTCTTCGAAGAGTGGAAGCGTCAGCGTGAAGCGCGCACCGCCCTCCGGCCGATTCTCTGCGGTCAGCGTGCCGCCGTGCGCCTGGGCGATCCGCAAGCTGATGGCGAGCCCGAGGCCGGTCCCCTCGGACTTGGTCGTAAAGAAGGGCTCGAAGATCCGCGGCAGCAGCTCCTCCGAGATCCCTGGCCCTTCGTCTTCCACCGTGAGGGCGATGAGCCGGCCCTCCACCTCCCGGTACTCGGGTCCCTGCACCGTCCCGGACAGCGCGCGGGCTTGGATGATGAGGCCGTGGCCGGTGGGTGTCGCCTGGATGGCGTTGAGCAGGAGGTTCAGCAGCACCTGCTTCAATTGGACGGGCGAACCACGAACGAGGAGCCCGGCCGGCAGGTCGGTCTGCGCCGACAGTCCCGCCTTCCGGACCTGCGTTGCGACGAGATTCGCCGTGTCTTGCGCCAGCTCGCCGAGGTCCACGAGCTCGGCGCCATCGCCTTCGGGGCGCGGCCGGGTGAGGCCGAGAAAGTCCTCCACCACCCGATTCAGGCGCTCCGTCTCGCGCACCAGAATATCGAAGAACTCCGCCTTCGGGTGGCCGATCGGGAACGCGTCCTGAAGGATCTCCGCAGTGCCCCGAATGGCGGCCAGGGGGTTTCGAATCTCGTGGGTGAGCGCCGAGGCAAGCTGCCCCGTGGCCGAGAGGCGGTCGGCCCGCCGGAGCTGTGCATCGATCTCCAGGATGAGGTCGGCCTGGCTCTTGAGCTCCTGGTAGGAGCGGTCGAGCTTCTCCGCGGCCTCACGCCAGCGCCCGCGGAACCGTTTCTCCTGGTCGGCGAAGTGTCCGATGAGCCCGGAAAAGACGAAGTACAGGGCGATCTCCATGAGCTGATTGGCTACTTCCCGGCTCGCGTGGTGCCAGCCGAGGAAAATGTGGGGCACGTACAGCACGGCCACGGCCGACGAAACCCAGAGCCCGCCTCTCACGCCGAACCAGACGGCTGCGAGCCCGACCGGGAGGTAGTAGAGCCGCCGGTACACGTCGTGCCACAGCGGTAGCGTGGTGCGCGTGCCGTAGTGGAGCAGCGACACGATGCAGACCAGCAGGGCCAGAGTGAGCGCTCGGCGGTAGAATTCCCTTCGTGTTCCCTGGTCCGGCATAGATCACCTTCCGAAGAAGTCGGCTTCTCTCTGCACAGCAAGACCCGTACCGTTGGCCGGCACGCCTTGCTGGCGGCAGAACGCGGCTCGAGCGGTCCCGCGCGAGTGGGTCAGGGTTTCGCCCGGTGCGGACTATTCTACAGAGGTCTGGGACCCTCATCACGGGCGAAGGGCGCGATAGGGCAGCAGATGAAGGATCGTCCGTCGTTTCCGGAGAGAGGACCACCGCGCGCGGGCGGTGGCAGGTCTATGGATCCGAGCGTTGAGTACACAACAGGGGGCCGCGGAGCCTCGCTGAAGTGCGGCGCAGACGCCTCAGTGTCGCGCCCAGGGATCCTGCGGCGCCGGAAGGGAGGCCATGGGCTCTGCGGCGGCTGTCGGGACATCTTGGAAACCGCGAAATGGGACGGCAGGTAGGCGCCCAATGGGCGTCCCTCGTCGGCAAGGGGCCCGATCCTGCCGATTATCCAACGGCAGTTCCGACTATTCGGCATTCCGGAGGGGCGCAGTGGTGCAGGCTTCGCAGTGGGCGGGCAGAAAAAGGCAGCCATAACGACAGGTTTGGAAGGTTGAGCGTCCGTGGCACGCCGAGTGCTATTCAATGGCATCAGACCGAACGCCACCGGAAAGGAGGAACCGCATGCCGCCACCTCACCGACGCGCCGCCCACCTCGTAGGAACGAGAACAGTCCCGACGAGGTACCCGTTACCCGGCCGAGGGACGACGCACCACCACCACGAAAGGAGACACGCATGAAGCACGCTGCCATTCTTACACTCCTCGCTGCCCTGCTCAGCTTTGGGGCCGCCGGTATCGCCTCGGCTGACGACTGCTCGTGCAAGAAGACCACGGCGCCCACGAGCACGAAGACGATGAGCACATACTCCCCTGGGCCCACAGACTTCTCGCCGTGACACACGCCCGGGACCGGTGAGACCATTGGGGAGGTACTATGGAGACGGGGGTGGGCGCGACCGGCCCGTCCCCTGATCTGAAGCACGCTTCGATGCCGAGTGCCCGGCGATGAATTTCTTCTTTCGGATCCTGCCGGAGGCCCGGTGCCTCGGCAGGGCCGAGCAGCCGGATGGTAGCGGCTTCGAGAGCCACTCGGAGACTTCGGAAAAGGAGCGGCCGATTGCCGAACTCTTGCGGTGGATGACGCGTTCCTGCGACCCTACCGCGACATCGACGAGCTGCGGGCGCGCGCCCGCCGAGTGCTCGGCGTGTCGGCCGACGCGAGCCCGGAGGAGGTGACGCGCGTGTTTCGGTCTCTCGCTCGCGAGCGCCATCCGGACGTCGTCGGCCCCGGCGGAGACTTCGCCGGCTTGGTGAACGCGTACCTCGTCCTCACGCGGCCCGATCCGCGAGGGTTCCCGGTCGAAGACCCGCCGGACCGCCCGGCCCGGGATCCGGAGACCCTTGAGGAGTATCTGGCGTGGTGGAAGGAGAGGTTCGGGCCGTGAAGCCCACGCGGCGGTGACGACGGTCCGCGAGGGCCGTCCCGCTCAGAAGCGGAGCGTCACGCCGGCAAAGCCCAGGTGGGACCGGGAGGTACCGAGGCTGCCCGTGCTCTGGGTGAGGGTGTAGCCGAGAAACGTCGTCAGATTCTCGGTCCACGCGTAGCCCGCCGTCGCCGTGCCTTCGTGGGTGGTGACGGTCTCCTTGAAGACGTCCTGGTTGATGCCCCCGAAGCTGTGGTGTTCCCCCATACCCATGCCCATCCCCATCCCTTGAGCCGGTGCGCTTCTCGCCGCACCGGTCGCCGCGGCGGCGTCGGTGGTCCGGAAGGAGTCTCCGCGGGCGAAGCGGTACCCGAGCTCGGTCCACAAGGGCGGCGTCCAGCGGTAGACGGCGTAGGCTCCGAGCGCGTGTTCCCGGTAGGAGAAGACCGCGTTCCGGGCGGTGCTGTCGGTGTAGGTGTAGTGCTCGCCCAGGTAGAGCTTGGGTCCTACCTGTTGCTGGAGCAGTAGGCGCGCGCCCCAGGCCAGCGCCGACTGGTCGCTGTCCTTGGCCGCCTTGCCCTGGAGGAAGGGCGACAGAGCGACCGTCCACCCGGGGCGCGGGGTGATGACGAGGCCCGGTGCGACGGAGAGTGCGACGAAATCGAGCCCCGTCACCTTCCCATACAGAGCACCGTCCAGAGTCGTTGCCACGGTCCAGTCCACTCGCCGATCGCCGGGCACGTCGCGGCTGTACCCGAGAGAGCCGTAGAGGTAGGTGTCGGCGATGGCTCCGTCCACGGAGCGAGTCACGTTGGAGTCGGCGGCCCCCCTGAACCCCGTCTCCCATCCTGCCCAGGCGGGAAGATTCCAGAGCAGGAGGGCGGCGGTCAGGGCGCAACGGGAGAGGTTCGACGGAGACATCGCAGGATCCTTTTCGAAAGAGCAAAGTTGGTTTCCCGTTCCATCGGAGAGTCGGCTTACCGGTGCCCTCCCCCGTGCATTCCGCCTCCCATGCCGCCCATGGGCCGCATGGGCCCCGCCATGCCGCCCTGACCGCCTCCGGGCTGCATGCCCCCGCCCGGCGATCGGGTCCCGGTCCAGAGCGGGGCGCCGCCGCGGTCTCGCAACGTCACGAGCCTTCCCGTGGAGACCACGCGCAGCTCCTGGGCGACGATGTACAGGTTCCCGTCGGTTCCCACGGTCTTGGATCCTCGCACCACGACCTCCGCCCCTTCGGGAAGGTCGACCTTGAGGTCGGTCCAGTACCAGCGGGGAACCGCCAGGACGGTGTAGACGTCCCGGTTCGACTCCAAGGGAAAGCGGACCGGGCCCTCCTCGGGTACGGTGAGAGGACCGACCTGCCCGCGGACCTCCCCCACGGTGTTCCGGTCGAAGCCGCCCGGATAGCGGATTCCGGCGGTCGTGAAGAGATCCGCCGAGTCGGCTGCCCACCCCGGGGCTGAGGGCCACAGGGCGAAGGCGGCGGCCCACAGCCAGAGCGCGATCGCGGCGGCCCTTCGGAGAACGCAACCTCGGATATCAGAGTCCATACTCTTTGATCCGATACTGTAACGTTCGCCGGCTGATGCCCAGGAGCGCGGCGGCACGTTCGCGGTGCCCCCGCACCTGGGCGAGCGCCTTCTCGATGGCCTGCCGTTCCCGTGCCTTGTCCTGGTCTTCGCCGCCCAAGGGATCTCGGAGACACGGCTCCAGGCTGAGGTGCCGCGGCTCGATCTCGCCCGCGGAGAGGATGACGGCCCGTTCGACGACGTTCTGGAGCTCGCGGACGTTTCCCGGCCACGAGTATCCCCGCAGAGCGTCCAGCGCGTCTGGCGTGAAGCGCGGCAGCGGCCTGCCGAGCGCGACCGAGGCCTTTCGGGCCAGGTGCTCCGCGAGGGGCTCGATGGCGTCCGGCCGGTCGGCCAGCCCGGGAAGGGCGATCGGGAATACGTGGAGCCGGTAGAAGAGGTCTTCGCGGAAGCGGCCGGCCGCGATCTCGGCCTTGAGGTCGCGGTTCGTGGCCGCGATGACCCGGACGTCCACGGACAGTGGGCGGTTCCCACCGACCCTCTCGAACTGCCGCTCTTGGAGGACTCGCAAGAGCTTGACCTGGACGCTCGGAGCGATCTCTCCGATCTCGTCCAGAAGGAGGGTCCCGCCGTCCGCCAGCTCGAAGCGGCCCTTTCGGGTACCGGTGGCGCCGGTGAAGGACCCCTTCTCGTGCCCGAAGAGCTCGCTCTCCAACACCGATTCCGCCAGGGCCGCGCAGTGCACGGCGACAAAGGGCTTGTCCTTGCGCGGGCTGAGCTCGTGGATGACGCGCGCCACGAGCTCCTTCCCGGTGCCGCTCGCGCCAGTGAGGAGCACGGTGGCCGGCGTGGGGGCGACCTCTTGGACCAGGACTCGGACCGCCTGCATCGTCTCCCCGAGGAAGATCGTCTCCAGCGGAGGGAACTGGCGCCCGAGCTCCTCGGAGAGGAGCGCGATCCGCGACTCGGCGTCCACCTCGCGCAGCACGCGGCCGACCACCCGACGGAGCTCGTCGGGGCTCTTCAGGGGCTTCGTCAGGTAGTCGGAGGCTCCGGCCTTCATCGCCTCGACCGCGTTGGGGATCGAGCCAAAGGCCGTGATGAGGATCCAGCGCGCCTCGGGCCGAAGGCGGCGACCCTGCTGGAGAAGCTCCAACCCGGACAGGTCGGGCATCTTCAGGTCGGTCAGGACGAGGTCGTAGCCTGCGGCAGCGATGCGGGCCAGGGCGTCCCGGCCGTTTTGAGCCTCGTCCACCTGGTGGCCCTCCTGGCGGAGGATTCCGACCATGAGCGAGCGCACCAGGGCGTCGTCGTCCACGACCAGCACGAGTCTGCCCATGTCAGCCGTCCTTTGCCCTGGGAAGCCGGAGGGTCAAGACCGCGCCTCGAGCACCGTTGTCGAGCTGAATCATCCCTTTCATCCCCTCGAGTACCTTGCGCGAGTAGGCGAGCCCGAGGCCGGTTCCGTCGGTCTTCGTCGTGTAGAAGGGTGTGAAGATCTTCGCCGCCGCCTCGGGCGGGAAGCCGGCGCCTGTGTCCTCCAGGCGGATCCACGCGGTCCCTCCTGTCGACGCCCCCGTGATCGTCAGGCGCCCTTCGCCGCCCATGGCTTGGAGCGCGTTTCGAATGCCGTTGACGAGCACGCGGAGAAGCTTCTCCCGGTCGGCCCAGGCGGCCGCTGTCTCGGCCACATCCACCGCGAGCGTCCCGGCCCAGCCGGACGCGGCCGTCGACACCGCCTCGTCTACCAGCGGGGCGAGCCGCACCGCCTCGATCCGGTAGGCCTCGTCGCGCGCGTAGCGTAGCAGGCCGTCGACGAGGCTCTCGATGCGGCCCGTCCCCTGGAGGATCGAGGCGACGTCCGCCTTCCCGGGGCTCTGGGCCGGCAGCTTCTCGTCGAGCCACTGGGCGTACCCCTTCACGCCCCAGAGGGCGTTACGAATCTCGTGGGCGAGCGTGGCGGTCAACTGCCCGACGAGGGAGAGGCGTTCCTGGCGATCCATCCGATCGCGCAGGGCCACGAGGCGGGTCAGCATCCGATCAAGGGCCAATCCCGCCGCGGCCAGCAGACTCAGAACCCCCCCGACGATGAGCCACAGGCGCCGGGACTGGGCGCCGAGGCGATCCACGGCTCCCAGGTGCAGCACGATCCGAAGCATCTCCGAAGAGCCGTCCGGGCCGCGAAGGGGGTAGTCGTACTGATACGCTGGGGTCCCCACTCCGAGGGTGACTTTCCGGCCCACCGGGTGCTCCGGGCGGTCCCAGGAATTCGGTCCCGTTGCGGGCAGGCGCGTGCCGACCAGTTCCCGGTTCACGTGGAAGCGGATCGTGCCGTCGGCGCCGGCGATGAGCGCGTAGGCGACGACTCGGTCCGACAGGATGCTCCGCACCTCGGCTTCGCTCTTTCCGGCCCGCAGCGCGTTCTCCACCGAGGCGGAGAGGGCGCGCGCGGCGCTCTCGAGGGCCCGGTCCCCGAGCTCGCGTGCCGTGGTGAGGCTCTGCCACGTGGCGAAGAGGATTCCTGCCGACGAGAGGGCGAGCGCCACGGCGAGGAACGCTCGAACGGCCACGGTGAGTGACAGCGGGCGGCCTGGACCGGGCGGGGGGGTTCGCGCCTCGCGTCGCGCTCGGGTACGGGGCCAGGAGAAGAAGGCGTTCACGCCCTCAGCATCATCCCGCGGGCGCTCGAACGCAACCGGCGTCGTTCTCCCCCGACCACGGCCGAGCCGCGCGGCGGCGCCGTCCACGAGATCACCGAGTCCCTTCCACGAGAGAAGGCAGCGAGATGGCTATCAATTGACGATCTGCCACGATCCGTCCGGCTGCCGGCACGCTGTCCCGTAGGCCTCTTGTGCCTCGCCTCCGACCCTGACCTCCGCGGTGTACTCTCGACAGTACCCATCGGTCGCGGCGCGAACCGTTCGGGTCGGGGTGACGACGATGCGGGCGTCAGTGTCCGGGTTCACCCAGGCGGAGGCTTCGCCGATCCGGTTGCGCTCGAGGACCTCTTGGGCGCGAAGGTTGTCCGCATCCTCGAGCGACGCACCGATTTCGTGGCCCACGACCGCACCGAGGAGGGTCCCGGCGATGAGTCCTCCGGGGTGCCGGTAGCCACCGATGTGGCTTCCGACGATGCCGCCGAAGAGGGCGCCCAAGACCGTCCCGCGCCCGCCTCTGAGGGGGGCCCCGCGGTAATCGTCTACGTCGTAGGCTTGCGAGGATCCGCAGGCGAGCCCCGTCGCGGGAGCTCCCAGTAGGATCCCTGAGAGAAGGGTGGCGGTGACGAGAGTTGTCTTTCTTTGCATGGGTATGCTCCTGGAAGTATCGATCCGGCCCGAACTGCGGGATCGGTGTGGAGATCGTTCTGCAGTGGCAGGTGCCGGCAAGGCAACGCCGAGGCCGGCGGCCTCGGCGCGCTTCCGGGTCAGGCCCGGGCGGAGTCCCGTCTTACGGGGTGGTCGGAGCCGGGGTGTACATCCCTCCTGCGTGGGGCATGTCGGTCGGCGGAGTGCCGGGGGTGTGGGCTCCGCCCATGCCGGTCATGCCCGTCACGCCGGTCATGCCCGTCGGCGGAGTGCCGGGGGCGTGGGTTCCGCCCATGTGGGACGTTCCGGCTCCCATCGGGGCGGTCATCGCGGCGGAGGGCCCTTGGGCGGCGGCGCCGGCGTGACCTCCCATCCGGGCCGAGGCGACCTGGACGAGGCCGGAGGCGGCGAGGGCGGTTCCGGCCAGGAGCACTACGGTGAGCTTCGCTTTCATGAGGTGTCCTTTCCTTCCTGGAGGGGGGACTGGGTTGTGCGAGCGTCAACGCAAGGGACGTGCCAGCCACGAAAGAGCTCCCGCGCGGGCATCTTCTTCCAGGAAGAAGGCGCCATTCGGCGCTGGTGCGGGCATGTTGGTGCAGCCGGGTTGTGCAGGGGCGGTGCAATCGGTGCAACGAGATGCACCCGCCCCGTACCACCGGCGCCTCGATCCCGCCGCACGAAGCGAAAGAACGTAAGCCTCTGAATTCGCTCCTTGTTTATCGTCCTCTCGGTCACCCGATCCTCGTGCTGCTCCCGCCCGCGGAGGGCCCAGCCAAACCGAGCGCCGTCGTTGTTCCCACATGGTGCGCGGCTTGCAAACACGCCCGGGAGTCTTAGGGTTTCCAAGACGAGAACTGTGGGCGAACGGGCGTGCGCCCGTAACCGAGGAGGTGAAGCGATGAACCGCAAATGGATCCGAATCGTCTTGTCGATCGTGCTGGCTTCGTGGGTAGCCGCGGCGGCCGGCTGCGGAGGAGGGGGTAGCGGTGGTGGAGGTGGAGGTGGAGGTGGGACGGGCAGTGGGACACTCTCCGGCACCGCCAAGTAGGCAGAGAGGAGGAAACGATGAACATCCGAAGACTCGCCATCGCCGTCGCGGCGCTCCTGGCCTCGTTCGCTACCCAGGCCCTCGCCCTGCCGGCCAATGCGCCTCTCACGGTGCGCCTCTCCACCGTGTCTTCCACGGGCACACTCACCCAGGTCAAGTCGATGGCCGTCACGTCCGACGCGAACGGGAAGGTCGACTTCTCGTTCACGGGCGTGCCCACCTCGGACACCGCGACCCTGCTCATGGTGCAGATTCTGGACGCCTCGGACCATGTCCTGCGGGAGGGGATGGTCCCGGCGCCCGACCCGAGCGGCACCGTGAACATGGGCGTGAGCGAGGTCACCGACAAGCAGGCGAAGGCCATGCTCGGATCTCTCGCCCAGCCCGGCAGTACCGCCTCCGTTCCGGCTCAGGCCATGGCAGCGCTCGTCATGGTGCGCTCCGGCGCCATGAGCGACGCAGACGCCGTCCGCTTCGGCCCCATGGCAGCGGCTGCCGGCTCGGCGTTCGAGTCCTTTCTCATCGGCTCCGGCGGGGCGAGCGCCGCCCAGGTGACAGCCGTACGAAGCGCCATGCTCCGGCACCTGCGGGAGATCGCTGCGGGGTTCCAACAGGCCGTGCGGACCGCGAACGGGACCGCCGCGGGTGACCAGGCGGCGGCAAACCTGCGAGGCGATGCCATGGCGAACTTCATGGACGACATGATCAATGCCGGAGGGGACGCCGGGTTGGCGCCGGGCGTCATGCAGACCGCGTTCGATGAGGCCGGCAGCGCGGCTCACGGGGTGAGCGCGACCATGGACAACCCCGCCGTTTTCACAGCGATGGGGTCGGCGTTGCGTTCGGGGGCACAGCTCGGGCAGTTCATGGAGCAGCAGAGGCGCTACAACGACGCCATGACGGCTCTTGGTGCGCCTTCGGCCCAGGTTCAGCAGCTGGCGTCCACGTCTGCGTCTCTCAGCGTCGCCATGACCAACGCGCAGGAGCACTTCGAGGAGATGTACGCGTCGCCGACCGCTTTTCCGACCGACGCCCAGATTCAGGCGGCCGAGGCCGCGATGGCCGCTGCCATGACGAGCGCCTTCCAGCAGGGCTTCGTCGGGGGCACGACCGCGTCCTCCACGGTCATCTCCGGCATGCTCTCCACGATGGCATCGCGGATGATGGGCATGGGGGGCATGATGGGCGGAATGACCACGCAGACGCTCCAGAACAGGGGGATCGGGATGATGGTCTACACTCCTGGGGCTGCCCCCCAGGACTGGCCGGTGATGATGGTGGCCGGGGCGAATTTCGTGACCCCGACGGTTTCGATGACGTACACGCCTAGCACCGCGACCCTGCAGGCGCAGCTCACCGCATCGTTCGCGCCGCCTGCGCCTCCGGACTTCTCCCAGTTCGCCGAGCCGTACAAGTCGATGCTCGAGCTCCAATACGACCTGATGCTCGTCAAGTTCATCAACCTGCAGGCCGTGGCCGGTGCCGCGTCTCCCATGCCGCTCGCGACCCTGGCTCAGATCCAGGACCGGGACCGCGCGCGCCGAGCTGACCTCATGGCAAACATGACTGGCCTGACGGCTGCCCAGAGGACTGCCATGATGGTGTCCCTGTCCCAGCCGGAGGCGTGGGGAATCCTCGCCAACTGAGATCGACCGCAGGGCGTTGTCGAGGGCCAACCCTCGACAACGCCTTCTTCCCTCCGGGATCCATCGCAACGTTCGTGCCCCTACGGCGCCCTGGAGCGCTCTGCGCCGGCTCCTCTCCCTTGGGCAGAACGCAGCGCCCGCAACGACAGCCCAGGGGGCGGCCCGAGAACCGTCTGGAGGGCGACGCACGTCTCGAGGACACCCTGGGTTCGATCCTCTGCGTCGTACGCCGAGCGCAGGTAGGCATCTACCGTGCCGAGGCGGACCGGACCCGTGAGGTCCTGGCTGTCATAGGCGCGATCGGCGTCCCAAGCCGCCGACTCGAGCTCCGGCAGCCCTTCCCGGAGCTTCCGCAGATCGGCCTGGGCGAGCCGATCCTCCGTCCAGAGCCGGTGCACGTCGCCCTCCGCTCTCGCGAGCCGAGCCCGGTACTCCAGGCGGAGCCGCTCCCGGGTTGCCTCCTCCACCGCGATGGCACCCCGGTTCCGGTCGAAGAAGGGGAGCCGGAGGCCGATGGAAACGCCGAGCGTGCGCACGCGGTCGGTGCCCCGAGCCCCCCGGACCTTCGCCTCCACGCCCGGGAACTGGCCCAACACGGCGGCGCTCGGCGCCCCGGACCCGCTCCCCGGCGAGGGATGCTTGGCGGCCGGCCTGGGTGTGCTCCTCGAAGAGCGCCTGAAACACCGGAGCCTCGACATCAGCAAGGACCGCGCCGGCCCTGACCGACTCTCCGAGCCGCACCCGCACCGCCCGCGCCCGAAGGGCAAAGGGCGCGGAGATTACATCCTGCGGGAGGCCCGAACCCGGCCCTGCGCCTCGGTGCGGGCGCTCCACGTGCCGGCTCTCGCGACGGCGACGGGGTATGCGGGAGAACCAGCCTGAGACGGCGCTCCCAGCCCCAAGCAGCCGGCGAGGGCGGTCAGGCTGATCAGCATGATCGATTTGTTCTCTCTCGGTTTCACGGCTGCTCCTGTCCCTCTCGAGCACGATCTCCCGGGCCTTCCCGCCCGTGAGGGAGAGACCCTCGGGAAGTGTGCCGCAAGTTCAGGATGTACCAAGGGGAACCGCAGCGCCAGCGGCGCCCGGCGCCTCCCCATGGCCCCGGAGCCCAGACCCGTCATCCGTAGGTGATGACCATGAAGTCCCAGAAGGCGGTTGCCGCCGGGGAGAGCTCGCGGCCCGTCCGCCGGACGAGGTGGAACCTCCGCGAGATCCGGAGCCCCTCGACGGGCACGATCGCGAGGTCCCCGCGTTCCACCTCGCGCCGGACCGCCGCCTCGGAGAGGAAGGAGAGACCGAGCCCGGCCATCACCGCGGCCTTGACGGCCTCGTTGCTGCCCATGTGCGCCCGGATCCGCAGCCCGCCGGTGTTCACCCCGGCTGCGGTCAGCGCTTCGGCGACGGTCTTGGCGGTTCCGGAGCCAGGCTCCCGGACGATGAAGGGAGCTCCGGGAAGGTCGGCGAGCGCTACTGACTTCCGGTCCGCCCAGGCGTGCCCGCGCGGAACGACGAGGCAGATCTCGTCGTTTCCCACGGGGACATAGGTCAAGCCCCGTTCCTCGAACCGGTTGCCCACCACGCCCAGCTCCGCCTCTTGGCTCGCCACGCGGTCGATGGTGTCCCGGCTGTCTCCCTGGAGGAGGGCGACCGAGAGGTCCGGGAACCGATCGCACATGGTCACCAGGACCGCCGGAATCAGATAGCCGCCCGGGATCGTGCTGGACGCGACGCGCAGGGTCGCCTTTTCGACGCCCCGGAACCTCCGGATTGCCTCGTGGGCGGCCTGAACGTCTCCCAGGACCTGCCGGGCGTGGCGCTTCAGAATCTTGCCCGCCTCCGTGAGCGAGACGCCGTTGCGGGAACGTTCCAGGAGCCGCACGCCCAGTTCCTCCTCCAGAGCGGCGACGTGCTGGCTCACCGTCGACTGGGTCACGTACGACTCCCGCGCGCCGGCGGAGAAGGTCCCGTGCTCGACCACGGCGAGGAAGACTTCGAGTTGCTTCAGGTTCAAGGCTCCTCCATCGGTGATGCCGATAGAACGCATCGTTGGTTGCGAATTACCAATTTGACGAAGGCGCGTCAATAGAGATAGGAAGTGGAATGTTCGAACCCTCGGCAGGAGGCGCGGTATGCAGACACTCTATGACGCGATGTGGCGGGAGCTCGGGCTCGACATGGAGGCGCACGCGGGTCTCCTGGATTTCCTCGGGAAGGCGTACCGGGACATCTTCCTCCCCCAGCCCAACCGTCCGAAGGCCATGGGCTACTTCGACTTCGTCGTGTCCGAGATCCACGGCTTGAGGGTCAAGGAGCTGCTGGAGGCCAAAGCCGCAGGGAAGAAGGTCATCGCAACCTTCTGCGTATTTGTGCCCGAGGAGGTGGTCCTGGCCGCTGGCGGCGTGGCGATCGGCCTGTGCGGGGGCGCCGAGGTGGGGTTCGACAAGGCGGAGAAGCACCTGCCCCAGAACACGTGTGCGCTGATCAAGTCGTTCTTCGGGTTCAAGCTCGCCCGCCTGTGCCCGTACATCGAGGTCGCCGACCTCGTCGTAGGCGAGACGACCTGCGACGGCAAGAAGAAGGCCTACGAGGTGTTCGGGGAGCTCGCGCCGGTCCACGTCATGGAGCTTCCCCAGTGCAAGGGGCCGGCCGATCGCTCGCTGTGGCGCTCGGAGTTGGGGAAGTTCGTGGGGATCCTCGAAGACCTCACGGGGCGCCAGATCACAGCGGAGAACCTCCGCGGAGGCATCGCCACGGTCAACGCCAAACGGGCCGCCCTCAATCGCCTCGCGGCGTTGCGCGCGGCCGACCCGGCGCCGATCTCCGGCCTCGACGCGCTCCTCATCAACCAGATCTCCTTCTATGACGACCCGGCTCGCTTCACGAGCTCGGTCAACGCCCTCTGCGACGAGCTCGACGAGCGGGTGGCCGCGGGGACCGGGGTCGCGCCCAAGGGCACGACGCGGCTCATCGTGTCGGGCTCGCCCATGGCCATCCCCAACTGGAAGGTGCCCCTGGCCGCGGAAACATCGGGCGCCGTGATCGTGGGGGAAGAGTCCTGCGTCGGGTCGCGCAACAGCCGCGACCTCGTGGACGGGTCGCCCGAGGACCTGGGAGGGCTCCTCGACTCCCTCGCAGCCCGGACGCTGAAGATCGAGTGCGCCTGTTTCAGCCCCAACCCCGAGCGCCTGGATACGGTCCAGTCCATGGCGCGGGTTCTCAAGGCCGACGGGGTCATCCACTACAACCTGCTCTTCTGCACGCCCTACGCCGCCGAGTCGTTCCAGGCCAAGAAGGCGCTGGAGAAGAGCGGCATCCCCCTGCTTCGCCTGGAGACCGACTACTCGCAGGATTTTGGCCAGGTGAAGAACCGGGTGGAGGCGTTCGTGGAAATGGTGGGCGACCGGGAGTAGCCGAGGGAGGAAGGAACGGCCTCGTCTCGCGGGGCGGGCTCACGATCTTCCCTTCTTGCAGGCAGGGTCCCCCAGTCTCGGAGCCCGGTGCGGTCCGATCGGGGTCCCGCGAGGTCCTTCAGGGGCGCCCGAGGGCCTTGGAGAAGTGCTCGCGCTGCGGGGAAAGGCCGCAGCGGCCCGCACGTCGGATGGGTGGCGCTCGGATCGCTGTTTCACTCGACGCCCTCGGAGGCGTCCGCCTTCCGCGGCGATCCTGTCTCCGTCACAGCCCGAACACCTTGCGCAGGAAGGCGACCGTCGCCTGTCCGGCCTTGTCGCGCGCGCCGCGGTCGCCTTGCACGGTCGCGCCCAGCGCTCCGCAGCTCTTGACGGCCTGCTGGTAGGCAGCCCCGGTCAGGTGCTGGCCGGTCGTGCGGTCGTAGGTTGCGAGCGTGTCGATATCGACCTCGAGCGGGCAACTCTCTACCGTGCGCGTTGCACCGCGCACGGCAATGCGGCGCTGATCGTCGAAGTCGAACTTGTGGGATGCGCCGGGCAGGGTCACGAACTCGACCGGCGTGCCCGCCTCGGCGATTCGCTGCGAGTAGTCGCGGCAGGCGCCGATGGGTGTGTAGTCGTCCGCGTCGCCGTGAATCCAGAGCTCGGGCGCCTTGGAGAAGACCCCCGGTTTGACGATCAGTCGGAAGACGCCGGAACAGCCTCCCGAATAGGCCTGAACGTGTGCCGCAAAGCGCAGCCCGTCCGGAAGCTGCTGCGCGGCGATGATCCGCTCCACCGCCGTGCGCCACGAGGCGATGCCGCCGCGCGAGAAGCCCATGATGGCAATGCGCTTGGCGTCGAGGCGCGGATGGGAGGCAAGGAGACGCAAGGCGGCAAACGCGTCGGCCACGTCCGCCACGAACGGCACCAGCGACTGGTCTTCCGCCGTGCTCTTCACGCCGCGCGGCCCAAAGCGATCCAGGGAGAAGACCGCGATGCCTTGGGCATTGAACAGCTTCGGCCAGTAGTCGAGCATCGCGCCGTAGATGCCGCCCGAGCCGTGCATCAGCACAACCGCCGGCACCGTGCCGCTGGTCTCCGGAAGAAACAGGTGGCCGACGATAGTGACCGCCTCGCCACTCGCGTCGGGCTTGACCAGATCGGGCAGCGACTTGGGCGTGCGGCTCGCGAACCCGTACATCCCCGTCGGCGGACCTGCCTTGAAGTCGGCCACTACCTCCTGCGCCCCAGCGCCCATGGGCGCCCATCCGCACACGGCCATCACCGTCCCGAGAAACGCCTTCCTTCTCCATGAATCCACTCTACGCATGGGAAGCCCCTTCTGGCAGCGCCACGCTGCCGAACCACCGCGCCCTCATCGGCCTGACTTCGCACACCGGATGCCCCCTCTTTCGCGAATAGGAACGTGCCTCGCGGAAGCCGTCTGCGCAAGGGGCCCGGGTCAGAGGTCGATCAGTTCACAGGGTGACAGCGATCGGGGGGAGGCGGAGCGGCCTGAACGAACGAGACTGCGAGATCCCGGTTCCGGGTAGACCGCCCGTCGGGGCTATTGACGGGCCCGGCGTAGGCGTTGTAGGGATCAAGCACCATGCCTCTTCCGGGGCCGGCGTCTCCACTGGCTGAAGTTCTCCGCGAGTCATCGCGCGGCGACAGGGGAATGCATGTCTGATGCACCGAGTGAGGTCTTGGCCGTGGAAGCAGCCGCACTCCCGCTGGATTCCAAGCGCGACGGGGAGCCGGGCCGAACTCCGTGGACGACCGCCGGCCGCACCTTCGAGGCGTTCCAGCACCGCGATTATCGGTACTTCTGGGCGGGTGCGTGCCTCTCCAACGTAGGGACCTGGATGCAGAACGTCGCCCAGGGGTGGCTCGTGACCCAACTCACGGGCTCCTCGTTCTGGGTTGGGATGGTCGGCTTCGCCGGCGGCCTGCCGGTCCTTTTCCTGGCTCTGCCCGCCGGCATGATGGCCGATCGGATGGACCGGAGGCGGCTG
Organism: Deltaproteobacteria bacterium; assembly: GCA_016214985.1. GTDB lineage: Bacteria > Desulfobacterota > Deferrisomatia > Deferrisomatales > JACRMM01 > JACRMM01. The sequence goes on along the minus strand of JACRMM010000028.1, from coordinate 120,113 downwards.
CTCCTGATGAGTCAGACCGTGGTCATGTTCCTGGCCTTCGGTTTGGCGTACGTGATCGAGGTGAGCTCCTTGACCCGCGGAAACTGGGGGCTGATGGGGTGGATTCTGGGGGCGGCCTTCGTGACCGGTATCGGCATGGTGTTCAGCTTCCCGGCCTGGCAGGCGATGATTCCGGACCTGGTGCCGAGCGAGACGCTGCTCAACGCCGTGTCGCTCAACTCGGCCCAGTTCCACGCGGCCCGCCTGGTGGGCCCCGCCATTGCCGGCGTCCTGATGGCGCGCCTGGGGATCGCCTCGGCGTTCTGGGCGAACGCAGTGAGCTTCCTCGCGGTCATTGCGGCTCTGCTCGTGATCCGCCCCCGCTACGCCCATCCACCGCACTCGGGCGCCGGAGCCGCGGAGACGACGTGGCAGCGTCTCACCGGGGGCCTCACGTATGCGCGGGAGAACCTCTCGGTCGCGGTCCTGCTCGCCTCGGTGAGCCTGACGACGTTCTTCGGATTGCCCTACCTCGTTCTCCTGCCGCTCCTGGTCAAGGGGCCCCTGCGTGGGGACTCGGGGACCTACGCCTTTCTCGTGGCGGCGAACGGTCTGGGCGCCCTGACCGGAGCCCTGGGCGTGGCGTACCTGGCTCGGTTGGCCCACCGCCCCACTCTCATCCGCGTCGGCCTGATCGTCTTCGCCAGTGCGGCCCTTGCCATCGCCTTGTCGGGGCGCGTGTGGCTGACCGCCTGCCTCATGCCGGTGGCCGGAGGGGCCTTCCTCACCATGCAGGCCGCCGTGAACACCGGAATCCAGGCCTCCACCCCTGCTCACCTCCGTGGCCGGGTGATGGCCCTCTTCGTGCTCTCCTTCCTCGGGATCATGCCCCTCGGAAGCCTCGCGTTCGGCGCCCTGGGACACGTTCTCGGCGTGCGCGCCGCGATCGCCGTGGGGGAGACCGCGTGCCTCGCTTGGGGCTTGGTTTTGCTGACGCGTCCGAAACTTCTGGCCGCCTTGGAGTAGCGCTGGGGCTGCCCGCTTCGTCCCCCGCCGTGAGCCGGGGGTATCCCGGGGTGCCGTGGATGGAGTACGGTGCCGAGAAGAGCAGCCTGTGCGCGCCCCACGGGAGGGGCGCTGAACCAGGTGTCTGAAGTGCCGAATCGGCGGCGTAGACGTGGCAGGGTGGCTGGGCGCAACAACCGATCAGCGGCCGTGAGAAGATGAACATGCCTTACGTGCGCCTGATGTTGACGACATCGTTGGTAATGATCGCCTTCGCGGGCAACTCGCTGCTCTGCCGGGCCGCCCTCAAGCACACCAGCATCGATGCGGCCAGCTTCACCACGATTCGCCTGGCCTCCGGGGCGATCATGCTGTGGCTGGTGGCGCGCCTCCGAAGCGGCGCGCGAGGCCGTGCAGGCAACTGGCCGTCGGCATTCGCCCTGTGTGTCTATGCGGCCGGGTTTTCCTTCGCGTACGTGACGCTGCCCGCGGCGACCGGTGCCCTGCTGCTCTTTGGCGCCGTGCAGGCAACGATGATCAGCCACGGAATCTGGAGGGGAGAGCGTCTGCGGGGAGTGCAGCTCATGGGTCTCGTGCTCGCCCTCGGGGGTCTGGTCGGTCTGCTGCTGCCGGGGCTCTCGGCGCCACCGCTGTTGGGCGCCCTCCTGATGTTGAGCGCTGGAGCAGCGTGGGGCGTCTACTCCCTGCGCGGAAGAGGTGCCGGTGATCCGCTCGCCGTAACCGCCGGGAATTTCCTGCGAGCCGTCGCGATCGCGGCAGCCCTGAGCGCAGCCACGGCGAGCGGAATCTCCGTGGATGGAGCCGGAATCGGGTACGCGATCGCGTCCGGCGCCGTGGCGTCCGGATTGGGCTACGCCATCTGGTACACGGTGTTGCCGCAGTTGAAAGCCACGAGTGCCGCCACCGTGCAGTTGAGTGTTCCCGTGATTGCGTCCCTGGGAGGCATTGCCTTCCTGGGAGAGACCCTCACACTCCGTTGGGTCCTGGCGTCCTTGGCCGTTCTTGGGGGGATCGCGCTCGTGCTCCTGAAGAGGAGAGAGTCCCTCGGCGCCCGGTAGCCCACTCCAACCGATGGTAGGAAGGCCAACGTTAGAACGGCCCGTTGGTGGGTCGCGTCCTCCTTGACGGCACAGAGAAGGACATTCAGGTCGACGATCTTCACTTGCGCAGAGCCAGCTTGCGGGTGATCTCTTCGTCTTCGAGCGACGCCGCGAGGGCCAGGGCTTTCTCCATGTCCACCCCGGACGGCGCCCAGGGCGCGAGGCCCGGAGTCACGCCCGCAGGGGGTGGTCGAGCAACTGCGTGAGTGGAAGCTTCTCCTGATGTGGCTGCTCCCGTAGTTGCTCGAGGAGCCGGTCTTCGATTCGGATTGTGGTGCGCATCGGTGTCACCTCGGCACTCTCGAGAGTGATGTCATGGCATCGTACCTGTGTGCCTGCGCCGCTGAAGCCTGAAGTGCGGTGAGGTTGACGACGATACGCAGGATTCTGCCGCATCCGTTCAGTTTCTCATGGCGGGTGGCGCTTCGGTTCCTGGACGCGAGTGGAACGCCGACGCCTCTCGGTGACCGAGAAGTTCGGCTCTGGACCGCGGGGATCAGGGTGCTCGCGGGCGCTCCCGCAATTCCGCGTCGCATGGGAAGAGCAGGGGGCTCACGGCGCGAGGGGACGGAAGATGAAGTTGTTGACGTAGCCCTTTCGGACGACCTCTCCGAGAAACGGCATCTGGTGAGTCTCGTATCGGAACTCTTGGAGCGGTCGCAGGGTCCCTTGCCAGAGGAAGCTTCCGACATACGGCCCCAAGCCGAAGATCCGCCGAAATACGTCGAAGATGGGGCCCGCGTGATGCCGCTGCTCGACCTCGATGAGCAGCACCGGCTTCTCTCGGAGGATCGTCTCTCGGCTGCCTTCGAGGACTTCGAGTTCGTGCCCCTCCACATCGATCTTGACGAAGGACACGTCGCGGAACTCGAATCCATCGAGCCGGCGGACCGGCAATAGGTGGACGTCCTGCTCCCCCGCATGCTCTCGGCTGAAGCTGGCCGAGAGGACATGAGAGACCCCGGCCACCCGGGGGACGCGCAACGCAAGAGACCCATCCACCGAGGAAAGCCCCATCCGGTGCACGCGCACGTTCGGCGCCCCGTATGCCTCGAGGACTTCGGCGCACTGCGACAACGGTTCGAATGCTTCGACGCTGGAGCACAACCGGGAGAGGGCGTAGCTATAGAATCCTACGTTGGCCCCCACATCGACCGCACACGAACCCTTGCGGACGAGGGAGGGGAGAAGGCGCAGTTCGGGCTCTAGATTCCCGCGTATTTTCTGGTTCAGGTAGCTCGCGGGCAACACCCAGGGTCGGGGAAGGCGACGCTTGATCTCCGCTAGAACACTCACGGCTCCACCCTCCTGGCGCCACGCGCTTCAATCTTCCTGCGACCGGACCACTGCCTTGCCGTCTCCCGGATGGAGGCTTTCTCGGTGTCGGACAGGCCTTGCCGCCAGGAAACCGTTGCGGTGAAGGCCACCAGTATGAGAAGCAGGCCTACCTTCCAGGGGAGATCCGGAAGGCGAGCCAGGGCTGCTGCGGCCACGAGAACGCCGCCGGCCGCCCCGAAATGGCCGATCAACCGCATTCCCGCCGGTCCGGTCCGGATTATGGACTTCGCCAGCCAGAGCCAGATGGTGGTGTCGAGGGCGAGGCGCAGCGTCCATGCCAGCGCTGCGCCGCCGATCCCCATCGCCTTCGTGAAGACGACCAGCATGGCAACGTACACGGGCAGTTCGGCGAGATGGAACTTCGCTGTCAGGTCCGCCCTTCCCATCGCCTGGATGGCGTTGTACGGAACCCCGCCTACGGCGTTGAGGAGTACCCCGACACTCAAGAGCCGCATCACGGCGGCGCTCCGGCTAGGGAACTCCCCCCCCAGCCAAACGGAGAGGAACGGATCGGCGAGCACGATCACCGCGGCGGCGATGGGTGTGTAGACCATGAGCATGTGCACCACCGCCCTGTCGTGGAGCGCACAGAGGTCCTCCCTGCGCGTGGCTGCCAGGGCCGTAAACGCTGGGAAGATCGTCGCCTGGAGACTGAACGAGATGAGGACGAGCTTGGTGACGAGTTCGTAGGGCGTGACGTAGTAGGCCACTTCCCGCATCGTCAGGACTGCGCCGATGAAGAAGCGGTCGAGGTAGCTCATCAGCGGGTACACCACGTTGCTGACCGTGAGCCAAGCGCCAAACCCCAGCAATTCCTTCGCGCGTTCGGTGTTGGGGCGCACGGGGCGCAGGAGGCCGGGGAGGGAGTTGAGGCTGTAGCCCAGGTGAACCAGGAAGACGAGGACACGGCCCGCGACCAGGAGCCCGACCACGGGAGCCAGAGAACGCGTGAACGGGAGCGCGGCCAGGGGCGCCAAGAAATTAGCTGCGTTGGCCGGGATCTTGATGGCATTGATCAGGCCGAAACGTTGCTGGGCCTCCAGGACCCCCCGCAGGCCTGCCGTGACGAGCACGACCGGTACGCAGAGGGCGAGAAGGTGGAACGACGACGTCGATTCCTCGACCAATTCTGGCGGAATATTCAAGACACGATCTACCAGGAGAGGGGTCACCCCGGCGGCGACAACACCTCCGAGGGCCCCGAAGCCGAGCATCAGGTAGAGGGAGGTCCACACGAGGGAAGGCAACTCCCTCAACTCCCCCCGCGCCAGGTGTTCCGACACAGATTTCGTCATGGCCCGGGCGATGCCCAGGTCGAAGAGGGAGAAGTACCCGACCAGCATCCACGCCAGCGTGAGGATCCCAAACCGCTCCGTTCCGATGCCCCTCAGGAGAACCGGGATCGCGACCAGGGCGACCAGCATTGGCGCGCCGTTGCCGACCAGGTTCAGCGCCGTGTTCCGCGCCAGTCGAGGATCGAGGGCCGGCGAAGGGCCCGGGATTCGGCTCTCCATGGTCATCCTAGACGCCCCACGGTGCGGCGCCGAAACCCAGATGGGCAGGCGTCGACGGAGGCGGCCGCCGCCGTGAGGCCGCGTTCCGGGGGCTGCTTGCGGTCAGGGGGGGCGGGCGCGCCGCCCGTCCGGGTGACCTCCGAAGGCGCGCGGTTCCTCGTCGGCATCGCGACGTCCGCTTCCCGACCGTTAAGGCCGCACAAGTGTCTTCGGACGATCGGGTCGATCTGCCGCATCCGGGCGCGACCGCCATGGCCTTCGTGGCAAAGCGGGCGTATCTAGGGGGCCGGGTCCGCCGGACGATCCAAGTACAGATCTCACCTTGGCGAAGATCTCCTCGGCCGAGATCCCGAAGCACTCTCGACGAACGCAGGTCTCATAGCCCTTTCGGTACAGACACGGGTTGCAGACGAGGCGGCGAGACAGAACGTGCGACCGATCTCCGAGCGGCGCAAAGCCGACAGAGTCCGAGAAGAGGAAGACCGTGACGAGGGGCGTCCGCGAGCAGCCGCCGACGTGGGCCACGCCGCTGTCTGTCCCGACGAACAGGGATGATCGGGAGATGACTTCGAGCAACTCGGGCAGTGTCGTGCGGTCCCCTAGGTCGAAGAGGGGGTGCCCGGCGAGCCCGTGCTCCGGAGCCCGAGCCAGGAACTCGGCGTTGGCGTCCCGATCCTCCCTTCCGCCCACCAGCACCAGAGGCGTCCCGAAGTCCCTCGCAATCCTGGCGGCCAGGTCGAGCCAGACTTGGAGTGGAAGTCTCTTGAGGGCTCGCCACCCCTCCTTCGAGGAGCCGACATGCAGTGTCATGAACGGCCTCCCGCCGAGCGGGAAGAGGAGGTCGTCGACCCGGCGCCGGGCCGCTTCGTCCACGTGTATGGTTGCTCTGAGTCGCTCTGGTGCGACATCGATGCCGAGGGCCGCGAGGATGTCCCGCACGTAGGTCACCTCGTGCCGGACCAGGTATCCGGGGTCGGGCACCCGGACGTCGAGGAAGGCTCCTCGCCGGTTGTCCGTGTCCAGTCCCACCTTGGCTGCCGCCCCGGAGAGCGCGGCGGCGAACAAGAGTTTCAGAAATCCGCCCACGGTGCAGATCCGGTTCAGAAACAGGACCGCGTCCGCCCCGCGGAAGAAGGTCCGCAATCGGGCGAGCTCCCGAAACCGGAGCGACCGGGCGAGGTGCCCGAACCCGGCGGCGTCCAGGATCGGGGAGCTGAACACCTCCCCGATCCTCGGGTTACCCAAGAAGACCGGCTGCGCCGCGGACCAGCACGCTACGTCCAGCCGGGCGGCCGGATGACGCTCGCTCAGCGGCGCCAGAATGGGCGTCGCGAGCACGGCGTCGCCCACCCCCCCCAACTTCACGATCACGATCCTGGAGCAACTCCGGGGGAATGGCCTAGGGCGTTTGAAGAGCCTCGCCGCACCGTCGGCGGCCCGGAAGAAGAGGCGCGTGAGCCCCCCCCCCTCCACGGTTCCCCTACGCGCTGGTGACACGACCGACCCTCGCGGACGTCCCGCCAGGGCAAGGCCGCCCGGTCGGCCCGAGCGCCTCCGCAAGACGCCACGCATACGCGTCGCTGTACCGGTTGAACAGCATGTAGTAGATCCCCAGAAGCACGTAAGACTGGCTGGCGAGCGGGTTGTCGTTGATAGACATCAAGAGGAAGAGCAGGAGTTCATAGGCATTGGCCTCCACGAGGTAGAGAAGGAAGACGAGCATCAGGAAGAAGAGCACACCGTGGTCGATGATGATCGACGCGAGGCCGCTACCGCCCGCGATCATATCGGGGTATCGTTCGTACATCGAGCTGTGCATGATAAGAGGAATCTGGCCCGCTCGACTCACGACGTTCCGAAAGCCAACTCCGAACAACAGGTCCCCCGCACTTAGTTCCCGCAGCAGCGCGTATCCGAAGGTTCTGTGCTGGAAGGATTGGTTGACGTAGTCCACGCCATAGTAATCGTACACGTACAATGTCGCCGCGACCATCGTCGCCAGGACTCCGCCAACGACGAGCGACTTGGGGACCTTTTCCACGAACCGTCGGAAGAAAAAGACGAAAGGGAACACGGCAAAGAACGCGAGCGAGATCTTCGAGAAGGACACAACGATGCCGATGGCGTGTATCAACAGGTGGAACCTCCGGCGCGGAACTTTCCGATGGTCCAGGAGCAGAAGGAAGCTGATGATGACGAGAGAGGCAAAGAACCCGGGCTCTCGGGACAGGCCGCTGAAGCGGAAGGCAAGGAGGATCCCCTCTGCCTCCGCGGGAGTCGGCCCGGTTGCCAAAGCGTACTTCCCCCACAGCGCGGTACCGACGTCGAGGGGAAACAGCCACGCCCTTTGAAACGTGAGAAGCCCGACCACCTGGACCAGCGCCACGGCGACGTTGAGGTTGATGTACTTGTAAAGGTGGAACCTTCCCACCTTGAGGGTGTACTGCATGTATCCCACGGCGACGATGATCGAAACGACCTTCAGCACGAAGTGGAGGCTCGCGTATGGGATCGAGGCAGCAAGGAGGAGGAGAGCGGCCAGCAGGGAATTCGGATTGAACCTCTTGTTTCGGAGGTAGCGGAGGAACTCCGGATCGATCAAGGGGATCACGAGGAAGAGATACAGCGAGGTGCCGTTCACGGCGGGGGAGAGGACCGGGGAGGTGAGGAAGAGATAGAAGAGGTGGCTGAAGAGGTTGCCCATGCCGACTACCTTCGGGTCAGCCGGTACTCCCAACCGGCGACTTCCGAGTCAAACAAGCAGGTGAGGATCCGCTTGACCCAGGGGAACCTCTCAAGCTGCGGGTATCCCACGTAGATCCCGCGCAGGACCCGGCTGGCCGATACCACGAACCCGGCGTCGGCGAGGAGCGCCGCGATCGAGCGGCGTGTGAAGCTCTGGACGTGGCTGGTCCTGCCGTAGACGAGTTTTCCCCCCCAGCGAAAGATCCGGTCCCCGACCGATCTGCCGTTGGGTGCGTCCATATACAGCAATCCTCCAGGCCGCAGCACTCGGTGGATTTCGGCCAGTACGGGCCGGGGGCGTTCGCAGTGCTCGATGACGTTGTAGAGGAGACACACATCCAGGGATTGGTTCTTGAACGGGATCGAAGCGGCGTTGGCGACCACGAGGTTCTTCAACCCTTGTTCCGCCGCTGCAGCGGTCACGAGGGCTGGGACGAGGTCCAGCCCGAAAGCTCTCCGGATGCTGTTCCTTGCGAGCACCAGGAGGTTGCCGCCGATGCCGCACCCGATGTCCAGGAACGCCCACTCCGTGTGAAGGAGGCTATCGTCGAAGAGCCGTCCCGCTTTGGCGCCGACCGTCGCGAGGGAACGCCTGTGACGGGAGATGAAGCCGGGCACGTCCCTGGGGGTTCCATCTTTCGCCGCGCCCTGCTTTACGGCGCAACCGCCAGCGCCAGGGAGCCCCGAACCCGTCATCGGCGTCTCACCCCAGTGTCCCGGTTCCACGGGGAGAGCTTTGCGCGAGAGCGACCAGTTCCTCTCCCGCTCGGTACACTTCGTCGACCGGGAGGAGCCGGATGCACTCCATTCCCTCGCATCCCCTTCTGTTGTAACAGGGAGAGCAGGGTGCCGGCCAAGTCAGGAGTCGACAGAATCTTCCCTTGGGCCGCCACCGGTCGCGGTCATGCATCCCGCTGTACAGGCTTACGCACGGCGTGTCAAAGGTTGCGGCAAGGTGGCCCGCAGAGGTCTCGACGCTATAGACGACCGCGGCTCGGCGCAGCGTCTCGACGAACCCCCACCACCCGAGCCGGTCGCAGGCGTTAACGCAGCTGGGAAGCCCTTCGATGACCGCCTGGATCTGGGTTCGCTCCCGCTCCCCCTGGCCTGTGAAGACGAGGCGATGTCCGTCACGGACCAGTTTCTTCGCCAGGGATCGCCAGAGGTGCGGGGGCCACTCGCGCCGGCGCGAGCCCGCGGTCCCCAGATGGAGCACGCGATAGGCACCGTCGCCAATCAGGCTTTCTGAAAGGAACCGCTCCGCTTGCACCACGGCTTCCTCGGGTGCGCCGGGCAGCGTTCCGCGCCTTCTCTCGAACGCGTCTTCCGGGACCGGCAGGACCCGAAGGAGATTGCTCTGGTACTCCGACTCGTGCTTCTGGGCCTGCACGAAGGGCACCGGATGCGTCAGCAGGGGACCGAATCCGCCGCTCGTGTAGCCGATCCGGACCGGGACGCCGGCCCGCCAGAGCAGGGGGATGAAATTGGGGAAATAGGAGTAGAGGTCCACCGCCGTGTCGTAGCCGACCGCCCGGATCTCCGCGAGGGCTGTGGCACGCGACATCCAGTGTCGGCGGACTTTGGCGAAGGCCGTTGCGGCACCTCGGTTTGCGAGGCAATGGTCGAACACGTGAATCCTGTTGACCAAAGGGTGCTCCGCTAGGAGCGCCGCCGACCAGCTTCCGACGAGCATCCCCACTCGCACGCTCGGGAAGGCGGACTTCAGGACCGGTAGGATCGCGGTCGAGGCGAGCACATCGCCCAGATGTGCCGGGTTTGCGAGGAGAATCCGCCGGGGCGCGGGGAGGGCAGAGGGCGCCGAACCCGGGCGAAACAACCGCAGGGCGCTGTCCATGGCCAGGAACAGTGCGTTCCATCTCGGGTTGCGGATCAGGTACGGACCCCGGACGGGCGAAGAGGGCGAGGGGGGCGGCGTCAGCATGGGGGCAAGGGGGTCGTCTGCCGCCGGGGGCACGGCTCGAGGTAGTAGAGAAAGGCCGTTGAGAGGCCGCCAAGGGCGGCCAGCAGGATCAGCTTCCTCCTCTCGCGGTCAGGCTGCCGACCGGCGGCCGTTGGGGAGTCGATCACGGTGAAGCCGAGTTGCTCCCGATTCCGTGCCATCATCTCTTCTTCCAGTTGCCTGGCGTAGAGCTCGGAAAGTCTCCTGCGCGTAATCGGGTCGATGGCCCGGGCCAACTCGGCCGACAGAAACGACGCCTTTGCCCGAGCCCTGGCCAGGGCAGACGACTGGAGCGCGTTGCGGGCCTCCTCCAGGTAGTCACCCACGATGGCCGTGGCGTCCGATCGCGAGCGGGCGTCGAAGGAGACGGTGACCACTCCCAGCCGCACGTCGGCGCTCACGCGGAGCCGAGACTCGGCGGCGCGCACCGCATCCCAATCCCCGGGGGAGCGAGGGACCCTCTGTCCCCAACAGAGCGTCTCCCACAGGTTCGGTGAGATCCTCTTCCGCAGGGGATCGAACCGCTCCCCCCAGAGCGCCGGCCAAAGGTCGTTCCTTCGGAACACACGCCTCGTCAGGTCCCGGCTCCGGAAGAGGAAGACCAAGTTCTCCAGAGCCGCCGAGCCCCCCTGGGCGATCCCGATGGGGGACATCACGCTCTCGAACGTCACCTCGGCAGACTCTGGTCCCGTCGCTGTCGGCCGCAGGACCGCGGTCGCGCGGTACCCGGCGGGGGCGAGAGAGGTTCCCATGACGGCCCCCGCTCCCCCGAGGGCAGCGGCGAGGAGGACCTTCCACCATGCCTGCTGGAGCAGGCGCAGGTATCCGCCGGGTGTAAAGGGCTCCCAACGGCTCAATAGGCTCCCTCCCGGCCGAACAGAGCGCGCATGGTCTTGAAGAGGATCACGAGGTCGAACCACACGCACCAGTTGTTCACGTACCAGGTGTCGAGCGACACTCGGGTTTCGTAGCCGGTTTCGCTGCGCCCGCTGACCTGCCACAATCCTGTGATTCCCGGGCGGACCATCGCGTAGTACTGGACCTGCTCTCCGTAATACTTGTCGAGCTCCTCCTGCAGAACCGGGCGAGGTCCTACCAGGCTCATCTCGCCCCTCAGGACGTTCAAAATCTGGGGGAGTTCGTCGAGGGACGTGGTCCGCAGGAATCTCCCGACCCTCGTGCTCCTTGGATCGTTCCTGAGCTTGAACCCGGTCTCCCACTCGAGCCTGGCCTCCTCGTCGCTCTGGAGCAAGCAGACGAGTCGATCGGCCGCATCCTCGAACATGGTCCGGAACTTGAGGACTGGGATGATCCGTCCTCTCTGTCCGACCCGGGGGTGCACGTAGAAGACGGGGCCTGGGGAGTCGAGCTTGATGAGGACCGCGATCACAGCGATCGCAGTCAGCAGGATCGGGAGTGCGAGCAGGGAGACGAACAGATCGAAGGCGGCCTTCAAGGCGCGATTGGTACCCGAGTCGAGGTTGTTCCGGATCTGGATGAGGTAGAGTTCCTCCATGAAGAGAGGGTGCAGACCGGCATTCAAAGAGGCCGTGCACTTGAGGTCCGGGACCAGGAGCACAGTACGCGTGCTCGTCTGCACCTCCTGGGCCAGTTCGGAGAGCCGTTGCGCATCCTTGGCCGGAAGGGCGATTACGACCGTCGACACGTCCAACGGGTCGAGGTACTCGCGGAAGCGAGAGGTGGTGTCGAGGACCTTGACGTGACCTCGGCCCGTTTCCATCTCCCAGCCTATCGTCTCCGGGTCGTCGTCCAAGAAGCCCACGACGTGGTACCCTGTGTATGCGTCTTTGTCCATCACCCGCGCCATCTCTGCACCGACCGGTCCGGCGCCGATGACCAGCACGTTCTCCCGCCAGATGCCCACCCGGTAGAGCAACCTCTTTCCCATCGCACGGAACGAAGGGAAAACGAAGACGCTGCAGAGCCACAGTTGGATCAAGGACAGGCGGGACACGTTGCCGCTTAGCTTGCCCAGGGCGACGATGGCGAAGCCGAGGATCATGGCGGCCGAGATGCAGCGGAGGAGCACCCGCGCCTCGTCCCAAAACGGGAGGTGCGTTTGGTACAGCCCTCCGTATGCGATGAATCCGATGGGCGCGGCAGGGATCCACCAAAGCTGAAGAAGGCCCCAAAGGGAAAGTCCCAAGGGAGCCAGGGCCGGCCACAGGCGGTTGAACCCCAGTGTCAGGCAGAAAGCCAGCAGGGAGGATACGAAGCACGCGGCCAGGTCGAAACCGACCAGACAGATGGCGGCGCCCACGCCTCTCGCCTTCCTAGCGCGTGTCATAGTGACCTCCAAAACGTGTCGTTCACGCTCAGGCGACGCTTGAACCATACCGGGATGCTTGCCTCCAGCAAACCTAACCGATACGCGCCGATCTTCAAGGCGTCTCGAAACACCGCGAACGGTATCGACGCTGGGCCGGTTTCCAGTAGGTACTTGAGCTCCGAGGCCACATAGCGCAGCCCCTCTCCTGCTGCGGTGCCGAACTCCCGTTGGATCCACGGTTGCCGGGCGTGGAGCACCCCGATGTCGAAATAGCGGCCGAACTCCCCTGACACGCTGTGCGCATGCGAGTGGTACACTCGCGCTTCCGCGCAGTAGGCCACCTTCCAGCCCTGGAGAAGCATCCTTGCCGCGACACACGTGTCTTCGCCGAAAATGACGTCACCCGGAAACCCGCCCGCTTCGGCGAGAGCCTCGCGCCGGTAGGCGGCAAACGAGTTGGAGATGAAGGCTGCCTTGATTCCCAGCTCGGAGACGTCCTGCAACGTCTTGATTCGGCCACGGTCGGGATAATTGAACAGACGGGCGTGGGCCTCTATGGGGCCGGCTCCCTTGCGCGGGAGTTGTCGCCCATAGGCCGCCCCCACGCGATCATCCTCGAAACTCGCCAGCAGGGCGCCGAAGGCGTCCGGCCCCTCCGGCACCGCGTCCTGGGTGAGGAAGAGGAACACGTCGGCCCCGGGAAGGGCATCCACGGCGAGTTGACGCGTGCGACCGTGGTTGAAGTCGGCTCGGGTGATCCGGATGATGTGGGCGCGCGCCTCCTCCAGTCGGCCGCACGTGCCGTCGCTGGAGGAGGAATCAACCGCGAGGAAGGTGTCAGCGGGCCGGGTCTGAGCCTGTATGGCGGGGAGAAGCTCCTCTAATGCCTCTGCGGCGTTCAGCGTGAGGAGGATGAGCGCGACCTTCATCCCTTCTCCTCGCGCGGCCCCTGGTCCATCGTACGTTGCTCCCCGGAGCCGGGTTGGTCGTCGCCCTCATGGGTCGTTACACCCGGAGAGGGCCCCACAACCCCGGGAAGCGTGTCCCCCTCTGCACCGAAGCGCCGGTCCGTGCCGTCGTCTCGGCTCCGAGTCGCCGTGATGGACCGGCGGACGAGCACCCAAAGGCAAGTGAAGAGGACCCCTGTTGCGGCCGAAATGGCCGACGTTAGGAGACGCCTTGGGGAGTGCTTGCGGTCGGGAACCTCGGGTGTGTCGATCAGCGTGAACCCGAACTGCTCCCGGTTCTTCGCCAGCATCTCCTTCTCCACCTCCTGGCCATAGAGCGTGTACAGTCGCTCCCGGATGATGGGATCGAGGGTCCTGTCGATTTGTGCGGCGAGGAAGTTCTTGTTGCGGTTCGCCCGCCCCAGTGCCTCCTCCTGGAGCCGGCTCTTGGCCTCCTCCAAGAAATACTCGACCACTCTCGCCGCATTCCCCGGCGCACGAGCGTCGAAGGAGACGGAGATGATCCCCGTTCTTCGATCTGAGGAGACGGCCAGGGAGGCCTCGGCCGCGCGAATCGCGTCCCACTTTCCGGGCGGCTTCGGCCCCTCTGACGCGTCGACCCAGAGCTGGTCGAGCCAGTCGGGCCGCAACGTCCCGGTCTTCGCGTCGTACCGGTCCGGGAACACAGCTGCCCAGAGGGTGTACTTCGAGAAGACGCGCACCGTCAGGTCCTTGCTTCGGAACAGGACCTCGAGGTCCTCGACCCGGGTCGGGCCCCCGAGGGTGACCCCGAAACCGGCCAAGTTGCCGAGGATCCCGGAGCCCTTGCCCTGCTCGGGTACGTCGGGTTTGAGCACGGCTGTTGCCCGGTAGCGGTTCGGCATCCGGGATGTGACCGCGAAGGCAGCCCCGAAACAAAGCAGCCCGACAACCAGGATCCACCACTTGGCGGGCCACAACAATCGGAGGTAATCTCCAAGCGTCAACGGCTCCCAGCCGTCGGCCGAAATCCCCGTCTCTTTCATCATCGGGTCGTTCCCCACTCTCCTGCCCACGCCGCTTCCTAGAAGGCCACGAGGAGCACGCCCGCGGTGACCGCGATCTGGTAGAGGATCTGCGTGATGTCCTTCACGTCCTTCATGACCCGAGTGACCGTGAGTTTCTCCGGCACGACGATCGAATCGCCCGGCTCGAGTGGGACACGGAGGAACAAGTCCTCCCTGGAGAACCACGATTTCCCTTGCTGTTGCTCCCTCGTCACCACGCTCCCGTCGGCTCGGACCACGAAGATGTGGGCACGATCCGCGTCCTCCGTGGGGCCTCCGACCTTGCCCAAGAAGTACCCGACGGTGTTCCGCGTGCGGTTGAAGGCCACCCCCGTGGGGTTGTAGACGCGGCCGACGACGTTGATCACCTCCGGCGGCCGGGGGACCTCGAGCTTGTCGCCGTCCTCAATCAGGAGGTCGTTCTCGGTGCCCTCCATCTGCGTTGCATCCGTAAGACGAATGATCACACGCCCTTGGGCGCGCAGTTGTTTGAGTCTGGCGAGCAGCGCCCGCCGGGCCTCGAAGACCTGGCGCTGCGCCTCGATGTCGTCACGGTCGATCGCCGTGGCTTGCTCCTTGGCAGCCGTGCGGGCAACCTCCTCCTCGAGTTGCTCGACCGTGCGGTCGATCAGCTCCTGCTGGCGCTTCTGCACCGAGACCCGGGTGAAGACGGCGCCGTTGAGAAAGGCGTCCTGCGTGAACCCTCCAGCTCGCTGCAGGATGGACGTCAGCCGTTCTCCCTTGCGTGCTGCATACACTCCGGGGGAAACCACCTCCCCCGAGAGCGTGATGTAACGAAACTCCTGGAGGTCGGGCACGGGCCGGACCGAGAGCACATCGCGGTCCTGGACCACGAGATCCTCGTCCTTGTCCCCCGAGAGAGCCTTCAGGAGGGAGATCCTGCGAACGGTTGCGTTGAACTGGTCGTCCCACCGGGCGAGCTCGGCGTCGGCGAGGGATGCGTTTCTCGTTACGTCGCCCGCCGCCTTCAGGAGGTCGGACACCCGCATCCCCGGGAAGATCTTGTAGGTGCCCGGAGTCCGAACCTCTCCCCCCACGGTCGCTGTCTTCTCGTCCCGGAACGCGGATCGGCGGTAGACGATCAACTCGTCGTCGGGCTCGAGGGCGACGTCCGCAGCAGCGTCCCTCTCGATCACGATCCGTTGCAGATTGATCGGCAGGATCACCTTGCGGTTGTCGGGGCCAATCCTCCGGAAGAGCAGGGCATAGTCGAGGAACGTCTCCGGTTGGAAGAACCTTTCGTCGGGGATGAGGGCGCCCACCGTGAGTCCCTTGCGCCACTCGTACTTCCCGGGTCTGCGCACGTTCCCGAGCACCTGGACGACGTTCTCGTCCTCGGGCAGGATGGGGCTCACGCGAACGATATCTCCGTCCTGGAGGGCGAAGGTGGAGACCGAAGGGCCTCCGGCATCCAGGTCGAGGTCGAGTACCACGCGCGCTCGGTTTCCCTCCAACCTCTCGACCTGCACGCGCCGCTTGTAGGCGGATGGGGAGAGCCCACCCGCCATCCCGAGGACCTCGCCGATGGTCCGCTCCTTCTTCAGCTCGTAGATCGCTTGGCGACGGACTTCCCCAGTGAGTGCGACCAGAGGCCCAGCCACGGGGAGGAAGATCGCGTCCCCGGGGCGCAGGCGAATGTCTTGGATCACGTCTCCCCGGAGGAGGAAGTCGTAGATGTCGATCTCTGCCACCGTCTCCTTGCCCCGTTTCACTTGAACCCGGCGCAGGGAACCGATGTCCCGGATCCCCCCTGCGAGCGCAATTGCCTGCAGGACCGTGTGAAAGGAGCTGACCCGGTACATTCCGGGTGCGGTGACTTCCCCCAGGACCGACACGCGAAACCCGGCAAGCTGCCCCATGGACACGTCGAGATGGACCTGGGGCACGGCCTCCACTTTCTTCTTGAGAAGGGCTGTCACCGCCTTGACGGTCTTCCCTGCCACGTAGAGAGAGCCGCCGAACTTGGGGAGAAAGATCTTCCCATCTCGGTCCACCCGGAGGAGTTCGACGCCCTCGAGCCGCCCCCACATCTTCAACGTGATCTCGTCGCCCGGCCCGACCACGTAGTCGTCGGAGACAGGGTAGGGCTCGACCGCCGCGGAGGCGTCCGGGCGTGGGTCGAAGAGATCGTGCCCGAAGTGAGTCAGGAGCTTCCGTTCCTCCTCGTGGAGTCGGTTGAGGAACAGTCGAGAGACATATACGGATTGCCTCCAGTCGTACTTTTGGGCGACGGGCCCGCCATCTCTCACCGCAGACAAGAGCTCGGCGGTCAATGGGCCGCCTTTCGAGGCTGGCCTCTTCGACCCCTGCTCCGGTGCCTCGGCCGCCTCGCCCGCGCGAGTCTTCTTCTGCTCGCTTCCCTCGAGCAGCTCGCGATAGGACGCGGGCAGGTAGGCCTCGAGTCCCGGGTTTGCCGCCAGGATCGCCCGCGCCTCCGGAGAGAGCTCCCCCGTGCGCGCGGCCTCCGTCAGAACCCGGACTTGATCAGCGGTAAGGGATCCGACGGGTGAGGGTGCGAACGGAGTTGTCGGAGAGGGCGGCGCTGCCGAAGTCGAGCCAGGGAGGGACGAAACGAGCAACGCCACCAGGGCGAAGCGGAGATGTTTCCCTAGATTCATGCGTTGCACGATCGATTGCCCTCGGCGAAGACCAGCGGAGGGTCCAGCCGAGGCGCGAAACCCACGAGCCGGGCCACAAAGGTAACTGATTTGGCATTCTATGAGCCAGCGCCCCCCCGTCAAGCCTCTCCCACCGAGGCCCCCTGGGCGGA
Organism: Deltaproteobacteria bacterium; assembly: GCA_016214985.1. Taxonomy (GTDB): domain Bacteria; phylum Desulfobacterota; class Deferrisomatia; order Deferrisomatales; family JACRMM01; genus JACRMM01. The sequence continues at coordinate 103,377 of JACRMM010000028.1, read as the reverse complement.
ACGCGGCTGAGAAAGGGCTGTAGGTCCCGAGAAATGAGGCCTGCAGCGGCGCAGATGGGGCGGGGATTTCAAAGGAGGCGGCAGGGAAGCCAAGTGTCTCCCGAAGACGCGAGCCCAGTGCGCGACGGGCTCCTTGGTGCCGAGGGTTGAGCTGCCGGCAACGAAGGGGATTCGCGAGACGGAGAGATCGATCCGGCAGGGCCGGAAGTCCGAGCGCTCCGCGATGCTGCCGAATAGGCCAATGTCCCGACTGAGCGGGTGCAGAAGGCCTCTCTTGGCCTGTGACTCCGATCAGTTCTGGGGCTCACCGGGCTTCTTGATGGGCATGTAGATCCAGAGATCCTTGATGTAGCTGGTCGTGTCACCGAGGTCTCGGTCGTCCCACTCCGTTCCCGAGGCGCCGAGGACCGAGGTCATGGTGCTTTCGCTCTTGATGACGACGCGCTCAAATTCTTCGTAGGTCAGCGACGGGTTGTTGTCGAACTTGGACCCAAAATCGAGGTCGGCGGCGAGGAGATCCCGCCATGCCTGGGTAATGTGGCCCACCTCGTGCTGAAGAAGTCGATCCCGAGCTTTCTCCCACATCTTTGGATCATCTGCCGGCGGGGGCTGGATCGCAGCGGGCTTGACGCGCCGCTGGGCCGTCTTGTTCTTGACCTCGAGCGGCAGAAAGGGTCCGCTGATCGTCAGCCTCCCGAACGCCTGGAAGACGTCACTTCCCTCGGCGGATCTCGGAAAGCTGACCTCGTAGCCGATGAGGACGCAGGCACTCGCTCCAGAGTGCCCCATCTTCTTTCGAATTTCGGTGACGCTGAGCGTGTCGTTCGGGGTGTAGCTGTCGCAATAGAAGCCGATTTCCGCCTTGCCGTAGCGCCTCAGTTCCCATTGGGACGATTTTGACGGCTTGCTGAGCGGCTTGTGCGGGGGCGGGGTCTGCAGACCGATCGAACCCGTTTCCGTGACGATGAGCCCCCTTCCCTCTCCCAGAGGACCGGGAACTCTTCCCCCACGAGCCCCGCCGAGCACGCCGTCTTCTTCTCCTGGCATGGGTTCACCTCCCTTTGTTTCTGGATGCACCTGGGGAACAGGGCAGACTCTGGAGCGACCTCTTCTGGAACGTGCGATCCGAAGGAAGCGGCGGAAGTATAGAAATAGACAAACCACATGCAAGCACCGACTCTCCTGGTCTGGTCGTGAAACCCCACGGTCTGGAGCCGGGACGCCGGGGCTGATCGGACGCTCATCGCCAGCGGGCCCCCGCGAACGCGGTCTCGCGGAAAACTACGTTCTATTCTCCACGCCGTCCAGCGTCGATGCTGGTCAGAGACGCGCCGAGCAGCGGGAAGAACGGGTGACGTACCGTTGAGACGATGCTTGACGATATTCCGACGCGATGTTAGAGAGGCGCCCTGGGCGGGGGCGCTGTTGGCCGCCCGGCAGCTGGGGGCGGTTGCCCGGTTCAAAGGATCTCTCGGGTCACTCCATGTCGACAAGGCCCACGGGCCTTCGGTCTCCTGCACTGGGGAGGCGGTTTTGCCTGCGAAGGCCGCAGGCCGACCTGCCGATTTCTTGCGAACAGGAGGGTGCGTCATGGCAGACGGGAAGGGACTCAACCGAAGGGAGTTCATCAAGACGGCAGGCGTTGGGGCACTGGCGGCCGGATTGGGGCCCGCGGTCTTCGCCCCGGGGCGGATCTGGGCGGCGGACAAGACCCTGAAGATCCTGGTCTGGTCCCACTTCGTGCCCCGCTTCGACAACGAATGGTTCGACAAGTTCGCGAAGGGCTGGGGCGAGGCCAACGGCGTTCAGGTCACGGTCGACCACATCGGGCTCGCCGAGCTCCCGTCCCGCACCGCGGCGGAGATCTCCGCGGGCCAGGGGCACGACCTGATCGAGTGGATCGCGCCGCCTGCCCAGTTCGAGCCCAGCGTTCACGACCTCACGGACCTGAACCGGGAGGCGGAGAAGCGCTTCGGCAAGCAGCACCCCCTCTGCAAGAAGAGCTCGTTCAACCCGCGCACGAAGAAGTACTACAGCTTCTGCCACGGCTGGACCATCGATCCCGGCAACTACCGCAAGAGCCTCTGGGAAAAGGCGGGTAAGGCGAGCGGCCCGGAGACCTGGCAGGATCTCATCACCTACGGCGGCAAGATCAAGAAGGACCAGGGCATTCAGCTCGGGATCGGTCTTTCGCAGGAGCTCGACTCCAACATGGCGGCACGGGCGCTCCTGTGGTCGTACGACTCGAGCATCCAGGACGCGAACGAGAACGTGATCCTCAACAACCCCCGGACCCTCGAGGCCGTGGAGTACATGGCGAAGCTCTATCAGGACGCCATGGTGCCCGAGGTCTTCTCCTGGACCGCGGTCTCGAACAATCAGGCGCTCATCGCGGGGCGCGCCTCGTACATCCTGAACTCGATTTCCGCCTACCGCTCCGCCCAGAAGCAAGTGCCAGAGATTGCCAAGGACATCTACTTTACTCCTGCACTCAAGGGGCCGCGGGGGACCCGTTGGAGCTGCGAGCACGTCATCTACAACTACATGATCCCCAAGTACTCGAAGAACGTCGATCTCTCGAAGCGGTTCCTGTTGGACCTCGTGGCGAACTACGATCAGGCCATGTATGCGAGCGAGCTCTACAACTCGCCCGCCTTCTTCGACTCGCCCATCAAGCCGGGCAACCGCGGCTACGCTCCGGTCGGCGGAGCGAAGAAGCTGCGCGACCTGCACAACGCGTGGTTCGACGACGACCCGTTCCGGCTGGAGGACGAGGAGAAGGGGAAGCTCGCCGTCCTCAAGGACGCGGAAGCCTGGGCCACCAACGTCGGGCACCCCGGCCCGGCCAACCCGGCCGAGGGGGAGGTCTTCGCCACGTTCGTCCTGCCCAACATGATGGCCAACGCCGCCCGGGGCATGAAGCCCGACGTCGCGGTGGCGCAGGCGGAGCTTCTGATCAAGGCCATCTTCGACAAGTGGCGTCAGAAGGGCCTGATCGGCGGGGGCACGCCAGTGGGGGCTCCGAAGAAGAGCGCTCCTGCCAAGACGAAGTAGCGTCGGCGCCCGCCGGTCGGACAATTGATCAGCACCCGTGCCTCCGGTCACCCGGGATGAAGTTTGTCCCGGCGTGGCCGGGGGCCGCGTTGGAAGAAGGGCTGAGCCCATGGCGCTCGTGGAGATCCGAGAGGTCTCGAAGCATTTCGGAGACGTGGCCGCGGTGGACGCGGTCGACCTGGCGACGGCCGAAGGGGAGTTCCTGGTGCTCCTGGGGCCCTCGGGCTGCGGCAAGACCACCCTGCTGCGGATGATCGCCGGGATCGAGCAGCCCACCCGGGGCGACATCGTCATCGACCAGCAGGTGGTCACCGGCCTCCCGCCGCGCATGCGCAACATCGCCATGGTCTTTCAGAGCTACGCCCTCTACCCGCACATGACGGTGTACAAGAACATCGCGTTCCCCCTGAAGACCCGCGGGCTGGACAAGGCGGAGATCAAGGAGAAGGTGGAGTGGGCGGCCGCGATGTTCAAGATCGACCGATTGCTCCATCGAAAGCCCCGGGAGCTCTCAGGCGGCGAACGACAGCGGGTGGCCCTCGCGCGGGCGATGGTGCGCCAGCCGAGCGTCTTCCTCCTGGACGAGCCCCTCTCCAATCTGGATGCCAAACTCCGCGCGTCGGCCCGGGAGGAGTTGCAGGCCTTCCAGAAGCGCATCGGCGTGACGACCATCTACGTCACCCACGACCAGGTGGAGGCCATGGGGCTCGGGCAGCGGATCGTGGTGATGAACAAGGGACGGGTGAGGCAGGTGGGCACGCCCCGGGAGGTGTATCACCAGCCGGCGGATACCTTCGTAGCGACGTTTCTCGGTTCTCCCCCCATGAACCTCTTTGAGCAGGGCGACGTGCTCGTCGGCTTTCGCCCCGAGGGGTTTCTGCCCGCCGAGGTGGCAGGCTGGACCGAGGGTGCGGTCCCCTTCTCCTTCTCGGTGACCTGGGTGGAGGATCTTGGGGCAGAGCGGCTCGTCTACGGAAACATCGAGCAGAAGTCCCAGGCCAAGCACGTGGTCTCCAAGGTGCCGGCCAACGTGAGCTTCCTTGCCGAGGTGGGCAGGACCTACGACTTCGCGGTTCGCCGCGAGGACCTGCGGTTCTTCGACCGGGAGTCGGGCCTGCGCACCGACCAGAGCCCGCTCTAGGACCGCGCCATGGAAGTCGCGGCGGCGCCCCGTGCACAGAAGGCCGGCCTCCGGGACGAGGTCGGTGTCCTCTCCCGGCTCATGATCGCACCCGCGATCCTCTACATCGTGGTCCTTATCGGCGCCCCCTTCGTCCTGGCGGTGGTGTACAGCGTGAGCGATGTGACCACTGGGGACCCCACGCTTCACTTCGTTGGCCTGCGGAACTTCAAAGCGGTGCTCGCCGACTCCGTGTTCCGGCAGGCCCTCCGGAACACCTTCCTCTTTACCTTGACCTCCCAGGCCTTGGTCCTCGTGCTGTCGCGGGTGCTCGCCATGGCCCTGATGAAGGAGTTCCACGGCAAGTGGTTCGTGCGTTTCCTGGTGATGCTCCCCTGGACCGCACCCATCGCCCTCGGGACGATCGGCTGGCTGTGGATGCTCGACTCGATCTTCAGCCCGATCGACTGGGCACTCGTCCACCTGGGCCTCCTCGGAAGGCCCGGCGCCCTGTTCGGGTCCATGCCGAACCTCTACTGGCTCGGAGTGCCGGGCCTCGCCATGTCTGCGGTGATCCTCGTCCACACCTGGCGGATGCTGCCCCTGGCCACGGTGATCCAGCTCGCGGGCCTCTCCTCGATCCCCAAGGACCTGATCGAGGCGGCCGAGGTGGACGGCGCGGGCTTCTGGCGCCGAACCTTCCAGATCACCATCCCGCTCACGCTCCCCATCATGACCATCGCGCTGCTCTTCGGGATCGTCTTCACCTTCACCGACATGACCGTCGTCTACGTCCTGACCCGGGGCGGGCCCGTCCAGAGCACCCAGGTGCTCGCGACCTGGACGTTTTTCAAGGGGATCGAGGGTGGCGATCTGGCCCAGGGCGCCGCGATCTCGCTGTTCTTCTTCCCCGTGCTCGCCGGGGTCGCCGCGCTCATGCTCCGTTTCGCCCGCCGGACGGAGGTGGTGTGATGAGAGCCATCCAGAAGCTCGCCGGCCGGGGCACGCTCTACGCGATCGTGTCGTTCTTCTCGTTCTTCGGGGCGTTCCCGTTCTATTGGATGCTCATCGCGATGTTCAAGCGGGACCACGACCTCTTCAACCCCGCGAACAACCCGTTTCTCTTCAACGAGCCGCCCACGCTCGATCACCTCCGGCTGCTGCTCTTCGACACCCACTTCCTGATCTACCTCGCGAACACGTTCCAGGTCGGCCTCGCCGTCGTCGCGATCACGCTCGCGGCGGCCGTGCCGGCGGCCTACAGCCTCTCCCGGTGGGCGAGGGGGTGGGGGGAGACGCTCGGGATCGGGATCTTCCTCACCTATCTCGTCCCCCCGACGCTGCTCTTCATCCCCCTGTCCCGGATGACGTCGGGGCTCGGACTCCAGGAGTCGCTCTGGTCGCTGATCCTCATCTACCCGACGTTCACGATCCCCTTCTGTACCTGGCTCCTGATGGGGTTCTTCAAGTCGATCCCGAAGGACATCGAGGAGCAGGCGATGATCGACGGGTGCAGCCGGCTGGGGGCCATGGCCAAGGTGGTGCTGCCGCTCTCGATCTCCGGAGTCCTGACCGTCGTCGTCTTCGCGTTCACGCTGTCGATGCACGAGTTCATCTACGCCATGACCTTCATCTCGGTCTCGGTCAAGAAGACGATCTCCATCGGCGTGCCCACCGAGCTCGTCCGGGGCGACGTGTTCCAGTGGGGCCCCCTCATGGCCGGCGCGCTCCTCGCGAGCATCCCGGTGGCCGTCGTGTACACGTTCTTCCTGGACCGGTTCATCGCCGGGTTCACGATGGGGGCGGTGAAGTAGTTTCTTCCCGTCGGGGTGCAGGAGGTACCGTGGAGCCCCGATACCTGCAGAGCCTCCGGGAGGGCCGACTCCGCCGGGCGGCGCGGGAAGCGTTCCATCGCCTCTCGTCCTGCGACCTCTGCCCCCGGTGCTGCCGGGTGGACCGACGGCGCGAGGAACTCGGCTTCTGCCGCACCGGCCTTCGGGCACGGGTCGCGTCGGCGGGCCCGCACTTCGGCGAAGAGGCGCCCCTCGTCGGGGTCGGGGGATCGGGGACGATCTTCTTCTCGGAGTGCAACCTGCGCTGCTCGTTCTGCCAGAACTGGGAGATCAGCGAGGGCGGCGAGGGTGCGGAACGAGGGCTCGCGGATCTCGGCCGCCTCATGCTCGACCTCCAGCGCCGCGGCTGCCACAACCTCAACCTCGTCACGCCGTCGCACGTGGTGCCCCAGATTCTCGGCGCCGTGTGCCACGCGGCCCGACGAGGCCTCTCGATCCCGATCGTCTACAACACGAGCGCCTATGACACGGTCGAGACGCTTCGGCTCTTGGACGGCGTCGTGGACCTCTACATGCCGGACCTGAAGTGGGTCGACCGGGAGGTCGGCGAGCGCCTCGCCGACGCGCCGGACTACTGGGAGGTGGCGACGGCGGCGGTTCGGGAGATGCACCGCCAGGTCGGCGACCTCGTCCTCGATGAAGACGGGATCGCGCGCCGCGGGCTCCTCGTCCGGCACCTGGTCCTGCCCGGCGGGCTCGCCGGCACCCCCCGCGTCCTGCAGTTCCTCGCCGACGAGGTCTCGCGCGGCACGTATGTCAACGTCATGGCGCAGTACCGCCCGGCCGGCGAGGCGCACCGGCATCCCCCCCTCGATCGGAGGGTGACCCGGAAGGAGCACGCCGAGGCGGTCGAGGCGGCCCGGCGTGCCGGGCTCACTCGGCTGGATGGTGTTTCGCCGCGGTAGGCGAAGTCGCGGGGGTGGGGAGGCACCGGGGTGCGGGCCCACTGTCCAGACTGTGTTCCTTTCGCGCCTTTGGGCTCTGGCACGTGGGGGAGGACGGATGACAGCCGAAACGAGAGCGAGGACCTTTCCATCATGGCGATCGGAAATGATGGTTTCTAAGTATCGCCAGATCCTGCTCTGGCGTTTGCCGCGAAGTCCTGCGCTGGCCACACTCGCGCGCGACCCTCGGCAAAGCAGGTGAGGAATGTGCCCGCGCGAAGCATAAACAAGGCAGAACAGATGGTTGCCGGAGCACCGATGCTGTGGTCCCATGAAGTCAAGAAGTGATTCCGCTGCTCCGTGGGCGGCAAAGGTCTGCCGTCCCGCCACGGCAGGGGGGCTCTGCCGTGAGCGGCTGTTCCGGCGGCTGGACGAGGGCCGGGCCCGCCCGGTCGTCTGGGTCTCCGGACCCGCCGGCTCCGGCAAGACGACGCTGCTCAGCTGTTACGTCGAGGCGAGAGACTTGCCCTGCCTCTGGTATCGGGCCGACGCCGGCGACGCCGACCTGGCCACCTTCTTCCACTACCTCGGTCTCGCAGCCCAGAAGGCGGCCCCGACTCGGCGCAACGCCCTGCCGCACCTGACGTCAGAATACCTGCAGGGCATCCCGGAGTTCAGCCGGAACTTCTTCGAGGAGCTCTTCTCCCGCCTCGAGTCTCCTGCCCTCCTCGTGTTCGACAGCTATCAGGATGTCCCGGAGGACGCGCCCCTCCACCGGGTCCTTCTCGAAGGGCTCACCCGGATCCCCCAGGGCATGAGCTTTGCCTTTCTGAGCCGCGACGATCCGCCGTCCGCGTTTGCCCGCCTTCGTGTCAGTCGCCAGCTGGAGTGGATCGGCTGGAACGAGGTCCGGCTGACCCAAGAGGAGTTCGAAGGGATCGTCGAACAGGTGGGATTCCGGGAGCTCCCGACTGAGGCCTCCAGGCACCTCTACGAGAAGATGGACGGCTGGGCCGCCGGGCTGCAGTTGCTGCTGGAAGCAGCCAGGACCGGGAGCCTCGAGCCCCAGGAGCTCGAAGACGCGAACCCCGAGGAGATCTTCGACTACTTCGCGGGCGAGATCTTCGACCGCCTCGACGAGGAGACGAAGAGCTTCCTCCTGAAGACCTCCTTCTTCCCGTTCATGACCGCTCCCATGGCTCAAAGCCTCACCGGCGACCCCCGCGCCGACCGGCGCCTCTCCTTCTTGAACCGGCACAATCTCTTCACCGAAAAGCGCCTGCACCAAGAGCCGGTCTACCAGTACCACCCGCTGTTCCGGGAATTCCTCGCCGATCGGGCACGGGGGTCGTGGAGCGGGGAGGAAGAGCGACAGATCCAGCGAGCCGCAGCGTCCCTGCTGGTGGAGAGTGAGCAGCCGGAGGATGCCGCCAAGCTGCTCTGCGAGGCCGAGGACTGGGACGGCGTCACCGGGCTGATTCTGACAAGGGGCCGGTCGCTCGTGGAGCAGGGGCGAGGGCAAATCCTGGAGGGATGGCTGCGGGAGCTGCCGGCAGAGAGACTGAAGAGCTCGCCTTGGCTCCTCTATTGGCTCGGGGTCTGCCGCATGCCCTTCGATGCCCCGGAGGCTCGGGAACATTTTGAACGGGCGTTTCGTCTGTTTCAGAATCGCGGCACGGACCAGGCGGGTCTGCTCCTGGCGTGGTCAGGAGCGGTTGACTCGATCCTCCACGGCCTCGAGGACTATGCGGAGGTTGATCCGTGGATCTCAACCTTGTACGAGATCGTGAAGGGTCCGGACGAGGTTCCCCCCGGTGAGGTAGGCGACCATGTCGTCGCGAGCCTGTACGCCGCGCTGGTGGTGCGGCAACCGCGGCGCGTCGACTTGCCCGAGTGGGAGGCTCGCGCCCTCGCTCTCGCGCTGGGCACACCGGACGTCAACGCTGCGGTGCAGATCCTGGCGCACGCGTCGTTCCGCAAGTGCTACTCGGGCGACTCCGCGGGAGCGGAAGCCGTCTTGGAGAGATTGGAACAGACCGCTCGTTCCGGTGAGGCCAGCCCACTGAGCCGACTTCGGTGCCTCTTTGCCGAGGCCTTCTTCTCCAACGCTCGCGGTCTCTTCCGGCGGGTCGGAGAGCTGACCCGGGAGGGGATGGAGCTGGCCGAAGCCACCGGTGTGCACGCCATGGACTTCATGTTTCTCTCCAACGGCGTGAGGGCGTCTCTGAATGCCGATGACGTCGCGCAAGCCCGAGCCCTGCTGAACCGAATGGCGCTCTCCCCCGTCAAGGCGAAGCGCTGGAACCAATGCTACCACCACTACCTGAGCGCGGCCATGGCGCTGCGCGAAGGGCAGGTGGAGCGCGCCTCCCGAAGCATCGACCTGGCCCTGGAGCTGGCCACTTCGGCGGGGGTCTGCTACGCCCAGGCGGCGAGCCACCTGCTGAAAGCTCAGGTGGACCAGGAGTGCGGAGAGGAGGGGGGGGCGCTGGACCAGCTTGCCCGCGGGGAAGAGGTCGCGAGTGGAGGAGGGTACACTCAGCTCCTCCTGGACGCACACCTGGCCGAGGCAAAATTTGCCTTCGACAGGGGGGCCGACGCGGACGGGGCCGCCTTTCTGCGTAGGGGTCTGGCGCTGGGGAGGGAGAGGGGCGGTTTCGTGCCCTACCTCTGCCGCCCCCCGGTTCTCTCCGCGCTGTGCGAAAGGGCCCTCGACCTCGGGATCGAGGTAGCGTACGTCCAAGATCTGGTTGCGCGCTGCGGGCTCGCGCTCCGAGCCCCGCGTGCGGAGGTCGAGAGTTGGCCCTGGCCGCTGAAGATCTACACCCTGGGCCGGTTCGAGCTGGTACGAGGGGGGACTCCGGTTCAGTTCTCCGGCAAGACTCAGCAGAAGCCCCTGGCGCTGCTCAAGGCTCTCATCGCTCTCGGGGGCCACAAAGTCAGTGAGGCGCGCCTGACCGATGCCCTGTGGCCCGATGCCGACGGATACCAGGCCCACCGGTCCTTTGCGACCACCCTGTACCGTCTGCGCCGGCTGCTGGGGGAGAAGGACGCGCTCCGGCTCGCGGAGGGCTTGCTGACGCTCGATCCGCGTTGCTGCTGGGTCGACGCCTTTGCCCTGGAACGGCTCTTGGGCCAGGCGGAGGAAGCGGAGAAGAAGGGCCGTGACCCCGCTCAGGCGGCGCAAGGGTTCGACAGCGCGATCGCCCTCTACCGAGGCGCTTTCCTGCCCCAGGAGATCGACGCGTCCTGGGCCCTTCCCTACCGGGAGCGGCTCCGCAGTGAGTTCATCCGCGCGATCGGGAACCACGGGCGTCGGCTGGAGCAGAGCGGACGCTGGGAGGAAGCCGCCGGCCGATACCAGAAGGCGGTCGAGGTCGACCCCTTGGTCGAGGAGCTCTACCGGCGACTCATGGTCTGCCACCAGCGGTCCGGGCGCAGAGCGGAAGCGCTGGCCGTATATCAGCGCTGCAGGAAAGTCCTCGGAACCGTGCTTCGGATCGAGCCTTCGCCGGAGACGGAGGCAATCGGTCGAGCGTTGAGAAACGAGTAGCGTCTCGTTTCGCTTTGCGGCTCGGCTCCCTCGCTCTCCCCGAACGGCCGCCCCCGGCGTTTCCCTCCGATCCTGCCCCCTGCCGTTCTCATCTCCTTCGTTCCGACTTCTGGGCTGCCCTATGCCTTCCGATTCCCGATTCCGGGCCCTCTGCATTATTTCCGGCGTCGTGTTACCCATCGGTTACCGCCCCTCCGTTATGCTGTCAGCGAGCCGGTCACCCACACAGGAGAAGGAGGGCTGCCATGAAATCCCACAACGCGCTCGATCAGAATCGCACCCCCCGCATCGACGAATCGCCGAACCGGTCGCTCGGAGAGCCGGTGAATCTGGCCGACCGGCGGTACGAGCAGCGGGTGGCCCAGGCAAGAAGGTTTCTCGAAGGCGCTCGGAGCTTCGGCGGCAACCCGCCGCCGTTCCCTGCCCCGCCCGCGGCGGCTCTGGCGGAGCCACACCGTGAGGCGGTTGAGGAACGAAGGACGGCGTAGCTCGGCCGAGGGGGTGAGCCGCCGGGAGGCCGCGAATGGCTCGGCGAGGCGGGCGCTGCCGCACTCCTCTTCGGTTGCGGATGCGAAATCTGCGAGGCCTCGTGCGGACCGGGCGCCCGTGGGCCAGGACGCTCAGGAGGGGCGATGATGGACAGGGTCGCGGGTAAGGTGGCCCTTGTGACGGACGGAACCAGGGGAATCGGCCTGGCAACCGCTCAGCTCCTCGCGGGGGAAGGCGCCGATGTCGTCATCAAGGCCCGCCGCAAGGCGGATTGCTCTTGTGCATGTGAACATGCCCATCTCGTGCACGCAGCCGTGCGAGAGGAGACCACTGCAATGAATGAGAACCTGATCGTAGAAGACCGATTTATTGGGCCCCCAGGACACGGTCAAGGCGGTTACGTGTGCGGCATCGTGGCTGAGCTGGTTGGCCGCGCCGCGGAGGTTACCTTGCGCCGTCCGGTCCCCTTGAGCTCGCCGTTGGAGGTTCGCCGCCTCGACGGCGGCGGATTCACACTCAGCACGCAGGACGGGGTCGTTGCCGAAGGGGCCCCGAAAGCTCTCGATCTGGATGTACCCGCTCCTGTGAGTTACGAGCAGGCCGTGGCCGCCTCGGCATCTTTCCCCGGCTTTGAACATCATCCCGCACCCACGTGCTTCGTCTGCAGTTCCGAGTACCCCGAGACGCGGGGCCTTCGGATATTGCCCGGCCCGACACCTGACCGATCCATCTTGGCCACACCGTGGACTCCCGAGCCGTGGTTGGGGGACGGGGACGGCAAGGTGCAGACCCGGCTCGTCTGGGCGGTGCTGGACTGTCCCTCCGGATGGGCACTCTACACGCTGTCCGGCTTCTTCGGCTCTCGACTTGTAGTTCCGCCTGCTCTAGGTCGGCTGGCCGGCAAGATCATCCGGCCGGTTGAGGTGGGAGCGCGTTGCGTTGTAATCGGTTGGCCGATCGGCGAGGACGGCCGAAAGGGATACGCAGGAACGGCGATCTTCTCTTCTCGCGGTGAACTGCATGCGGTGGGTAGGGCGACCTGGATTAAGGCTGCCGCGTAGTCGAGTGCGCGTAAACGAGCGTCGGATGCATGCAGAGACATTCTCACAATTCGAACGTCAGGGGTGGCAACGCAACGCGGTCGCCTACGACGCCGTTGACCTGCCCGCTACGCGGCAAGCATTTGGGCCGCTATTGGACGGTGTGGGCGATCTGCGCGGGCGCCACGTGCTCGAAGTTGCTTCGGGCACGGGCCATCTTGCGGCGGAGGCTCTGGCCCGTGGCGCAACCGTTGTGGGAGTCGATGTGGCCCGAGCCATGGTTGCACTCGCACGCCAGCGCGCGCCGGGAGCCAGCTTTCACGAAGGTGATGCCGAAGCGCTACCGTTCAAAGACGAGCAATTCGACTCTGTGATTTGCTGTTTCGGCTTCCTGCACTTCGCGGAGCCTGCCCGAGCGCTGCGCGAAGCGGCGCGTGTCTTGAAGCCAGGAGGAATTGTCGGCTTCACCGTCTGGCATGCACCGCAGCAGGGAGGGGAGTTCTTCGGTCTCATTCTCGGGACCTTTCGAATGCACGCGAATATGGATGTGGGGCTGCCACCAGCTCCACCGATGTTCGCGTTGGCAGATTCTGAGGTGCGCGACCCGGTGCTCGCGCAAGTGGGCTTTCGGGAAGTTCGAACAAGAGACGTCGCTATTGCGTGGCCTCTTCGTGGACCGGAAACAGTTATTGAGGTTGTCCTCAAGGGCACAGTTCGCATGCGGATGGTCTATGAACGACAGACACCGCAAATCCAAGAGCGTATTCGTGAAACGCTCAGGGCAGCCACGACTTCGTACCTGCGAAACGGCGGCCCGGGGATTCCGTGCCCGGCGATACTAGTGACAGCCCGCCGGCCGTGAGCGTATTTTTGCGACGCAATGCCGTTGACTTAGCAGATCACGGGCCGCCGGGCAGGGCCGACTCCGTACGGCGCGATGGGACATTCGAAGCTCTGGAAGTGGCCGCGCCGCGCTCCGCTGTCCCCGCCCGACGCCCCTCGGGCCTGAGGTCAGCGCGATTGTCGTGCGAAGCGGTGAAACCCTAAGGGTTGACGGGACGCTGCGCGTGGCATCAAGCCGGCGTTCAAGAAGCCGCGTAGGGGCGTCAGCGAGGGGGCGAGAGAGGAGGAAGATTGGGCTCGCTCGAGGTGTAACCACCAACCCGAAACTCAAAGTGAGAGAGGTGCGAAGATGAAACTACGGCTATTGGATTTTGGGACCCTAAAGGCCGATCTTGGTTGGGCCATTGAAGCCGCCGGCGTATCGACGCACAGCAACGCGACTCCGGAAGCCCTTCGCACGGATTTCCAGATGCTTGGGGCGTTGATTGAACATCCTAAGGAAGGGGTGATCCTTTACGACACTGGGCCGGCCCCGACTTGGGAAGAACTGTGGCCGGGCCCAGTGAAGGAGGTCTTCGGAATCACCCGTTACAGTGATGAAAACCGTCTCGATAACCTCCTAAGAAGGGCCGGTTACGGCGTGAAGGACGTCAAGGCAATTGTCCTCGGTCATATGCACCTGGATCACGCCGGGGGGCTCGAATTCTTCCGGGGGCTGGACGTGCCGATTTACGTTCATGAGGACGAGTTGAAATACAGCTTCTACGCTGTCGCCACGAAACAGGATTTCGGAGCCTATCTCCCGCACTATATTGACAGCTCCTTCAACTGGAAACCAGTCTACGGAACTGAGGTCGAGCTCTTTGATGGGATTACCGTGTACCTTACCCCCGGACACACTCCCGGCAGCTTAGCGCTTCGAGCGCACCTCAATAACCGGGAATCCTTTCTATTTACATCTGACGTCATGTTCTTCAAGGATAATTTCTATGAATGTAAACCGCCCGGATGGCTTGTCAGGGATATGGGGGCGTGGTGGAAAAGCCTTGAGAGATTGAAAAGTATCACTAGACGCTATAACTGTAAGGTCGTACTGGGACATGATGGCTCAGTATTCAATCAGTATGCTCAGCAGGGGGTGTTTGGCGACTGAAAGCAGATGGCGTGCCCACGCCTCAGGGCCGACGAAGACGGACCCCCCTTGTGAAGCGAACATGAGAGTGCTCAGGATAGCGCGACGGTGACCTGGCTGCCCTCACGTCCCGGACTTCTCGAGGATCTCCCAGACGGGTGCTGCCTCTAGGAACGTCTTGCGAAGGGCCTCGTCCTGCAGCCCTTCGGCCGTCGAGCCCACGATGGCGGCAGCCGCCTGCCAGTGCTCGCGTTCGCGGTCGGGGCGGCCCAGGGCACGGAAGAGCTTCGCCAGCGCGGTGTGGGTGATCCAGAGTTGCTTGGGGTTGCCGACTTGCTCGAGTTTTTCGAGGGCCGTGTGGAGATAGGGCTGGGCAGCGTCGTAGGCGCGCCGTTCGGTCATCACCTGACCGAGCAGCCGTTCCGCTTTGCCGATGTACTTCTTCATGGCCCAGCGCTCTGCCACGTCAAGTCCTTGTCGGGCGAGGGCCTGGACACTATCGAGATCGCCCCGTGCAAGAAGGATCGAGGCCTTGACGTGGTTCATTCGGGCCGACCAGCGGTGCCTGACCAGGTCGTAGGCGGGGTCCGCGCTGGCCTGTTGAAAGCGGGCGATGTGTTGCCAGGCCTCATCGAGTTGACCCATCTCGGCCCGGTTCTCCATGAGGTTTACTTCTGCCATGGCGTGCAATTCTGAAGTCGAAAAGAGGTTTGCAGGGCTCTTTCGCAGCCCCGCTGCGTGTTCTGTCGCGCGAACATTGAAACGAAACGCCTGCTCCAAATCGTACGTCTCCGAATAGGCCCACCCGAGGGCGTTGTAGAACCTACCTAAGGCAATCAGGACACGATTGCGCTCGAGGATCTCGACCCATTGGCTGAGATGGGCCACCGCCTCCTGATACCGCCCGACATCCGTCAGGTCCAACCCGTGGAAAAAGGCTAGGTGGCTGGCAACCGTGATGTTGTATGCAGCGTGGAGCATCTCAAGGGGACCTCGGGTGTATTCTAACGATCGAGCCGGATTTCCCCTCCAACGCTCCAGGTGAGCCAGGTGCGTTTGGATGAGAAAGATTGCCTGTTGATTCGCCGCGCCTGTTGCTAGGGTAAGAGCTTCGTCGACCGCTCCCTGTTCGTCCGTGTGGCGCCAAAGGAGTCTCCAGTAGGCATACATGGTTGCGATCTGCGCTTCGGCTCCTTTGTCGCCTAATCTCCGGGCCAGAGTGAGCCCTTCCTCGCAGAATCGGGGGACGTCTTCTTTCATCGTGGTGTTGTAGATCAACTGCGGTACGCGAACGTGGCACGCTAACACGGTTCGCTCATCGCCGAGGTCGCGGGCCAGGCGGATCGCCTCCCGGTAGTCGTCAATGCTCTCCTCGATCCTTCCCATGGCGTGGAGGGGGTCCGCTCGCCCCATTCGGATCCTGAGGCTCACCTTCCCATCTATGGGCTTACTGACCCCCCCGAGCTGGAGGGCGCGGGTGAAGAAGTCCATGGCGGCGTTCGCCGCTTGGCTTCGGTTGGATTTCTCGCCCGCGAGCACGAGGTACTCGACCGCCTTCTCCGGCTTGTCAGAGAGCTCCCAGTGATGCGCGAGGATCTCGTAGTGCGGTTCGAGCTTGTCGGCGTAGAGCTCTTCGATGGTCTTGGCGATCCGTCCATGGAGTTCTCTTCGCCTCTGTTTGAGCAGGCTGTCGTAGGCGACCTCCTGGGTCAGGGCGTGTTTGAAGATGTACTCGAGCTCGGGGAAGAGGGCCTTTTCATAGAGGATCTCGAGGCCCACGAGGTTGGTCAGGTGGTTTCGAAGGTCGTCTCCCAGTTCGAGGATCGTACGGAGGAGCTTGAAGGCGAAGTCGCGGCCGATGACGCTCGCGACTTGGAGGGTTCGTTTCAGGTCTTCACTCAGCCGATCCATCCGCGCGGCGAGGACCCCTTGGACGGTGTCCGGGATGTGGCACTGCTCGATGGGCTTCGAACAGGCATAGCGATCTCCTTGTATGACGAGGTCTCCTCGCTCCAGGAGTTCCCGCATGATTTCTTCGACGAAGAAGGGGTTGCCGCCGGCGTGTTCGATGACGCGCGTTTCGAGCGCGGGCTCGATGGGAAGACCCCCCAGGAGGTTTCGCACGAGCTGGGCCCCAATCTCGGCGCTCAGCGTGTGGAGTCCGAGCCTTTGGTAGTGGGCTCCCTGTGCCCAGGTGGGGGAGGCCTCAGGGCGGCAGGTGGCGATGAGGAGGATGGGGCGGTCCAAGACGGAACGGGAGACGTAGGTGACGAGCTCCTCGGAGATCTTGTCGATCCAGTGGACGTCTTCGAGGAGGATGACGAGGGGCTTCCGGTTGCTGAGGGAAGCGAGGAGGCTCTTCACGGCTTCGAAGGTTCCGAACTTCCTCCCTTCGGGGTTTAGCGCGTTGAACTTGGGGTCGGTGACCGGCAGCGAGAGCAGGTTCTGGTAGAAGCCGAGGAAGGGAGTCAACCCGTCGGAGGCGACGGCTTGGATGCGAGCGCCTGCTTCGGTTTCGCTCATCCCGTCTTCGATGCCAAAGGCTCTTCGGACGATCTCGATCACCGGGTGGAAGTTGGTGGTCCGGCCGTAGTGGAGACAGCTCCCGGTGAGGACCGTGGCTTGCTCTCCCAGTGTCTTTCGAAACTCGTAGACGAGCCGGCTCTTCCCGACCCCGGCTTCTCCGACGATGTCGACCAGTTCGGCTTCTCCGCACTTCGCCCGCGCGTAGGCGGCGCGGAGGGCTTCCATTTCGCGTTCCCGGCCGACGAACTCGGTGATTCCACGGATGAGCCCGGCGTCAAACCGGGTGCGGACGCCGGCCCTCTCGGAGAGGAGGCGATAGAGCCGCTGGGGCTCGTTCTTCCCCTTGAGGGTAACTTCTCCGACGGCTTCTTCGGAGAAGTAGTCCCGGACGAGCCCTCGGGTGCCAGCGCTCATCCAGACCTCACCGGCCTTTGCCGCCTGCTGTACCCGAGCCGCCAAGTTCGTGGTGTCGCCGACGGCCGTGTAATCCATCCGGAGGTCGTCGCCGATCGCTCCGACGATCACCGGGCCCGTATTCAATCCGATCCGCATCCGGAACTCGGCCCCGGTCTCCCGGCGGATCTTCTCGCCGTACTTCTCCATCTCACGCTGGATCGCGAGCGCCGCGTGGCACGCCCGCTGCGCGTGGTCCTCGTGCGCCAAGGGGGCCCCAAAGAGCGCCATGAAGCCGTCGCCCGTGAACTGGTTTACCGTGCCCTCGCGCCGGTGGATCTCATCCATGAGGACCTGAAAGCACCCGTCCATGATCTGGTGGACTTCTTCGGGGTCGAGCAGTTCGGACAGCGCAGTGTAGTTCGCCACGTCGGCAAAGAGGACCGTCACGAGCTTACGCTCGCCCTTGAGGGCGCTTCGAGTCGTGAGGATCTTCTCCGTGAGGTGTTTGGGGGTGTAGGACTTGGGCTCGGCGTAGTCCACGGCAGCCGGTTCCGCGGGTTTCGTCAGGTCGTTCGCGCACCCGCCGCAGAACCGAAACGCGGGGGGATTCGAAAAACCGCACCTCGTGCAGGTGAGCTCCAGCGTCGAGCCGCAATTTCCGCAAAACCTCATGTTTGCCGGATTGTCGAAGCCGCACTTGGAGCATCCCATTCTCGTCCTCCTGAGCGACCGGCCGCCGACCCCGACGAAGGCCGAGGATCTCCCCTGCGCCGACGTCCCGTTTTCGCGTCACCCCGGCCAGGATTCGTCCAAGAACGGCGAAGCGATCGCCAAGGCGCGTCACGTCCTTGATGATTCTTGCGCGCCACCATTGGCGAGTCAATCGCTGCGCTTGGAGGGGCGTCCGCCAGTAGCCGGCAAGGTATCTGGCCATGAAGACCAGGCTGGCACCCCGGGATCATCTGCCGGCGCTCAGGTCCATAACGCTGCGGTGTTCCCCGCCGAACAGATCTCCCGGTGGCCGGCTCAAACCTGGGCAGCAAGGTGGGGCTGCGTGTCGCAAAGAGAGAAGAGCCCTGAAGCAGGGGAGCCTGGAGTCCCTGGGGCACCCGCCGGCACCGAGGCCAGCGACGACGAAGTGGCCGGTTCGAATCGCCTGCCCCAGGGCGCGAAACAGACGGCGCCCTGGCGTGCCCGAACCTGGGAAGCCAGGTGGGGTTGAGTGTCGAACCGCGCGGAGGATTCAGCGGAATCCGAAGGTGTGGCGCAGCGCGGTCAGTAGGCCGCGTGACGCCGTCAGCGACGGCCGCGAGCCGGGGGCACAGGCTCAGGGACCCTCGCAGCCCCGCCCGTCGGCGGGAGGAACGAGCAGCCTCGTCTGACTACTGCAGCCGGTAGAGCGCACCCCCTCCTCCTGCACCGTAGGCGTCGAGTCGCTCGCCCATGGCCTCCGAGAGCCTGGCGAGGCGGGTGGCGGGGTCCGGGTGGGTCTTGAAGAGGAGGGCGACCGTCGAGTCCGTCGCGGCCAGCGCCTCGAGCTTCTGGAGCACGGCGGGCAGGCCGTAGGGATCGTACCCGGCCCGGGCGGCGAGCACGACGGCGGTGCGGTCCGCCTCGAACTCGGCGCTCTTGTCGAGGCTTCGCGCGAAGATCTCGGCGCCGCTTCCCACGAGGTTCTTCACAACCTGGGTCTTCTCCTTCCGGAGCGTCGTCTCGAGGAACGAAGCGCCCAGCGCCAGGGCGCTCTGCTTTCGCATCAGGTCCACGTAGTGGCGCCGGATCACGTGGGAGATCTCGTGTGCCAGGACGCCGGCGAGCTCGGACTCGTCCGTGAGTTTCGCATAGAGGCCCTTGGTCACGAGCACGTAGCCCCCCGGGCAGGCGAAGGCGTTCACGTCCATCGAGTCGATGACCCCGAAGCGCCACGGAAGCTTCGGGCGCTCGGTCTGGAGCGCGATCCAGCGGCCCAGAGTGCTCACGTACCGCTGGAGACCCTCGTCCTCCACCAGCGGCGCCGCACCGAGAAGGTTGGTGGCCACCTCCTGCCCTGCCCGGATCTCGTCCTCCTCGCTCACGTCGAGGACCAGCCCGGGGCTCTCCGGCTTCTGCTCGGGTGCCGGCTGCGGGGTGCTGGAAGCCGGAGGTCCCAGGAGCTGCCGGCCCAGGGACTCGAGGTTGAAGGCCGCACCGGCGCCGCAGGGGAAGGCGATCAGGAGGAGAGCCGCAGCGAGCGTTCTCATGGCTGGTCCTCCCTCGTGGCGCCGCCCGGCGGGCCCCGGTCCGGCTCGGCCGGGGGCGGCAGGTAGGGTACCTCCCGGGCCTCGGCCTTGACGCGCGCGGCGTACTGCTTCGCCTCCTCGTCGCTCACGGCGAAACCGTCGAGCTTCTTGAACTCGGTCGGGTTCGGTTTGGCAGCTTTGAGCTCCTCGTCGCTCAGGCCCCGGATTCCCGAGGTCGCCACGATGTTTCCCTTTCCCGCTCGCCCGGTGGCCAGGGTGGCCACTCCCTGCACCTGGGTGCCCACGGAGGCCTGCCCTGTAGCCACGCTGGCGCGGACATGGAGCATGCGGACCAAGCCCTCCTTCCCCTTGGCTAGCACCTTCAGCCAGCCCCCCTGACGCCCCAGGACCTCCAGATCGGTCTTCGCAGGGAGCGTCGCTACGACGGCTGCGTCCGAGAAGGGCTTCTGCTGTAACGGGGTCTCCCTCAGGGTCGCGCCGGGCGAGGTGGCCGCGGCGGGCGCGACCCACAGGAGGAGGAACACGGGGACGAGCGAAGACAGACGGGAGAGGCACGTCAGGCGCATGGGTTCCCTCTTGATCCTCGTTGGGGGAGCCGAGGGCACGGCTCCTACGACACGCAAATGGAGCGGAGAGCTTCCGGGAGATCCGCTGTCCCGGAGGCAGAGCAGAATGCCCGGAAAGCGTCCGAGGTCACGATCCGGATCGATCCCGTCGTCGGGCCGCTGTCCGAGTCGGCGCCCGCCGAGAGGGCAACGGTGTCCGCGAGCGCCTTCTCCCCCAGCAGGCGCCACCGGCCCCCGCTGTCCACGCGGAACGCGTAGGCGTGAACCAGCAGCGTGATCCCGGAGCCCTCGCCACCCGGTCGAGCAAGGGCTCCGGCGATGCGCTCCGCCACCCCCCCCAGGTCGCAGAGGGCGGATGCCGCGAGTTCCCCCGGCGCGACCCAGTGGAGGAGCAGCGTGTCGCGGAAAAAGGCGTGAAAGAGGGGCGATGCCGTGAAGAGCCCCGGCGAGGCCGCTCCGTATCGAGACAACCCCACGTTCCTCGTCACGATCGATCGGAGTCGCCGACGCGCCTCGGCGTCTTTCGGGTGGAGACGGCACTGGACGAGGAACCCCTGGCACTCGCGCCCTTCGTCGAGCACGGTGGAGAGGTAGGGGTGCCCGTTCTTCCGCAGGTCGAGCACGGTGCTGTTGAAGCGGGCCACGAAGAAGTAGAGGAGGCCGAGGGTGAACGGGGCTGTCAGATCCATGAAGATGGAGGAGTAGTTCAGGAAGAGGTACGTGACGGCGACCAGCCCTCCCTGGAGGATCGTGAAGGCCCGGTCGAGCAGAGCGGGGTCGATGTTTCGGGTGAACGCCACTCCCAGGAGGCTCACGGCGAGAACCGTGACGAGGAGGTGGACGGCTGGGCGGACCTCCGACAGATAGTCCCCGTTGACCATATTGTCGATGGCCGTGGCGAGAATCTCCACGCCGGGGTGGATGCGGGCGACCGAGGTGGGCTTGAGATCGAAAAGGGACGGTGCCGTAGAGCCGATGATGACGATCTTGCCCGTGAACTCGGTTTGAGGCCGGGTCCGGCGCTCCTTCAGGAGGTCAAAGAAGACTTCGTGGAAGGAGACGAGCCGGTAGGCCCCGGGCTTCCCACGCCAATTCAGGAGCACGTCCGGCCTGGGGGGAAGTGGTTTGCCGAGAGCTGTGGCGAGGTTGGCCGGGAGCGACCCCACCCGCCACCCGCTCACCTCTCGGTAGACGTGGTAGCTTCGGACGATCCCGTCGTCGTCGGCGTAGAGGTTGTTGGTGCCCAGGCGGTGGTCGTCGAGGAGGTCGGCGAGGTACGGGAGGGTCACGGCGATCGTCGCGTCCGGCGACGCATCGGCCGAGGCGCGGGTCACACCCGGTAACCGGGAGAGCTTCAGGCCGCTCAGGCGGTCGTTCTCCGGGTTGAGCCGGATCATCGGGAAGAAGGTGTTGGGCGTTTCCGCAATCGCCTCCCCGAAGAACCGATCGCTCTCGGCGTTGTACACGTCCGGATCGCTGAAGGTGATGTCGAAGACGATCGCCTTGGGTTTCTGGGGGGAGATCCCTTGAACGAACTCGGCGAGAACGCTCCTCGGCCAAGGCCAGCGGCCATACTCGGACGCCATGGCCGCCAGGGCTGCCTCGTCGATGTCCACGATGACGATGCTCGGGTCGGGCGGCGGATTTCGGAACCGGTGCTTCATGATCAGGTCGAACGCCTGGTGCTTCATCCCGCTCGTCAGGTTGCTGGCGACGGCCACTCCCCCCGCCAGCGCTACGAGCACGCCCAGGACCGTGTAGAAACGGCTTCCGAGCCTCTCGGAGAGGGAGCAGAGGGGGACCAGAACCGAACGGGCGGCACCCCTCAGGAGGGCTTTCCTCATGGGCTGGGAGGACTCCCCTTGGACGAGGATTACGGTGTGGGAGCCGGCATCGCCCTGAGTATAGCACGCCGGGCCCGAACTCGCGGTTAGCCCGGGGCGGCCGAGACGCGCCGTCGCGAGCAGCGTTCCAAGACCGCCGGCTCCCGTTTCATCCCTCTGGGTGACCCAAGGTCATGGGCAACTCAGTGGGAGGCCAGGAAGAGTGCAGTCGCCCCGAACAGCGCACCGAGGCCGAAGCCCGCCCAGTCGCCCCACCCGAACCGATACTCCTCCAGGAAGGTCCGCCCCGGGCGACCGAATCCCCGCGCCTCCATGGCCTCGGCGAGCTCCTCGGCGAGTTGGAAGGACTGGACGAGGAGCGGGAGGAGGAACGCCGGGTACCGGCGCAGAGCCCGCCAGCCGAGCTCCAGGGGGATGCCACGGGCCCGCTGGGCGTCCACGATGTTGTGCGCCTTCTGCTGAATGACGGGGACGAACTGGAGCGCCGCGGAGAGCACGAAGGCCACCGGGAAGGGCACCCTCGCCTTGACCAGGGCGTCGCCCAGGTCCTCCGGCGCCGTGACCGCGAAGAACGCGAAGAACACGGTCGTAACCGTCAGGAGCCCGAGCCCGGCGGTCACGCCGGGCGCCGCGCCCAGCGAGAGGGAGGTGAGACCCCCGAAGAAGAGGGCCATGGGGAGCAGCAGGGTGAGCCAGCCCGCGTACTCCCTGCCCCGGCGCAGGGCGAGGACGAGGAGCAGGAGGGCCGCCCACTCTCCGACGAGCCACGCGGCCCGGTGAGAGCAGACCACGAGGAGCCCGAAGGAGAGCGCCAGGAAGAGCTTGGTTCGGGGGTCCAGCGTCACGGCCTTCACTCCCGGCCCCGAAGGCCGAGGAGCCGGCCGGCCTCCTCGGGTGCGACCCCGATCGCCCCCATCGCCGCCGGGTCGGTCAGCATCCGCGAGGGTGGCCCCTCGGCCACGACGCGGCCCTCCGCCAACAGGACCCACCGGTCGGCGCACGCGGCCGCAAAACGCAGATCGTGGGTCGCCAGAAGGACAGCACGGCCCTGTTCTCGAAGGGAGGAAAGCAGCCGACGCAGGCGCTCTTGGAAGAAGCCGTCCTGCCCCGCCGTGGGCTCGTCCAAGACGAGGATCGACGGGTTCGCGGCCAGGGCCGACGCGAAGGCGACCCGTCGCTTCTCCCCGCCGCTCAAATGGTAGGGAGCCCGGTCCAGATCACCTTCCAGCCCGAAGAGTGCCACCAGTTGCGCGATCCAGGCCGGGTTGTGGCAGCCCAGCGCGAGCGGCCCGGCAGCGATCTCCTCCCGCACGCTGAGCCGGAAGAACCGGTTCTCCGGGTTCTGGAAGGCCATGCCGATCCGGCGCGCCAGCTCCGAGGTCCGCGTCCGCCGGATGTCCTCGCCCTCGAGCCTTACGCAGCCGACAGCGGGGCGGCTGAGGCCGTTCAGATGCCTGAGCAGGGTGGTCTTGCCCGCCCCGTTGGGCCCGAGGAGAGCGACGCACTCGCCCGCACGGAGCGTCAGGTTGACGTCGCGCAGGATTCGGCGGCCGCCGCGGCTGGCAGCCAGGCCCTCCACCTCGAGCAGGGCCGCCGCGTTCGCGCCGCGATCGCCCGCGGGCTCGGGAAGGTGCAAGCCGGGGAGGTCTTCAGAGGAGGGCGATCCGCCTGGGGGCTCGAACCCCCACCCGGCCCGGTCCGAAGGCGTGAGGGCCGAGACTGTTTCGTCCCGCACCAGGCGCCCGCCGTCCAGCACGGCGAGGCGCGAGGCTCCTTCGGCCGCGACCTCCAGGCGGTGCTCGCACACGATCACGCCCGTGCCCTGTTCGTGGATCTCCCTGAGACACCGGCGGGTGCGGCGCGCATTGGCCGAATCGAGGCTCGCGTATGGCTCGTCGAGCACGAGGAGCGCGGGGTGCAGGGCGAGAATCGCCGCGATCGCCACCAGGTGCCTCTCGCCCCCCGAGAGCGCCTGGGGGTGGCGCCCGAGGAGAGGAACGATCCCGAGCGCCCCCGCCGTCGCCTCGATTCTGGCCGCCATCCTCTCCCGGGGGAGCCCCTGGCTCTCGAGCCCGAAGGCGATCTCCCGCCGCACCGTTCGGTTGAAGAGCTGGGCCTCGGGGTTCTGGAACACCATGCCCACCCGGTCGAAGAGGGCGGCGACGCTCTGCGCGGCGACGGAGAGACCGTCGACGACGACCTCTCCCGAAAGGGACCCGCCGTAGAAGTGCGGGATCAGGCCGTTGAACGTTCGGCAGAGGGTGGACTTGCCCGAGCCGCTCGGCCCGGCGAGGAGGACGTACTCGGCACGGCCGACCTCTAGGGAGACGTCGCGGAGCACGGGGCGGTCGGGCTCCCGTGCATATGCGTAGCCGACCCGGCGGCAGGACAGATACGGTGAGCTCGGCAAGCGGCGTCAGTCCCTCCTGGGCAGGAGATCCGCCCGCCGGAGCAGCCGCAGTGCCAGAACTCCCAGGACCGCACCGACCACCGTGCTGGCGAGGAACGAGGGGAGCAGGGCCAGGAACCCGATCGAGCGCCCCATGAAGACCGGGGCCACGAGCGCGGCGCCGACCAGCGGGGCGAGGAGCCCCGTCCCTGCGATCTCACCGGCCGCAGCGGCGTAGGGGCTCTTGGTGGCCCGAAACGCGAAGCCGGCGAGGAAGGCGCCGATCATCCCCCCGGGGAAGGCGAGCAGGGTGCCCACTCCCAGGGCGTTGCGGAGGATCGCGACGACGAACGCGACGAGGGTCGCCCACCAGGGGCCCAGGATCACGGCGCCCAGCACGTTGACGAAGTGTTGGGTCGGGTTCACCTTCGCGATCCCGATCGGGAAGGACGTGAAGGGCGCCAGGGCGACGCCGACCGCCGCGAGGACCACCGCATACGCCACGCGCCGGGTGCCGACCACGTGCGGTGAAGCTCGGGGGTTCGAGTCCGCCACGGTTCCTCCTCCTTCCCGTTGCCGCGAGCAATGTGTTCCTGACCATGGACGCGGGGCCGCAGGGCCTCCCTTCCGGCGGCGCAGGATCCTTCGGCGCTGAGCTTGTTCTCGGAAGTGCAGGCGAGAGAGGCTATTCGCTTTTCCTGAAGCTCGGTGCGCGGAGACGCCTGCGCCGCGCTCCAGGGAGACCCCGCGGCCCCGGAGACGACCGGCCGTCTCAGTCCACCATGTGGAGCTCCTTGCCCTCGCGCACCCGGTTCATGCTGCGCACCGCACACATCTTACCGCACATGGTGCAGCTGTCGTCGAGCTCGGGCCGGGAGGACTCCCGGTAGGCCCTGGGTTTCACCGGGTCCAGGGCGAGGCCGAACATCTTCTCCCAGTCCAGGGCCGCGCGGGCCCGGCTCATCTCGTCGTCCCAGGCGCGCGCGCCGGTAATCCCCTTGGCGACGTCCGCGGCGTGGGCGGCGATGCGGGCCGCGATGATCCCCTCCTTCATGTCGTCGAGGGTGGGCAGGCGCAGGTGCTCGGCGGGCGTGACGTAGCAAAGGAAATCGGCGCCGGAGGCTGCCGCGATGGCGCCCCCGATGGCAGAGGTGATGTGGTCGTAGCCGGGCGCCACGTCCGTGACCAGGGGCCCGAGGACGTAGAACGGCGCCCCGTGGCAGAGCCGCTTCTGGAGCATCATGTTGCCCGCGATCTCGTTCAGGGACATGTGGCCCGGGCCCTCGATCATCACCTGAACGTTTCGCTCCCACGCCCGGCGGGTGAGCTCGCCCAGGACGATCAGCTCCTCCACCTGGGGGCCGTCCGTCGCGTCGTGGAGGCACCCGGGGCGGCAGCCGTCGCCCAGGCTCAGGGTCACGTCCTGGGCCTCGCAGATCTCCAGCAAACGGTCGAAGTGCTCGAAGAACGGGTTCTCGTTCCCGGTGAGCGCCATCCAGGCGTAGAGGAGCGACCCGCCCCGGGACACGATGCTCGTGATTCTACGGCTGTTTCGAATCTTTTCGGCCGTGGCCCGGTTGAGCCCGGCGTGAATCGTCAGGAAATCGACCCCATCCGCCACGTGGCGCTCGACGACCCGGAAAAACTCGTCCACGGTGATGTCCTTCAGATCCTTGTCGTAGTAGCCCACGGCGTCGTACACGGGCACGGTGCCGATCATCGCCGGGGAGAGGGCCAGGAGCTTTCGCCGGAACTCCTGGGTCTTGCCGAAGCAGCTCAGGTCCATGATCGCCTCGGCCTTCAGGTCCAGGGCGTGGCGCACCTTCTCCATCTCGAGGTCGACGTCGGCGCAGTCCTTGGAGATGCCGAGGTTGACGTTGATCTTCGTGCGGAGGCCCTCGCCCACGCCCTCGGGGTCGAGGTTCGTGTGGTTCTTGTTGAAGGGGATGATGGCGCGCCCCGCGGCCATGCGGGCCATCAGGTCGTCGATCCGCAGCCCCTCTTTTCGCGCCACCGTGGTAATGGCCTCGGTGACGATTCCCTTGCGCGCTGCGTGCATCTGCGTCGTGTAACTCATGGCGTGCCCTTTCGTCCCGAATCGGTGTGTGTTCCCATTTCGCTTGCTCATCGCAGGGGCTCCCAGTCCTTGTACACGGGCTGGTACCCGCGGCGGCCGAGGACCTCGGCCATCTCGGCGACGCTGCGGTGGTCGGAGATCTCGAACTGCCCCACCTGCTCGCTGCCGTCGCTGTGCCCGCCCACGGCCGTGGAGACGCCGGCCGACATCTTGGTCACACCCAGGGGCAGGAGGTTTTCGCGGAAGGATGCGTCCTCGCGCGTGGAGATCGTGATGCCCGCGTGGGGCAGGAAGAGCCGCAGCGCGAGCAGAATCTGGACCAGGTGGCGGTCGCTCACCGGGTGCCGGGCCTGGAACCCGCCGGCGTGCGGCCGCATACGCGGCAACGAGATGCCGACCTCGGTCTGGGGGTAGCGGCGCTGCAGGTAGGCGGCGTGGAGGCCGGTCACGAACGCCTCGCGCCGCCAGTCGGCGAGTCCCAGAAGCGCGCCCACGTTCACAGCGCGCATCCCCGCCGCGCAGCCTCGTTCCGGCGCGTCGAGCCGGAACCGGAAGTCGCGCTTGGGCCCTCGGGGGTGCAGGTGTGCGTACTCCTCCTCGTCGTAGGTCTCCTGATAGATCGTGAGCCCGTCGACGCCGGCGCGGACCAGGCGGGCGTACTCCCCGGACTCCAGCGGGTAGACCTCGATGCTGACCGAGGAGAAGTACTCCCTGAGGACCGTGACGCACTGCTCGAGGTAGTCGACGCTCGCCACGCGCCGCGCCTCCCCGGTGAGGATGAGCAGGTGCTTCAGGCCGGTCGACGAGATCGCCTCGGCCTCGGCACGCACCTCGTCGAGCGTGAGTTGCCGGCGGGGAACGGCCGTGTCCGCGCTGAACCCGCAGTAGAGGCAGTGGTTGACGCAGTGATTCGACAGGTACAGCGGCGTGAAGAACACGATCGCGCGCCCGAAGTGCCGGACCGTGAGCTCGTGGGCCTTCCGGGCCATCTCCTCGAGAACGGCCTCTGCGGCCGGGGCCAGGAGCGAGAGAAAGTCGTCGGGAGTCCGATCGTCCTTGGCGAGGACCGAGCGCACCGTCTCCGCCGTCACGCCGGCAAAGACCTCGTCGAACGGTCGCTCTCGGGCTTCGCGGCACAGCGCGTGGAAGCTCACGGCTGCCCCCCGCTTCCCAGGAAGCCGGTCAGTGGCGAGGACGCCGCGGCGTCCTCTCGGGTATCCCCCCGGCCGGCCAGGAACGCCTCGCGGCCGGCCTGCACGGCGCGGCCGAAGGCCCGGGCCATGGCCACGGGGTCAGCGGCGCTCGCGATTCCGGTGTTCACGAGGCACGCCGCCGCGCCCATCTCCATGGCCTCGCAGGCGTGGGATGGCGCACCCAGGCCGGCGTCCACGATGATCGGCAGGGAGATCTGATCGATCAGGATCCGGATCATCTCCTGGGTGCGAAGCCCCCGGTTGGAGCCGATGGGCGCGCCCAGGGGCATGACGGCAGCGGCCCCGGCGTCGACGAGGCTGCGGGCCACGTAGAGGTCGGGATTCATGTATGGAAGCACCACGAACCCCTCTCCGGCCAGCACCTCCGTGGCCTTGGCCGTCTGGTACCCGTCGGGCAGGAGGTACTTCGTGTCGGAGATCACTTCGATCTTGATCCAGTTTCCGCACCCGGCGGCCCGGGCCAGCCGGGCGATGCGCACCGCCTCGTCGGCGTCTCGGGCGCCCGAGGTGTTCGGCAGGAGTTGCATCCCCTTGGGGATGTGGCGCATGACGTTGTCGGTCGAAGCGTGGAGGTCCACCCGGCGCAGAGCCACGGTGATCACCTCGGCCCCGGACGCCTGCACGACGTCGGGGATGAGCCCGTCGGAGCGGTACTTGCCCGTGCCCAGCAGCAGACGGCTCTGCAGTCGCCGCCCTCCCAGTTCGAAGATGTCGGTCGTCATGGCTCACCCTCCTCCCACGAAGTGCACCACCTCGAGGACCTCCCCCTCCTGCAGCGCGACGCGGTCGTAGGCCTCGGACGGAACGATCGTCCGGTTGTGCTCCACGACCACCGCCCTCGGATCGAGGCCCCGCTCCTCCAACAACCGTTTCACCGTGACGCCGTCGACCACCGTGCACTCCGCTCCGTTCCACGTGATGCGCATCGCTCCGCTCCCGGGCCCTGCCGCGGCCGGCCGAGGAGTCCCTCGGCCGCCGCGGGTGCGCCCCTGTTGTTGGGACAAAAAAAGCGGGCTTGCCTCGTTGGCAAGCCCGCGTCACACGTTCGGTGAGCACATCTTGGCTTCCCTACGGCAGCATTACCTGCGTCAGGTACCAAGGGTCGGGATCGAAATCCCCTCTCAGCCCGTGAGGGCTCCCCTAGCTGGAAACCACCGTACGATATCCCGGCGGCGAAGTAAAGATAGATTTTCAAACGGGGGTTCAGGCCCGTGGTGAGGGCCGGTCCGCGGGTCGGCGTCGCTAAAGGTATTGCCCGAAATTGCCGATTACGATGGGTCTCCACGTGACGCACACGTGCGGCAGCGTTCCCGGCGCGGTGGCTCGCTTGCGCAAAGCCTCCCCGCGCGGGTCACCCGAAACGAATGGCGCGGAGCACCGGACCCAGGAATGGGGGGTTTATTGAACGACATCGAGTACGCGGACATCTTCGAGCTGCTCGCGCCGGAGCTCGAACAGTCGGCCTCGGCATTGCGCGCGGCGCTCCAGAAGGACGGGACCGGGATCTCGTCCGTCGTCCAGAGCCTCGAGAGCTCCGGGTTCGACGACTCCGGGATGATCCTGAGCGCTCCGGTCATCGACCACGGCCAGGCGATTCCCCTCGTCGCCGAGGGTGCGAAGCTCACCACACGGTACGTGAAGGCGCTCCTGGGTCGACAGTGCCAGGATGTGAACACTGCGATCGGCCCGTTGAAGATTGCCCCGACCGAAGCGCTGGTTGCGCACTACCGGTCGAAGATGCGCCGCGTCTTGAACGCCATCGTTGCGGATGTGTCGCGGGCCAGGAGCCAGGGGCTGAGGAGATTCTACGGGGCGGCCGACAGCTCCGGGCATCTGAAGGTCGCCCAGGAGTGCTTCGCGGAGGTTTCGGAGAAGCTCCTCGAGAGCCCCGAGTGCGTGACGTCGCTCGTCCGGATGGTGGCCGCGTCGGCCAGAAGGGACCCCTTCGGCGACGGCCCGGACGCGGCACTGGTCGCGATGGTCCTCTTCCACCAGTATCTCGACCGTCCCGGCGACGACAGAGGGGCGCTCGTTACGATCGGAACCGCCGCGCTCTTGCAGGACATCAGCCTGTCGGGAGAGAACCTGCAGCGCGCGACCGCTCAACACGCCGCCCAGTCCGCCGGGATGGCGGCCACATTGGGAGCTTCGCCGCGGGTCGTGGGTCTCATTCGCCAGCATCACACGATGACCGACCCCCAGGGTCGACCGGCCCTGATGTCTAGGGGCTTCCTTACGCCGGAGGCGAAGGTGCTCGTCGCCACCAACGCCTTCACGGACGAGTGCAGCCAGTCGGCGAACGGCAACCCCTTCGAGGTCGCCAAGAAACTCTCGCATCTCGCCGCGCAGCGGTACGTCGACACCCGTGCCGTACGGATCCTCTGCCGCCTACTGCTGCCGAAACTCAAGGCCTACGTTCTGGAGCAGTCGGACCGGATTGCGGCGCAGTGCACGCGCGCGGAGGCCACCCCCATCCTCTGGCCCATCCTCGGCGACAAGGTACCGACCGTCTTTCTCTGCCAAGACTCCTTGTGCCAGCACAGGACCGAGCAGGTGTCTCACATCTCCCGTCCTGTCGTCTTCCAGGTCGAAGGTCAGGAGGTCGCCTCGGTTTCTGCCGGTGACTACTCCACGTGTTCCGCTCTCACGCCCCACCTGCGAGCGCTCCACGTGGCCCTTCAGGGCCGAGGAAGAGGGTAGCGGGGCGCTTGTCATTCCTTGGCCACGGCGGTCTGACGGTTCGCCTCACAGGCCCCCCTCTCACAGGACGCGGGGTTGACGGGGAGCCGAAGGGCACTACCCTTCCAGACTCCGCGCTCGGCCCCCCGGCCCCACCATCGGAGAGGAGCGACCGCCATGCCGACCGTCCGGCTGACCTCCGCACTTCAGGGCGAGTATCAGCGTCTCTTCGACACCTGCCAGGTGCGGAGCGACAAGGCCACCGCGGTGGAGGCCGCGGTCGACCGCCTCGACGCCCGGCGCGCCCGCTACGAGGCGGTCGGCGATCCACTGGGGATTCCGTGGTACTTCGTCGGCCTCGTTCACACCATGGAAGCGTCGGGGAGCTTCCTCTGTCACCTCCACAACGGCGATCCCCTGACCGCCCGGACCGTCCAGGTGCCGGCCGGGCGACCCCGGGAGGGGGCGCCGCCGTTCGCCTGGGAGCGGAGCGCGTCGGATGCTCTGAAGCTCAAGAAGCTCGACCGCTGGACGGACTGGGCCGTGCCCGCGCTCCTCTACAAGCTCGAGGAGTACAACGGCTGGGGGT
This sequence comes from Deltaproteobacteria bacterium, assembly GCA_016214985.1. Taxonomy (GTDB): domain Bacteria; phylum Desulfobacterota; class Deferrisomatia; order Deferrisomatales; family JACRMM01; genus JACRMM01. Next base: position 72,889 of record JACRMM010000028.1, on the reverse strand, counting down.
ACCGTCTCTACCACCCTCATGTTCTCAGTCCCTACTTGTGGAGCGGCTCCAATCAGTACCAGAGCGGCAAGTACGTGGCCGATGGACGCTGGTCGGACACCGCGGTGTCGGCCCAGCTCGGCGCCGCCGTGCTGCTCCGCCGGATGGCGGAGAGGACGGCGGTCGTCCTGGCGCCGGCCGTCGCCGAAGGGGGCCCGCCGCTGCGCTACGCGCCCGACGACGTGCGGCCCGAGGCCGAGCAGTTGCAGCGATTCCTGAATCAGCTCGAAGGGGTGTACCTGAAGGAGGACGGGAAGGCCGGACCGAGGACCTCGGATGCCTTCCGGGCCGCGACCGGGTTCTACCTCTCGGGCGACCCCAGGGCCTCGGCGTAGAGCGGTCGAGAGGGCTTCCTCCGGCGGATTGCCTCGTGGAGGGAGCCCCAGGCGTGGTACCGTTCGTGGCCCGGCCGTCCAGACGAGGCGGTCGGGCCCTTCGCGTCTCGGGAGCCCCATGCCGCGGTCGGACGTTTCCGTGGGAACCCTCGAGCTTCTGGTCGGGGCGTTCGTCATCAGCTTCTCGGCGGTCTTCGTGCGGCTCGCCCACGTGGGCCCCACCATGGCCGGGTTCTACCGGACGTTCTTCGGCGGCCTGGTGCTCGCCGCGTTCACGGTGGCCCGCGGGGAGCCCCTCTGGCGCGGTCGCGTGCCCGCCCTCTGGGCGACAGTCGCCGGGATCCTCTTCGCTGTCGATCTCTCCTGCTGGCACCGGAGCATCCACTTCATCGGGCCGGGACTGGCCACGATCCTCGGGAACTTCCAGGTCTTCTTCCTGGCGGCGGTCGGGCTCCTCGTCTTCCGAGAACGGCCCTCCTGGCGCTTCTTCGTATCGGTGCCCCTGGCGGTTGGCGGGCTGCTGCTCCTCGTGGGGCTCGACTGGGAGAGCCTCGGGCCCTCCTACCGCTCGGGCCTGGCGCTGGGCTTCGCCACGGCGCTCGCCTATACGGGCTACACCCTGAGCCTTCGGCACTCGCGGGGTCTGGCCGGTGCGCTCACTCCGGCCGCGAATCTCACCGGGGTCTCCCTGGTCACTGCCGCGATCATGGGTCTGGAGGCCACCGTCCAGGGAGAGAGCTTCCATATTCCGGACGCCCGCACTTGGGGGTGTCTCCTCGCCTACGGGGCGCTGTGTCAGGCGCTCGGATGGGTCGCGATCTCCCGGGGCATCGCGAAGGTGCCGGCCTCACGGGTGGGGCTCCTGCTCCTTCTCCAGCCCATGCTCACGTTCGTGTGGGACATCGTGCTCTTTGACCGCCCCACGTCGGCGGTCGAGATGGGCGGGGCGTTTCTGACGGTGGGAGCGATCTATCTGGGAAGCACGGCGCAAACGGCGAAGGGGCGGGAACCCGCGCTGGGGACGCTGCCGGGTGCCGAGGGGTGAAGGACGCCGCCTCGGCAAGGCCCCCGCGTTGACGGACCTTCGCGAAGGGGGGTAGGATCCGCCCGGAACGAGGAGGAGGGGGCATGGGCACGGGAGACCTCCGGGAGACCGGTGGCACCAGTCAGACCACAGGCGGCCGCGTTCGCTGGATCCACCAGCGGGTGCGGCCGCGCCTGTTTGGATCCCGGCTCAGGCCCTGGAGGGTCGTTCCGATGGGGAGCGAAGAGGGCGCACGGGGCGGTCGCGCTTGCCGCGGCCGTGAAGGATCGTTCGTTATACAACGAGTTATCAACCTCGCCTGACAAATTGCCCCACGGCTCATTTATCAACCGCGGATGATAAATTGCTATCGTGCCTGAATATCGACCTGACTCGATATGCGACTTCGAGCTGAGAATAGGATGCCAGACACTCTATCCAAGGACCAACGATCTGCCCTGATGTCCAGGGTGCGCAGCGCGGATACCAAGCCAGAATGGATACTCCGTTGTGGCCTGCATAGGCTCGGATTCAGATTCCGGCTCAAGAATGGAGGTTTGCCGGGGCGGCCAGATCTTGTGTTGCCAAAGTATCGATCGGTGGTCCTCATCCACGGATGCTATTGGCATAGGCATTCTGGGTGCAAAGATGCAAGCATGCCCAAGAGCAACGTCGTTTTTTGGGCGACGAAGTTTGCCGAGAACATAGAGCGTGATCGTTTGGCCGAAAATGAGTTGGCGAGAATGGGCTGGCGAGTGATGGTCGTGTGGGAGTGTGAATTGGTAAAGAATACAGTAGAGACGGTCGGAAAAGTGGCGTCCTGGCTCCGCCAAGGGGACGAGGGCACCGACGATTTCCTGTACAACGGCCGTGCAGTGGACCGCGACGAACTGTTGGCGGTCGCAGAAGAGAAAGTGCGGTATCGTATGGCAACGTACGACGAGAAACCGAAGCCGAGTGGCTCTGGCTCACCGGAGGATTAGAAATCATGATAGCCGCCGATTTTGGGGTAGTCGATCTGTTTTCGGGCGCGGGCGGAATGAGTTACGGGTTCCGTAGACATCCGGCTTTCAGGATTGTCGCCGCCGCTGACGCGGAGCTCGGGAAACCGAGCACCGGACGGGGCAAACTCCAGTGCAATAGCACCTATCTTCAGAACATTGGTGTAAGGCCGGCACAACTTGACCTGTCAACTGTTCCTCCGATGCAGTTGCGTTCATCCCTCGGCCTGCCAGAAGAGCAGCACATCTCAGTCCTCTCGACGTGTCCGCCATGCACCGGGTTCAGCCGAGCGAACCCTGAGAATCATTTGCGCGACGACAAACGAAACAGCTTAGTCCGTAGATCTGCCGAATTTGCCGTCGCCCTTTCTGCGGACGTTGTCGTTATGGAGAATGCGCGTGAGTTGATCCGCGGGAACTTCAAACACCACTATGAATGGTTTAGAGAGCATTTGGAGGAGCACGGATACAATGTCTTCGGCAGGACCTACTTGCTTTCGAGATTCGGCCTCCCGCAGGTGCGAGAACGCGCCATCGTGGTCGCCGCAAGACAACACCTCCCCCTTCACACGCTGGATAGCCTTTGGGATGGATGGGGCGTTCCAGATGAAGCGGTCACTGTTCGGAGAACCTTCAACACCATCTCCCCCGACGCCACCGCGACCGACGTCTTCCCCGAATTCTCGTCATCCCTTGTTCGGCGGCGTATCGAAGCGATCCCCAAAGATGGCGGTTCCTGGATTGACTTGCTGAAACAGGAAGGTACCGATGAACTTCTAACCGATTCCATGAAACGCATTGTCCAAAACAAACGCTTCGGTTCCTATCCAGATGTCTACGGACGCATGGCTTGGGACAGACCTGCCCCAACCATCAAGAGGGAATGCTCCCATGTTGGAAATGGGCGCTACGTCCATCCTGAGGCAGACCGTTTGTGTTCATTGCGTGAAATGGCAGCGTTGCAGGGCTTCCCGAACGCTTTTACTTTCAATGGTGCGGCAGTGTCAAACATGTATCGTCACATAGGGGATGCAGTTCCCCCCTTGATTTCCTATCAACTGGCTCACCTAGCATGCTGGATACTAACTGGAGAGCAGCCCCAAGTACAAGAGGTCCTCTTGCCAGGGGTAAACCTCAAGACTGACGATATAGTGCGGAGGAAGAATCAGGAGCTGTTTTATGATTAAGTTCACTGCATCCGTTACTCTAGCTGAACAGAGACGACTTCAGGAATTCATCAGCGCCCTACGCACGCCTTGCAAGACCCAGATGCACCCCAAGTCAGTTTATGGTAACGAGGACTTTGAAAGTGAGTTTCGGTCGAAACTGCTCACTCACCATTGCTTCATGGGTTCACCCCTTTTCCAAGAGAGTTTTGATTCCGCATTCATTGGCGCCTGTTCACATGCCGGCCACAAGGTGGAACTGGCACCGGTTGGGCAACGCTTCTGGGATGTGATTATCGACGGAAGACACATCAGCCTCAAGTCTTCAAAAGCTAGGAGCCTGCGTGAAGGCACCCTACATATCAGCAAGCTTACCGAGGCTGCGTGGATCCAAGATTGCCGGACAGCGACCAAACGGCGTCAGCTCACCCAACTCCTGTTCCAAGAATACGGCAATGAGGTTGACGCGATAGTGCAGTTGAGATACTTCCAATCTTCCAAGACATACGAGTTGGTCGAAATACCAGTATCTCTGTTTGCTCAAGTTAGCGATATTGGAGTGACGCATTTCTCGGCAGATGGTCCTACCATTAACATCCCCATCGGCAAAGATCCCCCCGACTTCACGCTGAAGCTAGACCGATCTGACGCCAAGATTACCATCGCAAACATAAACAAGGACCTGTGCATCGTTCACGGTACTTGGCAAATCTAGCCAGACATCCGGGGGCTCGAACAAGTGCGTTAACGCGGATGCTCCGCACACTGCGGACAGGGCTTGGGGACAGACTCTCAATCCGCGTCGGCGTGTCACTTGTTCGATTCTCGGGCGCACGTGGGCCCGGGAGGGCGTCACGGCGTCGCACGGGGCGCGTGATCGCGGGGCTTGCGCCGCGGGGGGAGTGAACGTCGGGTCGGCTGGGTTCGTTCTGCGCGTGGGGAGGGGCAGAAGCCCGTGGGTGCCGTGAATGGCGGACAAGACTTCGGGAACTGAGGGGGTAGCTGCCTTACGCGGTTCTTGCGCCTTGACGGACAGCAAGGGCCCCGGTAGTTGACCCTTCCCGAATCCCGCCCCACTCGCATCTTCCACCTTCGCAGGTCAGGAGCCGCCATGGCCTATGCGCGCCAGTACGACGTCGGAGAAGTCAAGGGCATGCTGATGATCGCCGAGGGGTCCGCCAACGTGACCTCGTTTCGGGTGTTCTCTGCGCGCCAGGCCGTTCGGGGCAAAGTCGCCCACATCGCCAACGCGCCGGTCGCGCACTCCGGCAGCCTGCACTCGGGGCAGACGGCCAACGCCCTCTCGACCCGCGTGGACACGGGCCCGCAGACCGCTAGTACTTTCAAGGACTTCGACACTCTGGTGCTGGCGACGACCGAGGGGCTGAACCACGCCAACGGCCAGGCGGCCCTGGCGCTGCTCGACGGGGGCGCCCTCGACGCGACCTTCCGGGCGCCGCTGGCGGGGAACAAGTACTACGGCTCGCGCAGCAGCCGCGTCGGCAAGAAGGGCTCGGGCGTGTCGGTCAACGAGCCGTTTCTGGTCGCCAGCGAGGTCTTCGTCAAGGTGGTGCGCTTCATCGCGGGCCGGCTGTGGGTCCAGACCAGCTACCCCAGCCAGCTGAACGCGCGGCCGGCCCCCGACCTGCAGAGCCTTCTCTGAGAGACCCGGGGATTCGGCGCGGACGATGAAGCCGACGGGGAAGCTTGGGGAGAGTTGACCATGAACTTCGTTCACGTGCGCGGATGAAACCGGGCCTTCGGAGCGCCCCAAATCTGCGGTCTGACGTGGTCCTTCTGTCGGCTGACCGCTGATGGTTGAAGGCTTGTTTCTTTCCAGACTCGTAGTCCACGGTGAGCAGCGAGGCCGCGGGGTGCGCGGGAAGGGTGGCTCGGTAGCCGCCAAGCTGGGCTTCCCGGGGTGTCGCCTGTGCGGTCCTGGACGGCCGCTGGGCATTAAGAACGTCCAAACGGAAAGGAAAGAGCGGCTTCGCGGGCAGAGTCTTGCCACCGGGGAAGAGATTCCCGGGAGGGTGGAGGTGTGTGAGGGCGCCGGTCGAGTCCCCCTACGTGAACTTCCTCAGTCGCTTCAGTGAGAACACCCCATCGAGCCCGGTGACCGGCTGCGGCCTCTTGGGGTGCCGGCAGGCAAAGTGATCCTCGAAGCGCCGGTAGCACTCGGTCACGAAGCGCTTCGTGCCGATCACGCTGCTGTCGGTGAAGTGGCGGGTGCGGAACCGGAACCGGTCGATCGCGCTCACCCGGAAATCGCGGTGCTCTTCGGCCTCAATCGTTGGCTCCGAAATCGCTGCTCCCTTGGGCGTGGGCACCGAGCCGATCTCGTAGACGAACCGGCGGTAGAGGCGAAGCCGCTCGGCGTCATCGACGTCGGCGAACGAGCGAAGGCCCAGATTCAGAGAAAGGAAGCCCTCCGTGTTTCCGGTCTGCAGGTGGTAACCGAGCGATGACCAGCGGTAGTCTTCGGGCCGCTCGACGATCGCGGCGCGCACGGGGTTGAGATCCACATAGGCGAGGACGTTGATGAGGGTATCTCCGTCCTCGACGAGCACGCTCTTGAAGCGCTCGCCCCAGAAGAAGCCGGATCGGGCGTGCGTGCGGTTGTACCAGCGGGAGAAGGACTGTTTGAGATCCTTCACGAACTCCGAGAGGCTCGCCCACTTCTCTCGGAAGAAGGGAATCTGGCCGTCGAGAAGCTCGGGTGCGGACTCGCGGCTTCGGGCGAGGCGGAAGCGTCGGCGGATCTCGTCGTCGTCGAGGTCTTCGCCGGTGTGCATGCGCACGACGACGTGAGCATGATTGCCCATGAGGCAAAACCCCAGAACCTCCGCGAAGTAGATGCGGGAGAGGCGGCGCAGGAGGGAGAGGAGAACGTCTTTCTCCACGTCGCCGAGGGGCAAACCGGGCAGGGAGGAGCGGGAGACGACGTGGTAGGTAGCGGACTCGCCGCGAAGGAGCAGACGTGGGACCCGGGCCATGGCGGCACCTCCGGGAAGGAGGGTGAGATTGCCACCAAGGTTACCTGAAAAGCTAGAAACGGCAAGGATAACGGACCTGTCCCCAACACGTCCCCCTGTGGGGAGATCCCGACCACGCGTTCGACGCCGACGTGATTCGCGACTTCGACGAGCTCGTCCTTCCTGCGCTGGTCGAGTGGGGGGGCACCAAGGGGCTCGGAAAGATCAACTTCGTCGCGCTCAAGAACTGTGCGGCGAGCAAAGGAGACGAGCTCCTGGGAAAGCAGGTTCCGCTCGTCGTGGGAGTCCACTATTCCCCGGGGAAGTACCGGGGCAACGGAGCGAACAATCATTACGTCACGATCGTAAAGGGAAGCGCGGGGGACGTCTGGGTGGTCGATTCGTGGGGTTCCGACGACGAGGGAGGCGTGAAGCGGATCCGGTCCACTGCGGCCGCGAGTTTCAATATTCCGTTCATCTTGAATCTGAACGTAAACGGGCCGAACGGATACACGGTGATCCCCGGCACGAATCGGTTCTTCGGATACTACGAGCAAGACGGGTCTCCAATGAAACTGGCGGTCGCACTCTGAGCGGCGCAAAGCAGACTCGAACCGATCAAGGGAAGTCGATCCGGTAGATGTCGCCGGCGCCCAGGTCGGCTACGTAGAGGTTGCCCGCTTCGTCTTCGCCGAAACTCGAGATCTGAAGGGCCGTCGTGAGCAGAAGCCCGTTCTCCCAGGCCGCGCCGTTCCGCCGGAGCCCCCAGATCCTCCCGCTGCAGTAGTCCCCGTACAGGTAGATCCCCTGGAGGGCGGGCAGCCGCCCTCCGCGGTAGACGAAGCCTCCCGTCACCGAGCAGTTCCCCCCGGCGTGGGTGTACTCCACCACGGGCAGCGTCAGGCCAGCCTGGTTGCAGGTGGCGGCGCCGAAGCAGTGGAAACCCTCCATTACGTTCCACCCGTAGTTTTCGCCTCCCCTGCTCGTGGCCGGCTGAACGTCGATCTCCTCGAACTGTGCCTGCCCCACGTCCGCGATGAAGAGGTCGCCGGTGGCGCGGTCGAAGGAGAAGCGCCAGGGATTTCGGAGGCCGTAGGCCCAGACCTCGTCGCCGAAGGGATTGCCCGTTGGGATCGCGTAGGTGGGCACGCCGGCCTCGACGTCGAGGCGCAGGATCTTCCCGAGGAGCGAGGAGAGGTTCTGGCCGTTCCCGAAGGGGTCGCCCCCGCCTCCGCCGTCCCCCAGGCCGACGTAGAGGAAGCCGTCCGGGCCGAACGCCAGTTGCCCGCCGTTGTGGTTCGTGAAGGGCTGGCGGACCCGAAGGACCGCTTCCCCGGCCGCGTTCGCCACGTCGGGATCGGCCGACAGGGTGTGGCGCGCGACCACCGTGTCGCCGACCCCGGACTGGCCCGTGTAGTCGACGTAGAAGTGCCGGCGTGTCGCGAAGTCAGGCGGGAACGCGACGCTCAGGAGTCCCTGCTCGCTGCCCGTCGACCTGACTGCCCCGGAGAGGTCGAGGAACGGCGTCGGCAGGACGGCCCGGTCGCGGACGATCCGGATCGTCCCTCTCTTCTCCACGACGAACAGCCGCCCGCTTCCGTCGCCGGCGTGGGTGATGTGCACCGGTTCCGCGAGCCCTGAGGCGACCCGGGTCAGGGCCAGCGAGGGGAAGCCGCCGGGCGGGGGCACGTCGTTCCCGTCCGAGCCGTGACGGCAGGAGAGGAGTAGGCCCCCGAGGATCGGGACCGCAGCGAAACGAACCGCGAGGCGTGACATTTGGCACCATCGGCTCATGGGCACCTCCGGAAAGAGGCCTACGATTCTCGCGCCGCGCTCGTCCGTGTCAACCCAGCCGGCCTCGCGGGCCGAGCGGCCGCGCCGTCCGACCCCCTATCGAGGGGCTCCAGCGGGCATGCGACGGCTAGACGTCGGCGCTCTCCGGAGTTACCCCTAGTCCGGGGAGGGGAGCGTCCGCCAGACGGCCTCTACCTCGGCGGCCGCGGGAAAGCTGCGGCCTCCCAGTCCCCGGCAGGAGAGGCTGGCGGCGGCAACGGCGAAGCGAAGGACATCGGGCCAACCGAGCCCGCGCGCGAGAGCCAGGCACAGGGCGCCGTGGAAGGCGTCGCCGGCGCCGGTGGTGTCACGGACCGCGACGGGGATCGCCGGGACCCGCAGCAGGCGGCCGTCCAGGAGGGCGATGGCGCCCCGCTCGCCCAGGGTCGCGAGGCACATCATCCCTCGCGCTTTTCGTGAGATCGCGATCAACGCCTCCTCGGGTCCCGCGCCGGGGACCGCCTCCCGCAGGAAGGTCTCGGACACGGCCAGGACGTCCACCCGCCCCCAGGTCTCCTCCCAGCCGTCCGGCGCGTGCTCCGCATCGGCCACGAGCAGGGCTCCCGAGGCCCGACACGCCGGCGCGAGCGCGGCGATCAGGGGCTCGGCCTGGGGGTCGACCAGGACGGTCCGCGCCCGGCCGAGGAGCTCGGCCGGCACCTCCTCGAACCGGAGGGGCTCGGCGGCGGAGCGCTCGTAAAGGATCGTGCGGGTTCCGCCGGCCCGGGACACGACGCAGTAGGCCACCGGCGTTCTGCCCCGCGTCGGCCCCGCGACCGAGACGCCGAAGACCGTGAGCCGCTCCCGGGCGAAGCGGCCCTCGGCGTCGTCGCCGAGCACGCCGACGAAGCCGGCTTCGCCCCCGAGGCTGGCCACCAGGCATGCCGCCGTGGAGGCCTGGCCCCCGCCCTCTCGCAGCCGGGCGGCCAGGGGGACCTTGGTGTCCTCGGCCGGGTAGGACCCTACCTCCAGGATCTCATCGACGCAGGCGCGTCCCAGGGCGAGGACGTCCACGGCTCAGCGGGCCCGGAAGCGGCGAAGGAGCTCGTAGCAGAAGACGCCGGCGGCGACGGAGACGTTGAGAGACGACACCGCGCCGGCCATGGGCAGGGAGGCCAGAGCGTCGCACTGGGCGGCGACGTTGGGGCGAAGCCCCTTGTGCTCGCCTCCCAGGACGAGGACGCACGGGAACGGAGTCGCCGTATCGTAGAGGGGGGCCGGAGCCTCGCCGGCGGCACCGAGGACCCAGAACCCTTCCGCGCGAAGCTCCCGGAGGGTGCGCGACAGGTTGACCACCTGGGCCACGGAGACCGTCGCCAGGGCGCCGGCCGCCGACCGGGCAGCCGCGGCGCTGAGCCCCGCGGCGCGGTCCTTCGGGACGATCACGCCGGCGGCGCCGGCCCCGTCGGCCACCCGGAGGATCGCTCCGAGGTTTCGGGGATCCTGGACCGAGTCGAGGGCGAGCAGGAGAGGCAGACGCCCCGGTTCCCGAGCCCTCGCGACGAGGTCCTCCGGGTCGGCGTACGACCAGCCCCCGACCTCGAGCGCCACGCCCTGGTGGTTGCCGCCGCCGCTCAGGCGGTCGAGCCGGGGCCGGTCGACCTCCTCGATCGGAAGGCCGAGGGCCGCGGCGGGGGAGAGGATGTCGGCCGGGGCCTGGACGCCCCGGGCCACCAGGAGCCGGCGGCCGGTGGTCGGGGCCTCGGCCAGGTGCTCGGCGACCGTGCGGCGGCCGTAGATCCACTCCGACACGGACGCGTTAGCCTGGGGCGCTGAGGGCGCGGGCGACTTCGAGGCCGATGGCCTGGGCCGCGGCTCTCGGATTCGTGGCGTCGCGGATGGGGCGGCCGACGACGAGGTAGTCGGCGCCGGCAGTCACGGCCCCTGCGGGCGTGGCGACGCGCACCTGGTCGCCCGCGTCGGCTCCGGCCGGGCGCACGCCCGGGGTCACGATCACGGCGCCGGGCCAGAGCCGGCGCAGTCGCTCGGCCTCGAGCGGGGAGGCGACGATGCCGTCGAGGCCCGCATCGCGCGCCAGGGCGGCGAGGCGCAGCACGGCCTCTCCAGGGGGGCCGGAGAGGCCGAGCCGCTCGAGATCGCGGGCCGAGTGGCTCGTCAGGACGGTCACGGCGATGACGCGCGGCGCGGGGCGGCCGGCCTCGCGAGCCCCTTCGCGGGCCGCTTCGGCCGCCCGCGCCAGGGCGTCGGGCCCGGCCAGGGCGTGGACGTTCACGAGGAAGGCACCGAGCCGGCCCGCGGCCCGGCAGGCACCGGCCACCGTGGCCGGGATGTCGTGGAATTTGAGGTCCAGAAACACGCGCTCCCCCCGGGCGACGAGCTCCTGCACGAGGCCGGGGCCCTCGGAGACGAAGAGCTCGAGACCCACCTTGAAGGCGCCGACCGCGCCCGAGAGACGCTCGACCCACGCCAGTGCCTCGGGCCGCCGGTCTACGTCCAGGGCGAAGATCACCCGCCCGGGGCCACGTTGATCCTCAGACTGCGGCGGACTGCCGCTCACAGGCCCAGAGCGGCCCGCACCGCTGCCTCGAGGGCCGACGCCTCTACCCGGCCCACGTGGGTCCAACCGACGGTGCCGCCCGCCCCCACCAGAAAGAGGCTCGGGGTGCCGGTCACCCCGAACGCCTCGGCCGTGACGAAGCGCTTCCCCTCCTTGCGGTCCATGACGCTCGGGAAGGCGAGCCGGTTCATGGTGAAGAAGCGAGCTGCCGCACCGGCCATGTTGGCCCCGTCGAGGTTCACGCCGATCACTTGGAGACCTTCGCCCTGGTACTTGTCGCCGATCCAGGCGAACAGGGGAAGCTCCTCCTTGCAGGGTTCGCAGAAGAGCGACCAGAACACGAGCAGCGCGGGCTTCTGGAGGGCCTTGGGGTCAAACGTGACACTCTTTCCCTTCGTGTCTTTGAGGGCAAAGCCGGGTGCCGGGGCGCTCGGGGCGAGCACCCCGGTCGGGGCGGTCTTCGGCCCCGCGGTGGCGGACGCGCCCCGCTCCTTCTCGTCAGGCGAGGGGCAGGGCGTCTCGCCCTGCTCGCCGCAGGTCCCGTCGTCGGGAACGAGGAAGTTGCCGGCTGCCCCACCCTGCGGGCCGTCGGCGGGAAGGGCCGCGGGGGCAGCGAGGAGTGCAGCAGTGAGGATGAGAAGATGGACGGCGTGGCGGCGCATGGCGGCGATCCCTGTCCGATGGTGTGGTGAGGTGGCGGCGCGGCGTGCGTCGCCGCCTCAGGGTTTCGGGAAGTGCTGGATGGCGTCCCACGCGCCCTCGAGCTCGCAGGCCGGGAGCTCGAAGTCCTCGAGCCCTCCGGCGAAGTGTGCCGCGTAGGCCGACATGTCGAAGTGGCCGTGGCCCGAGAGCAAGAAGAGGATGGCCTTCTCCTTCCCCTCCTCCTTGGCCTTCCGCGCCTCGGTGATGGCGCCGAGGATGGCGTGGGAGGACTCGGGGGCGGGCACGATGCCCTCGGTGCGGGCGAAGAGCACGGCGGCCTCGAAACACTCGGTCTGCTGGAACGCCTGCGCGCGGATCAGACCATCGTTCAGGAGCTGGCTCACCAGCGGCGCCATGCCGTGATAGCGAAGGCCCCCCGCGTGGATGCCCGCGGGCACGAAGGTGTGACCCAGCGTGTGCATGGGCAGCAGAGGGGTCATGCCGACCGAGTCGCCGAAGTCGTAGTGGAAGTGGCCGCGGGTCAGGGTGGGGCACGCGGCCGGCTCGCACCCGAGCACGTCGAGCGTGCGGCCGTGGATCTTGTCGTAGAGGAACGGGAAGGAGATGCCTGCGAAGTTCGAGCCCCCGCCGCAGCAGGCGACGATGACGTCGGGGTACTCGCCCGCGAGGTCCATCTGCTTCTTGGCCTCGAGGCCGATGACCGTCTGGTGGAGCAGCACGTGGTTCAACACGGACCCGAGGGCGTACTTCGTGTCCTCGCGGCTCGCGGCGTCCTCCACGGCCTCGGAGATTGCGATCCCCAGGGAACCCGTGGAGTCCGGGGTCTCGGCCAGGATGCGCCGGCCCGCCTCCGTCTCCCGGGACGGACTCGGCGTCACCTTTCCACCCCAGGTCTCCATGAGCAGGCGCCGGTACGGCTTCTGATCGTAGGACACCTTGACCATGTACACCTTGGCCTCGAGCCCGAAGAAGTTGCACGCCAGGGCGAGCGCGCAGCCCCACTGGCCTGCCCCGGTCTCGGTGGCGATGCGCCGGACCCCCTCCTTCTTGTTGTAGTACACCTGGGCAACGGCCGTGTTGGGCTTGTGGCTGCCCGCCGGGCTCACCCCTTCGTACTTGTAGTAGATCCGCGCGGGTGTTCCAAGGGCCTGCTCGAGTCGTCGGGCCCGATGCAACGGCGTGGGCCGCCACAGGGCCAGCAGGTCGAGCACCTCCGAGGGGATGTCGATCCACCGCTCGCGGCTCACCTCCTGCTCGATCAGCCCCATGGGGAAGAGCGGGGCTAAGTCGCCGGGGCCGATGGGCTGCCCGGTGCCGGGGTGCAGGGGTGGCCGGAGAGGCGTCGGCAGATCGGCCGCGATGTTGTACCACTGGCGGGGGATGTCTCGCTCGGAGAGCAGGTACTTGGTTACGGACACGGTCGGCCTCCCGCAAGAGTGAGTTGGTGGTTGTTCCCAGTTCCAGGCGTCCCAGCGTCCTACCGTTTTTCGGCCTCCCGTGTTACGGCGGCCTCCATCTTCTTGAGGGTGTTGTTCAAGTTCCACCAGCCGTTCTTGAAGGTCGCGTAGTCCGGGGCGCCGGTCATGGCCGAGGCGTAACGAATCGAGTTGGCGTAGAAGAGCCAGGTCTCGAGCCACAGGTGCTCGAGGGGCTCGTCGAAGGGGTTCTTGGGGTCTGCGACGCCTCGCTTCCAGCCCTCCCGCATGAGCGCCGTGGCCGTGCGCACGAGGGTATCGGTCTCCTTCACGGTGACGTCGAAGCGCCGGAAGTGCCCCTCGATCCACTGACGGTTGTGGCACCCGTTGCAGACCTTCGTCATGGCGACTTTGCGGCTCGCCTGGTCCTCGGGGGAGAGCAGACCCTGCGCCGCGGGCGCCCCGTCGAACGTCGTGGGTAGGGGCTGGCTGTCGGTGTTTCTCAGGGTGTGGGTCGCCCCGGAGAGCGGCTGAGGGTGGGTGTACGGCAGACCGAAGATCCGGACCCAAAGCCTCGCCCCAAAGTCGTGGCTGCGCTGGCCGAGCACCGTGTTCTTGTCGTCTACGACGAGGCTCATGTGGCAGGCCGCGCAGGTCGGCACGGTGAAGTCTCGGCCAATGACCCACGGCACGTTCTCCCAGTCGAACTCCGCCTCCCGGACTTCGTAGAGGTTGCCGTGCTTGGAGTCGCGGTAGACGTTCCAGGCCGGCGAGTCGGGCTCCAGGTGGCACTGGGAGCAGGTGTGGGGGTGGCGGGCGTCCTCGATGGAGAAGCCGTGGCGCGCGTGGCACGAGGTGCAGGCGCCCTTGGAGCCGTCCGGGTTCACGCGGCCCACGCCCTGGTTCGGCCAGTTCGCCAGGTCCGGGACCTCGATCTCTCCCATCGCGGTCTGGACCTTGGTCATCCCGCGCACCGTCACCACAGTGCCGTGGCACCCGTAGCACGTCTCCCAGCGGCTCTCGGGGGTCGAGCGCACGGCTACGAGATGAGGGTCCTTCCACTCCCAGCCGCCCGCCACGGTGTCCACGAGCTGGCTGAAGAGGGCGTTTTGGGCCAGGTTGTCGTAGGCGTTCGCCTTCTTCCCCTGAGCGTACTGCGAGACCTCTACCGGGTGGCAGGTCTCACAGTCCTTCGGAGTCACGACGACGTGGATCGAAAAGCCCATGTGATCGAAGGTGTCGGCGTGGGTTCCCGTCTTCTGGCCGTGGCACTCGAAACAGCCGACCACCTTCCCCCGGAACGCCTCGGGGGGCTTGGGGGCCGAGATGCGCCGCGTGATCGCCGGCTTGTCGAAGGCGGCCTCGGGCTTGGTCCAGGCGTGCCGGCTCTGGGCCCAGTCGTACACGATTCCCGGGGTGTACTGGCGGTGGCACTCGAGGCAGGCCGCAGTCTCGTCGCTCACGTTCTTGGGCAGATCGAGGCCCGACGCTTCGGCCGAGGCGAGTGCGGCCGCGAGCGCGGCGGCGAGAACCAGAGGCGTCTTCATGGCGGGGCCTCCCGGAGGAGCGGCGCCTCTTCGACACCGGTCCGGCGACGGAGTATACAAGAAGGGGAACTTCCAACGCCACGACCAGGAGCAGCACCTTGCCCGACGACGGTCGGTTTCAGCCTGCCGGGGGACTCCCCGGCCTCGTCTACGTGCCCGAGCCCCACGGCGCCAAGAAACACCCCTGCGCGGAGTGCTTCGAGTGCCAGTGGTGCCCCGACAGCCGGTGCGCCGCCTGCCGGGGGGGCTGCGAAGAGGGCTGTCGCCGGGGCCGGTGCAAGGGCCCGGGCGCAGAAGAAGGGCCGGGCTGAGGCGGCTTTGGCTAAGGACGGCCCGGCGCCCGGCGCTGTGGAACGGTTACCGGGTGACGATCTGGACGTACCCGGTGTTGCCCGTGCGGTGGTCCAGAGCGAGCACCGGTACTCGCTCCTTGGCCTTGAGCGAGCTGACGAGGTCCACGAGGCCTTCCACGCTGTCCACGCTCCGTCCCCCGACCTCGAGGATCATGTCCTCCACCTCGAGTCCCACCCGGGCGCACGGGCCCTGGGGGTCGATCCCGGTGATGACCACGCCGCGCGGTGATTCGAGCCCGTAGCGCTGCGCGTCCTTGGTCGTGACGGCCCGCACGCTGGCGCCGAGCCGGTCCTTGACCGAAGCCGCCAGCAGCTGGGTCGCGGCTCGGAAGTCGCCGACGGTCACCAGCAACTCCTGCCTGCTCCCCTTGCGCACCACGACGACCTTCACCTCTCGGCCCGCCGGCGTGCTTGCTGCCGCGTTTCGCAGGGCGCCGGCGTCCGCGACGTCCTTGCCCGCGAAGGAGACGATGACGTCCCCGCGGCGAACGCCGGCCTTCTCGGCCGGGCTTCCCTTCACGACGTCGGCGATGAGCGCGCCGGCGGTGCCCTTCAGGTCCAGAGAGCGCGCCAGGTCCGGGGTGAGGTCCTGCACGCTCACGCCCATCCAGCCCCGCTCGACCTTGCCCTTGCCGATCAGCTGCCGCACCACGTGGATGGCCATGTTGCTCGGGATCGCGAACCCGATCCCCTCGGAGCCCCCGGACTGGCTGGCGATCGCCGCGTTCACGCCGATGACATGGCCGTGCAGGTTGAGCAGGGGGCCACCACTGTTGCCCGGGTTGATGGCCGCGTCGGTCTGCAGGAAGTCCTCGTAGCTCGACGGGTCGGTGATCCCGCGGCGGTGCTTGGCGCTGATGATGCCCTGCGTCACGGTCTGATCCAGCCCCCGGGGGTGCCCGATGGCGACCACCCACTCGCCCACCTCGATCGTGTCCGAGTCGCCGAAGGTCACGTGGGGCAGCGATCCCGTGGCCGCGATCTTCACGACCGCGAGGTCGGTCTTGGGGTCGGTTCCCACGACCTTACCCGGGTACTCCTCGCCGCTCGCGAGCAGGATCTGGATCTTCGTCGCGCCGGCGACCACGTGGTTGTTGGTGAGGATGTGGCCTTCGGCGTCGATGATCATGCCCGTGCCGAGGCCGCGCTGCTCGCGCTCGAACTTGCGCGGCCCCTGCGGAACGCCGAAGAATCGGCGGAAGAACGGGTCGGCCTCGAAAGAGAAGAAGGGGTTCTCCACCTCCTGACGCTCGACGACCTCAATGTGTGCCACGGCGGGGATGTTCTGCTTGGCCACCTGGACGATGGCGGTCGAGAGGTCGATCGCGCCCTTGGACGGCGGCGCCACCGGGATCTCGGGGCCGGCTTTTCCCTCGGTCGCGGACGACGTCGGGCCCGGGGCGCGGTCGGACTCCTGCTTGTAGCAGCCGGCGCCCAGGGAGGCGAGCACCGAACCGAAGAGCAGGACCGCGCAGGCCGCGCGGGAGCGCGAGCGAGGACGCCTGAATACGCGCATGGGGCAACTCCTTGGGCGGGGTGTTGGTGCCGGGGTCTCTTGCACCCCGAAGCCCGGCGATTGTACCGCTTCCGAAGGCTCGTGCAACGGGGTCGCTCGGGGCGGCGGGGCTTTGGGGCGACGTTTCGTTGCTGCCTTTCCGAGCCTGCGCGATTGACCGGGCCGCGCTCCCTGGACGAGAATCGCTCGCGTGCTGCCCAGGGCATGCAGGCCGGCGCCGTCTCCCGCGGCGTTCGACGCGAGGGATCCGAAGCCGGAGAGAAGAATGAAGAAGGTGCTGATCCACCCCGCGACCTATGAGAACGTCCGCGAGGCCGTGAACCGCGCCTTCGCGGTCTTCCCGCTCGAACTGCGGGATCGGAGGGTTCTCATCAAGCCGAACGTGCTGCGCGCTTCGGAGGCGGCAGAGGGAATCGTCACCCACCCGGCCGTCCTTCGCGCGGTCGTGGAGAAGGTGAAGACCCTTTCGCCGGCTTCCGTGGTGGTGGGAGACAACCCGGGGCTCTTCAGCTACGGAGCGAACGAGGAGGCGTTTCGCACGACCGGGCTCCTGGAGGCGGCCGGCGGCTGCTACGAGAACATCGGCAACGACGCCAGCCCGGTGCCGTTCAACCCCGAGTTCGCGGCGGAGGTGAGCGTTTCCCGAGCCGTCCTCGAGGCCGACGTGCTGATCAGCCTGCCCAAGTTCAAGACGCACGGCCTCACCGTCGTGAGCGGGGCGATCAAGAACAGCTACGGTCTGCTCCCCGGCGCCCAGAAGGCCAGGCTGCACAAGGCGGCGGGAACGCCCGAGCGCTTCCACCGACTCGTGGTCGATGTCTTCCGGCTGCGCGTGCCCGACCTCTTCATCGTGGACGCGGTCGTGGGCATGGAGGGGAACGGGCCGGCCTCACCGGATCTGCGGGAGGTAGGAGTGCTGCTGGCATCGGACAACGCAGTGGCCCTTGACGCGGTCATCGCCGGGATGATGGGACTGGATCCCGCGCGGCTCGGCTTCCTCCGCCACGCGAAGGAGGCCGGACTCGGCGAGTACGATCGGACGGCGATCGAGATCCTTGGCGAGTTCAGGACCGTGCCGGACTTCCGGTTGCCGCCCCTGGGCGGCGAGGCCGTGATGCAGAACGAAGGGCTCCAGGCGCTCCTCCAGCAGCGCCTCCATCTTCGGCCCAGGGCCACGCCAGACGCCTGCACCGGCTGCGGCACGTGCGTGGAGCAGTGCCCCGTCTCTGCGCTCGCCCTGGAGGGCGGCCTTCCGGTGGCGGATCCCAACGCCTGCATCGCCTGCTTCTGCTGCCAGGAGCTGTGCCCCGAAAAGGCCATCGCGCTCGTGTGAGCTCCAGCCCCGGGCGCCTTCGGAGGGGGGCACGAGGCCTGTCTTTCCTCCCTCGGCGCGAGACTTCGGGGGGAGCTTCCCGCCATCGGGGCGACCTACTCGATGAGCCTCCGTCGCATGAGGCGCAGCGACAGCGGGAAGAAGATCCCCACGAACGCCACCAGGTAGGCGACGTTCCAGAGCACCCTTCCTTCCAGACGACCGAGGGCGAGGGCGCGCGCGGCCTCGGCGACGTGGGTGAGGGGGAGGGCCAGGGCGACGAGCTGCGCCCAGTGGGGGAGGCGCTCGGTGGAGAAGAACGTGCCGCTGAAGAAGAACATCGGGGTCACAAAGAGGAAGGTGGGGAGGTTGAAGACGTCGATGCTCGGGATGGTGGCCGTGAACGTCATGGCGACGGCGCCGAAGGCGAGCCCTCCCAGCAGGGCCAGCGGCAGGATCAGGAGGCCTTCGGGATAGCTCACGAACCCGAACGGGAGGATCACGGCCATCATGATCGCGGTCGCGATCACTGACTTCGTGGCACCCCAGGCGATCTCCCCGGCGATCACGTCCTCGGCCGAGAGCGGCGTCGACAGGATCGCGCTGAAGGTCTTCTGATAGACCATGCGGACGAAGGAGCCGTAAGTGTTCTCGAAGAAGGCGTTCTGCATGATGTTGATGGCCAGGAGGCCGGGCGCGATGAACTGGAGGTAGGGAACGGTCGTCCCCCGGTAGGGCATGGCCCCGACGAGGCCGCTCAGGCCCACGCCGAACGCCGCGAGGTAGAGCAGCGGCTCCAGAAGCGGCGGAAGGAGGCTGATCTTCCAGATCTTCCGGTACACGGTGAGGTCGCGCTGCCACACGCGGACGAAGCGCCGCGAGAGGCGTGGGGCGGGTCTCCTCATTCCCCCGGACGGATCCTTCTCCGTGAGCTTCAGGACCACGGCCTACGGCGCCTCCACCCGCGGGGCCCCGATCCCCTCTACCTTCTCGTACACCTCGGCCAGCATCAGGGTGCACCCGATCGAGGCGAGCTCGGCGGCGGCTCCGAGCCCCCTCGCTTCGGAGAAGAGCCACGTTCCCGCCTCCTGCCTCAGGAAGCGTTCCAGACTCGGTTCGGTCGGGGACACCAGGAGGTACTCTTGGAGGGATTCGATCTCTCGGTAGTGTTCGAACTTCTTCCCTCGGTCGTACGCCTCGGTGGACTCGGACAGGACCTCGACGAGGAGGGTGGGGTTGAGCAGGGTGTCGCGCCTGTCGTCGAGAAAACGGGGCTCGCCGCAGACGACCGCGACGTCGGGGTAGGTGTAGAGGCCGGTCTCGCGCACGAGCACCCTCATGTCGCTCGGGTAGACCCGGCAGGGACGCTTCCGAAGCTGCGTACCGAGCCCGACGATGAGATTGGCCACGATGAGGTTGTGGCTCTCCCCGGCGCCGGCCATGGCGAACACCTCGCCGGCCAAGTACTCGCTCTTGAGGTCGGCCTTTCGCTCCGCCTCGAGGTACTCCTTGGGGGTCATCCTGGCCGTGGGCTCCACGAGCATGTCGGGATCTCCCTCGCATGGAAGAGCGGGAACCGCCTTTTCCGGTCGCGCCGGCGAATCATACCGCGGCCTTGCGGGTTGCCCAAGGCCTACTCCCTCAAATCCCTCCCCGTGAGCTTGAGGAAGACGTCTTCCAGGGTCGCCATCCGAAGCGAACAGATGCCGCGGCAGCTCGCTTCGCCGATCCGCTGGAACACCCGCTCCCCTTCTGCAGAGTAGATGATGAGCCGGTGCGAGAGCGCCTCGTGCTCCCAGCCCTCGGAGCGTGCCAGTTCCACGAGCTCCGGGAGCGGGTCGTCCACCTCGATCACGTCGCGGCCCACGTGGTCGCGGATCAGCTCGGCCGGCCGGCCGTTCACGAGGATGCGGCCGTGGTCCACGATGATGAGGCGGTCGCACAGGCGTGCGGCCTCGTCCATGTAATGGGTCGTAAGGAGGATCGTGAGGCCCCGGGCCTTGAGCGTCTCCAGCCGTTCCCACACCTGGTGCCGGGACTGGGGGTCCAGGCCGGTGGTGGGCTCGTCGAGGATCAGGAGGTCCGGCTCATTGATGAGCGCCCGGGCCAGCACGAGTCGGCGCATCATGCCTCCGGAGAGCTGGGTGACGCGGGAGTCCCGGCGATGGTCCAGGGCGATGAACTCCAGCAGGCGCGAGGCGCGCCGGCGCGCCTCGTCTCGGGGAACGTCGAAGTAGCGGGCGAAGACCTCGAGGTTTTCGAGCACCGTGAGGTCGGGGTCCAGGTTGTTGTCCTGGTGGCAGACCCCGACTCGCGCCTTGATCGCACGCCCATCGGCTTCGATGTCCAGGCCGAAGACCCGCAGGCTTCCGGCCGTGAGCGGTGAGAAGCCGTGAATGAGGCGGACGGTGGTCGTCTTCCCCGCGCCGTTGGGCCCGAGGATGCCGAAGCACTCCCCCTTCTCGACGCCGAAAGAGATCCCGTCCACGGCGGTCAGGTCGCCGAAGTGCTTGACGAGATCGTTGGCCTCCACCACGGGGTCCACCGTCGCCTCCGTTCCTGTTCGCGATTGGTGTGCCCGCCGAACGTACACGCCCCGGCCGGCGTTTCAAAGGCGGAATCGCCTCGCGATGGGTTCGAGGCACCGAAGGGACGCCACCGTGGCTGCCCTCTCCGCTCGCTCAAGTCTTCTTGAGGTGCGTCCGATAGGAGTGGCGACTCTCGGAGAGTGCAGTCAACGGCCGGCGCTCGCGAGACCAGGGAGGCAGATCGAGAACCATGGGGATCTTCGCACGGATGTTCGGCCGGTGGCTGTTCCTAGACCCACCCGCGCGGGTCGTCGCCCGCGACGCGGGTGCCGCGCCCGCGCCCCGCGGGCGAGCCGGTCCCTCGGAGGAGAGATGGCCCCCCCCAGGCCACAAGAGCCCCAGCTCCGTCGGTCTGGCGACGACGCCCCCCGAGGTGTTCGAGGAGCACCAGGCGACCGCTCCGGCCGACGGGGTGGAGGACGTCCTGGACCGGCTGTGCGAGCCCGGCGAGGCGCCGGACGAGAGCTTTCCGGGGGATCTGCTGGGCGGCAGCGTGGACGAGCTCTTCGCCGATCTCCTGGATCGAGGAGGCAGAGCCGAAGTGCCCTCCTCGGCCCCGGAGGCCTTCTCGGAGGAACTCGCTGAACCCGAGTCCGCCGAGATGCGAGAGATGTTCGACGGGATCGCCGCGGGGTACGTCCGGCCCGTGCGGCAGTTCCTGGCCCGGCTTCGCGCGGGGCCCGCGTCCTCCGAATGGCTCGGGATCTGCCTGCCTGCGGTCGGGATGCTCACCCGGTCAGCGGGCTCCATGGGCCTCGAGAGCCTCTCTCCCGCCCTCGGAGGCTTCGAATCTCTTCTGCGGTGGGCTTCGGACGGAGAGGCCACGGCGGTGGACGGGGAGGTCCGCGACGAGATCCTCCGGGCCGGCGCGGAGCTCTCGGCCGTCCTGCCCCTGGCCTTCGCCCAGGACGACGGAGGCGACCAACGCGACGCGGTCCTCCTCCACTGCCTCCTCCGACAGGTGCCCGACGTGGGCCGGGTCTCCCTGGACAAGATCTTCTCGGCGGGCCTCACGTCGCTCGAGATGCTCGAGCGGGCGTCGCCCGGCGATCTCAACCAGACCACAGGGGTGAGGCCGCGGCTCTGCGAGCGGATCTGCGACGGGGTGCAGACCTACGTGGCGGAGAGCGGCGCCCGCCGGGCCTCGGCCCCAGGGCCGTCGGAGTGGCTGGGCCTGCTGGAGCCCCTGATCGTTCGACTCTCGGAGCATCACGGGGCCTACCGGCAATGCGTGGACGCCGAGCTCCAGGGCGGGGACCGCGCGCCCGAGAAGCGCCGGCACCGCCGCGGCCGTCTGTATGCCGCACTCCGCATCGACGCGCTCCTCGCCGAGATGGGAGAGGTGACCCTGGTCGACGAGCTCCAGAGGCTCCCCTTCGACGGGAGACTCCGGCGGCTCGGTGAATTTGTGGCTGCCCTCCGGCCGGCGCAGGACGCCGGGGTACCGGGGGAGGCCGAAGAATCCCCAGCGTGAGGGAGCTGCCGATGGCGGAGACGTCGAGGGACGAGGTATTGGAAAGGCTTCGGAGCGGCGGGAGTCTCGAGCGCGCCGACCTGAGCGGGCTCGGGCTCGAGGGGGCCTCCCTGGCGGGCGCAAACCTCGCCCGGGCCGACCTGAGCGGAGCCGACCTGACCGGAGCCGACTTGAGGGACGCGAACCTCACCAACGCGTGTCTCAAGGAGGCCTTCCTGGCCGGTGCCAATCTGACCGGGGCGACGCTGCGCAACGCGGACCTCGACGGGGCCAACCTGTCGGGAGCCGGGTTGGAGGGGGCGGACCTTAGCCGCGCAAATCTCGAGGGGGCGAACCTCCAGGCGGCCAAGCTCAACGGCGCCCGGCTCCCGGGTGCGCTGCTCGGCGACGCGGACCTGGGCAAGGCCGAGCTGGCCGAGGCGAATCTGCGGACTGCGGACCTGTCCGGCGCGTACCTGGGGGGAGCGCTCCTGCTGGGTGCGGACTTGCGCCGCGCCACGCTCGACGGTGCGAACCTGGAGGAGGCGGACCTGAGCGGCGCCGATTTGCGCGAGTGCGACCTCGGCTCCACCCTCCTGGAAGGAGCGGTTCTCGACGGTGCAAAGGTCGCGGGCCTCTCCGTGTCCCGCGAGGCGCTGGTCCTGGCCCGGATCGCCTGGTGGGACGTGAGTCGCGGAGGGGACGGCTCGGCGCGGGAGGAGGGCTCGTCGGTCGGGGCCTTCCTGGAGCCGACACCGCCGCCCGCCCCTCCTTCCGCCGGCGCGCCGGCCCGGTTCTTCGGCGCCTCGGACGTTCTGCGAAACGCGCAGCTGGAGTTCGGTGCCGGGTCGCACGTTCGCGTCGAGGGCCGCTTCGAGGGCTGCACGATCGCGCTCGGAGCGGAGGCGCGGCTCGAGATTGCGGAGAGCGGCGTTCTCGCGGACTGCGAGATCGCAGGGCAGGGCGTGGTGCTGGTCCACGGCCGCCTGCTCAATGCGTCGGGCAGCGCGCTGGCCGTGCCCAAGGTGTTCTTCGTCGGCGCCACGGGCACGGCCGTGGGCACGATCCGGCAGCCACCGGGGCTCACCCGCTTCGGGTTCGAGCCCGGCTGCACGCTGCGCCTTCGGATTACGACCTGACCCGAGGAGACCGATCCGTAACGTTCTTCCTATAGGCGAGGAGAAACCATGGATTCGAAGACAGTGAGGGAGTCCGTCGTAGCGCAGGGCACGTCCATCCGCGGCACCGTGACGAGCGAATGCCCCGTGACCGTGAGCGGCGCCGTGGACGGCGAGCTCACGGCCCCCGCCCTCGTCGTGACCGACTCGGGCAGCGTCAGCGGGAAGGTCACGGTCGACGAACTGACCTCCAGTGGCGAGCTCTCCGGTACGATCGACGCCGGGATCCTGCAGCTCTCTGGACGGGTCTGCGAGAACACCGCCATCCGGGCCAAGAGCCTCGAGGTGAAGCTCTCGAGCGCCGGCTCGGAGAAGCTCCAGGTGGTCTTCGGCTCGGCGACGCTCGAGGTCGGCCCGGACCCGGGGATGCGGCGGTCTCCACCTTCGGGATCGTCCGAGGAGTAAAGCCTGACCGAAGCCAGTTGCCCAAAGACAGCGGGCCTGCGGATCGCCTCCGCAGGCCCGTCGCCCGATCTGGGGTGAGTGAAGGGACTCGAACCCTCAACCACCGGAGCCACAGTCCGGTGCTCCACCATTGAGCTACACCCACCGCACGAGCATTGTGAATCGCCGACTGGCGCGCCTGAGAGGACTCGAACCTCTGGCCCACGGCTTAGAAGGCCGTTGCTCTATCCAGCTGAGCTACAGGCGCATGAGTCGCAGCCTAGCAGAATGGTCGGGGCGAGAAGATTCGAACTTCCGACCCCCTGCGCCCAAGGCAGGTGCGCTACCAGGCTGCGCCACGCCCCGACAGACCGCAAAAGGTAACATAGGCCTCCCGAGGATGGCAAGAACGCGATGGCCGGCACCCAGGGCTCACAGTGCGGCGCCGACGACGGGCATCCGGAGGTGCATGGTCACGGAGCGCGGTAACTGGCTGACGAGCTGGCCGTCGCGCACGAGGCCGACGCCGATGGCAACTCCTCGGCAGCGCAGGATCACGAACCCCCTGCCGTCGGCTGCGGGAAGGCTCTGCCCCTCCACGAGGGCCTTGAGGTCTGTCTCGCTGACGTCCACGACATTCCGGGACGCGGCGCGGCCGAAGACCTGCATGCCTCGGGTCGAGGGCTTGTAGCCCCCGCCCCCCGTGAGCTTCAGTAGCTTCAGTCCCCCGTATGCCACGTTCAGGGCGTCCCACAGCTCTTCGGTCTCCCGGCGCACGGCACAGACGTTCTCGCCTCGCAGGAGCAGCCGGTGGTTGGCGAAGGTGGGGGGCGGGATGCCGAACCGCTCCTCCAGGTACCCGCGCGCGCGGGCCTCTTCCTCAGGGCTTAGCCAGGCGGACGACAAAGAACCCCTCCGAGTCGAAGTGGTGTGGGTAGAGCCGGCGGGCGTGCGCGAGGCCGGGTGGGAACCGCCGGTCCTCCCACTCGGTGAGCCCCGGAACCCCGCCGATGCCGACCCCCAGGGGCACGGCTGACGCCCCCGTCTCCTCGAGAAACGGCCCCACGACCCCCTCGTTCTCCGCGGGCGCATAGGTGCACGTCGAGTAGACCACGGTTCCTCCCGGCCGAACGAGGTCGTAGGCCGCCGACAGGACACCGCGCTGCTGGCGGATGAGGTAGGCGCGGAAGTCGGGCTTCGTGGCCTGGGGACGGGCCTCCGGGCCCCGCCAGGTGCCTTCGCCGGAGCAGGGAGCGTCCACGAGCACCCGGTCGAAGAGGGTGCGGCGCGGAAAGTTCTGGCCGGAGTACGTCGTGACCAGGGCGCAGGTCACTCCCATGCGGTCGAGGTTGGCGGTCAGCGACTTCAGACGGCCTGGGCTTGGTTCGTTGGCGACCAGACAGCCCCGGTCCTCCATGGCTTGGGCCAGCAGCGAGGTCTTGGACCCCGGTGCGGCGCACAGATCGAGCACTCGATCGCCGGGCCGGGCGTCGAGGGCCAGGGCGGCGACGGCCGACGAGGCGCTCTGGACGTAGACGTGGCCGAGCGCGTGGAGCAACGTCGTGCCGGCCGATGGGCCGGCCCCGTCAGCCAGCCGCAGGAGGACGTCGCACCACGGCTCGGGCGCCGCAGCGACACCCTGGGAGGCCAGGGCGCGCACGACGTCGGCCACGGTCGCCTTGACGGTGTTGACCCGCAGGTGGAGCGGCGGTGCCCGGCGCAGCGCGTCGAGGAACCCGGGGAAGTCGGGGATCAGCTCCGCGTAGTGGCCGAAGGCGCGCTCGAACTTCCCCATCCGTGGGCCTCGGTCCCGGGCCTTGGTCACGGAGCCGAGAGGTGCAGGCGGGTCTCGATCGGGATGCCCCGGGCCACCGAGGCCGAGACGATACAGTACTTCTTGAAGATGTCGTGGCAGCCCTCGACCTTCTTCCAGTCTGCCTCTGCTGCCGACACCCGCAGCTCCACGTCGATCTGCTGCACGCGCAGCAGCCCGTCCGCATCGCGCTCCACCCGGCCCGAGACGTCGGCGGCGATCGCCGCCTGTACCCTCTTCTTCTGGACGCAGAAGGACAGGCTCGAGAGCAGACACCCTCCAACGGCGGTAAGGAGGTAGTCGATCGGTGCCGGCGCGGTGTTGGTGCCGCCGAGGTCTGCGGGCTCGTCGAAGGCGAGCGGGGGAAACCCCTCGATCCGGGCCTCGCCCTGGAAACCCTGGCAGACCTTCAGGGTCTGGCGGGCCGTGAAGGTTTCGATCTGGGCCATCGGGCCTCCTTTCCGGGGGTATGGGGTGGTCACACCTCGCCCACGAGCACCGGGGCGAAGTGGGCGAAGTCGGCGCTGACCAGGTAGTAGCGCACGCCGTTTCGCTCGCCGTAAGGGTTCTCGAAGCGCTCGGCCCCTGCCCCGTGCAGGTGGCCGAACACCGCCGCGTCGATCGCGTAGCGCTCCAGAAGCTCGGTGACGGGCGTCGGCTCGAGGGCCGGCGACGTCGGCGGGAAGTGGAGGAGCGCCACGCGCAGGGCAGCGCCCGGGTCCATCGCGCGCAGGCTCGTCTCGAGCCGCTCGAGCTCCCGCCGGTAGAGCCGGCGGTCTTCGTCCTCGCCCCGAATGCCGTGGAGCCGGCCTTCTCCGGGCGGGCTCGGATCCTGCGCGCCCGGCCCCAGCGCGCGAAAGTCGAGGCTCGGGTCCACCCACCCGCGAGCGCCCCCAAAGGTGGCGCCGTCCCAGTGCACCGCGTCGTTCTGGAGGGCGAACACGCCTTCGGGCAGGGCGCGGCGCACCTTTCCGATCGAGTCCCACCAGTAGTCGTGGTTGCCCTTGACGAGCACCTTGCGGCCCGGGAGCGTCCCGAGCCAGGCGAGCTCTCCGGCCGCCTCGGGGAGGCGAAGTGCCCAGGAGAGGTCGCCCGGGAGGCAGACGACGTCTGCTGTGGCCACGGACGCGCGCCACGCCGCCTCGATGAGGGCGCCGTGGTCGCGCCAGCGCTCTCCGAAGATCTCCATCGGCTTGGAGAAGGCGAAGGAGAGGTGCAGATCGGAGAGGGCCCAGACGCGCATGGAGGTTGTGTACCAGCCGGGCGCCGCCGAACGCCAGAGGATTCTGGGCGGGCCAGGATTCCCTGGAGCGCCGGCCGTCCCCGAGCCTATACTTTCGGCCGTGGAACCCGCACCCGTGGGGCGACCGTGGCCCGCGCCCGAAACCCTGCTGCCTGGCGGCTACCGGGTCGACCGCGCGCGCCTCGCGCTCGAGAGCCTGTCGGTGGAGCTCTTTCGGGTCGCAGACCCCAACGCCCTGGCCAACGCGGTTGATCCGGCGGCCTTCGCAGAGGACGAGCGGTTCCCCTACTGGGCCGAGGTGTGGCCCTCCGGAGTCGCGCTCGCGACCTTCGTAGGACGCAGGGACCTCTCCGGGCGGGGCGTGCTCGAGCTGGGCTGCGGGGTGGGGCTCGCCGGGGTCGCGGCGGCGCTCCGGGGCGCACGAGTCCTGTTCACGGACTTCGACCCCGACGCGCTGGCCTTCGCGGCCGCGAACCACGCGCTCAACCTGGGCCCGCCCGGCGCGGTCCGGGTCCTGGACTGGCGAGAGCCTCCCGCCGGGCTCTCGGCGGAAGTGATCCTCGCGGCGGACGTCCTCTACGAGCGCCGGTTCCTGACGTCCTTCCTGGATGCCCTGCGGGCGCTCCTCGCTCCGGCCGGGGTCGCCTATGTCGCCGAGCCCGGCCGCCGGATCGCTGAGGGAACTGTGGAGCGGCTGGAGGCCGAAGGTTTCGAGAGGGAGCTGCACCTTGAAGAAGTCTGCGTCCATGGGCGAGCCCACGCGATCTGGATCCACGAGCTGCGGCGGCCGGCCGCCTGAGGGCCGCGCGCCGGAGCGGAGACCGGCGGGTGCCTCGCTCTGGGTCGGTGCCGCGCTCGTCGCGGTGCTGTGGCTCCTGGTCCGGCTGAAGGGCGTGGCGACGCTGCTCCTGGTCTCCTGGTTCCTGGCCTACGTGCTTGACCCTCTGATCGACCGGCTCGAAGCGCGTCGGATCCCTCGGCCCGCGGGCGTCGCTGTGCTTCTCCTGGGGGCCTGCGCCCTGTTGGCGACCGGGGTCCTGCTCGTGGTTCCGAGCCTGTCCGACCAGGTCCAGACCGTGGCCCGCGCGCTCCCCGGGTACGCCCAGTCAATGCAGACCGAGCTCCTCCCCCGGCTCGAGTCGCTCCTGGGCCGGCCTCTTCCGCTCGATGCCTCGGCCCTCCTGGCCCAGGCGGGCCGCAGCCTCCAGGGGTCGCTGCCGAGCATCGCCCAGGGGGCGGCCAACCTGTTCGGACGGGTCTTCGCGAACGCCTGGGGCTTCGTGCAGGCGTTGCTGAGCACGCTCCTGGTCCCTGTCTTCACCTTCTACCTCCTGCTCGACTTCAATGGCCTCGGCCAGCGGCTCACGTCCCTGGTGCCGCCCGCCGCCCGGCCGGCTGCGGACCGCCTGCTCGGCCGCTCCGACGAGGTGCTGGGGGCGTTCGTCCGCGGCCAGCTCACGGTGTGCGCCGCCCTCGCGCTCGTCTACTCGGCCGGCCTGACGCTCACGGGGATCGACATGCCCTGGGTGGTGGGGCTGCTCTCCGGCGCACTCTTCCTCGTGCCGTACCTGGGCACGGTGGTGGGCCTGGTGCTCGGCACCCTGCTCGCGCTCCTCAAGTTCCACGACCTCGCGCACGTGCTGGGTGTCTGGGCCGTGTTTGCGGTCGGGCAGGGCCTGGAGGGGTTCGTGCTCACGCCGCGGATCGTGGGGGACCGCGTGGGCCTTCACCCCCTGGCCGTGATCGTGGCCGTGCTGGCCGGCGGGGAGCTCTTCGGTTTTACCGGCATCCTGCTCGCGGTGCCCTCCGCAGCGGTCCTGCGGGTGGGGCTGGATGAGGCGGTCCAGGCCTACCGGCGCTCCTCCTTCTTCCGCGGTGCGGCACCGTGACCGCGACGGGGCGCTCCGCGCAGGATCTCCTGCTCTACCTGCGAACGCGGTGCCCTGCGCTCGCCCGCCGCTTCGACGGCGTGGCGGGGATCGAGGTGTCCGGGTCGACGCTCGTCGTGGCAGTCGCCGAGGGCTCCTGGTGGCACGCGGAGCTCGCGGCGCGCGCCGGGCTCTTGGGCCGGCTCGCGAGCGATTGCCTCGGCGCGCCGACGGCGCTCGCCCTGGACAGCCGGCCCGGTGATCCGGGCGCGCTCCCGCTGCCGGTCGCGGCGACCAAGCTCTGGAATCACGTGGCCTTCTGGGCGGGGGAGGGCGACGAAGCCGCTGTCGTGGCTGTGCGCAAGACCCGCTACGCGGAGCGGTGGGTCCCGCTCGCAGACGCCCAGCCGGAGGCGCTCGCCGCCGAGCTCGCCGCACCGGAGGTGTTCGCCTGCGGCTACCGGGCTCCGGCGCCATTGCCTCCGGCCGAGACGCCCTCGACGTGGCTCCTCCCCGAGACACTGGGGGACCTGTGCCGGCTTGCCCGGGCGGAGGCGAGCTACGCGCAGCTCGTCGTGCCGTTCCCCGGCGACGACGCGGCCGACCGGCTCGAGGCCCGTCTGTATGCCGTGAAAGAGTGGGGAACGCCGGAGGTCCCGGGGCCCATCTTCCAGAAGTACGTGGGCCGGCTGCATTATGTGGCGCCGGGCGGCCGCGCCGTCGGTGTCCGGGCGGCGGAGCTCGCGCTGGCGCAGGGACGCGGGTGAAGCGGGTCGACGTGAATGCCGACCTGGGCGAAGGCTTCGCCGACGAGGCGCTCGTGCCCTGGATTACCTCGGCAAGCGTCGCGTGCGGCTACCACGCCGGCGATCGCGCCACCATGGAGCGCACCGTGGCCCTGTGCCGAGCGCGCGGTGTGTCGGTGGGCGCGCACCCCGGTCTTCCGGACCGGGAGGGGTTCGGCCGGCACGAGCGGCCCGTGCGCCTGGGTGAGGTGCGGGCGTGGGTTTCGGACCAGGTCCGGGCCCTGGCTGCCGTGGCCGCGGCCCAGGGAGTGCCGCTGCGGCACCTGAAGCCCCACGGCGCGCTCTACCACATGGCCGCGCGGGACGAAGCGGTGGCGGGCGAGGTCGTCGCAGGGGCCTTGTCCCACGACGAGGCGCTCGTCCTGATCGTTCCGCCCGGTTCGGTCCTGGAGCGGCGGGCGAAGGCCGAGGGCCTGAGGGTGGCCCGCGAGGGATTCCCGGAGCGCGGCTACCTCGCCGACGGCCGCCTGGCGCCGCGGGGCCTGCCCGGAGCGCTCGTGACCGACCCGTTGGAGGCGGCTTCGAGGGCCGTCGGCCTGTGCCTCCAGGGATCCCTTCGGGCCCTGGACGGCTCAGAGGTGCGCCTCGAGGTCGACACCCTGTGCCTCCACGGCGACTCGCCGGGCGCCGCTCTTGTGGCGCGGACCGTGCGTGAGGCCCTGGAGGGGGCCGGGGTCGAGGTGGCGCCCCTGTGATGGGCCGGATTCGACTCTGCGGCGACAGCGCCCTGAGCGTGGAAGTGGGCCAGGGGATCTCGGCGGCCGTGCACCGCCGGGTGCTCGCTCTGCGGGACCGCGTGGAGGGGGAATCCGGCGTGGTCGCGCTGGTGCCGGGGTACCGCTCCCTCTTCATCCAGTACGATCCCTGGGAGGTCTCGGCCGAGGCGTTGATCGCCGCGGTCCAGACGGCCCTGGCCCGCACGTCGGGCCGGCCGGCCGCGGCGGAGGGCCGCCTCATGGAGATTCCGGTGTGCTACGACCCGTCCCTGGGGCCCGACCTGGAGGAGGTTGCACGCGTACACGGCCTGTCTGGGGCCGAGGTGGTTCGCCGCCACGCCGCGCCGGTCTACACCGTCTACCTTCTCGGGTTCACGCCGGGCTTCGTCTTCCTCGGCGGGCTCGACCCCCGCCTTCGCACGCCGCGGCTGCCCGAGCCTCGATCCCGGGTACCCGCCGGGTCGGTCGGCATCGCGGGCTCCCAGACCGGGGCCTACGCCGTGCCGAGCCCCGGGGGCTGGCGGCTCGTGGGCCGCACGCCCCTTCGCCTCTTCGATGCAGGCCGGGCGGAGCCCGCGCTGCTCCGGCCGGGCGACCGGGTCCGGTTCCGGCCGATCTCGCTCGCCGAGTACGGCTCCTCGGGCGGCGAGTCGTGATCCCGCGCGCGCTCCTACGCGTCGTCTCGCCCGGTCCCCTCACGACGGTCCAGGATCTCGGGCGGCCCTGGGCGCAGCCCCTCGGGGTTCCCGGGGGCGGCGCGGCCGACACCGTGGCCCACCGCATCGCCAACCGGCTGGCCGGAAACCCTCCCGGGGCCGCCGGGCTGGAAGTGACCCTGGGGGGCTTCGAGGCGGAGTTCCTGATCGAGACGGCCGGCGGCCTGGCCGGGGCGGACCTCGGCTTCAGCCTGGACGGAGAGCCGCTCTCGCCCGGCTCACGGTTCACGGCGCGGCCGGGTGGTCGCCTACGCGCCGAGGGGAGGCGTTGGGGCTGCCGGGCGTACCTGGGCTTCGGCGGCGGAGTCGCGGTGCCCGAGGTCCTCGGGAGCCGGTCGACCTATCTGCCGGCGGGCTTCGGCGGGTTCCAGGGCCGGGCGCTGCGCCGGGGGGACGTGGTGGACGTCCTGGACGGGGGGGGCGGAGGCGCGGCCGGCCGGGTGCCGGAGGAGCTCGTCCCTCCTTACGGCCGCCCCGGCGAGGTCGTGGAGGTGCGGGCCGTCCCCGGCCCCCAGGACGACGCCTTCACCGAGGGCGGCCGGCGGACATTCTTCCAGTCTGTGTACGAGGTGTCGGCCCAGGCGGACCGGATGGGGTGCCGGCTCACGGGACCTTGGATCGAGCACGGGGGTCCGGCGGAGCTCATCTCCGAAGGGGTGGCCTGGGGCTCGGTCCAGGTGCCAGGGAGCGGAGAGCCCCTGGTGCTCCTGGCGGACCGTCAGACGACCGGAGGCTACCCGAAGATCGCCACGGTCGCGACCGTGGACCTCCCCCTCCTGGCCCAGGTCGTGCCCGGCGATCGGGTGCGGTTCCGGGAAGCGAGCCTCGTGGAGGCCCGGGAGGCGTTGGTCTGGGCGGAGTACCGGAGGAGACGGTGGGAAGGCCGGACGTGAGCCCGCGAGGAGAGGAGCCGTGAGCCGCTACGTTGCTGCCATCGACCAGGGGACGACCGGCACCCGCTGCCTCCTCTTCGACCGTTCCCTGGGGTGGGCCGAAGGGGAGCGAGCGACCGCCCTCAAGTCGAACCGCCGCTCGGAGAAGGGAACGATCCAGTCGCCCGAAGTCGAACGTGGCCGTCCTGGGCATCGTAGAGGCTCCGGTCCCGGCTCTGGCGTTCGCACGGCAGGCCGCGACGTGAGAACACGGCTCTCCGTGGCGGCCGGAATCTTCCGCGCCAACCCTCTCGCCTTCGGCCGGCGGCGTCCGTGGGCCACGGGTGCACGTTCCAGTGGCCACCCGTGGAAGCCGCCCGGGGACCGGGCTTCTTGACTTATGGAAGCCCGTATACTATCGTCCGTATCGCCCCGGAGGCGGCCTCCCGCAGCGTCGGTGTGGTCGAAGGGGGGATCGTTCATCCGGAGAAGGAACGCGCTCTGACGTCCCGAAGACCGTGCCGGTGGTTGCGCCGGGGCCCGCTCCTGGCGGTGGCGTGCCTGCTGGCTGTGTCAGCGCCCGCCAAGACCCTGATCGACATCAACGCTCCTAGCGTCCGAAAGCTTGCCCTCGCTGTCCCGGTGCTCCGGCGTGGGCCGGACGAGGTGGGGAGCACGCACGTTCTCATTGCCGAGATTTTGCGCCACGACCTCGGCACTGCGGGCCTGTTCGAGGTGCTGGACCCCAAGGGCTACCTCGAGGATCCGCAACGGGCGCCCGCGCCGCCGGACGGGGCGTCGTACGACGGCTGGCGCACGGTGGGTGCGGAGCTCCTGGTTCGGGGCCAGGTCGAGCGCGAAGGCGGCGGGATCGCAGTCGAACTGCGCGCCTACGACGTGTTCCGCCGAACGCAGATCTTCGGCCGCCGGTACACCGCGGCGGCCTCCGAAGGTCGGCAGATCGCCCACTTGTTCGCCAACGCGCTCCTGGAGGAGTTCACGGGGAGCGCCGGCCCTTACGGCACGCGCATCGCGTACGTGGCGCAGCAGGGCAAGGGGAAGGAGCTGGCACTGGTCGACATGGACGGGGCCAACCCCCGCCGTGTCACGAAGAGCGGGTCCCTGAGCCTCAACCCGGCGTGGTCCCGCAACGGCCGGTACCTGTACTACACGTCGTACCTGATGAGTACGCCGGACCTGTACCTGCTGGACCTGACGACGTGGAAGACGTGGATCGTCTCCCGGACTCCGGGGATCAACCTCTCGGGGCGGGACTCTCCCGACGGCAAGGAGCTGCTCGTCACCCTGTCGAAGGATGGGAACCCGGAGATCTACCGGATGGACAAGTCCACGCGGGCGCTGGAGCGACTGACCGACAACCGCGCCATCGACGTGGCGCCGTGCTGGTCTCCCGAGGGCCGCAGGATCGTCTTCGTCTCCGACCGTGCCGGCAATCCCCATCTGTTCGTGATGAACCGGGACGGTAGCGGCGTGCGGCGGGTCACCCACTCGGGGTCACACAACGGAGACCCGGACTGGTCCCCGAAGGGGGATCTGATCGCATTCACGGGCAAGGATGAGAGGGGCGTGTTCCAGGTCTACGTGGTCGATCCCGAGGGTCGGGACGTGCGTCAGTTGACGTTCGGATCCCGAGACACCCTCGACCCCTCCTGGTCGCCGGACGGCCGCTTCCTCGCTGTGTCGTCGACCCGAGAGGGAAAGAGCGGCATTTACGTCTTTCGCCTGGGCTCGCAGGAATTCCGGAGGGTGAGCCCGGCGGGCGAAGAGGCGGTTCAGCCGGCGTGGTCCCCGCGGGCACCTTAGCCGCAGCGGGGGATCGAGAGTCCTGCGCTTTCAAGAGGAGGTTCGTCCCGATGAAACGAAGCGTGTTGAGTGTGCTGACGGTGGTCTTGGCCCTGGTCGGTTTCCTGGTGTCGGGAGGGTGTAGCACCAAACAGGTGCGCCAGGAAGGGGAGCTGGCAGGCCCAGGGGGCGCGGGCGCCGCTGGAGACTCCGGCGCACAGTCGCGGGTGACGGAGTTCCCGGCGTCCGGCGCCGGGTCCGAGGGAGGATCGGCGGGGCAGGCCGGCGGGATGGGGGCCGGAGCTGGACCTGGCGGGATGGCGAGCGCGACGCCGCTCGAGCCGCCCCCGGCCGAGACGGCGGCGGTTGGTCGGGCGCCGCAGGCGGCGGTCGCCGGCGGCGGGCTGGCCGGGTCGACCACCGCCGGAATGCATCGGATCCACTTCGACTTCGACCAGGCCACATTGACACCGGCTGCGCGCGAGATCCTGGGGAAGAACGCCAATTACCTGCGAGACCATGTGTCCACGCGGATCCGCATCGAGGGGCACTGCGACGAGCGCGGGACGACCGAGTACAACCTTGGGCTCGGGGAGCGGCGCGCCAAGACCGCGTTCCAGTACCTGATGGACCTGGGGATCGACCCGAACCGGATGACCGTGGTGAGCTACGGGGAGGAGGTCCCCCTAGACCCCGGCCACAACGAGGAGGCCTGGGCCCAGAATCGGAGAGCCGAGTTCGTGGAGATCCTCCAGTAATGCACCGGGTTCCGGAGCGGACGGACGCAAGGGTGGTGCGGGCGGCTTCGGCCGCCCTCCTCCTTGTCCTGGCAGGATGTCCGCTCACCGAGCGGGGGCTTCTGGCGCCGCCGACCGGCCGCGCCGAGGATCTGACGGAGAAGGTCGCGCGCCTCGAGCGCACGGTCGATGAATTGCGCGCCGCGCCGCCGTCCGTTCCTGCCGATACTGGGCAGCGGCTGGAGAACCTGGGCCGGGGCGTGGCGGATCTCCGGCCCCAGTTGGAGGACGCGTCGCGACGTCTGGCGAAGCTCGACGGGCGGGTCGAGGTCCTCGAGCGGGCGACCTCCAGCACGAAGGAGGCGGCGCGCCTCGACGATCTGGAGGGGCGATTTTCGGTGCTGGAGAAGCGGGTGGCCCAGCTCTCGAGCGAAATAAAGGAAATGGCGGCCGCGAAGGCTGCGATGGCTCCGGTGCTCGCTCCGCCGGCCGAACGTGGCGCGCCCCCCGCACCCGCTGTCGAGAAGGTAACCACCCCGCAGAGCCTTTACGACGAGGCCTACACCCTCTACAAGAAGCAGGGGAAGTACGAGGAGGCCCGAGCCAAATTCCGTGCCTTCGTGGACGCTGATCCCAACGGCGCTCTCGCTCCCAATGCGATCTTCTGGATCGGCGAGACGCTGTTCGATCAGAAGCAGTACGAGCAGGCCATCCTGGAGTACGACCGGGTCGTCCAGAAGTATCCGAAGAGCGGCAAGGTGCCGAGCGCGCTCCTCAAGGAGGCGTTTGCCTTTGATTCCATCGGCGATCCGGAGGACGCCCGCATCCTGCTGAAGAAGATCGTCCGGGAGTTTCCCAACTCCGACCAGGCGACGCTCGCCAAGAAGAAGCTCGAGGCGCTCGGGGAGTGATACGTGATCTCCCGACGGCAGGCCCTGATCGAGCTTCTGAGAGACGACGAGCCGGCTGTGCGAGCGCGCGCTGCCGAGGCCTTGGACCGTCTCGATACCTTCGAGGCCCTGCCGGGGATCCTGGGACGCGCGCGGTCCCTGGGAAGGGTCGAGTGGCTGGAGTTCCTGCGGTCGCTCGTGGGGCGGCGGGATGAGACCTGCCTGAAGGTCGGGCTGCGCTGCCTGGAGCACCCGGAGGAGGAGGTACGGCTGGCCGCCCTGGAGCTCGTGGAGTCCTTTCGAGATCTACGGGCCGGCCCCGCCGTGGCCCGGCACCTGACGGATCCGGCTCCGCTCGTGAGAGCTCGGGCTGTGGAGGCGCTCGGTCGCCTCGGGGACCGGCGCCGGGCCGCCGAGGCCGCCTCCCTGCTGGCCGATTCGGATGACCACGTCCTGGCCCGCGCGTGCGAGACCGTCGGGTTGCTCGATCACGCGGCGTCAGAGCCCCGCCTGCTCTCCCTCCTTTCCCACCCCGACCCGGATGTCCGCGCTGCCGCAGCCGAGGGCTTGGGGCGCATGGGAGTCAGCGCCCCGAGCTGACGGCCTTGAAGGGGTCGATTCGAGGGGAGAGCGACGTCACCCATCCGGTCACATCTCCGGAGCCGACCGGGCGGAGGAGTTGCTCTGCCTCGGCCAACAGCGTTCCGGCGGGGGTGGAGTACAGCCGCACCTCGTTCACCGCTCCCTCGTCACCGATCCGGGTGACGACGGCCGCCTCGCCGCTGGCCAGCCGGACCAGCGACCCCACCGGAGTCGGCCCCATCATCGACAGGAACGCCCGCACGACCGCGGGCTCGAGCTGTGTGCCGCTGCCCTCCACCAAGGCTTGGACGGCGACCGGCAGGGGTAGGGGTGCGCTGTAAGGTCGGTGCGTGGTCATTGCGTCGTAGACGTCGGACACGGCAATGAGCTGGCTGAGGGGGTGGAGCGGAGCACGCTCGGGGCGGCCGGGGTACCCGCCGCCGTCGAAGCGCATGTGGTGCTCGTACACCAGGCGCGGCACCGCGGGAGGCAACCCTGCCATCTGGTCGAGGATGTCTCGGCCGTAGACCGGGTGCCACCGCACGAGCGTCACCTCGTTGATGGACAAGCGCCCGGGCTTCCGGATCACGTCGACCGGCGTGCGGGTCTTTCCGATGTCGTGGAACAGGCCGCCGATCCCGATGCACTCGAGCTCGGGGTCGGTGAGCTTGATCTGGCGTCCGATTCCGAGGGCGAGCACCGAGACGTTGACGCTGTGGAAGTACGTGTACTGATCGTAGTCCTTCAGCAGGGTAAGCCCTCGGACGAGCGTCGGGTGTTCGTCGAGGAGCTGGGCGAGGCCCGCCACGCACTCCTGCGCGTGCGTCGGATCGGGGATCCTCCCCTGCTCGACGTCCCGGCAGACCGACTCCAGGGCGGCCACTGCCTTGAGGTGCAGGCGACGCCCGCGGGCCCACGCCTCGCCCTCGCGGTTGAGCCGGGTTACCGTCACGCGGGGGTTCTCCCACTCCTGCGCCTCGCCGGCGCGCAGCCACTCCAGAAACCCCGCCAGATCTGTGGATCGGACCGTGGGGAGGAGAAGCACTCCTTCCAACCCCCGTGCCTCGAGCCGCTGGCCGAGCTCGCGGGCCTGGAGGTTGTCTCCCAGAAATGCGACCCCGCCTACGACCAGGTAGCCGTCGGCGACGCCCAGGAGAAGGGGGTCCGGGGTCTGAAAGACGTCGACGAGGGCGCGGTCGAGAGCCTGTGCGGCCTTCTGCACCGCGCCGTGACCGGGAGGGTACAGGGCGCGGGTCTTGAACAGCGCGTGCAGGGTCTTGAGCAGGAGCTCCGCGTCGGTGCGGGTCACTCGCTGGGGCACGCGGCCTCCGCGGCAGGCGTTGCGCCCAGCGAGGCCAGGGCCCGCACGGCAGCCCTCTGGACGTCGGGGTTGCGGTGGCTCTTGAGCTCTCCGAGGAGCCGACCGGCCGCCTCCCCGCCGAGCTCTCCGAGCGCCTGGGCTGCGGTCATCTGCAGCGCCTCCCAGCGCTTTCGGCCGAAGAAAGGCCGGTGCCGCACGACCTCCTCGAGCACGATCAGTGCCTCGGGCAGGCCCATGCGACCGATGGCCTGCAGGATCGCCGCCTTCAGGTTCCAGTCCGCCGAGCGGCCCCGGATGCTCCGAAACATGCGGACCAAGGCATCGTGCATCTCCGTCGACCGGTGGGCCGGCGCGATCGAGACCGCCATCAACCGGACCGACGAGTCGGGGTCGGCGAGAAAGGAGAGCAGGAGCTCCAGGGCCCCAGGCACGGCAACACGGGCCAGCGCGCGCACCGCTTCGCGCCGGACGCGGCTGTCCGGATCGCCTGCGAGGCGGCTGAGAGCCCGCAGGGCCTCCGGGGAGGCGACGCCGCCGAGGATCGTCACCATGTTGCGCACGACGTACCAGCGCTGGTCGTCGAGCATCTTGACGGCGTAGGGGAGTACCGGATCGCCGATCGCGACAAGGATGTCTACGAGCCGCCGCCGGCTGATCCGGTCCTTCTCCGTCACGAGCGCGTTGATCAAGGGGACGACCGCAGATTTTCCCAGGGCGCGCAGGATGTACTCGCCGACCTCGGTCTCCTCCTGCCCCCGGCCCGTGGTTACGTGCCCGATGAGCCACTGGAGGAAGCCACCTCGAAGGATGAGCCGGAGGGTGTCGAGCAGGTAGTCCCGCTTCCCCACCTTGCCCAGGGCATCCATATTCTGGGCCTCACGGTAGAGGAACAGGGCCACGTGGTACGCCTCCCGGAAGTGCTCGGCAGTGACGTACTCCTGCGTGATCTGGGCAATTTCCTTGAGCAGGCTGAGGAAGGCCGTGATCTCGTCGGTGGGGTTGAGCCGGAGGAGAAGGTCGAGGACCCGGCGCTCCCGAGGGCCGCGTTGCCGGAATACCTGGAGCCGCGACAACAGGAGCGGGTCCGCCAGGGCCGGGAGGTCGGCGCCCCGGCTTAGGCCCTGCCCCCACTCCTGGCCACGTCCCGCCGGGCGCTTGCGCGGGTCTTCCTTGGGTTCGGCGGCGCTCACCGCGAGGCGCTGGAGCTCCAGCGACGAAGCGGAGGGCGTCTTGGACCACGCACCGGCGAGCCCGCCCTGGGCTGCTAGGCTGTCCGGGGCAGTGGCCAGGAGCTGCACCAGGCGGGTGAAACCCTCCGGCCCGAGGGGATTTCGCTGGCGGACGCCCACGAGCCCGTGTCCGGCGAGCGACCGGGCCAGGTTCAGGATGGCGGGATTCTCCGCCCCGACGCACGCGTCACCGAGCCACAGGGTTCCGTTTCGAAGACGAAGGCCCACATCTTCCCACCGGTGGTCCGACTCCACGGTCTGCCATGCACGATAGCCGTCTGCCAACGCGTCGACCACCAGAGGGTGGGTCACGGGGTAGAACTGAGACACTGCTACGGCCCGTTGGATGCCGGCGAGCGCCTCCTCGACCCGCCGCTCGGTCAGGAGGGCCCTGTCCGGGGAGGGCCAGCCCGTGGGCTCTGCGGTTCCTCTCTGTTGGTCGGTCACGCCCTGTGCTAGATTCGAGCTCACACGACGATCCTGTCGGAAGGGCGCCGAACGCCCCTGGCCCGGGGAAGCCCGGCGGGGGAACGCGCGACTCTAGTTTTCTCCATTTCGGCATTTCACGGCGTAAGTTGAGCCGTTCCCGAGGGAGTTACGAACTCGTGCCCAGATCCTCACGACGGCCACCATGACCTCTCCCCGCCTCGAAGACCGCTTCCTGCGTCGGATCAACTACCTCCGGGTCTCGGTCACCGACCGATGCAACCTGCGCTGTACCTACTGCATGCCGGCGGGCGGAGTTGCACCGCTGGGCCATGGGGAGGTGCTGTCCTACGAGGAGATCCTGCGAGTGGCGCGGGTAGCGCTGTCCCTGGGGATCGAGAAGATCCGGATCACCGGCGGCGAGCCGCTCGTGCGCCGCGGAATCCTGGGGTTCTTGGAGAGGGTCGCGGCGCTTCCCGGGCTCAAGGACCTCTCGCTGACCACCAACGGGATTCTCCTCAAGGAGATGGCAGGTGCCCTGCGCCGAGCCGGCCTTCGCCGCGTCAACGTGAGCCTCGACACGCTCCGCCCCGAGGTGTTCGAGCGGGTCGCGCGACGACCCGGTCTGGAGCGCGTGCTGGCGGGCATCGACGCGGCCCGGGACGCGGGGCTTTCACCCCTGAAGATCAACGTAGTGGCCATGCGCGGGGTCAACGACGACGAGGTCTTGGACTTCGCCGAGTTCGCCCGGGCGCGGGACTGCGAGGTCCGGTTCATCGAGTTCATGCCGGCGCGCCGGGATGCCTGGGACTCGGGGAGTCTCCTGCCCGCCGCCGAGATCCTTTCGGTGCTGTCCTCCCGCTACGCCCTCGTCCCGACCGAAGCAGAGGGTATCTCTGGCCCCTGTCGCACGTACCTCCTGCCGGGAGGGGGACGGGTCGGCGTCATCAGTCCCATGAGCGACCACTTCTGCGGGACCTGCAACCGACTTCGGCTTACAGCGGAGGGAAAGCTGCGGAGCTGCCTGTTCTCGGACCGGCAGGTCGATCTTCGCCGCATCCTACGCTCCTCGGCAGAGGACGATCGCGCCCTCGAGGCCTGCATTCGGGAGGCCGTGCACCACAAGCCGGAGCGGCACGCCGCTTCAGACCCGAGCGCGGAACAGTGCGGCCTTTCCATGAGCCGCGTGGGGGGCTGACCGGGCCGCGGCCCATGTTCGACTCGCATGTGCACCTCGATGCCGCGGTGTTGCGCGATCGGCTCGACGCCACGGCGGACGCTGCCTGGACCGCCGGGGTGCGCGGCGCGGTCAATCCCGCGGTGGACCTGGCGGCTGGACGCGATCTTCGGGGGCTTCAGCCCTGTCCCGGTGGGGCCGGGTCCCCGGATGCGCGGCGGCCCCGATCACCGCGAAGCCAGCATCGGCCAGGACGCCGGTGGCCTCCCGGACGGCCTGCGGCGCGGCCGGCGGGTGGACCTCGAGGACGAGTCGGGTCTCGGCGGCACTGAGCGATGCGAGGGCCGCGAAATCCACCTCGCCCTGGCCGGGGGCCTTGTGGTCGTCGAGACCGATCGCGTCGTGGAGGTGAAGCCCAAGGAGCCGAGCCTGAAACGCCTCGGCGAGCTCGGTCGGTTGTTCGAGGAACCCGAGGGCCACGAGGCTCGCGGCGTGACCCGTGTCGTGCCAGTAACCGAGCGGTGCGCCGGCGAGTTCCCGGAAGATGGTTGTGAGCTCGTCCCGGTCCGGGATCTGCTCCGGGTGGTAGCGGTTCTCCAGGCCGAGGCACACGTCGCGCCGCACCGCCTCCTCGGCCAGGCGGTCGAGGCTTCGTAGCACCGCGTCGACGTGGCTGGGTGCGCGGCTGCGGCGCCGAGCGGCCACGCGGGCGCGGAGGTCCTCATACTCTCCCGTCTCCCGCTTCCCGGCCCGCACGAAGCGCGAGAGCTCCCGCGGGTCGATCTCGTCTCCCAACTCCACGTCCCCGAGGTGCAGCACCACGGCGCCCGCGCCCACGTCCGCAGCTCGGGCCAGCGTCTCGGTGCCGATCCGAACCGCGGCGCGCCGCTCGTCCTCGTCGACGGCCGACAGCCTTGCCCGGTCCACGTGGGCGTCGAGGGGCGACAGTTCGGGTCTTCGCGGGAATGGATGGTGGACGGAGACCACGCGGAGCTCGTCTCGGGTCAGGAACGGCCGGATCTCCTTCATTTGGGCCGCCGTAACCCGGTAGTCGAGCTCAAGGGCCGATAAGCCCAGATCGAGGGTTCCACGGACGATCTCGTCGCCGGAGGGGTCGACGTCGCGCAGCGTGAAGTAGGCGGTCGAGAGGGCGAGCACGGGTGCCTCACGAGGGAGAGGGAGAGGAGGACGATACGGCGAGTGTTGCACTGCTACGGTCTCCGGCGCAAGGAGCCGAGATCGGAAAGGGCGTCGGCGCGGCGCCGTTGACGGCGGCCCGAGCCGGGGACTACGCTGACGGCCTGCCGCGGTTCGTTCACGGCAGGCCGTCCGACCCCTCGTGAGCCCGGACGGTCCTCGACCAGAAGGAGACGCTCATGCCCGCCCGCTTCCTCGGTCCTCTGACGGCTGCAGTGGTCGCACTCTGGGTGGGGAGCGCCGGGGCCGCGGGGTTCGGCGTGTACGGGGGCGGGGCCGCCGGGGACGTGTGGGATTTCTGGGGGCAGGACGTCACAACCCGCCACTCGGAGTTCGGCTTGGTCCTGGACACCACGGTTGCTCGAAGCTCGGTGTTCGGCTACCGCCTCCAGGTCGGGTACGATCACCTCACAGCCACGGCGGACGCCGGCATCTGGGATCTTGAGAGCGACGCCAACCTCAAGGGCGTGGTCTGGGACAACACCTTCGGCTTCCGTCTCTTCCAGGCGCCCTCGGTCCGCCTGTGGTTGGGTCCGCAGGTTCGGTTCGCCCGCTATTGGGGCCACGCCGAGTACGACGACGGGGCAGGGGGGAAGCAACGGACGAAGGTTCGTTTGAGCACCTTCGGTGTCGGACCCGCCGTCGGGGTCAACTGGAACCTCCGGGGCGGTCCGACCGTGGCACTCACGGGAGGGTGGCGCGTCACCTTCTACAACGGAAGCGAGCGCCCGGAAGACTCCGAGTCATGGGGGGGCAGCGACTACGAGGACTTCGCCGAAGGTCTGTGGTTCGTGCAGCTGTCGCTGCTCTACCGGTTCGGTGATGATGGTTCGCCGCTTCCGGCGAACCCCTAGATTCTGAAGTCTGCGGGGGTGGTTTCGAGCCTGGAGCACCCGTCGCGAACGCCGAGCGGCTGGTCCTGCGACGGGTGCTCCAGAGGAGAGGTGTTATTTTGGTCAATAATTCCTGCGCCACAGGTAGTAGCGCGCTCGTTCGGCGTCGATCTGCATCTCGGTCTGCTTCTCCATCATGTCGATCTCCTGCGCCCTCTTCTGCTTCGCGATGCCTTCCTGCTCGGATTGAGCCCTCAGCTTCTCGGCCTCGCCCTCGGCGTCGGCCTTCACGCTCTTGAGCAGATCCTGGTGCCGGATGACCACGTCCCGCGCCATGGCGTTGGTCATGTTCATGGTGACCAGGAACCCGGGCCGCAACAGATCGTTCAGGGCCGGGTCGACGTCGAGGTAGAACTCGTCCCCGAGCACGCTCGCCACGGTGCCCTTGCCGAGGTAGTTCCCGTCAAGCGCGAACACGGAGACGTCAGCCTTCGGGAACAGCGCTCCGTTGAGCGTGATGGCCAGGAACCGGGGCGGGGTCGCCGCCTTGCGGATGATGGCGCCGTACGCCGTCGTCGGCCTCTCCTCCCGAATCCCGAACCACTTGTCGTAGATCTTCTTCGCCTCTCCGCTCTGCTGCAGGTCGCGGATGGAGGCGTTCAGGAACTGCAGGAACCGCTCATCTCCCTGGCGGGCGCCCAGGACGTAGTCTTCCTGGGAGATCTGGAGGTCCGGAATCTCGTAGTCGCCTTTGGGGAGGCTGGGAAGCAGATCGATCAGGATGGCCTGATCCGCCGTGAAGGCATCGATGGCTCCAGTCTGCAGTGCCCGGATCGCCTGGACGTAGTCGTCGAAGGGCATGAGCGTGCCGCCCTGGCACGCGTCACGGGCACAGCCTTCGGACGGTGTCCCGATGATGGCACCGACCTTCTTCCCCTCCAGGTCCTTCAGCGTCTTGATGGCCCCCCTCTTGGCCAGGAACCGCTGGCCCGTGGTCAGATAGGTGTCGCTGAGCGCGATGACGCTTCGTCGCGAATCGCTCTTGATCAGGTTGGCCGCGACAACGTCGACGTTGCCGTCGATCAGGGCCGAGAGCCGGGTGACGCGAGTCACCGGCCGCACCTCGAGTTTGGCGCCGAGCTTCGCGGCCAGGGCGGCCACGTAGTCCTCGTCGTAGCCCACGATGGTTCCAGAACCCATCTCCTTGAAGCCGAACGGCGGGGCGTCGTCCCGCAGGCCGGCGACGAGGACGCCCGTCCGCTTGACCTTCTCGAGGGTGTCCTCGCCCCGCGCACCGGTTGCCAGGACGGCAGCCAGGGCGCTCGACAGCAGCAGTACGATCATCTTCTTCATGGGAGTTCCTTCCTGCGCGTTCCGTTCGTTCCCGCCCCGCCCGCGTCGAATCTCGCTCCAATACACTGTTGGGGCGCGCCCTGGGGTCGGGCGCCGAGGTCAGCATGGATGCGTCTCGGGGCAAGTCAAGGTGAACACGGATCCGAGACCCCGGCACTTCCGACGGGGTGGCGGACAGGGGGATGGCCCACGAACGACGGGTGGGGATGGGACGGGCGGCTGGCTCTCCCCTGGTGGTGGGCGGGGAGAGCCGTGCGGTCTCCTGTTGCGGCCTCGCTCTCGGTTCCGGAGGGGGGCAGCAGCGCGCTTCCCCCGGGCCTCAGAACCGCCGACCGGCCGCGGAGAACCCGGCGCTCAGCCCTTGGAGTACACCACGGCCACCACTTGGGGCGGCGTGTCTCCCGTGGCGCGAAGCGCGTGGGGTCGGGAAGAGTCCAGGTAGAGACTGTCTCCCGATTTCAGGGTGTGGGTCTTGCCGTCGTAGAGAAGCTCCAGCGTGCCCGAGAGCACGTAGAGGAACTCCTCACCTTCGTGGGCGATGGGCTCCACGGTCGAGGCTGCCTCGGGGTCGAAGCGCACCAGGAACGGCTCCATCCCCTGGCCGCGGATGTCCGGGGAGAGGAGGCTTCGGTAGGTGTAGCCCTGGCCGCCCTGTTTCGCGCCTGCCGGGGCCCGAACCACCGGCTGGGCCTCGCCGGCCGGGCAGAGGCTGAAGATCTCGGGCCGGGCCCCCTGCGCGTGGAGGATCTGACCCATTTTGGACCCCAGAGCCCGGGAGATCTTGATCACCGCCCCGATGGAGGGAACCTCCTCCCCCAGCTCCACGGCCCTGAGGTAGTCGGCCGAGAGCCCGGTGAGCTCTGCTACCTGCACCACGGTGAGGTCCTGGGCCTCGCGCATCCTCCGAATCCGCTTCGCTACGTTCATCGTCGCTCCTCCTCGGGAGGGTTCCTGCCGCAGACCTCAGGCCTTGTCGCCCAGGATGCCCTTCGACTTGTCGTACGCGATCCCCTGATGGGGCACGGGTCCCGCGTCGAGGAAGTTCGAACGAAGCTTTCGGCCCAGGATCTCCTCGGCCCGCCGGCCAGCGGCCAGCATCTTCGGGAGGTCGATGCCGGTGGAGACCCCCATCTCTTCGTACATGCCGACCAGGTCCTCGGTGCAGGTGTTGCCGGCGTACCCGCGGTGGTACTCGGCTGCTCCGGTCTTGGGCTGCCCGCCGATGGCGCCGAGCGATGTGTCGAAGTGTGTAAACCCGAAGGTGAGCGCCACCATGGAGTTGGCCACGCCCCACCCGCGGGTGTCGTGGAAGTGGACGACCACCTCCTCCGTC
The DNA here is from genome assembly GCA_016214985.1 of Deltaproteobacteria bacterium. Lineage (GTDB taxonomy): Bacteria > Desulfobacterota > Deferrisomatia > Deferrisomatales > JACRMM01 > JACRMM01. Next base: position 28,674 of record JACRMM010000028.1, on the reverse strand, counting down.
GTGAACCCCTCGGCCAGCGCGTACTCATAGAACGCGCTCACCTGCCTTGGGTTCGACGAACCCGTGGTGTCGCCGAACCCGATGATCGTGGCGCCGATGTCCTTCCACCACTGCCCCATGGCAATGGCGTCCTTGGGGTCCACGTCGCCCTTGATCGGGCAGCCGAAGCTCGTCAGCGCCCAGCCGAACACGACATGGCCCGAGTCGAGAGCCGCGCGCGTCATCTGCTCCAGCAGTCGCTTGTTCTCGTCGTGGGTCATCCCGACGTTGGCCTGGTTGTGGGGCTCGCTCGTGGAGATGACCATGGCGATCTCGTCGACGCCGAACCCCTCGTCCCGGCTCTTGATGGCGCGCTCGATGCCCTTCAGGGTCGTGCAGATCCCGCGGTAGTCGACACCGGGCCTCCGGGGGATCCGACGCAGCACCTCCTCGGCGTCGGCGAACTGGGGCAGGTACTTCGGGTGGGCGAAGTTCGTGGCCTCGAGCTTGGTCACGCCGGCGTCGACCATCCGGGTGATGATCTCCACCTTCTCATCGGTGGGGACGACTTTGGCTTCGTTCTGGAGACCGTCGCGGGCCCAGCACTCGCCGATGATGATCTTTCGGGGGAGCTCCATCTGGTGGAGCCTGAAATCCTGGCACATGGTGGCCCTCCTAACGAGAAAAGGGGGAACGGGATGGGGTGACCCCTCACCTTCCGTTGTACTCGGGCTTTCGTTTCTCGCGGAAGGCGGCCAGGCCTTCCCGGCGGTCCTCCGTGGGGATGGTGATCTCGTAGCACGTGCTCTCGAAGACCAGGCCGCTGGCCAGGTCCATCTCGAAACCTCGGTCAATGGCGTTCTTGGCGACGCGCACGGCCACGGGTCCGTTCCGGGCGATCGTGGCGGCCAGGGACCGCGCCTCGTCCAGGAGGGACTCGTGGGGCACCACCTTGTTCGCGAGGCCGATGGCGAGGGCCGTGGCGGCGTCGATCCGCTGGGCCGTGAAGATGAGCTCCTTGGCCTTCGCCTTGCCCACGATGCGGGGCAGCCGTTGCGTTCCGCCCGCACCCGGGATGATGGCGAGGCTCGTCTCGGTCAGGCCCAGAGTGGCGCGCTCGGACACGATCCGCAGGTCCGAGGCGAGCGCGAGCTCGGTGCCGCCCCCCAGGGCCACGCCGTTGACCGCGGCGATCACGGGCACCGGCAGGTTCTCAACCATCGTGAAGGTCGTGCGGATCGTCGTGATGAAGCGCCGCACGTCGTTCTCGCTCATCCCGGCGCGCTCCTTCAAATCCGCGCCAGAGCAGAAGGCCCGGTCTCCGGCGCCGGTGACGATGAGGCAGCGCGCCTCCGGGTCGAACTGAACCTCCTCCACCGCCTTTCGCAGCTCCAGCAGCAGGGCGAAGTTCACCGAGTTCATGGAGTCGGGGCGGTTGAGCGTCAGGGTCCAGACGCCGCCTTCTTTCTGTACCAGGATCGTAGGGTCGGACATGGGGGCCTCCTCCAAAGCGGCTGTCGGCGTTCAGCGAAAGTGGGACCCGGCGCGAACGACCGGCCGATCGTCAGCTTCGCAGCTCGGGCAGATCCTTGAAGTACTTTAGCGCCTCGGGATTGGCCAGGGCGTCGGCGTTCTTTACCTCCTCGCCCTGGATCGTCTTGACCACGGCGAGCTCGACCTTCTTCCCGTTGATCGTGCGCGGGATGTCCGCTACCTGGAGCACCTTCTCGGGGACGTGGCGCGGGGTCGTGTTTCTTCGGATCTGGTCCTTGAGTCTCTTCGTGAGGCTCTCGTCCAGCACGAGGCCGGGCCGAAGCATGACGAAGAGGAGCACGCGTACGTCGTTCTGCCAGGGCTGGCCCACGACCAGGGAGTCCACGACCTCCTCCAGGGCCTCGACCTGCCGGTAGATCTCCGCGGTGCCGATGCGGACGCCCCCCGGGTTCAGGGTCGCGTCCGACCGCCCGTAGACGATGATCCCCCCGTGGTCGGTCACCTCGATGTAGTCCCCGTGACGCCACACTCCGGGGAAGGTCCGAAAGTACGCGTCGAGGTACTTCTCGTTGCCAGGATCCTTCCAGAAGTAGATAGGCATCGAGGGGAAGGGGGCTGTGCACACGAGCTCCCCCTTTTCCCCGGTGACTGGCCGGCCCTCGTCGGTCCACGCCTCCACCTTCATGCCGAGGCCGCGCTTCTGGATCTCTCCGGCGTACACGGGGTCGATCGGCGAGCCCAGCATGAAGCATGAGATGATATCGGTGCCTCCTGAGATGGAGGCGAGCTGCAGGTCTTCCTTGACCTCGCGGTACACCCACTCGAAGTCTTCGACCGAGAGGGGCGAGCCCGTGGACAGCACGGCCTTCAGGGCAGAGAGGTCGAAGTCGGTGCCGGGGCGGATCCCCGCCTTCTCGCAGATCGCGATGAACTTGGCGCTCGTGCCGAACACCGTGACCTTGAGGTCCTGGGCCATCTTCCAGAGGACCGAGGTGTCGGGAAAGGCGGGGCTGCCGTCGTACAGGACCACCGTGGCCCCGGTCATGAGGGAGCTCACGAGCCAGTTCCACATCATCCACCCGCAGGTGGTGAAGTAGAAGATCACGTCGTCGCGCCGGAGGTCCGTGTGGAGCAGGAGCTCCTTGGCGTGCTGTAGCAGCGTGCCTCCGGCGCCGTGGACGATGCACTTGGGCACCCCGGTTGTTCCGGAGGAGTACATGATGTAGAGCGGGTGGTCGAAGGGAAGCTGGGCGAAGGCGATCTCCGTGGCGTCGTTGGCCAGAGCCTCGGGCCACGACACCGCCTTCGGGACCCGCGAGAGGTCCGGCGTCGCCGCGACGAAGGGTACGACGACGATCTTCTCGACGGACGGGATCTCCCGGGCGACCTGTGCCACCCGTTCGAGCGATTCGAAGGGCTTGCCGTTGTACAAGTACCCGTCGGCGGTGACCAGGACCTTGGGCTCGATCTGCCCGAAGCGGTCCATCACGCCCTTGAAGCCGAAGTCCGGGCTGCACGAGGACCAGATGGCTCCGAGGCTCGTGGTGGCCAGCATGGCCACCACGGTCTCGTTTCGGTTCGGCAAGAATCCGGCGACCCGGTCGCCCGTCCGCACGCCGGCGTCGGAGAGGAACCGGGCGAAGCGGGCCACCTGCCCGTAGAGCTCGGCATAGGTGAGCGTCACCGGCGGTTTCCCTCCCTCGGCCACGAAGGCCAGGGCGACCCGGTCGTCCCGGTAGCGCAGGAGGTTCTCCGCGAAGTTCAGGCGAGAGCCCCGAAACCAGGTAGCGCCCGGCATCGTCGGGTTCTCCAACACCGCCTCGTAGGGCTGGGAGGCGCGCACGTCGGCGTACGCCCAGACCGCCTCCCAAAAGGCCGGCACCTGATTGATGGACCACTCGTAGAGACGGTCGTAGTCGGTCAGTGCGAAACTCGTCGAGCGGTTCACGGCCTCGAGGAACCGCGTCAGGTTGGTCCGGGCAATCCGTTCCGGCGAGGGCGTCCAGAGGAGTTTGGACATCGGGTATCCTCCCTTGTGTCGGGTCCCCGCGGAGGAGACCGGTTCTGCGGCTTCGGGGACCCCGGTCAGCCGATCAGGTGCCGGGCGATCACGATCCGCTGCACCTCGCTCGTGCCCTCGCCGATCGTCAGGAGCTTCTGGTCGCGGAAGAAGCGCTCTACGTCGTACTCCTGCATGAGGCCGTAGCCGCCGTGGATCTGGACCGCCTCGTTCACGACCCGCCCCATCACTTCGGAGCAGTAGAGCTTGCCCATGGCCGCCACCTGCCCAAAGGGGCGGTGGTTGTCCTTGAGCCAGCAGGCCTTGTACAGCAGGTTGCGGGCCGCCTCGATCTCCATGGCCATGTCGGCCAGCTTGAACTGGGTCGCCTGAAATTCGACGAGCGCCTGGCCGAACTGCTTGCGCTCCTGGGAGTACCGGAGCGCCAGCTCGAAAGCGCCCTGGGCGCCCCCGAGGCCCATGGCTCCGATGGAGAGCCGGCCGCCGTCCAGGGTCTGGAGCATCTGGCGAAACCCGTCGCCCCTCTTCCCCAACAAGGCATCGGCGGGCAGGCGCAGGTCGTCGAAGTAGAGCTCCGCCGTGTTCGACGCGCGCCACATCATCTTGTGGTGCATGGCCTTGCGTGTGAGGCCCGGGGCGTCGGCCGGCACGAGGAAGCAGGAGATCTCGTTTCGGCCGTCGCTCTTCTTGCCCGTGACTGCCTGCACGACGATGACGCTCGTGATATCGGTGGCGGCGTTGGTGATGAAGATCTTGCTCCCGTTCAGGACCCACTCATCCCCGTCCAGGACGGCCTTCGTTCGCGAGGAGCCGGCGTCGGACCCGGCCAGGGGCTCGGTCAGGCCGAAGCCGGCGAGGGTCTCTCCGGTGCAGAGCTTCGGCAGCCACCGCTGCTTCTGCTCCTCGCTCCCAAAGTAGTAGATGGGCCCGATCCCCAGCGAGTTTCCGGCGGCCACGGTGGCCGCCTGAGAGCCGTCAACCCGGGCGATTTCCTCCACTGCGATGATGTACGACACGTAGTCGAGGCCGCTCCCGCCGTAATCGGGCGACACGAAGATCCCAAAGAGCCCCATGTCAGCCATCTTTCGGGTGACCTCGTAGCTGAACTCTTCGCGGGCGTCCAGGTCCCGCGCCACAGGTCGGATCTCCCTCTCGGCGAAGTCTCGCACGCTCTGGCGCAGGATGTTCTGCTCGTCGGTGAGGTCAAAGCACAGTGCCATGGTCGGTATCCTCCGCTCGAGGGAGTCATTGAACCCGCGCGACGTCCGGGGCGGCCCGCCCGCGGGTGGTGGGCGCCGGGTACGTCTTCGGGCCGGAGCACGGACGGTTCGGGCTGCTTTGCGACACCGAGGTCGCCCGGGCCTCTGCGGACCGCGTCGGTGGCGCCTGCCAGCATGCCACAGGGAGGGCCCGCTGGCCGGACAAACCGCGTTTTTCCTCGCCTCAGGCCGCATGCTTCGGCGTTCCGCGGCCTGCTCCGGATTACGTTAACGGTAACGTACCGTCCGGACGCCGTGCCTGTCAACGCCAAACCGGAGGTTGCGCCAACATTATTTTAGTGCAAAGACGAGCGAGGCGGGGATGAACTCCCTTGACACGTCGACGCCGGTGGCACTACCGTTGCTTTACGTTAACGGCATGTTCGGCGCAGGGAGGGCTCATGTCGAAAGAGGGGACCTGGACGATCAGAGAGCTCGCCAAGGAGTTCGGGATCACGCTGCGCAGCATCCGGTTTTACGAAGAGAAGGGCCTGCTCTCCCCCCAGCGGACGGAAGGGGAGTACCGCCTCTTCGACCGGCGCGACCGAAGGCGGTTGAAGCTCATCCTGCGCGGGAAGCGGTTCGGGCTGAGCCTGGACGAAATCGCCGACATCCTGGGGGTTGCGTCCACGGACATGGACGAGGCGGATCAGATTCGAAAAGCGCTCGCCCACCTGGAGAAGGCGCTGACCGACCTGGCGGAGCGCAAGCAGGAGATCGAGGCCATGCAGCGGGACTTGCTCCAATATGTGGGAGGCATGCGCACGCGCCTGGCCCAGCTCGAAGAGAGCGGGAGGGGGCAGCCCTACTGAGTTGCCCATGACCTTCGGTCACCCCGAGGGATGAAACAGGGGCGGTCGGATGCCCCAAGGCGGAGCGGGACGCGATTTCGGCACGTTGTGTGCGACGGCGCTTCGGGGCAGCCGACCGCCCCGACGGGACGGGAGTCTCTTTACAGATGCCGGAGCCCGCGGCCCCGGGGCGCCTCAGCGAACGGTCACGCGGTCTGCACGACCTGCAGCTGCAGCTCCTCCACCATTTTCTCCCGGATCACGAACTTCTGGATCTTTCCGGTCACGGTCATCGGAAACTCGTCGACGAACTTCACGTAGCGCGGGATCTTGTAGTGGGCGATCTGCCCCCGGCAGAACTCTCGGATCTCGTCGACGAGGGCGGACTGGCCGTCGCGGAGGCGAATCCAGGCGCACAGCTCCTCGCCGTACTTGAGGTCCGGGACGCCGACCACCTGGACGTCCTGCACCTTGGGGTGGCGATAGAGGAACTCTTCGATCTCCCGAGGGTAGACGTTCTCGCCTCCCCGGATGACCATGTCCTTGCTCCGGCCCACGATGTTGCAGTAGCCCTCGGCGTCGATCGTGGCCAGGTCGCCGGTGTGCATCCACCCGGCGTCGTCCACCGACTCGGCGGTGAGCTCGGGGTCTCCCCAGTACCCGCGCATCACGCTGTACCCCCGGGTCAGCAGCTCTCCGCGGACCCCGGGCGGCACGATCCGGCCGTCCGCGTCCACGATCTTGACCTCGATGTGGGGCTGCACCCGTCCCACGGAGCTCACCCGTCGCTCGAGCGGGTCGTCCACCGAGCTCTGGAAGCTCACCGGGCTCGTCTCGGTCATGCCGTAGGCGATGGTGACCTGGTCCATGTGCATCTCGGTCACCACCCGCCGCATGACCTCGATGGGGCAAGGGGCGCCGGCCATGATGCCGGTGCGCAGGGTGCGCAGGTCGAACCGCCGAAAGTCCGGGTGATCGAGCTCCGCGATGAACATCGTCGGCACGCCGTGCAGCGCCGTGCACCGCTCCGCTTCCACGGTCTCGAGCACCTTGCGGGGCTCGAAGGCCTCGTCCGGGTAGATCATGGCCGACCCGTGCGTGACGCAGGCGAGGTTTCCCAGCACCATCCCGAAGCAGTGGTAGAGGGGGACCGGGATGCAGAGCCGATCGCTCTCCGTGAGGTTCATCGCCTCGCCGACGAAGAAGCCGTTGTTCAGGATGTTGTGGTGGGTGAGGGTCGCCCCCTTGGGAAAGCCGGTCGTGCCGCTCGTGAACTGGATGTTGACGGGATCGTCGAACTGGAGCTGCGCGGCGAGCACCGCGAGCCGGTCGCGGTGCGTGTCGGTGGCGAGGCTCGGAACGTCTGCGAAGCGGTACATCCCGGGTTCACACCCGTCGCCGATGAGGACGATGGCCCTCAGGTCGGGGAGCCTCGCTGCCCGCAGCTCGCCGGGCGCCGCCGCGTCGAGCTCCGGCGCTAGGTTTCGGAGCATCTCCACGTAGTGGCTCGTCTTGAACCGGGCCGCCGTGATCAGCGCCCGGCACCCCACCTTGTTCAGGGCGTACTCCACCTCGGCCAGCCGGTACGCCGGGTTGATATTGACGAGGACCAGACCCGCCTTGGCCGTGGCGAACTGGGTCACGACCCACTCGCTGTTGTTCGGGGACCAGATGCCGACCCGGTCGCCGGGCTCCAGCTCCAGGGCAAGGAGCCCGGCGGCGAAGGCGTCGACCTCCCGCTGGAGCTCGGCGTAGGTCCACCGAACCCCCTGGTGGCGCACCACGAGCGCTTCCCGTTCGGGCCAGCGGGCGGCGATCGAGTCGAAGTGGACACCGATCGTGGACCCAATCAGGGGCCGGGCGCTGGCGCCGTGGACGTAGCTCTGGGTCAGGGTGGCCATCGATCACCTCTCGAAAAGTGGGGAGCCGGTCCCCCCCACGCTTGAGTTCGTAAATAAGACACATTGTTTGCTCAGGATGGAAATATCATATAACAAAACATCGGTTCAACATAAATGAACAGATGCGGCACGCCGGCCTGGCGGCAGAGGGACGGCGCAAGAATCGGAGCGGCATTCGGAGAAAGGCCAGGCGATCCCCGCGTGCTCTCGGGGGAGGGGGAGGGAATCACACGGCGTGCTGCCGGCCGCCGCGGCGCGGTGTCCGGATCGAAACCGAACGGGGCCGCCCGAAGCTACAGGAGCCGCTCTGCCAGCCAGTAGAGCGCCATGCCGAGGATCACCGTGGCGGCCAGGGACCGGGTCCGCAGGGCGACGACGAGCGTCGGCACGGCGGCGAGGAACTCCGAGCGCCCGAGGTCGAGCTCGCGGGTCGCTCCGGGTGCGACGAGCGCGGGGACCACCAGGGCGGCGAGGATCGCGGCGGGCAGGAGGTCGAGCCACTCGGCCAGCCACCGCGGAAGGGGGCGCCGCGAGAGGACGAGGAGCGGCAGCCAGCGCGGCAGGAAGGTGACGAGCCCCATTCCGGCCACGAGCAGGAGGTAGCGGCCCGTGCTCACGGCGCGGCCCTCGCCGCCTGCCGGCGAAGGACGACGAGGCCCGCCAGCGACGCCGCCACCGAGGCGGCGATGACGTGGCTGTTGCCCGGCACGGCAACGTACACCACGGCAGCCAAGATCCCGGAGAGGAGGGCCACCAGCGCGTGAACCCGGCTTCGGATCTGGAGGACCAGCAGGCACAGGAACATGGCGGGCAGGGCGTAGTCGATGCCCAGCGCCCCTCGCGGGACGAACTGCCCGGCGAAGGTCCCGGCGACGCTGCTCGCCACCCACGCCGCCTGGGAGACGAGGTTCACGGAGAGCGCGCGGAGCGGGTCCCACCCGCTTCCCCGGAACCGGACGAGGTTCACGGCGAACGTCTCGTCCGTGATGCCGTGGCCGAAGAGCGCCGAGAACCGGGCCCCTATCCCATGCAGCGGAGCGGCGAGGGCGGAGCTCATGAGCAGATGGCGCAGGTTCACGACGAACGTGGTGGCAACCACCGAAGGCAGCGCGGCTCCCTGCCCCAGGAGGAGCAGGGCCGTGAATTGGGAGCTGCCCGCGAAGACCACGGCGGACATGAGTCCGATCTGGCCGGCCGAGAGCCCCGCCTTCTGGGCGAGCACCCCGAAGGCGAGGCCGACCGGCAGGTAGCCGAGGCAGATGGGGGAGGCGGCGCGGGCGCCGTCCGAGAGTCGCGCAGCGCCGTCCTGGGTTCGCGGAACCATGGGAGGAGCCGGTCTCCGCCGGCGGCTACGCCCCGCGCAGCGCGAGCACGCGGGGGAGAAGGGCCCGGAGCGCCCGGGCCCGGTGGCTGAGGGCGTTCTTCTCGGCCAGCTCCATCTCGGCGAGGGTCCAGTCGGTGCCCTCCACCAGGAAAAGAGGGTCGTAGCCGAAGCCACGGGTCCCGCGGGGGGCCTGGAGGATCCGGCCCAGAACGCGGCCTTCGGCCGTGAACTCCCCGTTGCCCGGAACGGCCAGCACCATGGCGCAGACGAAGGCGGCGCCCCGCCCCTCGGGCGCAATGGCGCTCAGCTCCGAAAGGAGCTTGCGGTTGTTGTCTTCGTCGGTCGCGTCCGGCCCGGCGTACCGGGCCGACCACACGCCCGGCTTCCCGCCCAGGGCCTCCACGGCGAGCCCCGAGTCGTCGGCCAGCACCGGCAGACCGGTGGCCTCGGCGAGGGTGTGGGCCTTCCTGCGAGCATTGCCGAGGAAGGTGTCCGCGTCCTCTTCGACCTCGGGGGCGTCCGGAAGCTCGGCGAGCCCCACCGCTTCGATCCCCTCGGCGCCCAGCAGGTCCCGGATCTCCCGCAACTTCCCGGCGTTCCGGGTCGCCACCAGGAGCCTCACGGCGCGCCGTCTCCCAGGACCTCGCGCTGCGCCGCGAGCAGCCGCCCGATGCCCGAGCCGGCGAGCTCCAGCAGGTCATCTAGGACCGAACGGGTGAACGAGATCCCCTCGCCGGTGGCCTGTACCTCGACGAACTCCCCGCGGCCGGTCATGACGACGTTGACGTCCGCGTCGGCCGAGGAGTCCTCCCGGTAGTCCAGGTCCAAGAGCGGCCGGCCGCCCACGAAGCCCACGCTCACCGCGGCGACCGCGTCTAGGACGGGGAGCGAGCTGATGAGGTTTCGGCGAATCATCGTTCGGAACGCCTCCACGAGCGCGACGTAGGCGCCGGTGATGGAGGCGGTGCGGGTGCCGCCGTCGGCCTGGAGCACGTCGCAGTCGATCCAGATCGTGCGCTCGCCGAAGGCCGATTCGTCGACCACGGCGCGCAGGCTGCGACCGATCAGTCGCTGGATCTCCAGGGTCCGGCCACCCTGTTTCCCGCGCGACGCCTCCCGGGCGTTGCGGGTAGCGGTGGCGCGCGGCAGCATCCCGTACTCTGCCGTCACCCATCCCTTGCCGGAGTTCTTCCGAAACCCCGGCACGCCGTCCTCCACGCTCGCGGCGCACAGGACACGGGTGTCGCCCACCTCGATCAGGGCGCTTCCCTCCGCGTGCCGCAGCACGCCCTTCTGGATCCGGACGGGGCGCAGGTCCGCCGCCCCTCTGTCGTCGCTTCTCATGGAGTCTCCCTTGGGGAGCGGGGTCACCGATGGGCCGCGCTGTGGCGGAAGGCTCCGGGCCTTGCACGCGCGTCCGCCGAAAGAGGATGCAGGGATCGCCGGTTACGGAGTGTGGGCCGATTCGCGGAAGAACGTCTCGGCGGCGTCGGCCAGGGCCTCGGCCAGGGCGGCGCGCCCCTTGGGCTTGAGCAGCGCCTCCGCGTCTTCCGGCGAGGAGAGGTTCCCTGCCTCGAGCAGGCACGCGGGCGCGGCCACGGCTTCGAGCAGCGGGGTCGGCACGTGCCGAACGCCCCGGTCGAAGGAGGGGACGGCCTGACCGACCGCCGCGCGCACGCCCTCGGCCCAGCGCCGGCTGTCGGCCTCGCGGCCGACCTGTGCCGAGGCCCACAGCCGTGGATCGGTGCCGGGGGGCTCGGGCGGCGATACGAACACCTCGAACCCCCGGGCCAGGGGGCGCGCCTCCCCGGACGCGTGAAGGCTCAAGAAGAGGTCCGCCTCCCACCGGTTCGCAGCGGCGGCACGTTCGGTGGCCGAGAGGGCCCGGTCGTCTTCGCGGGTGAGGTGGACCTCGAAACCCCTCCGGCGCAACTTGGCGGCCACGTCCTGGGCGAGCCGAAGCACCACCTCTTTTTCGGGAGGCGCCGCGGCGGCGCGACTGCCGATGTCGGCGCCTCCGTGCCCGGGGTCGAGGACCACCCGCAACGCGCCGGTTCCGTGAAGAGGCTCGACCGCAACCTTGAGCCCCAGGAAGTCCGAGGAGCGCTCCAAGAGGAACGCCTCGCTCACGAGCGGGCGGCCGTCCACGACCCTCGCGCGGTAGAGGTCGGCCTGGTCCTTCCCCGCATCCAGTATCGACGTCCGCGGCCCCCGGTGATAGGTGAGGCGCCCCCTGTCCGGGTCCCAGGAGGCCACGGCCCCGGGGAACCGGCTGAGCCACTCCTCCGCGTCGTACCAGGCCGTCGAGCCTTCCCGCGCCGTTTCCAGGAGTACGAACGGCGCCGCGCCCTCGGCCGTCACCCGCACCGCCGCGGATGCCGGAACGGACGCCAGGGCGACGAGGAGGAAGAGCACGCGGAACCGCTTCGGGACCATGGGCGGCGGGCCTCGGCCAAGGGTGGGCGGGCCGAGACTGTACCGCACGCTGGAAAGGGGTGTCAATCGGGGCTCCCATCCATGGGCCACCGCTGGGGAGGATGCGGGAGGGACGCGTCGGGGCGTCTATTTCGCCGACCCGCGAACGGCCGGAGATGCGGTCCGCGCGCGCCACAGGGTGCGCGTTCAAGGAATTCCCCCGGGGCTGCCGATACCGTAGGCAGGTCGTCGTCTCGGAACACCGAGGACGCCACGAGGTCCTGCTCGTGCCCGGCCGCGGAGAGGCGGGTAGGCCCTCTTGCCGAGATATCTCCGCTGCGCTTGGTCGCTGCGGGTTTCCGTTGAGGTCGCCGTACGCCCTCGGGTCGCAGATGCCGGCAGTGGCGTAACGCCTTGGAATTACAATGGGGGGACGGAGCGTCACGAATGGTAGCCCGGCGGTGACTCGAGACCCCGGCAGACCGACGCGGGCGAGCCGTCCGTGACACCGTCCTTTGACCCTCGCCGTTGCTTCCCCCGGGCGGCCGTTCGCGGTCGAGGGGGTAGGGAGACGTCCTCGATGCGCCGTCGCAATTCCGTTCCCTATGCCCTCCTCCTCCTTCTGGTCTTGCCCGGGTCCTCCTGGTCCCAGGACCCGTTCGGAGCCCTGCCCTGCCCGCCGCCCAGGCTGCGGAGCTACGATGAGGTCGTGCCGAAAGACACAGCATCGAGCCGAGGCCTCTTCACGGTCTTCCGGGTGGGCGAGCGGGTTCTCTACGAGATCCCCCCGGAGCGGTTCGGTCGAGACATGCTCTGGTACACCGAGGTCTCCAAGGTGCCGGCGGGCGTGGGGCACGGGGGGCTCGCCATCGGGAGCCGGTGCGTACGCTGGGAGCGGCAGGGAGGGAAAGTCTTGCTGCGCCTCCTGTCCTTCGGGAAGAGGTCCGGCGCGGCGGACCCGGGCGACCCCCTTCCCATCCAGCGGGCCGTGCAGGAGGCGTCTCTTCCCGCGGTCGTGATGGCCTTCGACGTGGAGGCCGAGGGAGAGGGAGGCGCGCCGGTGATCGACGTCACCCGGCTCCTCACCTCGAACGTGGACGAGTTCTCCGCCGAGCGGGTCTTCACCCAATCGGGCATCTCCGTCCGTCGGCCCGACGGGAGGCCCGACGTGGACGCCGCCCGTTCCTACGTGGAGGGCATCAAGGTCTTCCAAGGAAACATCGAGACGCGCTCTGTGATCACGTTTCGCATCGCCCCGCCGGGCATCCCGGAGCCGGGAGCCTACTTTCCCCCCGCCTCCCGGCCGGGCAACATCTGGAGCGGTTCCCTTCTGGTGCACTACAGCATGACTCTGCTGCCCGAGATCCCCATGCGTCCGCGCGTGGCAGATCCAAGGGTAGGGTACTTTGTCCAGTCGTACGAGGATTACTCCCGAGGAGAGAACCGGGTGCTTCTCCGCCAGTACATCAACCGCTTCCGACTCGAGAAGAGGGATCCCGAGGCGGCCGTGTCCGAGCCCATTGCGCCCATCGTCTTCTACATCGGCCGGCAGGTGCCCCGGAAGTGGCGTCCCTACATCCGGCGGGCGGTGGAAGACTGGAAGCCAGCCTTCGAGGCCTCAGGCTTCCGGGACGCCATCCTTGTCCGGGATGCGCCGACCGAGGAGGAGGATCCCGGCTGGGACCCGGAGGACACGCGCTACTCGGTCATCCGCTGGGCCGCGGCGCCGCTCGCGAATGCTCTTGGTCCGTCGGTGCAGGACCCCCGCAGCGGCCAAATCCTCTCCGCCACCATCTTCATCTACCAGGACATCCTCAAGCTCGCCCAACAGTGGTACTTCGCGATGTGCTCGGCGCTGGACCCCCGGGCCGAGCGGCTTCCGTTCCCGGACGAGCTCACGGGAGAGCTCCTCCGCTACATCGTGGCCCACGAGGTAGGGCACACGATCGGCCTGCGCCACAATCACAAGGCGAGCTCGGCGTTCACGGTGGAGCAGCTTCGGAGTCCGGACTTCACCGCCCGCTACGGCACGGTTGCGTCCATCACCTCCTACGGCCGCTTCAACTATGTCGCGCAGCCCGGAGACGAGGTCGGGCAGCTGATCCCCAAGGTGGGGCCCTACGACGACTTCGCCGTGGAGTGGGGATACAGGCCGATTCCGGAGGCGTCCGGCCCGGAGGAAGAGCGGCCGATCCTCGACGCCCTGGCGGCACGCCAGATCGAGAACCCGTGGCTCCAATTCGGGGGGGAGGACGGCCCGGCGCAGGTGGACCCGACGGTCATGGTCCAGGCCATCGGCTCCGACCCGATTCGAAGCACTGACCTGGGCCTTCGCAACCTCAACCGTGCCTTCGACCTCCTCCTGCCGGCTACGACACAGCTCGGAGAGGACTTCACCCTTCTCGCGGAGACCTACCGGGGTCTTCTCGACGTGAGGAACGCATGGCTCGTCAGCGTTGCGAGTCTGGTGGGCGGCGTCGTGGAGACCCGGACGTTGGGTGGCCGCGGGGGGGACCAGTTTACGCGGGTCACGAGGGAGAAACAGAGGGAGGCGGTGCGGTTTCTGCTGGAGCAGGGCCTGAAGGTGCCGAGTGCCGTCGCCCGGCCGGAGCTGCTGAACCGGTTCTGTTTCCTGGGCGTATCGGACATCTGGATGGAGCAGCAGAGTCAGCTGCTCGAACGGCTCCTCCGTGCCCGGACCTACAAGCTGCTCCGGGACGCCGAGATCCTGGACCCGAGGGGGGCGTACCGGCTGACGGAGTTCTTGGCCGACCTCCAAGCGGGCATCTTCGAGGAGGTCGCGGCCGAGGCGCCGGTGGTGGACGCCGAGCGCAGGGTGCTTCAGCGGCAGTATCTCGCGCGCCTGAGGAACCAGATCGCGGAGGCCGCGGCAGACACCGATGTGCGGGCCGTCGGAAGGGGTGCCCTGGGATCGTTGAGGGAGAGACTCATGGCAGCGCTCAGCAGGACGCAGGAAGAGATGACCCGCGTGCACTTCCGCGAATGCCTCCGAGAGATCGCCCTCGTCACCGACGCCGAGCCGGCGTTGCTGCGCCGAAACGGCGCGTCGGGCGAGTGAGGTCCCTCCCCTCGATGTCGTGGAGTGGTTTGTTGCCTGCCCTGCTGACGCGTCGCGTCCCTCGTGCCCGCGCAGCCGAATTCCCGGCCGGTACCCAAGCGCCCGCCGCTCCCATCTTGCCCGGAACCGACCGCCGGCGTGAAGGGGCCGCCTGTTGGCCGCGGGTCCTCACGCGGTTGGCCGAACCTTCGCCCGGAGGATGAGCATGGGACCGTCGGGCACGACCGCCCACCGCGCCTCGGGCCCGTGCTTGGCGAGCAGCGCCCGGAGCCCGGACTCTACGTCCGAAACGGGGTGGAAGTGGTAGCGCCGGAGTTCTTCGGCGCTGAACCCGTCCGAGTAGATCCAGACCGTCCGTTCCAGGAGGTTCTGGTAGATCTCCTGGGCACACCACTGGTCCGGAATGAAGAACTCCTTCTGCAGGATCCGGTTCAGGAAGGCTCGCGGCGAGTCCACCCGGTCCAGGACGGCCTGGAACTCGGGACTTCCCACGCCCTCGAAGCAGGCGCTCGCGATCAGGATGTCGCCCCCCAGTTTTACCGCCGGCGCGGCACCGCTGATCCCCTTGACCGTCTGGTACAGGTTGCAGTCGAGCGGCGCCCCGGCGTTCGTGGTCACCAGGAAGTCGAGCGGCCGGTCCAGTTCCCGCACGCAGTGGCCCGAGAGGAAACCGCACCCCTCGAGGTGAGCCTCCACAGGGTGGCCGGAGAAGACACCGGTGACCCGCTTCTTCGTGTCGAGGGTGACGTTCACGAGAAAGTCGGCGCCGGTCAGGGCCATGATCGCGAGGCCGGCCTCGTGGAAGGGATTGCCCTCCAGGACCCCATACTTGCACCGGGGGTGGGCGACCATCTCGGGGCCGTGCATGTGCTGGAGGGTGTCGATGGACGAAATGCCGGGCAGGATCGACTTTCGCCCGCCCGAGTACCCGGCCCAGAGGTGGGGTTCAATAAACCCGGTGAGGATCTTCAGGTCGGCCTCCAGGTAGTTCCGGTTCACGAGGGCCGGCACCTGGCCGCCGATCTTCCCGACCTCGACCATGTCGCCGCGGTTCTTGGAGAGGTGATCCAACACCCGGTACTCACGGGCGACGTCCGGCCCCACCAGCCGGACCACCTCCTCCGGGGTCGAGGGCCGGTGGATCCCGGTGGCCACGAGGATCAGGGTCTCGTCCCGGGGGACGCCCGCCTCGCCGAGCGTCCGGAGGATCGGGGCCAGGAGCAGGGGGTTGGGGACCGGACGGGTCACGTCGCTCACGACCACGCACGCACTCCTTCGGCCGCGGGCGATGTCGGCCAGGGACGCCGACCGGATGGGGTCCGCGAGGCTGCGGGCCACGTCCGCGGGCGGATCGGCCAAGGGCGGAGGCTCCGACGGAGCGAGCACGCCGAGAAATCCCGGCGTCTCGGGGAACTCGACGACGAGGCCGGTGTGTCCGTACTTGAGGGTTACCTGCATGGCGTCTCTCCTCGTGGCCGGGGCAGCTTCACGCCGGCGCTCCGCGATAGGCGGTCTCCAGGGCCTGGACGAGGCGGGTGAGCGTCCGGTTCACGGGCGTCTCGACCCCGAGGCGGAGGCCCTCGCGCACGACCGCTCCGTTGATGAAGTCGATCTCAGTGGGGCTCCGGCGGTCCACGTCCTGCCCCATGCTGGAGCGATTCGCCGCGGT
This sequence comes from Deltaproteobacteria bacterium, assembly GCA_016214985.1. GTDB lineage: Bacteria > Desulfobacterota > Deferrisomatia > Deferrisomatales > JACRMM01 > JACRMM01. The sequence goes on along the minus strand of JACRMM010000028.1, from coordinate 12,743 downwards.
TGCCTCGGCCACCGCGAGGACCCGCTCGGCCAGGGCGTCCGCGTCCCCCAGCTCGACCCCGGCGGCGCGGGCCACGGCGGTTGCCTCCCTCACCGCGTCGCGCAGGACGTCGGCCGCCGCCGGGATCCGGGAGATATCGCCGTTCTTGAGGCCCGCGAGCGCCGTGAGCGCGTTGATTCCACAGTTGACGACGAGCTTTCCCCAGACCTTCGGCCAGATGTCCTCGACGGCCCGAGTCGGAAGGCCCGCTCCGTCCAGCGCCCGGACCGCGGAAGCGAGGGCCGGATGACCCCCCCGGTAGCCGCCGACCAGCGTCTCTCCGGCTCCGCCGTGGCGGATCTCCCCGGGCCCGAGCAGCGTCGCGCCCTGGGCCGTCACGCCCACGAGGACGCGCTCTTCCCCCAGCGCCTCGGCCAGGAGGTCCGCGGCCCCGAGGCCGTTCTGAAGGGTCAGCACCGCGCCGCCCTCGGCCAGGAGCGGCGGCAGCTCCGGCAGGGCCGAACCGGTCCGGGGCGCCTTCACCAGGAGGAGCACGAGGTCGGCCGGCCGCACCGGCGTCCCGGCCACGGCCGCCCGCACCGGGATCCGGAGGGGCTCTTCGCCCTCCCAGAGCCGAAGGCCCTCGCGGCCCAGCGCTTCGACGTGCTCGAGCCAGGGATCGACCAGGACCACGTCGGCGCCGGCCCTCGCCAGGAAGCCCCCGATCAGACACCCCATGGCTCCGGCGCCGAGTACCGTGATCCGCAGAGGCCCGACCGCCTCAGCGGTCGGGCCGGCGGCCCGAGTAGACGGCGAAGCTGAAGTTCTTGTAGGTGCAGTCGACGTCACGGAATCCTGCCTCTCTGAGCCATCGGAGCTGGCTCTCCAGGTCGGCCATCCGGTCGTAGGTCGTGCGCTCCAGGGCGGCTTCGAACTCCTCCTGGCCGATGCCGCTCTCCCGAACGTTGCGCAGCCAGTGCTCTCGGTACCGGCGCTCGATCGCCTCGCTCGGGCCCTTGACCTGATCGGCGTTGACGAAGGTTCCTCCCGGCGTCAGCGCCCGGCAGGCCTTCACGAAGAGGATGCGCTTGGCCTCGTCCGTCAGGTGATGGATGGAGAGCGCCGACGCGATGAGGTCGAAGCCGCCGGGAAGGTCCTCGTGCGCGTAGTCGAGCGAGAGGAACTCCACTCGGGGAGAGACGGCGAACCGCTCCCGCGCCTTGGTGAGCATGTTCTCGGAGATGTCGGCCAGGGTGAGGCGGGCCCGGGGGAAGGCCTCGGCGAGGAACGCCGAGAGGAGCCCCGTACCGGCGCCGAGATCGAGGATGCGCAGGGGTGCATCGGGTTCGGGGGGCACCAGCTCGATCACCGACCGGTAGAACTCGTCGAAGCACGGGATGAGAAGCCGGCGCAGGCCGTCGTACTGCTCGGCCGCCGCGTCGAAGACCTTCTGGATGCTCACGGAGACCTCGGGCTGGGTACCGCCGGACCGGGCACGCGTACCCGGCTCTCCCGGGTCGGAAGGCTCTCATTGCCCACCGCGTCCCGGGCCGTCACGGCGTAGAGGTACGTCTGGCCGGGCTCCACGCCGGTGTCGACGTAGGAGACGACCGTGCCGGGCAGGCGGGCGATCTCGCCGAAGGGCCCGCCCTCGCGGGCGCGCAGCACCCAAACCTCGGCGTAGGGTTCGGGCCCGGCCGGGAGCCAGTGGAGCGAGACCTCGGCCCCCTCGGCGAAGGTCACGAGGTCCGACGGGGGCAGCGGCGGGGTCGTGTCGCTGGGCGTCACCGAGAGCAGCGCCGGGATGCTCTCCACCTCCCAGCCCCCGGACGTCCTGACTGCGGCGCGCACCGACAGCATCGCCGGTGCCCCGTTCTCCAGCCCGGCGACCACGGTCTCGAGTGCCCCCGGGGCCGCCTCTGCGACTCGCTGCCCCTGGGAGCCATAGATCCGCGTGCCCAGAGGGGTCAGTCCGGGCACCGTCGGGCCCGCCTCCCAGCGGACCTTGGCCTGGCCGTCCCCGGCGATGACCTCGGCCCGAGGCGTCGGCGGCGGCATCCAGGTCACCGTCGCCGCGGCCGAGGCCGGGCCGGGCCGGCCCCGGGCATCGAGCGCCCGGACCCGGTACCGGTACGTCCACCCCGGCCGGGCGCCGGCGTCGACCCACGAGGTCTGGGGCAGGCCTCGGGCCTGCCGCTCCTCCCGATCGAGCGTCGCGGCCGGCTCCAGGTCTTCGGGGCAGGTGTCGCACGGCTTCTGGTCCGGTGGCCAGGCGCCCCGGAGCACGGAGAAGCCCGAGAGGCCGATCACCGGGCGTCCCGCGAGGTCGTCGCGCGGAGCCGACCAGGACAACGTGAGCTCCCCCGCGGGTCCGGCGAGGGAGACCGCCGCGGGCGCGCCCGGCAGCCGGAGGCCCGGAGCGATCGGGTCGCCCCGGCGGCCGCAGGCCGCGAAGAGTGCCGCTCCCAGGAAGGCGCAGGCTGCCAGTTGCCACAGCCTCGGGCCCGCTGGGGAACCACGGCGCGCGGCGCGCAGCACGGGCTCCTCAGCCTCGTCGCGGCCACAGCGCGTCGAGCCGGTCCCGGCCCAGCGCCGCTTCGCGGCGGACGTTCTCCGGGGCCGGCCCGCCGAGGACCCGGCGGCTCGCGAGGCTCGCCTCGACCGACAGCACCGCGTACACGTCGGCGTCCACCAGCGGCGAGAGCGCCCGCAGCGCGTCGAGGGGAAGCTCTTCGAGCCCCGAGCCGCGTTCTTCGGCCAGGGCCACGGCCCGGCCGGCCGCCTCGTGGGCCTCTCGGAACGGCAGCCCCTTGCGCGCGAGGTAGTCGGCGAGGTCAGTGGCCGTGAGGTACCCGGCGGTCAGCGCCTCACGGGCCCGGTCGGGGCGCAGGCGCAGGGTGCGCACCATCTCCACCGTGATGGCGAGGCTCCGCTTCACCGTGTCCAGGGAGTCGAAGACCGGCTCCTTGTCCTCCTGCATGTCCTTGTTGTAGGCCAGGGGAAGGCTCTTCAGGGTCGTGAGCAGACCGAGCAGGTTTCCGTTCACCCGACCCACCTTGCCCCGCAGGAGCTCGGGCACGTCGGGGTTCTTCTTCTGCGGCATGATGGACGAGCCGGTGCAGAAGCCGTCGGAGAGCTCGATGAAGCGAAACTCCTGGGAGGACCAGATGACCAACTCCTCGGAGAGGCGCGACAGGTGGGTCATGACGACCGAGGCGTCGAAGAGAAACTCCAGGGCGAAGTCCCGATCCGAGACCGCGTCGAGGGAGTTTCGGCACACCCCCTCGAAGCCCAGGTCCCGGGCGACCGCCTCACGGTCCAAGGGGTACGGCGAGCCCGCCAGCGCCCCAGCGCCCAGCGGCGAGCGCCGGGTGCGCCGCAGCGTATCGACCAGGCGCTCGGCGTCGCGCAGGAACATCTCGAAGTAAGCGAGCCAGTGGTGGCCGAAGGTCACGGGCTGGGCCCGCTGCAGGTGTGTGTACCCGGGCAGGAGCACGTCGGTCTCCGCCTCGGCGCGGGTGAGGAGCACCTCGCCGAGGCCCCGGAGGAGGTCCAGGACCTCGGGGATCTCGTCGGCCAGGTAGAGCCGGAGGTCCAGGGCCACCTGGTCGTTTCGGCTGCGGCCGGTGTGGAGCTTGCCGCCCACGGCGCCGACGCGCTCGGTGAGCCGCTTCTCCACGGCCATGTGGATGTCTTCGTCCGCGTCGCGAAACGCGAACGTCCCGGCCTCGATCTCGGAGCGGACCTCGTCGAGCCCCTGAACGAGCGTCCGGGCCTCGTCCTCGGTGAGCACCCCGACCTTGGCCAGCATGCGCGCGTGGGCCTGGGAGCCCCGGATGTCCTGCCGGTACATCCTCCGGTCGAAACCGAGGGAGGCGGTGAACGCCTCCACGATCTTCAGCGTCTCTTCCCGGAACCGCCCGCCCCAGGGTTTGTCGGCCATCGTCCCCTCCGGGGACGGCTGTCAGCGGTCGGCTCTCAGCCGTCAGCTCAGGCCCACGGCGGGCCCAGCTGAATGCTGATTGCTGACGGCTGATTGCCGCCTCTACCCCTGCAGCTTCTTCCTCGTCCGCAGCCGCAGGGCGTTCAACTTGATGAACCCGGTCGCGTCGGCCTGATTGTAGACCGTGTCGGCCTCGAAGGTGGCCACGTCGGGATCATAGAGGCTCTTCGGGCTCTTGCGGCCGACCACCGCGCAGGTCCCCTTGTAGAGCTTCAAGCGGGCCGTGCCGGTGACGTTCTTCTGCGCCTCGTCCATGAAGGTCTGGAGCGCCTCCCTCTCCGGGGCGAACCAGAAGCCGTTGTACACGAGCTGGGCGTACTTGGGCACGAGCGAGTCGCGCAGGTGCATGACCTCCCGGTCCAGGGTCAGGCTCTCCACGGCCTGGTGGGCCAGGCGCAGGATCGTGCCGCCCGGGGTCTCGTAGACGCCCCGGCTCTTCATGCCCACGAACCGGTTCTCCACGATGTCGACCCGGCCCACGCCGTTTCGGCCGCCCAGCTCGTTGAGCTTGCCCAAGAGCTTGGCGGGCGAGAGCTTCTTGCCGTTCACGGCGACCGGGTTGCCCGCCTTGAAGTCCACCTCCACGTACTCGGGTTTGTCCGGTGCCTGCTCCGGGCTCACCGAGAGCTGGAACATGTCCTCGGTGGGCTCGTTCCAGGGGTCCTCCAGGATGCCGCCCTCGAAGGAGATGTGCAGGAGGTTGCGGTCGCTGGAGTAAGGCTTCGCCTTCGACACCGGCACCGGAATCTTGTGCTTCTTCGCGTAGGCGAGGAGGCTCTCGCGGGAGTTCAGGCTCCACTCCCGCCACGGCGCGATGATCTTGATGTCGGGCTTGAGGGCGTAAGCGGTGAGCTCGAAGCGCACCTGGTCGTTGCCCTTACCCGTCGCCCCGTGGGAGATCGCATCGGCGCCCTCGGCGTCGGCGATCTCCACCATCCGCTTGCCGATGAGCGGCCGGGCGATCGAGGTGCCGAGCAGATAATGGCCCTCGTAGACCGCGCCGGCCCGGAACATCGGGAAGACGAAGTCCTTGACGAACTCCTCGCGGACGTCTTCGATGTAGATCTTCGAGGCCCCGGTCTTGCGGGCCTTCTCGTCGAGGCCCGAGAGTTCCTCTCCCTGGCCCAGGTCGGCGGCGAAGCACACGACCTCGCAGCCGTACTCCTCGATCAGCCACTTGAGGATGACGGAGGTGTCGAGCCCCCCGGAGTACGCCAGCACGACCCTCTTCACCTTCTTCTTCGCCATCCGATCCCTCCTGTCGGTTCACCCGGGATCGGGTCGGGCCGATCCGGTTTCGTCTTGCAGGGGCGATTATCTTACGGTCAGGAAACCCCGAAGTCCATTCGGTTCCGTGGGGAGCACACCCCAGGACGTGCGCCGGCGGCTCGGGCGAGTGCCGGGCCACGGAGGCGAGGGGACCCGGAGCACCGGCCGCGAGGGCGGCATCTGGGCCAAGGCATCGTTCCTCTATGATCTGCTTGTGCGATCGGTTGGTGGACACGTGCAGTCACAGGAGGTACGAGACGGGCAGCCTATTCCGCCGGAACCTCTTGCGGGTCAGAAGAACTTCCAGCAGGATCCAAGGCGGGCCGGTGTTCGCCGGACGGGGGTCCGCCTCGGCGAGGGCGACCCGGCCGTGGTCGACGCCCGCCGCAAGGAGGTCGGCCGGGTGTGCCAGCGGGGCCGGGGCGGCCGTTCTGAAGTTCCTAGATTCGAAGTGGTTGACGACGCGAGCGCCGCGGTCCGGCCCTGGCCGTGGGGCGGAGGGGAGGTGTGACGGTGGGCGGTGCCGGACTCGAGGTCGCCTTGTTCACGATGGGGATTGGGGGGCTCTGCTGCCTCGGAGCCACGTCGTCGCCTGCGCCGCGGCCGCCCGATCCCACGCTTCGGGCGAACCTGGAGCGGCATGTTCGCGTGCTCGCGCAGGAGATCGGGGAGCGCCACACGGGCCGGCCGGAGGCCCTGGCGCGGGCCGCCGCGTACGTGGAGAACGCCCTCGCCGGGTTCGGCTATCGGCTGGCGGCCCAGGAGTACCGGGCGGCCGGGGTGGCCGTGCGAAACGTGGAGGCCGAGGTCCGCGGCGCGGGCCGGGCCGAGGAGGTCGTCCTGGTGGGAGCCCACTACGACAGCGCGTGGGGCACGCCGGGGGCGGACGACAACGGGACCGGGGTGGCGGCGCTCCTGGAGATCGCCCGGGCGTTCGCCCGAGCCCGCCGAACGCCGGCCTGCACGGTGCGCTTCGTCGGCTTCGTGAACGAGGAGCCGCCCTTCTTCCAGACGCCGCTCATGGGGAGTCGAGTCTATGCCCGGCGGTGCCGGGAGCGCGGCGAGCGGGTGGTCGCCATGCTCTGCCTGGAGACGATCGGGTACTACTCCGACGCCCCGGGGAGCCAGCGATACCCCTTCCCGCTCCAGCTCCTCTACCCGGACACCGGCAACTTCCTGGGCTTCGTCGGGAACCTTTCGTCGGGCCGGATCGCCCGCGAGGCGGCGCGCCGGTTCCGCGACGCCTCGGGCTTCCCGGCAGAACTCGCGATTGTGCCCGCGTGGTTCCCCGGCGTGGACCTCTCGGACCACTGGTCCTTCTGGCAGGAGGGGTACCCGGCCGTGCTCGTGACCGACACGGCGCCCTTCCGGTCCCCCTTCTACCACACGGCCGGCGACATGCCCGACCGGGTGGACTTCGACCGGCTTGCCCGGGTCACGGTGGGGCTGGCCGGGGCCGTCGTCGGGCTGGCTGGGCACTGACGGGGGCACGCCTCCCCCCGCCTCGGTCCTTCGAGGGCTCACCGCAGGGCGCGGCAGTGGGGCCCCGGCCGTCTTGGACCCACCCCGGACCGGTGGTCACTCCTCGAGCGCCTCTCGGACTTTGGCGGCCAGGGCGGTCAGGGAAAAGGGCTTCTGGATGAAATGCACTCCTTCGTCCAGCACGCCGTGGTGAGCGATGACGTTGGCCGTATACCCCGACATGAACAGGCGCCGGAGGTCCGGGTAGAGGGACAGCAGGTTCTTGGCCAGGTCGCGGCCGTTCATCTCGGGCATGACCACGTCGGTCATGAGAAGGTGGATCTCACCGGCGCGCTCTCTCGCCAGGCTGAGGGCCTCGCCGGGCGTGCCTGCCGCTACCACGATGTAACCCAGGGTCTCGAGCATCTCCGTGGTGACGTTCAGGATGGCCGGCTCGTCCTCCACCAGCAGGATGGTCTCCTGGCCGCGCAGTCGCGGTTTCGCCCCACCGTCCGTCTGTGTCTGAGCGGTCTTGCCCACATGCCGGGGCAGGTAGATCACAAGCGTCGTTCCCTGTCCCACCTCGCTGTATACATTGATAAAGCCATTGTTCTGCTTGACGATGCCGTACACCGTGGCCAGCCCGAGTCCTGTGCCCTCGCCAACGCCTTTGGTTGTGAAGAACGGTTCGAAGACGTGGGTCAGCGTTTCCTTGTCCATCCCGCATCCGTCGTCGCTCACCACGAGTCGCACGTACTCCCCGGGGACGAAGCCCGCGTGGCGGACGCAGTAGTCGCCGTCGAGGGTGACGTTTCCCGTCTCGATGGTGATCTTGCCGACGCCCGCGATGGCGTCGCGTGCATTCACGCACAGGTTGGCCAGGATCTGGTCGATTTGGGACGGATCCACGTTGACCGGCCACACGTCCGCCTCCGGCCGCCAGTTGAGTTGGATCTCCTCCCCGATCAGTGGGCGCAGCATCTTGAGCGCGCCCGCCATGGTGTCGTTTAGATCCAGGACCTTGGGTGCGACCGTCTGTCTGCGGGCAAACATCAGCAACTGGCGCGTCAGGTCGGCGGAGCGCTCAGCCGCCTTGCGGATTGCCTCCAGGTCGGCATAGAGCCGATGGGTCGGCTCAAGCGTCTTGAGGGCCAGGTCCGCATGTCCGAGGATCACCCCCAGCATGTTGTTAAAATCATGGGCGACGCCGCCGGCAAGTCGCCCCACCGATTCGAGTTTCTGTGAGTGCAGAAGTTGCTCTTGGAGTCTTTCCCTTTCCTCTTCGTAGAGCCTGCTATCGGTGATGTCCTTGTTTAGCCCCAACATGCGGACAGCCACGCAGTCCTGGTCGCGAATGACTAGGCCGTTCGCTTTCAGGTACTTGACCGTTCCTTCTGGATGCACTACGCGAAACGTCGTATCGAACTCCTTTTTGCCATCCAGGGCTGCCTGACATTCCGCTACTGCTCTTTCCTTGTCCTCTGGATGCAGTCCATTTAGCCAAGCGTCTATGCGAGCGGGGAACGTATCCTTTCTTATTCCGTAGAGCTCGAACATCCGGTCGTCCCACGCCATCCGGTTGTTCTTGATGTCCCAGTCCCAGACGCCCAGACCACCGGACGACGTAGCCAGCTCAAGACGCCTTGCCGTTTCGGCGAGTTTTGCCTCTGCCTGTTTGCGCGCGGTGATGTCTATCGTGTGTCCAACCAGAAGTGTCTTGTCTCCCAGGGTAATCGGGGCCTTGACGGTGGTGTAGTTGCGATCATCCAAGTCTTCGTCAGTGGTCAGGATCTCACCCTTTGACACGACGGCCCAGTCGTCAGCGGTCATCTTCGCGGCGAATTCTGCCGGGAACAGCTGGGCCATGGTCTTGCCGACCATGTCGGAACCCTTGATTCCGATCATCTGCTCGTAGTTTTCGCTGGCGTGCAGCACGCGACTCTCGGTGGGCGTCACCTCCTTGATGAAGCTGTAAATAGGAGAGTGTCGCATGAACGATGTGAACAGCTCTTTCGTCTCACGCAGTTCCAACTCGGCCAGCGTGCGCTCGGTGATGTCCTGGACCACGCCGAGCACACCCATGATATTCCCGTCGTCGTCCAGATACGCAGCGGTGCTCATGCTTACGTCGATGTGGGAGCCGTCTTTACGCGCCGTTCGCAGCGCGATGCCGTCAAAGGGCTCGCCGCTCATGACCCTTGTGAGGATGCCGGCGTGCTCCTCGCTCTCTTCCGGAGGGATGTAGGGGAGCGTGCGACCCAGAACTTCCCCTGCGGTCCAGCCGAACATTTGTTCGAGGGCCGGATTCCAGAGCGTGAGTTTGCGCCCGGGATCGAGAGTGGCGATGCCGACGGGCGAAGCCTTGATCAGAGACTCGAATTTCCGGTGTGCCGCGCGAAGCGCCTCGTCAGCATGCTTGTGTTCGGTTACGTCCTCCGCAAAACCCAAGATCCGGCGGGCTGCCCGCTTCTCGTCCCGAGAGAAGGGGACGTCGCGGCTGCGCAGCCAGCGCCACTCGCCGCGATGGTGCCGCATTCGGTACTCGACCGTCTGCACCTCGGACTCGGCGGCCGACGCCATGCGCGCGTGATGCTCCGCCACGGTGGCGGTGTCATCCGGGTGCAAGATGTTCCCAAACAGCGCCGACCCCATGGCCTGCACTTGCTGGGGCGTGTATCCGAGGAACTCGGTCACCTCGCGGTTGGCATACATGTTGCGGTGTTCGGCCAGATCGTAGATGTAGATGAGGTTTGGCGTAGATTCCAAGATGCGATCGACGAGGTGCCGGGTCTCCCTCAGCGCCTCTTCGGCCCGCCTGCGCTCGGTGATATCTCGGAACACCCGGACGACGAACTTCCTGTCCAGGCTAGCCCCGCCGTCACGGACGTGACGTCCGCAGAGAAGACGGTGCCGTCTTTTCGCCTCACCGGAACCTCTTCGGCAACGGCGAGCTCCCTTCTGCTCTGCTTCCCATAGAGCTCCGTCACCCTGGGCAGTTCCTCGGCCGGATGGATCTCCGAGGCCCCCAGCCCGCGCGCCTCCTCTGCCGTGTATCCCAGGAGCCGGCACATCGCCTCATTGCAGGCTGCAAGCCGGTTCGTCGCCACGTCAACGAGGACGACCCCATCCGTCGCATGTTCGAAGATGGCTCTGAGCCTCTCCTCCGAGTCCCGTAGCGACTCCTGCGCCTTCTTCCGGTCCTCCAGGAGCGGCCGAATCAGGTAGATCCCAGCGACCATGAGGAGGGAGATCACCAGTGCGATAGACTCCGCCCAGGGGTCGGGACGTCGGCCGCCCGGCCCGAAGACGAGCGCATAGAACGGAATGATGCGGCGGACCGCCATCAAGAAGATGGCCGCGGCAATGAGGTACCACGCCGCTCGCCCCCTCGACACAGGGACGAGCCGCAGCGCGAGAACCGCCGCAATGACCTGAAGGAGAATGGAAACGCCGAGAATCGCGCTAACCCACGATGCTGCGTTCAACGCGCACCTCCGAGGACGGGGCGACTGCGCACGGTTCCACCTGGACGACCGAGGCCGTGCTTCAAACCGACCCGTCGGCTCCCCGCCAGGTCGTGAGAACCCCACTGCGACCAAGCGTCTCCGGACGGGCACTTCTGCGCAGGCAGCACCGGGAGAGCGCACTCCGATAGGAGCGAGTCATCTCCTTGGTGTCGCCGCGCCCCACCCCAAACGGGCGGACTCCACCGCGAGCAGATGAAGACCCGGATTGGGCCCGGCGTGCGGCACTGACCCACGGACCGAAGAGGATGCCGATCTGTGCGGATCGAGGAGAAGATCCTTTCCTTGTTCCCTTCGGTTCGCCAGGATCCGCCTTTCAGGGTGGAACAACCTCCCCCGCAGGCGCCCCCCGGTCCCATATCGACTCTAGCCTCAAGTCGGTGCAACGCTTGTAGCGCGCCCGACTCCCCGGAAGCAAGGTAGATGATCGAACGGCCCCTTCGGGGCGGCTCCGAAGAGCTCATCGCAGCGGCATAGGGGACGTCCCGCGGTCGCCCACCGGAAGCTGCGGGTCGCAGAGCGTCTGGTTGGGAGAGCGCAACACTACCGGTTGCCTGGACGGCTTCGTCGCGGTGAACGTCCATTTCACAGAGCCGTGGACCGCGGACTCTTGGGATCAGGGGCTTCGGCCGCTCGGCCGCATCGCCAACCACGGCACGGAAAATCAAGTCACGCCCTTTACCAGCGAGGATGAGGTGATAAACGTCATCGGCAGCGTCTTCAACGTGCTCGAAAGCGGCCACCGCGTGATTGAGGCCACTTTCGTGGCCGATGGTTCAGTCGGGCCACGGCCGCGGCGACCGCTCGATCGCTGACGCGCCGAAAGTCGGTTCCCTTGGAAAATACTGGCGGAGCAGGCCGTTGGTGTTCTCGTTGGTGCCTCGTTGCCAAGCGGAGTAGGGCTGCGCAAAGTAGACGGCCACTCCCGTTCGGTGCTCAAGGTCGCGGTAGCCGGCCCCCTCGGACCCGTTGTCCAGGGTCAACGTCCGCCTAAGCGTCGGGGGCACGGTCCCGAGAAGTTCGCTGCTGCACGTGGTGAACGTCGCCGCCTTCTTGTCGGGGATCTTGGCAGCCAGAAGGTAGCGGCTCCTCCGCTCCACGTGCGTGACCAGCGACGTCGTGCCCATGCGCCCGCTTACCGTGTCCCCTTCCCAGTCTCCCCACCGGCTGCGCTCCTCCACGACGACGGGGCGCTCAGTGATCCGTGGTCGCTGCTCCTGGAATCGCCGCCCCATCCCGTAGCGTACTTGCCGGCGCCGTCTCCTGTGATGCCGGCGAAGGTGGCGGTGAAGCGTTCCTCCTTCCTGCGCGTCCAAGTACACCCACGCATAGACCGTCTCGGTGCTGATGCGCATGCGGGTATCGTCGGGGAACTCCACCGGCAGCCGGCCGGCCACCTGCTCGGGAGACCAACCCAGACCCACCTCTTGCTCCACGTACCGAACCAGCTTCGAGCAAGACTGCCGTCGGTACTGCCTTGTCTTCCGCCGCCGCGCCATGGCTTGCGGATGGGCATTGTCGTACCAGTAAGGCCCACCGTAGTCCGGCGCGTTTCTGCGCAGTTCTCGGCTTACCGTCGTATGGTCACGGCCGATCCGCTCCCCAATCTCTCGCAGCTTGAACCCGGCCATCCTCATATGGGCTATGACGTAGCGCTCCTGTTCGCTAACCTGCTGGTAGGACATGGTGGCGCCTCCTGGTCGCGTAGGTGGTTGGCGCTTCCCACACTACCAGACCGCCACCGTGTCCTCCCTCTCCAGACCGTGGTGCACTTTGAAGTTGAATCTACCTCCCATCTGATCCTCAACACCGACGATATCGTTCACGATGGGAGTACCGCCTACGGCGCCCAGGCAGCTCGAGACTTGGCCATTGCCAATGCGGCCAACGCAAAGAAGAACGCCGAGAACTGGGGGCTCTTCGTCGAGCAGTTCCGCGTTTGAGGTGACGGCGGCTGGGGAAGGGCATAGGGGGCGTTCGAGCGCACGAGCGTTTCGTGCGCCCCTGGGGTAGGGTAGGGTCCTCCGACGCGAGTGGAGTCGAGCCGATGATGAAGCGCCTCTTCCTGTCGGCCTCCCGGCTGCTCGTCCTCGTCCTGGCCGCCACCACCGCGGCCTGGGCCGACCCGCTCCTGGAGGCGATACGCGTGCGCAGCGAGGCGCTTCGCCAGGGGCGTACGCTGGAGATCGGGGGAGCCCGGGTCTCCTCCTCCGTCGTCCTGCCGGAGTTCTACGAGGGGGCACTAGGGGGCACTAGGGGGCACTAGGGGACGTTGGCACTAGGGGACGTTGGTAGTTACGTAGTTTCGCGTTGTCACAGGGTGCCTTCTCCGCTATGCTCCGTTCATGCCGCGGCAACCCCGTCTTGACATTCCAGGGCTGGTCTACCATGTGATCGCGCGAGGCATCGAGCGGGGGGAGATCTTTCGGGACGATCAGGACCGGGACCGGTTTGTCGAGCGCCTGGGCGAGTTGGTGGAGCACACGGGGACTCGCCTCTATGCCTGG
>JACRMM010000026.1 GCA_016214985.1 Deltaproteobacteria bacterium | reverse complement strand
GCCCGACGAAGATGGTAGACTCCTGCATGGCCTGCCTCCTTGGTTGTGGCTCTGTGGTGGTGGTGTGAGATCCGTCCACCATAACCCACCTGAGCAAGGGGCAGGCCTCTCTTGTTCAACCGTCAGCCATGATGTCTAGGGGGATCGCTGTCGTACGGGTAGCCGGCGGAGGGTTTCGGGTGCCGGCAGTCCGAACGGTAGTCCAAACGCCCGCTCGGCCGGATCGTGTCCTATTCCTGCCGCCGGCGCCGAGTTGCCACCGAGGTGAAGTCAGGCGTGGGATCGTGTTGCGTGTAGGCTTGTCGTCGCTCGCGCTTTGAACCTATCATGCGGGCGGTGGGGTCCCCGTGGAGCTTGTGCCGATGTGGTGGGTGACCGCGCGCCCAACCTGGTTGCGGAGTCGAACGTATGTCTCCTGGGTCGAGATTCCCTCCGTGGTTGGCTCGACTGACCGCCGGTTACTGGGTCCTTCTCGCCGTCGTGTCCGGGGCTGGTTGGCTGGGCGCTGACCGCTGGTGGCTGGGAGCTCTCAACCTATACCTGCCGCAGTGGTTGTGGGCTCTTCCGGGCCTCGTCCTTACGGTCTGGACCTTCGTGACGGCCAGGCGGTGGCTCTGGGTTCCCCTGGTCTGCCTGCTCTGGGTGGCGGGCCCGATCATGGGATTTCAGGTGCCTTTCCCGTGGAGAGGGTGGAGCGCGGCGGACGAGCCGACGCTTCGGGTGATGACCTGGAACGTCAAGTACGGGAGGAGGGACATCTTCGCGCTGATCGGCGACATCGTGACGACGAAGCCGGACCTACTGCTCATGCAAGATGCGCAGGGCACGATGAGGGGCCCGCTGGGCGACCTCCTCCGGGACTGGAACGTGAGGTCTCACGGGCAGTATGTGACCGCCAGTCGCCTGCCCTTGTCGGAGGGCCAGGTGCGCTGGATCTCGTTCGCAGGCGAAAAACACACGTCTCTGCGGTGCGAGCTGCAACTGGGGCCGCAGTCGGTCGCCGTTTACAACGTCCATTTCCAGACGCCACGTAGGGGTCTCAACGCGTTGCGGCGGGCCCGTAGGCGGCCCTGGGCTCTGCCCTCCGGCGTTGAGGCGCTTCAGGGCAATGTGGCAGCCCGCCTTGAGCAGGCGGAGATCATCGCCGGAGAGGTGCGCCGAGAAACGATCCCGGTGATCGTCGCCGGCGACCTGAATTCTCCGGACGCGTCGGCCGTCTGCCGCGAGTTGCGCGGCGCAGGCCTCCGTGACGCGTTCGAGGAGGCCGGCTTCGGGTACGGATACACGTACGGGCATTTTCTCTTGGAGCGCAGGTTGCCCGAATTCTGCCTCCCCTGGCTGCGGATCGACCACATCATGATCAACTCGCGGTTCGAGGCCAGACGGTGCTGGACCGGGACCGCTGAAGCGTCCGACCATCGGCCGGTGATCGCAGATCTCGGCTTGGGTTCGGTCGACCCTCGGGTTACCCTTTCGTTGCCTTGATGCCGAAATCGGTTCCGTGGCCTACCAATTGTCATGCCCGAGGGCTCGGCGGCGGCTTTCCGTCGACCCGGGTTGGATGGCACGAACGTTGCTATCTGAAGCCTTCGGATTTTTGCGATAAGATCCGTGCGTTGCAGCGGAACACCCGGAGGAGGAGTGCGGAGCGATGAAGACATTCTGGAAGAGGGAGTTGATCCTTGCGACCGTCTTTGTCGCCCTTCTTACGCTGTGGTCGTCTCTCGCCGGCGCGGCGGCCGTCACGGTGACGTGGGCCCCGAATCCCCCGGAGGACGGCGTGGCGGGGTATTGGCTCTGCTACGGGACCACGTCGCGGACGTCTCCAGGCTTCACGAGGTACGACGTCGAGGTGGACGTACGCAACGTCACCCAGTACTCCGTAGACCTCGCGAGCAGCACGGCGACGTATTACCTGGCCGTCATTTCGTATGACACGGCCGGTTACAGGAGCGACTACTCCCCGGAGTATGCCTGGTCCGCATCCGGGACTGCGACTCTGGTATTGACTGCGACGGCCGGCGCCAACGGGACCGTCAGCCCATCTGACGCAGTATCTGTGGCCTCCGGCGGAAGCCAGACCTTCACGATCACGCCGAACACCGGGTACCACGTGGCAGGCGTGACGGTGGACGGGGCGTCGGTGGGGGCGGTGACGAGCTACACGTTCACGAACGTGACGGCGAACCACACGATCAGCGCGACCTTCGCAGTGGACACCTACACGGTGACGGCGAGCGCGAGTTCCAATGGCTCGATCAGCCCGAGCGGAGCGGTGACGGTGAACCGGGGGGCGAGCCAGAGCTTTTCGATCACGCCGGCGAGCGGCTACCACGTGGCGGCGGTCACGGTGGACGGGGCGTCGGCCGGGGCCGTGACGAGCTACACCTTTACGAACGTGACGGCGAACCACACGATCAGTGCGACCTTCGCAGTGGACACCGTCACGAGTTACACGGTCACGGCGAGCGCAGGGTCAAACGGCACGATCAGCCCGAGCGGTGCGGTGACGGTGAGTTCCGGCGGAAACCGGAGCTTCACGATCACGCCGGCGAGCGGCTACCACGTGGCGGGCGTGACGGTGGACGGGGCGTCGGCCGGGGCCGTCACGAGCTACAACTTTACGAACGTGACGGCGAACCACACGATCAGCGCGACCTTCGCGGTGGACACCGTCACGACTTACACGGTCACGGCGAGCGCCGGCGCCAACGGGACCATCAGTCCGTCCGACGCAGTATCCGTGACCTCCGGCGGAAGTCAGACATTTACGATCTCGCCGGCCACCGGCTACCATGTGGCGGGTGTGACGGTCGACGGGGCATCGGTGGGGGCGGTGACGACCTACACGTTCGCGAACGTGACGGCGAACCACACGATCAGCGCAACCTTCGCGGTGGACACCTACACGGTGACGGCGACGGCCGGTGCGAACGGTTCGATCACGCCCGGCGGCGTGACGTCGGTGCCGCGCGGCGGGAGCCTCGCGCTCACGATCACGCCGGCCGCCGGGTACGGTGTCGCAGACGTCAAGCGGAACGGGGGGTCGGTCGGGGCCGTGACGAGCTACACGGTCTCGAATATCACCGCCAACGTCACGGTCGACGCCACGTTTGTTCGCCAGTTCCAGATCCACATCACCACCACCGGCGAGGGGACGGTAACCCCGCAGGTGGATGGAGGGGTGCCGTAGGACGCTGGGCGGCTAGGACGCTGGAAAGCTAAAGACCTCTGAACCCGGAACTGGGCCCGGCTCCTGACCCATCTTCTACAGTGCCCTGCGAGAAGTTGGGTGATATCAGCTAGGGAAGGACTGGGGGACGTTGTTTATTCGCTTGCTGGGCTGCCTGTCGTGAGCTAAAGGACTGGGGGACGTTGTTTATTCGCTTGCTGGGCTGCCTGTCGTGAGCTAGGATCCTTCCGTCTCCCTCGCCAGACCTCTTCTACCTCCCGCGGAGGGACATGAGAATGCAGCGGAGGGCGCCCGGGATCAGTCGTCTGGATGATCAGGTGCCAGATGCTGTACAGTTAAGATCCAACCACTCGCTTTGATCGGTTGGCGGTTGGGGGGCTAGAGAAAGGCCCGAAAGGGCCGTGGAAGGAGGCACAAGATGCCACAGGCATCTGTGCAGGTTGAAATCCCGCGGTCAGCGCTCTCCGGTCTTGACGTGAGGGACGGGGATCTTCCCGCCCTTCTCCGAAAGACCCTGGCGGTGGAGCTCTATCGAGAAGGGAGGCTATCGCTCGGAAAGGCTCGGGAAGTCGCCGGATTGACGGACAAATGGGCGTTCTTGGAACTCCTCAGTGACCGGGGAGTCTCGGTGGATTACCGGGCGGAGGACGCGGCGGAGGACGTGGAAGTGCTCGACGGACTTCTCGATTGAAACCCGTCGTTGTTGCGAATTCAACGCCACTCATCGGCTTGTCGCGGATCAGGCGACTGCACATTCTGAAAGAGCTGTTTGGAACGGTCGTGGTTCCGGCGGCGGTCTTTCGTGAGGTGAGCGTCGCCCGGGGCGACCTGCCGGGAGGGCAGGAAGTTCGGGGCGCGGATTGGATTGAGGTCCGCGAGGTCCGGGGCCGGACGGTGGTAGAGATTCTTGAACTTTCGGTGGACTCCGGCGAGGCGGAGGCGATCGCGTTGGCCAAGGAAATCGGCGCTGACCTGCTGCTCATCGATGATCGGCGCGGGAGGAGCGCTGCCAAAGGGGTTGGTCTGGCGCTTTCAGGGACCGTTGGCGCCTTGCTTCGCTACTACCGAAAGGATGAAAAGGGCTTCCGGGACGCCCTCGGCGAGTTGGTTGCCAATGGATTTCGTCTTGGACGAGACGAGCAGGAGAAGATCCTTCAGCTCGCCGGCCGCCGCGCAGCCGGCTCGCCGGAATGCCCCTGATCTTCTTCGCCGGCCGAGACCATGCCCCGGACCGCCCGCCTCGACCTCCCCGGACTGTTGCAGCACGTGATCGTGCGCGGAATCGAGCGCCGGAAGATCTTCTTGGACGACGAGGACCGCGATGGGTTCGTGAGCCGGTTCGGCACCCTGCTGGAAGCTACGAAGACCCAGATTCTCGCGTGGGCATTGATCCCAAACCACGTTCACCTCCTCCTCCGTACCACCGAGACGACGCTCAGCCATTTCATGCGCCGCCTGCTCACGGGCTATGCGGTCACGTTCAACCTGCGGCACCACCGTTGCGGCCACCTCTTCCAGAACCGTTACAAGTCGATCGTGTGCGAGGATGAGCCCTACCTGCTCGAACTGGTCCGGTACATCCACCTGAATCCGCTACGGGCCGGGCTGGTGAGCGGCGTCGATGAACTCGACTCGTACCGCTGGTGCGGGCACTCGGTGCTTTTGGGAAACAGGGAATGTGGTCAACAGCAGACGGAGGAAGTCCTTGCGCGGTTCGGCCGGACGGCGGAGGAAGCGCGTCGGGGGTATCGGTCCTTCGTGGAGGCCGGCGTGGCCTTGGGGCGACAGGAGCGGTTCGTCGGGGGAGGGCTCCGCCGGAGCCTGAACGGGGAGGAACCTGATTCGCGAAACCGGCACGCGTATGACGAGCGAATCTTGGGGGGAGGGGAGTTCGTGGAGTCGTTGTGGAAGGAGGAGGGGCTTCGGGAGCGGTTGGGGCCGCGGCTGACTCTAGAGGAACTGGTGGAACGGATGGCCACGGTCGAGGGCCTTGACCGGGGGGCGCTTCTTCGTCGGAGCAACCGGCCCAAGATCTCTGAGGCGAGAGCCGTGGTGTGTGCGCTGGCCGTTCGGGAGCTGGACTACAAGGGTACGGAGGTGGGGCGCGCCCTTGGGCTCAAGAGGGCCGGAGTCAGCCTGGCGGTTCGACGGGGGGAGGCGGCGCTGGTGAGAAGACCGGACCTTCGGAGTGTGGCAAGTTGCTGAGAGGAAGGACCCGACTCGACCGGTTCCCGTGTTGACTGCGGGGCGCCGGTCGGCGATCCCCATGGCGGAAAGGACAACGAGAAACTGAGGAATGGGACGCCGCCGTGGAGGGGGATGGAGTTGAGGGCGAAGGATCTGGGGGAGGGGACTGGCTTGGTGGCGAGCATCGCATCTGAATCCTGCTTGTCTGAACGCGCCAGCATCGAGGCGTGATCCAGACCTCAGCGTTCGGCGAGCATGGCCTCTATCGCCCTCCGGAGCTCGGGTAGGCGGCGGTCCACGACAATTCCACCGATCGCGTCGAGGATGTGGAGTAGGAAGACCCCGTCGTCCTTCAAAGGGGCTCCGCCTCCCGTAAGATCTGCTCTCTCATGTGGGGGCTGAGGGCGGGCTCGGTCACAACGTCTACGTGGCAACCGAGGAGAGCCTCCAGGTCCTGTTTGATGGCGACGAGGTCGAGGAGGTCCCGGCCCGGCGCCAAGTCCACCAGCAGATCGAGATCGCTCCCCGGAGCGCCCTGCCCGCGGGCCCTCGATCCGAAAACCCTGACTGCCTGCGCGCCGCGATCCCGGGAGATTCGCCGAATACCCTCCACATTCCCTGCAATCAGCGCATCCATCGCAGTCCCTCGGCCTCAGTAACCCCATCCACCCTCTATCAGGGTGCTGAAAAACCCTTCCATGGGATTTTTCAGCGACGGGTTCTCGGGGACGGCCCCTTCGAACCTTCATGAACCGCTACGCTCTTCAAGCTCCGCGATTCGGCGCCCCCCCTGGGGGGCGCGCAGGCTGATTCTTCAGCAGCCTGGGCTCTGCGCACCCGCCGGGCGTCGTAGCTACCCGCCAGTACCCACGTTTCATCTTTCTACAGTAGGGGCTAAGACCGGTCCAGGTTGCCACCGCCTGGGGGAGCCAACGAGCATCTGTGCTGGTCGCTGGCATCCCGGTCCTAGAGGCCCTGGCTTGGAGCCCACGCCCGCGAAGAGCCGGCCCCCGAGGTCTCTCGTGAACGTTCTCCCTCCGCCGCGTCTCCCCGGCGAACCCGTTGATCCGCGCGACCCATCGACTGGCAAACTTCTTCGCAAACCTCCTGACTCACCGACTTCCGAAGCCCGGAAAAGCGCGCTCCAGCTCGGGCGGAGGGCCTGCCGGAGCGGATCAAAAAATAAAGTGAATAAAAAAGTTATCTATAGACTTGACGCCTAGATTCTTCCTGATACGGTGCCGCTGACTCCGCTGACTCCGCTGACTCCGCTGACTCCGCTGACTCCGCTGACTCCGCTGACTCCGCTGACTCCGCGGAACCGCCGGACCACCGGCGCGGGGCCTGCCGAAGCGCGACCCACAGGGACACGGTGCCTGAGGGTCGAGAGCGTCCGAAATACCTCCGAGGGGGGGCGCATGAGACGGCTCCTTTTCCTGATCCTTCTGGCCCTGTGTTGCTCCGGCCCCGCCGTGGGCAGCCCGGCGCCGCTTCCGGTGCGCGCGGTGGAGCGGGCGGCGGTCGAGCCGTTCCCGGGAGGCGGGGCGGTGCCGGCCTACCGGCAGGGAGCGGGGGCGCCGGGCGCGGTGGTCAGTCCCGAGGACCTCGCCTTCGACGCCGCTACGGCGTTGGGGCCCGGGGTACGGCGCGTGCTGGACGAGGTGGGGGACGATCCCCGGGCGGCCTACCGCTGGGTCCGGGATCGCGTGGAGTTCGAGCCCTACCACGGCGTGAAGCGGGGCGCCGAGGGCGTGGCGTGGGAGCGGGTGGGCAACGACTTCGACCAGGCAGCGCTTCTGGCGGCGCTGCTTCGTTCCCAGGCCGTCCCGTGCCGGTTCGTGTACGGGGTCGTCCGGGTCCCGGCGCCTCGCTTCGCCGCGTGGTATGGGATGGCGACCGACGAGGAGGCCTATCGGTTGGCCGTGCGGGGCGGCGTGCCGATTCGGGCGATCCGGGTCGGTGGCCGGGTTCAGGCGTTGGAGGTCAACCACTGCTGGCTCGAAGCGTGCCTGCCCTATGGCAACCCCGGGTACCGGGGAGAAGGGGAACGGGTGTGGATTCCCCTGGACCCCTCGTACAAGGCGCACGAGGTGGCCCTCGGGATCGACCTCTTCCCGCGGCTTGGGTTTCAGGAAGAAGAGTTCCTCGCCGACTACCTGGCCACGCCCCATGGCGTCTCTCCGGAGCAGTACGTCCGGGAGGTCCTTCGAGGGAAGCTCTTGGAGCTCGGCGCGGCCGGGGGCCTGTCGCAGGCGGCGTACCGGATCACGGTGGTCCCGGAGGGGCCGGGAGAGCTGCCGACGGACCTTTCGCCCGACCTCGAGACGCTCGGGGTCGTGTGGGAGCGGGCGTCGGTGCCGGAGGTGTACCAGTACCGGCTGCGATTCACCCTGTGGGACGGCGTCGACGACGGGCGGGGGGTGACACCCGGCGACCTGCGGGTAGAGATCCCCACGGCCGTGCTCGCCCGGGGCCCGCTCACGCTCGTGTACCGGCCGGCGAGCGCGGAAGACCAGGCGCTGATCGACGGCTCGCCGACGCGCTCGCCCCGGGACCCGACGATCGGCGGGCGGCTTCGCTGGAGGCCCGTGCTCCTGGTCGACGGACGGCCCGTGGGGGAGGTGTTTCCGGGAGAGCTCACCGAGGCGGGAGCGCCGGGCCCGGTCGAGGGCGGAAACGTCGGAACGAGCCAGACGCTCCTGGTCGAAACACTCTACGCCGGCCGTGACCCGGCGGCGGTGGACCAGCCTCCGGAGGTTCCAGGGACCCAGTTCGGCTACGCGCAGGCGCGGCTGGTCGTTGGGGAGGCCTACGCGCTCGCCGTCGAGATGGGGCTCGTGACCGCGGAGCAGATGGCCCACCGGGCGGCAGCGCTGCGGGCCCAGCAGGAGCAGGGGGACGCCGAAACCGTCCTCGCGGCCACCCTGTCGGTGTCTGCGCTCCAGTACCTGCACCGCACCGGGCTGGCGGCGCGAAGCCTCGGGCGGCTGTTGGGGGTTCGCGTCCTCCAGGAGCCCTCCCTGGTCCTGTGCGGCGTGCACGAGGGCGCCGGCGACCCCTTCTTCGACGCGATCGGTCTCGTCTCGGCCGTCGTGTCCCGGGACGGAAGGGGCGACCGCGAGCGGGCGTTTCTGTTCCTGTGGGGCCTGGAGTCGTCCTACCAGGAGCACAAGGTGCTCGAGGACGTGTATCGCACCTCGGCGGTCTCCACGGTACGGATCCTGAAGCGGTGCCGGGAGCTCGGGATGCCGCCGGTGCTCCTCGACCGCTCCACCGTCGACGCCGAGGCGTGGCGCCTGCTGCAACTGGGCCCCGAGGGCGAACGGATCCGAAGCGACGTGATGGAGGGCAAGAAGGTCCTGCTCGCGCCCGAGCCGCTCACCCTGGAGGGGTGGAGCGGCACCGGCTACCTCGTCTGGGACCCGGCGACGTGGTACGCGGGGTATATGATCCGCGGGCAGCGGGCCGGGGGGAACCTCTCCGGGTCGACGCCGATGTTCCTCTATGGCCTCTGGCACGATCAATCGGTGGGGTCCGACTTTGTCGTCCTTCATACCCTTTGGTTCGATCCCGAAATGCCGGGGGACGCAGTAGCCGACGTGGTCCTGATCGACCTCGCGTCCGCTGCCGGCCCCGTCCTGGCGGCGGCCCTCGTCCTGCCCGACGGTTTTCCCCTTGATCCAGCGTCCACAGTTTCCGGTCAATCTCGGGGCGAGTTCCGGATCCTGCCGAGCCAGTTCGTCGTCGACGACACGACCACGCTCCGCGCCGCGGGGCTGTGGGTGGACCCCGACACGCCGGACGAAGCCAGCCTTCGGTGGGCGGTGCTCGGCCGCCCGGAGGATCCGAGTCCAGGGATGCTCGTGAGCCAGATCCGCTGGAGCGAATGGGACGGGAGTTCCTGGGAGCATGTGGTCGACGCCCCGATCGTCAACCGAGACCCGCCCTCCGCGGGGACGTGGGCCCGTCTGCGGGCCGATGTGACCAGTATGGGAGGGGAGCTCCGGACCGGCTACGCCGCGCTCGTCGGCCTCTGGAGTCCCTACGACTTCGCCAGAAGTGTTCCTTTCACCGACAGCGGAACCGCCCTATTTCGCGGCCCGCCCAACGCCGCGGGAAGCACAGCCCACGCGCCGAACGAAGAGGGCGAGCTTCGTGTCCCCTTCGACCAGATCGCGTCCTGGTCGCTCGACGACGGTTACACGACCGTCGGGATCGTGGCCGAAGGGAAGGTGATCGGGTATGACTTGCGCTCTATCATACAGCCCGGCGTCTATCTTCTCCTCTTCACGGACAAGACCGGAGCGACCCGCAAAGTCAACGTCATCGTCGGGGGCATTGATCTCGCCATCGACGCGGATAACGACAATGGGTTCGGCACCGACTTTGATGTCGACGACGAGATCTGGGGGCGGTTGCCGCCCGACGCCGACCATCCGGGCAAGATCATCGGCGTCTCGGACGGGGATGCAGACGGGGACGGGATTCCAGACTATGCCGACTGGTACAACGAGGGCGATCCTGGCTCTTCAGGAGACGATGAGACCCATCGCTTCGTGCCGATTCTTGTGACCTTGGATATCGGATCGTTCCAGAACACCTCCATCGACAAGTGCAAGATCAAGTTCGCGTATGGCACAGAAGCAGACGCCGAACGGTCTCCAAACGACCAAGTCGACAACACGACGGAGCCGCGCTCCTTGAGAGATCCGCCGCCGATCCGTGTTTGGACGGCAGATGGAGCGACGCGGAGGAGTGGCGACCTTCTGCGGCCCACACCGGGGGCCTATGTCCCCCGCGCGGAGGAATGCACAACCTGCCAAGGCTTCTACGTCTCGCCTC
Organism: Deltaproteobacteria bacterium; assembly: GCA_016214985.1. Taxonomy (GTDB): domain Bacteria; phylum Desulfobacterota; class Deferrisomatia; order Deferrisomatales; family JACRMM01; genus JACRMM01. Next base: position 64,588 of record JACRMM010000026.1, on the reverse strand, counting down.
ACACGCAGTACCCGTTGGAGATGTTCTTCAAAGCCGGTCCAGGCGCCCCAAATGCAAGGATCTTTTACGTGGAAGCACTCAAGGGGAGCCAGGCCGTAGGGGACATTGCACTTCGAGTCGAATTGGCGATCGACGCGCAACTCCCGGCGCCCCCTGCGTCCTCATCGGTTGCCAGCGCATCGGCCAGCGACGATCCTACGACCCGGATCGCAGCCCGCAGCGTCGCTGCTCCCCAGCCGACGGTCCCGCCCAAGTCAACGCTGGACGCAGTCAAGCACCTCACGTCCCTCTCCGTGCAGATGATTCCCGATTACAATCGGGACGGAAAGATCGACGAGAAGGACGCATGGAACCCCTGGCGCCTGAGACCCTGGCGGTTTTGGATCAACGACGACCACGATGATGTCGCCGATTGGGGCACAGGCATGATCGGAGACGGTAGTATCCCGAACGACTTGCCGGGCCAGCGGGATAACGACCTGGACACGAAGGTCAACGGCTTCCGAGATCTTATTGATTTCTTCCCTTTATATCTAAATCTAAACGGAGCTTTGAATCTATTGCCGCCGGAGAAGGGATATACCTATAGATTGAGACATGCAGACGACGCAATCGGAGTTCTTGAGCCCATAGCACAATCTGCTCATGGTCTGCATACTCTTTCCAGAAGTGCGCCTTATCTATACTTGCGAGACTTGGATATTAGTACCTCATTGTTACTTCATGAAGTACGTGTAGTGTCACGATTTGGGATTCAGATTTCTGGCAATTTCCTCCAAGGAATTAGAGACACTGGATCCGAAACTGGGATCATCCTGATTGAAGGCCGCGACGCGTCCAGTAAGCCCCTACTTCTCGACATCTTGAAGAAAGGAGCCATCAAGCCGGTTCAGACGTTCCCGTTTCCGCTCGAAATTGCTGGGGTGGAAGAGATGTTCGGCCACAGAAACATGCGTTCCGTTGCAGGAGGGGCTGGAGGGCGATCCGACCGCTACGTCGATGACCAACACATAGATATGGCGCCCCCGAAGATGCCCTTCTGCATGGGGGGAACGAACAAGGCCCTGGTGTGGATGCATGGGTACAACGTGGACGGCGACCACGCCGCGGCGACGTATGCCGAAGTGTTTAAGAGGTTGTTCCACTCTGGATTTCAGGGCAGATTCTACGGGGTCAGCTGGTTTGGAGACCCGCCGGACGGGGTCCCCCTTCTCCCTCCGACGCATTACCACCAAGCGGTCATCAACGCCGCCGCCACAGCGAAGCCATATGCAGACTTCGTGAAGAGCCTTGTCGGTGAAGTCCACCTAGCGGCACACAGTCTCGGGAACATGGTCGTAGGCTTGGCGATCCAGGAGAACGATCTTACCAACTTCGCCAGTTACTTCGCGATCGACGCGTCCGTGGCGCTGGAGGCCTACGGTCAAGTCTCCGCTGTGGAGAACCTCATCAGGAACGACGGGTCACTCAATCCAAACGAGCGCTCCGCCTGCATGGTCAACGTAGAGGGGTGGACAAACCACGAGAAGTGGACGACGTATATCGCGGGAGGGCAGTCTCGGCTCTTGCCGAGTGAATGGTACAAGCTCTTTCCAGCGCCTGACAATCGGAAGGACCTGACGTGGAGGCATCGATTGTGGCGAGTCCCCTCGGCCAAGGTCTACAACTTCTACTCCAGCACAGAAGAGGTGCTGAGGAGTTACACGGACGATGACATTTTGCACAATGGCTCTGGTCCCTTGCAGGCTTACGCTTGGGTAAAACAGGAGAAATTCAAAGGCCGCAGAATCATGGGCCTACCCGTCGACGTGGGCGGAGCGTCGAGCAACTACTGTGGCTGGCGGTTCAGCTTTGCGTGGCGGCGAAAAGATGGAAACGGCGTCGTCAGATGGCCGACACCAGCCGAGGCAGCCGCGGAGATCGACAAACCTGGAGGGATCGATCTCCGGGAGCAGCCCTTCTTCGAACTCGACAACCGAATCTACGCAAGCGACGGGTCTGTCATACCTCAAGCGCCTCATCTGGTCAATCTGGTCAAGGCACAGAACGGCGTATCGCCCAGCGATTTTGTAGCTAAGAAGATCAGCGAGACGGAGCTAAAGAACTACTACAAGGATAACCAACCGGCACACGCTTTGGTCTCCGTGAAGGACTGGCTACTCGCCGAGGCGTTTCCGGCAACAACGCTACCGGCAGGGGCGAATCGAAATGTGATGTTGTTTCCGGAGAACAGCGTCGACATGTCGCAGAAGGCGCCCAATGGCTGCATGACAGACCCGGGCAAATGGCCGCGCAAAGAGGGCAATAACGTACCGGTCTGGTGGCACAGCGACTACAAGGACGTCTCTTATCAACACACTTGCGCTTTCTACGACAAGATCTCGACCTTCATTGCTGCTGAGAGATGAAGAGATGAAACCGAACAGGAAGGGATGGATGCTCGCGCTGGCAGCGATGATCATTGCCGCGCCGTCGGTAGAGGCTCTCGACTACCCGACGGCCAGATTGACAGCTCGGGTGGTCGACGAGGAGGGCAATGCCATAGCGGGGGCGGACGCGGAGGCGTACTTCGTAGTGGCCAAGATGCATGAGTGGGGTGACACAACGATCCGCAAGACCGGGAAGAGCGATGACAAGGGCCTGTTTATTGTCGAAGGCGCCGGGGGGCCGATGGTCAGCGTCTCTGCGAGTAAGGACGGGTTCTACTCGGGCGGGTCTGGCTTCGAGTTTAAGGCACGCTCTCCTAGGAACCGCTGGGAACCGTGGAATCCCGCCATTAACCTAGTTCTAAGAAGAAGACGCAACCCTGTACCAATGTATGCACAATACACTGACTATATACTGGTGCCCGTTTTCGATCAGGCTGTGGGATACGATTTGGAAAAGGGTGACTGGGTTACGCCTCATGGGAAGGGGCTCGTGAGCGATTTTGTATTCAAATTCCACGTTGAGCGGCGGTCGTTCAGCGACTACGAGTGCAGTTTCATTTTGACTTTTTCTAACGCGCATGACGGTATACAGGAATATTACTTTCCGCCGAAAGAGGCAAGCTATTATAAGTGGCCGTTTGAAGCCCCTGTAGATGGTTACATACCATCATTGGAACGACATATGGCCGCCAAGCCACATAGCTCGTTTGTATCAAATGAGAAAGATGGTGTTAACTACATTTTTAGAGTTAGGAGCAAGGATGACGCAAGAGGAAACATTGTGGACGCACGATATGGAAAGATACGCGGAGAACTTAGCCTTAGCCCAACAGGAAAGATAAGTTTTTCTTCCTATTTCAATCCAGATGGCACGCGGAATCTTGAGTTCGATCCAAACCGGAACCTGTTCCACTGGTCCTATGAAGACGAAGGCAAACATCGGCTCGGAGAACCTTAGGGGGATGAACCTGTTGGATTTGGCCGGAGATCCAGTGGCCCTCAGCCGAACCCGGCAGGCGGGCGCGTCCGAAATTGATCAGACTCGACGCGCCTGATTCATGGCGAACGTCGTCGGAGAGGCCAACGCGTCCTTCTCAAGCAAGTACGAGACGAACCGTCGGCCGCACCGCCCTGGAATCGCACGGGCGCCGGACGGACGCAAACGGTAGGCCACCCCCTTTCTTCCAGGATCTAACCATCAAGGAGTGATACGGCTCGGCAGGCGGCGGGAGGTTTCCCATGAGCGGTTTCTCAAGGGATACCTGGCTTGGTCGAAATCGCATCCTCACGGCCCTCTTCGTGGCGAGTTGGGTCGCCTCTCTCGTTGGGCCTGCTCATCCTGCCGCCGCCGACGAGGAGGCGGATCGGGGCAGGAGCTGGCTGCTCGCGAACGTCCGGTCCGACGGCTCGTGGCGATCGGTCCGCGACCCCTCCGGAGTTCGCTCCACGTCACGCGTCTTGGGGGCGCTGGGCTCGCAGGCCTCGGCACGATCGAGGCTGTGGCTCTCAATCCAATCCGGGAAGACGTTGGCCGAGGGTTCTTCAGCGTCGCGGATTCTCGGTGCCGAGACGCCGCCCACGCTGCTCACGCCTCTCACGTCGCAGAAGATCCGCTCGGGCCGATGGGGCAGCGTGGCAGGCAGCGCAGCGTCTCCCTACCACACGGCCTTGGCGCTCCTGGCCCTGACCCAGGCGGGTTTCGACACCCTGTCCGATTCGGCGCCGGCCCGCGACTACCTCCTTGGCGCGCAGAGCTCCGACGGGTCCTGGGGCGTTGGGGAGCGGGGTCAGGAGGTCGCGGCGGTCACGGCAACCATACTGGAGGCCTTGCTCGTCTCGGGGACGCCGCCTTCGAAGGCCGGCGTCGGTCACGCCCGCGACTGGTTGCTCTCTCACCAGAACGCCGACGGCGGTTGGGGTGTCGGCGGAAGCAGCCCGGCGGCAACGGCTCAAGTGCTCGCGGCGCTTCGCGGGATCGGCGGATGGTTGCCTGAGGTGGAGCAGCGCGCAAGCGTGTACCTCGCCGAGGCCCAGTTGCCCGACGGCTCCTGGGAAGAGGATCCCTGGACCACGGCCCTGGCTGTGTCGGCCCTCTCTTCCGCAGGGCTGGCGGATCTGTGTTTCGCCGTCCAGGGCGTGGTCGCGGGCCCGGATCCCGTGCCGGGCGACCGGTGGCAGGTGGCGGTGACGTTGTCCAATCACGGCTCGGTCGCCGCCCTTGCCGTGCCGGTGCGCTTCCGGCTGGAGGGGGCGGGAAGCGCCGGGGTGATTGCCGAGGAGCGGTTGCTCGAGGGGCTCGGCCTGGGCGAGCAGACGACCGTGACCTTCTCGGTGGATTCGTCGGCCCTGGCCGGAGTCTGCACCTGGTCGGTGGAGCTCGACCCGGCAGACCTCATCCACGAGGCCGATGAGGCGAACAATGGGGCCTCCGGGACGATCGACGTAGGTGGGACCCGCACCGTGTCCCTGGTCTCCGGCTCCTTGAAGCTCTTCACGGCCGACGGTTTGCTCGAGCTCGCTCCCCAAAGCCTCTCGGCCGGCGCGGAGGTCCTGATCAAGGGGCAGGTTCGGCTCGAGGGCACGCGCGGGACGGGCGCCTTGGAGGTCTGGTTCTACTGGGGCGATCCGGCCGACGGGGCACTGGTGGGGTCGGCCACGGTGGCGTCCCTCGAGCCCGGCGGGCTGGCCGACATCGCGGTGCCGTGGCGCATCGGAGTGGCGCCGGGCCCGGGAAGCCTCGTCGCGGTCGTCGACCCGAGGGGGCTGATCGTGCAGACGAGCCCGGGCAACACCCGGTCGGAGCTCCCGGCGACCGTGGGCTCCGAAGATACCGTGGCCCCGGAGCCTCCCACCGGGCTCGCCGCGGCCCTGGTGGCGAGGGATCACGTGGATGTCACCTGGCAGCCCTCGCCCTCCCCGGATGTGGTCGGCTACCGGCTCTGGCGCGACGGCCTCCCGGTGAACGCCGTGGACTTGGCCCCCGGTTCCGTGCCTTCCGCGTCGGACTCCTACAACCTGCGCGAGTACCTCCCGGAGTACCTCCGCGACGTGGCGGCCTTCGACCCGCCCAATCTGATCGACGGCAGCCCGGCCACCTCGTGGTGGTCGATCCGCCGGCCCTACGAGGCGTGGGAACCGGAGGCGTGCACCGTCCAGTTCGACCTCCGTTCCCCAAGGAGCGTGAGGGCCGCCGTGATCGACTGGTATCAATTCGACGTGGCGGCCCGGGACTTCCGGATCCAGGTCTGGAACGGGGCGGCGTGGACGGACGTGGCTGTGGTGAAGGACAACCTTCAGGAGCGCTCCGTGATCGTACTTCCGGCCGCCGTCGTGACGGATCGGATGCGGATCCGGATCGACGAGGGGCTCTGGCGGGAATTCGTGGGGATCCGCGAGGTGAGCCTCCTGGAGGCGGGTCCCGGTCGCCTGATCCCGGGGACGAGCTTCGCCGACGCAACCCTCGCGACGATTCCGGCGCGGTATGAGGTCACGGCCGTCGACGCGGCCGGCAACGAAAGCGAGCCCTCCGAAGCGTTCACCTTGATGGACCTGGAGCCGCCCGTGGTTCGGCTGACGGCGCCGGAACCCGGCCAGAGAGTCGGGCCCGAGGTGGCCGTGACGGGAACCGTGACGGACGACTTTCTCCAAGGCTACGCGCTGGACTGGGTCGAAGGAGACTACGTGGAAAGCGAGCCGGCCGAGTGGCGGCGGGCAGACGACCGGGCCGAGCCCGTGGTCGAGGGGGGGCTCTTCACCTGGCATCCGCCCACGGGGCTCGACGGACCGGTCACGCTGCGCCTGTCCGCGGTGGACGGCGGGGGTATCGGCAATCGTCGTGAGGAACGGGTCCGGGTCTGGGTCGACACGGTGGCTCCGGCCCCTCCCGTGGGGCTCGACGCCAGCGTGGCGGTCAATACGGTGAGGCTCACGTGGCGGCCCAACGCCGAGCCCGACCTGGCCGGCTACCGGGTCGTACTGAACGGCGCGGAGCCGGGACTCGCCGACGTAGCGCGTGCCGGCGCGGTGTCGGCGTCGGCGTCCTACGCCGACGGCTTCGTGGACCGGTCCGCCGGAGCCGCGGTCGACGGGGACCGCGGCTCCTACTGGCGACCCCCGGAGGGTGCCTATCCCTGCTGGTGGGCTTTGGAGTTTGCGGCGCCCCAGGCGGTGCGGCGTGTGGTCACCATCTGGCGTTCGCCCATGGTGGCCCGCCGTTTTCGGATCGAAACGAAGGATGCGCATGGCCTGTGGGTGCCCCGCTGGTCCACCGACGAGAATGGCGACGAGGAGGTCACGGCGGAGCTCTCCTCGGCCGCGCCGGTCTGGGCCGTGCGCGTCGTGGTCGACGAGGGCGTGATGCCGGGAGGTCAAGGGCAGAGCACCCCGATGGAGGTGCAGGAACCTCCGGCGCCGTACCCCGCCCTCGCAGAGGTGCAGGTGTTGGCGGAGACGCTCTTGACGACCCCGATCTTCGAAACCGCCTCCGAGGAGCGGGAGTACGGGCTCACGGTCGAGGCCCAGGACGACGTGGGCAACCGGTCCGCCCCTTCCCCGGCGGCGGTGGTGGATCTCCGGGGACCGCGGGTCGCTCTGCTGTCCCCGCAGTGGGGTTCGCAGGTGGGGCGAGCGGTGGTCGTGAAGGGCTTTGTTCAGGACCGCTACCTCAAGGACTACGCGATCGAGGTAGGGGCCATCGCCGCGACTGGCGAGGAGCCGGACGCCTGGGAGGAGATCCATCGGTCCATGGCGCCGGTGAGCTGGGGTCAGGTGATGACGGTGTGGTACCCCGTCCTTCGCGCGGGGCGCTTCGCGCTTCGGCTCACGGCGCGGGATCAGTTCGAGCAGACGCAGGTGACCCGCACGGAGTTCCTGTTGGACGCGATGCCGCCGGAGGCGCCGGCCGGGCTCTCCGCGACCGAGGCAGAGTCAGGGTTGACCCTCGGGTGGACCGCGTCCTCGACCGAGGCCAACGGCTCGGGGCCGGCGGAGGACCTGGCGGGGTATCGCATCTATCGGGACGGCATCCCCCTCACGGTCTCCGACGTGGCGTTCTTGGCCCGGATCACCGTGCCCGTGGCAACGCCGCGGGTGGAGCTGGACGGGCGCGGCAACCCCTATCTCCTCGACCTGAGTGGCCCGGTCTCCTACATGAACGACGGCTTTCCCGAGACAGGATGGCGGCCCGAGCCCTTCGCGCAGCCCGTGGAGGTCGTCCTCGACCTGCCGCAGCCCTTCGTCCTCTCGGCCGTGGGAATCGACTGGTGGCCAGACGACTGGCTGTGGGGTCGGGACTATACCGTGTCCGTGTGGGATGACGAGGCCGACGCTTGGGCGACCGTGGCCCAGGTGCGCGACGGCTTCCGGCCGAGGGCCGAACACCCCTTTGCGCCCGTGGCCACCGACCGCGTCCGCATCCTCCTCGAACAGGGTCCGACCGCCTACTCGGTGGGCGCCATCGCGGAGGTGCACCTCCGAAGGCCCGAAGAGAGCGCACTCGTCTCCGGGACCACGTACTGCGAGCCGCTGTCGGTGGCCTCGGAGGCGGCCTACCGCGTTACGGCCGTGGACCGGTTCGGCAACGAGAGTCCGAAGAGCAACCGCGTCCGGGTCGACCGGTCTGCGCCGCGCGTGGCGCTCACGGCGCCCGTGGCCGGGGCGCTCCGGCTCCCGGCCGGCACCTGGGTGGCGATCTCGGGGACCGTGGACGACCCGCTCTTGCGCGAGTACCGGGTGGAGGTCGGAGACGGGGACGCCCCGGCTTACTGGCAGACGCTCGCCCACCGGGAAGGCGCGCTCCTGCCCATTCTCTCCCCGACGGCGCTCGCTTTCTGGCAGGTTCCCTACGATGCCGAGGGCCCGGTCACGTTCCGGCTCTCGGCCCTCGACGAGGGCGACCGGAGGGGAGAATCGACGGTCACGGTCCGCATCGACACGAAGGCTCCGGCAGCGCCCTCCGGGTTGGCCGCCCTCGACCAGGGAGGCTCGGTGCGTCTCGATTGGCAGGTCGTACCCGAGCCCGGCGTCGCGGGTTACCACGTATACCGAAACGGCAAGCGGCTCGACGTGCGCGACGTGGCCCCCAACGCGACCGCCAAGGCCAGCTCGTGGCCGTGCGGGGGCGATACGAACGCGGCCTGGCGCGCGAACGACGGTGATTCCCTCACCGCGTGGCACAGCACGCTCCATCAGGTGCCGGCTTGGGTTCGGCTGCTCTTCGACGGGGTGTACCCGGTGACTGGCGCCGCGATCGAGTGGGATCCCTTCGTCCCGGCCCAGGACTTCAGCCTACAGCGTTGGGACGCCGGGGTCGAAGACTGGGTCGAATTGGTGACGGTCACCGATCTCCAAGAAAACCCCTGGAGGGTCGACCTGCCGACGGCCGTGCGCGCCGATCGGCTTCGGGTGCACATGACCCGGTCGGTGGACCGGGAGACGCTGCGGTTCGGGATCCGGGAGGTGCACGTGTACCGGGGGCCGGGGGCCGAGACGCCCACCGAACCGTCGTTCGTTGACGACGCGGTCGGCCCGCTGGAGTACTCCTACCGGGTGACCGCCTTCGACGGCGCCGGCAACGAGAGCGTTCCTTCGGAAGAGGTTCACCTGGACAATCTTGCCCCGCGCGTGTCGATCACCTCGCCGGCCGAGGGCGACCGGGTCGGGCGCCACCTGGAGATCGAGGGCACGGTGGCGGACCAGCGTCTCCTCGACTACCGGCTCGAGGTCGGGCCCGGCGAGCGCCCGGCCTCGTACCAGGTGGTGGACACGTGGGACACACCGATCGACGAGGGCGTCGTAGCGGTGTGGGATCCGCCCGCCGGCGAAGACGGGCCGTGGCGGCTGCGCCTCGTGGCCCGCGACCTGGCGGGCCGGGAGACGGCCGTCGAGCGGACCGTTAGGGTCGATACGACCCCACCGCCGAAGCCCGAAGGATTGGTCGCCTCGGCGGCGAGTTCCTCGTCCGTGGAGCTCTTCTGGAACGCCCCGTCCGCTCCGGACCTCGGCGGGTACAACGTCTTCAAACAGGGTGTCCTCGTCAACGACGCCCTGGTGTCTCGTCAGGGCGTGCCGACCGCGTCGGCTGGAAGCACGGAGGCCGCTCGGGGGCCCATCACCGACCCGCCCAGCCCGTGGCTGTGTGGGACGCTTCCCGCTTTCTGGGAGGAGCAGTTTCCCTTCGACGCGGCCATCGACCGCGTGGAGCTCTTCTGGGTCGCAGGGACCGGGGCCGCGCCGCCGCGAGACTACGAGCTCCAGGTCTACGCGGACGGGTCCTGGAAGACCGTCCTCACGGTGTGGGACAACGCGTTCCGGCACCGGATCCACACGATCCCCGTGCCGGCCCGCAGCAACCTCTTCCGGATCCTGATCACCCGGGCTGTCAAGAAGGGCTGGTCCTTCGGGCTCGACCTCGTGCGCCTCTCCGATACGGGGAGGGGAGGGCTGTTGGCGGATCACCGGTACCTGGACGACGGTTTGCCGGAGATCGGAGGTGTCTACCGGGTGACAGCGGTAGACCAGGTGGGAAACGAGAGCGCTCTCTCCGATTCCGTCCTGGTGGACGACCACGTGCCCGAGGTGTCGCTCCTCGCTCCGCTCGACGGAATCGTCGCCACAGGCCCGCTCGTTGTCCGGGGAACGATTCGCGACACGAACCTGCTCCAGTGGCGACTGGAGGCCGCACCCCAGGGTGCGTCGGCCCTCTGGACGGAGCTCGCGGCCGGCCGGGGCTCGGTCCCTCTCGCGGCAGAGCTCGTGCGCTGGACGCCTCCGGCCGACACCGACCGGCTCTACGCCCTCCGCCTCTCCGCGACCGACCTCTCGGGAAAGCGGACCGAGACCACGGTAACGGTCTACGTGCTGACGCGTTGCCCGTCTCTGCCCATGGGCCTGGGGGCCCGCGTGGGAGCGGGGGGAGACGTGGAGCTGACGTGGAGCGCGCCGCTCGAGGGGGACGTGGTCGGGTACAACGTGTACCGAAACGGCGAGAAGCTCAACCGCACGAACGTGGCCCCGCTGGCGACGATCACCGCCTCGAGCAATTGGGTCGACCCCCAGGGTTGGTATGCGGCGTCCAAGGCCGCGGACGAGAGCCTCGGGACCTACTGGGTACCTTCACCGTTCGTCCGCCCGGCGTGGATTGCGTTCCAGTTCCCCCAGCCGTTCCGGCTCGGGGCGGTGGCGGTCGACTGGTTGGAAGACCCCTGGGGCAAACGGTTCTTCGGCAAGGACTACCAGATCCAGACGCGAGACGGGGCGGGCTGGCGCACCGTGGTCTTCGTTGAGAACAACGGGGCGGCGCACCGCTACGACGGGCTCCTGGAGGGCACGGTGACGGACGGGATCCGCATCCTGGTCACGGCGGGAAGCGACGAGGACGTGGTCGGCGTTCTCCGAGAGGTCAGGATTCTGACGGCAGAGCCGAAGGACACGGTCACCGGGACGGCCTTTCTGGACGCCGGCCTGACGGTGATCGAGGGCCTCTACGCGGTCACTGCCGTCGACGCGTATGGTCGGGAGAGCGCCGTCGCAACGGCGTTGGTCGACGCTCTGGCACCTCGCCTGCACGTGACGACGCCGTCTGCGGGCGATCGCGTGCCCGCGTGGTTCGAGATCCGGGGGAGCGTGGAGGACGGGACTCTGCGCGGCTATGAGCTGGCCTGGAGGTACGCAGGGGGCCAGTGGCTCACGGCCGGCCGGTATGCCGAGCCCCGCGCGAAGGGGATCTTGGGAACCCTGTACGTTGACGATCTCTCGGATCGGGAGGCCGCGGTCGAGCTTCGGGTGCGCGCTTGGGACGAGGCCGGAAACGTCGCGGAGCAGATCGTCCCCGTGATCGTCGACGCCGCGCCGCCGGCGGCTCCCTCTGCCCTCACCGCCACCCTCCTCGGCAACGCTGGGGCCCACTTGCACTGGGAGCCATCGCCGTCGGCCGACGTTGCCGGGTATCTCGTGGCGCGGGGCGGGCACGCTCTGAATTCGGGGAACCTCGCGGAAGAGGCCGTCGCCGCGGCGTCGGGCGTGTACCTCGAGTCGGAGAGCCATCAGGCCTGGGCGGCGGTCGATGGGATCGAGAGCACGTCGTGGCTGTCGGACCTTCACGAAGGGCCCAAAGTGCTGGAAGTGGTGTTTCCGGTTCGAAAGGAGCTCCGGGAGATCACGGTCCGGTTTCAGGCGATGACCGTGCTGGCGCTGCCGGCGCCCACCGAGGGAACGCTTGACGTGTGGGACGGACAGGATTGGCAGACGGTCGCGGAGACGGTCGGCGGACCGTGGCATGCGGTGCTTCCCGGTGCCAACGGAGGCGGTACGTGGTACGCCCTCTCGGTCGTCCTTCCCCGGGCTGTGATCAGCGACCGCCTTCGGCTCCGGGCGACGCGCCCACCCGGGGGCGGCGCATTTGTGCTGGGTGTCGCGGAGGTGTCTGTGCTCGGCACGGGCCTCGTCACGGACACCGAGTTTCTGGACGCGTCGCTGGACGCGACCGAGACCGTCTACGAGGTGCGCGCGGTCGACCGCGCGGGGAACCAGGGGATGGCCGTCACCGTCGCGATCGATGCGTTGCCGCCCCGAGTGGCCATTTCGTCGCCTGCCTCCGACTCTCTCAGCCGGGGGACCGTCTCCGTGTCGGCCACGGTCCAGGATGGGACCCTCCTCTGGGCCCAGTGGTCCTGGGGGTACGGGCCGGATCCCGTCGAGTGGCAGCCGGCAGCAGTAAGCGGCAGCCCGCCAAGCTGGGACCGGGCCATTTGGCGCACGGCCGGGCTCCAGGGGTCCGTGACCCTGCGGCTCCAGGCCCGCGACGAGGTCGGCAACGAGTCGGAGGCCCGTGTCACCTTCTCGATCGACGACGCCCCGCCGGCGGCTGTTTCGTCCGTTGAGCCGCTCGTCACCGCGGCGGGCGTCGCGCTCCGTTGGGCGCCGAGCGCGGAGGCCGACGTCGCCGGCTACGCGATCTACCGGGACGGCAAACGCCTGAACACCGCGGACATCTCCTCCCTGGGGCGCGCCTGGGCCTCCATCGAGCCGACCGAGGCTTCTCGGGCCGTGGACGACGACCCGCGAAGCGAGTGGCACGGTGCAGGGGGCGTCGGCGACCTCGTGTGGGGGCTCGACTTCGACGAGCCGGTGCGCGTGAGGGGTGTCACGCTCACCTTCGTCGATCCGGCGCTGAACCCTCTGTCGGGACCGAGGTCGCGGCAGGGAGAGATCCCGCCGACCGTAGTGGCCGAGGGCTGGACAGGGTCCTCCTGGGTGGTCCTGGCGACCGTGAATGAGAACCGACTGCCGGTCCGGTCCGTGCCGTTTTCGCCCACGGCCCTCACGCGGCTGCGCCTGCGATTTCCTCAGTCGCAGGGCCTGGGTGCGGCGGTCGCATTGGCCGACGTGGCCGTATGGCCGGACTGGGCCACGGGACTGGTCGTGGAGCCTACCTTCCTCGACACGGCTGTGAGCGATCCGGCCCACACGGAGCACGCCTGGTCTCTTGCGGCGGTCGATGGAGCGGGCAACGAGGGGTTCCACTCGCCCCCGATCATGGTAGATACCTTGCCACCGAGGGTTCGTCTGGCGCAGCCAGCCGAGGAGGAGACCGTGGGCCGGGAGGTCCGAGTCGTCGGTACGGTCGAGGACCGGTTCCTCGACCACTGGACGGTCGAGGTCCGCCTCGGGACCCAGTCGATCGTGCGCCTGGCGCAGGGTTGGGAGACGCCCGCCCGCGGGCTCTTGACCGTGTGGAATCCGCCCGTGCAGTGGGTCGGAACCGCAGAGCTCACCTTGACCGCGTGGGACCGATCCGGGAGCTCGACGGTGACGACCCGAACGGTTCGCGTGGATACGCTGGCGCCTTCGTCGCCTTCGGGCCTCGCCGCCCAGGATCGGGCCGGAGGGGTCGACCTGAGCTGGAACCGAGCTTCGGAGGCGGACCTTGCCGGATACTTCGTCTACCGGGACGGTGAGCCGCTCCTCCTGGAGTGGTCGCCCCGCGCGGCGATCGAGGCCTCCGGCGTCGTGGACCCCGGCAAGGCCTGCGACGGACGCCTCGATACCGCGGCCTTCGTTCTCCCCGCAGAAGACGCTTGGTGGGGCTTCGTGTACGACACTGAGCAAGCCTTCGCGGGGCTCGAGATCCGGCCGGAGAAACTCGGAGCCCCAGTGGTCGTCGAGGTGCGCAGGGCGGGGCAGTGGGTGGCGGCCCCGAGCCTCTCGGCCTCGCCCGGGGGCGGGGGGCGCCGGCGATTCGAACCGCCGGTGCTCGGAACCGGGATTCGGCTCCGCTGGGCCGGTGCCTACGTGAGGCTGGAGGAGGTGACGGTCCTTCTGGCGCGGTTCTTGGCTCCGTCACAGTCGAACACGGTGGACGGGGAGGTGGCGGGCTGGTGCCGACCGGAGGCCGGCTACCAAGTGGCGGCCGTCGACGGCCTGGGAAACGTGAGCGCTCCCTCGGTCGAGACCTCACTCGACCGATCTCCACCCCTGGTGGCGATCAGGAGCCCCTCCGAAGGATCCACGCTCGGCGGCCGCGTGGAGGTGGTCGGCACGGTCCGCGACCGGTTCCTTCGACGTTGGGTGCTGGAAGTGTCCGTTGCGGGGGGGCAGTGGTTGTCGCTCGCCTCCGGGGTGACGGGAACGCAGCAGGGGCGGCTGGCCGAGTGGGACCCACCGGTCGACGTCCCGGCGACCGCGCTCCTGCGCCTGACGGCCGAGGATACCTCGGGGCAGGTGAACCGAGTGGAGGTGCCCCTGCGCCTCGAGCGCGCAGCTCTGACCGCACCGCGGGGGCTCAGGGGCGAGATGGGGCCCTTCGTGTCCGTGTTGTCCTGGGTCCCGGGTCCCGGTGCGCCGCCGGCGGCGTACCGGATCTACCGCGACGGAGAGGTGCTGGCGGAAACCGCGGGGACCGAGCTCTCTCAACCGGTCCAGGACCTCTGCGGTCCGGTCATCGGGTGGGTCGACGAGGTGTCGTTCGTCAACACTGCGCCGGGAGTCCTTTCCGTGGAGATCCTCAAGTCCGGGGTCGAGGCGGGCCGGTGTCTCTACGAGGTGAGGGCCGTGGACGGGGAGGGAAGGGAGAGCCCGCCGGCCGTGCGCTTCGACCGGGATGGGCCGCTCGTTCTCCTCGATCACGGAATCTTTCGGGTCTACCCCGTGGCCCTGTCGTCCGACGGCTCGAATCTCTGGGTCCTTCGGACCGGCGGCGAGGTGCAGCGCCTGGGAGCGGACGGCACGGCCGCGGCGACCCTGTCCATCGCAGCGGTGGACCGGCTCGACGACGGGATGGACCTGGTGGTGTCCGGAGACCGGATCTGGGTGGCGGGGACGTCGCGCCTCCGAGCCTACTCCTTCCTCGGCGCGCCCCTGACGCCTGCGGTCGCAATCCCCCCGTCCTACCGGACGCGGGTGGCCGCGCTGCCCGGGGGAGGGGTAGCTGCCTGGACGGACCGGAGCCTGCTGTGCCTGGACGAGACCGGAACCGTGACGAGGACGCTTCCCCGGTTGGACTCGGGCTTCGACGTCGCGGTCGACGGCCAGGGGCATTTCCTCGTGCTCAACGCCTCCGGAGGCGTATCGGTCTTCGACTCGGACGGGAGCCCCTTTGCCGAGGTTCCGACGCCCTTCGTGTCTCCCCCGGACCCTTGGAGCTTTTCCCCGGGCGCCTTCCTGGCGGTCGACGACCGCGGGTTCATCGCCGTTTCGGGCGGCCGCGGGGTCGACGCGCGCATCGTGCTCTTGAACCCGAGCGGTGGCGTGATCGCTCGGATCGACGGGTCCGTGACCCATCCGCTCGACGATTGCGCGGGAGGAATGGCGTTCCTGGGCACGCGTCTGGCCGCGATCGGAGGATGGCCGCCGCATCTCGACGACTTCCTTGTCGATCCCGGGCGGCTTCCCGTGGGGGCCGCGGTCTCCGAGATCGTGTCCCCGAGTTCGGGGGCGGCGCTTCGGAACGGTTTCGTCGTGACGGGCACCGTTTCGGCGGAATCGCCGTCCCGGTGGAGTCTGGATCTCGGGGAGGGCGAAAGCCCCGCCGCGTGGACTCGCGTGGCGGAGGGCGAGACGGGAGTTCCTTTCGGCGCCCTGGGGTCTGTGGACACGCGGCGATTTGGGGACGGGCTCTGGACGCTTCGGCTCACGTCGCGGCTCTCGGACGCGATGGCCCCCGAGTCTCGCGTGGCGGTCCGGTTCGACAACACCGCCCCCGCGATTTCGATCCTGGCGCCCTCGGAGATGGCGGCGGTGAGCGGGGCGGTCTCCGTTCGAGCCGTTGCCACCGACGCGGACCTCGCCTGGTACCGGGTTTCGGCCCGCCAAGCGGGCACTGACAAGGGCTCGGAGATCGCCGCCGGAACGGGGCCGACGCCGGTGTCCATCGAGTGCTCTTGGAATGCCGCCGGCGTCGGCTCGGGGTTTTACGAGATCGTCGTGGAGGTCGGCGACCGGGCCGGGAATCGGACGGAGAGCGTGGTCCGGGTGTTTGTCGGGTCGGTCAGCGTTCAGGCCCCCCTGGGAGCGGGTTCGATCGACGGCGCGCGGATGGTGGCCCGACTGGCCGGCGGGCGGTGGGTCGCGGGCGAGCCGGAGGCCGCGCGCATCACGATTCTTGATCCTTCGGGAGCGTGGATTGCTCGAGTGGCGGCTGACGATCGCGGCGCTCTCTTCGGATCCGGCGCGATCGTCGCGCTGGCCGCCCTGCCGGACGGCGGGTTTGCCGTGGCCACATCCTCGGGCCGCATCTCCCTCTTCGACGCGGACGGCCTGGCCTTGGGAGGGTTTCAGGCGCCGGGCGGTCCGCGCATCGCCGTCGGCGGCATGGCGGTGGACGCGCTGGGGCGAATTGTGCTGGCCGGCGGCCCTCGGGGCTACGGGCTCTTCGATACGGCGGGCGAGAGCCTCTTCCCGGCGGGTTCCGCAGGGAGCCAGCCCAGCGGGATCGGCGCGGTTGTTGGGGCGGCCGCGGACGGCATCGGCGACGTCTACCTGTTGGTGGAAGGGGGATCGGCTCTTCGCGTCTACGACCGGTGGGGCCAACTCCTGGAGATCCGTCCCGTCACGGGAGGCCCTGCGCGCGCCCTGGCCGTGGACGAGGACGGGAGGATGCTCCTCGCCTACGACGACCGCGTCGAGCTGCTCGCGCCCGAGGGCTCCCGTCTCTCCGAGTGGACGACGCGCGGGGCCCTGGGAGGCCTCGGCTCCGGTCAGGTGCTCGGTGTCTGGCTTGGAAGTGGCGCGGCTGCCGTGATCGACGCGGGCGCGGGCGTTCCTCTTCTCTTCGGTCTGTCGAGCGTCATTCCGGAGACGCCGGAGAGGTCGGCTGAGGTGCGCCACCCGGTTGAGGGAGAGCTCGTCCCGGCCCGCTTCCCGGTGTCGGGCACGGCGGCCGGCCCCGGTGTGACCGGATACCGCGTGGAGGTTGGAGAGGGACGCGATCCCGAGGCCTGGACCGTGGTGATCCAGGGCACCCGGGCCGCGTCCGGCGCGGTGCTGGGCATCGCGGATCTTTCCAGCATTTCGAGCGGCGACGTGACGGTGCGGCTCGTGACCCAGGGGGGCCAGGGGGCGGCCGAGAGTCGGGTGCACTGCGTAGTGGACGCGGAGGCGCCGTCCGCGGCAATCCTCTCGCCGGCACCCTATGGACTGCTCCGGGAGGGAGAACGGGCCCACGTGCAGGTGGCCGGGGGAGAGGACACCCTCTACTCGGTCAGCCTCGAGCGCGACGATCTCCCCTGGGTCCGGAAGGTGCTCGCTTCGGGCGCGGGGCCCCGGACGGATCTGAGCGTGGGGTGGAACCCCTCGGACTTCCCGCCGGGGCCCTACCGGCTGGTCGTATACGCCGAGGACGCGGCGGGCAACCGGACTCGTGCCGACGAGGTCCTGTCCACCGGCCGGGTCCGGTACGCCGGTATCCGGACGCCCGTGCTCCTCCCCGGGGAGATCCTGCAGCGGATCGAGAGCGATCCGGAAGGGTTCCTCGGGATCACCGACCGTCGCGTGCTTCTGATCGGCCCCTCCGGAGACGTCGTGAGGGAGGCGCTGCCCGGAATGACGGCGGCGGAGCGCGCCGACTTCGTGAACGTGCGCGCCTGTTCCGAAGGGAGGGCGTTCCTCTTCACCTCCGCCCCCCAGCTCCGGATCTACGACCGCGAGGGGCGCTGGCTCCGCTCCGTGGAGCTCAAGGGCCTGAAGCGCCCGGTCTTCTTCGCCTTCGACCCCGGCGGACGGATCGTGGTGGCCGGCATGGACGGGACGTCCCTGTATCCCGCGGAAGGAGGCGACCCGCTGCCCTGGATCGGGATCCGCTACGATGGGCGATACACCTACCAGGGGCCGACCGGTGCGGACCGTTACGGGAACGGCTACTCCCTCGTCTCGAGAGGCGACACGCCGGCGGACGTGGAGATCCGCGACCCCCTCGGGAGATCGCTCCTCCGGTGGGAGTCCTGCCACCACGGGGGCGCGGGTAACCTTTCGGTCGACGCCTGGGGCCACATCCTCGCCTCGGCGACGTGGGCTGGGCTTTCGTTCTGGACCCCCGACGGCACCTTCCTGGCCCGAACGAGCGGCCCCGGCTACGGCGCCGCGGAAGGCTGGTTGTCGTCCGGGTTCACGGCGACCTGGGGACCGGACGGGCTGGTCGGGGTGGCGAGCGACAACCGGCTCCTGATCTTCGACGCCCGAGAGTTGTACCCTGACTCCGGGGCTCCCTCTGCCTTAGTGGTGCTTCCTTCGGATCGGCCCGACCTGTCGAAGCCGATCGTGATCTTCGGCAGCGCTGCGGGCGGCGGGGTCTATACCCTGACGGTCGAGGGGCCGGCGGGCGCCCTGACCGTGGCGCAAGGCCCGGCGAGCGTCGTCGACGGGATGCTGGGGGTGGTCGACGCGACGGAGTGGGACGAAGGGGCCTACACGGTGAGGCTCTCGGTGGCCCACACCGCCGGCGTGGTCGAGGATCATCGAGAGTTCGTCGTCGACCGGTCGCTGCCCACGGTCGCGATCTCCTCACCGGTGGGCTTCACCGGAGTGACGGCGCCCACACCTGTGATCGGCAGGGTCCTCGACGCCAACGCGGCCGATTGGGTGCTCGCGATCGGGAGGGGAACCTCGTGGCAGACGCTGGCCTCGGGTCAGGGAGTGGTCGACGGCGAGCTCGGCCGGCTCGATCCGGCCCAACTCGGCCCGGGAGCCTACGTCCTGCGGCTTACCGGCAGCGATCGGGCCGGCTACAGCTCGTCTCACGAGGTGAGCGTGAGTGTGGGGCCGATCACCCTGGGGAACGTTCTGCCCGTGGGTTCGAGCCCGTGGTATCCCGCCGGGTTCGTCGCGCTTCCGGACGGCTCCGGCGTGTGCCGGATGCGCGACAACTGGGAGCGGTCTCCCCCGGACCTCGTACGGATGGAGCTCTCCACCGGCGCCACCCTCGGCCGAGTGGGGCAGCCTCCGGCCGCCGGCGCGACGGCGGCGATGCTCGCCAGAGCGCCGTCAGGGGCCGCGGTCCTGTGGCAGGGAGACCGGCGGTGGTGGGTCCAGCTTCTCTCCGGCGACGGTAGCGTCGCAAGGACCGTAGAGATCCCCTGGGGGTCGGGCCCGCAGCGGGTGCGGCGGCCGGTGGCACTCGTGGTGGGGGACGACGAGGTCCTCGTTCTGGAGGCGAGCCAGGTCAAGGTGTTCGACCTCGACGGGAACCACCGCACAACCTGGGGCGAGTTGGGCGACGACCCGGGGGAGTTCGCTTCCCTCAAAGCCGGGGCGTTGGACCGCTTCGGGCGGGTTCTCCTTCTCGACCGGGGTTCGTGGCTCCACGTGTACTCGAGCGACGGAGTGTTTCGAGCGCGGATTGAGCTCGCCGGTTCTCCGGCGGCCTCCTGCGCGTTCGTCGGGTCGGTCGACGTCGACCGGCTCGGCAACATCGCCGTGTCCACCGAAGCGGGTGTGAGCCTGTACCGGCCCGACGGCCGGTTGCTGACCGTCCTCGATTCCTACTCCTCCTCTGGGGTCGAGTTCGGCGACGTCAGGAGCGTCGCCTTCGATGCTGCGGGAAACCTCTGGATTCAGAACCGTTGGCAACTCCACGTCCTCCGCTTGGACTGGAACGCCCTGGCAGCCGATTTCCCGGAGGTCTCCCTGGTGAATCCTGCGGATAGGTCCCTTCTCGGAGCCCAGGCGTGGATCGTGGGCCGGGCGGCGGGAGAGGAGCCACTCTCCTGGGAGCTCGCCGTGGGCGAGGGCGAAGAACCGGACTCCTGGGAGCGGATCGCCCAGGGGGATCAACCCGTGCCCCTCGGCATCCTCGGGGGCTGGAGGGCCGAAGAGCGCGCCGATGGCCCGCATACTCTTCGGCTGTCGGTTCGGTACGGAACTGGAGCGGTCCGCGAGGTGCTCCGCCGGATCGTCCTCGACGCCACGCCGCCCGAGCTCGTGCTGGACAGCCTGCCGGATCGGGGAGCCGTTCCCCTGGGTCCGGTCCCTGTTCTCGGCCGGGTGGCCGACGCGCACCCCGGCGCGTTTCGGATCAAGTACTTCGACACGGCAGCGCCGGAGCCGCAGTGGCAGGCACGGGTCGGAGGAGACGGCTGGTACCCGGAGGGGAGTGATCTTGGGACCTGGGATACGAGGGTCGTCGGACCGGACGTGTTCCGCGTTCGCGCGTGGGCCCTCGATGAGGCGGGAAATCTCGCGGTGGTTGCTCGCGACGTATCGGTGAGCCCGGTGCAGTTCGAAGAGACCTCATACCTCGAACCTCGATCGTGCTCGGTGGCAGCAGCTTCGCGATACGGGAGGGTCGCGCTCGTCTCGCCGGAGGGAACGAGCGTCGTGATCTCGGCAGGAGCCCAGCCCCTGGCCACCGCACCGATCCCGTTTGCGGCCCCCTGGTCCGACGTTCGGGCCGACGCGCTGGGATTCGACGAGACGGGTGAGCTCGTGGGGCTGTTCCGGCTCTCCAGCACGGACGGTGCGACGTCCGTAGGGCTGGCCCGCTGGTCGGCCGACGGGCTCCTCCTGGAGGCGCGCGACGGAATCGATGCTGGCCGATCGGGCACAAGCTGTGAGGACGGGTTCGCAGCCGTGTCGCGAACCGCGCTGGCCTGCGCCGCGGGGGGTGACCTCCGGCGGTACTCCTTCGACGAGCCTTCATCCTCTCCGCTGCCGTACCCGTCGGACCTGCTCCCCTACCCCCAGAAGCTCGCCGCGTGGCCAGGGGGCTATCTCGTCCTCTACGGGGAAGCGGGCGCCCAGGAGGGGTTCGCCCGGCGCGCGGTGGTGACGACCGACAAGGGAGCACCCCTTCGAGTCATCGAACCCCCGGCCGGGTGGGGCTCGGCTGCCTACGAGCAAATTGCGGCCGACGGAGCCGGATCGCTCTATCTTCTCTCCCGGGATGGGTTCTGGCACACCCAGGAGGACGTGTGCGGCTCGGTCTTCACCTGGCGGTACCGCGTGGAGAAGTACGGTGAGGATGGCCGGCGGCTCTGGTCCATGGGGGCCCTCGGTCCCTTCGGCGGGCGTCTGACGTCGGTGCCCACAGTGCTGACCGGAACCGCCGGTACGTGGTTCGCGTGGGAACCCGAGAGAGGAGAGCTGGAAGTATTCCGGGCGCTTGACGACTCGGTCGACCAGAGCCCACCCGTCGGCTCCTTGAGCCTGGAGCTCGGCGACGGGCCGGTGAGCGGAAGCGTGTCTGTGGTTGGGACGGCCGGCGAACCCTTCGGCGGGTTCTGGCGGCTCCAGGCCGTCCGCGCCGATGATCCCCGGTCGGCGGTCGACCTGGGGCGGGGAACCAGCCCCGTGGCTAACGGCGTCCTGGCCGAGTGGGAGACGCTTGGGTTCGACGGCGACTGGCTGATTGTCCTGGACACCTGGGACGCCGCCGGAAACCGCTCGACGGCGTCGGTGCCGGTCACCGTGCGAAACTTCGGCGTGCCCGTGCTCGACCCGCTGTCGTCCCCGGTGACCGATTCGACCGTCGTGGTCTCGGGGGTTGGAACCGGTGGGACGACCATCGGCCTCTTGCTCAATGGCGCTGCGGCAGGGCAGGTTGACGTCAGCTCCGAGGGCCGCTTCGAAGTCGAGCTCGGGGGGCTCGCCGAAGGGGAGAACCGGATCGCGGCGCGGCTCGGGGACGGTCAAGGTCATTGGGGGCTCGCCTCTGGGGCCCTGGTGGTGGTGGCCGACCGGGAGCCGCCCGCCGTCGTGGCGACGCCCTCGGGGGGAATCTTCAACGCCGAGCAATGGGTCACGCTCGAGGCGAGCGAGGCGGCGACCATCCGCTTCACGACCGACGCCGCTGCGGTCGAAGGCGACTGGCGGGTATACGCGGGGCCGGTGAAGGTTGCGGTGTCCGAGACGCTTTGGTTCTATGCCGTCGACACCGCCGGGACGCGGGGCGAGGTGCGCGCCCAGGTGTACGTGATCGACATTGAGGCACCCGTGGGATCGGTGTCGGTAAACGGCGGGGCCGCGCAGACGGCGTCTCCGGCCGTCTCAATCACCCTATCGGCCGCGGACGCGGGCGGGGCGGTCGTCGCGATGCGGCTGCGCAACGCCGGTGGGCCGTGGACGCCCTGGGAGCCCTACGGGACCACCCGGGCCTGGACGTTCCCTGGGGGTGACGGGGAGAAGGCGGTCGAAGTTGAGTTTCGCGATGCCGCGGGCAACTGCGGCTCGGCGGCGGCGTCGGTCTTCCTAGATGCGACGTCGCCGGTCGTGGCGCTCACGTCGCCGAAGACCGGGTTCACCGCCGATCGGAGCCCCCGGCTCACGTACGCGGTGACCGAGGGGAGCGTCGAGGTCCGGGTGGACGGGGCGAGCGTGCCGGCGCGATCGGGGGACGCGCTGGGCCCCCTGGCGGACGGGAACCACAGCGTTCGTGTGGAGGCAGTGGACGGGGCCGGCAACGTGGGCGCCGCGGTCGTGAGCTTCGTCGTGGATACGGTGTCGCCCGTCGTGCTCCTGAGCTCTCCCAGCGCTTCCCTCACGAACCAGACTACGCTTCCTCTCCTGTACACGGCGAGCGAGGGGGTCGTGACGGTCCGGGTCGACGGAGTCGCGGTTGCCACCCGGTCCGGGCAGGTGCTGGGTCCCTTTGCGGACGGAAACCACGCGGTTCGAGTGGAGGCAGTCGACGGTGCGGGAAACGTCGGGCTTGCCCAGGCGTCCTTCACGGTCGACGCAGCGCCTCCGCGGGTCAGCGTGCAGGCACCCGCCGCCGGCGCGATCCACGAGGCCGCGCCCACACTCTTCCACACGGCGGAGGAGGGTGCCGTGACGGTTCGGATCGATGGGACCCCGGTGTCGACCCGATCGGGGGAGGCTCTCGGACCCCTCGCCGACGGCGAGCACAGAGTCCGAGTGGAGGCGGTGGACGCTGCGGGCAATGTGGGGGCCGCGGAGGTGGCGTTCACCGTGGACACCGTGGCTCCAACGGTCACCCTGGGCTCTCCGGTTGCCGGGCTGACGAACCAGAAGGCGCCCCTGCTCGCCTATCACGCCAGCGACGGTGCCGTGTCGGTCCGGGTTGACGGAGAGGCGGTGGCTGTGCGGTCCGGGGAGACGCTGGGGCCCCTGGGGGACGGGGATCACACCGTCCGCGTGGAGGCGGTGGACGCGGCCGGAAACGTCGGCGCTGCCGAGGTGACCTTCTC
Source organism: Deltaproteobacteria bacterium (assembly GCA_016214985.1). Lineage (GTDB taxonomy): Bacteria > Desulfobacterota > Deferrisomatia > Deferrisomatales > JACRMM01 > JACRMM01. The sequence continues at coordinate 41,526 of JACRMM010000026.1, read as the reverse complement.
CGTCGACTCGCGTCGGTTGGTCCTTCTGACCTCTCCGGACGCCGGTGTCACCTCGGATAATGCGCCGGTCCTGAGCTATGCCGCCGCTGGCGGTGCCGCGGTTGCGCTCGTTGACGGCGTCGAGGTAGCAACGACGTCGGGGAGTGAGCTGAGTCCCCTGGCCGATGGCATCCACACCGTGAGCGTGGAGGTCCGGGACGAGGCGGGCTCAGTCCTCGGGGTGGCGTCGGTCTCCTTCGAGGTGGATACCCTGCCGCCCTCGGTCACCCTCGTCGCTCCGGAGGACGGAGGGGTCTGGGAGGTGACGCCGGTTCTACGCTACACGGCCAGCGATGGCTCGGTGGTCGTCGAACTCGACGGGGTGCCGGTCGTCCGAGCCTCGGGCGAGCCGCTGGACCCCCTGTCCGAGGGGACCCACGTGGTGCGCGTGGAGGCTGTCGATCGGGCCGGCAATGCGGGGAGCGCCGAGTCGCGCTTCCTGATCCGGTCCGCTTCGTGCGCCCACCCCCTGAACGTCTGTCCCGGGGAAGGCATCCAAGACGCTCTCGGGGCAGCGCGGGACGGGGACGTCATCGTGGTGGAGCCGGGAGTCCACGGGGCGAACATCAACTTCCTCGGCAAGGCGGTGACGCTCACCGGAAGGGATCCCCACGACCCCGCCCAGGTCGATGCTACGATCATCGACGGAGGACGAGCCGGAAGTGTCGTGACGTTCAACCACGGAGAGGGGGAGCCGACGGTGCTGCGCGGGCTTACGCTGCGCAACGGCAAGGGGTCGGGCGCGGGAATCTATGTCGGATCGAACGGCAGGCCGCGGATCGAGCACTGTGTCGTCACAGGGAACGACGCGGGGCCGTCGGGTTTCGGCGGGGGGATCTACGCGACGGGCGCGGCGCCGAGCATCAGCGACACCCTCATCACGGCGAACCGGGCAGGCTACGGCGGCGGAGTCACCGTCGTGTTTTCCAGTCAGCCGACCGTGATCCGGCGCTCGACCGTCGAGGGCAACGCGGCCAGTTCCTGGGCCGGCGGCGTGTTCACGTTCGGAGGAAGTGCGGTCCTCGACCGCTGCTCGGTCGTGCAAAATACTGCGGCGTCCGGGGGAGGAGGCGCCACGAACTACGGCGGCACCGTCACGTTTGAGAACTCGGTCATCGCGGCCAACACGACCCCGGCGCTCGGCGGAGGCGTGCTCGTGCTCGGGGGCGTGACACAGCTGACCCACTGCTCCCTGGCCGCCAACGTGGCCCAGCAGGGAAGCGGAATTGCGGTCGACCAGGGCACCTCCGAGACCCAGGTGACCGGCAGCATCCTGTGGGACGACGCGGGAGAGGAGATCTTCGTCGCCGGCACCCAGTTGGTTTCGATCAACTACTCGGACATCCGTGGCGGTCAGCCGGGCGCCGGCAACCTGGCGACCGATCCCTGGTTCGCGGACCCTTCGTCCGGCGATTTTCGGCTCTTGGAGGGCTCTCCCTGCATCGACGCCGGTTCGCCGTTGGGGAGCCCGGCCTCGGACAGGAACGGAGCGCCGAGGCCGCAGGACGGCGACGGCGACGGGGTGTGTGCTCCGGACATGGGGGCCTACGAGTCCTCGTGCCCCCTCGTGCCGACGGTCACCATCACTTCGCCGGGGCAAGGGGCGACGCCGGACGCGACCCCCGTTCTGGACTACACCGTTACCGACGGCGTTGCCGTCGTCACGCTGGACGATGCGCTGGTTCCTGTGCTCTCGGGGCAGATCCTGGGGCCCCTCGCCGACGGCGCGCACCTCGTGCGCATAGAGGCGACGGGCCCCGGGGGCAGGACGGCCTCCGCGGAGGTGACCTTCACGGTCGACACGGCGCCGCCCGTGGTATCGATCACCTCGCCCGCGGCCGGGGTGACGCAGACGTCGACCCAGACCCTCCTCTATGCGGCGACCGACGGGACGGTACGGGTCGTCCTAGACGGGAGCCCGCTCATCCTGCCGTCCGGGGAGGCACTCCACGACCTGACCGACGGACCTCACACCGTGCGGGTCGAGGCCGTTGACGCGGTGGGCAATGTCGGTTGGGACGAGGTGACCTTTACGGTCCAGACCGCGGTGCCCACCGAAGTGACGGTGCGCGTGAGCACCTCGAAGGGTCGCGCGCTACCCGGCGTGAAGGTATTCGCCTTTACGGCTGCCGGTTCCTACACCGGCAAGAGCGCCGCGACCGACGGGGAGGGGCTCGCGCGGTTTCCGACGTCCCTGCTCGGCACCGGCACACTCCGGTTCCGGGCCGACTACCTGGGGGGACAGTTCTGGTCCGCCCCACTGGCGCTTCCGGGCACCTACGGTGCAAGCGTGGACATCGCTGAGGAGACAGCCTCTGTCTCGGTGCGCCAGGGGGGCGTCCCGAAGGCAGGGATCAAGGTCTATCTCTTCACCGCTGCGGGGACCTACCTCGGCCTCTCGGCGACGACCGACGCCCAGGGACGGGCGAGCTTCGAGTTGCCCGCGGGCAGGGATTTCAAGTTCCGCGCGGACAACCTGGGAAGCCAGTACTGGAGCACCTCAGTCACCGTGGGCTCCGGCGCCCCCACCGAGGTCCCGGTGGACAGCGGCGGCGGCCGGCTCACCTTGGGCGTGGACCCGGGGGGTGGCGCTCCCCTCGTCGGCGTGAGCTGCTATCTCTTCAGCGCTGGCGGAGCGTACCTGAGCCTCACGGCGAAGACGGACGCTCGGGGCCAGGTCGTCTTCGACGTGCCGTCCGCGAGCTACCAGGTCCGGTGCGACACCCTCGGCTACTCGTTCTGGTCCGAGGCGGTCCCGGTGTCCTCCGACGGGAATGCCGTCCTGTCCATCCCACATCTGGACGTCACCGTCTCGGTGCAGGGGATCTACGGGACGTCCGTGGAGCCCCGGCCCGGTCTGACCGCCTATCTCTACACCGAGTCCGGCACCTACCTCGGGCAGGCGAAGACCACGGACGCGAGCGGACAGGTGACCTTCCGCCTGCCCCGGAAGAGCTACAAGGTCCGGGCGGACTGCCTCTCCTTCCCCTATTGGTCCACGCCGACCACGGGTGAGGACCGGGAGATCCCGATCCCGGAGGCACTCGCCGACGTGACCGTCACCCGCGGGGAAGTCCCGGTGGCCGGCGTCCCGGTCTATCTGTTCACTCCCGCGGGGGCCTACCTCGGCCTCTCCGCGACCACCGGCGTGGACGGCACGGCGACCTTCCGGCTTCCGGCCCGGTCCTTGCGGTTCCGAGCCGATGTCCAAGGACACCAGTATTTTCAGGATGCCGTCCTGGCGGCGGACCAGCGGAATCCGGTGGCGATCTCCACCGGCGGCGGACCGTTCACGCTGGAGGTCCAGGCCGGGCCCGGGCAACCGCTGGCCGGTCTCTCGTCGTATCTCTTCAACGAGACCGGAACGTACCTGGGCGTCAGCCACGCCACCGACACGGCGGGCCGTGCCGTCTTCCAACTCTCGGACGGTACCTACCGGTTTCGCATCGACGTTCTGGGCATGTCGTTCTGGAGCGACCTGGTTCGCCTGCCGGGGCCGACGAGCGCGAGCGTCAACATCCCCCGGGCAACCGCCTCGATCCGGGTGGTCCAGGCGGGCGCGCCACAGGCGGGGGTGACAGTGTACCTCTTCGACGCGGCCGGGTCCTACCTCGGGCTCAACGCCGTGACGGACGGCGAGGGAGTCGCGGCCTTCTCGCTTCCCGTGGGGCAGCGCTACCGCTTTCGCGCCGACCTCCTGGGAAGCCAGTTCCTCAGCGGACCGATCGAAGTCTCGGACGGCCTCAACGAGTGCGTCGTCGACACCGGGGGAGGCACCCTCACGGTCCGTCTGGACGATGGAGAGGGAACGGCGATCGCGGGGGCCAAGGCGTACCTCTTCGGCGCGGGCGGGTCGTATCTCGGGCGCTCGGGAAGCGCGGATGCTTCGGGGTTGGTACCCTTTCTCCTGCCTTCGGGGACCTACCGGGTTCGCTGCGACTACCTGGGGTATTCGTTCTGGAGCGAGGACGTCACGGTCACCGCGGACGCCGTCCTCGCCCTGACGATCCCCCACCAGGACGTCGCCGCCACCGTCTCCGGGGAGTACCGTGGCACGAAGCAGCCCCTGGAGGGCGTTCCCGTGTATCTGTTCACGGAGGCGGGGACCTACCTGGGGTTGGCGCAGGAGACGGACGTGTCGGGCCGGGTGCGCTTTCGTCTGCCGGTGCGGAGCTATACGCTCCGGGCCGATACCCTCTCGTTCCAATACTGGTCAGAGCCGTTCACAGGGGGCAGCCCGGAGATCGTCGTCCCGGAGGCACAGGCCGAGGTCTCCGTGACCCGGGGTTCCGCACCGGTAGAAGCGGTCCCTGTCTACGTCTTCAACCCGCAGGGCACCTACCTCGGCCTCTCCGGCACCACGGACGGGTCGGGCGCCGTGTCCTTCCTCCTTCCGGCCGAGAGCTACAACGTCCGGGCCGACGTCCAGGGGAATCGGTATTGGAGCGGCGAGGTTGCGCTCGCGGCCGATGAGTCGAACGCGGTCGAGATCCCGACCGGCGGCGGCTCCTTCACGCTGCGGGTGGAGGACGGGGCCGGTGCTCCGATCGAGAAGGTGCGGGCTTACCTTTTCGGGCCTACGGGGGTCTACCTGGGCTCGAGCGCCACGACGAGCAGCGCGGGGGAGGCGGGGTTCGACCTTTCGGCCGGCTCCTATGAGTTCCGGGTGGACCGGAAGGGGTACTCCTTCTGGACCGGTCCGGTGGACGTGCCTACGCACCGGAGCTGCACGTTCCCGATCCCACACCGCCGCATCACCGCCACGGTCCGCCTCGACCGGTCGGGCTCCGTCATCCCGGCGCCCGACGTTCCTGTCTTCCTCTTCACTGAGACCGGGGCATACGTGGGCGAGTCCGAGCGGACCGACGAGAGCGGGGAGGCGTCGTTCCTCCTGCCGGACGGGTCCTACCGGGTGCGGGCCGACGTCCTCTCGGCGCACTTCTGGTCCCTCCCGTTCACCGGCTCGGACCCGGCCGTGACGATCCTCGAAGGCGAGGCCCGCGTGAGCGTCGTCGTGGCGGGGATGGCCGCGGCCGGGGTGCCCGTGCACGTCTTCAACGGCTCCGGGAGCTACCTCGGGCTCTCCTCGACGACCGACCCGGAGGGCAGGGCGGCGTTCTGGCTTCCGGCCGGGCCCTACCGGTTCCGCGCCGACGTTGGGGGCAACGAGCGGTTCGGGGAGGGAGAGGTCGCGGAAGGGCGCGTCATTTCGGTCGTGATCGACGGCCCGTGAGGGCGGGAGGCTGCGGGGCAAGATCCGTCTCCCTCCGGTCCCTTTGGAACGCGCTCGCCAAGGAGCGCACGGCTATGACGGGGGCGACGCGGAACGAACGGTTTCGGACGTACTTCCGCCGCCGTGTTCCACCGCGCCGGCGTATTGTGAATCCGACCGTTCCCGGGGGAACGTCCATGCGACGTTGCCAGGGCTCTTCCGGTGGTTCCGGGTGCCGGCAGCGCGCGCTACCGGCGCCACCGCGAGTAGCCCCAGCCTCCACCACCGAGCACCAACAACACGATCAGCACGATCAAGAGGGTATCCATGGTCCACCTCACTCCAAGGAGTTTACTTCATCTCCGACGGCACCGACTCGCGCGATGTCAGAGCCCTTCTCGACCTCCGACTCCGTAGGTCCGCCTGTCGCCGGCCGCTCGCTTCGAACGTAGTCGGCGCCGCCCTCGCCCGTGACGGAGATGTCCTGCGCGCCGGTCCGCTCCAGGAGCTCCTTCGCGCGCTTGGTCCATTCCGCATTGTCCGAATGCACGGAGAGGAGGATGGCGCCCTCTTTGGCCCGAATCTCATAGCGCTTGGCCGCGTGTTCGGGAATCCCCAGGCCAATGAGCGCCCCCGTGATCCCGCCGACGGCCCCGCCCGCGCCGAACCCCGCCAGGGCCGCCACGATCGGACCGGCGGCGAGGACAGGACCTAACCCGGGGATGGCCAGCGTGCCAACGCCCACCAGCCATCCCAAGGCCCCGCCCAGCACCGCTCCCGTTCCGGCACCGACGGCCGCGCCCGCCGGCGCCCGGGTGCCTTTGTCGTGGGCGAAGTGTGTGGAGCCGGCTCTGTCCGGAAACAGGGCGGAAATATCCGTGTTCCGAAATCCGGCCGCCTTCAAGACGTCGACGGCATTCTCCACGCTGGCGTAATCGGAGCACACGCCCACCACCGCGATTTTCTCTGCCATGGTGGTCTCTCCTTGTGACACCTACCGTCGTCTACTCCAGTAGTAGCCGCCGCCCCCGCCGAACACCAAGAACAAAACGACGATGAGAATGATGAGCTCTGTGGTAGTCATGGCTCTTCTCCTCTGGTCGAACCTCTACGTCAGCTTCGGATGTTTCCGTTCCGTTGACAACAACGAAGACGTCCCGGACGTCATCAGAAGGCATGCCTCTGGTCTTCCCAGGACAGGTCTACCGTTTGGAGGCGTCCTCGATCTTGTCTCCGGCCTTCTCCACCTGTTGGCCTGCTTTGTCGAGCGCGCTGTCGACCGCCTTGCCCGCGCGCTCGACGGGGCCCTCCTTCTTCTGACAGGCGGGCACCAAAAGGAGCAACGGCACCATCGTCAACGCTGTCGCGAGAATCTTCCCGGGTTTCATCTTGATCACCTCCGTGAACGACGGGTTGAACAACGGGAACAGAAGGGTCTCCGATTCCAGGGCTCTGAGGGGCACAACGGCGGATTACAACGGTTGGCTGCCTGCCGCCTGTCGCCCGGCGCGATCCATCTCCGGCACGGTCCGCATCGCCAGGTACCGGTCGATTCCGTCCTCGATCTGGCGGGGAAAGCGCGGTGCCCGCTCGACGAGTTGGTCCTGGTAGATGCGCAACATGATCTCGCGGAAGATCGGCAGCGCCGCGCGCTGGCCGGTCTCTCTCGTCCCCAGGGGGCGATGGTCGTCGAAACCGATCCGGACCGCCACGGTGATCCCCCGTGTCCCGTAGGTGGACCCTACAAAGAGCGCGTCCCGGCAGCCGTTCGTCGTCCCGGTCTTGCCCATCACCGGAATCGGAAAATCGCGAGTGTCGAGGACGTTGGCGGTACCTCCCGGAATGCGGACGACACCGCGCAGCCCTTCTTGGATCTGGCGCAGGGCCGGGGAATGGATCCCCCGCCTGTCCCTCTGCGCCTCGTACAGCCCGGCGCCGGAGGCGTCGGTCACGCGATCGATGACGTACGGTTCCGCCAGGACGCCGGAGGCGATGGCGCGATACGCGCTCGCCAATTCCAGCAGGCGCACCTCCGACGCGCCGAGTGCCGTGGAAAGGTAGGGTCGAAGGGGGGACCGGATCCCCATCTGGTGGGCGGTGCGGATCACGGTGTTCACGCCGATCTCACGGGTAATCCACACGGCGACAGCGTTGCGCGACTCGGCCAAGGCCTGGCGCAGCGGAATCGGGCCCTTGAACTGGTTGTCGGAATTGGCGACCCACTTGACGCCGCCACCGCGTTTCAGCGGCGCCGCGATGGGCTCATCGGGCACCGTGGTGTCGAGGTCCAGACCCGATTCGAAGGCGGCCAGGTACACCAGCGGCTTCATCGCGGAGCCCGGTTGGCGCAGCGACGCCGTGACACGGTTGTAGTCAGAGTAGCGCGCGCCGCGGCCTCTGAAGACCCGGCGCCCGCCGGCCTCGGCCAGGATGGCGGCGTCCGCGTTCCTGAGCACGACCACCGCGCCCTGGATCAACCCTTTTGGCCCGGGATGCCGCTTCTCGTACAGGGCCAGACCGCGCTCCAGGGCTTCGTTCACGATCGTTTGCACGCGCGCGTCGACCGTCGACTCCACGACGATGCGCCCCTGGAAGAGGTCTTCGACGCCGAAGCGATCTTTACCATGCCGGGTTAATTCGTCGAGGACATGCTTGATCGCGGCGGGAGAGTCGGTCTTTATCGGGTCGCGGGAGACGATGCGGATCGGTTCGCCCTGGCAGCGCTTCGCGAGGCTCTCGGGGATGTAGCCGTTGCGCGCCATCAGGGTGAGAATCTGGTTGCGGCGACGGAGGGGACGCGGGTCGCCGGGCACGGGGGAGTAGTCCCGCGGCGCCTTGCCGATCGCGGCCAGGAGCGCTGCGGTGCCCGCGTCGTCCGGCGCGTAACTGGACAAGGTCTTGCCAAAATAGTACTCGGACGCGGCGGCAAAGCCGTAGCGGCCGTTGCCCAGGTAAATGAAGCTGGAGTACCGCGCGAAGATCTCGCGCTTGGCCTGCTCCTTGGATCCGTACCGCCTGCGCATTTCTCGCTCGAGCCAGAGCGTCAGGCGCATCTCCTCCATCTTCCGAAGGAGCTTATTCGTAACGGAGGCTCCCAGCACCACCGAGAGGAGTCGAGGCGGGGCCAGGCCGGCGTGGAACAGCGCATCCCCGTCGGCGCGGTGCGTCAGGCTTTGCAGGAAGTAGCCGCGGACGAGTTGCTGGGTGAGCGTTGAACCCCCTTGCGGCAGGAGCAGTCGAAATCCCTGGCCGCCCTTCCACCAGTCCCCGAGGGACCGTGCCGCCGTCTTCTGGATCACCCGCGGCAGCGCACGGTAGTCCACGCCGGAATGGGAGAAGAAGCGCTTGTCCTCGGCGGCCAGGATGGCCTGCCGCAGGATGAGAGGCACCTCGTCGTAGGTCACGACCTCGCGGTACTCGCGTGCTAGTGCGATGAGCACGTTGCCGTGGGCGTCGCGAACGACGCCGGTCGTGGGTGGCTCGAACCGGATAAACGATTCGAGGTCGGGCACGCCGGCGTGGTCGAAGTACACGTGGTGGGACAGCCAGGCCGCTGGAAGCAGGAGCAGCGCCAGGGGAAGGACCGAAACGGCGAGGCGCACGGCAAGGCGCCTTCGCGTGGCTTTCCGCCCTGCGGCCAGGCGTCGGGCCCAACGTAAACGCGAAAGCCGGCCCCGCATCCGCTCGCAAGCCGCGTCGGACGACCTCACCGGTCCCGTGCCGGCGGTTCGGGTCGGAAGGCTCGGTGCCTTTCCTGGGCCCAGACGTGCGCTGGCGTCGCCGCTCCCGATCGAGTCGCCGTACGCCCGTCGCGATGCGGTCATGACCGGCCTGACAGCATGTGATGTTCCTTCCTGCTCTCCCGCCCCCCCCACCGTTTTGACCGCTTTCGTAGGAGCGGCGACTCGCCGCGACCTCGGCCGAAGGTCGACCTGCCGCTCGCGAGGCAATTCGCGCCGAGGGCGGCTCTCCCACACGTGGATCGGCGGCTCCGAGAAACCGCTGCGACGCGCAGGTCGGTCCATCCGCGAAGATGCGGTTGCGGCGCCCGCGTCGATCTCCAAAGATCCAACGCAACGAACGTGCCGCAGAAGCGCTACGGATACTGACGATGCAAGCGTCCGGATGGACGAGGGAAAATGGAAGAATAGCGCGGGGACGAGGGGAAAACCGCGGGAAACATCCGTCATATGTGACAGAACCGCCCTATCTGATGGACCACGTTGAAGGCGGTGGGGGAGTGGGGGAACGTTCCTTCGCGGCGAACGAGCCTCTCCGCGGCCGGGCTCCAAGGTACGAACGTTGCCTCTCCGACGAACAGGGGCCCTTTCTTGGCCAGGAACGCCAAGGGGACCTGGCTTTCCTATTCAGTCTCGGGCCGACAGCTGCTGTGAGGGTTGACGACCGACGAGCAGGGCAGGGAGGCGTGCTGGTTTCTGGCCGGGACCTACCGCTTCCGCGCCGACGTCGAGGGCAACGAGCGATTCGGGGAGTGGAGCACCGGAGGGACGTTCTGAGCACCGGAGGGACGTTCTTGCCTTTCACGCCTTATTCTCTTCTTCGCAGCATCTGACGGGACCTGCCGTGTTCTCCCCAGCGGCCACGGGTCGGTCGTGGAGGTGCTGCTCTGAGGCGAACGGGAGACGGAATGGTCACCAGTGGCTGCTCGCCGACAGCATGATGGCATTGATAGCACACACAGAAAGAAGGGAGGCACGATGGCGAACCTGATCGTGCGCAACCTCGACGACACCATCGTGAACGCCCTGAAGCAGCGTGCCGCTCCTCACGGTCTCAGCGCCGAAGCCGAGCACCGGCGCATTCTGGAGGAGGCCTTGCGGGGCCCCACGAGGCGGAGCTTTGTGGAGGTGCTGGCTTCGATGCCCGACGTGGGACGAGACGAAGACTTCGCCCGCGTGGAAGACTCGCAGGACGCGCCCCGTGCACTTGATAGACACGAACGTCATCAGTGAGATGCGCAAGGGCCCGCGGGCCAACGGCGGCGTCCGGGGCTTTTTTGCCTCCGCGGTGTCAGAGTGGGTGCCGGCGTATGTATCCGTCGTGACGATCGGCGAGCTACGGCGGGTGGCGGAACGGATTCGACACCGGGGCGACGTCGCCCAGGCCGGTATCCTGGACGTCTGGTTGGCTCAGGTTCTCGTCGACGACCGGGAGTGTATCTTGGAGTTCGGAGAGGAAGCGGCACAGGTGTGGGGCCGACTCCGCGTCCCCCATCCCGAACATGAGCTGGACAAGCAGATTGCTGCGACGGCGCTGGTACACGACCTCACCGTGGTGACGCGTGAGGAGAGGGACTTCGCCCGGACGGGAGTTCGGGTATTGAACCCCTTCACCGACGTGCCTTAGGAGTGGCGGGGCCAAGGGAACGCGGCAGTGGCGGCTCAGCCCGGCGGGGCTAGGATCGGGAGGGTAGGAAAGTAGGTGCGATACCGTGCGGCGTCTCGGGTGACCAGGGTGAAGCCGGCCACTGCGGCGTGGGCTCCGATGTAGAAATCGGGAAGAGGCGTGCGCCGCGTCCCTCGGTTCGTGCGATAGGAGAGGAAGGCCTTGCCTGCAAGAAAACCCGTCTCCCAGGGCACGGGCGCGCGCCGGAACGTGTGGACGGGCAACGCCTCTTCGAGCTCTTCGATGCGCCGGAAGCCGATCGAAACCTCCGCGTAGATGATGGGATTGATGACGAGGGAGCCTCGTTCCGCGCAGTCGGCAAGCTGGTCGCCGGACCAGGCTAGCCAGGTCGGGTCGTCGGTCAGCACGTCGAGGAACACGTTGCTATCGACCAGGAACTCCATTAGTCCCCTCGGGTGAGGGCGAGGATTTCGTCGGTGGTCATTGAGACCGTGGCTTTGCCCCGAAGTCTGCTCACAAGGCTTCTGCCCCTTTCGCCGGGGCCTTCCTGTCTTACGACCCGCAGGGTGTTTCCTTCGGGGATGAACGTCACCTCTGATCCTGGCACAAAGCCGAGTTGGTCGCGAAGTTCCTGAGGGATGGTGACCTGGCCCTTGCCAGTGATTCTCATCGCTTAGCCTCCGGTAAGAGTCTTACTGGAAGATTCTTACTCGGATCCGCAGGCCTCGTCAAGGCAGACACTCTGAGCTGACCAGAAGGCCAAGGAGGCCAAGGGGAGGTGGTCGGAGGCGGAGGGGAGCAAGCCTCCAAGAGGCGCTCTCGGACGTCACGGTCGGTGTTCCCTGGCCGCCCACGTTGCCGCTCGGGACTATGGACCTGTCCCCAAGCTTCCCTCCTTCCGGAAACTCAGTGGGTGATCGCGGGCTTCTATGAAGCGGATCTCTCGCAGAGCCGCAGAGGGCGCAGAGAACGTCACACCCGCGAGACCTTCTTTCTCCGCGATCTCTGCGTTCACGAGTCGGACCCAGGAAGGATCCGGATCCCGAAGCGCAGGACGACCGGGCGGGATCAAGCGAAGCAAGCGGGCGAGAACGATGGTTTCGTTCGTTCCTCTTGATCCAACGAAGGCGCCTCGCCCACGAAGAACCCGGAAGCGCCCCTTGGGTCTCCCCAGGTGCCAAGTGACAGCGACGGTGCGGCCGTCGAAGGTCCCGGGCTGAGAGTAACCGTCTCCATACCTCCCGAAAGATTGCTTTCCTGGCGACGCAGAAGTTATCTGTAAACTAATTTCAAGGCCACCAATACTGCGATGGCACAAATGGACCCAACAATGCTTATTATCTACGTTATGCCTTGGTTATCTATGGGGGTAGTCTCTATACCGTGGTAATGCATTTGTTGAGAACCTCCAACGAATGCACCAAGGTCAAATAGTGAATTTCTTAAGTGAGGGACATTGTCAATCACTGTGAATAGAGAGAAGCGCAGAATTACATTAGCGCGACCTGGGGTTGCTTGATGTATTGTGATATAGCTCTGTTCACTGTCACTACCGTATCCCCTGTATGGGTCGTTAAAGTATGTATTGCGGCATGGACCCGTGTAGAAAGGACGCAAACCACACTCGTCATACCTTGCGCCGTGTATATGCTGCCTTGATTGATGATACAACCAATCTCCTTCTGCGACGCGATTACTAAAAACCATTGGCGCTATCAGTGCATGCGGATCCCAAGATTTCGGAACTGCATCCTCAAGAGTTAACTCCAATACACCCGGCGTTATTTTGCACGCGGCGGACAATCGTCTCCATCTGCTTCCTATGTCGAAACGATCTGGAAGATATTGCCAGGGATCCGCATTTGTCCTTATTGATTCCAAAGATATGGGTAACGGAAGGTATGTTGCTCCGACAAGGGAGGAACGGTATGACCACCTGTGTATGGTTGCGTCCGGATAGTCTACCTGCGCGTAGAGTCTACCGTTGACGACCAATGCTCCAATTCCAATTGTGGCTTCGGTGAGTCTTCCCTCAAACCAAAAGGCCACGTTCCTCCAGTCTGGGCCTAGGCCCTGTTGCGGGTCAGGATGGTCTGCGATGCGCTGCGCTATATCATTGATGCCAATAGATCCCGGCGTCGTCGGTATCTGATAATTTGTTTCTCGACACAAGGGGCCGGGGCCCCTTAACAACGAGACAGATTGGCAATCGTTATTTCCCATCTACGTAGGCCTCTTTCGTGTACAGTTAGCCGACGTGCTCGTCCAACGAGAAACTTGCGAAAGACCAGACAGTTGGACTTGGGAGTGGAGATCCGCTGCGGACGCCGATCGTGGGGTTGTATCTCGGTGCCATCCATGCCCAGCCGCCGGGGGGGTTCGCCTGCGCGCAGTTCCCGAGGCACATCCAAGAGAGAAGTCTACTGGGACAGTAGTAAATTGCAATACCACGTGAAGCGATTTTACTAGTATATGGCGCGGCAAATAGTGGCATGTGCGTATCCCCCGCCCGAGGTCATGGCCCGGGCTGGCGTGACCTCTACTTCCCCGAAGCCCCGTCCCCTTGCGGAGTCATTCCCTCAGGAAACAAGAAGGGGGCTGGACAGACGCGCAGGGGAGGGCAGCGCACAGATGACGGCTGGCTGGGTGCAGAAGTGAGAGGCTGATGGATGACGCACGGACGTAGGGGTTGACGAGCGAGGATCCGAAAAGCGATCGGGCGCCGACGTCGAGGGCAACGAGCGATTCGGGGAGGGAGAGGTCGCGGAAGGGCGCGTCATTTCGGTCGTGATCGACGGCCCGTGAGGGCGGGCGGCCGCGGGGGAAACCGGTCGCCGGAATGGACTCGGGACTTGGGGACGCTGGGAAAGCGCCGGTCAAGACCGGCGGCCGAATCCAGGGGGACGGCCGAATCCAGGTGGACGCTCGTGCGCAAGAGCAATCCGTGCCTGCAGCGCTCTTGCGCACGTGCGATGTGTTTCTTCAACGTTTCCGCGGCATCGAGCTGGGCCAACTTGCGCGCCGCCACGTCGGCAAGGGCGGCGAAGCGCCTGCAGTGGGCGGTGCCGAACCGTGCCTGCGTGTCCGCACACCGAAAGATCTGAATCCTGCTGCGATGAGATAGCGCTGAACGCTAACCGTCAAGGCAGGGGAATGCTCGGGGAACGCCGTGTCGCGAAAACTGGACCCGGTGATCGTCTCCGGCGGTTTGCTTCTTCAGGTAAAGGGCCGAGTGAGACTGGGAGCTTGGCGGCTTGCAGATTGCCGCCCCCGGCCCCGATGAGGTACAAGAGTCTGACCCGGTCGGAAACCTGCTGTGATTACCAGCATGCCGGCGCGTGCCGTTGGGCGCGCGCTTCACTACGAAATTAGACGGCAAGGAGAGCACAATGAGAAGAAGACTGAAGATCGCAACCCTGATGTCCGCACTGCTCGTGCCGACTATGCTTCTCGCAGCAGAGTCGGGCATAAAGGAAGGAATGTGGGAGATTACGACTAAGATGGAGATGCCGGGGATGCCTATCCAGATGCCGGAGACCACGATCAAACACTGCTACACCAAGGAGGACGTGAAAGATACCGGCAAGACGATTCCAAAAGGGGACGGCGATTGCAGGATCACTGACCTGAAGCAGTCCGGGAACAAAGTTACCTGGAAGATGAAATGCAAGGGGGGGCAAGCGGGGAGCGGCGAAGGGGAAATGGTCTTCAAGGGAGATTCCTACGAAGGGACCATGAAGGTCCAGGCGGAAGGAACGACCATGACCACCCGGTACAAGGGCAGACGAATCGGCGCCTGTCCGTAAACCGGGAGTCCGTTCGTTGGGTTGAACACGCGAAGCCCGACATTCAGGTCACTCCGGGTCACTCGGGGCGACGCTTGGCGGCTCTTGTGCCCTCAGGCTAGAGTCCCTCCGATATCGATGGGCCGAACCGCGCGTCGACAGAGAGTCCAACGGCCGTTCAACCGGAGCCATTCTTAACCCCGGCGCAGTATCTTAACGCCGAGCGTCGAACCGGACACAAGAGCGAGTACCTCAACGGAGAGGTCTTCGCGATGTCGGGCGCCAGCGCACGGCACGTCCTCATCGTTACCAATGTCGTCAGAGAGTTCGGGACCCAGTTCAAGAACCGGGACTGCCGCATCTTCTCCTCCGATCTCCGGGTCAAGGTGTCCGCCACCGGGCTCTATACCTACCCCGACGTGGTGGCTATCTGCGGCCCCCTCTCGTTCGGCGACTCAGAAGGAGCGCAGACGCACCCCGCCGCCGGCGAAGAGGGGGCGCAGGCGTTGCGCCCCCGCGTACCGAGCCGGCCGTCCAGAGAGCCCGCTACGCGTCATGCCCGAGTCGGGGCCTGCGCCTCGGCTCGTGCCCGCCGCGGAACGAAGAACTTAGGGAATCGGTTCCCGTGCCGAGTACCCGCGCGCATAGTTCATGGCGTTGGAGTCGTAGGCACGCGTCTGTACCTCCCACTGGGCGAGGGTTCCGTCTCCGAGCGCGGCCGCCCGGCTGAGGAGGGTGCCGGAGATCGTGACCTGAGCCGCGGTGGGGGGAAGGCGCACGTAGAGGACGTCCTTGCCGGCCCCGTCGAGGAGGACCACGTAGAGTCGTTCCACCTGCGTCCAGTTGGCTTCGGAGGCGGGGTTGGTCCAATTCAGGGTCAGGTCGCTGCCGACCCGCTGGGCCTGCAGGCCAGCGCTCGCGACGACGGGGAGCGCGAGTTGACCGGGATAGTCGATCACACTGAAGAAATTCGGCGGGTCGATGTTGATCAACTCGAGGCCGTAGACGCCGGGGTCCAGGTCGGAGTATGTCGCCCAGAAACCGGACTCGGCCAAGGGACCCGCCTCGGAGCAGGGGTCCACGCTGCAGTTCAGCGACAGGTACTCACCTGAGTAGAACCCGGTGCTCATTGCTTCAACCGGCGCCCCGACCGAGTCCAACAGGTGAACGGCGGACACCTCGGTCTCGTCGACGGGCGCCCCGTCTCGGGTCACCTGCACCCACGCCTGATACCGGTTGCCGGTGCCGCTCTCATAGGTCCGATACTGGAGGTACGAGGTGCCCACCTGGGGCGGAGACGCGGGGGAGGAGACCGCGACGACGAGGGTGTAACTGCCGGTCTCGACGTCCAGGGAGTTTACGGCGAGGACGTAGGTGCCGGCCGGGAGGTCGATCGAAATCTCGGCGTCGGTCCCGTCCGTCCCGCCCCCTGAGTCATCGTCGTCCGCAAGCCAGTGGGGATCCCAGAGGTTCAGGTCACGCTCTTCGAGGGCTTTGCCGTCGAAGACCCAAAGGTAGGCGTCGAAGTCGCTCGACACGAGTCGAGCCGTGAGCCGCCCGGGCTGGGTGAGGCTGACCCGGTAGAGATCGAATCGGGTTCCGTCCGGACTCTTCATGTCCCCGTCCGTCAGCGCGCCGGCGGCCGAGTCCGTGGGGTTCAGGTCGGTCACCTTGAAAGCGGGTTCGTCCTTTCCGCCCCCCCCGCCTCCGCCCCCGCAGGCCGAGAGCCAGCAGGACAACAGCACGGCGACCAACGCCCAGACGCCACGAGATCTGTTCATCGTCCCCTCCTTGTCGGCTGTGACGGTTGCGGGGTGGCAGCGATGAATGGGAGCACCCCGGGGGTCACCGAGGAGCCATCGCGCCGGGTGACGGCGTCAGCCTAAACGCTGTGAGCCTACGGATGGGGTACCGATCGGACGGAGACTGCGGCCTCCCGGTCCTCGTAGGGGGGGCTTGACGGTGAAGGCCGCTCCGGTTTCGCGCCCACGTCGGCGGCCGCGCGCGGTTCGGGGCCAAAGAGGCCGTGGTCAGGATTTCGATCTACCCCCTCGTCCTGAGGGCTTGCTCCTTGCCCACCCGACGGCGAAAATGTTACCGTTCCGGTCACCTAATCCACCCCCGCGAAGGAGGACTCCGATGAGCCACCACGGTGATGTGCACAAGTGCAGTGACGACAAGCACCACCAAGAGAACCATCTCTGCTGCATCGCCGCCCGCCAGGACATCGAGCGCGTCAAGAAGATCGTCAAGCAAGCGGAGTACTTTTGCAAGAGGTGCGGCCGGGCGGCCCGAGAGAAGGAGAACCTTTGTGATCCGTCGAGAATCTGACGCGGGCACGTTGGGGGCCCGGGTGCGGAGATCGTCCGCCCCTAGGCCCGAACGGGACTCCATTCAGGGGGATTCATGAAGTCCTGGGCAGCGCGACTCTCTCTGTTTCTCCTGTGCTTCGCGACCACCCTGGCGAATCCGGCGCTCGCCTGGCACGACGAGACCCATCTGGCGGTTGCCAAGGCAGCTGGGTACGCCAAGTGGTACAACGCGGTCGGGCCGGACATCGCGAAGATCAAGGCCGGAGCCATCGAGCAGAACAACCACTACGTGAACAACCCTGGGAACGCCCCCGCGGTCACCGCGGCTGACGTGATGAAACAGGTCAGCCGCTACAATACGGTCGAACCGACTGGCCACCTCTACGGGGCAATCATCGCCGCGGTCCGGAACTATGTCGCCGAGAAGGCGAAGGGGAAGTACGGCGAGTACCATCTCGCCTACGCCGCGCACTACGTCGCCGACCTCTCGATGCCGCTCCACAACACCGAGTACAACGCCTTTAACCAGAAGAACCACGCTGCGATCGATGGGCTCGTCGAGAGCGAGGTCTTGGAGAACCTGGCGCGCATTCGGATCTACCCGATCACGATCCGGTCCGAGGAGGACCTGGCTCGGGAGATCGCGAGGGTCGCCAACTTATCCTGCTCCTTGGGCCGACGGCTGGAGGCCGAGGATCGCCTGCCCACGAAGGACGAGGCGTATGGCCAACTCAGTCACAGCGCTTCGCTCCTGCGGGCGATTCTGGAGTACACCAAGGCTCCGATGCTGGCACAGAACGAGGGAACCAACGGGCGGGCGGGGCAGGCAACGACGCCGGTCCGTCTCGTGCCGATGGGTCAGAGGGAAGTGGGGCCGGGGAGCTGAGCGGAGGATCGACGGCCCGTGGGGGCGGACCGCTTGGGAGGGCGGCCGCCCTGGAAACCACGGAGCATCCTCCGCCCCTAGTCGAGCAGCCCCCCGTGCCCGATCTCGGCAAGATCCGCGGCACTCAGTCGTTCCCCGGCGGCCAGCCTCGGGAGGACCAGGTCGAAGCCGTTCAACTTCGTGCTCCGGACGCACCCCGGCAGGCCCACGACCGGCGTGTCTCCCCAGTACGCCAGGAGCAGCAGGCTGCCGGGCTCGGTGGGGATGCCGTACTCCACGATCTGCCCGCCCACCGCCCGCAGGGCTCTGGGCGTGAGGTCGTCGGTGTCGGCGACGGACGCGGCGCCGGCGATCAGAATCATCTCGGGGTTCGTGACTCGAGACCGACGCAGGGCATCTGCGATCTCGCGCTCGCTCTCGCCGGTGTGGGGCCCTTCCGCCATCTCGATGCCAAAGGCTCCCAACCGCTCCCGGAGCGACCCGTCGAAGGCCGCCGCGAGCTCTTCGCGAGACCCGTCGGGGCCCACGGTCAGCAGCATGGCGGAGCGAACCGAGAAGTCTTTCAGGGAGAAGATCGGCCCCCCCCTGCACAGGCCGCGAACCGAGCCCAGGGTCGCGCGGGGGATCGCGTACGGCACGATCTTGACCGACGCCAGCCGCTGGCCGGCGCGCGCCGTCGAACGGTGGCGCGCCGCGGCCACCGCGAGCCCCTGGAGGCTGTTGACTTCCAGCAGCAGCTCGACGTCGACTGTGAACAGCCCCGGCGTTGCGGCGGAGAGATCGACCCGGCCGCCCGTGGGAGTCGACGACGTCAACCCGGGACCGGCCAGAAGCTCTGTCAGCTCGAGCGCTGCGTCGTCCTCGCGGACGTCGTCGGCCTCCAACTCCGCCACCCGCAGGGTGGCGGCCCCGGCCGACCGCAAGGCCGCGACGTCCGAGGCCTCCAACCGCTTTCCCTTGCCCGCGACCGTCTTGCCGTCCGGGCCGACGAATCGATGGAGCAGGACGTACCCGACGGCCTCGTCGACCGGAATTTCCCGCAACTTCATGGCTTCTCCTCAAGGGCGATGGCTGACGTGGAACCTTGCTCGCGTACACCGCGTTCCGCGTGGCCGTGCAAGGGTGCGTGGAACCCTGCAGACGCAGAGGCGGGGAGGCAGATCCGTGGTGGTGCCGGACGCGGCTTCGCCACGCCGGCCGGCCATCGGTCTTCGCCAACATCCCCCGCCGAAGCTCGGCACGAGACGAACGCTCGGGAATCGTCCTGCGCCCTGGCGGGTCTGCCTTCCCGAGCGTAGGCCGATACCGCGGATGGCCCCTTCGCGTCAAGCGGCTGCGCACCGGGAGCTCGCCTTCAAGGGCCGCCGGGCGGGCAGGGTGCCGGGGATGCGGCGGAGCACAAGGAGGTCCCCGTCGTTGTCCGAGTCGACTCTTTTGCAGCGGCCTCCTCCTCCAACCGTTGACCCTGCGCGCCTAGCCGCGGTAAGGTCGGTGCCCCGAAGCGGCGTACGCCGATTTCAGGCCCCGACTGTCCCGGAGAGGCGAGATGGACTTCTGGCGCATGCCGCTCGACGCGGCACAACAAGAGGTGACCGTCAGCAAGGTCAACATCCTCGCCTACCGCTGCAAGGGCTGCCGGTACTGCATCGAATTTTGCCCGAAGCACGTGCTGGCCGAGGCCCAGGAGTTCAACGAGAAGGGCTACCACCCTCCCTACGTCACCCAGGGAGCCGACTGCAAAGACTGCCGGTACTGCGAGTCCGTGTGCCCGGAGTTCGCCATCTTCGTCACCGACGAGGGCGTCACGGGGATCGGGACCAAGGACGTCCTGCCCAGGGCGACCGTCCGGACGTGGAGGCACCGTCGTGAAAAGTAGCGCGGTTCTCACGGGCACCCACTTCATCAACGGGGACCAAGCCTGTGCCGAAGGCGGACTCGCCGCGGGGTGCACGTTTTTCGCCGGCTATCCCATCACGCCGGCCACGGCCGTGGCCGAGCGCATGTCCAAACGGCTGCCCCAGGTCGGGGGCACATACATCCAGATGGAGGACGAGATCGCCTCCATGGCGGCCATCGTGGGCGCCTCCTGCGCGGGCGCCCGGGCCATGACCTCCACCTCGGGGCCGGGGTTCTCGTTGATGATGGAGAACCTGGGGCTCGCGGCCATGCTGGAGGTGCCCTGCGTGGTGGTGGACATCCAGCGCGCCGGGCCCTCCACGGGACTGCCGACGCTCGTGGCCCAGCAGGACGTGATGCAGACCCGCTGGGGCTCCCACGGCGACTACGGGATCATCGCCCTGGCTCCGGACTCGCCGCAGGAGGCCTTCGAGCTCACCGTCGAGGCCTTTCGTCTGGCGGAGCAGTACCGCACCCCCGTGATCGTCCTGTCCGACGAGGTCGTGGGCCACATGACCGAGAAGGTGGTGATCCCCGGGGCGGAGACGATCCGGCCGCCCCAGCGGCGCAGACCCAGGGTGAAGCCCAAGGACTATGCGCCCTACTTTCCCGAGGCCGACGGGGTTCCGCCCATGGCCAACGCCGGCGAGGGCTACCGGGTCCACATGACCGGCCTGACCCACGACGAGTACGGCTACCCCACGATCACGCCCGAGGCCCAGGAGCGGCTGGTCCAGCGCCTGGTCGGGAAGATCCGGAAGAACGCGGACCGGATCCTCCGGGTGGAGGAGCTCGGGCTGGAGGATGCCGAAGTGGTGGTCGTGTCCTACGGCTGCTCCGCCCGCACGAGCCTCGAGGTCGTGCAGATGGCCCGGGAGGCCGGCCTCAAGGTCGGGATGCTCCGGCTCGTCACGGTGTGGCCCTTCCCAGAGGACAAGGTCCGCCGGCTCGCCGCCCGGGCGGGGGTAAAGGCCTTCGTCGTGGCGGAGCTCAACCACGGCCAGATCGCCTACGAGGTGGAGCGCTGCGCCGCCGGCCAGGCCGACACGGTGCTGGTCGGGTTCATGGGCGGCCGGCTCTTCACGCCGGAGGAGCTCTACCGGGTGGTGGAGGAGGTGGCCCGATGATCGAGCGGCTCATTCACGCGCCCTCGCTCGCGCCCCGGGCGGCGCGGCGTGGCCGGCAGAAGGGACACGGAGACCACCCCCTGGATCCCTACCTCAAGGAGGGTCGGATCCCGCATATCTGGTGCTCGGGGTGCGGCAACGGTATCGTCCTGAACGCCTTCGTGAAGGCCCTGGAGAAGACCGGCACCGACCCGGATCGGACCGTCGTGGTGTCCGGGATCGGATGCTGTGGCCGGGCGGCCGGCTATCTCAACCTCGACACCTACCACACCACCCACGGCCGGGCGCTCCCCTTCGCCACCGGCGTGAAGCTCGCCAACCCCAAGTTGAACGTGGTGGTCATCAGCGGCGACGGCGACCTCTTCGCCATCGGCGGCAACCACATGATCCACGCCGCACGGCGCAACGTGGACCTCACGGTGGTGTGCGTGAACAACTTCAACTACGGCATGACCGGCGGCCAGGGCGGTCCCACGACGCCCGTGGACGCCATCTCCACTACCACGCCCTACGGGTGCCCGGAGCCTCCCTTCAACCTCGTGTACCTCGCGGCCGCGGCGGGAGCCTCCTATGTCGCCCGGTGGACCGCGCTCCACACCTACGAGCTCCGGGACTCTATCGCCGAGGCCATGGGGAAGCCCGGCTTCTCGTTCATCGAGGCCATCTCGCCTTGTCCCACGGCCCACGCCCGGCGAAACCGCCTGGGTGACGGCCTAGCCCTCATGCGCCACTACCGGGACGACGCCGTCTTGAGCGACCGGCTCGACCCGGCGGAGACGGCCATCGGGCTGACCGGGCGGTTCGCCGTCGGCAAGTTCGTGGACGTACACAAGCCCACCTTCTCCGACCTCTACGAGCAGTGCGTGGTGAGCCGCGCGGCTCCGAAAAAGAGAACGTAGGGTGGGGCTCGCCCCGCCGAAGCGCTCGACTCCTACGCGGCGGGGCAAGCCCCGCCTTACGCGGAGCGGATGACACGATGTCGCAAACCCCAGAGACCAAGACCCAGATCCGCCTCTCGGGCTTCGGCGGCCAGGGCATCATCCTCGCGGGCCAGATCCTGGGCAAGGCGGCGGCCCTCTTCGAGGGCCGTAACGCCGTGATGACCCAGAGCTTCGGGCCCGAGGCCCGGGGCGGCGCGTGCAGCGCCGACGTCGTGCTCTCGGACGGCCGGATCCACTATCCCCGCGTGGTCGTGCCGGACGTGCTCGTGGTCATGAGCGAGGAGGCGGCCCGGACGTACGGGCCGGGCGCCGGAGAGGGTTCGCTGGTCCTGGTGAACGAGGAACTGGTGCGCACTGTGCCCAAAGGCCCCGGGATTCGAGTCCGGGGCATCCCCGCCACGCGCATCGCCGAAGGGCTCGGGCAGGTGATGGCCGCCAACATCGTGATGCTCGGCTTCCTGGCGGCCGAGAGCGGGACCGTGGGCCGCGAAGCACTGGAGAAGGCCCTCCTGGACACGCTGCCACCGGCGAGCCACGAGCTGAACCGGAAGGCCTTTGCGGCGGGGTATGAGTACGCTGGGACGCTGGGGACCAAGGACCAGACGTAGGTCGGGGCTTGCCCCGACACGTCGCAGGTGCCTGTTCCCGGCGTCGGGGCAAGCCTCGACCTACGAACTTGTTGGCCAAGAATCTGTGAAATCTGCGAAATCTGCGGATACGTCGTTGTAGCACTAAGGACAACTGACAGCGAACCAGGAACACCATGACGACGACCGAACCAGGCGAGCAGAGACGCGAAGAGCCCCGCATCGGCGTCTACGTGTGCCATTGCGGGCTGAACATCGGCGGGTCGGTGGACTGCGAGGCGGTGTCGTTGTCCGCGGCGCAGCTCGACGGCGTCGTGCTCTCCGAGCACCAGCTTTACACCTGCTCCGAACCCGGGCAGGAGAAGATCAAGAAGGACATCGCCGAGCAGGGCTTGAACCGCGTGGTGGTGGCGGCCTGTTCTCCCCGGATGCACGAGCCCACCTTCCGCTCGTGCGTGGTGGACGCGGGCCTGAACCCCTACCTCCTGGAGATGGCCAACATCCGAGAGCACTGCTCCTGGGTGCACCTGCGCGATAGGGACGGCGCCACCGAGAAGGCCAAGGACCTGGTGCGGATGGCCGTGGCCCGGGCGCGGCTCTTGGAGGCCCAAGAGGAGATCGACATCCCGGTGCTCCGCAGGACCCTCGTGATCGGGGGCGGTGTGGCCGGGATCCAGTCGGCTCTGGACCTGGCCGACTCCGGCTACGAGGTGGTCCTCGTCGAGAAGGAGCCCTCCATCGGCGGCCGGATGGCCCAGATCGACAAGACCTTCCCCACCATGGACTGCTCCATCTGCATCCTCGCGCCCAAGATGGCCGAGGCCGGGCGCCACCCCAACATCCGCCTCATGACCCTGACCGAGGTCACGAACGTGAGCGGCTACGTGGGGAGCTTCTCGGTGACGGTCAAGCACAAAGCCCGCTACGTGGGAGAGGAGTGCTCGGCCTGCGGCGAGTGCGCCACGGTCTGCCCCCAATACGCGCCCAACGAGTTCGACGTGGGCCTCGCCGTCCGCAAGGGCATCTACATGCCCTTTGCCCAGGCCGTGCCCTCCAAGTACCTCGTCGACATGGACCTGTGCCTGAACAACCAGGGGGTCCGGGTCTGCGAGAAGTGCCTCGTGGCCTGCGAGCGCCGGTGCATCGACTTCAACGACCGGGACCGGGAGGAGACGCTGGAGGTGGGCACCATCATCGTGGCCACCGGGGTGGACGTCTTCGACGCTGCGGAGATGCCCCAGTACCTCTACGGCCGGGCGCTCAACGTGATCACGAGCCTCGAGTTCGAGCGCCTGATCAACGCGGGCGGGCCGACCCACGGCCACCTGGTGCGGCCCTCCGACCACCGCATCCCGAAGAGCGTCTCCTTCATCCAGTGCGTGGGATCCCGGTCCTCGAAGACCAACCCCTACTGCAGCAACGTGTGCTGCATGAACACCATCAAGGACGCGCTCCTCATCAAGGAACACTGGCCCGACACCGAGATCAACGTCTTCTACATCGACATCCGAGCCTTCGGCAAAGGCTTCGAAGACCTCTTCCAGCGCTCCAAGATGGAGGGGGTCCAGTACATCCGGGGCCTGCCGGGCGACGTCGTGGAGACCCCGGAGGGGAACCTGCGCCTCCTGGGCGAGAACACGCTCTTGAATAAGCTCTACGACGTCGAGTCGGAGATGGTCGTCCTCTCGGTGGGCCTCAAGCCCAGCGTGGGGAGCGAGGTGGCGAGGAAGTTCCTCACCCTGTCCCTGACCCACGGCGGCTTCTTCATGGTGGCCCACCCGAAGCTTCGGCCCGTGGACACGGCCACCCGGGGCGTCTTCCTGGCGGGCTGCTCCGAGGGCCCGAAGGACATCAAGGAGGCCGTCACCCAGGCCAGCGCCGCGGCGGCCCGGGCCAACATCCTGATGCACAGCGGCAGCGTCGCGGTGGAAGCGATCACGGCCCGCGTGGACCGGGAGCGGTGCACAGGGTGCGGCGCCTGCACCAAGGTCTGCCCCTACAAGGCCATCCAGCTCGACGGCGACGACGTGGCGGTCGTCATCGAGGCGGCTTGCGCAGGCTGCGGCACCTGCGCCGCCGAGTGCCGGTTCGAAGCCGTCGAGATGCGCCACTTCACCGACCAGCAGATCCTGGCCCAGATCGACGCGCTCACCGAGCACGAGCCCGAGAAGAAGATCCTGGCCTTCAACTGCAACTGGTGCTCGTACGCCGGCGCAGACTTCGCCGGGGTGGGCCGGATGCAGTACGCCCCCGAGGTCCGCATCGTGCGCACCATGTGCTCGGGCCGCGTGAGCCAGCGCTTCATGGAGCACGCCCTGGCCCGGGGCGTCGGGATGGTGCTCCTGTCCGGCTGCCACATTGGTGACTGCCACTACATCGACGCCAACACCCACGCCGAGAAGCGCTACCAGAAGCTCCGGAACACCCTGAAGAAGAACGACATGGACCCCGAGCGCCTCCAGTTGGTCTGGGTCAGCGCGGCCGAGGGGCAGAAGTTCCAGGACAAGGTCAACGAGATGGTGAAGAAGCTCAAGACGATCCCGGCCGACGAGCTCAAGCGCAGCATGCGGTTCTTCGGGGAGCGGGAGAAGAAGCGAACGGTCCGGCTCAAGGACCAAGGAGCCGCCCTTGTCTAAAGCCCTGGATCTCTACGACCGTCAGGAGTTCTTGCAGTGCCTCCAGTGCGCCGTGTGCACCGGGAGCTGCCCCACCGCCCGGGTCGTGCCCGGCTTCAGCCCCCGGGACATCATCCTGCGCTACATCCTCTTCGGGGAGCAGGACGAGGTGCTGGAGAGCCCGGATCTCTGGACGTGCACGACCTGCCACGCCTGCCAGGAGCGCTGTCCCCACGAGATCTGCATCAGCGGGCTCCTGACGCACATCATGAACCTGGCCGCCCGGCGCGGTAACCTCCCGTCGGCCCTGAAGAGCGGCGTGCGCCTCATGGCCGAGACCGGCTGGTCCGTACCGGCCCCGCCGCGGGCGGACCGGGTGCGCGAAGAGCTTGGATTGAAGCCCCTCAAGCGCCCCGACACCGAGGAGATCCGCGCGATCTTCCGGGAGGCGGGCCTCGACGAGATCCTGGACCTCCCATGAAGACCGCGCTCTTCACCGGCTGCGTCATCCCCATCCGCTACCCCGGCATGGAGGTCGCCACCCGCGAGCTCGCGGCACGCCTCCACGTGGAGCTGGAGGACGTCAAGTTCGGCTGCTGCCCCGCTCCCACCGGGCTGAAGGAAGTGCACTTCGACGCCTGGCTCGCGCTCGCGGCCCGCAACCTGTGCCTGGCCGAAGAGAAGGGCTTGGACGTCGTGACCCTGTGCGCGGGCTGCACGAACACGCTGCGAGAGACCAACCACATCCTGGCCCAGGACGAGAAGAAGCGCCTCTTCGTCCACGACATCCTGAAGCGGCACGGCAAGACCTTCCGCGGCACCATGAACGTGCACCACCTGGCCGACTTCTTGGCCACGGACGAGATGCTCGACCGCCTGGAGGAGAGGCTCGTGCGGCCGCTGACCGGTCTGAAGGTCGGCACCCACTACGGCTGCCACTACTACCGCCCGTCGAACACCATGCGGGACGAGCTTCCGGACCCGCGCTACCCCCTGCCCGACGTCATGGAGAAGATCCTCGAGACCCTCGGCGCGCAGGTCGTCGAGTACGGGCGCCAGGACCTGTGCTGCGGGGCCGCCATGGGTATCAACACGGGCCTCACCGACGAGGCGCTCCAGATCACCGACGAGAAGCTCGCCTCCATGTACCAGGCGGGCCTCGACGCCCTCGCCACCGCCTGCCCCACCTGCTTCGCGCAGTTCGACACGGGCCAGGCGCTCCTGCGCCGCAAGGACAAGTCCCGCCGCTCCATCCCCGTCTACCACATCGCCGAGCTCGTGGCCTACGCCCTGGGGGCCGAGCCCGAGCGCCTCGACTTCAAGAGCCACAAGACCAAGACGCCTTTCGCGGAGTAGCCGGCGGGGCTGTCCGAACATCCGCGGAAGCCTGCTTCCTTTCTCTCAGACGCCCTGCTAATTTGGTACCGAGGCAAGGCAACACCTTCGTCTCGAGAAGGGGCGTCGACGAGGAGAGAAGATGACATGAATACAGCCGACGAGGTCCGGCGGCGGGCGGAGGCTCTGAACGAGGAACATCAGGCCGAGGTCCTCGACTTTATCGCTTTTCTGGCGGCGAAGGAGGCCGAAGACCGCGTCGACTATGTCCGCGCCGCCGAGCGTCTGGCAAACCCCGGCCGCATCTGGACCATGGAAGAAGTGGAGCAGGAGCTTGGCCTGGGCGATTGAGTGGACCGACGGGGCCGTGCGCGATCTTCGCGGCTTCGACTCTACCGTCCGCCGCCGACTCCATCGCTACCTCACCGAACGCGTGGTCGCAGGCGACAGCCCCCGCAAGGTGGGAGAGGCGCTTTGAGGCCCCTTAGGCGAGCTCTGGAAGTACCGAGTCGGAGACTACCGAGTCATCTGCCAGATCCAGGACCAGAAGCTCCTCGTGCTGGTCGTCGAAGTGGCCCACCGACGCGAGATCTACCGCTAGATCAGACCGCGACGCACGTCCAGACGCCCGTTGTCTTGCCTGGGGCCTTCCATCCGAGCCACCGCCAGCCGGAAGAAGACAGGAAGAGCAGGATGTCCCCTCGGTTGCCGACCGTGGCCTTGGCACGTCCGGAATGACTGGCCCCCAGGTCGCGGGTGTTTCATGGACCAGCTCGTGTCTGGCCAGTCTCAATTTCTTCGTTACGATGGACCCCAGAAGTGGGCAGGGCATTGGGCTACAGGAGGAGGAACCATGAACAAGAACGAGCTAATTGGTTTTGTGAACGCAAATCCGGTTTGTTATCTAGCTACGACTGAAGGTCATGTGCCCCATGTCCGGGCCGTTAGTGTTTACAAGGCAGACGAGAGCGGACTCTTTTTCCAGATCAGTACAATCAAGGGTATGTACAATGAGCTTACACATAATCCAAGAGTTGAGCTTTGCTTCAACGGCAGCGGTCAACAGGTGCGCGTGAGCGGAACGGCCGAGTTCATAGAGGATCAGGGTCTTAAAGAGGACGTATTGGAGGCACGGCCATTTCTAAAACGCCTCGTCGATGCTCAAGGATACGGCGCCATCCAGGTCTTTCGCGTAGCAAATCCCGTAGCGACGGTGTGGACCATGGCCACGAACTTCGAGCCCAGGGAATTCTTTGCGTTGTAACAAAGACAGCGGGGCGGGTCTATGCCATGGAGCGGGCCCTTCCGGAAACGCAGGGGGTGATCGCGGGCTTCTATGAAGCGGATCTCTCGCAGAACCGCAGAGGGCGCAGAGAACGTCACACCCGCGAGACCTTCTTTCTCCTCGATCTCTGCGTGCTCGAGTCGGACCCAGGAAGGATCCGGATCCCGAAGCGCAGGATGAGCGGGAGGGATCAAGCGAAGCGAGCGGGCGAGAACGATGGTTTCGTTCGTTCCTCTTGGTCCAATGAAGGGTTCGGCTCGAGCGTTTGGACTTCGCGTCTCGTCGTCGTCATCCCCCGAGGAGACGGTTGCCGGGCATACTTGCTTCGGCAGGGAGAGCCAGGTCAGGCGCCAGGGACTGGGGCCTAGGGGCTGGGGTCGCCGATGTCCAGGGCCCTTCTCGCGTCCCGGCGGCCTTGCCAGCGGTACCACCTTTCGGTACCATGGCCCCGTGAAGCGCAAACATCGCCGCACACTCTCTCTGCTCTTTGCCCATCCCACACCGGGCAACATCCCCTGGCGGGAGATCGAGGGCCTTATGGTGGAGCTGGGCGCCGAGGTGAGCGAGAGAGAAGGCTCACGGGTGGGCGTGCGCCTCTTCGGAGAGCGCAGGGTCTTCCACCGCCCCCATCCGAGCCCAAACACCGACAAAGGTGCCGTCGCCAGCATCCGAAACTGGCTCGCCGAGCACGGAGTGACCCCATGATCAACGTGATGGAAATCGAAGGCTTTCATGCCGTCATCAGCTACGATCCCGACGTCAACCTGTTCCGCGGCGAGTTCATCGACTTGAATGGAGGTGCCGACTTCTACGCTGGCGACATCGAGTCACTGCGGCGCGAGGGCCAGGTATCGCTGAAGGTATTTCTGGACATGTGCCGGGAAGACGGCGTGGAGCCCCGCCGGAAGTTCTCCGGGCGGTTCAATCTGCGCCTTCCCCAAGAGCTTCACCGGGACCTCGTGGCGGCAGCCGCGGCCGAAGGCAAGAGTCTGAATGCCTGGACCCTTGAGCACCTGAAGCGCGCGGTCCACGCTTGACCAGGAGGGAGAAGACAGTCCCGGACTTCCGGGCGGGGACATGGTCCGCAACCGTCGTCAGCCCACAGGAGCAAGAAGACAAGGACGGTTGCCCCGTTGCTGCGGGGCGCTCCTCGGCATCGATGCCGGCCTCACCGACGAGAAGCCCGCCTCCATGAAACAGGCGTGCCTCGACGCCCTCGCCACCGCCTGCCCAACCTGCTTCGCGCAGTTCGACACGGGCCGAGCGCGCCCGCGCCGCAAGGACACGTCGCGCCGTTCCATTCCCGTCAACCACATCGCCGAGCTCGTAGCCTATGCCCTGGGGGCCGAGCCCGAGCGCCTCGACCTCAAGAGCCACAGGACCGAGACGCCCTTCGCCGAGTAGGCCGAACGCCTGATCCCCGGAGTGTCCACCGCGGTTCAAGGGGGCGCCCGCGCAGGGGATAGGGTAAAGAGGATGCCCGTGGCAAGGGATCCGATCAACGCGGGAACGTCGGCCGGAGCGAAGCGGCCGGGCGAGCCCCCATGCCACCGGGCCTTGACGAGCCCGCGGCCGGTCGTTCCCGCCACGCTTTCCTGTCTGCCCCAAATGGTTTACCTTGAGCGGATGCGACGACCCCTGGCTGCGAGCTTCCTCGCCTCTCTGCTGCTCTTCTCCACGGCCTGCGTGCCGCGCTCTGCCGGAGGCTCGTCGGGATTGCTCAGCCGGGCCGACGAGCGGGAGCTCGGCCGCAAGGTCCTCGACGAGGTCCGCCGAGAATTCCGGGTGCTGGACGACCCGTACCTGGCCGACTACCTGACCGGCATCGGCCGTCGGCTCGAGTCGGTGGCCGGGCCCCAGCCCTTCGAGATCGATTTCCACGTGGTGGGCGACTCGCGAATCAATGCCTTCGCCGTTCCGGGAGGGCACATCTTTGTGACGTCGCAGACGATCCTCGTCTCCAATGACGAGAGTGAGTTGGCCGGCGTGGTGGCGCACGAGATGGGCCACGTGGAGGGCCGACACATCGCCTACCAGATGAAGGCCGGCGCGCGCGCGAACCTCGCGGCGCTGGCCGCGGTGCTGGCCGGCGCGTTTCTGACGCGCAACCCCCAGGCTGGCGCGGCGATCGCCACCTTCGGCCTGGCCGCGGCCCAGACGCAGATGCTCCAGTACAGTCGCACCGACGAGGAGGACGCGGACCGGCGCGCGGTGCGGACGCTCAACGCGGCCGGCTACGACGGATGGGGGCTGGTGCGCTTCATGGAGACGATCCAGCGCCAGTCGCCGGCCCCCGAAGGAGTGCCGGCGTACCTCTTCACGCATCCGCTGCCCGAGAACCGTGCCCGCTACCTGGCGGACGCGCTCCCGGCGAAGAAGCCGCCGGCCCCCGACGACGCCGCGCTGGGGCCCCTGTGGCGGGCCCAGGCCCGTGTGCTGGCCCAGGACCCGAGGCCCTGGGGGCTCGGGGTCGTCCGCCACCGGGCCGAGGCCCAGCCAAGGAGCGCGGATGCCCAGCTTGCCCTGGCGCTGGTCCTGAAGGCCGCCGGGCGCTACGACGAGGCGTGGGCGGCGCTGGATGCCGCCCGGAACGTGGTGCCCGACGACCCCGAGATCCTCCACGAACGGGCTTCGGTGCGGTTGCACCAGGGACGTCAGGCAGAGGGTATCGCGCTCCTGGAGGGACTCAAGCAGAGCGGCCGGGCCACGGGTCCGGCGCTTCTGGAGCTCGCCTGGTCCTACCTCGAGGCGGATGAGGGCGACAAGGCCCTCGGTGCGCTCGCCGGCCTCGACCGGCGGCCCGCCGATGCTCCGCATTGGGCGCGGATCGACTACCTGCGGGGCCTCGCTCTCGGCAAGGTCGGCCGCAGCGGCGAGGCGAGGGCTGCGCTCGGCGACTACTACGTCGGCCAGGGGGATCGAGCGCAGGCTCGGCGCAACTACCAGGAGGCGGTGCGCCTCCTGCCCCCGGGCGACCTGCGCGACCGCGTCGCCACCGACCTCAAGAGGCTCGACGACGAGCGCTAGGGCTCGGGGGACGGCGCCGGGACGGGGGTTCACGCCCTTTACATCCGTGGGGGTGTTTGATAGCGTCCGGCCCCGGCCCGCTCCCGGGACCGGCAACTTTCCGAAAGGACGGCCATGGTGCTGAAGGTGTTCAATACCCAGACCGACCGGAAGGAGCCCTTCGAGCCCCTGCGGCCCGGGCGCGTGGGCATGTACGTGTGCGGGGTGACCGTGTACGACCTCTGCCACATCGGACACGCCCGCTCCGCCGTGGTGTTCGACGTGATCGCGCGCTATCTTCGCTACTCCTCCTATGACGTCACCTACGTGCGCAACTTCACCGACATCGACGACAAGATCATCCGGCGGGCCAACGAGGAGGGCGTCCCGGCCCGGGAGATTGCCGAGCGCTACATCGCTGCGTTCTACGAGGACATGGACGCCCTGGGGGTCGAGCGGCCGACGCTCGAGCCCCGGGCCACGGATCACGTGGAGGACATGATCGCCCACGTGGAGAAGCTGGTCCGCCGGGGCCGGGCGTACCCCGTGGAGGGCGACGTCTACTTCGCGGTGGGCGCCTACCCGCCCTATGGGAAGCTCTCCAAACGGCCCCTGGACGAACTGGTTTCGGGCGCGCGGGTCGAGGTCGATCCCCGCAAGCGCAGTCCCCTCGACTTCGCCCTGTGGAAAGCGTCGAAGCCCGGGGAGCCTTCGTGGCCGAGCCCCTGGGGCCCGGGGCGCCCCGGATGGCACATCGAGTGCACCGTGATGAGCCAGAAGCTGCTGGGCAACACCCTGGACATCCACGGCGGCGGCAGGGACCTCGTCTTCCCCCACCACGAGAACGAGGTCGCCCAAGCGGAGGCCGCGGGCAACGAGCCCTTCGTCCGGTACTGGCTCCACAACGGCTTCGTGAACATCAATCACGAGAAGATGTCGAAGAGCCTGGGCAACTTCTTCACCATCCGCGAGGTGCTCAAGGCCGTCCACCCCGAGGTGCTCCGGACCTTCCTCCTCTCCCACCACTACCGGAGCCCCGTGGACTACAGCGACGAGTCCTTGCGGGACGCAGCCGCCGGCCTCGACCGGCTCTACGGTTTGCTGCGGCGCGTGGACGAGGTGCTCGCGGGCCGCGCGGCGCCGGCGCAGGTGCCGGCCGCGCAGCTCGGCGACGCCGAGCGGGCGGTGCACGAGGGAGTCCTCGCGCTCTTCAACGAGTTCGAGGACGCCATGAACGACGACTTCAACACCGCCGAGGCGCTCGGCCACGTGCACCGGCTGGTGCGGCAGGTGGGCGCGTTCCTCCACGAGGGCGTAGACCCGAGGCCCGGCACGCTCGCGGTGCTGCGGTACGCGGCCGAGAGCCTGCGACGGCTGGGAGCGGTGCTGGGCGTTCTGAAGGAGGAACCGGTGGCCTACTTCGCGGCGAAGCGCGAGGGCGCCCTGGAGAGCTCGGACCTCGACCCCGCGGCCGTCGAGGCCAAGATCGCCGAGCGGGCCGAGGCCCGGAAGGCCAAGGACTGGAAGCGCGGCGACGCCATTCGTGATGAGCTCCTGGCCCGGGGGATCGTGCTCGAGGACGGGCCTGCCGGGACGACGTGGAAGGTCAAAGGGTGATAGCCGGTTCAGAGCTCCCTGTTCCCGGTTCCGGGTCGAAGAGCTAGACCCGGAGCCCGACGCGCGAAAACCGAAGAATGTCGTTCTCACTCGTCTCCGACTTCTCTCCGGCCGGCGACCAGCCCCAGGCGATCGAGGCCCTGCGCCGGGGCCTTCAGGAAGGCCTTCGGCATCAGGTGCTCCTCGGCGTCACGGGCTCGGGGAAGACATTCACCGTGGCCAACGTCGTCGCGCAAGTCGACCGCCCGACCCTGGTCCTCGCCCCCAACAAGACCCTCGCTGCCCAGCTCTATGCGGAGTTCAAGGCCCTGTTCCCGGACAACGCGGTCGAGTACTTCGTCAGCTACTACGACTACTACCAGCCCGAGGCCTACCTCCCCCAGCAGGACCTGTATATCGAGAAAGACTCGTCGATCAACGATCGGATCGACCGGCTGCGGCACGCGGCCACCCACGCGCTGCTCACGCGCCGCGACGTCGTCATCGTGGCGAGCGTCTCGTGCATCTACGGGCTGGGCGACCCCGAGGCCTACCAGCAGATGATCCTGTACCTGGAGGAGGGGGTGGAGGCGGATCGCGACAAGATCCTGCGCAAGCTCGTCGACCTCCAGTACCAGAGAAACGACCTGGACTTCCACCGGGGGACTTTTCGGGTGAGGGGCGACGTCGTGGAGATCTTCCCGGCCTACGAGGACGAGCGCGCGATCCGGGTCGAGTTCTACGGCGACGAGGTGGAGGCGATCTCCCTCGTCGACCCTCTGCGCGGCCGGCGCCTGGCGCGTATGAAGAGCATTCTCGTTCCCCCGGCCTCCCACTATGTGACGCCCAAAGAGGTGCTGGCGCGCGCGATCGGCACGATCCGGGACGAGCTGCGAGAGCGCCTGACCGAGCTTCGGGCGCGCGGGCAGCTCCTGGAGGCCCAGCGCCTCGAGCAGCGCACGATGTTCGACCTCGAGGTGCTCGAGGAGATGGGCTTCTGCCCGGGCATCGAGAACTACTCCCGGCACCTGACCGGACGGGCGCCAGGCGAGCCGCCGCCCACGCTCCTCGACTACTTCCCGGAGGACTTCGTCCTGGTCGTGGACGAGAGCCACGTGACCGTGCCCCAGGTCGCGGGGATGTACCGGGGTGACCGTTCCCGCAAGGAGACCCTGGTCGAGTTCGGGTTTCGGCTTCCCTCGGCCCTGGACAACCGGCCGCTGCGCTTCGACGAGTTCGAGAAGCGGGTCCGGCAGGCCCTCTACATCTCGGCCACACCGGCGCGTTACGAGCTCGAGAAGGCCGGCGGCGCCGTGGCGGAGCAGATCATCCGGCCCACCGGTCTGGTGGATCCTGCGATGGAGGTCCGCCCAGCGCAAACCCAGGTGGACGACCTCCTGGGCGAGATCCGCGACGTGGTCGGGCGGGGCGGACGGGTGCTCGTCACCACGCTAACCAAGCGCATGGCGGAGGATCTGACGCGGTACTACGCCGAGCTCGGCGTGAAGACCTGCTACCTCCACTCGGACATCGACACGCTGGAGCGGGTGAAGATCATCCGAGACCTGCGGCAGGGCACGCACGACGTCCTGATCGGGATCAACCTCCTGCGCGAAGGCCTCGACATCCCCGAGGTCGAGCTCGTCGCGGTCCTCGATGCGGACAAGGAGGGGTTTCTGCGAAGCGAGACGAGCCTCATCCAGACCTCGGGCCGGGCGGCCCGAAACGTCCTGGGGAGAGTGCTCCTCTACGCCGACCGGCACACCGGCTCGATCGACCGCGCCCTGGAGGAGTGCCGGCGCCGCCGGGTGCGCCAGCTCGCCTACAACGCCGAGCACGGCATCACGCCCGAGTCGGTGAAGAAGAAGATCGACGACGTGCTCTCGTCGGTCTACGAGATGGACTACGTCACCGTGCCCCTGGCAGCCGAGGACGTGCAACCCTACCGGAGCCCCGAGGAGGTGGAGCGGGAAGTGGAGCGGTTGCGAAAGAAGATGCTCGAGGCGGCCGCAAGCCTCGAGTTCGAGGAGGCGGCTCGGTGCCGCGACGAGATCAAGAAGCTCCAAGAAGTGGAGATGGCGCTCTTCCCCGAGCCGGGAGACCCGGAGTCATAGCGGACTGCCGCTGCCCGGTCGCGCCGCTGGGGGGAAACACAAGACAGGCCCCATCCTGCCGGACGGTGTCCGGCGGAACCGGGCCCCATGAGACCCACGGTCGCACCCACTTCAGGTCTTCAAGTTCCCGCCCCACGTCAGCGGCCGGAGGCTATCCTTCCGGAAGGGGCAGTGTCAAGAGACTTCCTGCGATGCTTCCGGATGACCTTGTTGCGTATCCAGCGCCCACCGGACACGGCGGCCGAGCTCGTCCATGGAGAAGGGCTTCTGAATCCAGTCCAGGACGGCGTCTCGGCTCGCCTCGGGCAGCGGATATCCGCTCATCAGGACGACCTTCGACCCGGGCTGCTGGGCCCGGAGCTCCCGCGCCAGCTCCACGCCCCCCATGCCGGGCATGATCGCGTCCGAGAGCACCAGGGCGATCTCGCCGCTCCGGGCTTCCCAACGGTGAAGGGCGTCGAGACCGTCCGTGGCGGTGAGCACGCGGTAGCCCAGGGCCTCGAGGCCGTCGCGGGACACCTCTCTCGCCGCGTCGTCGTCTTCCGCGAGGAGAATCGTCTCGCCCCGCCCCTCGCCCGGTGCTGCGGGCCGGGGCAGGGGGGCCGCGGTCGCGGCGTCGCGGTCTTCCGGCAGGAAGAGCGAGAACGTCGAGCCGCTGCCGACCGCGGTGGCCACGTCGACGAACCCGCCGTGCCCTTTGACGATGCCGTACACCTGGGCGAGGCCGAGCCCGGTGCCGCGGCCCACCGCCTTGGTCGTGAAGAAGGGCTGGAAGATGTGCGGTCGCGCCTCCGGCGAGATTCCGGTTCCGGTGTCGGAGACGTCGAGCCGCAACCACGGGCCGGTCGCCATCCCGGCCACGGGTGGGGCGGTCCCCGCATCGACCTCGAGCGAGGACAGAACGATCCGGAGCGTTCCGCCTTCGGGCATGGCGTCTCGGGCGTTGACGGCCAGGTTCGTCAGGGCCCGCTGGAGCTGTGTCGCGTCGCCCAAGATGCGGTGCGATCCGGGGGGCATCTCCAGCTCGATCTGAACGCTCTCCGGGATCGTGCTGCGCAGCAGCCGCAGGAGGGACGAGAGGACGGGCTCGAGCTCCAGGGGCTCCCTCTGTCCCACGCTTCGTCGGCTGAAGTCCAGGATCTGACGAATCAGGTCCGCCCCCCGGAGGCCCTGCGTGAGGATCCCCTGCACTCTCTCGGCATCGCGTGCTTCGAGGTGCTGCGTGCGCAGCAGCAGCTCGGCGTACATGAGGATCCCCTGGAGCAGGTTGTTGAAGTCGTGAGCGATTCCGGCGGCCAGCTGGCCCACCACGGCGAGGTTCTCCTGATGCCGGACCTGTTCTTCCATCACGCGCTCCGCGGTGACCTCTCGGACCACGACCAGCGCACCCATTCGGCCCCGTTCCGTCGGCAGCTCCTGCACCGCGGCCTCGAAGACGCGCCGGGGCGGGCCGGACGTGTGCAATTCCTGCCAGGGGCCGGACCCGGGCGCCGGTGCGCGGAGAAGGTCAGCGATGGGTACCCCC
Source organism: Deltaproteobacteria bacterium (assembly GCA_016214985.1). GTDB lineage: Bacteria > Desulfobacterota > Deferrisomatia > Deferrisomatales > JACRMM01 > JACRMM01. The sequence continues at coordinate 5,898 of JACRMM010000026.1, read as the reverse complement.
GCCAAGGCGTTCAGCGGCTGGCCCGGGCCGGAGGGGTGGAGCGTCTCCAGCAAGACGGCGGCCGCCGGGTTGACGAGGGCCACTCGCTGGTCCTCGTCGAGGACCAAGACCCCCTCGGGCAGGTGCTCGATCACTGCGTGCAGCCGCTCCCGGCCGGTGGCCAGGGCGTCACGGAGCCGCGCTTCGTACAGCGCGACCGACAGGAGGTTCGCGACGTCGCTCGCGATCGCTTCGTGCTCCGGCGCAAAGGTTCCCGGCTCCTCCCGAGCCAGCGTGAGGAGCCCGAAAAGCTCGCCCTCGGCCTGGAGCGGTGCTGCGATCACGCTGCGAAGCCCCAGGGACCTCAGGTGGTCGTAGAGCGGGCCGCGCCACCGGTCCTCGGTCAGGTCGGCAATGCGTCGGACGGCGCGCTCGTGCGGCTCGGGAAGGTCATCGAGGAAGCTGTCGGGCACGGTGACGTGCCGGGGTGAGGTCTGAGAGAGATCGTCCGCGGTGACCGTGAGTCGTCCGCGGGGCCGGTCCAGGAGCGCGATGCTGACGCGGCGGCAGGGCACGAGGCGTCGCAGGTGGCCCACCGCCGCGTCGGCCACGTCGCTGGGGGAATGGGTTGCCAGGATCGCGTCCTCGATGTCGCGAAGCGCCTCGAGGCGGTGCACGTGCGTCTCCAGAGCCTCTTCAGCACCTCTCTTCTCCGTGATGTCCCGTCCGACGGCGGCGATGGACGTCAAGCTCCCGTGGGAATCGAGAACCCCGCGGCCCGCCCAGGCGATCCAGCGAGCCCCTTTGGCGGTGAAGGCACGGGTCTCGACATACCCGGTGTGGGGCGGCCGGCTCAGGTCCCGGATCGCCGCCTGCATCGCCGCCGCGTCGTCGGGGTGGACGAGGGGCCAGAAGGTGGCGCCGAGGAGCTCGTCCTGCGACCGTCCGAAGAGCTCGCAGTAACTCTGGCTGACGAAGAGCAGGCGCCCGTCGGCGTCGGTCTTCACCATGAGGTCGGTCTGGTTCTCCACGAGGAGCCGGTAGTCCTCCTCGCTTCGGCGCAGGGCCTCCTGGGAGCGGTGGAGCTTTTGGATGGCGCCCTGGACGAGCCCGAAGAGCATCCCTGCGGTCACCAGCACGTACACCCATCCCTTGGCGATGGCGACGCGGGCCATGGTCTCGGGGTCGCGAACAAGAAATAGAAGGGCGCTGTCGGAGAAGAGGATCCACAGCCCGCCGACGAGCGCATACAGCGCCGAGATCCGGAGAGCCGTCCGGGTGGGCCCCGGCGGACGCTGACCTTCGGGGCGGCGGGGCGAGTCCAAGATTTCTCCTCGAATCAGGTGGGGCGCGGCCCTGGGCGAACGGTAGCAGGGGGGCAGGCTATCCTAGACGGCTTTTTCCCGCAATTCCGATCGATGTCGCGCGGCCCGTTCTTGACGGCGCGGGGCGGACCGGTGTAGTGGAGAACGCGAGCCACGAGGGCCAGAGAATCCAAGAGGAGAAACGGCATGGCGGAGCTGCTCACCCATGACTCCATCGACTACGACGTCGCCGGGCACTCCATGCGGGACATCGTCAACTACAACGAGTTCGAGGTGCTGCGGGCGATGCGCAAGCTGTTCGCCAAAGACGTCTCCTTTTGCCAGTGCAACCTGTGCACCGAGGACATCTACGCCCTCGCGCTCAACTCCCTTCCGCCCCGGTACATCCAGGCCTCGAGCGTGCGCAGTTACCGCGAGAGCGTCAACTTCATCGACGAGCGCCTCGTCGCCGAGAAGGTCCAAGAGTCTGTCGCCAAGGTGCGCCGGAACCCCAACCACGGGTAGCTCCGGCGCCCCCCTCCGAGCCTCTCGAAACCGCCCGTGACCCGGGCCATCCTTCACCTGGACATGGACGCCTTCTACGCGTCGGTGGAGCAGTGCGACCACCCGGCGTGGCGCGGGCGGCCGGTCGTCGTGGGGGCCGACCCGGCCGAGGGGCGCGGCCGTGGCGTGGTGGCAGCGTGCTCCTACGAGGCCCGTGCGTTCGGGGTGCGCTCGGCCCTTCCCATCGGCCGCGCGTGGCGGTTGTGTCCCCAGGGCGTCTTCGTCCGCCCCCGGATGGCGCGCTATGCCGAGGTCTCCCGGAGCCTCTTCGCTCTGCTGCGGGAGTATACCGATCTCGTGGAGCCCCTCTCCATCGACGAGGCGTTCCTGGACGTGACCGGTTCCCGCCGGCTGTGGGGCGATGCCGAGCGGATCGGGCGCGAGATCAAGGGGCGCGTGCAGCGCGAGTGGGGCCTGGTGGCGTCGGTGGGCGTGGCGCCGAACAAGTTCCTGGCCAAGGTGGCCTCGGACCTGGAGAAGCCCGACGGGTTCGTGGTCGTGCGGCTGGGGGAGGAGCGGTCCTTTCTGGAGCCGCTGCCGATCGGTCGCCTCTGGGGCGTGGGACCGAAGACCGAGGAGAGGCTCCGGCGGGTGGGACTTCGGACGATCGGCGATGTGGCGCGGCTGCGGCCCGAGGATCTGGAGCCGGCGCTGGGTGAGCACGCGGGCGACCTGATCGCCCTGGCGAGAGGGGAGGATTCGCGGCCCGTGGCGCCCGACGCCGAGCCCCGGTCCCTCGGGGCTGAGACCACCTTCGAGCGCGACACCGACGACCTGGAGGCGGTGCGGCGCACTCTGCTCGGGCTCGCCGACCGCGTGGGGTCGCGTCTCCGCGGAGAAGGGCTGCGGACGGCGCGCGTCACGCTCAAGCACCGCGACGAGACCTTTCACACGATCACCCGGTCCCAGGCCCTGAGCCGGCCCACCGACCTCACCGAGGATCTCTACGCCGCCGCGCTCGTCCTCCTCGATCGGGTGCCCCACCGCGGCCGCCGGGTGAGGCTCGTGGGGCTCACGGCGACCCATCTCGGCGGCACCCGGGCCGCGGGGGCGGCCCAGCTGGATCTCTTCGCCCCCCCGCCTCGACCGGATCGCCTGGGCGAGGTGTCGCGCGTGGTCGACGAGATCCGGCGCCAGTTCGGGCCGCGCGCCATCACCCGGGCGGCGCTGCTCCCGGAGGGCGATGGGGACCCGCGGCCCCGGCAGCGGAAGAAGAGGTCCTGACGCTCGGGCATCCTCCGAGACCGAGCCCGCGCTCATCCGAAACGTGCCATTCCGAAGGAAGCGTTCAGCGATCAGCCTTCAACCAGCGCCTGCACTCTTCTTCGTGACGTGGCTGACCGCCGATTGCTGAGTGCCGAGAGCGCCCGGACGGAAACGGTCGTTTCCGCCCGGGCACCCGCTACCGCCCCCGGCGGACCTCTTCCTTGATCCTCTGGATGTGACCCCGACCCAACGCCTTCACCTCGCACCCCAGCTCGAAGTACCGGCGGATCTTCTCGTCTGCGAGGATCCCGAAGCAGTCCACCACGGCGAGCGGGCCGCCCGCCCAGCGCACGACGTCGTCCGGGTCCAGGGCGAGGTAGGGGGCGTGGCGCACGGCCAGCACCAACGCCTCGGCGCCCAGGAGCATGGCGGGGAGGTCCTTCTCCACGCGCAGCTGGGCGAGGTCCCCCTGGTTGCGGAAGAACCGGCCCCAGGAGTGCCCCGGCGCCGGGTAGGTGTCCTGGCTCTCCAACTCGTACCAGTGCTCCACGTACGGGTCGTGGACGCGCGTCTCGGCGCCCATCTCCGTGAGCTTGCGCACCACCAGTTCCGAGCCGCTGTAGCGGGTGTCGCCGACGTCCTCCCGGTAGCTGGCCCCGCACAGCACCACCCGGGCGCCGGCGATGTAGCGGCCCAGGTTGCGAAGGGCATCGCGCGTGAGCTCGGCAGCGTGCAGCGCGCGGGTGTCGTTGATGTCGATCGCCGCGGTCGTGATCTTGAAGATGTCGTCCTCGAAGCCGAGGATGTGCTTGTAGGCCCAGAAGCCCAGCCCCCCGTCCTTGGGCAGGCAGTAGCCGCCGATACCGGGTCCGGGGAAGATGATGTTGGAGTGGGTGGGCCGCGTCTTGATGGCTTGAATCACCTTGGTCAGATCGACTCCGTTCCTCTCCGAGAAGAGACTCCACTCGTTCAGGAAGGCGAGGATCGTCGCCCGGTAGGAGTTCTCGACGATCTTCGTGGTCTCGCTCTCGATCGGCCGGTCCATGACCGTGAGAGGGTACTGCTCGGTGTTGAGGACCTCGGTGAGGAACGTGACCACACGCTCCCGCGCTTCCGGGTTGCAGCCCGAGCACACCCGCCAGAAGTCGCGGATGGAGGAGACGTACTCGCGGCCGGGCATGACCCGCTCGAAGCTGTGGGCCAGGAGCGGCGGCGCGTCGATGCCCCGGGCCTGGAAGGCCTTCTTGAGGATCGGGTAGGCGACGAACTCGGTGGTACCCGGCGCCACGGTGGTCTCGATCAGCACCAGGCACTCGGGGCGGACCGTCTCGCCGATCGTGCGCATGGTCGCCTCCAGGGCGGCCATCTCCACCTCGCCGGTGCGCAGGTTTCCCAGGTCGTGCTTGGTGTAGTCGCACTGGACGTCCACGACCACCGCGTCGGCCAGGCTCAGACATTCGCTGTTGTAGGTCGCCGTGAGGGTCTTCTTGTCGAGGACCGTGCGGGCGATCATCGGGTCGACCTCGGGGTCCTCGGCCTTCACCGGCGACTCGCCGCGGGAGAGGAGCGGGATCTTCCAGTAACTGCGAGGGCTCGGCCGCTGGCAGCCGATGACGAACTTCGAGGGCCTGCCGGTGGCCTTGTCCACGGTGTCGGCCACGATGGCCGCCATCACGGCGCCCACGAAGCCCACGCCCATGACCACCACGACTTCCTGGCCCCTGGCCCTGGCCTCGTCTGCCAGGGCCTTCACCCGCGCGAACTCCGCGGCGTAGTCTTCTTTCCGGGGCAGCGGGAACCGCTCTCCCGACGGGCTGACCGAGTACTCCTCCATCGTCTTCCCTCCCTTGAAGTGGGGTGTTGAAGAAATCAGGGGCCGGATGTACCACGGGTCCGGCGGCCCGGTCCAGGGCGCAGCGGCGCACCGTGCGTCGCCAGCGACGCGTGGGGTGAGGCAGCCGCGGCACCTCCTCCTGTCGCTGAAGGGCGGGAAGCGCCAGTCCCCCGATCGCCGGAAGGCCGAAAGACTGCATCAGCCGACTCGCATCGGCGCGTGCCGTTGGTATCGGCTCTGGGAGGTGCAGGGATTAGGTTCGGTTGTTGGCTCGACCGCGCGAGGGTCAAACCAGCGGAGCCCGGCACGGCAACCCCAAAGACTTCGAAACGTTGCATCGGGTCGCGCGCAGTTGGCGCGACCCGAAAGCGGGGGCCTGCCCGCCCCCAATCTGCGCCCGTGTGAGGTATATCCTTACGATCAATCCCCCTGAGACTCCCTTTGACGAGACGTGCACCTTGCTGAGACCAAGAAGAATGGTGGCGTGAAGTACCCGGGGGCACGCAGCCCGACAGGCCGTCGGAAACCACCCCGGCCGTGGGAGCAAGTCTGCGGGTGGCCCAGTCCTTGACCGCTTCGCAAGTGAATCCCGAGATCGGGGAGAAGACGGCATACAGCGGGTGCTGCTGTTTGCCTGTCTGGACTGCAGCAACGAAAGGGACCTTGTTCTGGGAACCGCGTCCCCTCTTGCCGCCTTCGAGTTCTCCGCCAAGGTAGGCGTCATCGACTTCGACCCGACCGAAGAGTTTCGTGGACTGCTCGCGTTCGAACATCACCTGCATGAGTTTGTGCTTGAGGCGCCAAGCTGAGCGATAACTGATTCCGACGAAGCGTTTCAGTTCGAGCGCTGACACGTTATTCTTATTCTGGGTCAGCGTTGTCCGGTTAGGTAGTTGCATGGTGCACCGATAAAGCCAAACTATTTCGCCCTGCGGTGTATTTTAACATTGACATAGCCGTTAGTAGGTGGGCGCGAATTTTCGCATATCCTTACACGATAAGGAGGTGCGG
>JACRMM010000047.1 GCA_016214985.1 Deltaproteobacteria bacterium | reverse complement strand
TATCAGCATGATCTACCGTCGCACAATCGGCCCCGCTCCTACTCATGCCCTGGAGGAGAAGCAACACCAAAACCAAGAAAATCTGGGGAAGGGGCGCTTTTCCTCTATTGACAGTGTCAGCCATATCAGCAGGGTGCTGAAGAACCCCTCCATGGGGGTTTTCAGCGACGGGTTCTCGGGGACGGCCCCGAAGCGGGTGGATCCATCGGGAACGGCCTTGGGGCGCGTGTCCCCAGCGGCGGATGTGACGAGTGCAACGTGGGAAGCGGCTGCCGACCCCAACTTCGCCATCACGGCTGCGTCGCTTCCGCTTGAGGCGCGGTGCTCGTGGTCGTGACGGCACGCGCGGCCTTCCTTGACGACAGCTCGCGAAAGTCCTTCACTACGCCCACCCTGCGGAGTATGCGTGTTGAGAGAGCATTACTAGGCGCGAGGCACGGTGGATGGCCGACGAGAGCACGGGAGGTTGGAGATCTTCGGGGCCCGCCCTGGCCGGCGCGACGCTGCGCCGGGCAGGGCGGGAGGCAGTGGGCCGACATCTCGACGTGGACGCCTATCGGGTCTTTCTGTTCGGCGCCGAGGCAGAGGGGACCGCGCGACCCGGCTCCGACGTGGGGATTCTGGGGCCAGAGCCCGTGCCGCCGCGCGTCATCCAGGCGATTCGCGCCGAACTGGAGCGTTAGCGCACCCTGAGGCCGTTTGACGTGGTCGATTTCGGACAGGCCGACGAGCGCTTCCGGGCCATCGCCCTGAGAAAGGTGGAGCCGCTTGACGGACAAACCCTCTAGCGAGGCTCCGCCTCAGACCATCGAGACATGGTCGACCCCAAACCCAATCTCCCGCAGAGGCGCGAGAAGACACTTCACAAGGGGTTCTCTGCGCCTCCGCTCCTCTGCGCGAGACGGTCTTTCGCTCGTGACTCCCGGGGGGAAACTTGACCTATTCTTCAAGATCCTCGGTCCTCAAGGAATCTAGCCTCCTGGCCGATCTGCGAACCGCCGCGGACCGTCTGCAACAGGCGCTCGACCGGCCCGAAGACGAGTTCCTTCGGGACGCGTGCATCCAGCGTTTCGAGTTCTCTTTCGAGTTGTCGTGGAAGGGCGTGCAGGCCCTGGCACGCCTCCACGACCAGGAATGCCCCTCGCCCCGTGCGCGCCCGCTTCGCTCGCTCAGGGTGCGCCCAGGGGCGATCCGCCCCTTCAGTACCCATACCCACCCGTCTCGATCTCGGTCAGGACGCCGTCGGTGAACCGCAGGACGTAGATCAAGCGGCGGGAGCCGAAGTTGTAGGTCCACTCGTCCAAGAGAAATGTCACCCGGTGCTCCCGGTAGCTCCGGGAGTCGCCGTCGAACACCCGGATCGCCCGCTCTTCCTCCCTCGCCTCCCGCAGCAGCGGTTGGCCGCACTTCATGAGCACGTCGAAGCTCCGGTCGTCGATCCGAAAGCCCCCCTCCTTGCAGTCGCGGCCGTCCCAGTACCGGAATCCCTCCTCGACCGTGGTCGGCGGGTACCCGTACCCGTTGTGCGCGATGGACGTCACGCGGCCGTTTCGGAACGTGAGGGTGTAGAGGAACTGGCCCGGGCCGAAGTTATAGGTCCACTCGTCCACGTTCACGGTCGAGCGGCGCTCCACCCAGGCACCCGACCTTCCCTTCCGGGCCCCGCTCACACGCTCCTCCTGGTAGGGCTCCTGGTAGGTCGGCTCTCCGCAGGCCTTGAGAACCTGGACCTTCGCGTCTCCCTCGGACACGAGGCCCCGGTCGCAGCGCAGGGTGTCGGCAAAGGACGCACAGGCGAGCGTCGCCCCGAGCAGCAACGCGGAACCCAACGATCGCAGCGCCATGTGCGCCCTCCGTCAGCCGACGATCAGCTCCTCGAGCCGCCGCTTGGGCACGTGGTGGATCTCGTCGCCGTCCCGCCAGTACCGGATGTCGCCGCCAGGCGGCAAGTCCTCCAGCACCACGGTCTCGGCAGGCTTCCCCAGGGCCAGCACGAGGCGAATCCGGAAGTGGTCGGCGATCCCCAGGGCGGCCCGCAGCCGCTCCTTCTGGATCGCGCCGATCATGCAGCCGCCGAGCCCCTTCTCCACCGCCCCGAGGAGGATCGTCTGGGCCGCGATGCCGTCGTCGCACCACCACTCCGTCGTGATCGACTCGTCCACGAGGACGACAATGTAGGCCGAGGGCCGCTCGCCCGGAGCCGGGCCCGGCCAGTCCGTGAGGTAGGCGGCCCAGGCGAGGCACGGGAAGATCCGCTCGTTCGTGTCCCGGTCGGCGGAAAGGACGTACTTGAGCGGCTGGCGGTTGGCGGCCGAGGCGGTCGCCCGCGCGAGGCCGACGAGCTCCACCAGTTCGTCCCGCGGCACGGTGTGGGCTTCGTCGAAGCGCCGGTAGCTTCGGTTGCGAAGAACAAGGTCGCGTAGAGTCGTCATCTCCCTCCCCCCTCCGGCCCCGCTTGAGCCATCGGCACGTGGGGCAGCACGAGAAACGTCCCGGTCGCGTGTCCGACGAGCTCGTCCGCGTCGTCGTACAGGAACATCTCGCCGACGTCCTGGCGCCGGCCCCTCTTGAGGATCCGGCCCTCGGCCCGGAGCCCCATGGTTCGGCTGGCCCGGAGGAAGTGGATCGACATCTCGGCCGTGGTCACCCACACACCCTCGGGGTGGGTCACGGCCGAGGCGAACCACCCTGCGCTGTCCAGGAGCGTCGCGTAGATGCCGCCGTGGACGCCGCCCTGGGCGTGGTCGAGGTTGGGGTTGTAGGGCAGCGCGCACACGGCCCGGTCGTCGTCGGTGAAGGCGAGGGTCATGCCGAAGGTGCGCGCGATCGGCGCGACCTCGTTGAAGGCGTGCAGGAGCTCCGCGCGGCGGCGATTTCGGGGCATCGGTCACCTCCTTTGGGACGCTTGATCTTACCGGACGGACCCGGGTCTGACCAGAAGCGGCTTGCGCGGAGCCCCACCCGGTCACACACTGCAGGCGAGGGCGCGGCGCATCGAGCGCCCGCGCGTCCGATGTCTTCCGGAAGGAGAAACCGACCATGGCCGAGCTCCAACGAGTCCTCGTGACCTGCGACCTGGGCGCCGACGCCCTCGAGCGCTTCGCCCGCACGTCGGGCTTCGCGGTGGACGTGGCCGACATCCGCGACGCCGGGTTGCTGGCCGAGCGGATCCCCGGCTATCACGCCCTGATCGTGCGCTCCAACGTGGACGTCACGGCCGCGGTCCTGGCCGAAGGCCGGGAACTTCGCATCGTGGGCCGCGCCGGTATCGGGGTGGACAACATCGACGTGGAGGCCGCCACGCGCCGGGGCATCGCGGTGGTCAACGCGCCCGGCGGCAACGTGGTCACCACGGCGGAGCACGCGCTCGCCCTCTTGATGAGTCTGGCCCGCCGCATCCCCCAGGCGTCGGCGTCCATGAAGGCCGGTCAGTGGGAGAAGAAGCGCTTCCTGGGGCGTGAGCTTCGGGGCAAGACCCTCGGGATCATCGGGGTCGGACGCATCGGCTCGGCAGTCGCCGAGATGGCCCTGGCGCTTCGGCTGCGGGTTCTCGCCTTCGACCCCTACCTCGCGAACGAGAGGGCCGCCCAGCTCGGCGTGGAGAAGGCGGGGCTGGACCGCGTGCTGGAAGCCGCTGACTTTCTCACCGTCCACGCGCCGCTCACGCCCGAGACGCAGGGGCTGCTGGGCGCCGAGGCCCTGGCCCGCGTGAAGCCCGGCGTGCTCGTGGTCAACTGCGCCCGAGGCGGGATCGTGGACGAGGCAGCACTGCTCGGGGCCATCGAGGCGGGCCGCGTCGCCGGTGCCGCCCTGGACGTCTTCGAGGTCGAGCCCCCGCCCGACCACCCGCTCTACCACCGCGACGAGGTGATCCTCACGCCCCATCTGGGCGCGTCGACGGTGGAGGCTCAGGCGAAGGTGGCCGTCGAAGTGGCCGAGGCCGTGGTCTCCTACCTCGCCTCCGGCGTGGCCCCGAACGCGGTGAACTCCCCGGCCGTCTCGCCGGACGCCTACCGGCGCTTGAGGCCGTATCTGGACCTGGCGGAGCGGCTCGGCCTGTTCCTCACCCAGGCAGTGGACGGGCCGGTCGAGACCGTCCGGGTCACCTGCCGCGGCGCCGCGGCCGAGCAGGCGCCGGAGCTCGTGACCTCCTCGGTGCTGGTCGGCCTCCTGCAGCGGGTGTTGTCGGGGCGCGTGAACGCCGTCAACGCGCAGGCGGCGGCCCTGGAGCGGGGCCTACGCCTCACCACGTCGGTGGCGTCGGACGTCCAGGACTTCGCGGACCTCGTCTCGGTGGAGGTCGAGGGCCCCGGGGGCGGGCACGTCCTGGAGGGCACGCTCTTCGGCCGCCGGGAGCCCCGGCTGGTGCGCTTCGACGCCTACCGGCTCGACGCCGTGCCCGCCGGCAACCTGCTCCTGATCTACAACGACGACGTGCCCGGGGTCATCGGAAACCTGGGGTCGTGCCTCGGCCGCCACGGCGTCAACATCTCAGGTCTGAACAACGGGAGGGATGAGCCGGGAGGCCGGGCGATCACTCTCGTCAACATCGACGGCGCCGCGCCGGCCGCTGCACTGCGCGACCTGGCGGCGTTGCCCCACATCCTGAGCGTACGGGAGGTGGGTCTGTAGCACCGGTGCATCGCCGTGGATCGAGGGGAGCCGTCTCCCCGGGGACCTGGGGGACTCCACGGCGACGTACCGCGCGAGGTACTGCGGAGGCGGATCATGGCAAGCCCTAGCCACACAAGGATGATTCATGGATATAAGGCTACAGTTCCTCGTTCTCAACGCGCTCATCAATCTGCTCAATGAAAATAAGACGGAGAGCAATCTAAAGTTGATATCTGACGTTGAGAAATATTTATCGGCCATGGATAGAAGAAATGTCAGACTGCCAGACAACGCAACGCATTTACCGTTCTATCAGATTGTCAAGATTACGGATAATGAGTGGGAAGCCAGGCTGAACGTCGGTTACGAAAGCAGCTTTCTCCATACAAAAAGAGAAGCGTTCACAAAGATATTCGAAAAACTAAGCTCATTGAAGACGAAGACAGAAAAAGCGCTTGCTGAAATTCAGGAAATCGTTGCAGACATGAAGGACTAATTGCATTGAAGGAACGTCGATCCTGGATGGAGCCCAACGTTCTTGACGGGACGACCGTCGAGGGCGGGGACGGTGCACCCGGCCTCCCAGCGACCGTTGGCGAAGAGCCGCGCGCAGTGGATGGCGCCGCCGAGGTCCGACGAGAGACCTAGCGCCCCGCCCTTGACGTCGACCGGGGGCGCTAGGTCCCTAGGGAAAGCTTTCCCGCCTTGATGTGCTGGCGAAGTTCCTCGAGCAGCATCTGGAGTTCCTTCTCCCGCTGCTCCGCGATGCGCCTCCAGATCTCCTGGCACGACCGGCAATCGGCGTCCTTGGCGTCCCGGACGTAGCTCTCATAACGATGGAGGCTCTTCGAGATGATCGTGATGGACTCCATGAGGTCGTAGTTCACGTTGCTCAGCACGACGGTCCTCCCTCTCTCGCCCGGCGCGCTGCGCCGGCGGGTCCATGGCCGGGAGCGCCTCCACCTGCCGTTCCGCTCGGCATCATCGCCCCGCACCGCCTTGCCTCCAGTCTCGGCCCGCCCCGTCCGGTGTCAAGCAGGAGCTAACCGACAGTCCGGTTATCCGTCGATTACCCGGGTAGGCCGTCAACCGAGAGGTCGGCGAGGCCGAGGTCGACCGGCGGAAGGTTTCCACGAGGCAGCCGCGACCGGCCGAGGGAGCCCCGGCGTCCGCGAACGGGGGGAGCAGGTTCAGGACCGGGCAGCACGGGGAAAGGACGAGTCAGGATGTCCCTTTGGTTCACCGCCCCCGGCGGCCAAGACTCTGTAGCGAAGCCGCGGTGGAGCTTGGCCGGCGTCCCGATTCCCGTTAGTATTCCGTCCAGATCCGCCTGGGACGACCGAGTTGCACACCGCGGCTCGCGGTCGGCTCCCACCCCTTCGCGAAGAGCCCGTGCCTCTGGGACCGGGTAGAACGAGCCGACGCCATGTCCTTGCCCCCCACGGGCCTCGCGGAGTTACTCGCGGCCATCCCTGATGCGGCCCTCGTCGTGGCCGCCGATGGTACCATCGTTCACGCCAACTCCCTCGCCGAAGGCCTCTTCGGCTACCCGGCCGGCGGCCTCGCGGGCCGGCCCCACGACCTCCTCGTGCCCGAAGCCGGCCGGGGCCCGCACCGGCTCGGGTTCGCCGCCTTCTTCGCCCAGCCCAGCCGGCACGCCATGGCCGCCGGCCACGAGATCGCGGGGCTGCGGGCTGACGGCAGCGAGTTTCCGGCCGAGTGTTTCCTGAGCCCGCTCGAAACCGAGGGCGGCCGCTGCGCCCTGGCCGTGGTGCGCGACCTCACCGAGCGCCGGCGCACGGAGAAAAAACTGCGGGAGCGAGAGCAGCGACTCGACTTCCTGGTGTCCAACTCCCCGGCCGTCGTCTACGCGTGCGAGCCCTCGGGCGCCTTCGGCGCGACGTTCGTCTCTCCCGACGTCGTCCACCAACTCGGCTACGAAGCCCGGGAGTTCCTCGAAGACTCGGGCTTCTGGGCGGCCCACGTTCATCCCGACGACGCGCCGCGGGTCTTCTCGGGGCTCAAGGCCCTCTTTGCCGAGGGCACCCACGCCCACGAGTACCGCCTCCGGCACCGGGACGGGAGCTGGCGGTGGATGCACGACGAGCTCAAGCTCATCCGGGGCGACGACGGGGAGCCCCTGGAGATCGTCGGCTTCTGGGTCGACGTCACGCAGCGCAAGCGGGCCGAGGAGGACCTGCGGCGCCGCACCCGCAGCCTCGCCACTCTGCTCGAGGTCAGCCAGAGCATCGCTGCGACGCTGGACATGGATCGGGTCCTCCAGGCCACCACCGACGGCGTCACCCGGCTCGTGGGGCTGGACACCGCCGCCGTCTACCTCCTCGAGGGCAAGTCCGTCCGCCTCCACGCCACTACGCCGCCTCTGCCTCCCGAGTTCCCGGAGGACCTGCGCGGCGCTGTGCTCGCGGACCACCCCCATATGCACCGGGCCGTCTCGTTCGGCGAACCCGTTTTCCTGGCCGACGCGGCGCGCGCCTCGCTGACGCCGGCGGAGCAGGCCGTGGTCGCCCTTCGGAATCTCCGGTCGCTCCTCTTCCTGCCGCTTCGGGTCGGGGACGAGCCGGAGGGCGCCCTGATTGTCGGCTCCACGGGCGAGCCGCGGGCCCTCTCCGACGAGGACGTGGACCTCTGCCGAACGCTGGCGAGTCTCGCCGCCCTGGCGGCGGCAAACGCCCGCCTCTATCAGGCCAAGCAGCGGCAGGCGGCGGAGCTCGAGCAGGAGGTCGCCGATCGAAGGCGGGCCGAGGAGGAGCGGGAGGGGCTCCAGTTCCAACTTGCCCACGCGCAGAAGCTCGAGGCCGTGGGTCGACTGGCGGGAGGGGTGGCCCACGACTTCAACAACATGCTCGCCGTCATCCTGGGCCGCGGGGAGCTCGCCCTTCGAAGGGGAAGCCTGGAGGGGTCGCTCCGACGGGACCTGGAGGAGATCGTTCAGGCCGCGGAGCGCTCCTCCGTGCTCACGCGCCAGCTCCTGGCCTTCGCCCGCCGCCAAACGGTGAGCCCCCAGGTGCTGGACCTCAACGCCGCCGTGGCCGGGATGCTCCGGATGCTCCGGCGCCTCATCGGAGAGGACGTCGATCTCGTCTGGGTGCCCGGCGCCGGGCTATGGACGGTGCGGATCGACCCTTCGCAGCTCGACCAGTTGCTGGCGAACCTGGTGGTGAACGCACGCGACGCCATCGCCGGCACCGGGCGGATCACTCTCGAGACCCGGAACGTGACGCTCAAGGAGGCCGTCGGGACTCGCGACGAGGTCTTTCCCGCGGGCCAGTATGTCCTCCTCACGGTGAGCGACGACGGCTGCGGCATGGAAGAGGAGACCCTGTCGCACCTCTTCGAGCCCTTCTACACCACCAAGCCGCCGGGCCAGGGCACTGGGCTGGGCCTCGCCACCGTGTACGGAATCGCGCGCCAGAACGGGGGCTTCGTCGACGCCGTGAGCGAGCCCGGCGCGGGCTCCACCTTCCGCGTCCACCTCCCGCGCGCGGGCGCCGAGACGGCCACGCCCCCTGGAAGGGCTGCGGCGGCGGCCCCTCCAGGGGGCAGCGAGACGGTGCTCCTGGTGGAGGACGAGGAGTCGATCCTCGCGCTGGGCCGGGAGATCCTGGGACAGTTCGGATACTGCGTGCTCGCCGCCGGCACGCCAGAGGAGGCCCTGCGACTGGCCGGGGCCCACGCCGGCGACATCCATCTGCTCGTCACCGACGTGGTGATGCCCGGCATGAACGGCCGCGAGCTCGCGGCGCGGCTCACCGCGGCCCGGCCGGGGCTGCGGTGCCTCTTCGTCTCGGGGTACAGTGCCGACGTCTTGGCCCGCCGGGGCGTGCTGGACGAGGGAGTGCGGCTCCTGGAGAAGCCTTTCAGGATGAGGCAGTTGGCCGAGAAGGTCCGCGAGGCGCTCGAGGGGAGGACCACGGACGGGTAGGGGGCGCTTCCCATACGTTCCATCCAACCAGCGAATTCGAGTTGCCCGCGGCCACCGCCGGCTCCCCGAACTCATTCGCCCGCGGCCCGCTCCCTCTCCACCCACGCCTCCAGGGCGCGGCGGTCCTCCTGGGGCAGGTCGAGAAACTGCAGCCCGAAACCCGGCGACCGAGAGGATTTGGCCGCGTAGCGCCGCGACCACACGACGCGCGCCCGGCAGCGAAAGATGCGGTCGAGCCCGGGGACCTCGAACTGGATCTCGTGGACCTCGCCCGGGTGCCGCGGCCGCACCGACGAGATGAAGAGCCCGCCGCGCCCCACGTTGACGGCGCACCCGAAGAAGACGTCGATGCCGACCCGGCATTGGGCCTCCCGCACGACCACCGGGATCCGGGGGTTCGCGCGCCGCTCCCCGGCGATGGGCGTCGGAGCCGCCGGTCGCCGCATCACGACCGCGCCCCGCCGGTCTTGCGGAAGAGAAGGCACCGGTGGAAGTGCTCGACCCGGAAGGAACTCCTCCCGAGGAGCTGCGTCTCGGCTGCCCCCAGGATCAGGTAGCCGCCCGGCGCTACCGCGCTCTCGAGGGTCTGATGGAGGCGGCGCTTGCCCTCGGTATCGAAGTAGATGGCGACGTTGCGACAGAAGACCGCGTGGAAGCCGGGCCCGCAGACCGGGTCGGTCGCGAGGTTCAGGCGCTGGAACCGGACGGCCCGACGCAGAGGCCCCTGCACGCGCGCGCCGCGGCCGGGGAGCTCCTCGAAGAAGCGCCGGCGACGCTCGGCCGAGAGGCCCCGGGCGAGCTCGAGCTCGTCGTAGACCCCGTCCTGCACCCGCCGCAGAGAGGCAGCGCTGACGTCGGTGGCCCAGATGTCTAGCTCCACCGCTCCCCGCTCCACGTAGTCCCACAGGGCCATGGCGATGCTGAAGGGCTCCTGGCCGGTGCTGCACCCCGCGCTCCACACCCGGAGCCGAAGAGGCTGGTCCGCCCCCTCCAGTGCCTCGGGCAGGATCTTCTCGGCAAGCGCCCGGAAGGGAAGCTCATCGCGAAAGAACTGGGTCTCCCCGGTCACTACGGCGTCGATGAAGGCGTCGCGGCAGGTGCCCGGCTCGGTGGCCTCGAGCTGCCGGCACAGGTCGGCCCAGTCCCGGCATCGCAGCTCCCGGTAGAGCCGACCCAGGCGCCCCTCCACGAAGTAGCCCTTGCCGGGTCCGAGCCGGATGCCGACCTGCCGGTAGACGAGGTCCGCGATCCGGCCGAAGGACTCCGGATCCGGCGGAGGCACGCGGCCCTCGGGCTCCGCGATTGTCATCGTTTCTCCTGGTCCACGTTCCCCTCATCGGCGCCGCGGGCGGGTAGCTTGACCGAGAGGCCGCTTCAGACGATGGTGCGATCTCTGGCACGGGGCTGTCCGCCGGGTCCACGACTGCGCAAGACGATCCTTCGAGTCCCATCGCTCTGGAACGACGAGTCTTGGCAGTTCGGGCTTTTCACGCGCGCCCGGCCGGCTGCTTCGAAACCGCGTCTTGCTTCGCTGTGGACCGGTCGGCCAGCCCCGCTTGTCTCTTTGAACGCACCTTGGGTTCAGAGCTTTGCGATCGCCACGTTCTTCGGGACCAACCGGCCCCGAGCCCCGCGGTTTCGCGTGTACTCCTCGAGCTCCTTGCGATTCATGAGGAGCTCGCTGCCCGCCCGTTTGTTGGGCAGTGTGATGGACTTGGAGAAGACCATGAGGCGCGCAAGCCTCTCCCCCGGCCGGAGCGCCATGATCTTGTTGCCCTTACCCTTCGGGAGCTCCGGCAGCTCGCCGAGCGGGAAGACGAGCAGGTAGCCCGCGCTGCTCACGGCCGCGACGAGGTCGGCCTCGGGGCCCAGGAGCACCGGCGGCAGGAGCACACCCCCGTCGGTGTTGACCACCGACTTGCCCGCGCGGTTTCGGCCGACGAGATGCCCGATCTCCGTGACGAAACCGTAGCCCGACGACGAGGCGAGGAGCACCTTCCCCTTGCCCTCCTGCTCGTCGGCGAACATCGCCACCAGCGGCGCCTTCTGTTGGAGCTCCACGAGCGACGTGGCCGGCGCGCCGTCTCCCTTCCCACCGGGGATGGCGTGGGCCGGAACCGTGTAGGCCCGGCCGTTCACGTCCAAGAGCACGAGCGCTCTCGTCGTGCGGGTCTCGACGATCGTGTGGAGGCCGTCGCCGTCCTTGAAGGTGAGCCCGGTGAGGTCGAGGCCGCGGCCGCTGCGGCTCCGGAGCCACCCCTTCCGCGACAGGATGATCGTGACCGGCTCGTCGATCACGGCCTCCACGGTCTCGGCCGCCGTCGCCTCCTCGA
This sequence comes from Deltaproteobacteria bacterium, assembly GCA_016214985.1. GTDB lineage: Bacteria > Desulfobacterota > Deferrisomatia > Deferrisomatales > JACRMM01 > JACRMM01. The sequence continues at coordinate 47,811 of JACRMM010000047.1, read as the reverse complement.
TCAGCGTACGCCGGGGGGTCCCGAACTTCCGGCTGTCCTGTTCGAGCTCGGAGACGATCAGGTCGGTCATCGCGGCGCGGTCGTCGAGCACGGTCTGGAGTCCGGCGCGCTCCCCCTCGAGTTCGGAGAGCTCGCCGCGGAGGGAGAGCTCGTCGAGTTTGGTGAGCTGGCGGAGCTTCATGTCGAGGATCTTGTCCGCCTGGATCTCGGACAGGCTCCAGCGCTCCATCAGCCCCTGCTTCGCCACCTGGTCGTTCTCGGACGCGCGGATGAGCCGGATCACCTCGTCGATGTCGAGCAGGATCTTCACGAACCCTTCGAGGATGTGCAGGCGTGCGTCGACCTTCTCCAGCCGATGCCGGCAGCGCCGCGTGACCGTGTCGAAGCGGTAGCGGGTCCAGTCGCGCAGGATGTCGAGGAGCGACATCTGCGTGGGCAGACCCTTGAGGTTGATCAGGTTGACGTTGACCTTCACCCGGCTCTCGAGGCTCGTGACCCCGAAGAGGTAGCTCGCCAGCTCCTCCGGGCTCTGGCGGCGAGACCGGGGGAAGACCTCCAGGTGGACCGGGCCGGTGTCGTTGCCCGCGCCGTTGTTGATCTCGCTGATCTTTCCGAGCATCACCTGCTTGGCCGCACGCTGCTCGGCCGTGATGCCCGCTTCGCCCTTCTTGCCGCCGGCCCTGGTCTGGGGGTTCGAGATCGCCTCGAGCTCGAGCTGCACGGTCTCTGGAGAGACCTTCGGGGGGAGCTCGGTGAACACCAGGTACCAGCCGTTGGCGTCCTTCTTCACCTCGTAGCGGGCCCGCACGGTCAACATCCCGCGGCCGGTCCGGTAGATCTCCGCGATCTCCGCCCGCGAGTTGATCAGCTGCCCGCCGCCCGCGAAGTCGGGGCCCTGGATGTGCCGGAGCAGGTCGTCCAGGGTCGCCTCCGGGTTTCGCAGGACGGCGATCGCCGCCCGGCACACCTCCTCGAGGTTGTGGGCCGGCACGTCCGAGGCCATGCCGACCGCGATGCCCATCTGATCGTTCAGGAGGACCGTGGGCACCCGCGACGGCAGGGACACCGGCTCTTCGTCGTTGCCGTCGTAGTTGGGCCGCCAGTCCACGGTGCCGAGGTTGATCTCGTCGAGCAGCAGCCGCGAGAACTCGGTCATCCGAGCCTCGGTGTAGCGCATGGCCGCGGCCGAGTCGCCGTCGAGGCTTCCCCAGTTACCCTGACCGTCGATGAGCGTGTGGCGCAGGGTGAAGGGTTGGGCCATGAGCACCATGGCCTCGTAGACGCTCGCGTCGCCGTGGGGATGGTACTTGCCGATGACGTCGCCAACCACGCGGGCGGACTTCTTGTGGGCCGACTTGGCCGTGAGCCCCAGCTGGCTCATGGCGTAGAGGATGCGGCGGTGGACGGGCTTCAAGCCGTCGCGGACGTCCGGGATCGCGCGCTGCATCAGCACCGACACGCTGTAGTCCAGGTAGGACTTGTCCATGTACGGGCCGGCCGGGATGTAGTCGCGTCCCCGCTCACCGGTCACCGCGCGCCGGAAATCCTCGAGGCTCGTGATCGTGCGCGGCGGCGCTGGTGGCACCGCGAGGGTCGTCGGATCGGCGGCGCCGGGCCCCTCCGGCGCGGCCCCGGGCCCGAAGGCGAGGGTGAGCTGCTTGTCGTCCTTCACAGGTCCACCTCCGCGAGGTTCCCCTCGCGCTCGATCCACTCGCGCCGCGCCGCCGCCTCCTTCTTGGCCAGGCAGCGGTGGAACCGCTCCCGCGTCTCCTCTTCCTGGCCCGGCTCGATGAAGAGCGGCAGCACCCGGCGCGTGTCGGGGTTCATGGCGGTCTCGAAGAGCTGATCCGGGTTCATCTCGCCCAGGCCCTTGAACCGCTGGACCTTGAGCTGGTCGGGGTTCGCGCCCTCGGCGAGCGCCTTGTCCCGGGCCACCGTGAGCTCCAGGTCGTCGAGGCAGTACACGGTGCGGCGGGTCTTGTGCTTGCCGTGGGGCGGCACATCCAGCCGGTAGAGGGGCGCCTCGGCCACGAAGAGGTGGCCGTTCTCCACGAGCTTCGGGAGGTGTCGCACGAAGAACCCGGTCAGGAGGCTTCGAATGTGCGCGCCGTCGACGTCGGCGTCGGTCATGATGATCACCTTGCCGTAGCGAAGGGTCGAGAGGTCCGGGCGGTCGCCCGGCCCGTGGGGGTCGACGCCCAGGGAGACGATGATGTTGTGGGTGGCCTCACAGGCGAGGACCTCGGCGGTCGAAGCCTCCCAGGTGTTCAAGATCTTTCCGCGCAGCGGCAGGATCGCCTGGGTGTCGCGGTCGCGCGCCTGCTTCGCGGAGCCGCCGGCCGAGTCGCCCTCCACGAGGAAGAGCTCGGTCATGACGGGGTTCTTCTCCTTGCAGTCGGCGAGCTTGCCGGGCAGGGTCGCCAGAGCGCCCTGCTGCCTCTTTTCGACCTTCTTGCCCTGCCGCTGCCGGTCGGCGGCGATCCGGATCGCGATCTCCGCGATGGCCTTACCGTGCTCCACGTGCTCGTTGAGCCACAGGTCGAAGCGGTCGCGGAACATCAGCGAGACGAGCTTCGCGGCGTCGCGCGACGACAGCCGCTCCTTGGTCTGTCCCTGGAACTGGGGCTCCTTCAGGCGGGCGGAGAGGAGGAAGCAGGCGCGGTTCCACACGTCGTCCGGCGCGATCTTGACGTTGCGCGGCAGCATGTCGTGGTGCTCGGCGAAGGCGCGCAGGGCGTCGCACACCGCGGTCCGAAGGCCGTTGACGTGGGTTCCCTCGTGCACGGTCGGGATCAGGTTGACGAAGCTCTCGCCCAGTCCCGTCCCTTCGGTCACCCAGGTGAGGGCCCAGTCGGCGCCCTCTCCCTCGGAGAACTCGCCGCCGTTCGTTTCGGGATCGTAGAACCGGCCGCCGACGTAGATCGGGCACGCCGTCTCCCGGTCGCCCACCAGGTCGGCGAGGTAGTCGCGCAGCCCGGCCTCGTAGAACCACTCCCGGGTCTCCGCAACCACCCCCAAGCCGTCGGCCGCCTCCACGTCCAGACTGGCCCGAAGCCCGGGCAGGAGCACCGCCTTGGTGCGCAGCAGCCGCTCCAGGGACGGCCGGTGGAAGGCCGGGGCGTCGAAGTACTGGGGGTCGGGCCAGAACCGCACCGTGGTGCCGGTCGTCCGGCGGGGGAGCTTCACGGGGTCCTGGGAGAGCGGCTCGGCCAGGTCGCCGTTCTCGAAGGCGATCCGCCATTGGCCCTCGTCTCGGCGCACGACCGCTTCGAGCCGCTTCGACAGCGCGTTTGTGACGCTGACGCCCACGCCGTGGAGCCCGCCGGAGAAGCCGTAGGTCGACCCCTCGAACTTGCCGCCCGCGTGAAGGGTCGAGAAGACCACCTCGATCGCGGGCCGCCCCTTCTCGGGGTGGATGCCCACCGGGATCCCGCGGCCGTTGTCGTCGACCGACACCGAGCCATCGGCGTGCAGGGTCACCTTCACCCGATTCGCGTGGCCCGACAGGCACTCGTCGGCCGCGTTGTCGATGACCTCCTGCAGGATGTGGTTGGGGGTCGCCGTGGAGGTGTACATGCCGGGCCGCTTGCGCACCGGGTCGAGCCCCTCCAGCACCTTGACGGCCGAGGCATCGTAGACCGGGGTATGGACTGCCATCGCGTATCCTCGTGAGCGTCGGGGTGCTCGGTCGCCAGGTCCGGGACGAAAGGCTCCGCCGCCGAGCGGAGGCCCCTTCGCGGACCCCGCGCGCGGCTCGGCGGTGGGGCGAGGAGGTCGCCGCTCGTGGGCGTGGGCGGTCCCGGAAGGTGTGCCGGGTCGGCACGAGGCGGCCTGGTTCCCAAGGCTGGCGGGATCTTAACGGTCTGCGAAAATCGCGTCAACACAAGGCCCGCGGAAGAGGGTGCGTCAACGAGTCTTTAGCGCCCGGGCCCGAAGAATCTCACGAAGTGAGATCAAGAAACCGGCCTTTCGAGCCGATGTGTTGGACGTCGGCGTGGCAAAACGGCGGATCGCTCAAAACAGGGGAGGGTGGGGATGAAGGTTCTCGTCGTCGACGACTCGATGACCATGCGTAAGGTCGTGGCCACGTATCTCCAGGGGATGGGGGTCTCGGAGGTCGATCAGGCCGAGAACGGCGCGCAGGCCGTCGAGATGGCGGCAAAGACCGAGTACGCCTGCATCTTTCTGGACTGGAACATGCCCGTCCTGCTGGGCATCGATGCGCTCCGGGCCATCCGGGCCAGCGGCAACCAGGTCCCCGTGGTGATGGTGACGACCGAGACCGAGAAGCGCAGCGTCGTCCAGGCGATCAAAGACGGAGCTTCCGACTACCTGATGAAACCGTTTCAGAAGGACGCCTTCGTCGAGCGGGCACGGCGGCACCTCAAGCTCTAGCGCCGTCCGTTCACGGTCGGCCCACGAAGGAGAGCACGCATGACGTTGCGCACAAAGACGTTCGCGGTCATCGGGTCCGCGCTGATCGCCTTGGTCGTCATCCTCTACGGGATCTCCCAAAGCGTCGTGCAGGGCGGGTTCCGGAAGGTCGAGACCGACCTGGCGGCCGGCTTCGCGCAGATCGAGAACCGGGACGCCGACCGGAACGTGCAGCGCGTCGTCGACGCCCTAGGCTTCCGCATCGAAAACCTGTCGCTCAAGGCCGCGGACTGGTCCCAGTGGGACGACACCTACAAGTTCATCGTCGACGACAACAAGGCCTACCGCGAGTCGAACCTGACCAAGGACGCCCTGTCGGCACTCAAGATCAACCTCATCCTCCTGGTCGACACCTCCGGCAAGGTGGTCTTCGGCACTGCCTTCGACTTGGAGAACGGTACGGAGGTCGCCGTGCCGCAGAGTCTGAAGGCGTACCTCGCGCCTCAAAGCCTTCTGACTAAGCACTCGTCGCCCGAGAGTGTCGTGGAGGGGCTCCTCCTCCTCCCGGAGAACCCCCTCATGATCGTCTCGCGGCCGATCGTGACGAGCGAGGCCGCAGGACCCATCCGCGGCTCCCTCATCTTCGGCCGGTTCCTCGACGACGCCGAGTTCGAGCGGCTCTCGACGATCACGCACCTCTCGATCCAGCGCCACCGGGTCGACGCGGCGTCAACCCCCGCGGACGTCCGCGGGGCCCTGGACGAGTTCTCCCCCCGGAAGCCGATCCTCGTGCGAGCGCTGAACACCGACACCATGGCCGGGTACACGACCGTGAGCGACCTCGCGCGCAAACCCGCGCTCGTGCTGCGGGTCGACATCCCCCGGGAGATTCACCGCCAGAGCGTCGCGACCCAGGAGGCGATCCGGAGTCGCGGCCGCGTGGTGCTCGCCTCGCTTGTGGGTTCAATCTGCGCGGCGGGCCTCGTGTTGGGAGGGCTGATCCTCTGGATCCTCGAGTCGTCCGTTCTCTCGCGGGTCGCACGGCTGAGCACCAAAGCGGTACACATCGGGGCGAGCGAGGACTTCGCCGGCCGGGTTTCGGCCGAGGGGAAGGACGAGATCTCGACCCTCGCGGGGTCGATCAACACGATGCTCGAGGCCCTTGGCGCGTCCCACGGCATCATCCGGGAGCGAAACGCGGAGGTGTCCCTGCTCATGGACACGGTGCCAGCCGGGCTCCTGTCACTCGACGAGGAGTTTCGGGTGAACCCGGAGCACTCCCGGGCCGCGGCCGAGATGCTGGGCACCGACGCCCTGCGCGGCCGGGCCTTCACCGAGGTGCTGGGCCTCACCGGTGAACGGGAGGACAAGGGCACGGAGCTCGTCGAGTTCCTGGACCTCCTGCGCCTCGAGCTCGTGCCCGAGGAGACCGTCGCGGGTCTCAACCCGCTCGAGGAGCTCCACTTCGAGGCCGGCGGCGCTGCCCGGTGGCTCCGGCTTCGCTACTTCCTCATCCGCCGCGGCTCGGACCTGCCGAACCACATCCTGGCGGTCCTCGAGGACATTACCGAGGAGAAGCGGCTCGCCGCCCAGGTCGCGACCTCGCAGCGCGAGAACCTTCAGCTCCGGGCCATCGCCGAGGACCCGGACCTCTTCCGCGAGTTCCTCTCGGAGACCCGCCGCATCCTCACCGAGGTGGAGGGGCTCGCGGCGCGGCTGGACGCTACCGAGGCGAGCCGGCCACTCGTGGCCGAGATCTTCCGGGGGGTCCACACCATCAAGGGCGTGGCGGGAAGCTTCGGCCTGGGCGATCTCTCGGCCCTCGCGTCCGAGCTGGAGACGAGCCTCGACCACCTCCGGAAAGCCGATGAGATCCCCCAGGACGGCGTGGACCAGACCCGCACCTCCCTCGCCCACCTTTCGGATGCCTTCTCCGAAGTCGTCGAGGGCGCGAAGAAGCTCCTCGGCGACGACGTCGCCGGGGGGGGACTGTTCCTGCGGATCTCCTCCGAGGAGCTGCTGCGCCACATGGTCGAGATCCGAAGCCTCACCCTCGACGACGGCGTGAAGGAGGCCGTGTTGAGCCGGATCAAGGAGGAGGTGCTCCGGCGCCTGCGGGCGCTGCGGGAGGTGCCGGCCCGCCGGGGGCTCGCCCGCTCCCTGAAGATCCTCCCAGGGCTCTTGGAGCGCCTCGGCAAACCGGTGGCGTTTCGGTTCGAGGGCGAGGACACGCCGGTGGACTGCGACGTCGTCCAAGAGCTCAACACCTCCCTGATCCACCTGATCCGAAACGCGGTGGACCACGGCATCGAGCCCGCAGACGAGCGCGTCGAGGCGGGCAAGCCGGAGGAAGGAGCGGTGAGCCTGGCCGTCTCGCGCCAGGACGGCGACGTCGTGGTCACGCTGGCCGACGACGGCCGAGGCCTCGACCCCCAGAAGCTCAAGGCCGCAGCCCTGCGCAAGGGGATCCTGGACCCCGCGGAGTGCGGTCGCCTCTCCGCCGAGGAGGCCCTCGGACTGATCTTCCGGCCGGGCTTCTCCACCGCCGAGCAGGTCACCGACGTCTCCGGCCGGGGCGTGGGAATGGACGCGGTGCTCGACTCGATCCGGCAGAAGCTCGGGGGCGACATCCGCGTCGCGTCGAGCCCGGGCGAGGGGACCCGGTTCACGATCACCGTGCCGGCCTCCCTGCAGACCGGATAGGCCGGCGGGGCCGCGGGGGGTGCCCGCTGCGCGTCGCGGGATGATCCCAGAAGGGACGGTGCCGTCCCGCTCCGCCGCTGAACTGGACCTCGGGGGCCGGGGCTTCGACGCACAGCGTGCGAAAGCCGCATCCCGCTCTGCTCCGGGGCACCCCCCCCGCCCCCCAGACATCGCGGGCCGCGACAGCGAAGCGCGGCGCAGCCTCCTCCAGCGCTCGAATCTCGCATCGCGCCGCGCGAAGTCGACCCCGCCCCCCGCTGCCCCGCCCCTATTCTTCCTGGAACACCGCCAGCCCGTAGGCGCAGGTCCGGCTGTGGGAGAGGGAGACGAAGACCCGCCCGGGGGGGTGGTCCGGACAGCGGGCGAGGCAGGGCGCGCCGCTCGGCCGGTGGGTCAGCTCGAACTCCTCCTCCCGCGGCCGAGACACGCACGGGAGCCCGGAGAAGAGCCCGCACAGGGCGCGCTTCAGGGCCAGAAACCCCGCGAGCGTCTGGAGCCGGCGCGGCGAGACCTCCGCTACCTCCGCCGCGGTCAGGTCCCGGGCCGCCGCCTCTCGCTCCTGTTCGGCCCGGTCGAGCGGTAGGATCTCCAGCGCCACGTGGATTCTTCCGGCGGGGCGCGGCGAAGCCAGCAGCGCCACCGCCACGACCTCCCCGGCGTGCCCCTCGAAGAGCCGAAGCTCCGCGCCCGCGACGCCCCGGCGGGCAGCCAGGTCGTCGTCCAGGTGGAGGGTGGGCGCGGCAAGGCTTCCGAGGAGCTCGCAGCGCCGAAGCGCGAAGGGCTTCTCCAGAGCCTTGATCGCCGCCTCCTTGCCGCAGAAGGCCGCGCAGTAGGCGGCTGCCGGGTCGGGCAGGCGGCCGAGGTGCGCCGCCTCGCGCGCGCAGTACACCCGGGGCCAGGGGTGCGGCTCGGCCAGGAGCTTCGTGAACCGCGCCGGGATCTCGGCGTCCACGCCGCACCCCACGAGGGCTCGGCCGCCCTGCCACGGACCGCCCAGCTCCGAGTCGAGGGGAGTCACAGAAAAACCCCGACCATCAGGACCACCGAGTTGATCCCTCGATTGTCGTGGTTCAGGTGACCGTTGGAGACGTGGTGCCCCCGCATGGCGAAGAAACCGGAGGCCTGCGGGCCGAGCCTCACCTCGGCACCGGCCCCGAGCTGGGGGTTGAAGTTGAACCGGAGCCCCTGCCCCTCGATCCGAAAGTCGGTGTAGATCGCTCCGATGCCCGCCTCCACGTACGGCGTGAGCCGCGGGCCCGAGAGGCGGTCGAGGTAGCGAAGCGCCAGCACCCCGGCCGAGACCACCGGCCGCGCCTCGGGCACCGAGGCCAGGCCCGCGCTCCCCTCTACCTTGAACTTGAGCGACGCCGGCGCCGGGTGGTGCCACACCTTCCCGTAGTCCAAAAGCGCGAAGCCAGATAGGAGCGCGAAGGCGACCTGGCCCGTGGGCGCGTAGCTCTGGCCGGCCAGGAGCGCAACCCCGTACCGGTCCGGAGCCGGGGCCTGCTGGGCCGCCGCCGCTCCGGCAACCGTCAGGACCAGCGCGGCGGCGCCGGCCGCAGCCCTGGTGTGTCGCGCGAGCCCCACCGCCTCAGCCCTTCCGCAGGGTGACCAGGCCCCACGCTCCGTCCCACCCGACCTTCAGGCAGCAGAGCGGCCGGCCGGCGAGCACCTCGCCGCCGGCCAGCACGGGCCAGGGGCCGGCCGGCGAGCTCGGGGTCGGCAGCGCACGGCCGTCCCGCAGGCAGAGTGCGGCCGCGGCCAGATCCAGGCCCGCCCCGGCGGGCGTGCTGCCGTACGCCGCCGCCCAGGCTGCCACCGGAGTGCCCGCAGGGACGAGCCGGCGGTAACCGGCGGCGCAGCGGCGGTGGCCGTCGGCGCCGAGCACGACCGCCGCGCCCTCGGGCAGCTCCAAGGCCCGCCGGCGCCGGGGCCCCGCCTCGACCGCCTCGACGAAGCCGCACGCCGGCGACGCCCCCTCGTCTCGGGTCAGGAGGAGAAAGGCCGCTCCTTCCCCGGGCACGGCCGACTGGCGGTCCAGATCCAGCGGCGCCGGGGGCTCCTCCTTCGGCGGACCGAAGGAGCGCTCCCAACAGTACTCCCGCACGCCGCAGTGCTCGTCTACGGCGCCGAAGAGCACCGCGTCGACCCGGCCCTCGGCGAGCCACTGCCGCGCGGTGACGAGCGCCGACGCGGTGGAGAGCTCGAACTGGCTCACCGTGAGGCTCGGGCCGGTCGCGCCCAGCAGGATCGAGACGTGGGCCGCGGCGGCGTTGTGCACCGAGTTGGAGAAGTGGGTGGGGGAAGCGCAGGCGTCGCCGCCGTCGATTACCGAGTCCAGGAATCCGAAGGTCGTGGCCACGGGGCCGTAGCCGGTCGCCACCACGACGGCGAGCCGGTCGCGAGGCTCCGCACCGGCCCCCGCGTCCGCCAGCGCCAGGTGCGCGCCCAGGAGGGCCAGGCGGGAGAAGTGGTCCACCCGCCGCAGCTCCCGGCGCGACACGAATTCCTCGAGCCGTGCGGTCTCGGCGGTCAGGGCACCTCTCTCTCCGGGCCGGGGCGGGTCGGCGAGCGCCGCCCGGAGTGCCTCCGGCGTGGTCCCGAAGGCACCCACCAACCCGACCCCGCGGATCGCCGTGCGCACGGTCACCCCTCCTGGGCCGGAAGGCCCAGGACCACCGCGGCGTTGCTGCCGCCGAAGGCCAGGGACTGCGAGAGGGCCACGCGGCCGGTCACGGGCGTCACCCGGGCGGCCGGCGCCGCCGGCAGCTCGGGGTCGGGCTCGGAGAAGCCCACGTTGGCCGGAATCTTCCCCTGCTCCAGGCACGCGACCGTGAAGGCCGCCTCGATCGCGCCCGCGGCGCCCAGGGTGTGGCCGGTGTACCCCTTGGTCGACACGAAGGGGACGCCGGGCAGCTGCTCGGCCAGCGCCCGGCTCTCCACCCGGTCGTTGTCCGGCGTGCCCGTGCCGTGCGCGTTCACGAAGGCCACTCGGTCGGCGTCCACGCCCGCGGTCTCAAGGGCCTCGCACACAGCGGCCTTCAGGCCCCGGCCGTCGGGGTGGGGGGCGGTGAGGTGGTGGGCGTCGCAGGCCGAGCCGTAGCCGAGCACCGCGGCCCGGGCGGCCCTAGCGCGCCGGAACCGGACCGGCTCGGCCTCGAGCACCAGCATCGCGGCACCCTCTCCCAGGTTCAGGCCGCGGCGGCTGCGGTCGAAGGGCCGGCACGGCACCTCGTCGGTGATCATGAGCGAGATGAACCCGTTGTAGGTGACCCGGCAGAGCTCGTCGGCGCCTCCGGCGAGCGCCACGTCGCACACTCCGGCCCGGATCCAGGACGCGGCGATCCCCAGGGCGTCGGTACCGGAGGAGCAGGCGTTCACCACGGTCTGGCAGGGTCCGGAGAGGCCGTGCTCGCGGGCCACCGCGGCCGCGGGGTTCGTCCCCAGGAACCGGTCGATGGCGTCCATCCCCGGCCGGCCGCCGGCACGGTACGCGCGGTAGAAGGCCTCGTTGTTCAGGGCGCTGCCCACGGTCGTGCCCACGCACACGCCGACCCGCAGGCGGCGAAGCGCCGCGGGGCTCCACCCCGCGTCCTCCAGCGCCTCCCGGGCGGCGGTCAGCGCGAGCAGGCTCGTGCGCGAGAGGCCGGCCCGCCCGTGGCGACCGCGCGCCGGAGGCAATACCTCAGGCATCTCGAAGACCGGGTGGCGCACCGGGGGGTCGCGGGTGAAGCGCACCGGAAGGGCGGGCACCCGGACGCCCGCGTAGAGCGCGGCGACACACGCCGGGAGATCCGGCCCCGCGGCGCACAGACACCCCAGGCCGGTGATCGGCACGGGCGCCACGGGGGTCATGCGGCCTGGCGCTGCTCGATGAAGGCGGCCAGGGCGTCGATGGACTGGAAGGCGGCGCGGCCCTCGTCCATGTCCTTGATCTCGACGCCGAAGTGCTTCTGCACCCGGACCACCAGCTCCACCGCGTCCAGGGAGTCGAGGCCCAGCCCCTCGCCGAACAGCGGCTGGTCCTCCCGGATCTCCTCGGGCGCGATCCCTTCGAGGTTGAGCTCCTCCACGAGGATCTTCTTCAGTCGGTCCTTGATGGTCATGGTCCCGCTCTCCCTGAGCCGCGGCGCGCTAGGCGCCGGCCCACATGTCATAGAAGTTGAAGAACTGGAAGGGGTGCTTCGCGGTAAACCGCTCGAGCACCTCCACGAACTGCGTCACGTAGGGCCGGAGATCCTCGTCCCTGCGCCCGAGTCCTTCGGGCAGCCGGAGGATCGGCCCGGCCTCCAGCACGTAGGAGGCGGGCCCGGACTTGTGGGACAGGAGCACCGCCACCGGCGCCCGCGTGCTCGCGGCCAGTTTGAAGGCACTGAAGGGGAACGGCGCCTCCTCCCCGAGGAACGGCACGCGCAGCACGTTTCGCTGGCTGCCCATCACCCGGTCGCCCATGACGCACAGGACCTCTCCGGCCTTCAGCACCTGGAGCATCTCCAAGGCACCCCCCAGATACCCCCGGGGGTCGATCACCCGGTAGGGGCACGGCAGGCCGGCGTGCTCGAAGTACTGCCGGTCGACGTCCCCATCCTCCCGGTGCATCAGCATGCTGACCGGCTTTCCGAGAAAGCCCAGGGCCGCCATGGCCACCTGCCAGCACCCCACGTGCGCGGTGACGAGGATCAACCCGCGGCCCTCGCCGAGCGCCGCCAGGAGCTCCTCGCGGCCGTCGAGCCGCACCCCCAGCTCGTCGGGTCCCAGGATCCCCACGACCGCTCGGTCCACCAGGACCTTGCCCAGGTCCAGGAGGAGCCGGAACGTGTCTCCCAGCCGCCGGGCGCCCCGGTGGTCCGGGAACCGCCGCGACAGGTAGTGGCACGCCCGCCGCCTGGCCGCGCCGCTCGCGAGCGCGTAGTAGGCCACGACCGGGTAGAGCAGCGCGTACGCGGCCCGGCGCCCGCCCAGGCGGACGAGCGCATAGAAGATGCCGTGCTGGAGCCGCGAGCCGACGCTGCGGCTGCTCCAGCGCCCCTCGGCCGGCGCCGTCGTGGCCTCAAGCCCGGGCATGGGCTTGAGGCGCCACGAACCGGGCCAGTATGTACACCACTGCGCCCAGCACGACCGCGAGCACCGGAGCCAGCGCGAGGGAGCCGAGCACCCACTCGTAGAGGCGCTCGAGCCCCTGGCGGCCCAGGGTGTCGAGGGACACCTCGGTCAGGAACCGCCCGTGGCGCAGGTAGTACCCAACCTCGATGCACAGGGCCGGCACCAGCGGCGGCGCACAGAGCTGACTCGTGCTCAGCGCAGCGACCCGATTGAGCCGCAGCAACGCCGCTGCGAAGAGGATCGCCACGGTGTGGCAGGCGACCAGGGGCAGGGTTCCGAGCAGCACGCCCACCGCCCCTGCGAGCGCCAGGCGCGACGGCGTGGCGTTCTCGGTCAGAAGCCACCGCAGCGACCGCAGCGGGTGCAGCAGCGACACCTCCCCGTCAACGTCCGGCAGGAGCTTCCGGTGGGGCCACGGCACCATGGACCGCACGGTGAGGCGGGTGTTCAGGGCGGTCAGCCTCAGGTTGTCCAGGAAGAGCCGGAAGTGGGACACCCGGCTCTTCCCCGGCGGATAGTACACCGCGACGTCCACGTCGCGCAGGTCCACGCCCGCCCAGACCGCCCTCACCAGCACCTCCACCTCAAAGCTGTAGCGCCGCTCCCGCAGGCGGAGCGCGGTGAGGACCGCCACCGGGTACGCCCGATACCCGCTCTGCGTGTCGCCCGCCCGGCGACCGGTCTGCACCCGGAGCCAGAAGTTGGAGAACGAGCGGCCGAAGCGGGAGCCCGCGGGCACGCCGGCGCCTTCGAACCCCCGGACGCCCACCACGATCGCGTCCGGCACCTCCCGCACCGCGGCGAAGAGCCGCGGAAGGTCGGCGGGGTCGTGCTGGCCGTCGGCGTCCAGGGTCACCACGTGCGTCATGCCCAGCCGCCGCGCCTCCCGGGCCGCGGTCAGGATCGCCTCGCCCTTGCCCCGGTTCTCGGCGTGCCGGACGAGCCGGACGTCGAGGTCCCCGAGGGTCTCGGCGCCGCCGTCGGTGCTCCCGTCGTCCACCACGAGGACGTCCGGGTGCACGGCCCGGGCGCGCTCCGCCACGCTCCGCAGGGTGGCGGCGTGGTTGTACACCGGGATCGCGACGAGGACCCTCGGGTCACCGGCTCCTCCCCCCCGGCCCCCCCCCTCCACGGCCCTTCCCTCAGCCATCGTCCGCGAGCCGCCGATCGGTCCGGGCGAAGGTCAGGAAATCCCCCAGGTTGCGGGCGAACCGCAGCCAGCTGTCGGGAGAGCGCCAGAGCATGGCCACGTACCCCAGGACGACCTTGGGCCTCGTGAAGTGCGCCTTGTAGAACGCCACGAAGAGCTCCTCCAGCCGCTCGCGCGTCATGCCGCGGGGCACGAACTGGAAGTGCATACAGTCCATCTTCTCCCAGTCCTCGTCGAAGGTGCCGAGGTCGTGGATCTTCTCATGGATCGGCGAGCCGGGGAACGGGGTGAACTTCGCCAGGTTGAAGTCGTCGATGGGGAGCGAGAAGACGTAGTCCATGCTTCGGCGCACGCTCTGCTCCGTCTCGCCCGGCAGGCCGATCATCAGGAGGCCCTTCGTGCGGATCCCCGCGGCCTTGATCAGCCGGATCTTCTCCGCCAGGAGCGCGAGGTCCGCGTTCTGCCGGTGCTGGGCCAGGAGCGCTTCGTCGCCGGTCTCGATGCCGAGGCTCATCATCCAGCAGCCCGCGGCCTTCATCCGGCCGAGGAGGTCGCGGTCGATGTGCTCGGCGCGCACCGCGCAGTTGAACGTCATGCCGAGTGGCCGGTCGATCATGCGCCCGCAGAACTCCTCGACCCGGTCCCGGTGGAAGGTGAACTGGTCGTCGTAGAAGTTCACGTGCCGGATCCCGAATCGCTCCCGGAGGTAGCGCAGGTGCTCGTAGAGGTACTCGGCGGAGTTGAACCGGAAGCTCCGCCGGAACACCGAGCGGTCGCAGTAGCTGCAGGCGTAGGGGCACCCGCGGCTCGAGATGCAGCTCGTGTTGGGGGCCTTGGGGTAGTTGAAGATCGGCAGCTTGTAGGCGTCGGGGAAGCCCACGAGCTTCTCGTAAGCCGGGAAGGGCAGCGAGTCGAGCGCGAGCCCCTTGGCGCGGTACCCGGTCGACGTCACGGCGCCGGACCCATCGCGGTACACGAGCCCGGCCACGCCCGACGGCTCGTCGGCCCCGCCCTCCAGGAGCTCGGCGAGGGTCTCCTCCCCTTCGCCCAGCGCCACGAAATCCACGTCGGGAAACTCCTCCAGGACCCTCTCCTTGAGCGCAGAGACGTGGGGCCCGCCGAAGACGCTGCGGACCCCCGGCAGCGCCGCCTTGGCCAGCCGGGCGATCCGCACGCCGTCGAGGAAGCTCGAGGTCGTGCAGGAGAGGCCGAGAAGCGCGGGCCGCTCGGCCAGGAGGTGGTCGCGGATCACCCGGTCCGAGTCGGGCCGGGCGTAGCAGTCCACGAGCGAGGCGCCGAGGCCGCGGCGCTCGAGGTAGGACGCGATGCTCGCCAGCCCGAGCGGAGGCATGAGGTTGGCGAGCCGGGAGATGTCCTTGCCGGCCGCGTCCGCGCGGTAGCCGAGCGGGTGCACGAGCAGCACCCGTGAGGCGTCGAGGCGGCTCACGGCGCAGGACCCGTCGGGGGAGTGGGCGGGGCGGGGGCCCGGGCCGGCCGGTCGAAGGAGACGAGCTTGTCCCAGAGGAGCCCCCGGAACCCGAAGCGGCGCATCACCGCCAGGCGCTCCACCCCCTCGGACGGCGGGAAGATCCGGTCGCGCCGGCCGCGAAACGCCGCCTCGATCCGCCGGTTCATGGCCTCGGGCTCGACGCCGGGCGAGAAGTAGTAGACGGGGCGCAGGAGCGGTGCACCCGACGAGATGACCCCTTCGCGAACCGCGCGCTCGAGGAGCGGCGTGCCGGGCAGGAGCCGAATCCCCGAGAAGGCGAAGACCACGCAGTGGTCGAGCCGAGCCAGGTTGTCGAGCCCCTCGCGGACCGTGTCGTCAGTCTCGGCCGGGCCGCCGAAGATGACGAAGTGGGCGGCCGGGAGCCTCTCCTCCACGCACGCCCGATTCGCCGCGACCACGTCGTCGAAGGAGAAGCCCTTGCCGAGCCCCTCGAGCGTGTGGTCGCTGGCGGCATCGGTACCGAACTCGACGGCCTCGAGCCCCGAGCGCTTCAGCAGCGCGAACTCGCTGCGGCTGATCCCTTCGGGCCGGATCAGGGCGGCCCAACGCAGCCGGAGGTCCCGGCGGAGCATCTCCTCGGCCACCCGCAGGTACTGCCCCTGGGCGTCGTTGAACACGGAGTCAGTGAAGAAGACCGTGTCGACCCCCTGCTCCCGGCCCAGGCGCTCCAGGTCGTCGACCACCGCAACGGGCTCCCGGAACCGGTAGCGCCGGCCCTCCAGGCCGGGATAGCTGCAGTAGGCACACCGGTGGGGGCAGCCCCGCTTCGTCTGGTAGTTCACGATGCCGGTCTGGGCACAGTAGAAGGCTATGAGCTCCGGGTTCCACAGGGGCGAGACCATCTCGGCCGGCTCGAGGGGTTCGCCGCCAGCCACGACCCGGGCGGCGGGCCGCCCGGCCGCCAGGGCGTCGAGGAGCCCGGCCAGGGCGTGCTCCCCCTCGCCCACGACCGCGTAATCGGCGCCCAGGTCGTCGAGGATCTCCTCGGGCAGGAGCGAGAGGGCCGGTCCGCCGAGGAGGATCGGGGCCGCGGTCTCGTCGCGAAGCGCGGCGACGAGCTCGCGGGCCACGTCGAGGTGCCCGCCCGCGTCCGGGGACAGGGAGTCGCAGTCGTCGAGGTTTCGCAGCGACACGCCGACGAAGTCCGGGGCGAACGCCGCCACCGCCTCTCGCAGGCGCGGCACCGAGCGGCCCGAGGCCAGGAAGTCGAACTGCCGGACCTCGTGGCCGCGGCCGGTGAGCGCCGACGCGACGACCGCCATGCCGAGGGGGTAGACCGGGTGGGGCTCGACCGAGGTGTTGGTGGCGAGGAGAAAGACGCGGCTCACGGGCGCTCCGCCAATGCGGACTGGGACCCGCGGGGCGGCGGGGAGCGGCCCGGGGACTTCCCCGGAGAGCGCCGCAGGCGGCCTTGGCGGAGAGGTGTGGGGACGCGGCGGCGGTCGTGACCCACCTGGTCTTCCTGAGGGCAGGAACGAGACCCAGGGATCCTGCGGCGCCGGAGGGGAAGCCCCCGGGCCGCTCCCGGGCCGGCAATCCTCCGGGCCAGCCTACCGATCCGCACGCGTCTCATGGCTCCCGCTTGCCCTTCGCGAATCCGCGCCGGGTGCGGGGGTCGTAGCGGCGGTAGGTGCCGTCGGCCATCTCCCGCTCGATCACCTGCTTGAACAGCTCCCCCATCTTCAGCTGGTAGCCGCTGCCCGCGTAGAAGGTGTCCCAGGCGTAGTAGAAGAGCTCCTGGAGCTTCTCCGGCGTCATCTGCTTGGGCTCGAACACGACCCGGTCGGCCGTGTAGTCGGCCCAGTGGTTGCTGAGGATCCGGCCCTCCTGCTCGAACTGCGCGCGGATCGGCGAGTGGGGGAACGGCGTCAGGATCGTGAACTCCGCGACGTTGAGGCCGATCTCCAGAAGGAAGTCCACGAGGCGCTTGATGAAGTCCTCGTCCTGGTCGTCGGTGCCCAGGATGATCGTGCCCTCGACGCCGATCCCGTGGTCCTTCAGCCGCTCGACGCGCCGGCGGATGACGTCGGAGGTGTCGAAGATGGCCTGGTACACATACCAGGACCCCGCGTCCGCGGCGAGCCGCAGGATCTGGTCGTCGTCGAGGATCGGGTGCGAAACCCACTTCTTCTTCAGCGGGGCCATGGCCGTGAAGAGGTCCACGAGCCACTGCCGGTCCTGGGCGAGCGAGTTGTCCACCACGAAGAGCCGGTTGTTGGGGATCGCCTCCAACTCGGCGACGACCGCATCGATGGGCCGGGGCCGGAACCGGCGGCCGCCGAGGAAGCCCGTGCAGCAGGGGAAGCAGTTGAACTTGCAGCCGCGCGACGCGTGCACCAGGTCGAGCATCTGGACGCCCCGGTAGCGGTAGAGGTCGCGGTCGAGGATCTCGCGGCGCGCCGTGCCCACCGCCGCGATGTCGGGCGGATCACCCATGTAGTCGTACACCGGCCGAAGCCGCCCGGCCTGGAAGTCCGCGAGCACGCCCCCGAAGCGGCCCTCGACCTCGCCGAGGAAGACCGAGTCGGCGTGGAGACTCACCTCCTCGGCGTGGAGCATGACGGCGATGCCGCCGAAGAGCACCGGCACCCCCTTCTCCCGGTACCGGGCCGCGATCTCGAAGGCGCGCGGGAGCTGGGCAGTGAGCATCACGGACAGGGCGACGAGGTCCGGCCGGTCGTCCGTGTCGATCTCCTGGAGGTTGTCGTCGACGAAGGTGAGCGTCACCTCCGGCGGCACCTCGGCCGCGAACACCACGGGCCCGTGGGGCGGCAGGTGAAACTCGGTCTGACGCTCGAGCTTTCGCCAGCTCGGGTAGATCAGGGTCATGTGCATCGCGGGAGTCTCCCGGGAGAGCGGGCGCGGGCAGCCAGGGCGTTGGCGACGAGGGTGAAAAGGGAGTCGACCGGCGCGCCGTCCAGGCAGACCCCGGCGCCCCGGGCCACGCTCACCTCGCCGTAGGGTTCGCAGCCAGAGGCCGAGGGCCGCCCGCCGAGCACGAGGAACACGGCGCCGGGGGGCAGGGCCTGCGGCGCGGCCAGGCCCGCGGGCGCCGGGAGGTCGCACACCCCGCACAGCATGGCCTCGGCCTCCCCCCAGGCGAGGCTCTCGAGCGCCAGGCGCAGCGGCTCGAGCCCGGCGGGCCGACGCTCGCTCACGACCAGCGACGGCCCGGTGAGCCCGAACCGGATCGCCGCCTCGCCGAGGAAGCAGTTGGGGAGGGTGTAGGCGAAGAGGTTGGGGCTCGCGAGCCGCCCCTCGTGGGGCACCACCGTGTCGAAGTAGTCCCGGTCCGTGGCGAGGCACCCGTAGGTGCTCGACGCCGCGACGCCAACAGGTCTCTTCTCGCGCCCCTCGCCCAGACCCGAGTCCCGGAGCGCAAGTGCCACGGCCGCGAAACCCAGTCGCGAAAACTCGTCCATGCGTCCCGCCCGGGGAACCGACTCGTCGAACACCGGGTGGCCGGCCAGGCGCGGCAGCACCCCGGCTTCCCAGGCGAAAGGCTCCCCGGCCCGGCCCCGGCCGGCCCCGGCGGCCGTGACCCAGCCGATCCCCCGCAGCGGCGCGTTCACGCGGCGCCCCGATGGCCCAGCACGAGCGCCGCGTTGATCCCGCCGAAGCCGGAGTTGGTGCTGAGCAGGAAGGACCCCGAGAACGGGACGGCCTCGGCCGCCACCTGCCCTTGGGCGGCCGGCTCCGGGTCCCGGAGCCCTGCGGTCGGCGGCGCCCTCTGCTCGCGGAGCGCCTTCAGGCACACCACCGCCTCAAGCCCCCCGGCCGCGCCCATGGTGTGGCCCAGGGCACCCTTGAGGGAGTGGACCGGAACGGGACGGTCTCCGAACACCTCCCGGAAGGCCACGAGCTCCATGGCATCGTTGTACACGGTGCCGGTGCCGTGGGCGCTCACCGCGGCGACCGCCTCCGGGCCGATCCCGGCCACGGCCAGGGCGCGGCGCACCGCGAGGATCAGGCCTGAACCGTCGCGCGCCGGGGCCGTGATGTGGGTGGCGTCGTTCGCGACGCCCCAGCCCGCGATCGTGCCGAGGCACGGCCGGCCGTCCCGGCGGGCCCGCTCCTCGCTCGTCAGGCGCAGGGCCACGGCCCCCTCGCCCAGCGACAGCCCGGTGCGGCCGCGATCGAAGGGCCGGCACGGCTCGGTGCTGAGCGCCTTCAGGGCCGAGAACCCCGAGAACACGAACTCGGTCACCAGGTCGAAGCCCACCACCAGGACCTCTTCGGCCGTTCCGCAGGCGATGCGCCCCGCGGCCCGGGCCAGGGCGATCGTGGAGGAGGCGCAGGCGGCATTCACGTTCGCTGCCTCGCCCCCCAGGCCGAGCCGCGACGAAACCTCGTCCAGGAGGGAGGGGAAGAGGAGGTCCGAGCGCTCGGCAAGCTCTCCGCGGGCCAGGGGCTCCAGGCAGTCGATCCCCCCTTTGGTGCTCGCAGTCAGAAGCTCGGCGTCGGCCGGCAGCGGGGCGAGCCGGGAGAGGAGCCGCTCCAGCAGGTCGTGCACGAGCGAGCGACCCGGCGCAGCGCTGAGATCGGCCACGAGCGCCGCCACGCGTGACCCGTAGGACCGGATCGGAAAGCGCTCGACGGCGCGGATCCCGGTGCGACCGGCGAGAAGCTCGGCCCACAGGGTCTCCACGTCCGCGCCCAGGGCCGTCACCACGGCGGCGTCCACGACCCACACCGGCCTCATCGCAACTCCCCGGCGCGCCACCGCTCCCGAAACGCCTGGCAGAACGGCGGGGGGACCATGAACACCTCGCCCGAGGGGTCCATGAGGAGCTGCACGCTGAACCCCGTCGTGGTCACCTGCTCACGGGCGTCCCGGATCACGAACTCGAAGTTCAGGCGGGCCGCCTCGGCCCAGTGCAGCACACCCTCGATCGAGAACTCCTCGCCGAAGCGAAGGGGCTTCACGTAGTCGATGTGGAGCTTCTTGATGGGTGCCAGGACCTGGTTCGCGCGGAAGTCGTCGTAGCCGATTCCGTAGCGCTCCCCGAGCACGACCCGGGCGTCTTCGAAGTAGCTCGGGTAGCGGCCGTGCCAGACGATCCCGAGTGGATCGACCTCCTCGAACCGCACGCGGCGCTGCACCCGCGCCCGCAGCGGCGGCGGGTGGTCACCCTTGGCCGGGAAATACGGCCGCCTCACCCCGCGCCCCCGTCGGCCGCAAAGGTCAATCGAAAGGACGACGCCAGGCCCCGGGGCACCGTGACGCGCACGTCGACCGCTCGGCTGCCCGGGGGCTGGCGCTCCTGGCACCGCACCGACACGTCCATGCCGGGCTCGATCTGGAGGTGGAACTTCGCGTTCTCCACGGAGGCAAACGTGAGGGGCACCGCAAGGAGCGCCTCGGCCACCGTCGCGGCGGTCATGACCTGCACCAGGGCCGGCAGCACGGCGTACCCCGGGAAGTGCCCGGCAAAGCCCAGAAACCGCGCGTCGAAGCGAAAGGCGCGCTCGGCCACGCCCGGCTCGGGGAAGTCCGGCTCTCCCTGGGCCGCCTCCAGGATCGCACGCTTCAGCTCAGTCATCCGCGCTCTTCTCCTCCGAGGAAGACCGCGACGCCCCTTTGCCCGCCTGCCGGGCGTCGCACACGGGCACGAGGCACCTCACGGCCGGATCCGCTGCAGGTCGGCATCGTCCGCGACCCAGAGCTTGAGGGTCCCGGTGGCAATCACCTCGCCGTCTCGGGTGACCTCCCCCTCCAGGACGCTGAACCCCTCCAGTGTTCCCACGGTGGCCATGTGGATTTCGAGCCGGTCCCCCACCCGGGCCGGGCCGACCACGTGAACGCGGCGAACGCCGACGAGGAACCCCTTCTTCACCGGTCCGGCGGCCGAGAGGTCCTGGTGGCCGCGGGCCGCGGCGCAGGCCTGGGCCATGAACTCCAGGAGCGCCGCCCCTTCGAGCCTCCCCTCTTCGTCCACCAAGGGATTGTCCGCCGTGATCACGGCCTCGGCGCGGGCCTCCAACTCGTCGCGTTCGAGGAGCCGGTCCACCAGGCGCATGGGCTTTCGATGGGGAATGAGCTCTTCGGCACCCATCGGAAGGGTCAGGGAGACAGGCATGGGCGGCACCTCAAGGCCTCGCTTCTCATGGGGTCCCGGTGAGGACCTGGTCCATCTGGGCCCACACGGCGTCGCGCAGCCGGCGGTGGGCCAGAGGGCCCGTGAACGCCGCGGAGTCCAAGGGAGGGAGGGCCCGCAGCCGCACACGGGTGGGCGCGAACCACCACCGCCCGGGCGGGAGGAATCGGCCGGTACCGGTGAGCACCAGCGGCACGAGCGGGACCCCGGTCTGGACCGCCAGACGGAAAGCGCCGGTGTGGAAGCGGTGGAGCTTGCCGTCGCGGCTGCGGTGGCCCTCGGGGAAGAACAGGATCCGCCCCCCCCGGCTCAGCGTCGCGCGGGCCGTGGCGAAGGTCTCCTCCCCGGTCATGGCCTCCACGTCCAGGTACCGGGCGAGCTTCATGAACCCGGTGAACCACAGCATCTTGAAGGGCCACGACCGAACGGCGAAGGTGACGTCGAAAAACGGCAGCGCGCCCATGAAGAACGTGTCGAAGAACGACAGGTGGTTCACCACCAGGATGCACGGGGCCTGCCCGACGCCCGGGTCGAACCCTTCCCGCCGGAACCAGACGAAGGGGGCGACGAGGGCAAGCCACCCCCGCCCGTACACCCAGATCAGGAACCGGGTCACCTTGTCCGCCGGCCACCGGGTGGCGACGAGCACGGCCGGAAACGAAAGGGGGAAGGTCGTGATGCACACGATCGTCCAGAGGACGAGCGCGGGGTACACAGCCGCGTTCGTGAGGACGAGAAGCAGGAACCGGGGGGGCGACATGAGGGCTCACGCGGCCGGCGGCTACGCCGCTTCCTCCAACTGCCGCTTCTTCTGGATCACGAAGGCGTGGATGTCTCCCAGGGTGCGGATCGTCCGGATCGACTTCTCGTCGCGGATCTTGAACCCGAACGCCTTCTCCAGTGCCACGACCAGGTCCACGATGTCGAGGCTGTCCATGCCCAAGGCGTCGAAGAGGGTCGCGTCGGGCGTCATCTCGGTGCGATCGATCTCGAACTCCTCCGAGATTGTGGCGTCGATCAGGTCGACGATCTCCGGGTCAGTCATCCGCGTATCTCCTGAGGACGAGGGAGGAGTTGATCCCCCCCATGGCAAAGCTGTTCTTGATCACCGTCCGGAGTCTCGCACTCCGCACGCTTCTGACATGATCGACCCCGGCGCAGGCCGGATCGACCTCTTCCAGGTTCAGGGTCGGCAACACGCAGTCCCGGCGCATCATCTCCACGGTCGCGATCAGCTCCAGGGAGCCGCTCGCGGCCATGGTGTGGCCCAGGTGCCCCTTGAGGCTGCTCACCGGGACGCCGGCGCCCACGACGCGGCCGATCGCCTCGCTCTCCGCCGCGTCGCCGAGCTCGGTGCCGGTGGCGTGGGCGTTCACGTAGTCGACCTTCGCCGGCGAGTCCCCCGCGTCGGCCAGGGCCGCGCGCATGCAGGCCTCCATGGCGTCGGCGTGGGGGTTGGCGATGCTCGCCGGGTCGGAAAGGGTGGCGAACCCCACGACCTCGGCCAGGATCGAGACGCCGCGCGCCAGGGCCGAGTCCAGGCCCTCCAGCAGCAGGATCCCCCCGCCCTCCGAGCAGACCACCCCGTCCCGGGCCCGGTCGAAGGGCCGAGGGGTCTCGTGCGGGCGATCGTTGTATGCCGTGGAGGCCGCGTTCATCACGTCGAAGGTGGCCGCGGTGAGCGGGTGGAGCTCGTCGGCTCCGCCGCACAACACCAGGTCCTGGCTGCCCGCCGCCACCATCTCGTACGCCAGGCCCACGGCCTGGCAACCCGTGGCGCAGGCCGCCGACGGCGCCACAACACGGCCCCGCACCCCCAGGGCCTGGGACACGTTGGCCGCGCAGGAGTGGCTCATGATGTGGAAGAAAACGGTGGACTTCATCCGCTCCAGGCTGAAGTCGGTCAGGTAGTCCTGGAAGAACTCCTGGGAGGTCTGGGTGCTCCCGAGCGTCGACCCGACCACGACCCCGAGGCGGCCGCCCTCCCGGAGCCCGTCGTCCACCCGCCCCTGGGACAGGGCCTCCTGAGCCGCCAGGGTCGCGAAGATCGACATGTTGGACATGGACCGCCGGAACTTCCGGGGGATCTGCTTGGGGTCCAGGTCCGGCACGGGACCGGCGACGAGGCTGCGGAGCCCCCCGACCGACGTGAGCTCCGGCAGGACGCGCACGCCGCTTTGCCCCGCGCAGAGCGCCTCGAACAGGGGCGCGACGCCGCTTCCGAAGGGCGAGATCGCTCCCATGCCGGTGACGACCACCCGCCTCATCGGGCCGCTCCCACGGCCCGGCGGAGCTCGTCGTGACCGACCAGGTTGCCGCAGGCGAGGAACGCGGAGATCATGGCACCCAGGACGCCCGGGGACGCCACCGCCTGGCCGGCGAGGTAGAGCCCCGGCACGCGGGTCCTGCTCTGGGGGTTGATCTGGGTGACGCTGTGCTTCACTCCGTAGAGACTCCCGTTGGGGCTGGCGGCGTAGTCGCGCAGCGTCAGAGGGGTCGCGGCCTCCAGGTGGACGATCCGCCGAGTCAGGTCCGGCCACCGCTGCTCGAGCTCGTGGCGCAGCGTCTCGGTGGCCGCAGCCTTGAAGCGGTCGTACGCGGCCGGACGCGCGCCCCGGCGCGAGCCGTTCCAGGCGACCGAGGCGCCGATGGGAGCCGGGCACAGGGCCACGAACCCCCGCGCCGAGGGCTCCGGCTCCGAGGTCCAGGCTGCCGTGACGTACAGAGGCCGGCCCGCCAGGGGAGACTCGTCCCGAAACCAGCTCGGGTCCGGCGACGGGAAGAAGTACCGGTTGCAGCGCTCGAGCTCCGCCACGGGCCGGTCGGTGACACCGTAGAGCATGAACGCCGAGGGAGTGTCCTCGAGCTCCCTCATCCGGTGGACGAACGCGGGCCGAAACACCCCCGGCGGCACGAGCTCCACGAGCTGCGCCGGGTGCACCGTGGAAACGCACGCCCGGCCGAAGAGCCGCTCCCCTCCCTCCAGCTTGACCCCTTCCACGGCTCCGGACTCGGAAAAGAGGATCTCCTGTACCCCCTTGCCGCAGTGCACGTCAACGCCATTTTCGGCGAGCGCCGCGTCGAAGGCCTCCGCCAGACCGAGCCCCCCGCCCACGAGGCCGTGGGCGGCCTCCATCAGAGGGCCCACGACCCCCGCGTGGGTCACGAGCGACACCTCCTCGGGCGGCACGCCGTGCAGGAAACAGTGGAACGTGAGCACGGCCCGCAGGGCGGGGTCCCCGGTGATCCCGTCCAGGAACCCGGCCAGCGTCACCTCCCAGTCCTCGTCGAGGGCCTCCATCCGCAGGCTGGCGTCGAGGTTCAGGAACGGCAGGTGGGCGCAGATCCGGCGCACTGCACCGAGATAGGCCTCGACCGCCGGCCTCTCCCGGGGAAACGCCTCCACGAGCCGCTCCCGAATCCGCTCATACCCACACGGGAAGGCGAGCTCGAACTCGGGCTCCCGGCACCGGTAGACGTCGAACCCCTCGGGGTCGAAGGCCCTGCGCCGCAAACGGTCCGCGAGGCCCAGGTACCGCAGCAGGAGGTCGAACGCCCCTCCGTCCTGAAGCCCCCCGGCGTAGTGGAACCCGGTGTCGAAGACCACGCCGCGCCGGGAGAACCCCCGCAGCACCGGTGCGGTCCGCGGCGACGTTTCGACCACGGCGACCCGCTGCCCGTTTCGAGCGAGGATCAGGGCGGTGGTGAGCCCGGAGACGCCCCCTCCGATGACGACCGCGTCGTAGGTCACGCGTCGAACTTCAAGAAGAGGCTCGCGTTGGTGCCGCCGAAGCCGGCCGAGTTGCAGAGCGCATTGGTGGGTGGGCGGGGGACGGTCTCGACCACGATGTCGAGACCGGCGGTGGCCTCGTCGGGCCTTCCGAAGTTGGCGTTCGGGGCGATGAACCCCTTCAGGGCCATGATCGTCGCATAGACGACCTGGGACGCGCCGGACATCCACAGCTCGTGGCCGGTCATCGACTTCAGCGACGACACGAGCGGCGTGCGGTCCCCGAACACGGCCCGGATGTTCTCGGCCTCCATCGCGTCGCCGGCCGGGGTCGACGTGGCGTGGGCGCACAGGTAGTCGACGTCGCCCGGCACCGCACCGGCGTTGCGAAGCGCCATCCGCATGGCGGCCTGGAGCCCCCGGGGGCTCGGCACCGCGATGTTGTCGCCGTCGGAGGAGAAGCCGTACCCGGCCACCTCCCCCAGGATGCGCGCGCCGCGGGCCCGCGCCGCGTCGTACTGCTCCAGCACGAGGGCCGCGGCCCCGCCGCTCGGCACGAGCCCGTCCCGGTCCGCGTCGAAGGGCCGGGACGCGGCCGCCGGCTCCGCCTCCCGCAGCGAGAAGGCCCCGAGCCCGTCGAAGCTGCACATCGACTCCCAGTTGATCTCCTGGGCCCCCCCGCAGATCACCCGCTCCTGCCGGCCCAGGGCCACGAGGTCGGCGGCCTGCCCCACGGCGTGCCCGCCGCTGGAGCACGCGGAGCTGATCGACCAGCACGCGCCCCGGCTGCCCAAGAGAGTGTTCAGGTTCATCGTCACCGTGGAGGTCATGGAGCGAAACACGTGGCCGCTGCCGAGCGAGGTCGTCTCGCGGCACCCGCGCAGGAGGTCCACCTGCTCGACCGCGGCGAGGCAGCTCGAGTCGCAGCCAAAGACGAGCCCGGTCTGATCGCTTCGCACCTCGTCGTCGCCGAGACCCGCCAGGGCCACCGCGTCCCGGGCCGCCGCGTACGCCTGGACCGCGAACTCCGGCATGGTCTTGCGCTTCTTCTTCGAGAGCACGGCAGAGGCGTCGAAGTCGGGGATCCGCCCGGTCAGCGGGCTCCGGAACCCCATCTCCCGGCGGACCGGGTCCACGACGATCCCGGAGCGGCCGTGGTACAGCGCCTCGGCCACGACCTCGACCGTGCTTCCCAGGCAGGACACGATGCCGATGCCGGTGATGGCGACTCGGTGCATGGGCTCTCGCTTCGTCGCAGGGGGGCGCGCCGCTTGGCTCACATGTAGGTGCCGCCGTTGACGGCGATCACCTGGCCCGTGATGTAGGTGGCCCGGTCGGAGCACAGGAACGCCACCGCCCCGGCCGCCTCCTCCGGCGTCCCCAGGCGGCCCAGCGGGATCATCGGGAGGATCCGGTCCAGCGGGAGGTTCTTCGTCATGTCGGTCTCGATGAAGCCCGGCGACACGGCGTTGACGAGGATGTTGCGCTTGGCGACCTCGGCGGCCAGTGCCTTGGTCGCGCCGATCAGCCCGGCCTTGGCCGCCGAGTAGTTGACCTGGCCCGGGATCCCGCTCTGCCCCGAGGTGGAGACGACGTTGACGATCCGCCCGCGCCGCTTGCGGAGCATGGCCGCGACCACGAGCTTCGTGACCGAGTAGAAGCCGTCGAGGTGCACGGCGAGCACGTCTCGCCACTCCTGCTGGCTCATCCAGACCAGGAGCGCATCCCGGGCGAAACCGGCGTTGTTGACCAGCGCGAAGGGGACCTCCTCCTCGAGCGCGGGCTCCAGGGCCGCCTTCACCGCGTCGCCGTCGGCGACGTCGAAGGGCAGGAGCTTGCAGCGGCGGCCCGCCTCCTCCACCGAGCGCTGTACCGCGGCCGCGGCCTCGTGGTCGCTCCGGTAGTTCAGCCAGAGGTCGAAGCCGTCCCGGGCCAGCGCCCGGGCGATCGCGGCGCCGATGCCCCGGCTAGCCCCGGTGATCAGCGCGGTCTTGGCGTTGTCCATGCGGGTCACCCCGTGCGTCGTCGGGCCAGGGACCGCACCGCCTGTGAAGAGCCGGCCACCTTTCCCGAAAGGCGAGTCGGGCCGGCCCTGGGCAGGCCGGCCCTGACAAGTAGGAATCGATCTTATCGATCTGGGAATTCCGCGTCAACAAGAGCCCTGCCGCGTGGCAGGGGGGTCTCTCACCGGCCGGGCAGCGTGACCGGGCGCCGGAGGCCCGCGGCGCAGCGTGCAGCGAAGCTCCGCGCGAAGGAGCCGGTCCGGGTGTGCATTGACCTTGCACCGAACAACTTTGGGTAGTAGAAAGACGCGTCACTCTTTGGCCCCGGGAAGAGTGGGGAACCGCCGAGAGAGGGGAACGGCCTAGAAAAAGGCGGTCCCTCGTCGCAGAAGGGAGGTGCAGGGGGAAGGCAGGGCGGCAGGTTCCGCCGTTGAGCCGGGGTAACGACACACCTACACGGGAGGGTAGCCATGCAGCTTTGTCCTAATCTCATGCGTATCACCTTGGTTGCTTCCATCGTCTGGGCGGCGCTCGGGTTATCCGGCTGCGGCGGGGGCGGAGGGGGAGGCGGTGATTCGTCCGAGAAACCCGATCCCCAGGCCTTTAGCGTCGCCAAAGCAAGCTTCGAAGGTGGAGACCTCACCACAGCCGACCAAGCCCTCTCCCATATGGATCAGGCGCACACCCTGGGGCCGAACGGCAGAACGCTGTACGCGGTCACAACGGCCCTCGCCGTGACCGAGGAGGCAAAACAGGCCGGCAGCCCGTTCCGGACGTTGCTCCATGACATGGGGTACGAAGCGGTGGGAAATGTTCTCAATCAGACCTTCGACCTCCAACCCCTGAGCGGGACGCCGAAGCGGGCCGCGCGTACCGCCGCGGCCGCGACAGGTACGGAGCCGTATCGTGGGTCGGCCGAGGCGCTAATCCAGAAGGCCAAGCGGGCAAGAGAACTGCTCGAGGGGATCTCAGGGACGGTGTCCTTTCCACTCACCATCGACGGCCAGACCGTCGAGGTCGACACGTCCGATGCCCTGGCGGCCAAGGCCACGCTGGGTTGGGTGATCGGCCAACTCGAGTTCGGCCTGGCCTATGAGGTCACCTACGTCAACCATACTCCTGCTGGGCCCGAGGTGACCGCCAACAACCTTCAGGACCTTCGACTGGCCACGGACTCCGCGGCCCATCTGGCCGCGTCGAAGGCAGCGCTGATGGGCGCTCTCCGGGACGCTCAGGCTGCCGGGGACTCAATCCTGGCCGAGACCGACGACCAGACGGACGACCTGCTGACCCTGGATCCGGAGGAGGAGGCCCTGTGGCCCCGCACCAAGGCGCTTCTCGAAGGTGCGGCGTCATCGCTGAGCTCCTCTGGGTACGCGGCCATCCCCGTCTTCGAAGGCGGAGACGTCACAGAGACGAGCCCTGGTCACTACCAGAAGACGCTCTATCTGGGGTACGTGAAAGCGGACCCGTCCGTGTTCTTCGATCACCCCTTCGACGGGGCCAAGGTGAAGGAGGACTTCGACGCCGGGCGGGCGGTCGTCGCGTACGAGGAACTGACGGACGACTTTACGGACGAATCGGACTGGCAGACGGGATTCTCCTTCACATCGGCCAGCTACCTTGCCGGCTTCGTCAAGAGCGTCTCGGAAGACGCCGCCTTCGTCACCGGAGCGGATGACCTGGGGCTGCAGCAGACGCAGGTCTTGAGCTATCTGCGCGCAAGTTCCGGCGGACTGCCTTTGGCCGACGCGCAAGGGAGGCCCCTGGCGCTATCGGAGGCTCCGGGCGTTCAGACGACGACGGTCAGCTGGCAGGCCGCTCCCGGGTTGGGGAAGCGGGCCTTGGTGAACCGGCGCCGCGCGTAGTGTTCTCAAGCGGCTGACGGATGGCGGGGACCTCCGCGCGTGCGGAGGTCCCCCTTTCGTCTGGGGGATGCGGGGTCGCCACGCAGAAAGCGAGGCTTCGGGTGAAACGAGCGATGGTCGTGGGCCTCGCCCTCTGCGCAGGTATTGCGGCTGCCGTCGGTGGCTGGTCGCTCCTGCGGCCCGCACCGCCCCCCTGCCGCATTCCGTTTGACGGTATCCGCGGCCTCGTCGAGGGGGGGGTGTTCCAGCAGGAGGACCCCCAGTCCGGCACGTCCCTCGTCGTTCGGGCGCGGGAGTTGATGTCGCGGGACGGCAAGGTAGGAAAGGTCTTTCGCAGCCCCCTTCGGCCGGAGGTCGAACTTGCGGACCTCGAGGTGGAACTGCGGTCGCACGACGGGACGGTACTCTTCTCGGCCGCGGCACCTCGCGGTCGCTTCGAAACGACGGGGGCCCGGGTCGTGCTTGAGAATCCCTCCCGTGCATCGGCGGGGAACCGACAGATTCGCGTGTCCGAGATCGCGCTGGCAGCGGACGGAACCGCCCGACTCTCGGGTGCGTACGAGGTGTACCGGGGGAAGGATCGACTGGGGAGGGGGAGAAACTACCAAGGACCAGCGGCCAGGGTTGGGCTCAAGCGCTGACGTCAGTGTCGATCCGGCGAAGCGGTGTCAGGATCATCACCCCGCATCTTCCCGATCCGGTCCTTGTCGTGGCGGAAGTAGAGAAGGATCTTGCCCGCCGCCGGCATCAGGTGGGCCTTCGGGGGAGCGTGACGAGCCGCCGGAGGCGGCCGGAGTGGCGCCACAGCGGGGGCCGAAGGCCTGCGGCGTAGCCGACTCGGCGCACGAGCGGCAGCAGCCACCGAAGCGGCATGCTGGGGCCCAGGAACCGCGGGTTCCCGCCGACCGCCCGGTTCACCGTGCGAAGGAGCCACTCCGGGTCGAGGGCGGGGGAGAGGTAGAAGGTCGGGTCCAGCAGGTCCTCGGTGCCGTCGAGCACCCCTTCGTCCCGCGCGATGCCCTCCAGCGCGGTCCCCGGGTACACGCGCACGCCCACGTTGAAGAACGCCGCGTCGGAGGGGCCGAGGCTCGTCTCGGCGAACCGGAGCGTCTCGGCCACGGTCGCCCGGGTCTCGCCGGGCCCTCCCAGCAGGAACACCCACATGGTCGGGATCCTCCGGCGCCGGAGCCCCTCGGCCGCCCGGTGGACGTCGGCCGCCCCAAACCCCTTGCCGAGCCTCTCGAGCACCGGGTCCGACGCACTTTCGGCCGTGACGCCGGCGCCGGCGAACCCGGCGGCCTCCATGGCCCCGAGGAGCTCGTCGTCCAGGGTCAGCGGGCTCAGGTCCACGCTGTGCAGCCGCAGGCCCGGACGCCGCCGTGCCACCTCCTCGCAGACCTCGAGGGCATGGTCTCGTGGCGCGTTGAAGAGGTTGTCCACGAACTCCACGTCCCGGGCCCCGACCTTGCCAAGGCGCTCCACTTCGGCCGCCGCCTCCGCAGGCGGGCACAGGCGGTAGTCGCGCCCCTCGATGCCGGGGTAGGTACAGTAGACGCAGGAGAAGGGGCACCCACGCTTGGTCTGAACCGGGACGGCGGCGAAGCGGGACGCGTAGGCCTTGAGGTCGAGCCACCGCTCGAGCCGGGGGAAGCGCCACGGGCCGGAGTACGGGCGGCGCCACACCGCGGCGCCCGGGTCCGCTCCTCCCGAATCGAGCGCCTCCAGCACCGCCGGGAAGGCGTCCTCCCCGTCGCCGGCCACCGCGGCATCGGCCCCGGTGCGGGCCAGGAGGGCCTCCGCCATCACGCCGACCCCGGCGCCCCCCAACACGACCCGGGCACCCGCGGCCTTCGCGGCCGCAACCGCCTGCGCCGCCGCGGGGACGTACGACGCGGGGGCGCTCCACTCCGCGTTGTCGAGGTTACGCACCGACAGCCCCACAACGTCGGCCCTCCGGCGACTCAGCTTGGCGCGCAGGCGGCCCAGGGGATCCCCCTCGGACAGGAGGTCCAACAGGCGCACCCGGTGCCCGGCCCGCTCCGCCGCCTCGGCCGCGGCGCACGCCCCCAGTGGGAGCACCGGCACCGGCTCTGTCAGGCGGTTGACGCTGACGACGAGGACCTCCACGGTCAGTACACCCCCGTGAACGTCGCGTACCCCCGGTCTTCGCCGCCCTCGTCGAAGCCGTGGCCGTACCCGAGCACGAACGTGGTCGGCAGATAGTACCCGAGCACCGTGTCCACCCGCAGCTCGGCGCCCGCGCCCCGGCGCCACGCGCCGTCGCCGCCCTGCCCGCTCCCCCACGTGCGGCCGGCGTCGAAGAAGCCAGCGCCGTGGAGCCGGCCCAGAAAGAGCGGCCAGTCGCGGAGGCCCCGGTACGGCCCCCACAGGGGGAATCGGAGCTCGGCCGACCCCGCGAAGGCCCGGTCGCCGCGATCGACCCGATCCGGGTACCCGCGCACCGGGAACTCGCCCGCCTCCCCGCCGAGTTGGTAGACCGACTGGAGCGGCACATCGCCCCAGCCCTTCCCGGCCTTCGCCCGCAGCGCGGCCACGACCCCATGTACGCCGGGTACGCGCTCGTAGTGGCGCCACTCACCGACCACGTCCTCGAGGTCGAGATCTGCGCCAAGCGCGCGGCGGCGCAGCCGGTAGATTGCCTCCAGGCGGGTCCCGGCCTCGGCGCCCAGGGTGAAGCGGTTGTCGTGCGGGAAGGCCGAGTCGTAGAGGAGGCTCACCGACAGCGGATTCTGCTTGCCCTCGAACGGGAGATCCGCGAGATCGCGCCGGCCGTCGAGGTCCTCGCGGATCCGCGACAGCCGTCCCACCTCCTCCCAGGCATACGCCACCGCGAGGCTCGTGGTCCGAAGCGCCCGGGGAAGAGCGAGCCGCGCCTCCAGCGACACCGTCCGGTTCTCTTCCCAGTAGTCGTAGGTCGCGCCCGGTGCCTTCAGGAGGTCGGTGTGGAGCACCGGGAGCTTCCAGGCGTTTACGGTGAGCGTGGGGTACCAGGCGTCGTACCGGTAGGTGCCAACGCCGTACGGGCGCCGGCTGTTCCAGCCCCAGAAGGCCGAGAGGTAGTAGAGGTGCTCATCCAGGGGATCGGTGCCCGCGGTCCACACCCCGGCGGCGCCGCCCGCGTGGTCGGAGATCAGATCGGGAAGCCAGAAGGTGGGCAATGCCCGTGGATACGGCGCGTACCGGGAGGAGGCGACCGGCGGGGCGGCCGGCGTCTCCAGGGTCGGGGCGAGCGTCTCCAGCGCCGGGACGTCGATCACTGGGTCGTTCAGGGCGGCCGCGCGCTCGAGCACCGCCACACCGAACCCCTTGCCGGAGTACGTCGTGAAGGCGAGCCGGCGGCCGTCCGGGGACCAGTCGGGCTCGAAGCCGCCGCCGAGGAGCCTCGTGAGGCGGCGAATCGACCCGGTCGGTGCCTCCCACTCGTAGAGATCCCACACCCCGGTGCGGTCCCAGGCGAAGGCGAGGCGGGTCCCGTCAGGGCTCCAGGCGGGGAAACCCGCCTGGGTGCCCTCGGGCGTGAGCAGCCGCACCGCTCCCGTGGCCACCTCGAGCAGCGCCAGTCGCGCCTGGCCGGCGTCGGTCTTGCGGGAGAAGGCCACCCACTTTCCGTCCGGCGACCACCGAGGGCCGTCATAGCGCACGCCGGACTCGGCGAGCAGGGGGGTTGCCTGCGGCTCTCGGCCCTCGAACGCAAGGCGCACGAGGCGCTGCGACGACGCGTCGACCTGGACTGCTGCGAAGGAGCCCTCTGCAGGGCTCCAGTCGGCCTCCAAGACCCGGGCGGAGCGGGTCAATCGCTCCGGCCAGAGTCCGCCCGGACGAAGGGCGTAGAGATCGGAGGCGAGGAGGCCGCCGGCGAGCGGCTTCGACACCTCGACCCGGGTGTAGGCGACGCGGCCGTCGGAGAGGCGCGTGGCCCGAAGCCTCCCTCCCGGCCGCTCGGCGAGCTCCTCCTCCCGGCCCGTCGCCGCGTCCTTTCGCACGAGCACGGGGGTGTGGACCTGATCGTCGCGGGTGCACACGATCGTTCGGTCGTCGAGCCACAGAGGCCCGGTCTCGGAGTGGGCGGTCGCGGGCAGCTCCGCGGCGGCCGTCAGCCCTTCGGCCCGCAGACGTCGGATCTGGGGTTCGAACTCGGTCTCCAGACCCGCCCTCATCCGGTCGTAGAGGCCCTGGTAGGTTACGCCCGTGACGGCCCTCGGCGGCGAGTTGATCGTGTAGGGGAAGCGGCTCGAGTGGCCCAGAACGAGCCGGCGGAGCGTGTCGGGCCCCGACGCCTCCCGCGCCGCGGCCAGGAGGCGCGTGCCGTAGATGTAGCGCGTCGAGAACGAGGGCCAGACCGGAAAGTCGCCCCCCAGGCGGTCCAGGGGCGGGACGGTCCCTTCGGCCACGTCGACGCGGTAGATCATGTCGTAGAGGGTCGAGGCCCGGCGGCCGCGCCCCGTCAGGTCCGACTCCAGGTTCACCGCGAGGCCCTCGTGGAACCAGGGAGGCAGGAACACGTTGGGCGGGGTGGCCACAAACCAGGCCAGCGCGCCCACCGGCGTCGCGGGTGCGAAGGTGCGGCCGAAGATCCGGCGCATCACCTTCGAGTAGCCGCGCACCGGGTCGAGCCCCAGCACGTGGGCGTACTCGTGCACGAAGAGGGTCCGCAGCCACCCGCTGTAGTCGCCGATGGTCTGGAAGAGGCCGGGCCGGACCGGGTAGAGCACCATCCGATTGTACGGGAGGATCGTCGTATACCCGTTGGCGAGGTCGGTCTCGTCCACGAGCGTGATCTCGGTGGGCTCCGCCGGCTCCCACCCGACGGTGTCCACCAGGGGACCGTGGACCTCCTCCGCGATCCGGGCCAGCTCGGACGCATCCCGTTCGAGTCCCTCGGCGTAGTGGATCCGGAAGTGGTCGGTCACGATCGTGCGCCAGCGAAGCGCCGGGTCGTGCGCGGCCGCCTCGGCCGCGGGGCGCACCCCGAGAGACAGGGCGAGGGCGAAGAACACGAGCAGCGGAGTGATGCGTCGCATCGGCGGCCTCCTGGGGCGGGTCGGCGTTTCGGGCGCAGGATAGCCGCACCCCGCCCCTTGGGGAAGGGGTGACCGCCGCTTGCCCCTCCCCGTCCCTTGGCGTACTCTCCAGCAGGCGTGCCGGGGCTCCCTGCCCGGCGCCCGGAGGAGAGGAACCATGAAAGCGGCGGTACTCGGTGTACTTCTCTCGTGCCTCGGCCTCGCCGGCTGCGGCGTCGACGGCAGCGGCGGTTTTCCCGGCGGGACGCTGCGGCTGAGCGTGACCGACGCGCCCGTGGATGACGCGTCCGGCGTGGTGGTGACGTTCTCCGGGGTCCAGATCCAGCCCGCCCAGGGCGAGACGATCGACGTCGACTTCCCGGCCCGGAACATCGATCTGATGGCGCTGACCGGGGGACGGAGCGCGGTGCTCCTGCCCAGCCTCGTCCTGCCGGCCGGCCACTACGCCTGGCTGCGCTTGAAGGTGAACATCCCGGAGTCCTACGTCGTTGTCGGCGACGACACGTACGGGCTCGAGATCCCCAGCGGCGACCAGAGCGGCCTCAAGATCAACCGCGGCTTCGACGTGCCGGCGGGAGGCACCGCCGACATGACCGTCGACTTCGACCTGCGCAGGTCGCTCCACCGCCGCGGCTCCGGCGCGAGCTACGCGCTTCGCCCGACGTTGCGGATGGTGGACAACACGCGGGTGGGCACGATCTCGGGCACGGTCGACGACGCCTTGCTGAACAGCCCCTCCTGCACCGGCGGGTACGCGGTGTACGTGTACGCCGGCGCCGGCGTTTCGCCCGGAGACCTGGGGGGCCCGGGCGCGCAACCCGTGACGACCGCTCCCGTGCTCCCGAGCGAGGGCGGGCAGCACGGCTACCGGGCCGCGTTCCTGGAGGCCGGCCCGTACACCGTCGCGTTCACCTGCCAGGCGTCAAACGACGACCCCACCGCGAACGACGCCATCGACTTTACGGGGCCGAGCACGGTGACGGTGTCGACGGACGGGCACACGGTGCTCGACTTCTTCTGACCCCCGACGCATTGCCGAGGCGCCACGGGCCCCCCTTCTCCTCGACACCGTGACCTCTCCGCGGCATGCCGGGATTTCAACGCTTTGGTCCGCAGCGCCGCTGTGCTAAGGTGACCGCTTTCTTTTTCTCCCGCCCCGGCGAGGACCATGCCCCGACCCGAACGAGCGCCGCCGGCAACCGGCTCGGACCCCTGGGTGGAGGCGTTTGCCAGCCATCTGACCTACGAGCGCAACGCCTCGCACCACACGGTGCGCAACTACCTGCGCGACGTAGGGGCATTTCGGGCCTGGGCGGTGGAGCGGCAGGGACGCGGATCGGGCGACGCCCTCTGGACCGGGGTCGACGCCGTCGCGGTCCGGGCCTTCCTCGGGTCGCTGCACGCGGACCACGCCCGCACGTCGATTGCGCGCTCTCTCTCCGCGCTTCGGACGTTCTTCTCGTACCTCGTGCGGGAAGGCCACCTCGGGGCGAGCCCGGCCGAAGGCGTGACGGCGCCCAAAGCACAGCGGCGGCTCCCGACCTTCCTGCCGGTGGATGAGATCTTTCACCTGCTCGACAGCGTGGCGGCCGAGGGGATCCTGGGGGCCCGAGACCGGGCGATGTTCGAGCTCCTCTACGCCACGGGGATCCGCGTGGGCGAGCTGGTCGGCCTCTCGGGAGAGGACGTTCACCTCGCCTCGGCCACGGCTCGCATCCGGGGCAAGGGCCGGGTGGAGCGGGAGGTGCCGGTCACCGAGACGGCCGTCGAGGCGCTGCGGCAGTACCTGGAGCTCCGGCGGGCCGCCGCCGCGCCCCTGGCACCCGAGGGCCCGGTCTTCCTCAACGCGCGGGGCGGGCGCCTCACCGACCGCAGTGTGCGGCGAATCCTGGACCGGTGGGTCGTGCGCGCGTCCATCGCGAGGCACGTGAGTCCCCACACCCTGCGGCACACCTTCGCCACCCACCTGCTCGCGGGAGGGGCGGACCTGCGGGCGATCCAGGAGCTCCTGGGCCATAAGAGCCTCTCCACCACGCAGAAGTACACCCACGTGGGGATCGA
Source organism: Deltaproteobacteria bacterium (assembly GCA_016214985.1). Lineage (GTDB taxonomy): Bacteria > Desulfobacterota > Deferrisomatia > Deferrisomatales > JACRMM01 > JACRMM01. Next base: position 12,169 of record JACRMM010000047.1, on the reverse strand, counting down.
GAAGCTCATGGAGGTGTACGACCGCGCGCATCCGCGCGCGTGAGCGATCTGCAGTCAGCGGTCAGCGTGAAGCCGGATCGCGGACCGCGTGAGAAGACGTCCTGGCAGTTCCTTGCATGAGCTGACCGCTGAAAGCTCAGAGCTGACAGCAGAAAGCCGGAGGCTTTCCATGTTTCACGGCACCACCATCGTCTGCGTGCGGCGCGACCGCCGAGTGGCCCTGGCCGGGGATGGCCAGGTCACTTTCGGCGCCACGGTGCTCAAGCGAAACGCGCGCAAGGTGCGCAAGCTCAAGGGCGGCGAGGTGCTGGCCGGGTTCGCGGGCGCCACGGCCGACGCGTTCACGCTGCTCGAGCGCTTCGAGGGGAAGCTCGAGACCCACCGGGGCAACCTCCACCGGGCCGCGGTAGAGCTCGCCAAGGACTGGCGCACGGACAAGTACCTGCGCCGGCTCGAGGCGATGCTTCTCGTGGCGAACACCGAGGCGACGCTCCTGCTCTCGGGCACGGGCGACGTGGTCGAACCCGAGGAGGGGATCGCCGCGATCGGCTCGGGCGGCTCCTACGCCCTCGCCGCGGGCCTGGCGCTCCTGGAGCACACGGCGCTCGAACCGGCCGAGATCGCCCGGGCAGCGCTCAAGGCAGCGGCCCGCATCTGCATCTACACGAACGAGTGCGTGGAGCTCGAGGAGCTCGGAGCCTGACCATGGCATCCTTCACCCCCCGAGAGATCGTCTCCGAGCTCGACCGCTACATCGTAGGGCAGGACAAGGCCAAGAAGGCCGTGGCCATCGCGCTGCGCAACCGCTGGCGCCGGCGCGAGGTGCCCGAGCATCTGCGCGACGAGATCACGCCCAAGAACATCCTCCTGATCGGGCCCACCGGCGTGGGCAAGACCGAGATCGCCCGCCGCCTCGCCCGGCTCGCCAAGGCTCCCTTCATCAAGGTGGAGGCGAGCAAGTTCACCGAGGTCGGGTACGTGGGGCGCGACGTGGAGAGCATGGTGCGCGACCTCGTTCGCGTCGCGGTGTCCATGGTGCAGGAGGAGGAGCAGGCGCGCGTGGCCGTGCGGGCCGAAGAGCTCGCCGAGGAGAGGCTCCTGGACGTGCTGCTCCCGCCGCGCGGCGGCGCGCCGGAGGGAGAGCACGCCGACGGGACCCGGGAGAAGCTCCGCCAGATGCTTCGCTCGGGAGCGCTCGACGAGCGCACGGTCGAGGTGGAGGTGTCGGCGGCCGGCCCCGCGCCCGTGATGGAGGTGCTCTCGGGCCAGGGCATGGAGGAGATGGGCATCCAGCTCCAAGACATGCTCGGCAACCTCTTCCCCAAGCGCAAGAAGAGCCGCACGGTGAGAGTCCCCGACGCGCTCCAGCTCCTGCGCGAGCAGGAGGCGGCGAAGCTCGTGGACCCGGAGAAGGTCACCGAGACCGCGGTCGAGCGCGCCCAGAACGACGGCATCATCTTCATCGACGAGATCGACAAGGTAGCGGCGCGGGGCGGCGGCCAGGGGCCGGACGTGTCGCGTGAGGGGGTCCAGCGCGACCTCCTGCCGATCGTGGAGGGCTCCACGGTGCACACCAAGTACGGCATGGTGAAGACGGATCACATCCTGTTCGTGGCCGCCGGCGCCTTCCACATGTCCAAGCCCTCGGACCTCATCCCGGAGCTCCAGGGCCGCTTCCCCATTCGGGTGGAGCTCGACGCCCTGACCCGAGACGACTTCGTGCGCATCCTCACCGAACCCCAGAACGCCCTCACCCGCCAGTACGTGGAGCTGCTGCGCACCGAGGGGCTGGAGGTCGAGTTCACCGCGGACGGCGTCGACGAGATGGCCGACATGGCGGTGAAGGTGAACGACAAGACCGAGAACATCGGGGCGCGCCGGCTCCACACGATCTTGGAGAAGATCCTGGAGGACGTCAGCTTCCAGGCCCCGGACCTCGGGGGCGGAAGGGTGGTCATCGACCGGGAATACGTGCGAAAGCAGCTCGCCGATGTCGTGGCGGACTCGGATCTGTCTCGGTACATCCTCTAAGAAACGATCCACAGATTACGCAGATTTCACAGATTTTAACGTCTGCGAAATCTGCGTAATCTGTGGATATAGATGTCTTTGGGAGATCTGCAATGCAGGAGCTCATCCAAAAAGCCCAGGTGCTCTTAGAAGCGCTCCCCTACATCAGAGAATTCGCCGGAAAGGTCGTGGTCATCAAGTACGGCGGTCACGCCATGATCGACGAGAACCTCAAGCGGAAGTTCGCCCTGGACGTCGTTTTACTGAAGTACATCGGACTCAACCCCGTCATTGTCCACGGGGGCGGCCCTCAGATCAACGAGATGCTCGACAAGCTCCAGATCCAGAGCTCGTTCGTAGACGGTATGCGGGTCACCGACGAGCCGACGATGGACGTCGTGGAGATGGTGCTCGTCGGCCGCGTGAACAAGGAGATCGTGAACCTCATCCAGGTCAACGGCGGCCGCGCGGTGGGGCTCTCGGGCAAGGACGGCGGGCTCATCCGGGCTCGAAAGCTCTACATGCACCGAAGGCCCGACGGGGACCTGCCGCCGGCCATGGAGGGCCCAGTGCCGCGAGGCCCAGGGATGGGCCAGGAGCGGCCGCCGGAGATCATCGACATCGGCGCCGTGGGCGAGGTCGAGGCAATCAACCCGCGCGTGATCGAGACCCTCGACCAGGGGGGCTTCATCCCGGTCATCGCGCCCGTGGGCGTGGGAGACAACGGCGAGACCTACAACATCAACGCCGACCTCGTGGCCGGGAAGGTGGCCGGCGCCCTGGCCGCGGAGAAGCTCGTGCTCCTGACCGACGTGGCCGGGATCCTCGACAAGGACGGCCAGCTCCTGTCGACGCTCCGCAAGGGCGAGATCCCGGGCCTGATCGACCGCGGGGTGATCCGCGGCGGAATGATCCCCAAGGTCCAGTGCGCGCTGGAGGCCCTGGAGGACGGGGTGCAGAAGGTCCACATCATCGACGGCCGGCTGGAGCACGCCGTGCTGCTCGAGATCTTCACCCGGGGCGGGGTCGGCACGGAGATCCTGGAGTGAGAAACTTGGCCGGAGCGGGGCGCCTTTTCGGTCCGGAATCCGATGCCGATCGATTCGAAACGGGGTGCACAACGGCCGGATCCGCTCCGCCACGCCGGAGTGGCGGAGCCAGGCTTCCCCGACGTCTGGAGCGGCCGGATTCCTTCTCTCAAAGCCGCCCCTGCTCCGGGGAGGGGTAACGGAGGAGTGACCATGGGCAACCGAGAGATCATCGACCAGGGCGACCGGTACCTTCTGCCCACGTACGCCCGGTATCCCCTGGCGCTGGTGCGCGGTCAGGGGATGCGCGTCTGGGACGCCGACGGCCGCCAGTACCTGGACTTCCTGGCCGGCATCGCCGTGTGCAACCTGGGCCACTGCCACCCGCGCGTCGTGGAGGCGATCCGGGACCAGGCCGGCCGCCTGCTGCACGTTTCGAATCTCTACTACATCGAACCCCAGGGCGAGCTGGCGCAGCTCCTGGTCGAGCACACCTTCGCCAACAAGGTGTTCTTCTGCAACAGCGGCGCCGAGGCCAACGAGGGGGCGATCAAGCTCGCGCGCAAATTTCAGAAGGACCGCGGCGAGCCCCGGCGGGTCGAGATCCTTTCGGCGGCCCAGAGCTTCCACGGCCGCACGCTCGCGACGCTCACGGCCACGGGCCAGGACAAGGTGAAGGTTGGCTTCGACCCGCTCCCCGCGGGGTTCCGTCACGTGGCCTACGACGACCTCGGGGCGCTCGAAGCAGCCGTCGGGCCCGAGACCGCCGCGATACTCCTGGAGCCGATCCAGGGGGAGGGCGGGGTGCGCGTCCCGAGCCCGGGCTACCTTCGCGCGGTGCGCGAGCTCTGCGACGCCCGAGGCGCCCTGCTCGTCTTCGACGAGGTGCAGGTGGGCATGGGGCGCACCGGCACCTTCCTCGCGTGCGAGCACGAGGGGGTGGCACCGGACCTGTGCACCCTGGCCAAGGGACTCGGAGGCGGCGTCCCGATCGGCGCGCTCCTGACCACGGAGGTGGCCGGCCGAAGCTTCGGGCCCGGGTCCCACGGCTCGACCTTCGGCGGCAACCCGCTGGCCACGGCGGCCGCCCTGGCGACCGTGCGCACGATCGTCGGCGAGGGGACTCTGGAGCATTGTCGCGCCATGGGCGCCTACTTCGCCGACGCCCTGCGCTCCCTGGCCGCGAGCTGCCCGTCCGTCACCGGCGTCCGGGGCCGAGGGCTCCTCCTCGGCGTGGAGCTTCGCACGGGCGTGCTCGCCCGCGACGTCGTGCAGGGGCTGATGGCCCGCGGCTTCCTCGCGGGCACGGCCGGCGACCAGGTCCTGCGTTTCGCGCCGCCCCTGATCGTGGAGAAGGAAGAGATCGGCGCGCTCCTGGTGGCGCTCGACGACGTGCTGCAAGGTCTGTAGGCCGCCCGCGAAGACCGGCGCCCAAAGAAGACACCCGCAAGGAGGCTCTCCATGCCCCGGCACTTCCTTCGCTTCACTGACTACTCCCAGGCCGAGCTCCTGGCCCTTCTGGAGCTGGCCGCGGACCTCAAGACCCGGCGCGGCCGGGGCGAGCCCCACCGCCTCCTGGAGGGTAAGACGCTGGCGATGCTCTTCGAGAAGAGCTCGACCCGCACCCGGGTGTCCTTCGAGGTGGGGATGTTCGAGCTCGGCGGGCACGCGCTCTTCCTCTCGCCCCGCGACACCCAGATCGGGCGGGGCGAGCCGGTCCAGGACACCGCCCGGGTGCTCTCCCGGTACGTGAGCGCGGTCATGGTACGCACCTTCGGCCAGGACACCCTCGAGGAGCTCGCCCGCTGGTCGAGCGTCCCGGTGATCAACGGGCTCACGGATCTTCTCCACCCCTGCCAGGTCATGGCCGACCTCCAGACCGTGCTCGAGCACCGGCCGGGAGCCGAGGGGCTGAAGGTCGCCTGGGTCGGCGACGGCAACAACATGGCCCACTCCTGGATCGAGGCCGCCCAGGTCCTGGGGTTCGCGCTCCGGCTCGCGTGCCCCGAGGGCTACCGCCCGGCGGAGGAGATCCTGGGCCCGGCCCGGGCCGCGGGAGCGGACGTGGAGGTCGTCTCCGATCCCCGGGAGGCCGCGGCCGGCGCCCACGTGGTCACGACCGACGTCTGGGCGTCCATGGGGCAGGAGGGCGAGAAGGAGGCCCGGGAGAGGGCGTTCGCAGGCTACTGTGTCGATCGGCGCGTCATGGCCGAGGCCGCTCCGGAGGCCATCTTTCTGCACTGCCTGCCGGCCCATCGCGGCGAGGAGGTCTCGGAGGAGGTCTTCGAAGGCCCCCAGTCCGCGGTGTGGGACGAGGCCGAAAACCGGCTCCACGTGCAGAAGGCGATCCTGGTGACGCTGCTTCGCGGCGGCTGACGTCCTGAATCCGGGGCGGGAGGAAGAATCCAGACCCGTCCCTCATGCCATCCCTGGTCTCCGCCCTCTACGAGGCATCGAGCGGTCATCCGCTCGCTCAGTCGGCCAATTGTTGTCGTACATCGAGTATCTTGTAGTCGCCTGACCCCATGTTTCGCTCGACGATGGCGCAGATTATCGTATCGCCCGTTGCCATACATAACATGACAATCCCGGCACCGAGCTTCTTCAACTGTTTTGGGGCCAAGCTTCCGAGGTAGTTCCCTATCACGCCCGTTGTGGAGAACTCATTAATGAGTTCGAAACCATCGCCACCTTTCTGCGCCTCCCAGGCATCCTTCATCGGCTTATTGCCGTCGGAGTCAGGCTCGGTATCCACGTGATTGACCTGCTTGATCCCACCACTTTTATAAATGCTCATGATGCACCCGGTGAACTCCCCGCTGATAACCTCCCTTCCTTGGACTATAGCGCTGGCGTTCGCTTCGCGCTTGTAGGGCAGCAACCAGACTCGGTTGGTGCCTTCGTTAGAACCCGCATAGAATGTCAAGGTATTATCCCGCAGCCAACTTGAGTCGTAGGACCAACTCCCCAAGGATGCATCTTGGCCTTTGGATATCAGCGGGAATAGACCTTTTATTTTCACGCCTTTGACTAAGCGATTTGCTAGTGACATCTCATGTCCTCCTACCAGGACTGAATTTCCTTTGGCTCTCCAGCGCCTTCGGATACCAGAGACCTCGATCTCCCTCATCGTGCTAAACGTCGTTGAGGAAGCGAGGACCCGTGGCTTTGCGTCGCTAATTGCAGTTAACTTTGCCTTTGTCGGTGCGTCAAGGAAGCGGGGGGGCTCCTGCGGCCCGGTGAGGCAGGGGACGCGGAAGGGCGAGGCGGTGCTCGACGTCCGGGAGGACGAGCCGATGCGGGTGCCTTCGAAGACCTGGCGGCAGCTCATCCAGACGGTGTGGGCGCGGGCCGGGTCATTCCGACGGCCGAATCCGGTTCAACCCGACCATGGATTCCGGCGGATTCCGATTGCTCGTTTCATTCTCTCTCGATGGCCCTCCAGGAGTCGCTGTGCCAAGGGGCTCGGCTCTCCATACCCCAGACCGCGGTTCGCCGTCGATGTCGCCACGCCCAGGTATCGGGCCACGGCGGCCCTCCGGTGACCCAGCTCCTCCACCGCCACCTGCGCGAGCGCCCGCCGGGCCTCCACCACCGGCCTGCGCCGACTTCCCGACCGCAACTCCTCCACCCCAATGCTGCTCAACTCGGCACCCTGCGGGCAAGTTCCTCCAACCCCACCCCCCGAAGCGCCCGCCGACGCACCTCTCGCTCCTCCCCCTGTGCCTCGCGCAGCACGGACGAGACAAACGTCGAGCTCCCAAGGATGCGCTCATCGTAGACGTCGTCTTCCTCCCCCCGTCTCTCCCTGCGCGTGAACTCCCGCCCGGCTCCCGCGCTTCGTTGCAGGCCGCCTCCCACCAACTCCGGCCGCCGTCCCCGGGCGACTCCCGCCCCCACGAACTCCTCATACCGGCGCCTCGCCTCCCCCTTCTTCTCCCCAAACCGCCCCAGCGCCTCCTCCGTGCTCTGCCACGGCCTCTCCACGGTCCCCTTCATTGCGGAATGTCCTGAATAGGGGTACTCGCCCAGCTTGTCGAGCGTTGGCATATGCTGGCGCAAAGCAACGTCCCGTTGGTCCCCCAATGCCAAAGTAACCCCCTTGGTCCCCCCGTCCCTTGTCAACTGCGCGAGCGCTGCTATCGTGTGCTCCGCTAGGGGCTGCGGGCGTCCCATTCCGGGACCCGGCGAGCCTGCCCTGGGCAGAGGGAGGCGAAACATGAAAGCGCTCGCCGTGAAAGTCTTCATCAAACCCGAGCACCGCCAGGCGTTCATCGTGGAGATGCTCAAGGACGGGGTCGGCTCGGAGAAGAACGAGCCCGGTTGTCTGATGTTCAACGTCGCCCAGGACGAGGCAGACCCCGACGTGCTCTACCTCTTCGAGGTCTACCGCGACGCGGACGCCGTCGAGACCCACACGAAGACGCCTCACTTCCTGCGGTGGGTGGAGGCGACGAAGGACTGGCACGCCCGGCCCTTCGAGGTCGCCAAGTGCACGGTCCTCTACCCGCCCGACGCAAGCTGGCAGAAGCGACCGGCGCCGTAGATCACTTCGGGCCCAATCCGGGGTGCCAGAGGGGGCGGGCGCCCCGGGCGGCCTCAAGGGCCGCAGCCAGGTGCAAGGCCCGCAGCGCGACGGCGATGCAGCGGCCCTCGGCGTCGTGCTTCTCCTCGGGGCCCACGAAGGAGCCGTGGTGCCGAGCCGCGAACACCGCGCAAACCGCGCCCGCCCGGATGCCCCGAAGGCTCGCCAGGGTGAAGAGGCACGACGTCTCCATCTCCAGATTCAGCACCCCCTGGCGGGCGAGGTCCTCGACGACGGCGGGGTTGCGGGTGGGGAAGCCCGCCACGTTTCGGCCCTGCGCGCCGTAGAAACCCGGCGCCGTTGCCGTGAGTCCCACGTGATACCGGGCGCCCGCCTCGTCGGCGGCCTGGACCAGGGCCAGGAGCACCTCGGGATGGGCGGCGGCCGGGTATCCCTCGCCGGCGAATTGGAGGGAGGTGTTCTCGAGCCGGTAGGCGGCCGAGGAGATCACCAGGTCGCCGAGCGCCACCCCGGGCTGAAGCCCGCCGCAGGAGCCGCACCGGATCAGCGTCGGACTCTTCACGACCTGGCAGAGCTCGACGACGGCGATCTCAGTGTTGTCCGGGCCCATGCCCGTGGCGACGACCGAGACCCGTTGCCCCTCGTGCGCGCCGGTGTACGTGACGTACTCCCGAGAACGGCGCTCGAACTCCACGGTCCCGAAAAGCCCCGCCACTCGCTCGGCCCGAGCAGGGTCCCCCACCAGGAGGATTGCCTCCGCGACCTCGCCCGGCGCGACCCCGATATGGTACTGCCGGTCCCCCTCGGTCGGGGGCGCGCCTGAGTTCGGCGGATGGGGACTTCCAGTCATAAGGGACCTCTTTCCGCAAGTGCGGGGCCGTGGGGCTTGACCCAGCGCGCGACCAGGAGCGCGCCGGTCAAGAGCTCTTGTGCCCGCCCTTCCGCCTCGACGGCACGCGCCCGATCGGCGTCTTCATCCTTGGCGAAGTGGACGGCGGTCCGGAGGAGTGGAGGGTTGGGAGCCAGGGCGGCCAGCTCCTCTGGCGACCGGAAGTGAACGTGCTGGAAGATCGGGTGCCCCTCGGCGGCCGCGATCTTCCGGCGGGCGGCCCAGGGGCTCAGGGCGTTCAGGGTCGCGACGACGATCGTTCCGCCGGGTCGGGTCGCGCGGAAGAGCTCGGCGACCGCGCCCGCGGCGTCGGCCAGGAACTCGACGACGGTCACGGAGATCGCCTTGTCGAAGGCGGCGCCGGGGAACGGGAGGGCCCGAATGTCGCCCTGGACCGACTGGAAAAGGAGGCCGACCGCCTTCTCACGAAGCCGCCGGAGCATGGGAAGAGAGCGCTCGAGGCCGGCTACCTCGGCCCCGGCGGCAAGGAGGTCGACTGTGAAGACCCCGGTCCCGCACCCGACGTCGAGGATCCGCTCGCCGGGCTCGGGGGCCAGTAGCTCCCGCCGGAGCCGGCCCTCGCACTCCCGGACCAGTCTGCCGATGGGCGTCTCGAACCACCGGTCGTACCGATCGGGCCAATCGTCGAAGACCTCCGCCATAGAAATCTCCTCGACAGCTTGGGGGACGGGTGCTCTCCAGGGTAGCAGACCTTTCGCGGTCGCCAATACTCGCCTGGCCCCCGCCGGGTTCTGCCACGCTTCACACGATAGACCCTTGTGGCCCCGGCCGGGGAGTTCCCCCCGGGTGGGGGCGGGCGCGGGGGCGGGAGGGGCCCGCTCACGGTTGCGCGGGAATTAGGGGAGGCGGTAGGCTAGCGCCCAAGGCAACAGCCTGCCCCAGGGAGACGCCCTTTGACGATCCGCTGGTACCCGCCCCTCGACAGCCTCTTCGGTGCAGTCACCGACCTCCCTTTGGAGCGAACGGCATCGGTCTCCGGCCTACTCCTCGAATTTTACGAGCGTGAGCCGAGGTTTATTCGCTACGCCCGCCACGTGGAGGGAGAAGCCGCTCCAACAGGCCTTCTCGTGTGGCGCCGGGGCAAGGCGCTGAAGTTCGTCGACATTCTGGAACCGGAAGACGAAGTGGAAGTGCTCGTACTCGTGACCGGAGGTTGAGCATGTATGGCTTTCACAACCGACTGGCGTGGATCGACCTCTCCGAACGCACCGTCGAGGTCCGCGCCCTTGAGGAAGCCGACGTGGAGGCCTTCGCTGGCGGCTCCGGACTCGGAGCTGCGTTGCTGGCTCGGTTGACCGGGCCAGGGACAGCCCCCCTCGCCCCTGAGAACCCTCTCCTCTTCCTGACCGGCCCGTTCACTGCCACGGTGGTGCCTGCCGGCTCGCGCCACGAGGTGGTCTCCCTCTCTCCGCTGACTGGGGTCTACGGCGAATCCAACTGCGGAGGCTCCCTCGGTTGGCACCTGAAACGGGCGGGGTTCGACGGGCTGGTGATCACGGGAGCAGCCGACGCCCCGGTGACCGTGGCGGTGGACCGAGGGGAGGTCCGCGTCCAGGAAGCGGTAGACCTCTGGGGAAAGGACGTGTACGCCGCGGACGCCGCCCTCAAGGGAGCGCTCGCGGATCGTGGAGCGGCCACGGCCATCATCGGGCCAGCCGGGGAGCGGCAGATTCTCCTCGCCTCCGTCTCCCACGACGGCCGCCACACGCGGGCCGCCGGGCGCTGCGGCCTCGGCGCGGTCATGGGGTCGAAGCGGCTCAAGGCGGTGGTCGTCACCAGCCACGGGGAGGCTGCCACGCCAGTGGCCGACCCCGAGGGGCTCCGCGGGTCCGTCCAGGCCGGGGTCGCGGTGATCCGGGATCGGCTCGACGTCTTCGGCGAGTTCGGGACTCCGGGCGGGGTGCTCGTCTACGAGAAGCTCGGGAACCTTCCCATTCGAAACTGGCGTGAGGGCCGAGCCCCCGAACTGGCCTCGAGGATCAGCGGCCAGACCATGAAGGACACGATCCGGGTCCGCCGCACGGGTTGCAGGGCATGCCCGATCCATTGCGGGAGGCTCGTGGAGGTCCGAGAGGGCCCGTTCGCCACAGACGGGATCGTTTCCGGACCCGAGTACGAGACCCTTGCCGCCTTCGGCAGCCTCTGCGGCAACTGGGACCTGGCGTCGATCGCCAAGGCCAACGAGCTCTGCAACACCCTGGGCGTCGACACGATCTCCGTGGGCGCCGTCGTCGCCTTCGCCTGCGAGTGCTTCGAGAAGGGCCTCCTCGGCCCTTCGGACGCGGATGGACTGGAGCTCGCGTTCGGGGCCTCGGAAGCCATCGTGGAACTGACGCGACGCATCGCCGTCGGCGAGGGGGAGCTCGCCCGCACCCTAGGCGAGGGGGTACGCCGCGCCGCGCGGAAGATCGGGGGAACCGCGGCGGAGTACGCGCTGGAAGTGAAGGGGCTCGAGTTCCCCATGCACGATCCGCGCTTCTCCTGGGGGCAGGCCCTCTCCTACGCCACCTCCAACCGCGGCGCCTGCCACCTCGCCGGCCTCACCCACCCCTTCGAGATCGCGGTTTCGCTGCCGGAGCTCGGCTACGAGACTCCCTTCCCTCCCAGGGAGCGCCGCGGCAAGGCCGAGTGGACGATCCACCTGCAGAATCTGATGTCCCTCGTCGACTCCCTCTCGGTCTGCAAGTTCACGATGCTCAACAACGCCCTCCGGGTCTCCAACTTCCTAGACTGGTACAACCTGATCACCGGCCGAGACGTCGACCTGGGAGCGTTCCTCGCCATGGGCGACCGGGCGTTCACCCTGAAGCGGATGGTGAACAACGGCCGGGGGATCGGCCGCAAGGATGACCTCCTGCCGCCCCGCATGCGCACCCTGCGCAAGCGAGGCGAGGGCCTCGACTTCGACGTGCCGCCCGGGGACCAACTCCTCTCCGACTACTACGAGCTCCGAGGCTGGACCGAGGAGGGACGGCCCGGGCAGGTGACCGTGGAGCGCCTGGGCCTCGGGCCGTGGGCGGGTCGGGTCCTGGCATGAGGAGACGCTCGGGAGGGCACAGCGGGAGGGCACAGGGACGCTCGTGCGCAAGAGCGAAGGGCCGCAATTCCGCTTCCTGCGTAACGCATAGGGGACCAGAGCAAAGGGCCGCAGTGCCCCTTTCCTGCCGTGTTCCCTCGAGGGGGGTGGACGTGCCCGGTCAGTGCCCGGCCAGCCCGACGACGGCCTCGGCCAGCCCCGCCGTGACCCGGGCGAGCCGGTTGAAGTCCACCCGGTCGGGCGTGTCGCCGGCCGTGTGGTAGAAGGGGTATCGGAAGGGCGCCGTGTCGGTCACCAGCAACGCCGGGTACCCCTCCTGCCAGAAGGACCAGTGGTCCGAGAGGTCCGCGCCGGGGAACCACGCGGGCACGATCGCGAGCTCCGCCGGGTCCAGAAGCGGTTCAGAAGGGTCCCGACGGGGTCCCGACGGGACGTTGGTAGTTTCGTAGTTACCGTGCCGTCTCCCCCGCCAGCGGAACGCCCTTCAGGAGTGCTTTCCGAACGGAGACATGCGTGATCTTGCAGATCCTGCTCAGGGCCGCTGCCGACAGCCTCGCCTCTTCGTGCGCCCGCACCAAAAATTCACGCCGCGCCAAGGACACACGTCGCTGACGCGACGTCCCCACAATCTGCTCCGG